>CAWERP010000001.1:0-142183 GCA_963811445.1 uncultured Solirubrobacterales bacterium
GCAGGTGGGCGACGGGGGGCTGCCGGACGCTTGGTGGTTCCGGCTCGACGGACGGCGCATGACGCAACGCGACTGGCACGCAGCGGAGCTGCGTACGATGACGTTCCTCAACGGCGAGGCGTTCCCCTACCGTGGCGCGCACGGCGAGTCGATCCGCGACGATTCGTTCCTGCTGTTGTTCAATACAGCCGAGGACGCGTCGTTCACGCTGCCGGCGCGGCGGTTCGGCGAGCGCTGGGAAGCCGAGGTCGCGACCGCGGAGCCACACCTCGAGCCGGGCGCGTTCAGCGTGCGGGCGCGCGCCGAACTGCGCGCGCCTGCACGCTCGGTGATCGTGCTGCGCCGGGCGTGAGCGCTCTGCGAGCCACCTACCGGCTACAGCTAGGCGAGGAGCTCGACCTCCGCGCGGCGTGCGCGCTCGTGCCGTACCTCCGTGACCTCGGAGTCAGCCACCTGTACCTGTCCCCGGTGATGACCGCCCGCGAGGGGAGCACGCACGGCTATGACGTAACCGACCCGACGCGCGTTTCGGAGCGGCTTGGCGGCGAGCGCGCGCTACGCGAGCTGGCGGCGGCGGGGCTCGGGCTGGTCGTCGACGTCGTGCCCAACCACATGGCCGCGTGCGAGGAGAACCGCTTCTGGGCCGACCCGCTGCTGCGCCAGCGTTTCTTCGACATCGACGAGTGCACCGGCCGCCACCGGCGCTTCTTCGACATCGACGGAATGGCGGGCGTCCGCCAAGAGGACGCGGAGGTCTTCCAGGTCACGCACGCCAAGCTGCTCGAGCTGGTCAACGACGGGGTCGTGGACGGGCTGCGCGTCGACCACCCCGACGGTCTCGCCGACCCTGTCGGCTATCTGCGGCGCCTGCGCGACGCGGGTGTCGAGCGTGTCTGGGTGGAGAAGATCCTCGCGGTCGACGAGCGGCTGCGCGACTGGCCGGTGCAGGGCACCATCGGCTACGAGTTCATGAACGACGCCACCGCGCTGTTCGTCGATCCGGACGGCGAGGGAGCGCTGTCCGACCTCGACGCGGAGCTGAGCGGGGAGCGGCGCCAGTTCTGGGAAGCTCGCGCTCGAGGCTCAACTCGAGCAGGCGAGCACGACGTTCGCACCCGAGGTCGAGCGACTGCGTCGCGTCGCCGACCTGCCTGGCATCCCGGAGGCGCTCGCAAGGCTCCCGGTCTACAGAACCTACGTCGATCCGCTGCGCCGGGACCTCGAGTCCGACGACCGCCGCGCGATCGAGCACGCGCAGATGCCGCCGCAACTCGCGGCCGCGCTACTGCTTAAAGAGTCCCCGTGCCGCCCGAGTTCGTCGTGCGCTTCCAGCAGACCTCCCCCGCAGTCAGCGCGAAGGGCGTCGAGGACACGGCCTTCTATCGCTACGCGCGCCTGCTCGCGCTCAACGAGGTGGGTGGCGACCCCGGCCGCTTCGGGCTCAGCGTAGAGCGCTTCCACGCGCGCACCGTCGAGCGCGCGCGTCGCTTCCCCCACGGCCTGCTCGCGACTTCCACACACGACACGAAGCGCAGCGCCGACGTACGTGCGCGAATCGGCGCCCTGGCCGGCATGGCCGCGCGCTGGCGCGAGCACGTGCTGCACTGGCGCGAGCTGAACACGCCACTGCACGATCGTGGCGCGCCTGACCCGAATGAGGAGTACTGGATCTACCAGACGCTCGTCGGGGCCTGGCCGATCTCGGTCGAGCGCCTCAGCGACCACATGCGGAAGGCGCTCCGCGAGGCGAAGCGGCACACGATCTGGATCACGCCCGACTCCGGCTGGGAGCGGCGTGTCGAGCGCTTCTGCCAGCGCCTGCTCGCGCACCGCCCGTTCCTCGAGGACTTCGAGCCGTTCGCAGCCGAGGTGGCTGCCGCGGGCCGGCGCGCCGCGCTCGGCGCGTTGTTGCTGAAGCTGACCTGCCCGGGCGTCCCTGACATCTACCAAGGCGACGAGCTGGAGCAGCTGACGCTCGTCGACCCCGATAACCGCGGCACGATCGACTGGCAGCGGCGGCGTGATCCAGCTCGCCCGCCTGCGAGCCGGCGACGACGTCGACCCCAAGCTGATGCTGATCGTCGGTGCGCTCGCGCTGCGCGCCCGCCGCCCCGACCCGTTCGACGGTGCGTACGTGACCGCTCCGCGCAGGCCCGACCGCATGCGCGTTCATGCGCGGCAACGAGGAGGTGCTCGTCGTAACGAGGCTGCGCGAGGGTGGCGTGCCTTCGCTGATGCTGCCGCATGGCGCGTGCGGCGAATGGCGGAGCGCGCTCGACGGGACAGTGCGCGAGCTGGACCGGATCGTTCCGTTTGAGTCCGTACTTGGCCCGCTCGGCATCGGCCTGCTGGAGCGGGTCGGATGACCGATGGCTCAGCGACTGCCCTGATCGAGGATAACGCGGACTCCACGCAGCCCGGCCGGCTCGTGCGCGACGAACCTCCCGCGTCCGCCGCTGGCGGCCGGCGCCACGGCGAGATAAGTCGATCGCCAACGGCGGTTCAGTCATGCGCGCTGTGTGCCTCGTGGGCGGAGGGATACGACGGCGCTGCCAGCTGGCCCTGTCGGGCGACATCGACACACCACGCCGCCCAGGGGCACGGGACAGCGCCGAGGCCCAAGGACTACCGAGCGTGTCCACGGGAAGCGCGGCTCACCCGGGGCGTAACCGGACCGGCTCGGGTGTCCGGGGACCGCGCCTCAACCGGCGGGCGGCACCGAGATTGGCTATAGCGACGGTAACATCCCGCCTGGATCGGCATCCCAATTGCGAGAAGGATGAGCATGACCCCCAAATCCGCCAAGCCCCCGAAGTCCGCCGCCCGAAGTCCGCCAAGTCCGCCGACAAGTCCACAGCCTCGCGCAAGCGCGCGACGAGGCAGCGCAAACCCAGCCACGCCGAGATCGCCGAGCGCGCCTACTTCATCCACCTCGAGGAGGGCGGATGCGATCAGCTCGGAGACTGGCTGCGTGCGGAGCGCGAGCTGACGACGGCCTGACGACTTGCACGCCGCTTACGTCAGCAACTCTCGCAGCCGGCGTGCGTCTCGAACCGCGAACGCCTCCCAGTCATTGTTGAAGTAGACAAACACCTCCACGCTCGCCCGCCATCCCGCGAGCCGGTGCCTCCAAGCCGCGAGCTCTCCCTCGGAGTAGCTGCCGCTGCCGCCGTGTCGGCCGCTGTGCATTCGCAGGTACGTCCAGCTCGTGGTGAGCTCGTGAGCCTGGAACGGCCGGTCCGGATGGTCGCCGATGACAAGCGCCGCGTGATGCTCACGCAGCAACGCGTAGACGTCGTCGGCGAACCAGCTCCGGTGGCGAAACTCGAAGCAATGACGGCCGGCGGGCAGCGTGCGCAGCGCGCCCGCCAGGCGCTCGTCGTCACGCTCGAAGCTCTCAGGCAGCTGCCACAGCACCGGGCCGAGCTTGCGCGTGCCGACCAGCGGTCCGATCGCGGAGTAGAAGCGCTGAATGCCCGGCCCGATGTCCCGCAGCCGCTTGATGTGCGTCAGGTAGCGGCTCGCCTTCAGCGCGAACACGAAGTCTGGCGGCGTGCTTTGGACCCAGCGCGCGACGGCGGCGGGCGAGGCCAGCCGGTAGAAGGTGCTGTTGACCTCGACCGTGTCGAACAGCGTCGCGTAATGCTCGAGCCAGCGGCTCGGCGGCAAGCCACGCGGATATACGTTCCCGCGCCAGTGGGGATAATCCCACCCGAGCAACCGATGCGAACGGCCTCCACACGCACATGGTCTCTCATGTCGCGCCGTTCGGAGCGTTGGATCCGCGACGGCGCTGTGGATCGGTCACTTCGCTCCTGCCCCGGACCATGCGCGAGACCACCAGCTGGGCAGGCAAGGACCACCTGCGAAGGGATCTCTCCTCGTCGTCTCGATAAGGAGGGTCTATCGGACGTCGCCAGGTGAAGCACTCCCAGCCCCAGGAAACCGACAGTCTGGCGGGCCAACCCCGAAGCCCTTCGTGGTCGAGCCTCGTCGAACCCGGCATACGCTCGGCCATGGCTGAGCTGGCGCCTCGCCGCGCCCGAATCCCTGCGCAACTGGCAGGACACTGTTCACCAGCGACCCGAGCTTACGTGCACGAACTGTGATGCGAGCCCTTTGCGCGCAGTGGCAGACCCACCATCCCGGGCGCAGCGAGGCGGAAGCATGATGGCTCGTGCTCGTCGCTGTCCGACAGTCGGCGCAGCCGCTCTCATCGCGGCGGCTCACGAGCGCCCAGTCGATAGCTGGTCATACCGCCGGGATAATGGATGTGCTCGATCGGCTCGCCCGCGAGCTCGAGCTCGTAGATGAGGCTCGCGGGTTGCTCGATCCCAGCCGCCTTGAGATCGTCGAGGTTCACCGGCACATCGCCCGCTTCCCGCAACAACCTAAGAACGTGCGCCTTGCGTTCGTCGAAGATTCCCATCGCTTGCATCGAAGAATGTACTTGCGCGGATGCCGCAGCGTGACTCACCCCGATGTGAGACCCAATCGTCGCGCGTAGGGGCAATCCTATCCTCCGGCACTCCGGCTACCGGCATCGCACCGCTCGGTGCCCCCATTGCCCGCCATCTTATTTGCTCAGAGATCTACCGGCGCTGTCCGCGACCTTGCGGATGAAGTCGTACTCCGTGTGGACCAGTCGGTCGGCCATCTCCAGGCCGGAGTCGATGATCTCCTTGCGCCTGGACGGGCCGTCGCCGTGTGGCAAAGCCGGCAACGCTCGGTCGACGCTGTCGACGAACTTGCGCACCGCCTCGATCGCTGCCCTCTGACCGTCCTCGACGGACTGTGCTACTTCCTCTGACAGCTTCGTGGTCCTGTCGACCGCGGTCTTGGTCCTGCTCGCGGCTGGGCGCCCCGTCGCCTTCCGAGCCGTCGTCGCCTTCCGAGCCGTCGTCGCCTTTCGAGCCGTCGTCGCCTTTCGAGCCGTCGTCGCCTTTGCCGCCGTGCTGCGCTGAGTCTTGCTCTCGGGCATTGCAGTCGCTCCCTTCAGCATGTTCGGTTTTCCTGCTTCGAAGCTGGGACGGTACGTCGAAACACAGCGGCTGGCAGGCGAATAAAGCCACAGACCGACTGTGGAGAACCCGCATGTCTTCAAGGTGCGATAAGCGGGAAGGGGGCGTGGCTGCCAGTGTCGGTCTCTGACGACCCACCCGCCCACGGCTTGCTCGAGCGACGGCGCGATCAGGGACAGCCGGCCACCGCCCGGCGCACGGCCCGGCTCGGTGGCCCCCGCGGGAGCGCGGCTTGGTCTTTCGCGAGCGCAGCACGGCGGCTTCGTGGATACCCGGGGGCATCCCGAGACGGCGTAGACCGGGATGGAAGCCCTCGACACGTTTGAGGGCTACTGCCGCGAGCGGTGGGACGCGAGTGAATGCGGCGCGTTACCCCACGCCGGGTCAGCGCTGCGGCTCGGCGCTGGCTGGGTCAGAGGCGGCGTTAGCACGGCTTTGAGCGCCCAGGCGGCGCGGGTTGATCGAGTCGTCACGGCGCTGGGTCGAGCCTTCGAGCCGCTGGATCAGACGACGCACCCGCTCGACAGACGGCGGCGTCTGCGTGCTGATCCGGGCGGTCGTCTTCATCGTCTCCATTCTGCGCTCCTGTCTGTCGTTGCCGCATTTTGCGCGATTTGTGAGCGGGAGAGCGGGAAAAAGGCTGCAAACTGCGAAGAGTTTCTAACGCAGCTCGCGGGGCGACTGCCCAAGCAATGTTGATCCAGAGGGGGAGTGGCGGAGACCACTGCGTTCCCAGACATCGCGTAGCCATTGCGACAGCCGACGCTCCGCGAAGTCATCCGGCCGTTCGGGCTTCTCGGATCGCAGCTCGGACGATCTCCGCGCCGAAGCCCTCAAAGCCGTGGGTCTGACTGTCACCGGCATGCGGCGCGAGTTCCATGACTTCCTGAGCGCCGCTACCTGCGCAGCCGCCCGAGGCGGAAGACCCCCACATTGGCGGGGGTTTCTTGAAGCGGCGGACGGGTGTCGAACCCGCGACCTCGAGCTTGGGAAGCTCGCGCTCTACCAACTGAGCTACCGCCGCATGATGCAGGGAAACCCCTGCTAAACCGCTGTTCTTGCTACCTGTCGTTGCCCCCTGGGCGCGCTAGTCACGCGCTCGTTTTGCCGGTTTGTGCCCGAGATTGTGCCCGAAACGCTGTCAGTGCCCGGAATCTCCACCCCGACGAGGGCGCGAAGCTGGTCCTTGGACTCCTGGTCGCGGCGCATGCTGTGACGATACACACGGAGCGTGAATCCGGGGTCTGTATCTACGCCAGGTACCGTAGCTGTCGCGGACTCAGGGTGCCAATAGGCTCGCGGTCAGGTACCCCAACCGAGACCAGGCTCTGCGTGGCCCTCGATGTCGAACCAGTACTCGCGGAAGTGGCTGCAGCGTCCGTCCTCGTCACCCAGGCGAGCGATGAAGCAACCGGCGATCGTCGCCTGCGTGCCTTTGTTGGTGGCCGTGGCCCAGAACTCGGCCACTACTTGGTCGCCGTCGATCAGTGGCGTGCCCATGCGCACCCTCACCGCGCCCTGTTCGCGCTGCTCATTCTCGACGTATCGTTCCAGCGCCGTCCTGCCCGTAACCGTCTCCTCGGTCGGGTGAGCGACGTAGACGGTGTCCTCGCTGAACAGCTCACAGAAGCCTTTCACGTCCCAGGCGTTCCAAGTGCTGCCGTAGGCCTCGACGAATGCCGTCGCGGTATCCCTGTCGATGCTCACATCTTCCTCGTTTCTCCTCGCGCTTGTTTGGTCGACCTGCTCAAAGCAGCTCGGCGATCAGCCCGGCCGCGCGCGCCGCGCCGTCTGTCTCAACTGGTAGGTAGCTCACCGGGCGACCTATCTCCTGTGCGATCGCGGCGGCGATCTCGCGCGGCCCATCCGTCTGGATGTCCATGCAGCGGCCCGCTCCGTAGCGGGCCAGACGGTGCCGAACATGGAAGTTCTGCTCGAAGTGATGCAGCAGGGGGAAGTAGATGAATGGTCTCCTGTTCGCCGTGAGCTCCATCGACGTGGTCAGGCCGCCCTGCACGACCGCCAGGTCGCAGGCTGCAAGGTGCCGGTAGAGGTTGTGCACGTAGGGGACCACCTCGAGCCCGGCATGGGAGGGGAGCGACTCGGGGTCGATGCGGGGGCCGGCGACGACGATCATGCGCAGCTCAGGGACGCGCTCCTTGGCCTGCGGGAAGGCGGCGATGACCCGCCGCAGCAGGTCGGCTCCCACGCCTGAGCCACCGACGGTGACAATGCAGACGCGCTCGTCGTCCCCGTAGCCGAGCTCCGCGCGCAGCTTCGTGCGCTCCCCGAGGTCGGCGGGGTCAAATCCAGTGACGTAGCCGGTGAAGTCGAAGTTGCGCTCGGTCCAATCGCGAATCATCGGCAGCTCCGGCCCGAGCCGCTCCGGGACGATGTCCTCGGGGTTGCCCACGAACAGGGCCTGATCTCGGACCTCCGGGTGGTGGGCGATGTGATCGACCATGTCGGCGTTGTAGTCGGCGGTCAGGAAGCTCTCCCGCTCGTCTCCGTCGTCCATCGGCAGGAAGCCGACGAAGTCGGTCAGCCATGCGAATGGGACCCGCTTCTCGCGCGGGTTCTCATGCAGGTAGTAGTCGAGCTCCCACGCCTCGTCGCCGATCCACAGGTCGTAGCGCTCGTCGCGCACGACGTCGTGGAAGAGCATGAAGTTGGCGGCGAGGATCTCGTCCATGCGGCGCAGCGCGTGGAAGCAGTGCAGGTCGTGCTCGGCGGACTCCGACTCGATGTGGCGGGACTCGTTGGCCAGATGGGCGCTCGCGGGGTGGATGCGCTCGCCCTCCGCCTGAAGCATCCGGGTGACCGGGTCCTGGGCGAGCCAGTCGATCTCGAGGTCCGGGCGCAGGCGGCGCAGCTCGCGGGCGATCGCCACGTCGCGCTGCGCGTGGCCGAGCCCGATCGGTGAGGAGATATAGAGGGCGCGGGGACGGCCGTCGGGGCGGTGCATGGTGGGATCGCGGGGAGTGCGCCGCCGCCCGAAGGCGTCCTCGCAGAAGTCGCGCAGCGCCAGGTTGACCTGGACCGGCTTGCGGGCGTGCGGGAAGTGGCCGGCGCCGTGGACCACCTCGAGCTTCCCGTCGCTGAGGCGGGCCAGCGCCCGGCCATCGCGGGGAGGCGTGATCTTGTCGCGGTCGCCGTGGACCACCAGCACCGGGCATTCCAGGTTCTGCGCCAGGGCGCGCAGGGTCCGCCGGTCGCGGTGGGTCTCACCCAGCGCCGTGGCGATCAGCGTCTCGGGGTCGGTGTCGAGGGCCCATCCCACCCCGTCCTCGGTGCCCTTCGTCGAGTGCGGCTCGGAGAAGCATCGCGAGATGAACCACTCCGCGAACTCGGGGTAATCCTCCCGCCAGTGGACCGCGTTCATGCGCGCCCACCAGCGGTAGACGGGCATCGCGCCGCTGAAAGGCGAGGGACCCGGACAGCGGGTGCAGCAGGACCGACCAGTGCGACGGGGTGTAGGGGAACATCGGGCCGATGAAGGCAGCGCCAGCCACCCGCTCGGGGGCGAGGCGCGCCAGCTCCAGCGTGTACTGGGCGCCGCGCGAGAGGCTCACGATCACGGCCCGCTCGGTGCCGGTCGCGTTCATCACAGCCTCGCAGTCGCGGGCGAACTCAGCGGGCCCGTAGCGCTGCGGGTCGCGGCAGCGCTCAGAGCGCCCGTTGCCTAGACCGTCCATCGTCAGCACACGGAAGTGGCGCGCGAGGTATGGGATCTGCATCTTCCAGTGGCGGGAGTGGACCAGCGACCAGGTCGGGATCAGGAAGATGGTCTCCTCGCCCTCGCCGTAGACCTCGTAGAAGAGCCGCTGACCGTCGCGCTCGACGAAGCCCTCGGCGTCGGGGTAGCGGGCGCGGCTCTGCTCGCCCTCGCGACCGATCGATCCCCCGGCCGGCCCGGGTGCGACTGCGGTTTCCGTGATCGTGCTCATGCCTTTCCCTCCTGCAACGAAGTGAGCCAGCCGTCGATCGCCGCGAGCAGCTCTGAGTGACCGCGGTCGAAGCCGAGCAGGCGCTCGTACAGCAGGCCCTTGTTGAACTGCATTACCAGTGCCGCCCAGGCCTCCGCCGAGAAGCGGGCGCTGTCGAGGCCGTACTCCTCGATCGCGTCTGAAAGCGCCTCGCGGAGCAGCGAACGCCACCGGTCGCTGACGCCGCGCAGCCGCTCGCGTAGCTCGGGCCTGTCCCAGGCGAGCGCCTCCAGCTCGGCCCACACCTTGGGGTAGCCCGCCGCGAGGTCCTCCTCGATGTAGCCGACCGCGGTGCGCCACTTCTCGGCGAAGGGCGCGTCTGTCCCGTACATCGCCCGCTGGCGGTCGAGGACACGGGCTGTGAACCGCTCCAGGGTCTGCAGCAGCAGCTCGTCAACCGAGCCGAAGTAGTAGTGGACGAGGCCGTGGTTCTGCCCGGCCTCCCGGGCAAGCTGCCGGGTCGAGATCCCCGCAGCGCCCTCTCTGATCAGCAGCCGCTCGGCGGCGTCGAGGAAGGCCTCGACGTTGGCCTCCCTGATCGAGCGACCGTCCCCGACCTCCACCTCCGCGGTTGCGAGCACCTTAGTCATGTGACTTAGTCGAGTATCTAAGCACCCCCGCCGACGGCTGTCAACCCCGCAGGACGCGGACCGCTGCACATCACGCGCAGCCAGACGACCTGCGCGTTCTCCTCGCGCAGATACGCCTGCTGCTCATAGATGAACGGGCCGTGGGCGTCGCTGCCATAGACACACCAGCCGACGCGCAGGGTGTCCTCGACGGACGCGGGCTCCGTGGGCTCGATACGTTCTACGTCCCTTTCGGGATGCTCGAACCAGGCGCGTAGGACATCCTCGACACCGGCAGGACTGGCCGCCTCCCAGACTCGATTTGGCGTCATCGCACGGAAGTCGATGTCGGGGTTCAGCAAGCTGCAGGCGCGGGGGAAGTCTCTGGCGAGGATCGCGTCAACGAACCCACTGGCGACGCTCGCTGGCATAGTCGTCATGGTCAGAGTGTCTCACCGGGTGCGGGCCGGGTCAACGAGGCCGTAGCGTGGATTTGTCGAGTATCAGCCGAGGCGTCACGCCGGCGCCCGTGCGGGGCGTCGTGTCGCAAGCGTCGGCGCTTGGGCACCATGCCGCTGGGACCGACGGCGAGCGCGCCTTCGCCGACCTCTGCCTGCGCCGGGCAGGCGAACGCCAGACTCGCCGTCTCGCGCCCTCTCCTCGGATGTTTCCAGCGACCCTACTGCGAGCCGGACGAGACCCTAGCGGCGAACTTCGCCTATCGAGTGCGTCGCGCCAGGTCGGTGGGAATCGTTGGCGCTGCGAAGAGCGTTGCGAGCGCGGCCGGAGTGCTCGTATTCCTTCTCCGCACGTTCGTCAGGCTCGAGAGCCGCTGGTTCATCGTGCGAAAGCCAGCCGTAGCGCGCGCCGGACCGAAGCCCGGTTTGGACTTGATCGCCTTGATGCTCTGCTGCAGGCCGCTGATCAGGATCGCCTGATTGGCGCGTTCGAAGGCCGGGCGTTCGGCTTCGAGCGTTTCGAAGAACTTGATCTGGGCGGATTCCGGACCGGAGATCACGCCGCGCGCGGCCGCGAGCCCGGCCTTCAGGCGTTCCCGCACGAGCTTTGCCTGGGCAATCTGTGCGCTCAGCGCGGAGGGCGCGATCACCTTTTCGATTCCCGTCACACACTGCCGGTTGGTGCACCTGCCGGGTTTCAGCGCACGTGCGTGTACGCCTCCCACTCGACGCGACAACCCGTTGATCAGCTGCGACTGGGCGTTGATCTGACCTTCCACGCTCGCGGTCAGCTGCGCGGCGCCGATCGTACCCTCGACGGCTTCGATGCCTTTGATCGAGTTGAGAAGACAGGCACGCTGACCGACGATGTTGAAGAACTTTGTCTTGAACTCGTTGTAGCTGTGAATCGACCCGGGGTTTTCCCTCAGCACACGGACCATCGTGGGGCGGTTCGCGCATTTTTCAAGGCCCGTCAGGGCGGTAGCGACGTTGCCCTCCTGGTTGAAGTTCGTGCCGTCGCCGCAGGTCCCGGGCGTGTGCGCCCAGAACTCGGCCCAGCCCTCGTTGAAGGCGAACCCTTCGTTGGAGCTCAGGCAGAGCGAATGGCTTTTGGCGTAGCCAAACCTTGCGACATCGAACAGGAAGTGGGCCGTGCCGCCGTCGAAGCTGTGCCTGACGGAGTGGGCGAACTCGTGGAAGTTGACCGAGTAGGCCGCCCCCGTTTCGTAGCCGCCGGGCCAGTGCGTGGTATCGAGCGTCGTGAACGGCACGCCGCAGCATGGGAAATCCGCGCTGATCAGGTAGCTCGTGTCGGGCGGCGGGCTGCCGATGATCTGCTTGTAGTTCTGGTAGGCGTTGTGCGCGCCTTGGAAGACCGCGCACTTGGGCGTGCCCGACCCGTTGTCCTTGGAGATTTCGTAAGTGCCGAGGTTCACGAGGCCCGAGTGGCTACCCGTGGTCCCGGTTTCCGTGTCCCAATCCGAAAACGAGTACCACTCGCCGAGGTGGACACCTTGGTCGTCGTTGAGCACGACCTTGGCGTAGAGGTCGAAGTTGTCGCCGGTACGAACGCCGAAGCTGTACGAGCCGTTGGCGCTCGTGTGCGTCGCGCCGAGGTTGTCGTCGAACCAGAAGGAGTTGCTTTTCCACAGCTCGACACGGGCCCCAGCGAGCGGCGTGACGCTTCCGTGGTTGTTGCAGAGCCACTGCCCCTTGACTTCGAAGTTCACGGAGGCGCTCGCGCCCGCGGGGGCCATCGCGATCACCGCGAGCAGGCTCAGTGCGGCAATAGCCGCGACAGCAAGGGCGCGTCGAGTGGAACTGGAGCCATTGCGATGACTGGCGGCGGTGCTCAAGTCAGACATACTGCTCCCCCCCAAAGTTGTCCACTGCTCCGCCCTCGGCGAGAGCGCCTCGTGAGCAAGCATGCCAGATCCACCGGTCATGCACGGCCTCCCGCAACGCTTGTCGCGTCTACTGGCCGTGACCGCATTGACAGCGAAGCAGTGCGTCACCCGGCTGGCTAGGTGGTTCGTATCACGCGGCGAATCCCACGCTGCGCATGAACGCGAGCATCTCGTCGAGGTAGACGCCACGGTTGAAGTGCAGCACGTGGTTGCCCGGAAACCAATGGAGGCGGCAATGACCCCAGTGCTCCCAGAGCATGCGGCTCTGCTCCGGCGGTGCAAGGCGGTCGGCCAGGCCGCCGATGATCATCCGGCGCTCGGGTGCGATCAGCGGCTTGTAGGTCAGCGGGCTATGAACCGCGAGCGCCTGGTCGAATTCGTCGCGCCCGATGCCCGCCAGCCGCGCCCCGCCGGAGACGAGCAGGTTCGCGGGGAACCACTGGCGTATGAGTGGGCCCAAGCTCACCACCGGCGCGTTGGGGATCGACAGCGCGAGGCGGTCGTCCACCTCCGCTGATAGCGCCGCGACGTAGCCGCCAAGCGATAGGCCGGTGACGGCGACCTGTTCGACCCCCTGCGCCATGAGGCTGTCGACGAAGACACGGAAGTCGTATACGGCTTGGAAGATCGCCTCGTTGAGGTGTGCGAGGCCGTGGGCGAACAGGCCCCAACCGCTGAACGGCGCCGACTTCGGTTGACGCTCGCCGTGGAACGGGAGCACGTAGAGCAGGATGTCGTAGCCCTGGCGGTACAGCCAGGGCAGGTTGAAGAACGCGCTGTTGAGCCAGTACGGCGAGGCGCCGAAGCCGTGGATCACGCACAGCGTCGGGCGGGGGCCGTCGTCATGACACCAGCGCTGGGCCCACGCGGTGTGGTTCTCCGAAAAGGCGGCGTAGGAGTCCCGCACGGCTGGGTTGATAGCCGCGAACGGGCTGTCGAAGCGAAGCATCTCGACGTGTCCGCCCGGCGGGCGGAAGGCGAAGCGCGGGGCGGGGAGTGTCGTCACAGGCACGTCCGCCGCGGGAGCCGGGAACGCTGCCTGCGGATCAGCGGTCTCGGCGAGTGCCTGGTAGAACGCGAGCCGGGGTCGCTCCCCGCGGACGTCGCCCAGCATGGCCCAAGTCAGGACCGGGACCGACAGGACGGACGCGCCCGCCGTGCGCAGGAGCGTGTCGGTCGCGGCCGAACCCTGCACCATGAGACGCGTCAGGCACGGCAGCTCGGAGAGCTCTGGCTGGCCCTCGGCCGCCTCCCCGCCCCCTAGCACTCGCCACATGGCCCGCTACCCCCCGCCGGCGTGTCGAGGACGCGGGGCCCGCATGTCCGTCACAGTACCGCAAAGGACGTGACCACAATGCGACCACGAAAACACGACGACCCGGCGATTTGCAGGGCTTTTGTGCTTGGACGCATCCCGGGCTCGAATTCGAGCCCGGGGTGCGTCCCACCTCAGGCATGTACGCCCGTGTTTGCTGCTCTCGGGTTCTCTCCATGACGTGCCACGGCTGGCCGTCGCCGACCCACCCTGCGATCAGCGTCGGCGCCTGGGAAGCCTGAGCGCCGCGGGCAGGGCCAGGGCGAACACGAGGTCACCCCGCAGCTTGAGCTTGCCCGCGATCAGGAGCCGCTGGGGGCTGACAGTACCGCCGACCAGACGCAGGAACGCCACCGGTTCAAGCTCGAGCGTCAACGCCGGTCTGTGTCCGCCGCGTCTTGATGTCCGGCACCGGCCGTCGGTGAGCGTGAGCTGGTAGCGGTCGATGCCGCCATCTCCTCGGCCGGTGATCCTGAACTCCACGACCACATCGAGGCGTGTGTCGGGCTGTGCGCGCTGACCGATCGTGCGGAAGATCTGCCACAACAGCACGCCGCGAAGCCGACTGCGCATGACCGACTGGAGCCTCTGGTCTGAGACCCTCCTCACCCACCAGGCAAGCGCCTCGGCCTTGAGGTCGGGAAACCAGCGTCTGCGAGGGTGCCGCTCGAGGGTCTTCATCACCGCATCTTCGGCGAGCGGGAGAGCCGCTCTACCGGCGCGCACGCCCCGAATGGGGCCTCGTCACCCAATGTGGTCGCCAGACCGACCAGCGCTTCGTTGCGGAGCGGTCCGACCATGTCGAGGAAGGGCATCGCCGAGAGACTGGACGAGCTCTTCGCAGACTTCACGGACCAGAGACGCGCGTGAGTGAGTCGCTTCCGCGTCCGGCGCGGACCGGTGCAGGGTCGAGGGTAAGCGGCGGGCCGCCGCGCACGTGTCGGGCGTACCAGCGCCGGCCCAGCAGCCGCCCGGTGTTCCATGCGATGGCCGGGATCGCGCCGCGGCGGTGCAGCCAGTACCGGGCGGGCACGTCCTCACGTGGCCCGGTGCGTTGCGCCTCGACGTCGGCGATCACGTAGCCCGAGCCCTCGGATGCTTCGCGGCGGGCCAGCACCCGGCCGTGCGCATCGGCGATCTGCGCCCCGCCCTCGAAGCGGCCGTGGTAGGTGACGCCGGGCAGCTCGAGCATAGGGCACGAGAACGCGCCGGTGATCGCCGCATGCGCGACCGGAGCGCCGACGTAGCGGCCGAATACTCCGGGTGCGCGCGCGGCGTTGGCGGCATTCGCCCTCTCGGCCCGTCGCGTGTAGGCGGTCGGCGGCCACTGCGGGATGCTCCACCAGTTGGAGCCGCCCATCACGAGATCTACACGCCCGCGCAGGCGGCGCGCCGTCCCGCTGCGCATGAACTCCCAGCAGACCGCTGCACCGACGGTCAGCTCACCCGCCTCGATCACCCCGTCATCCTCCCCACCCACGTAGAGCGCGTTCTCCCACATCGTCGGTAGGTCCTTGTCGTGACGTCCGAGCAGCCCGTCTGGCCCTGCCAGGAGGAACGCGTTGCGGACCTCTCCGTCGGCGTCCCTGCATAGAAACGACCCGCCGATCAGGACGCCCTCCTCACGGCCCAGGCGCAGCAGCATGCTGGTCGCCGCGCCGTCGGGCGCCAACGCGGCGTTTGCAAGCTCGCGAACGAACGCGGCGCCGGTCGTAAAGAACTCGGGCAGCACGATCGCCTGCGCACCCGCGCGCGCCGCGTCCCGAGCCAGCGACTCGCACGCGGCGAGGTTGGCCGGGATATCCGCGAGCGCTACGTCGATCTGAATAGCCGCGACTCGCATGCGGTGATCGTACCCCGCCCAAACCACCCGCGAGCGCACCGCAGGCGGAGACGCGCTGGACCACGATCAGGCGTCGGCGTCGTGATCCTCGCCAAGGGAATCGGCGTTGTAGCTGGATGGCTGCTGCCATCCCCTCCACGGGGCTCCTCGTGCCCGCGCCCAATGGGTCAGACGCTGCTCAGCGAGATGCCCGGTCGAGGTCTGACTCGACGTGCCTTACCGCGGTGTTGAGGCCGACGAGCGTGACAGTCCTGGTGCGCTCAGCCAAGATGGTGCTGCCTGCTCGGATCACCGTCTCGATCGTCGCTCGCAGGCTATGTCTGTGTGTCAGCAGTGCTATCGCGTACCGCGACAGCGGAATGCGCACGAGCGTCTGCTCGCCGCCGCGCTCCCGGATGACCGCCGACCCCAGGAGCACCGTCGAGTGGCCGGAGCGCGCGGCGGCAGGGTGCGCGCCGTTGGTTGGAATGTTCGCGGTGATGAAGCTGGTGGTGCGGCAGCCGCCGGGCTGGGCCGGGCAGCGCGCGATGATGCCTGTATCGATCGCACCTTTTTTGGTCGAGATGGACGATCTGGCGGACCGCGCGAGCGTGAGCACGCGAGCGTAGACGCGGGAAGGTGGCGGAGGGGCAGCCGCTGTCGCCCGAGCCGAGAGCGGCGGAAGGGTGACGGCAGGCTGGATTCCGACGCCGTCGATGCCGAGTACGTTGATTGACGGCGTGCCGTTCGTGATCAGGAGCATCGACGCGCTCTTCTCTCCTGGGGTGGTCGGTTGGAAGCCGACCGTGACCGCACATGATGCATTGGGGCTGACGATCTGTCCGCTGCACGTGTCAGAGAGGACTGGAAACATGAGCGGCGTTCCGGATATGAGGAACGACTGCTGGATGAAGAGCGGGTAGTCCCCCGTGTTGGCGATCGTGAACGTTTGCTGCAGCGAGGCGCCGAGGAGAACGTCTCCGAGGAGGGCCTGGCTGGTGCTTGGGCTGAAGTGAGGGCCCTGGCGGCCTTCGCCTTCGAGCGGGATTTCGAGCGAGCCGTTGGCCGCGTCGCTCGTGATGAGCAGTTGCGCATGCTTCGCTCCCGGCGAGAGGGGCTGGAAGCGGACTCCCGTGCTGCAGGTGTTGTTCGGCGCCATCAGGTTGTGTTCGCAGTTGCCGTACTGGATTGAGAAGGACGAGGCGTCCGCGCCGATGATGCTCACCGATTCGATGTGGGCGCCGGCATCCGGGCTGTCGAGCACCGTTGTCTGTTCGGTCTCGCTCTGTTCCCCTTCGTGAGAGCTCGATCGGGTATACGGGATCGGGGAGAAGACCAGGGGGCTTGGGTTTGCCGAAAGCGTCCCTGTGATGCCCACGCCCGACAGGGGCACTTCGAGCGTCCCTTCGCCATCGCCTAGTTCGAGGCTCGCGACTTTTGGGCCCGGCCCGCCCGGCCGAAATTCAACTTCGAGCGTGCAGCTGCTCGTCGGTTCGATCGTCTGGCCCGAGCACCCGTCGTTGACGATCTGGAACTGAGCGGCATCAGCTCCGGTGACCGTGGCCGAGGTGAGGGTCACGGCTGACAGGGATTCGTTTGAGAACTGGATCCCATGCCGTGGATTGCCCCCGAAGTGCACGTCCACGGAACCGAATTCCAGCTGCCCCGGCGACGGTGTGAGCCCGGATTCCGCGATCGCGGGAGCTGCGCCCAGAAGCGAACAGAAAAGCACTATGGCTGACAGCAACGCAAGTCTTTGCAACACAGTCGACTCCTGATCTGTTGACGGTGCGCCGGCGGGCGCTCCACGACCTTCCCGGCGGGACGGGATCCCATCGACGCCATGACGAGCGGGCTTTAGAGCCGCACCAAGGTTGGCCGTGCGTTGCTTCGGCCTGGATATCCCAACCTCGCCCACCGCGCTCGGGCTATATCGGTGGAGCGACTGCCCACGACTGCCGGCTGACTTGGGAAGCTCGCGCTCTACCAACTGAGCTAGCGCCGCACCGGGCGGATGTTGCGCCGCCCCCGTCTACTCTTGGTTGCCGTGGGACGCCGCGCCATGCCGATCCTCGCCTCGCTCGCCGGCGCGTGCCTCATCGGCCTGCTCATCTACGGCGTCTCGGAGCGATCGGCCAGCCGCACGCTCGACGAACAGGTGGCGCGCAGCCAGCGCCCCGCGGCGCCTGACGCGAGCCGCTCGCTGCCAACGCTCGGCCGGCCCGGCGATGCTTCGCTGGCCTCGTTCAGGGGCAAGGTTGTCGTGCTCAACTTCTGGGCATCCTGGTGCGAACCCTGCCAGGTCGAGGCGCCTCTCCTCGAGCGCGTCCAGGCCCGGCTTGCCCAGCACGGCGGGACGGTCCTGGGCGTCACCTATCTCGACGCCTCCCCGGACTCGCAGAGCTTCGTGCGGCGCTACCGCCTGACCTACCCCAACCTGCGCGACAACGTCGGCTCCTTCGCCCACGCCTACGGCACCGATCAATTGCCGGAGAGCTTCATCATCGACCGCCGCGGTCAGATCGTGGCCATCTCTCGAGGCGAGATCCAACAGGCCTTCCTGAACCGTGCGGTGGCACTCGCGGAGAGCTCGTAGGCTGCGAGCCGGGAGTGCCCGCGATCCGGGCCGTCAGCCGGATGACTGTGCGGGTCGTGCGCTCAGCGACATGATCGCGTCTTGAACGTGCCCGGCCTGGTCACGCCCTCCGGCGATCAGAAGGTTCTCGCCGAGGGCCACTGCCGAGAGGTCTGACAGGGGCTTCGGCAGAGCGCCGGCGATGCTCACGGCTCCGCTCGGCGAGATCGCGAGGATCCGCCGCGTCTGACTGTTGGACGCCGTCCCGCGTCCTCCCAGCACGAACACGGTCCCATTCAGGGCGCCCGCCGCCGCGTGCGTCAGCGGACGCGGCAGATGGGCGACGGTCGCGACCCGCCCGGTCCGGGGATCGAAGCCGTAGACGTCTTCGCTTGCCGCCACTCCGCTGGTGCCGCCCGCGATGACTATCCGTCCGCCCTGTGCGGCAACGGCGGCGTAACGCAGCGGCTTCGGGAGCAGGCCCACCTGGCGGGCCGGCCCCGCGCCCGGGCGCCAGGCGAGAATCGTCTGCAGGGGCGTCTGGCCGGTGTAGCCGCCGACGATGTAGACCGTGCCGTCGAGCGTGGCGGTGGCGAGATCCGAGGCCGCAGTGGGCAGCCGGCCGGCCGGCCGGGCTTCGCCGGCACTCGAAACGCGGGTGATCGAGTCGAACGAGCTGATCACCCCGCCGCCGAACAGATATGCCTGTCCGTTCACGGCGCTCGCTGATGCGTCGTGGACCGCCGCCGGCAACGAACCCACGCTCACGGCTTCCGAGCGACCCATCCGCACGATGTCAGCCGTCGAGGTTTCACTCTGATCGAGCCCGCCGAGGAGCAGCGCGCTTTCCGGGCTGACCGCCACCGCGGCCGCGTCCTGCACGGGCGCCGGGAGCCGGCCGGTCGACGCAACGACGACCCTCACGCCGGCCGCTGCACCTGCCGACCCCGACGAGCGCGCAGGTCCAGTGACGGTGCCCGCGTGGCGCGAGGACCCGCTCCCCGCGACCAACGCCACGATCACGATCGCCACGAGCACCAGCGCCCCCACGGCGAGCCGCCGGCGCCGGACCTGTCGCTCCCGAGCGGCCCGGCGCCGGGCCGCGAGCTCAGGTCTCGCCGGGCTCACGCGGTCACGGGTGCACGACCGCGGCGTAGTCGGGGCCGCCGTTGGGACCGGCCGGGATGAAGTCCATCCCGTCGGGCGTGTTCAGGTAGCCCCTGGCCGAGCCGGGCTTGTCGGTGTGGCCGTACTGCCAGACGATCCTGTTCGTGCGCGGATCGATCACCAGCACCCGGTCGCGGTAGTCGTCGTTGACCGCAACATCCCCGTTCGGCAGCCCCATGGCCAGGGAGGGATGGTCCATCCGCCCGTAGCCCCCCGAGGGACCGTAGCGCCACAGCACCCTGCCGGTGCGGTCGATGATCAGGATGTGCCCGGGGCTCGCGTAGTCGGCCAAGAGGATCCGTCCGCCGGGCAGCGGTTGGGGATCGGACGGGTAGCTGACGGGCGCCCGCAGCGAGAACACGAGCCGCCCGTCGGGACCGATCTCGTCGATCCAGTTGCCCGGGATCTCGCTGACCAGCACCCCGCCCCCGGGGAGCGGCGTGGCGCCGTTGACGGCTCCGAAATAGCGCGGCGGATCGTGGCGGCAGACTTCGGAGTGGCCGTATTGGCGCACGATGCGAGAGGCCTTGATGAAGAGGATCCGGCAGTTGTAGGCGTCAGCGACCGTGAACGAGCCGTCGGGCAGCGCATAGGCGTCATCGGGGGTGTTCAGATGCGTCTGATCGGAGCCCACCTGCCCGGGATGGCCGAACAGCAGCCGCAGCGAGTGATCGGCGAGTCCCACGCGCACGATCGCGTGGTTGTCCTCCTCGTTGGCGATCAGCCCCTGCCCCCCGGGTTCCACGAACGTGTCGTCGTTGTACACGAGCCGTCGCCCCGCGGCGAGGTCCGCGGCCGTCGGGTAGAGGAACACCACCTGGCCCTGCGGGTCGACCACCAGCATCCGGTTGTTCCCCCGGTCGGCGATCAGGATGTAGCCCGCCGGGCCGGGAAGCCTCGATGCTGCCTCATAGGCCGCCGCGGTTCCCGGCTGGGAGCCAACCACATTCTGCGGAGCCCACAGCGCTTCGAGGCCGCCGGCCGAGGCCGGGGCAAGCGGGCCGCCCGCGACCAGCGCGTGCGCGCGTTTCGCAGCGGTGCTCGCGGCGCCGCGATCGCCCGAGCGCCCCGACCCTCCGCCCGAGGCAGCGATCGCCACGACCACCACGATCGCCAGAAATACCGCCGCGGCGACGAGCAAACGCTGGCGGCGCAGCCGTCGGCGGCTGGCGACCCGGCGTCTCTCTCGCGCGGTCGCCATCGACTAGGCGGCCGTTCGAGCGGAAATCGTCAACGGGTCGCCGCGGAAGCTCGTCCCCTCGAATGAGCTCACCACGCACGCGATCACTCGACTGGGCGATCTCACACCGCGGGTCATCCTATCGGCGCGCCTGGCCGGCTTCGTTTCCTGCGTCTATGCTGACCTCATGCGACGCTGCGCGGACCGCGTAGAGGAGCGACCGACGCCACCGAGGGCCCTGCTCGGCTGCGGCCCGGGCGATGAGGCCTGAGCGCCCCCCTTCCGCGGAGCCACCCCCAAGGGTTGCTCAGGGCGGTCTGCGCGGGCGCCTGGCGGGGACCGGCCTGCGCTGGCGCCTGACCGCATGGATCGCGGTGGTGATGCTGCTCAGCACCGGGATCACCTTCCTGGCCGTCTATCGAGGGACCGGGGCCCAACTCCGTCACCAGATCGATCACGAGCTCAAGGGCGACGCGAGCGAATTCTCGCGCGCGCTCGCGTCCTCCGACGACCGCTCCCCCCGGGCGGTCGCCGAAGCGGCCAAGCGCTACGTGCGCGCGCAGCCCTTCAGCGCGAGCTCCACCCTGCTGTTCGCGATCGTCCCCGGGTTCGGCCCGAGCACCAACCGCCCGGAGCTCTTCAACGCCGCCACGCCAGATGCAGGAGAGACGCCCGCCGGTCAGGCCCAGGAGAACCGCGCCTCGGAGCGGCTGACGAGCGCGCCGGACGGATACTCAACGGTGCGCCTGCCCGATATCGGCCAGCTTCGCCTGCTCAAACACACGGTGCGGCTCCCGGGTGGCGTGCGCGTGAGCATCGGCGTGGGCGAACCCCTGGTGAGCGTGGCCCATGCGCAGCGCGGCGTGGCCGGCGCGTTCATCCTCGCCGCCATCCTGACGCTCGCAGGCGCCCTGCTGGCCTCCTACCTGATCGGCACGCGGGTGTCTCGTCCCCTGCGCCGCATGGCAGCCGTGGCCGCCCAGGTCGATGCCGGCGATCTGCACCCGCGCATCCACGACGTGGGTAGCCAGGGAGACGAGGTGCGCGTGCTGGGGGACGCCTTCAACCACATGCTCGACCGGCTCACCGACGCCTTCGCCGGGCAGCGCGCCTTCGTCGCCGACGCGTCCCATGAGCTGCGCACGCCGCTGACCGTGATTCGCGGCCAGCTCGAAGTGCTGGCCGCCCAACCGAACCCCTCGGGTGGGGAGGTGCGTCGCGTCGAGCGCCTCGTGCAAGCCGAGATCGCCCGGATCGGGCGACTGGTGGACGACCTGCTGCTGCTCGCCAAGACCGAGCAAGCGCAGTTCCTGCGCGTCGAATCGGTCGACCTGCGACCGTTCGTCCAGGATCTCTGGGACGGGATGAGCCTGCTCGCCGAGCGCAACTACGAGCTCGCAGCGGTCCCGGCCGGGACGTTGAGAGCCGATCCCGATCGCCTCGCCCAGGCGCTTCGCAACCTGCTGAGCAACGCCGTCGCGCATACCGCTCCGGGGACCGGACTGGTGCGCCTGGAGGTCGAACGCAGGGGTGCGGGCCACCTGCGCTTCGTGGTCGAAGACGACGGCCCGGGTATCCCGGCCGACCAGCGCGAGCGCGTGTTCGATCGATTCCATCGAACCGATGCGGCACGCGATCGGGCCTCGGGTGGAACCGGGTTGGGCCTGGCGATCGTGCGCGCGATCGCCGAGGCCCACGGCGGCTTCGTCACGGCAGGAGAGGGACCGGCGGGAGGCGCAAGGATCACGCTCGAGCTTCCCGGGTTCAGCGCGGGCGACGGGCGGGCGAGCGACCGGAACGGTCGCGCGCAGGCGCTCAGCGGGCCCGCGGGAGCGCAGCGGGCCGGGTCCCGGAGCGCGTGAGCGTGAAGACCGGCGCGCTCACGGGGCGTGCATGGTGCGCGCGAAGCGGGCGGCGAGCGAATAGGGCGGAGCGAGGTCGAGGCCGTCGGGGTTGTCGAGAAACCCCGCGCCGGCGCCCGACCGATGAGTGTGGCCGTACTGCCAGACGATCCTGTTGGTCCGGGGATCCACCACGATCACGCGGTGGTTCTTGTCGTCGTTTGCCAGCACGTCGCCGTTCGGAAGCGGCAGCGCCAGCGACGGCTGGTCGAGCGCGGCCGGCCCCGTCGGCGCATAGCGCCACTTCAGCCGGCCGCGAGGGGTGAAGGTCTCGATCGCGCCCGGACTCGTGTAGTCGGCCGCCAGGAAGAGCCCCGGGCGCACCTCGTTGGTGTCGGACGGATAGGTGAAGCCGGGTGGATGGGTCTCGAGCAGCGGCCTGCCCGCCCGATCGAGCACCTGCAGCCAGTCTCCGTTGATCTCCGTGACCGCCGTGGCGCCGCCCGCCATGGGAAATGCCCCGTTCGGGCTTGCAAAGGAGACGCCCGGTTCGTGCGCGCAGTTGCCCGTCTGCCCGAGCTGGCGCGCCGGCCGGTGCTGCGGGGGCCGGATCACCACGAGTCTGCAGTTCATGATGTCCGCGGACAGGATGTCTCCGCCCGGCATCAGAAGCGCGTCGTCGGGGTTGTGCAGATACCCGGCTTCGGAGCCCGGAACGCCGGGATGGCCGTAGCGGTAGACGATGCGTTTGCGAGCGAAGTCGACAACGCTGATGACGGAGTCGTCCTCCTGGGTGACGATCACCTGCCGCCCGTCGGCCGAGAAGAATGCGTCGTCGGGCACCCGGAAGCTCTGGCCGCGCGCGAGGTCGCCGGGCGCGGGAAAGCGCCACAGAACCTGTCCGGTCGGGCTGACCTCGAGCAGGCGGTTGTTGTCGCGGTCGGCGATCAGCACCGCTCCGGGCAGGACGCTCGGATCAGATCCGGGGCGCAAGCCGCCCGAGGCAGCCGCGCCGCGCGCCGCCGAGGAGGAGCCGCTGCCGGTCGCGGAGCCTGCCGGAAGTCCCGCGACCCCGGACCGAGCCGGGGTCCGCACCGTCGGCGGCCCCTCCGCTCCCCCGGCGGCCAGGACGATCGTCGCCGTGACAACCACCACGATCCCCAGCGCGACGGCGCGGCGGCGTCTGATCGCACTCCGGGGCGCGACCGTCACGAAAGCGCGCCGGGCGAGGGTCTCTCGCCCGCATCTGGGACAGCTCTACACCGTGGATCAGCCACCTGTCGGAAACCACCTGGAAGCCCGCCTCAGGGAACCTCTCGCACGAGCTCGCCCGGCGATTCTAGCCGGTGGGCCGGGCCCCGGCGACGGCGTCGGCGGGCCGCGCCACGACCGTGCCGGAGCAGCTGGCACGCCGCCGGCCTCTACCCTGAAGGCTCGTGAGACGCCGTGATCGAGACCCCTTGCGCTCGCCGGCCCGCCGGTGGCCGAGCGGGCTGCTCGGCGTGCTGATCGTCCTGGGAGCGCTCGCCTCGGCGCCCGTCATGCCTGCACGGGCGACGCCCGCGCCCCGCACGTCTCTGCCGGCGATCGAGCGCCAGGTGATGTGCGTCACCTGCAAGATCCCCCTGAACGTCGCCCAATCCCCGCAGGCCGACCGGGAGCGGGCCTACATCCGGGGCCTGATCGACCAGGGCGACAGCGAAGCACAGATCAAGAGCGCGCTGGTCGGCCAGTACGGTCCGGCGGTGCTCGCACTGCCGAGCACCCACGGCTTCGACCTCGCCGCCTACCTCGTTCCGCTCGCCGCGGTGCTGGCGCTTCTCGGCGCGCTCGCCCTCCTGTTGCCCCGCTGGCGCCGCCGGGCTCATGCCCAGGCGGCCCGCGAGGCACCCCCGCGCACGCTCAGCCCCGGCGACGCCGCCCGGCTGGAGGCCGACCTCTCGCGCTTTGACTGACGCCGCATGCCTGCCGGACCACCCCGCCGCAGACCTCACCGACCACGCCGCCGGCCTTCCGGGCCCCATCCGCTGAGGCCGCCGGCCTCCCGGGCGTTGAGCCGCGCCGGGCGGATGCCGCGCCTACATCGTCTCGGGCGCGCTGACCCCCAGCAGGTCAAGGCAACAGGCGATCGTTCGCTTCGTCGCCAGGCACAGCGCCAGACGGAAGCCCTCGGTCGCCTCGGGCTCGGCGCCGACGACCCGGCAGTCCCGGTAGAAGGCCGTGAAGCTCTGGGCCAGTTCCAGCGCATAGCCCGCGATCCGGTGCGGCGCGCGCCGCTCGGCGGCCTCCTGCACCTCGACGGTGAACGCGAGCAACCGCTCGATCAGCGCGCGCTCGGCCGCATGCAGCGGCCCGCGCTGCGGATCGGTCACCCGGCCCGGCGCGCCGCGCACCGCCTGCGGCCCCGCGTTCGCGAGCACCGAGACGATTCTCGCGTGCGCGTATTGCACGTAGTAGACGGGGTTCTCGTTGGACTGCTCGCGCGCGAGGTCGAGGTCGAGATCGACGGTGGTGTCATGCGAGCGCGCCAGCAGGTACCAGCGTGCCGCGTCCACGCCGATCTCCCTCACGAGGTCTCCGAGCGAGACGAACTCGCCCGAGCGCTTTGACATCTGCGCGCGCTCTCCACCCTGCATCAGATGGACAAGCTGCATGATCAACAGCTCCAGGTGGCCCGGGTCGCCGCCAAGCGCGGCGTAGGCGGCCTTCATGCGGGACACGTAGCCGTGGTGGTCGGCGCCCCACACGTCGATCTGGCGGTCGTAGCCGCGTTCGCGCTTGTCCTGGTGGTAGGCGATGTCCGAGGCGAAGTAGGTGTACTCGCCGTTGGAGCGCACGAGCACGCGGTCCTTGTCGTCGCCGTACTCCGTGGTGCGCAGCCACAGCGCGCCCTCGCTGGTATAGCTGTGCCCCTGTTCGTCGAGGATCGACAGCGCCCGCTGCACGGGGCTCGGATCGCCCTCGTGCAGGGTGCTCTCATAGCTCCAGCGATCGAAGCCCCCCACTCGGAACTCCGCGAGCGCCGTGCGCATGTCCTCGACGGTGGCCCGCACGAGCGCGCGCCCGAGCACCGAGGGGTCCTGCGAGTCCTCCTGCGCCAGGTGGACGAGCTGCTCCACGTATGCCCCCCGGTAGCCGTCCTCGGGCACCGGTTCGCCGCGCTTCAGCGCCAGGACCGACTCGCCCAGCTTGCGCACCTGCGAGCCGGCGTCGTTGACATAGAACTCGCGCTCGACATCGTGGCCGCGAAAGGCGAGCAAGCGGGCCAGCGCGTCGCCGTAGGCGGCGTTGCGGGCATGCCCTACGTGCATCGGCCCGGTGGGGTTGGCCGACACGAACTCGACGAGGATGCGCTCGGGCGCTGCGGGCGCTGCGGCGCCGAACGCCTCCCCCGCCGCGAGCGTCGCGGCGAGCGCCTCGGCGAACCACGAGTCGGCGAGAAACAGGTTCAGAAAGCCCGGTCCCGCCACCTCGAAGCGCTCGAGGTTCGGACCCAGCCGTCCCTGCAGTGCGCCGCCCAGGCTCTCGGCCACCTCGCGGGGCGCCGCATCGAGATCCCGCGCGAGAAGCAACGCCGCGTTCGTGGAGTAGTCGCCGAGATCCGCCCGCGGCGGGCGCTCCAGCGTGATCGCCCCCCGCCCCGATCGGCCGGCGGCGCCGGTCCCCCCGTCTCGATCGGCGAGCTCGGACTGCGGCCCGGCGAGCTCTGCGACGACCGCGAGCACGGCTTCATGCAGGCCACCGAGCGGCGTCGGATCCGCGGTCACGACGGGTTGGGAAGGGGCGCGGTCATCGTTGGAAAGGTGCTCAGTCGTCGATCCTGACCCAGCGATTGCGATACTAGCTACGTGAACGACCAAGACTCAGGCGCCGAGCGCCACATAAACATCCACCTGTCCCCCGAGATCATGGGTGGCGTATACGCGAACTTCGCGAACGTCAGCCACTCCGACTACGAGTTCACCGTCACCTTCGCCCGCGTCGACCACGAGGTCGAGTCCGAGGAGGTCCCCGGCGTGGTCGTCTCCCGCGTGAACCTCTCCCCGCGCTTCATGCGCGAGCTGATCGACGCGATGGAGGACAACTACTCCAAGTGGCGCACTCGCGAGGGCATCAAGAACCTACCCGAGTTCGGCGGGACGGAGGCCGGGTCAGGGGAGGAGTAGGGCCGCGCAGCCGCACACGGCGAAGCCTATGAAGGTCGCGGTCATCTCCGACATCCACGCCAACAGGCAGGCCTTCGAGGCGACGCTCGAGGCGGTCGCGGCCAGCGAGGCCGCCGAGCTGTGGTGCCTGGGCGACCTGGTGGGCTACGGAGCGGACCCCGACGCCTGCGTCGCCCTCGCACGCGAGCACGTCGCGGTGTGCCTGGCGGGCAACCACGACCTCGCCGTGACCGGCGAGATCCCGCTGGACGACTTCTCGCGCGGCGCGAGCCTCGCGGTCGAGTGGACCCAGGAGGTGATCGCGCCGGAGAATCTCGCTTTCCTGGCGGGGCTGAGCCCGCAGGGGCAGGAGGGGTTGGTCGGCCTCTACCACGCCAGCCCGCGCGACCCCGTGTGGGAGTACGTGCTATCGGCGCTGCTGGCCGAGCTGTGCCTTGACGCGCAACGCCACCGCGTCTGTTTGATCGGGCACTCCCACGTCGCGCTCTCATTCGTGCGCCGCGAGATGGAGCTCACCTCGGGGGAGCCACAGCGGGAGGGCACTCAGCTCGACATCGCGTCGGGCGAGTGGCTGCTCAATCCCGGCAGCGTCGGACAGCCGCGCGACGGAGACGCGCGCGCCTCCTGGCTGCTGCTGGACCTGGAGGGCCTGACGGCCTCCTTCAGGCGCACCGACTACGACGTGGCAGCCGCCGCCGCGGCCATCCGCGCCGCGCACCTGCCCGACTCGCTCGCCGAGCGCCTGGAGTACGGTCAATGACGATGCGAGCTCGCCCACCAGCAAACCGGGCATCTCGGTGGAGGAGCGCCCGACTGCCGATGCTCCGCCTGGCGGCGGCGTGCCTGCTCGGCGCCGCGGCGGCTCTGATCGTCTCCTGCGGGAGCTCCGGCAAGGGGCTGATTCCCACGGGCAACGCGGGACCGCTGCAGCGCGACTTCGAAGAAGTCGCCCAGGCGGCGCAGGCGGGCAACGGGAGCTGCACCGTCACCTCGGCCGCGATCCTCAAAACCGAACGCGACTTCGCCACGCTCCCCTCGAGCATCGACGCCGGCCTGCGGACGAGACTGCGCGAAGGCATAGCGAACCTCCGCGGCCGCGCGCTCGTGCTCTGCGCGCAGCCGCTGACGCCGACCGCCACGGGCACGACTCAACGCACCACTCCGAGCACTCAAACCAACACGACCGCGCCCCCCGTAACGCAGACGAGCACCACCCCGACCACCCCAACCTCCACCACCACCACCCCAACGACCTCCAGCCCGGGCGGCACGCCGGCACCGGGAGCCGGCGGCGGGGAAGCCCCGCCCGCCGCGGGCAACGGACAGGGGGGCGGCGCGGGTGAAGGCGCAGGCGGCGCCACGCCGGGCGCCGGCGGTCAGGAAGCCGGCAAATGAGCGCCGTCGAGATCGCCGGGCGCTACCGCCTGGAGGGACGTTTGGGATTCGGCGGCATGTCCACGGTGCACCTGGCGGTCGACCTGCGCCTCGAGCGCCAGGTGGCGGTCAAGCTGCTGGCGGAGCATCTCGCCGAGGACCCCACCTTCGTGTCGCGCTTCCAGCGCGAGGCGCAGGCCGCGGCGCGCCTGGTTCACCCGAACATCGTGCAGGTGTTCGACTCCGGCCAGGACGAGATCACCGGCCAGTACTTCATCGTGATGGAGTACATCGAAGGGGTCTCCTGCGCGGAGATCCTGCGCGACGACGGCTGGATGGACGTCGACGAGGCGCTGGCGATCATCGATCAGGCGTGCGAGGGCCTGCATTACGCCCACCGCCACGGCGTCGTGCACCGCGACGTCAAGCCCGGCAACCTGCTGCGCTCGCAGGAAGGCCGCGTCAAGCTGGCCGACTTCGGCATCGCCAAGGCCACCGAGCAGTCGAGCATCACGCAGGTCGGCTCGGTCCTCGGCACCGCCGCCTACCTCGCGCCCGAGCAGGCGCGGGGCGAGGAGGCCGGGCCGCGAGCCGACCTCTACGCGCTGGGCGTGGTCACCTACCAGCTGATCTCCGGGCGCCTGCCCTATGAGGCCACCTCCCTCACCGAGCTCGCGCTCAAGCAGCAGCGCGAGGAGCCGCCGATGCTCGACACCATCGTCGCGGCGGTCAATCCCGCGCTCGGCGAGGCTGTGGCGATCGCGCTCGCGCTCGACCCGCGCGACCGCTACCAGACCGCGCGCGAGATGGGTCGGGCACTGAGCCACGGCGGGGACGGAATCGCGCCGGGCGAGCGCCCGGCCTCGCGCGGCGACCCCGCCACCCAGGCGACCAGTCTCCTGGCGAGGAATCCCAGGCCCAGCGGCACGCGTGACTCGCGGCGCGCGGCCGCCGGCGCCGGGGCCGTCCAGGAGGGGGTGACGACGCCCCGCCGGCCGCGGCCCGGACCGCCCAGGCGCCGGCCTCCCCTCGAGGCGCCCGCTCGATCCTCGGCCCCGCCCAAGCGCCGGCGCCGCGCCGATCGCCTGCTCGCCACCCTGCTGGCCCTGCTGGCCGTGGCGGTGGCCGTCGTCGCGGTCGTCCTCATCACCGCTCCCGCCCCGACCAAGGTGGTGCTGCGCAACGTCGTCTACAACGACGTCCAGCAGACTTCCGACGCGCTCAAGCAGCTCGTCTCGGAAAACACCAAATAGGAAGACCGCCCCGGCGGCATCCCACGAGGGCCTCCTGAATGCTCGCCTCCATCGTCGATGTCGGCCACGTCGGCTACCCCTTGCTGTTCCTGCTCGTGATGGCGGAGTCGAGCGGCGTGCCGATCCCCGGCGAGACCGCGCTGATCACCGCCGCCGTGCTCGCCAGCCAGGGCCAGCTGAAGATCGCGCTCGTGATACCGATCGCCGCCGTGGCCGCGATCGTCGGCGACAACATCGGCTATGTGATCGGCCGCAACGGGGGGCGCTGGCTGCTCGAGCGCCCGGGCCGCTTTCACCGCCAGCGCCTCCAGGTGCTCGAGACCGGCGAGCCGTTCTTCGAACGCCACGGTCCCAAGGCGGTGTTCTTCGGGCGCTTCGTGCTCGTGCTGCGCGTGTGGGCGTCCTGGCTGGCCGGGGCCACCCGAATGGTGTGGCACTCGTTCGTCCTGTGGAACGCGCTCGGGGGGATCTGCTGGGCGACGACCGTCGGCCTGATCGCCTACTTCCTCGGGCATTCCGCCGGAAACGCCGTCCAGACCTTCGGCGTCTACGGCCTCGCAGCGTTCGTCCTCGGGGCGGCGGGCGTGTTCATCGCACGGCGCCGCCACCAGCGCCAGGTTGCCACTCGCGACGCGATCAACCAACCACCGGAGGCGCCTCATCCACGGCGCGATCGCAACCCGCCCGCCGAGGAGCTCGATCCGTGAGCCCGGCTCAAACGGCGCTGCAGGGCGCGATGCGCTCCCACATGTCCGCCAGCAGGCTCAACTCCTCCTCGGAGAAGCGAGCGAGGAAATGCTCTCTGACCACGGCCAGGTGGGTCCCGCGCGCTTCCCTGAGACGCTCACGCCCGGTCTCGGTGAGGCACGCGTAGGAGCCGCGCGCGTCGTATTCGCAGGAGCAGCGCTCGAGCAGCTCCTCGCGCTGCAGGCGATCGACCAGCCGCGTCAGCCCGCTGCGCGACAGCTGCGCCCGTTCGGCGAGGTCGCACATGCGCATGCGCCCCGCGCTCGCGTCCCCCAGGTGCTGCAGCACCTCATAGGAGGTCATCGGCAGGCCGTGTGCACGTTCGAGCTCGGCGTCCAGGCGCCTGGCCAGGCAGGCGTGCGCCCTGAGCAGACCACGCCAGGCGCGCAACTCTCCTTCGCTGAGGGTCTCCTGTTCCCCGGGGGGAACATTGACGGCGGTCGCGGTCGACATGACGTTCTGGATCAGGTGGGACCTTCACAATCGAACATAGCAGCGTCCAAACCGGCTTCTCGGCAGACGCGTCTCATCGCCGGGTCGCCTTCCATGCCCACCACATCATCAGCGGCTGCAACGGCAGGCGCGCGTACAGCGCCCAGCGCGGGATCGGACTGAAGCGCTCGGGCGCCCGGGCCATGTACACGTTCGCGGGGAACACCGCCGCGAGCACCGCGATCAGGCCGAGCCCGGCCGTCCTGCGGGCCCTCGGCAGCAGCGCTCCCAAGCCGCCCGCCACCTCGGCCACGCCGCTCACCGCAACCAGCTGCTTGGCATGACCCTGCAGCGGTGGCGGCACGATCCGCTCGTAGGTTCGGGGCACCACGAAGTGGTTCACCCCGGCGCCGATGAAGAAGGCGCCGAGCAGCCTGTGCGATCGCCCGTCCGCCCCCGCTCGCCGCGCCTCTCTAGTCACCGCACATCCTCCGGCCCGTGCGAACGCGGCCCGCGGCCGCCGGGCGGCTTGGGGAAGCGCACTTCATGACCCCTGGAGCAGCGAACGGCCGGTCATCTCGTGAGGCTGCTCGATCCCCAGCAGATCGAGCACAGTCGGTGCCACGTCGGCCAGGATGCCGCTCTGGCCTCTCAGCGACAGGCCCTTGACGGTCACGATCAGCGGCACCGGGTTCAACGAGTGCGCGGTGTTGGGGCTGCCGTCGGGCTCGAGCATGTGATCCGCGTTGCCGTGGTCGGCGGTCACGACGCACGCCCCGCCCGCCTCGTGCACGGCGGCCACCACCTCGCCCAGGCAGCCGTCCACGGTCTCGATCGCCTCGACGGCGGCCTCGATCACCCCCGTATGCCCGACCATGTCGGCGTTGGCGAAGTTGATGATCGCGAAGGTCGGTCGGTCTGCTCGCCAGGCGGCCGTGAACGCGCCGGCGGCCTCGCGGGCGCTCATCTGCGGCTTGTGGTCATACGTGGGCACGTCGCGCGGTGAATCCACCATCTCGCGCCGCTCGCCGGCCAACGGGGCCTCGTCGCCGCCGTTGAAGAAGTAGGTGACGTGCGGGTACTTCTCGGTCTCGGCGACATGCAGCTGGGAGGCCCCCGCGCGCGAGAGCACCACCGAAAGCGTCGTGGCGGGATGCTCGGGCGCGAACACCACGGGGTAGGGCCAACCCTGCTCGTACTCGGTGAGCGTCGCAAAACGCGCGATCGGCCCCATCGGCGAAGGCTCGCCGCCCGACTGCGCCCGGCCCGCGGAGCCGCGGCCCCGCCAGCCCGGGAGCTCCTCCTGCGCGTCCTGCCCGAACCCCGGCTCGGCCAGCGCCCGCGTGAGCTGGCGCATGCGGTCGGGCCTGAAGTTGAAGCACACCACGCTGTCGCTGCTCCTGATGGTCGCCTCATCACCGACGAGCGTGGGCTCGATGAACTCGTCGGTCTCCCCCCGCTCGTAGGCGTCCCGCACCGCCTCCTCAGCGCTGTCCGCGTGGTGTGGCGCGTCGCCGTGGACCAGCATGTCGTAGGCGCGCTGGGTCCTGTCCCAGCGCCGATCGCGGTCCATCGCCCAGTAGCGTCCAACGACCGACCCGACCCTTGCGCCGGGAATCCCTTCGAGCTCGGCCACGAACCCGCGCCCCGCGTGCGGCAGGGTGTCGCGACCGTCGGTGAACGCGTGCACCACCAGGTCCTTGACCCCCTGCGCACTCGCCAGCCCGATCAGCGCGCGAAGGTGATCCAGGGAGGAGTGAACCCCGCCGTCGGACACCAGCCCCAGCAGATGAACGCGCTCGGAGCCGGCGAACGCCGCCCGCAGGACCTCGTTGCGGGCCAGCGACCCGTCGGCGATCGCGTCGTCGATCCGCACGAGGTCCTGCCGCACGACCGCTCCGGCGCCCAGATTCAGGTGCCCGACCTCGCTGTTTCCCATCTGGCCGTCGGGCAGCCCCACGGCGCGACCACTGGCCTTGAGCGTCGTGTGGGGGAAGCTCTTCCACAGCTCGTCGAACACCGGGGTGTGGGATAGGGAGATCGCGTTGCCCGGTCCCGGCTCGGCCAGCCCCCAGCCGTCGAGCACCACAAGGCAGGCGCAGCGGACGGGCAGCGTCGCGGGGCCGGCCGGCAGCGTCATGGCGTGGCGGCCGCCACGATCTGCGCGAACGACTCGGCCAGCAGCGAGGCGCCGCCGACCAGCGCCCCGTCCACGTCGTCCAGTGCGAGCAGCTCGGCCGCGTTCTCGGGCTTCACCGACCCGCCGTAGAGGATCCTCACGCGCTCGGCGGCGGCCAGGTCGCGATCGCCCACCAGAGCCCTGATGAAGGCGATCGCCTCCTGCACCTGCGCGGTGGTGGCCACCCTGCCGGTGCCGATCGCCCAGATCGGCTCATAGGCGATCACCACCTCGCCGAGCCGCTCGTCCGGAACGCCTGCCAGGTCGTCCTGGATCTGCTGGCGGAGCTTTCGATCGGTCTCCTCGTCGTCGCGCTCGCCCTCCGTCTCCCCGACGCACAGGATCGGGGTGAGGCCCGCGTCGAGCGCGGCGGGCACCTTCAGCGAGAGCGCCCTGTCGGTCTCGCCGAAATGCTCGCGCCGCTCGGAGTGGCCGAGCACGACTCCCTGGACTCCCGCCTCCAGGAGCATCGCCGCCGAGACCTCACCCGTGAACGCGCCCTCCGGCTCCTGGTGCATGTTCTGCGCGTACACCTCCACCGGCGATCCCCGCGCGCTGTCCACCATCGCCTTCAGGTCGGTGAACGGAACGCAGATCGCCACGTCCACGCGATCGACCCCCGAGACGGCCGGCAGCAGCGCCTGGATGTACTCCTCGGCCTGCGCCTCGGTCTTGTACATCTTCCAGTTCCCCGCGATCAGCGGAACGCGATCGATCACGACGGCGCGCCCGCTCCGTCGAGTGCCTGCACGCCGGGCAGGACGTGACCCTCCACGAGCTCGAGCGTCGCTCCCCCGCCGGTGGAGAGGTGATCGACCGCCTCCTCCAGGCCGAAGTGCGCGAGCGCCGCCGCCGAGTCCCCCCCGCCGACCACCGTCAGGCCCTTCGCCCTGGCCACCGCCTGCGCCACGGTGCGCGTCCCCGCTGCGAACGGCTCGAGCTCGAACGCTCCCATCGGGCCGTTCCAGAACACCGTGCCGGCCGCCTCGATCTCGCCTGCGTAGCGCTCGGCGGTCTCCGGGCCGATGTCGAGGCCCATCCACCCCTTCGGCACCTCCACGCCGTGAAGCACGCGGTGCTGTGCGTCCTCTGCCAGCCGATCGCCGATCACGAGATCGCTGGGCAGCTCGAGCCGCACCTGCGCGGCTGCCGGTCCGGGCTCGGCCGCATCGGCGAGCACTCGACGCGCGTGCTCGCAGTCATCCTCGCTGCACAGGGAGTCACCGACCGCATGCCCCTGCGCGCTGAGAAACGGGAAGCACATCGCCCCGCCGATGATCACCGTGTCCGCGAGCACGAGAAAGCGATCGATCACGGCGATCTTGTCCGTCACCTTGGCGCCGCCGATCACCGCCACGAGCGGGCGGCTCGGATTGTCGAGGATCCCGGTGAGCGTCCTGACCTCCCTCTCCAACAGCTGCCCGGCGGCGCTCGGAAGCAGATGCGCCACGCCCTCGGTGCTGGCATGTGCGCGATGCGCCGTGCCGAACGCGTCGTTCACGTAGACGTCGGCGAGGTCGGCCAGCGCGCGGGCGAACTCCGGGTCGTTGCTGGTCTCCCCCGGCTCGAACCGCACGTTCTCCAACAGCAGCACCTCCCCGTCACCCAGCGCTTCGGTGAGCGCTCTTACTTCCTCCCCGACGACGGCGGGCGCCAGCGTCACCTTGGCGTCGGTCAGCTCCCGCAGGCGATCCGCCACGGGGGCAAGCGAGAGACTCTCATCGCGCCGGCCGTGCGGCCTGCCGAGATGCGAGACGAGCACCAGCCTGGCCCCTCGCCGGCGTAGCTCCTCGATCGTTCCGAGGGCTGCCACGATCCGCGTGTCGTCCGCCACCACCGGCTTTCCGTCGGCGCCGGCGGCCAGAGGAACGTTGAAGTCCACCCGCACCAGCACCCGCTTGCCCCGCACATCCAGGTGCTCCATGCCCCTCATCGACTCACTCCTATCGTCTCGCGCCCTGCACCATACGCCGCTGCCGGGCACCGCGTGGGCGGCGCGTGCTCGACGGGCGGCGACGGCGCCGGCACGTCCGGCCGCCGGGCGCTCACAGAACCCGAAGCGCCAGGTCCACCAGGCGGTTGGAGTAGCCCCACTCGTTGTCGTACCACGCGACCACCTTCAACATCGTCGCGTCCATGACCGCGGTCAGCTGGGAGTCCACGATCGCCGAGAACGGCGACTGGACGATGTCGCTCGAGACGATCGGGTCCTCGGTGTACTGCATGATCCCCTTCAGCGGTCCCTGAAGCGCGGCTGCTTGCAGCGCGGCGTTGATCTCCTCCACACTCGTCTCACGATCGCACTCGACCGTCAGGTCGACGACCGACCCCGTCGGAACCGGCGCGCGCACCGCGAAGCCGTGCAGCCTGCCCTTGAGCTCCGGAATCACCACGCCGATCGCCTTCGCCGCGCCGGTCGAGGCGGGGATCAGGTTGATCGCGGCGGCGCGGGCGCGGCGCAGGTCTTTGTGCGGCAGGTCCTGCAGCCGCTGGTCGGCCGTGTAAGCGTGGATCGTGGTCATCAGGCCGTGCTTGATCCCCACGGTGTCGTTGACCACCTTCGCCACGGGAGCAAGGCAGTTCGTCGTGCAGGAGGCGTTCGAGATCACGTCGTGCTTGTCGCGGTCGTAGACCTCGTCGAAGTTCACCCCGAGCACGACCGTCACGTCCGGGTCGCCGGACGGGGCCGAGATGATCACCTTCCTGGCGCCCTGCGCCAGGTGCTTTGCCGCGCTCTCACGGGCGGTGAACAGCCCGGTGGACTCGATCACGACGTCCACTCCCAGATCACCCCAGGGCAGCGCGGCCGGGTCGCGCTCGGCGAGCACCTTCAGCTCTTGCCCGTCCACCTCCAGCGCGGCCTCGCCGCGGACCTGCACGCTGCCGGGATACGGGCCAAGGATGGAGTCGTACTTCAGCAGGTGCGCGAGCGTGCCCGAGTCGGTCAGGTCGTTGACGGCCACCCACTCGATGTCTGCACCTGCGCCGCCCTCGCGAGCGTTGGCGGCACGCAAGACGTTCCGGCCGATCCGGCCGAACCCGTTGATCCCCACGCGTACGGGCATTCATTGCCTCCTGAGCGAAAATGAACGATGCCGGGCCTCCGGAGCACGGCTCCGTCGCCCGGCGTGCCGGGGAAGGCTATCAGCGGGGCCGACTCGCGACTCGTGCGGGGGCGGGGGGCTGCGCTCAGGGGCTTCGGATGAGCCGGTCGATGTCCCGGTGGGCCACCGCCACGTCGAGCTCGTCATTGTCGCGGTAGCGCTCCGCCAGGTGCTCTGCGATGACGACCGAGCGGTGGCGCCCGCCGGTGCAGCCGATCGCGATCACGAGATGGGCCTTGCCCTCGGCGACGTACTGCGGCAGCAGGAAGTCCAGCAGCGCGTCGAGCCTCACGTAGAGCTCCTGCAACCGCCCGTCGCGCGCGATGTACTCGATCACCTGCTCGTCGCGGCCGGTCAGCTCGCGCAACTCGGGCTCGTAGTGCGGATTTGCCAGGAAGCGCACATCGAACGCCAGATCCTCGCCGCGCGGCGGGCCGTGCTTGAAGCCGAAGCTCATGAACGTCAGCGCCAGCCGGCCGGCGGCCTTCCGGGGCAGGAACTCGTCGGCGATCTTTCCGCGCAGCATCGCCGCCGACATCCCTGTCGTGTCGATCACCAGGTCTGCGCGGCTGCGCAACGGCTCGAGCAACGTCCGCTCGGAGGCCACGCCCGCCGCCACGCTGCCGTCGGGCGCGAGGGGATGGCGCCGGCGGGTCTCCTTGTAGCGCGTCACGAGCGTTTGCTCGGCGGCCTCGAGGAACAGCAGGTGGTGGGTCAGCCCGAGCGCGTCGAGATCGTCCACCACCGCGCGCAGCGCCTCGAAGTAGACGCCTCCGCGAACATCCGAGACGACCGCGGCGCGCTCGACCTTCGAGCCCTTGTGCACGAACAGCTCGACCAGCGAGCGGATCATCTCCGGTGGAAGGTTGTCGACGCAGAAATACCCCGCGTCCTCGAACACGTTCATCGCGGTCGACTTGCCGGCCCCCGAGAAGCCGGTGATCACTACGAGATCCTGCAGCCGCGACTCGACCAGCGGCTCCCCGGACCTGCCCGGATCCGTCGCGCCGTCGGGCTTGCCGTGATCCTCCTCGGCGTCGGACTTGCCCCGACCCGTGGCGGCGCGCAGCGGACGAAAGTGCCTGATCGAAGGCATCGCATTCATTGTGCCCTGCCGGCCAGACACCCCTGTGCGCCTCGCCCCTCGGTCATGGTCGCCCGGCGCAGGGAACGGCCCACTGCCTCGCCCGGGCCGGGCGACCCGGCTCAGCCGGCGCGGTGCAGACGTCCATGCAGCTCGCGGGCGAGCTTGGCGGGCAGGCCGGGCACGGCCTGCAGCTCCTCGCTGGAGGCCGCCACGACCGCCTCGGGCGAGCCGAAGTGCGCGAGCAGCGCCCGCTTGCGCGCGGGCCCCACGCCGGGCAGCTCGTCGAGCAGCGAGCTCCTCATCGCCCGGTCGCGCCGCGTGCGGTGGTGGGTGATCGCGAAGCGGTGGGCCTCGTCGCGCACGCGCTGCAAGAGCTGCAGGGCCGGCGTGGAGTGGTCCAGCACGAGCGGCGCGCGACGGCCGGGAAGGAACAGCTCCTCGATGCGCTTGGCCAGCGACACGACGGCCACGCCACGGTCGCGAAAGCCGCGCAACGGGCCGAGGCCGGCCGCGAGCTGGCCCTTGCCGCCGTCGATCACGACGAGGTTCGGGAGCGAGGCGAAGCTTGCGTCGTATGCGGAATCGTGCGGTGAGATGTCGGCCTGGCGCTCCCACTGCGCGAACCGCCGGCCCAGGACCTCGGCCATCGCGGCGTAGTCGTCCGCGGAGCCCTCGGCCGTGCGGATCGTGAAGCGCCGGTAGTCGGCCTTCTTCGGCGCCCCGCCCTCGAACACGACCATCGAGGCCACGGTGTGGGTGCCACCGAGGTTGGAGATGTCAAAGCACTCGATACGGATCGGAGGCACGTCCAGGCCCAGCGCGAGCTGTAGGCCCTCGAGCGCCTCGACGCGGCTCTGACGTCGGCGCTCGGAGCGCAACCGCTCCTGGTCGAGCGCGAGGCGCGCGTTGCGCTCGGCCAGCTCGAGGATCCGGCGCTTCTCGCCGCGCTCGGCGGCGCGGAGCTCCACGGGGCCCCCCCGACGACTGGCGAGCGCGTCGGCCAGCGCCGAGCGTCCGGCGAGCTCCCGCTGGACGACGAGCAGCGCCGGGATCGACATGTGGCCGCCGTAGTACTGGAGCATGAACTCCTCCGCCACCTCCGCGAGCTCTCGCTCGGTCTCGTTGGACAGATAGAAGGCCTGGCGGTCGGAGAGCACCCCGTCGCGCACCTGGAAGACCTGCGCGTTCGCCTCCCGCCCGTCGACAGCCACCGCCACGGCGTCGAGCGTGCCCACCGACTCGTTGGCCACGCGCCTGCGCTCGAGCAGCGAGTGCACCGCCCTCAGCCGGTTGCGCTCGAGCGTGGCCTGCTCGAACTCCTCGGCGGCGGCCGCCTCGTGCATCCGCCGCTCGAGGTCGCGCTCGATCGCCTTGAACCGTCCCGAGAGGAAGTCGATCACGCCGTCGATGCTCGCCCGGTAGTCCTCCTGGGAGACGTATCCCACACAGGGCGCCTCGCAGCGCTTGATGTAGTAGTCCAGGCACGGCGACCCGCTGCGTCTCCCCGGCTCCGGCCCGGTGCAGGAGCGGAACATGAAGACCTTGGCCAGCACCGCGAGCGTCGCCCGCACCCGCTTGGCATTGGAGTAGGGGCCGAAGTACGCCCTGCCGGGCCGGTGGCGCTCGCGCGTGAAGTACACGCGCGGATAGGCCTCGTCCAGCGAGATCGCGATGAACGGATAGGACTTGTCGTCGCGCAGGCGGATGTTGAAGCGCGGCCGGTACTGCTTGATGAAGCTCTGCTCGGCGAGCAGCGCCTCGGCCTCCGAGGCCACCACGACGCACTCGACGTGCTCGACGCTCGCCACCATCTCCGCGTGGCCGGGGCTGCTTGGCACCTGGGCCTTCGAGAAGTGCGATGCGACCCGCTTGCGCACGGAGTTGGCCTTGCCCACGTAGACGACCCGGCCCGTGCCGTCCCGGAACAGGTAGACGCCGGGCTGGTCGGGCAGGCCGCGCCGCTGCTCGGCGAGGCTCGCCTTCGCGTCCTGGCTGTCGGTCAACACCCCGGTGGGCACCATCGCAGACGAGGATACGAGGCGGCCGAAGCGCGTCAGTACGAGCGCCAGGTGCGGTACACCGCGACCAGCGCGTACACGACGATGCCCAGCAGCATGAACCAGATGAGCTCGCCGAGGCCCGTCTGCCACATGCGCCCGCGGGCGGCCACCGCCACCACGCCGAGCGCGAGCGCCCCGTAGAAGAGCCCCCTGTAGCGGTCGCCGAGGCTGTGCAGCGCGACGCGGTGTTCGCGGTAGGCGCGCAGCCCGAGGTAGCCGATCCCGACCGCGAATGCCACGAAGAGCAGCGATTCGAACGTGCTCGCCACCCGCCCTCCTCCGGGCAGCAGGTAGACGGCGGCGGCGATCAGCACGACGATCGCCACGTTGCGCGCGGTCTTCGCCCGGTCCATCGGAGAAGTGTATGTCAGGCGATCAGCGTGAACGTCAGGCGTCAGCGTGAAGGTCAGGCGTCAGCGTGAAGGTCAGGCGTCAGCGTGAAGGTCAGGCGTCAGCGTGAAGGTCAGGCGTCAGCGTGAAGGTCAGCCGATCAGCGCCTCCAGGCGCGCGTAGGCCTCCTCGACGGCGCGCCGCGCCGCGGTGTGGCGCGCCTGAGACTTGGCCGACTCGTACTGCGTGGCCCATGCCGCCGGATCGGCCAGTTCGTCCTCGAGCGCCCGCATCGCGGCCTCGGCGTCCTCGACGAGCTGCTCGGCGCGCTCCTGCTCGGTCTGGCGGTTCTTCGACGGCCCCTTCGCCCGGGGCTTCGCCTTCGCCTTGGTGGCCTTGGCCGGAACCGGCGCGGGAGCCTCTGCGGCCGGGGCGGGCGATCCGGCCCTGCGCTCTTCGCGGACGCGCACGTACTCCGGCCATCCCCCGAGGTAGCTGTGCAGCGAGCCCTCCTCGACCGCGATCGTGCGCGTGCCCACCGCGTCGAGCAGCGCGCGGTCGTGGGAGACGAGCAGGATCGCTCCCTCGAAGGCGCGCAGCGCATCCTCCAGCGCCTCGCGGCTGTCGATGTCCAGATGGTTCGTCGGCTCGTCGAGGATCAACACGTTGGCGCCCGAGCTCACGAGAATCACCAGCGACAGGCGGCGGCGCTCGCCGCCCGAGAGGCCCTCGAGCGGCTTCTCGGCATCCGGCCCGGAGAACAGGAACCGCCCGAGCAGCGCACGCGCCTTGCCCGGACTCAGGCCGGTGGCGCGCTGCGTCGCCTGAAGGACGCTCTGTCCGGGCGCGCCGCCCGCTCCGAGCTCTTCGGCGTGCTGGGACAGATAGCCGATCTTCACGTTGTGGCCGGTGCTCAGCCGCCCCGCCGCGAGCTCGCGGCGCCCGGCCAGCGTCTCGATGAGCATCGTCTTGCCCACCCCGTTGGGCCCCACAAGCGAGACGTGCTCTCCGCGCTCCAGCCACAGCTCGGCGTGCTCGAGCAGGGTGACCACAGGCCCACCCGCGCCCGCGCCGTTCCCGCGCTCGTCGCCCCCACCGACCTCGACGCGCCCGTCCCTCAGCTCGAAGATCACCCGCCCGGAGCGCTCGGGCGCCGAGAACGCGAACTCCAGGCCCTTGCCGGCCCTCCCGGTCCGGTCGTCCTCGATCGGCTTGAGCTTGGCCAGCTTCTTCACACGCGACTGTGCCTGGCGCGCCTTTGTCGCCTTGTAGCGAAAGCGCTCGACGAACCGCTCGAGCCGCGCGATCTCCGCCCGCTGGGCGTCGATCGCCTTGCCGAGGGCGATCTCGCGGGCGGCCTGCTCTCTGCGCCACTGGTGCCAGCTCCCGGCGAAGAAGCGCGATCGTCCCGCCTCGATCTCCAGCACGGCCGTGCCAACGGCCTCCAGGAACCACCGGTCGTGGGCCACCAGCAGCACCGCTGCGTCAAGCTCGACGAGCGTCTGCTCGAGCCACTCGAGCGACTCGATGTCGAGATGGTTGGTGGGCTCGTCGAGCAGCAGCACGTCAGCCCCCGTGGCAAGCGCACGAGCAAGCGAGGCTCGCGTGAGCTGCCCGCCGGAGAAGGTGTCCAGCGTGCGATCCATCTCGCGCTCTTTGAACCCCAGGCCCCTGCCCACGGCCGTGGCGCGGTCGCGCCAGAGATAGCCTCCGCGAGCCTCCAGCCGCGCCTGGGCGCGGCTGTAGCGGGCCAGCAGCGCCTCGTCGGCCCTCCCGGCGGCCATCTCTCCCTCGAGCGCTGCCAGCTCGGCCTCGATCTGGAGCTCCTCGGCGCATCCGGACAGCAGGTACTCGCGCAGCGCCATCCCCAGCCGGCGCGGCGGGCGCTGATCGTGCAGGGCGATCCGCGCGCCCTTCGCCACGATCAACTCGCCGCGGTCGATCGACGTCTCCCCCGCGACCATCCGCAGCAGCGTCGTCTTGCCCGCGCCGTTGCGCCCGGCGATCGTCATCCGTTCGCGGCGCTCGAGCTTGAACGAGACTCCCTGAAGCAGCGGCTGCCCCGCCATGTCCTTGTGCAGGTCTGAAGCGATCAGCAGGGCCATCGACAGCTGATGGTAGGCGCCGCGCGGGGCGCCGCCGGCCTTCGCTAGGATCCACGCCACGATGCGCCTGCGGATAAGCCTCGTCCTTGCCGTGCTGCTCCTCGCGCTCGCGCTCGCGCCGGCGGCGCAGGCCTACAACGACGGGCGCGGCTTCTACGGGCCCACCGACGACAAGGTGGTGACCGACGCGGGATTCATCCTGATCCTGTTCTTCCCGGTCTTCGTGTTCGTGATGAGCATGATCCAGCGGCGCCTGGAACGGCGCAAGGATGCGCGCAAGGCGGCCCAGAAGGCCCATCTCGGCGATCCGCGCTGGCACGGCGGCTGGTAGCCGCCCTGCGAGCGCCGGCGGGGTGAACGGAGCGTGAGCGCGGCCGAGGCGGCTCCCGAGGCTGTCCGTTACGAGCGCGTTGGCGCCGCGGCGCTGATTACGATCGACCGCCAGCACAGACGCAACGCGGTCGACGGCCCGACGGCGGCGGCCCTTTTCGAGGCCTATGAGCGCTTCGAGGCCGACGAGCAGGCGCGGGTTCTCGTGCTGACCGGCGCCGGTGGCGTGTCCTTCTGCGCGGGGGCCGACCTCAAGGCGACCGACACCTTCGTGGAGCGGCTGATGGCAGAGGAGGGGCCGATGGGCTTCACCCGCCTGACCCCCTCGAAGCCCACGATCGCCGCGATCTCCGGCTTCTGCCTGGCGGGCGGCCTGGAGCTTGCGCTGTGGTGCGATCTGCGCATCGCGACAGAGACCTCGACGCTCGGCTACCCGGAGCGCCGCTGGGGCGTGCCGTTGATCGACGGCGGCACCCAGCGGCTGCCCCGCATCGTCGGGCTCGGTCGCGCGCTCGACCTGATCCTCACCGGGCGAATGGTCGGCGCCGAGGAGGCCCTTTCGATGGGTCTGATCACCGAACTCGTCCCGCCCGGAGCTCACCTCGAGCGGGCGCTCGGGCTCGCCGAGGGACTCGCGAGCTTCCCCCAGCGGACGATGCTCGCCGACCGGCGAGCGGCCATCGAGGGCTTTGGAATGCCTCTCTCCGAGGCACTCGCCCTGGAGGCCGGGGCAGGGCCGGAGGTGTTCGAAGACGGCCAGCGCGGCGCCGCCCGCTTCGCCGCCGGCGAGGGCCGTGGCGGGGCTGGAGCCGGCGCCTAGCCGCAAGGCTCGCGCCCGGGCACGTGCCGGCCGAACCGGCGCGTGACGCTCCCGGCGCGGCCCGGCGCGGCGGGACGCGGCGGGACGCGGCGTGACGTGAAGGTCGCGTCGGCCGCCCGCTCGTTCCAGATAGGCTCTAAGTGCCATGGCCTACTTCGTGACCGGAGCAACCGGCTTCATCGGGCGCCGCTTGGTCCAGCGGTTGCTTGATCAGCGTCAGGGGAAGGTGTACGTGCTCGTGCGCGGGCGCTCGATGGGGCGACTCGAGGACTTGATCGAGGGTTGGCGGATCGCCTCGGGAGCGTCGGCCGCGAAACGGATTCAGCCGGTCATCGGAGACCTGCGCAAGCCGCTCTTGGGAGTCGAGCAGGAGCAGGTGACCGAGCTGCGGGGCAAGATCACCCACTTCTTCCATCTGGCGGCGGTGTACGACATGACCGCGCCCGCCGAGCGCAACACCGCGGTCAACGTCGGCGGGACGACCCACGCGGTGGAACTCGCGCGGGCGCTGGAGGCCGAGCGGCTGCACCACGTCTCCTCGATCGCGGTCGCCGGCGAGTACAAGGGAGTGTTCGAGGAGAGCATGTTCGACGAGGGCCAGAAGCTGCCGTCGCCCTACCACCGGACCAAGTTCGAGTCCGAGCGGCTCGTCCGCGAGCAGCCCTACGTCCCCTGGCGCGTCTACCGCCCGGCCGTCGTGGTCGGCGACTCGCAGACCGGCGAGATGGACAAGATCGACGGGCCCTACTACTTCTTCAAGGCGATCCAGCGCACGCGCCAGGTTGTGCCCGAGTGGATGCCTCTCCTCGGCCTGGACCTCGGTCGGACCAACGTCGTGCCGGTCGACTGGGTGGCCGGCGCGCTCGACCACATAGCGCACGAGCCGGACCTCGACGGTCGCGCCTTTCACCTCACCGACCCACGCGAGCAGCGGGTGGACGAGGTGTTCAACGAGTTCGCCGCCGCAGCGCATGCCCCGCGCTTTGCGTTCAGCATCGACAAACGACTGACCAGCCTGGTGCCGACGTTGCCCCTGTCGCTGGCCCTGCGCGTGCCTCCGCTGCGCGACGTCCGCCGGATCGCGCTGCGTGAGCTCGGCATCCCCGGAGAGGTGCTCTCGCACATGGAGCTCGTGCCCACATTCGACACGCGCGAAGCCGAGAGCGCGTTGAAGGGCTCGGCGCTCGAGCGACCGCCCGCGCTGCACGACTACGCGCCCGCCCTGTGGGACTACTGGGAGCGGGAGATGGACGACCTGGCCAAAGGGTCCACGCTGCGCGAGCAGCTCGGGGGAAAGCACGTGCTGATCACGGGCGCCTCGTCGGGCATCGGGCGCGCCACGGCGCTCAAACTCGCGGCCGCGGGCGGCGTCCCTCTGCTCGTGGCCCGCAACGTCGAGAAGCTCGAGGAGGTCCGTGCGGAGATCGTCGCCTCGGGCGGCACCGCGTACGTCTACGCCGCCGACCTCGCCGACATGGAGTCGGTCGACCGGTTGGTCGAGCGCGTGCTCGCGGACCACCGGAACGTCGACATGCTCGTCAACAACGCGGGTCGCTCGATCCGCCGCTCGATCGCGCTGAGCTACGACCGCTTCCACGACTTCGAACGCACCATGCAGCTCAACTACTTCGGCGCCGTCAAGCTGATCATCGGACTGCTCCCGCACATGCGCGAGCGGGGGTCGGGACACATCGTCAACATCTCCTCGATCGGCGTCCAGACCAACCCGCCGCGCTTCTCCGCCTACGTCGCCTCGAAGGCAGCGCTCGACGCGTTCACGCGGGTGGTCGCCTCGGAGCTGATCGGCGACGGGGTGACATTCACGACGATCCACATGCCGCTCGTGCGCACGCCGATGATCGCCCCGACGAAAATGTACGACGCCTTCCCGGCGATCTCCCCGGAGGAGGCCGGCGAAATGATCTGCGAGGCGCTGCGCTCGCGCCCCAAGCACATGGGCACGCGGCTGGGAACGTTCGGCGAGGTCGCCTACACCCTCGCCCCGAAGGCCGTCGACAGGCTGCTTCACCTGGCCTACCGCGTGTTCCCCGACTCGGCCGCCTCGAAGGGGGAGAAGAACGTCGACGAGCGGGCGAACCTCGAGCAGATCGCGATGGCAACGTTGACCAGAGGCGTGCACTGGTAGTACCAGACGCCGGTCCGCCGCCGGGACCGGACGCCCCTGCGCCGCCGGGACCGGACGAGCCGTGAGCGATGCGGCCCCCGCCATCGAGGTGCGCGACCTGCACAAGAGCTACGGCGAGTATGAGGCTGTTCGCGGCATCGACATCACCGTTCAGCGCGGCGAGGTGTTCGGCCTGCTCGGGCCGAACGGCGCCGGCAAGACGACGACGGTCGAGATCCTCGAGGGCTATCGCGAGCGCACGAGCGGCGAGGTCTCGGTACTCGGCTACGATCCCGCCCAGAGGTCGATCGAGCTGCGCCGGCGGATCGGCATCGTGCTGCAGTCGGGCGGGATCTACGGTCACATAACCCCCCGCGAGGCCCTCCGGCACTGGGCGAGCTTCTACCCGGCTCCGCGCGACGTCGAGGAGGTGCTCGCGCTGGCCGGTCTCATGGACAAGGCCGACGTGGCCAGCCGCAAGCTGTCGGGGGGGCAGCTGCGACGGCTCGATTTCGCGCTGGCGCTCGTGGGCGACGCAGAGCTGATCTTCCTGGACGAGCCCACGACCGGATTCGACCCCGCCGCGCGCCACGCCGCCTGGGAGACGGTGAGCAGCCTGCGCGATCTTGGCAAGACCATCCTGCTCACCACCCACTACCTCGACGAGGCGCAGGAGCTGGCCGACCGCGTGGCGATCGTCAAGGACGGACGCGTGCTGGCGATCGGTCCGCCACGGGAGCTCGGTGTCGGGGCCGCGAGCTACCGCGTCAGCTACCGGGACCCGAGCGGCCGGCTGGTGGAGCGCGAGACCGAGGACCCCACGACGTTCCTGAACCAGCTGACGGGCGAGGCGCTGTCGCGCGGCGAGCGGTTGGCTGAGCTGAGCGTGGGACGGCCAACGCTCGAGGACGTCTACCTTGAACTGACCGCCGATGCCTGACCGCTTCCTAGCGCGGTGCTCATGACGTCCGGCTCCGGTGCGCCGCGACCCTGCACCTCGTCGAGCAGTAGCGGGCATCCGAGCGTGTGGGCGTGAAGGTCTTGCCGCATTGCTCGCACTGGCGTGGTCTGCTACGCGGCTCGTACTTGACCAAGCGCATTAGCTCGTCGATGAGCGCGGCTGCGCGGGCGTCGCTGCGCTCGGCCCGGAGTTCGTGCAGGCGGTCGCGAAGGTCATCGCTCATGATGTAACAGACAATACCGGAGCCGTTACGGGACCGGCGCTCACCCGTCTTGTCGAAACTCGACGAGCACGGCACGGGCCATGGCGAGTTCGTCCGCCATGCCAGAAGGATAAGCCGGGCAGGGTAGGCTCCCGTCGGCACAAGTCGGCACGAACTGGGCGAATCTCATGGAACCTCAGAGCACCTCAGAGCACCTGAACATTCGGCTTCGTGCCTCAGATAACGCCGGGTGGTTGGCCTGGCGTCAGTATCGCCTCGAGCGCCGGATGTTCTGGCGCAATCCGAGCGCGGCGTTCTTCAACTTCCTGCTGCCGCTTCTGTTCCTCGGCTTCTTCGGGGCGATCCTGCACGGCAAACAGGCCGACCTCGACCGGCTCGTGCCGGGGATCGCGGGGATGAGCGTGATGGCGACGACCTTCACGGCGCTCGCCTACAACATCGTGTTCCTGAGAGAGAGCGGAGTGCTCAAGCGGATTCGCGGGACACCGCTGCCGACGACCTCCTACTTCGGCGGCGTGGCCGCCAACGCCGTGACGAACGCGGGCCTTCAGATCGCGATCATCATCGTGGCGGGGCGCGTCTTCTTCGGGCTCGGCTGGCCGGTGCACTGGGGAGAGCTGATCGTGTTCGTGATTTGCGGCGTCGTCTGCTTCGCCGCGCTCGGCGTGGCGTTCGCGCATGTGATTCCCAACTTCGAGTCGACCCCCGCCTACGTCAACGCCGTGTTCCTGCCCGTGATCTTCGTCTCGGGCGTCTTCTACGACATCAAGAACGTGCCGTCCTTCCTGCGCACGGTCGCCGAAGCGCTCCCGCTGAAGCCCCTGATCGACGGCCTTTCCGGAGCGATGGTGACGGGGGTCCCCCTGAGCGACAATCTCGACGCGCTCGGCGTGATCTTGCTGTGGGGGGCATTCGGGCTCTACTTCGCCGTGCGCGGCTTCTCGTGGGAGCAGTCGCGGACGTGACCGTGACAGGAGGGCCCGACCGATGAGGCAACTGGCCAGGGAGGTGTACCTGCTGCGCGGGTGGCCCCGGAACGCCATCAACGTCTACCTCGTCGGCGACGTGCTGATCGACGCGGCGACCAGGCAGGGGGAGAACCGCATCATGCGCCAGATCAGCCAACGGGCGGTGAGCGCCCACGCGCTCACGCACGCCCATCCCGACCACCAGGGCTCGAGCCATGCGATCTGCGAGCGGCTGGGGATTCCGCTGTGGTGCGGGCAGGGAGACATCCCGGCGATGGAGACGCCGGGCGGGGTGCAGAACAGCCAGGCGCCCGGCTGGCTGAACCGCCTGCAGCAGCGCTACTGGACCGGCCCGCCGCACCCGGTCGCCCGCGCGCTGGTCGAGGGCGACGAGGTGGCGGGCTTCACCGTGCTCGAGACCCCCGGGCACTCGCGCGGGCACGTCGCGTACTGGCGGCAGGACGATCGGGTTCTGATCCTGGGAGACGTGCTCAACGGGATGAACTTGATGACCGGCATCCCCGGTCTGCACGAGCCCCCGGCCGTCTTCACGCCGGATCCGGCGCGCAACCGCCAGTCCGTGCGCAGGCTGGCCGAGCTCAGGCCGCTGCTCACCTGCTTCGGTCACGGGCCTCCGCTGCGCGACCCGGGAAAGCTCGCCGACTTCGTCGCGCGCCTGGCGGACTGACCGCGCGGATGGTCGAGAGCGTCTTCGTCCCCGACGGCGAGCGATTCACCCCGACCGAGCACGCGCGCGGGCCGTGGGACGGGCAGGCACTGCACGGCGGGGCGCCGGCGGCGCTGATCGCGGGTGCCCTCGAGCGGATGGAGCCCGGCTCGCAGTTGCCGATCGCCCGCCTCGGGTTCGAGTTCCTGCGCCCGATTCCGTTTGCTCCGCTGAAGCTGTCCACCCGCGTGGTACGTCGGGGGCGACGGGTGCAGGAGCTCGCGGCCGACCTGCACGCGGGCGATCAGCTGATCTGTCGCGCGAGCGCACTGCGCGTGCAGAAGGTCCCGGCCGACCTGCCCGCGCACGTCCAGCCGGGTGAGCGGCCGGCAGGACCAGCGGCTGAAGGGCCGGCGGGGCCCACGGCCGAAGAGCTGGCGGGACCAGCGGCTGAAGGGCTGGCGGGACCCGAGCAGGGCAGGGCCCTGCGCTTCGCGCTCGAGGGCGCCGGCAGCGCGAGCTTCGGGGGGAGCGCGATGGAGATGCGCTGGCTCAGCGACCCCTTCGCGCCCGGGCCGGGTCGCGTGTGGATGCGCCTGCGCCACCCGATCGTGCCCGGCGAGACCCCCACGCCGCTCGCGCTCCTGGCCGCCACCGCGGACTTCGGCAACGGCGTCAGCGCGGTACTGCCGTTTGACAGCTTCCTGTTCATCAACGCCGACCTCTCGATCCATCTTCATCGCCCGCCACGCGGCGAGTGGATCGGGCTCGACGCCCGCACCCTGCTGCACGGCGGGGGCACGGGCCTGGCAGAGAGCGTGCTCCACGACGAGCAGGGGCCAGTCGGGCGCGCCTTTCAGACGCTCGTCGTGCAGCCGCGCTGAGCGCGCCCGACTCAGCGAAAGACGACCGACCCGAGAGCCTCGTCCACGGCCCGCAGGGTGTCTGCGCTGAGCGTGATGCCGGAGGCGGAGGCGTTCGCGCGCACCTGCTCGGGACGGCTCGCCCCGACGATCGCCGAGGCCACATTACTCTGGCGCAGCACCCAGGCGAGCGCCAGCTGAGGCATGGTCAGGCCGGCCTGCTCGGCCACCGGCTCACACCGCTGCACCGCCTCGAGCACGCGATCCTCGGTCAGCCGGCCGATGAAGCCACCCATGCTCTCGCTCGCCGCACGGGAGTCCGGCGGGGGCGGCTCGCCCGGCCGGTACTTGCCGGTCAAGACCCCCTGGGCCAGCGGCGACCAGACGATCTGGGAGATCCCCTCGCGTTCGCACAGCGGGATCACCTCTGCCTCGGGGGCACGCCACAACATCGAGTACTGCGGCTGGCTGGAGACCCACCTCGCCGTGTCCGGGAGCGCGAGCGAGGCTGCGATCCGCTCCGCGGGCCACTCGCTGAACCCGATGTGACGAGCCTTCCCCGCCCGCACCACCTCGGTGAGCGCGCGCATCGTCTCCTCGAGCGGGGTGTGATCGTCATAGCGGTGGCACTGATACAGGTCGACGTAGTCGGTCTGCAGGCGCGCGAGCGAGGCGTCGATCTGCTTGTGGATCTGCTCCGCGGAGAGGCCCCTGTCGGTGTCGGACATCGGGAAGTACACCTTCGTCGCGAGCACGTATGACGAGCGGTCATAGCCCGAGAGGACCTCTCCCAGCAGCGTCTCGGCCGCGCCACGGCCGTACACGTTGGCCGTGTCGATGAAGTTGATCCCCGCGTCGAACGCCGCCCTCACGCACGCCTTGGCCTGCTCGCGCGCGACCCCGCCGGAGTAGGTGAGCCACGAGCCGAGGCTGATCTCCGAGACCTCGATGCCGCTGGAGCCGAGCGCGCGGAGCTGCACGCGGCGAGCTTACCCGCTGCGGGGGCGCCGTGACGGGCTGTGAGGAGCGCATGCCCGCTCGAGGACCACAGCGCCCGATCGGCTGGCGCCCGGCGCCGAGTAGTAGCCTCGACGTCATGCAGGCGCAGCCCGCAAGCATCGACTCGACGCTCAGCATCGGCTCGGTGAAGTTGGCCGTGAGCGACCTCTCGCGCAGCGTGGACTTCTACGAGCGGGTGCTCGGGCTGCCACTGATCTCGCGCGACGAGGACCGTGCGCGGCTGGGAGTCGATCGTGAGCATCCGCCGCTCGAGCTGACGGCCCTCGGCCACGCCACGGCCCTTGCGCCGGGGAGCACGGGCCTGTTCCACGTCGCATGGCTTCACCCCTCGCGCGCGGCGCTCGCGGAGACCGTGCGGCGGGTTGCACGCGGTCGCTGGCCGATCGACGGCGCGTCCGACCACGGCGTCTCGGAGGCGCTGTACCTGAGCGACCCCGACGGCCTCGGGATCGAGATCTACGCCGACCGTCCGCCCGAGCAATGGGAGCGCCCGCCGGACGGGCATGGCGTCGTGATGGTCACCCTGCCGCTGGACCTCGAGGACCTGATGGCCCGATCCCCCGGCGAGCCGGCGCCCGCGATGGCACCGGGCGTCGTCGTCGGGCACGTGCACCTGAAGGTGGCCGACGTGCCGCGCGCGGTCGCCTTCTACCGCGACGCGCTCGGCTTCGACGAGCAGGCGCGGCTTCCCTCCGCGGCCTTCCTGTCGGCCGGCGGATACCACCACCACGTGGGTCTGAACTCGTGGCAAAGCCAGGGCGGGAGCCCACCGCCGGACAGCGCGCCGCGCCTGCGCGTCGTCGAGTTCGAGCTCGGCGGCGCGAACGGGCTCGCGGCGCTCGAGCGCAGGCTGACCGAGGCGCCCGGCGGACCGCTCCCCCTGCACGCCGATCAAGAGCGTCTCTCCACGAGCGACCCCGACGGCCACCGGCTGGCGTTCCTGTCGCGCACGGCTCGCGCGGTGGCAGCAGACGGCGCCTGAGGCCGCTCAAGCCGTGCCGGGACGGTCTCTCACCCGGCGCTGTTGAGTCCCTACCGTCGCCGGCCCATCGCGAAGCTTTGCACCGGCGGGGCCACGGCGCGCATGCTCGACCCCACTGCGGCGCTGCCCTCTTCGGTCTCGGCGTCGGCGGGCGAGGCCGCGTCGGGCACGCGCGCGGGCCCGCGGTCTGACAGGTGATGGATGCGCGCGGCGGCGGCATTTCCCTCCGCCTGCAGGACTCCTCCGGCCAGGAAGCGCTCGAGCGCCGCCAGCTCCCGCACGATCACGTTCAGCACGTCTTCCGAGCGCTCCAGGCGCCCCCGGGCCAGCAGCAGCGGCTCGGCTCGCGCCAGGTGGCGGTGGCGCTCGTACACCGCCTTGGGCACGATCAGGTTGACCGTCCCCCACTCGTCCTCGAACAGCAGGAACATCGTCCCCTTGGCCGTGCCCGGTCGCTGCCGGGCAATCACCAGTCCGGCCACCGCGACCGGGCAGCCCTGGGGCAGGTGTTCGAGCTGGGCGCTGGTGGCGAGCGTGACCGGGGCGCTCGGCGACGGTCCGCTCGCGCCGCTCGGCGACGGCAAGCTCGCGCCGGCCGATCCCCGATCGGGTAGCGCCAGCCGCTTGCGCAGGACGGCCATCACATGGTCGCCCACCGTCACCCCGCTCGTGGCGTAGTCGGCGATCACCCGCTGCCAGCGCCCGAGCGGGCGCAGGCGCGGCGCGGCGGGAAGCTGCAGGGGCAGCGCGAGCTGAGTGCCCTCGCCCGCGCCTTTCCCGGGAGCGGCCACGCCCAACTGCCACAGGGCCGACCGCCTTCCTTCCTGTCCGATCAGGCTGTTGCAGGCACCCGACCAGGCCAGCTGCTCGAGCGTTCTGCGCCCCGCGCCGACCCGCGCGGCAAGGTTGCCGAGACTGCGGAAGGGCCCGTTCCGCTCACGCTCGGCCACAAGCTCGCGCACCTCCGCCGCCGCCACATCCTTGACATAGCCCAGGCCCAGACGCACTCCTGCGCCCTGCACCGTGCACTGCACCTCGGAGGCGTTCACGTCGAGCCCCAGCACCTCGATCCCGCGGTGCTGGGCCTCGTGCACGAGGCTGTCGGGGGCGTAGAAGCCCATGGGCTGCTCGTTCAGCAGCGCGCACAGGAACTCCGGGCCATAGTGGACGCGCAGCCACGTCGACTGGTAGGCGAGCAGGCCGAAGGCGGCGCTGTGAGCCTTGGGGAAGCCGAAGCCCGCGAACCCCGCCACCATCTCCCACACGCGCTCGGCGGTCTCCCGATCGGCGCCCACGTGCCGTTCCGCCCCGGCCACGAAACGCTCGCGGTGGCGCTGCAGCAGCTCCCGCGAGCGCTTGCGGCTCATCGCCCGGCGAAGCCCGTCGGCCTCGCCCGCGGAGAAGCCGGCGAAGGCCTCTGCCACTTCCATGACCTGGTCCTGGAAGATGACCGTCCCCAGCGTGCTCCTGAGCACGGGCTCGAGCGTTGGGTGCGCGTAGGGGACCTCATATGAAGGGTCCTCGCGCAGGCGCCTGCGCCGCTCGATGTAGGGGTTGATGGCCCCGCCCTGGATCGGCCCGGGACGCACGATCGCGACCTGCACGGTCAGCTCCTGGAGGTTCGCGGGCCGCGTGCGCCGCAGCGACTGCATCTGGGCGCGGCTCTCGATCTGGAACACGCCGACCGTGTCGGCCGTGCGGATCGCCTCGAAGGTCTCCCGATCGTCGAATGGGATCCGCGAGAGGTCGATCCGCTCCGAGCGCGTGCGGGCGATCATCTCCACGCAGCGCTCCACCGCCGAGAGCATGCCGAGCCCGAGCAGGTCGATCTTCAGAAAGCCGGCGTCCGCGCAGGAGTCCTTGTCCCACTGCACCATCTGCCTGCCCTCCATCGCGGCCGGCACCACCGGACAGCAGTCGATCAGCGGGCGCGTCGCCACCACCATCCCGCCCGGGTGCTGGGACAGGTGGCGGGGCAGCCCGTATGCCTCCCCCACCAGGCGCGCCAGCCAGCGCCAGCGCACGCTGGCGCGTCCCCGGGAGGCGCCACCGTCCGCGGCGCCGCCGGCCGCATCGGGGTACGCGCCCGGAGCGGAGCCCGAAGAGGAAAGGTCCACGCCGGAGAGGACGTCGCGCTGGCGGTCGCCCATCCAGTGCTCCCCCCCGCGCGCCGCACGCTCGATCTCCCCCGCAGGCAGGCCCAGGACCTTGCCCAGCTCGCGGATCGCCCCGCGCGAGCGGAAGGTCGGAAAGGCCGCCACCAACGCCGTGTGCTCCCGCCCGTAGCGCTCGTGGACGCGCGGAATCAGCGCTTCGCGGATGTCCCGCGGGAAGTCCAGGTCGATGTCCGGCAGCTGGCTGAGGTCCTCGTGCAGGAAGCGCCCGAGCAGCAGCTTGTTGGCGATCGGGTCGATGTGCGAAAGGCCCGTCAGGTAGCAGACGATCGAGGACACCGAGGAACCCCGCCCGCGCCCCGGCGCCAGCAGGGAGCGCGCCGAGTCCGGACCCCGCACCTCCAGGGCCACCTCGCGCGCCAGCTCCAGCATGTCGTGATGGAGCAGGAAGAAGCCCGCCAGTCCAAGGCGCTCGATCACGCGCAGCTCCTGCTCGAGGCGGGCCCTGGCCTCTTCGATCCGGCCCTCCGGGACCCGGTCGCGTGAGATCCGTGCCCGCGCCCCCGATCCTCGATCGCTCGCCCGACCGGCGCGCCGCCGCCCGTCGGGAGCCGACGCCTCCGGCCCGTAGCGCTCCGCCAGCCGCGCCCCGCACAGCTCGGCCAGGCGCCGCAGAGCACCCTCGTCCTCGGCTCCCGGATAGCGGTAGCCGAGGTCCTTTGTCAGGTCGAAGAGCAGCTCCTCCGCGACGTGCAGCGTCTCGCGCACCGCCTCCGGGTGGTCCACGAAGCGGTTGGCCATCGCCTGCGGCGTGGTCATCACGTGGCTGTGGTTGCCGCGCCGCAGGGACTCGGAGGCATCGAGCGTGGTGTGGCAGCGCAGCGCAACGAACGCGTCCTGCAGCTCCGCCCGCCCCCGCGCATGCGCGTGCACGTCGCCGGTGGCCACGCACGCCACCCCCAGCCGCCGTGCCAGCGACGCCAGCATTCGATTGCGCGCGCGATCGTGGCGGGCGTAGGGTCGCTGGAGCTCCACGCGCAGGCCCTCCGGGCCGAACGCGTCGAGCAGCCGCCGCGCGGTGGGCTCCTCGCATGCCCCCCGCTCGGCACAGCCGGTCAGGCAGACCAGGCCCCCGGCGTGCTCCAGCACCGTCTCCAGGCTCACCGCCGGCTGCGACGACGGCGCCCCGGGCCGGTCGCGCGTGTGCTCGTGCGCCCGGGTGAGTATCCGGCAGAGGTTGCTCCAGCCGCGCGCCTCCCGCACGAGCAGCGTCAGGTGGCGGCCACGGGCGCCGACCCAGCGCTCGACGCCGTGTGCCCCTGTGGTCAGGTCGATCTCCGCGCCGTGGATCGCCCGCACCCCGGATCCCTTGGCGGCCTGGGCGAGCTCCATCGACCCCGACACCGAGTTGTGGTCGGTGAGCGCCAGCGCCTCGTAGCCCATCTCGTCCGCGCTGCCCAGCAGCTCCTCCGGCAGGGACACCCCGTCCAGGAAGGAATAGGCCGAATGGCAGTGCAGCTCGACGTAGGGCGGCGTGCCCCGCATCCTCAGCCCGCCTGGGTGAACCAGTCGCCCGACTGCAGGTCATGGAAGACCACCAAGTTGCGCCCCCTTCCGCTCACCACCTCCCAGTAGCGACGGCGCAGCGGCCGGCCGGTCCACCAGCGGTCCTCCACCAGCCAGGACTCCCGCACCTGCTCGATCTCCTCGCCATCCACCTCACCGGGCACGCCGCCACGCCGCGAGCGCACCCCGACCGGACGTGGAAGGTTCAGAGCGCGCGGGGCGCCCATCGCCGGAGGAGCTCCATGCGGGGGCCTCACCGCTCACCCCGGGAAGGACGTCAACATGACGCGTCGCTCGGGCACCCGCGAATCGAGATCCACGCATAGGGCGCGCAACGCGGCATCCTGCCCGGCCACCGCGCGCATCTGGCATACGGCCTCCCGCAGGCGCTCGCCGCGCGCCTGGGCACCGGGGCGCACGGCGCGGAGCCCCGGGTCGGCGGCGGTGCCCGCGATCTCCGAGCGGTCGCTCTCCAGCAGCCCGCGCTGCTCCCCGCCCGGAGGACCGAAGCGCTCCACCCCCAGGCGCAGCTCCTCGGCGGGCGCCGGCAGCATCGCCAGGCGCACGGACAACGCGAGGCGCATGCGCGTGGCGTCCGAGAGCGCCTGGCGGAACACCACCCGCTCCCGCCAGGTGCCGCCCTCGACCAGACGGGCGGAGAGCGTCACCGCCCCCAGCGTGCGCCCGCGCCGCTCGGGGCGCGCCAGCAGCCGGTCGACGAGCACGCCCAGGACGCGTTCGAGCGCCGCCCCCGAGCTCGACTCGCCCAGCTCCATCCTCTCCTCGAGGCGATCTTCGAGCAGGCGCGTGCGCAGCGGGCCGTCCTCGCCGCTGGCAAGTCTGTGGGCGAGAGCGCCCGGGGCACCGAAGCGATCGGCCACCGCATCGCGCCCGAGCGTCCCCAGCTCGCCCAGCGTGCGCACGCCGAGACGGCTCAGCGGCTCAACCAGCGCCTCGGTCTCTCTCCGGAAGCGCAGCAGGCCCACGGGCTGCGCGGCGAGAAAGCGGCGCGCCTGGCGCCCATCCACGACCACCGCGCGGCGCGAGCGCACCGTCAGCGCCGCCGCCAGCGCGCAGAAGCGCGTCGGCCCGGCGCCCACGCGCGCGGCGCGGCGGCCGACCGCGGATCGGGCGGCCCGGCGCGCGGCGGCAATCGTGCCCTGCTCGCTGCCGTGCACCCCGCGCAGGCCATCCGCCTCGAAGTAGGCAAGGCCGGCCCGCTCGGACTCAACAGAGGCGCCCATGCCCTCGAGCGCGCGCACCGTCTGCTCGGAGGCCTCCTCCACTCCGAGCGGATCGGCCGGGAGCAGAACGAGCTCCGGACAGCGCGCCAGCGCCTCGCCCATCGGCATCCCGGCCTCCACGCCAAACGCCTCCGCGGCCCCCGACACCTCTCCCACGCGCTGGCTTGCCGGCGCCGGAGCGATCGCCAGGGCGCGCCCGGCCAGGGCCTGCGGCCCCCCGGCGGCGACCACCAGCTCGAAGCGGGGGAGATACACGCACACGACCATATACGAACGTATGTTCGCATATGGCGGGGCCGGACTCAATCCATGGTCAGCGGTCCCTCGGCCGATCCGCTGAGGAACTGGTGCACGAACGGGTTCTCCGAGGAGAACATCCTCTCCGCGTCGCCCGCCTCCACGATCCGGCCCCTCCACAGGATCGCTATGTACTCGCCGATCTGCCGCGCCGAGGCGATGTTGTGGGTCACGACTATGTAGGTGCCTCCGTGGAGGGCGTGCATCTCCTGGATGAGATCGCACAGCAGCGCCGTGCGCACCGGGTCCAACCCCGAGTCGGGCTCATCGAAGATCACGATGTCGGGCTCCATCACCAGCGCCCGCGCGAACCCCGCGCGCTTGCGCATGCCACCGGACAGCTGGGATGGGAAATCGTCCATCGCCTCCGTCAGCCCCACGTCGTTCAAGCGCGCGGTGACCACCTTGGCGATCTCCGCCTCGGTGGAGCCCGTGTGCTGGCGAAGCGGAAAGGCCACGTTGTCGAACACGCTCATCGATCCGAACAGGGCGCCGTCCTGGAAGAGCACGCCGATCCGCCGGCGCAGGGCCAACAGCTCGGGCATCGTCAGGGTCGGAACCGACTGCCCGCGCACCACGACGTCGCCCGAGTCCGGGAACATCAACCCGATCACGTGCTTGATCAACACGCTCTTGCCGGTGCCCGACGGACCCAGGACGACGGTGATCATCTCGTCGGGGATCGCCACGTTGAGCCCGTTCAGCACAGGCACGCCGCCGAGGCGCTTGTGCACGTCCAGGCAGCGGATCGACCACTTCTCGTCGTCCGGGTCCCCCGCGAAGTCCACCTCGCTGGAGTGATACTGAAACTCGCTCGCCCGCTCGAGCGCCGCCCGTCCCTCCGGGTCCGCAACCCCTCCAGGGCCCTCGGGCGTGCTGTCGGCGCTCTCCACGCTCCGGATACTAATCGGCGGCACTTGGCGCATCAAGGAGAGCCCGCGATCCGCGGCCTGGAGGGCTTATTTCCCCCCGTAGGTCACGTGGGGGAACTGGCTCGTCTGACCGTTGAACGTGAAGAGGCCCTGCTGGTTGCAGGCCGGAGCCGCGACGGAGTTGGGACTCCCCGGAGCATTGGCGATCTTGAACTGGATGATCTGTTCGATCAGGCTCTGCTGGATGGTTTCGTTCGGCGGCCCGCTCATCGAGGGGGCGGAGTTCGCGCATGCGCTGCCGCTGAACACCTGCAGCCCGCCGTTTCCGAGCGCGCTGAAGGCTCCAGGCTTGAAATAGGGGTTCGACCGGTCCGTCCCGATCCGCTGGGTGTAGATCGCGAAGTTCTGCGGGCTGAAGACCTGCATCGCTCGCAGGTAATGCTGTTGGGGGCCCTGGTTTCGGGTGCTGCCGTTCAGGCCATGGCCCTGGGTGGCAGCGGTGAGGTTGGCGAAGAACGCCTGCAGCTCGGGCACGTACTGCCCGGCGTACTGCAGGAACGGGTCGAAGTTGTGCAGCACGGGCCTCAGGTTTTCGAGCACCGGGGTTGTGAGTTCGAGCGATCTGCTGAAGGCCGGCAGGCCCGTCTTGGCCGCCTTGGTGAGCGGCCCGAGATTCGTCAGAAGGCTGTTGAACTGTGGCGCGAAGGGTTCCGCGGCCGAAAGCAGCGCCGCGAGCTGGCGCTGGGCGGGGCGGAATTCTTCGAGGAACGGGTTGGCGACGACGGCGAACTTGTCGAGTTCCTTGAGCGCCACCGTCGAGTTGCGCTCGAAGGCGGGCAGCACGCGGAACGCTTCGGCGAACGCCTGGCTGCCTTCGGCGGCCGCTTGGAAGGTGCGTTCGCCGTTGGCGATCAGGCCTTCGAGCTGATGGTCACGCCCCGCGAGAGCGTCGAAGACCACCCCGGTGTTGTGCACCAGCGCCTGCACGGCTCCTTCCTGGGAGGCGAGGATGCCCACCAGCTGGTTTGCGTGTTCGACGAACGGTTCGACCTTCGCGAAGCCGGAGTTGATCTGTTCGCCGCGCCCGGCGACCCCGACCGCGAGGGACTGCATCCATATCTGGAAGGCGCGGCGCGTCCTGGGGTCGAACGTCGAGAGGATCGCGTCGAGCGTCACCGACGGTTCGACCTGGGCCGCTCTGAGCCGGCCTTCGTCGGGCAGAAACGGAGCCGTCCTGCTCCGGGGGATCAGCTGCACATAGGTCTCCCCCAGCAGCGTCTTCTGGCGCAGGATCGCCTGCATGTCGGCGCGCAGCGGCGCATACCGGCTGTTGATTTCGAGCTTCGCGTCGGTCTGGCCGTTGCTGCCGACCTTCAGCGAGACCACGTGGCCGACGTTCACGCCGCTGATCCGCACGTCGGACTGTTCGGAGAGGGCGAGCGTGCGGGGGAAGGACGCGGTGACCTGATAGCCCTTCGGCTTCAAGGGCAGGGGCCCGCCGAAGGACTCCCACAGGAACAGGAGCAGCCCGAAGCAGCTGAGCACGAACAGGGTGATCACGAGCATGTTCCCGAGCGTGGGCGCGCGCTTCTGCATGTCAGCCTCCCGCCCGGTGTGCGCTCGCGGGCGAGGCCGGCGTCGACAGGACGGGCGCCTGTCCGAACACGCGCGTGTCCAGGCCGGAGAGGAAACCGCCCGCCGGCGCGCTCGGCCGAGGGTGTGCGCGCGCGGCGAGGCCGCTCGGCGTGATCAGGCCTGCCGCCTGGCACGCCGCCTTGTTGGGCGGGTTCAGCAGGCCGATGATGAGGTTCACCGTCGGGTTGACCGTCGCCACCGGGGCCAGGAGCGGCACGACGTTGCAGTTGAAGTACAGGAGGCTGCGGCCGACCGTGCCGTGGGCATCCGCGGAGCTGACGACGCTGTTGAGGTTGTGGTTGGCCCAGTCGAGGAAGAACATGAAGCCGCCCCGATTGGGTCCCGGGTTGTAGCCGAGCTCGTTGAAGAATTCGTTGAGCACGGTGAAGCTGCTGGCCAGCTTCGGGAACGCTTCGCCCAGTTCCTTGGTGGAGGGCCCGAGCTGGTTGACGACAGGCAGGATTTCGCGCGCGAACGGCCGGACCTGGTTCTTGAGGACCGGCGTGGTTTCCTTGGCGAGCCGGGTGGTGGCTTCCTGGGCGGGGGCGAGCGAGCGAGCGAAGGGGAGCAGCTTGTGCAGCGTCGGGCCGAGCACGCTCGTGGCGACGGCGAGCTTGCCGAAGCCCACGCCGCTCTTGCGCAGCGCGCCGGGCAGCAGGTGTAGCGTCTTCTGGAAGCTCTGGTCCTCCTGGGCGAAGGTGGCGAACACCGCGTTGGACGCGTCCACCAGCTCGGCCAGCTGCTTGTCCTTGCCGCCCAGGGCTTCCATCAGCAGCCGGAAGTTGTGAATCGAGCGCGCGATGTTGGCGTGGCGGATTTCGAGCTCCTGTGAGATCTCCTGCAGGTAGCGGGCGGTCGGGTCGAAGCGCTTGAACGTGGCAGAGGCCGCTCGCCCGTTGTTCTTGAAGCCTTCGCCGAGACCCGCCAGCAGCTCCTGCAGGTAGGCACGCGTTTCGGCGTCCAGCCCCGCGAGGAACTCGTCGAAGTTGACGTTCGGGGCGGTCTGTGACACCGGGATCACTTCGCCGCTGCGCAGGCGCCCGCTGGCGGGCGTGCCCGGGTTGACCTCGATCGTCATGTCCTGCAGCTGGGTCTTGGGGCGCAGCAGCATGGTCGCGTCGTGGTAGATCCGCGCGTACTTGGGCGTCACCTTCATCGTCACCGTGGCGATCCCGTTCTGCAGGTCCACGCTTCCGATTTCCCCGATCTTGGCGCCCGCGATCGTGACCGCCTGGCCCTGCCCGGGGGTCACGGCCTGGGCCGTCTGGAACTGGGCCTTCAGCGTGAAGTAGCTGCGGCCGAACACCGGCACCCAGCCGGGAAGCTTGAGGTTCTCGTGAGCGAGGATGTAGCCGCCCACCGCGGCTGCCATCACCACCATCACGACCACCGAGATGAACGCCGTGCGGTAGCGTTCGATCTGGTCGCGGACGCTCAGCCCGCCCTCGTGGCCGGTGGCCGGGTTCATTTCCCGCTCCCGTCGGCCGGGCCCTGCGCGAGCGGGCCGTTGAAGTTCTGGACGGCCTGCGTGTAGCAGGGCACGAGCGGCTTGTACGGCGGCTCTTCGCTCGGATACGCGGGGCGGGTACCGAGCGGAGGCAGCGGCGCGTGCGCGAGCAGCCGCAGCCCTTTCAGGTTGTTGCCCACGATCGAGACCGGAGCCGAGACCAGCGTCTGGCCGCTGCCTCCGAGCAAGAAGCGCGACGATGAGCCGTTGCCGTTGAAGCCCTGGCTGAGGCCGGTGATTCCGACGAGCGAGTACCAGAACTCCTTGTAGTCTTCGACGCCCGAGGTGCTCGACCCGTCCTGCAGCTTGGCGTTGCCCGACGGGAAGAACACTTTGGTCTGGCATTTGGCGAACAGATTCACCTGCGCCTGGAACGGGATCTGTTCGCTCGTCAGGCGCGCCAGCGATGGCGCGGCTCCGGCCAGGCCTTTGGCAACGCCGCCGAGCTCGTTCGGAGCGAGCGACGCCTGCAGCTGTGCGATCCACGGCAGCGCCGCGGCCACCGTCGAGGGCGTCAACTTCACTCCGGGAATGATCGCCTGGGAGAACGCCTTCGTGGGCGGGAACGAGGCGTCCAGCCCGGCGAAGCCCCGATCGATCGCGAACAGAGCCGCGGGCAGCTCGGCGACGGCCGCGTGCACGCTCGAGGCCTGGGCGGCGAAGGCGCCGAAGAACGTGTTGAAGTTGCCGATCAGTTCGCCGAGCTGCTGCTCGTGGACGTTCAGCGCCCCGGTGACTTTCCCGATGCTCGCCACCAGCTTTGAGATGTCATTGGGATCGGTGCCCCCGAGCGCCTGGTTGACGATCGCCGAGCCGCGCAGCGCCGAGGGCCCGCGGTGGGTGGCCCGGTTGAGCGCCTGGGCGGCATTCAGCCCTCGCACTTCGGGGTCCTGTTCGGCGTTTTCGGCGGGCCCCGGCTTGCGCGTGAGCGCGTCGCCATAGCCGATCAGGAAGTCCTGCAGGTTGGCGCGCGTGTCGGTGTTCAGCGCGTCCAGCACCTGGTCGAGCTGCACGGGGTCGGAGGTCTGAGTGATCGGCAGGGTCGAGCCCGAGGAGAGCGTCCTGGCCGACGGGCTGCCCGGCTGCAGTTCGACGAACCAGTTGCCTTCCAGGAAGATCCGCGGGCGGATCTTCGCCGTGGCGTCGGAGTGGATCGGCAGGCCGTTCGACGTGATTTCCATGGTCACGACGCCTGCGCTTCCGTCGCGCGCGATCGAGCTGACCTTGCCGACGTCCACCCCGGCGATGCGCACGGGCGACTTCGGGCGGATGTTGATGGCCGTCGAGAAGACCGCCTTCAGCCGGTAGCCGTGTTTGAACGGGAGGTGCTTGGTGAAGCCGAAGTACACGGCGATCGCAACGATCAGCAGGAACACGGCGCCGAAGCGGACCGGGTTCGAGCGCTGCAGTTCGACCACGGGTATTTCGGAGTGGCGGCGCCACAGGCGTCGACGGCTCATTTCCCGCTCCCTTTGGTGAGGCCGAGATCCTGCAGCGTCGCGCTCGGATATTTTTCACCGAACAGGTTCTGTTCGCGGCTCGTGAATTCCCGGTTGTTCAGGACGGCGCTCGCGGGCAGGTTGCTGAGCACCTGTTTGCCCACGAGATAGGTCTCGTTCGCCGCTTCGCACAGTTTCGGCTGGCGGGGGCCGTTGACGTTCGGGTAGGGGTTCGCGTGGATGAAGTTGTTGTTGACGATCGTGTTGGTGCCGGCGACGTGTTCGACCGACGGCCCGTTGGCGGGGGCCGATGACGGATAGCCCTCGTTGTTGGGTCCGCTCGGCGCGAGTATGGTGGCGGCGCGGTCCAAGGTGCCGACGCCGATGTTCTCCGCCCCCAGGCTCGCGACGTTGCGGAAAGCGAGCGTCAGGTAGTTGCAGGCGGCCTGCTGGGGCGCGATCCCGGCAACCACCGGGTTGGCGTACAGCAGCGTCTGGGTGGCGTCTTCCAGCGCGAGCGCCACGATCGGATCCTGACCGAACGCCGCAAGCGCCTTGGCCGAGGAGGCGAGCTCGGAGTTCAGCTCCACCGCGGCGCGCAGGTTCACGGTGCCGACGGTGAACGCGTGCGCCAGCGGCGGCGCGACGCTGACCAGCGAGCGTGCGCTCGGGCGCAGCAGGCGCATGAACTCGGTCGTGTTCTCCGTGAATTGCGCCTGGAACGGGAGCGAGTGGATGGCCTGTTCCAGCGCGGGCGGCCCGCCCACGGTCGCCGCTTCCAGCGAGGGGGCGACGCCCGCGAAGGCGGTGAAGAAGGTGTCGAGGTCGCTGAAGAACCTGGCCTGGGCATCGGCCACCGGAGCGGTCTGCCCGGCCACCCGCTCGAGCGCGATGAAGAGCTCGCGCAGGTGTGTGGCCGGCGAGGCCAGGTTGTGCAGCACCGGGATCGCATTCGTGACCAGCGGGCGCAGTTCGGCGATCGTGTTGTTCAGGCCCAGCCCCCGCCCGGCCAGTCCGTCGCCGAAGGCGTTCAGGTTCAGCTGGTTGGCCGTCCGTGTTTTCGCGTCGAACATGTTGAAGAGCTGGTCGAGGTCGACCGGTTCGCGTGTCTGGCTCGGCGGGATCGTCGCGCCCGCCTTCAGCGTCGCGCGCGAGGTGCCCTTTTCGAGTTCCAGGTACTTCAGCCCGATCGCCGACACCGACTGCACGATCGCCCGCGTGTCGGCCGGCAGCGGTTCGACGCCCTTTTCGAGCTTGAGATCCGCGATCGCCGTGACGCGGCCGGTGACGGGGTCCTGGTGGGCGGTCAACGCGCTGACGATCCCCACGCGCGTTCCCGCGATCCGCACCTGGTTCGTGCGCTGCAGCCCGGAGGCTTCCGGCAGCGCGAGTTTGATGTTGTAGGTGGGCACGAACGGCAGCCCGTTGTTCGCGTTGTAGGAGAGGAACACCGCCACCACGATGATCAGCATCGTGACGGCCCCGATCAAGAGCGGATTGGCGGCAAGGGAGCTGCGTCGGCGCCTGTCCATCAGGGCGTCTCCGTCGGGTTGCAGCTCAGCAGACCGCTGTCCACGAAGGGGGAGGACCCGTCGGCCGCGGGCTGGGTGGCCGCGCCCGGGCAACGCCGCAGCTGCCCGGTCTTCAGCCCTTCGAGGCTCTGCTGGGGGCTCGTCGGGGCGAGGTTGCTGTTTGTGAGCTTGAAGTCGGGGATCAGCGAACCGATGTGCACGTAGTGGCCGTTGGCGTCGTAGTAGGAGCTCGTCTGGCCGAACGTCCGCAGCAGGCCCTCCAGATCCGGCGTGTAAGGACCGAAGAACGCGGTGATCGGAACGGATTCGCGCAGCGCGGTGACGCTCGCCGGCGAGCTCGCCGAGAGTTCTCGCACAAGCGCCGGGAGGTCTTGGGCCAGTTCGGTGATGTCGTTGTTCGCTCCCGGCCGGCTGATCGCCAGGTTGAAGTTGCTCACCACGGGCGTCGCCGTCGTCACCAGGGGGCGCAGGCGGGAGAACAGGGTGTTGAGCGGCACCGATGTTGGCTTGGAGGCGTTGACGAGCTGCGTGAGCGCAGCGAACGCCGAGGGCAGTTCGATGAACGTGCGGTTGCCCTGGTTCAGGGTCACCGGCAGCAGTTTCAGCCCCCTGGCGAGGCTCGCCTGCTCGGAGCCGATCGCCTGGAAGGTCGTGTTCGCGTTCCCGATCAGGCTGCTGAGCTGTTCGTTGTGTCCCCCGATCGTGGTGACCGCCTTGGCGGTTTCCACGAGGAAGCTCGTGAACGTCCGCTGATCGCGGACGAGCTCGGCGAACAAGTGGTCTGTCGCGCTCACCGACGGGGCGAAGTATTCGGTCGACTGACCCAGGGCGCGGCCGGCCCCCGCGTACTGTTCTGCGGACCCCTGGATCAGCGCCCGCAGGCCGAGGCGCGTCTTCGGGTTGAAGATGTTGAACAGCTGGTCGAGGTCCACCACCTCGCGCGTGGCGCTCGCCGGCAGCGTCGAGCCCGCGGGCAGCGCCGGCCGGTTGTTCGGCCCCGGAGAGAGCGCTATGTAGCGGTTGGCGACGCTCGAGAGCGACGGCACCCGGACCTGGGCGGTCGTGCCCTCGTGCAGCGGTGTGAGCGAGGAGTCGATGTGGATCGTGACGCGCGCCTTGAAGTCCTTGGTCAGCACGATGTTCGTGACGCTCCCCACGGGCACGCCTCCCACCTGCACCTGGTTGCCACGCGTGAGCTGGCCCGCGTCGGGGAAGATCAGCTGATAGGTGGCGCCGCCGCCGCCGCCGAACACCAGATAGGCCACGACCAGCACCACCACCCCCAGGGCGCCGATGGCGATCGCCCGTCCGGCGTCCGACGGGCGTCGCACGCGCCCTGCCGGCGACGAGGGACCCGGCGGAGGGGGCGGCGAGGCGTCGGGCGGGCGGGGTGGGCTAGTGGTTGCCACCGGTTTCCCTTCCATTGCCCGGCCTGTCCGGGATCGCCGCGGGCGATGGCGCGCGCGAAACCGTCGGGTTGGGGATCTCGCCCAGGCGCGCGATCAGCTTGATCCATCCGCCCGGGGTCAGGGCCGAGTCGAGGAGTCCCGCGGCGCGGGCTCCGGCGCCGTTGGGCGCGCTGAAGCTGACCCCGATCGCGCCGCGCGCGTAGGGCTTGGAAAGCGTGTTCGTCGCGCCCGGATAGCTCATCAGGCTGACGATCTGCAGGGGCTTTGAGACGCCCTGCAGCGTGAGCAGCTTGCGCACCGTGATGTCCGCGATCGAGCCCGGACCCTGGTGGCCCGCGATCGCGACGCCGTTGACCGAGCTGATCTCCGCGCCCGTGTCGACCGACCCGCCGGAGGCGCTGCCGGTGACCGCGATCGGCGAGCGGGCGCAGGGGAGACCAGAGACGCCCGGCTTCAGCCCTGACACCGAGAGGAACTCGAGCGTCGCCAGGACACGCTTGTCGACCCGTCCGGTCTGGATGTCGTGGCGGGCGCACCCGGCGAGATGGATGCCGGGGTCGTGCAGCACCTGCGGCTCGAGCTGCTGCTTTGACTCGAGCAACACCTGGCCGACCGTAGGCGAGGTCGCAAGGAACGGGTTCTCGCCCTTCGCCCTGAAGATCGAGGTGTTCTCGAGCGCGACCCATCCGTCGAGGATCGGCTTCGGATCGATGAGCGGCGCCCCGATCCCGGCCGGACGGATCTGGAAGAGCACGTGCGGTTCGCCGGCCTGCAGGCCGGCGCCGGGAGAGCCCGCGCCGCCCGCCGGCGCCTTGAGGTGGCCCAGCACCGTCCCGGCGATCACCTCGACGCCGGCGCGCAGTGGATGCAGGTACACGTCGTTCGCACCTTCCCTGAAGACCCGCACGACCGGCGGAGCCTTCTTCGGTGCGACCGGCTGCGCGGGAGTCGCCGGCGCGGGCGGCGAGCCGGCGGGCGCCGATTCCAGGGCGGCCGCGGAGCCGAGCGCGAGGCCCGACACGTTGCCGGCTTCTGAGAGCGGCGAGCGCGGTTGCGCTCCGGCCGTCGCCGGACCGCTCGGGGCCGGTTCGACCGTTCCGCCGGGCTGCGCGATTCGGGGGCTCACCGCGCTGTTCTCGACCGGCTCGAGCACCGGGTAGAGCTGCGCCACGTCTCCGAGCTGTGCGTAGACGTAGGTGTTGCCGTAGGCGTCGCGCAGCGACACGAACCGCCCGAGCGAGGGCGACTCGCCGACCTGCACGATCTGCCCGTCGGCTACGGCGATCACCGGCGCTCGCGCCCGCGAGTAGATCGTCGTGCCGGGGAGCGTCCTCGGCGGGCCCGCTCCGCTCGCGGGCACCGTCGGGAACCCGTCGCTGAAGTGCGCTGCGGCGTGCACGGGGAAGCGCGCCTGGGTGAGCGCGGTGATCGAGCCGAGCAGCCCGGGAGGAGTTCCGCCCAAGAGCTGCGCCCGCAGCAAGACCGAGTCGACGTAGCCCTGCGAGTGGTTGTACGCGTAGACGGCCGTCCGGATGTTCGTGTCGCCGCCGGCCGCGCGCAGGTACCGGGCGGCGGCGAAGATCGCGTCGGCCGGGTTGTACGGGTCCTTGAAGCCGTCGCCGTTGGCGTCCACTCCGTACAGGGCCCACTCGGAGGGCAGGAACTGCATCCAGCCCTCCGCACCTGCGCTCGAGACGCTCAGGTCGCGGCCGTAGTCGGTCTCCACCTCGTTGATCGCCGCGAGCACCTGCCACGGGATGCCGTAGGCCGTGCCGGCCGCCTGATAGATCGACAGCAGGAACGGTGGGATGCGGAAGCTTTCGATGAAGAAGCCCGGCACGCCCGAGATCGAGGATGAGAGCGCGAGCGGCAACGACGGGGTCAGTGCCGAGGGCGCGCCGGCGCGCCGGCCGAGCCGCGGGACTGCCGGATGGGAGCCGGCTTTCGATCCGCCCGGTTCCCCGGCGCCCGGCGCACCGTGCGCCCTCCTCGCGCCCCGAGACGACCCGCCCGAGCCGCCGGGCGTGTTGCCCTGCGCGCGCTGGGCCTGCACCCGCGGGGCCGTCGCGGTCGCCGGCGCGCCAGGGCCCGCAGGAGGCGCGCCGGACGCCGGGGCCGGAGCGGGTGCCGGCGGCGGAGCGGATTCGCTCGTCGGGGCGACCGACGGCGCCGCGGAAGCTTCCGGCGGGGGAGCGGGCGATGTGGTTTCACCGGGCGTGCCCGCCGGCTTGCCGGCGCCCGGCTGTCCCGCGGGGCTCGTCGCCGGCGCGAGGAGCGCAACCGCCGCCAGACCGCCTAACAGCGGGCAGAGTACTCGTGATCGCGGGTTCATCGCACTCTCAGTTGCCCAGTAGGTAGTTGAGCAGCATCCCGCCGGCCCCGGAGCCTTCTGCCGACGGCGTGTAATAGGTGGTCCCCGAGCTCGCACCGCCGACCGGTTGGGCGGTCGAGCCGCCCCCGCCGGCGGCGCCCAAGCCGGCGAGTTCGCCGGGCGTCGGGGCCGAGCCGGGATAGCGCGCGAGCGCCTGGGCGGGAGTGGCGCCTTTGAGGACCGCGAGCGTCCGCGCCATCACGAGGCTCGTGCTGGCGGGATTGCCGACCGAGCTGGCCCGCGCGGCCGATCCCGTGCTCGAGCCGTTGGTGCTGAACAGTTTGGCGCTGCAGCCGGGGGCGGGAACGATCGCGTAGGTGAGGCAGATGTTGGCCACTCCCTCGGCACGCAGGAAGTGGCCCAGCGCGTCGTAGCCGTTGGAGGCCCCGGCGCCCAGGAAGATGAAATCGAGGATGCGCTCGAGGCCGCCCGTCGAGCGCAGACTCGATAGCAGTTCGTTGGCGTTGAACGCGAGCGGCTTGGCGGCGCTGCCGAGCGATTTCAGGCGGGCCAAGAGCGGCTGGGAGGCCACGAGCGCCGAGCCCGAGGCCTGAGCGTTCTTGCCGACGCTCTTGGTGAACGCGGAGGAGCTGTTGGAGAAGCCCGGCAGTTCGGCGAACGCCTTGTTGATCGAGGGAGCCGCGATCCCGAGGTCGGTGAAGACCGGGGTGATCTGATCGGCCAGCCGCCCGATGCGTTCCGCCGCGGGTCCGAGCTGTTCCAGGAACGGCGGGAACAGTTCCAGGTTGCGTGCGAGCGCCCCGCGGTGCCGGGCCGTGGCCACGGCGACGGTGTTGCTCTGCACGATGTAGTTGGCAACCCGATTGCGCACGGCGGCGAGCGGGGCGAGCGCCGTGTCGGAGTCGACGGCGAGCTTGGCCAGCACCTTGTTCTCGCTCGCGAGGATGCTGAGCACCTTTTCGAGTTCCTGGAGCGCCGGGTTCGCACGGCGCAGCACGACGTTCAGGTCGCTTCCGCGTCCGGCCAGGCCGGCACCGAACTCGTTGATGATGATCGTCAGCCGCTGGCGCTCGGGAAGTCGGGTGATGTCGCCGAGCAGGTCGACGTCCACGGGGCTGTGGGTGTTCGTGACGGGGAGCAGCACCTCGCCCGCGCCTTCATGGCCGCTCGGGATCGTGGGCAGCGGCGGCGGAAGGGGCGTGCCTGGGACGCGCGGCTGGGTGGGCAGGCAGTCGACGTACTTCTCCCCGATCAGCGCCTGCGGGCGGATCGTGCAGCTGGCGTCGACGCGGAAGTCCTGGAAGCCGGGATCTTTGATGTTCAGGATCACCGCGGCCTTGGCCTGCGGCGTGGGGGTCACCGAGCCCACCGTCCCGACGTTGACCCCGCCGATCTTCACGTTCTCGCCGGGGATGATGTTCGCGGCGTCGTCGAAGATCGCGCGGACGGTGTAGCTGCCGTTCGAGCCGCCGGCCGAGGTGGCGAGCAGGACGGCGGCGATCAGCGCCGCGACGCACGCCGCACCGGCGAGCCGGGCCGCGCTCCTGCTCCACCCCACCCTCTGCGTCCTCACCCTACCTCCTTGCGGTTCAAACAGCAGGCGGGCGACCCCGTTCGCCGGGGCCGCCCGTCCTACTTCGCTCCGCTGGAGCTTACCTGGACCTCAGGTCCGCAGGCGCATGAACGCGCCCTGGTCGTCTACTTCTTGGGGCACGGCGTCTTGGTCGTGACAGTGACCGTTTCGCCGGTTTGGAACGTCAGTTCGGCCTTCACGGGAAGCCGCCCTTCGGGCACTGGCCCTTCTTCGGCACGGTGCCGTAGTAGACCGTCTTCTTGCCCTTCTTGTAAGCGGCGCCGACCACGAGGTTGATCGATTCGGTCGACACGGGCGGCGCTTCGGGCAGCGTCGTGATGAGCTTGACTTCGCTCGTGAGCTCCGGGCCGTAGGGCTTCTTCGCGGTGATGTAGTGCCCGGTGCCGGCGATCAGCTGCGCCGAGATCGGTGCTTCGGCGTTGGTGTAGAACTGCAGACCGCCGCCGGGGGCGAAGAACGCCTGGACCGTCGCGACCTCCTTGACCGTTTCGGAGCCGATCTTCTGCGCAACGTTCGCGCTGCCGAGCGGGCTCGCCTGCGACTTCGTCGGGCAGCCCTTCGGACCGACGTTTTCAAGCGTGGCCGGCGAGCAGGTGACGAAACCCGTCGAGTTGATCTTGGAGCCGTACGGCAGGTAGGTGTTGACGTGCGTCAGCGGCGACGGCACGCCGCCGATCCCTTCGGTCCCTGAGATCGTGAAATGGGCTTCCACAGCGGCGCCGGCGCCATAGATGTTGCCTGTGCCCGGGAACCCCTTGATGGGAACGGCCTTCGCCTTCAAGGTGACCGTGGGCGCCGCCGATGCGGCGGTCGATAGGCCCAACACGGCAAGGCCGAGCAGGGCCAGACAGGTGGATGCTCTGCGCATCAGGTTTTCTCCTCTGTTGATGGACAGGTCCGCCTCGATCCGGGTAGCTCCGGAGTCAGTGCCGGTCCGGCGATATCGAGATCCCCGGCAATTCACCGGAGAACAATGGCGAGTTCGGCCGCAACCTTATCCGTGGCGGCAGGTCCTTTCAAGCTGTAACACCACGAGGGGCGCGAAAGTTGCTGAGCTCGGATCCTCAGCGCGGAGCGTCCTGCTCGGCGCCCGACAGCTGAAGCTCATCGCCGGTGAAACGGACGTCCACCGGCTCGAGGATCACCTGCCGTTGCCCCTCCTCCACGCGCCCGGCGAGTTGCGCGCTGAACCCGAGGTCCTCCGCCATCGCGACGATCGCCGCGCCGGCGCCCGGCTCACAGTAGACGGCGTAGCCGGCGCCCATGTTGAACGTCGAGTAGGCCGCGTGGGGGTCGAGCCCTGCGCGCGCCACGAGGAAGCTCAGCACCGCCGGCACGGCGGGCAGCCTCTCGATGCGGTAGGTCAGTTGCTTGGGGGGGCGCATCAGCTTGAGCAGGCCGTGTCCGGTGACGTGGCTCATGTAGGTCACCGGCGCGCCGGCGCGCAGCAGCGCGGCGACGAGGGGCACGTACATCAGCGACGGCTCCAGCAGCGCCTCGCCGAGCGTGGCGCCGTCGGGCAGCGCGGTCGCATAGCCGTCCCGCAGCTGTCCGGCCACCAGGCGCGCCAGCGACGCGCCGTTCGCGTGCAGCCCGCTCGAGGCCACCAGCACGATCTCGTTGCCGCCGGCGAGCTCTGCTCCGAGGATCGGAGAGCGTCCTGCGGGCACAGCGCCCACGGCGGCGCCCGCGAGCTCGATGTCGCGCTCGTCGAGCAGCCCGGGCAGCGTGGGGGACTCACCGCCCCCCCACGCGCATCCCGCGTCCGTGCAGGCGCGGCGCCAGCCCTCGATGAGCGCCGTGGATCGAGCGGGCTGTCGGTACCACTCCGATGAGCCGGTCGCGAAATACGCGTTCACGACCAGCGGCAACGCGCCCACGCAGCACAGGTCGTTGAGGATCGCGGCCACCGTGTCGTAGGCGACCTCGGCGAACCGGTTGATCCCCTCGTGCTCGAGCACCTGTCGCGCGATCACCGACTTCGTGCCCAGGCCCTCGACGACGAAGGCCAGCGTCCGTCCGTCGAACTCGAAGACGAACGCCGGCTCGCCCCGCGATGCGTCGATCGCGCTCGCGCCCCTCGCGTTGAGCAGGGCGGACGTGGAAAGCGCCTCGAGCATTGCCAGGCGCTTGCCCGCGTCGAGCGTCTCGTAGTCCACACCGGCCGCGCGGTAGCTGGCCGCTCCGGGTTCGCGCTCCATGGCGCGCACCCTATGACCTCACGTGGCGGCGTGCTCCGCGCGCCAGCAGGAGTCCGCACCGTGACAGGCCTTGCTGAGGGCCAGCGCGCCGTGCAGCCTTCCCAGCTGCGCCGGTGAGAGCGCGGCGGCGATGTTCCTCAGCTCGAACGGGTCCTGCCTCAGGTCGTAGTACTCCCGTTCCCCGCCCCGGTACTCGACGTACAGGCTGCCCGGCGTGCGGATCGCCTCGTAGCTGGGCGGGTTGCCCGAGCCCCGCGTCGGAAAGTCGGGATCGCCGGGGTCGATCACCGGGCCGCGATGCTCCACGAGTATCTCGGTGCGCCAGCGCTGCACGGGCCGGCCGTGCAGCAGCGCCACCAGGCTGTGACCGTCGGCGTTGGGGGGCACCGGCGCCCCGGCGAGCTTGTCGAACGTGGGGCACAGGTCGATGTTCTCGGTCATCTGCGGAACGGTCCGCGCCGCCGGGACGCCGGGCCCGGTGACGATCAGCGGCACGCCGGTGTCGGTGTCGAACGCCGTCTGCTTGCCCGGCATCAGCCGGTGATCGCCCATGTGCAGGCCGTTGTCGGAGCTGAAGACCAAGTAGGTGTTTTGCGCGAGGCCCCTCCTTCTCAGGTCGGCCTCGATCCTCCCGATCATCCGGTCCACCGCCTGCACCGCCTGCGCGCGTTTTCGGAACCCCCGATCGATGGTGGCCGTCTGCCCTGCGTCAAGAGGCGTGAAGTGACTGAGCCAGGCCGGCGCCGCGACTCCGGCGGCGTCGAACGCGGGGGTGCGCGGCGCTGTGAGGCCCGGGAAGCGCGCGGCGTCGCGGGCGGCCGGGGTGTAGGGCCAGTGCGGCGCGAACGTGGCGATCTCCAGCATGAACGGCCGGTGTCGCGCCGCCACGCGGTCGATGAAGCGCACGCCCTTGCCCGCCAGCACGTCAGTCAGGTAGTCCGCGCGCCGGTAGCCGTAGCGGCGCACGTGCCCGTTGCTGTTGAGCGAGTAGCCGTACTCCGGATAGCCGTTTCCCGCCACGTCCCACTCATTCCAGCCCGGCGGCACGTAGGGCCTCGGCCCGCCTTCGGTAGCGGCGGGCTGGTAGCCGTTCAGGTACTTCCCCATCAACGCCGTCGCGTAGCCCTCGCGACGCAGCGCCGTCGCGAACGTGCTCGTCTCCTCGCCGCGCGCATGGAAGACCGTGAAGCCGCCTTCCGGTCCACTGTTGCCGAAGACGCCCGTGTCGTGCGGGAAGCGCCCGGTGAGAATCGATGCGCGCGAAGGGCAGCACAGCGAGTCGGCGACGAAGTAGTTGGTGAAGCTCTCCCCTGCGCGCTGCATCATCTGGACGTGGGGCATGTAGCGCACGAGGTTCCAGCTGAGATCGTCGGTCAGGACGAACACGATGTTCGGGCGGCCAGACCGCGCGGGCAGGGCTGTGCTCGGCGGGGGCTCGGACGCTCCGGGCGTCGATGCGGCGCGGACCGATGGGTGCCCGGCGCGAGCGGCCACCCCCTTTGGCGACCCGCCCCCGCACCCGGCCAGCAGCACGATCACGACCCCGAGCATCGCCGGCGCGCCGGCGCCGCGGAGATCGATCGGCAGACGGAGCCTGCCCGCGCGTGCGAGGGTCATCAACGACACACCGTAGGCGCCCGGTCGGCCACCGCCGCCAGGCGTGCGGCGGGACCCCGGTGCCCCGGACTCGATATACACCCCATCACCCGCCGCACAAAGGAGACCCGATGGACTTCGAGCCAAGCCAGCGCTGTTCTGAATTCAAGGAGCGCCTCGGCGCGTTCATGGACGAGCACGTCTACCCGGCAGAGGAGCTCTATGAGCGCCAGATTCGGGAGTCCGGCGACCCCCACCACCAGCCGGCGATCATGGAGGAGCTGAAGACACGCGCGCGCGAGGCGGGACTGTGGAACATGTTTCTCCCGGACGCCTCCCTCGGGGCGGGGCTGTCGAACAGCGACTACGCACCCCTCGCGGAGATACTCGGACGCTCCCACATCGCCTCGGAGGCCTGCAACTGCTCCGCTCCGGACACCGGGAACATGGAGGTGCTCTACCACTTCGCCACCCCCGAGCAGAAAGACCGCTGGCTGACGCCGCTGCTCGATGGCGAGATCCGCTCGGCGTTCGCGATGACCGAGCCCGACGTCGCCTCCTCCGACGCGACCAACATCGCGATGCGGATCGAGCGCGACGGCGAGGACTACGTGATCAACGGGTGCAAGTGGTGGACCTCCGGAGCGCTGCACCCCCACTGCCGGATCATGATCGTGATGGGCAAGACCGCCACCGAGGGGCCGCGGCACAAGCAGCAGAGCATGGTCCTCGTGCCGCTCGACACACCCGGGGTGACAGTCGTGCGCGAGCTGACCGTGTTCGGCTACGAGGACCAGGAGGGCCACGCCGAAGTCGCGTTCGAGGATGTGCGCGTCCCGGCCTCGAACATCCTCGCGGGCGAGGGCGACGGCTTCATGATCGCCCAGGCCCGGCTCGGACCCGGGCGCATCCACCACTGCATGCGCGCGCTCGGCGCGGCCGAGCGGGCGCTGGAGGCGATGTGCGCCAGGGCGGTCTCGCGGGTCACCTTCGGCCAGCCGATCGCGATGCGCGGGAACATCCAGGACTGGATCGCCGAGTCGCGAATAGAAATCGAGATGGCGCGCCTGCTCACGCTCAAGGCCGCCTGGATGATGGACACCGTCGGCAACCGTCACGCTCGAACCGAGATCGCCGCGATCAAGGTCGCCGCCCCGAACGTCGCGCTGAAGGTCGTCGACCGGGCGATCCAGGTGCACGGCGGTGGCGGCGTGTCGGACGACTTCAACCTCGCCTCCGCCTATGCCCACCTGCGGACCCTGCGTCTCGCCGACGGCCCCGACGAGGTCCACAAGCTCTCGATCGCCCGGCGCGAGCTCGCGCCGTACATGCCGCGCGAGGGCTAGTCGCGGTGCGTTGGCGCACCGCCCCTCGGACGCGGCGCATCGCCTCGGTCGCGCTCGCGACCGCGCTCGCACCCGCGTGGGGTGCGGTCGCCGGCGCCTCCTCCCCGCCCTCGCCCGCCACGCGCGTGCTGAGCGCCTCGGCCGTGCCGGGCGAGCTGCGGTACGGGGCCGAGCTGACGGTCGCCGGACGACTCGTGGACTCCGGGCAGGGCGTCGGCGCGGCCACGCTCGCGCTGCAGGGCGAGCCGTATCCGTCTCGACGCTTCATCACGCTCGCACACACGACGACCGGGCCCGACGGAAGCTTCGCCTTCACGGACGTGCGACCCGACCGCAACACCCGTCTGCGCGTCACGGTCGAAGGCTCGCCCGGCCCGACGAGCCCGGTGCTCGCGGTGATCGTCGATCCCGCGGTTGCGATCAACGCACGAAGCCTCGGCCCGGGACGGACGCGGCTCAGCCTGCGGGTGCGCCACACGCCGCAGGGCGAAGCGCCGTCCACGAGCGCCTTCTGGTTCGTGGCGGCGCGCGGGACGCGCGTGTTCCGTCTGGCGGCCGTCACGCCGATGCATGCGCTCTCGCCGAACGTGAGCTACGCCAGCGCGACGATCAACCCGCCCTCCAGGCGGTTCGTCTTCCGCGTCTGCCTGAACCCCGCGTGGGAACGCGCGATGGGGACCGCGGCGACTCACCGGCCCTGTCCGCAGCACGGCTTCGGGGTGCGGCGCGATGTCGGCTGAGCGCCCTGCCCCGCGACGCGGTCGCCGGGCGGCCGCGATCGCCTGCCTCCTGCTCGCGACCCTGGGGGCCTCGTCGGCGCAGGCGCTCGAATACACGGGCGACGGGCGGGGCGTCCCGGTCTACTACCCGTCGCCCGGTGCGATCTCTGCGGCCGGACGCTTTCTCGCCACGCGCGCCGGACGCACGTCGTTCGCGGTCCTCGACAGCCAGGGGCGGCTGAGCGGCGTCCGCCTGCACGAGCATTTCCACACGGCGAGCGTGGTGAAGGTGATGATGCTCGTCGCCTTCCTGCAGATGCGCGACGCCGAGCACCGCGGTCTGAGCTCGGCCGACTCCTCGCTGCTGTACCCGATGATCCACGTCTCTGACAACAACGCGGCCTCGGCGGTGCTCGCGATCATCGGCAGCGGCGCACTCGCGCGAGTGGCCCGCGAGTCGGGCATGACCGACTACGCGCGGGCCGTCGGCTGGTGGGCCTTCACGCAGACCTCCGCGGCCGACCAGGCACGCTTCTTCTTCGCGCTGGAACGCCTGATTCCGCCCCGCTTCTACGGCTACGCCCGAGGACTCTTGTCGGGCATCGAGCCGTCTCAGAGCTGGGGCATCCCGCCCGTCGCCCGACCGCGCTGGCAGGTCTTCTTCAAGACCGGACAGCTCCCGTCGGAGGGCCTGTTCAACGAGGTCGGCCGGCTCGAGCGCCCTGGGGTGACCTTCACGATCGCGGTTCTCACCACCGGCGATCCGTCCATGGAATATGGCGAGCAGACGATCCAGGGGGTCGCCGGTACCTTGCTGTCGCGCTCCCCGTGACCGGCGGGCGGCGGCCTTTGACGGTCATCGGCCGGCGGAACCCGAGCGGCGCCTCGTGGATCGCAGCCGCGAGCAGCGCGGCCAGCCCGACGAGCACATAGGAGTCGGCGTATCCGAGCTGCAGCGCGCCGAGGTGAAGCTCGGAATGGCGCGGGTGGTTGACAGGCACCCACCAGATCATGTGGGAGCAGCCGATCGCCGCGACCAGAAGCGTGCCGGCGACACCCGCGAGCGACGCCCGGCGGTATGAGGCCAGCGCGAAAAGCATGAGCGCCGGGATCGCCAGCACCCAGTGGTGCGACCAGGAGATGGGCGAGACGAGCAATCCGCTCAACACGCAGAGCGAGAAGCCGCGCGCGTCGTCTCCGCGACGCCCTGCGCGGACGGCCAGCCCGATCCCCACGAGACCAACGATCGCGGCGGTGGGAAGCCACCACGACTCGACGCTCAAGGAGTGCAGCAGGCGGGCATAGGCGCCGCGAAGCGTTTGATTGGCTGCGTTCTCGATCCGCCCGACGCGTCCGGGATCGATGAACGCCCCGCCCCAGTAGGCGGCCGCGTCGCGCCGGACGGCGGCGAAGCCCACGAGGATGGTCGCTGCGAACACCGCCATCGACATCGCGGCAGCCCGGTAGCGGCGGGTCAGCAGCAGGTACGCGGTGAAGATCACGGGCGTGAGCTTCAGGCCGATCGCGAGACCCAGTCCCGCGCCCTTCCAGCGCGAGGTGTCCGGCCGGCTGAGGTCATACAGCACGAGCGCCCCGATCAGCAGATCGATCTGTCCGTAGCGCAGGGTCGTCCACACCGGCTCGAGCCACAGAGCCGCGGCAGCGGCGAGCAGGGCGAGCCGGGTGGCCTGATCTCCGGCCAGCCACGAATCCACCGGGGACAGACGCAGCGCGGAGCGGAGCATCACGAAGAGCAGCACGAGGCTCCCCGCCGTCACGCAGGGCTTCAGCACGCTCATCCCCAGGAGGGTCAGCGGCGTGAAGGCCAGCGCCGAGAGCGGCGGGTAGGTGAACGCGAGAGCTCCCGGAAACCGCAGCGCGTAGAGGTTGGCCCCGTCGAGGATGGCCCGCCCGCCGTCTTTGTAGACGCTCAGATCGACGAAGCCCCAGTGATGCCCCAGAGGGCTGACGAGGAGCGCCACGACCGAGCCGCCATAGAGCGCCAGGCACGCGCTGAGGCGCGGAAGCCACGCGGCGATTTCGCGCACCGGGGGCCTGCCCACGGCGGGCGGCGGATCGGCGGTGATCGCGCTCACCGCGTCATCGGGTGGTCGCGGTAGGTGAGACTACGCGGGATGCCCGACGCGTCGAGCACCACGCCGCCACGTGCCGATGCCGCAGGGCCGGCGCGCGGCCGCAGGCACGCGCGCGTCCGCGTAGCAGCCGTGGCCCTCGGGCTGGCGGTGGCGATCATCGCGGCGCTCGTGGCCCTTGACGTCGGCGGCAGCGCACGGCCCGTGACCGTCCCGGTAGCCGTCTCGATCGACCTTCGCCGTCCCGGGGCGCCTGTTCCACGTGAGTTTCTCGGGCTCTCATTCGAGCTGTCCAGCCTCGGACAGGTCGCCCACCTCGCCCGCGCCGGGCACTTTGCAGCGATGCTGCGCTCGCTCGGGCCCGGAGTGCTTCGATTCGGCGGCGTGTCGGCGGACACGCGAGTCGCCTGGACGGACGCGGCCACGCCACTTCCCGCCTGGGCGTCCGCGGGGCTGCGTGCGAGCGAGCTGCGCGACCTGCACGAGCTCGCCCGGAAGAGCGGCTGGCACGTTCTGCTGACGATCGGCCTGGCCCACTACGACCCGGCCGCCGCCGCGCGCGAGGCGGCAGCGGCGAAGGCAGCGCTCGGAGGGTGGCTTGCGGGAATCGAGGTGGGCAACGAGCCGGATGCTTACGCGCGACACGGGCTGAGATCCGAGCCGTGGACGTTCTCACGGTACAACGCCCAGGTCGCGGCCTATCGAGAAGCAATCGCACGGGTCGCGCCCGGCCTTGCGCTGGCCGGTCCGGACGTCTCCGGGTCGCTGGTGTTCGAGAGCTGGGGACGCCGCCTGGCGCTCCACGAGAAGCCGGCGCTGCTCACCGGACACCACTACCCGCTCGGCTGCCACGACTCTCCCGCCCCCACGATCGAACGGCTTCTCGATCCGCGTGTCCGCCGAATGGAGGACGTCTCGCTGCGCCGCTACATGTCCGTCTCGCGCGCCAGCGCGATCGACTTCCGACTCGACGAGACGAACAGCGTCTCGTGCGGCGGGAAGGCCGGAGTGAGCAACACGTTCGCCTCGGCGCTGTGGGCGGCCGACTACCTCGCGCGGGCGATGGCCGCGGGCGTCGTCGGGGTCAACCTCCAGGGCGCCCCGGGCAACTGCCGCGGATATTCGCCCGTGTGCGCTCGCAGCGCCGAGTTGCTCGCCGAAGGCGCCATCAGCGCGCAGCCGGAGTGGTACGCGCTGCTTCTGGCCAAAGCGCTGGTCGGAGACCGGCCGATCCGCGCCACCACCTCGCCCATTCGTCCGAACCTCGACGTCCTCGCCCTGCTGGACGGCCCAAGGCTCCACGTGCTGATCGTCGATGACGACCCTCACGGGTCAGGCGCGACCGCGGTCAGCCTGCACAGCGGAACCGCCTTCGGATCCGCGAAGACCCTGTCGCTGACCGCGCCCTCGCCCGCGGCCACATCAGGCATTCTGCTCGGGGGCAGGGCGGTCGCGCCCGACGGGACCTGGCGGGCAGCACCGGAACGATCCCGCCGCGCAAACCGCCATGGAGTCATCACGCTGACGGTTTCGCCCGGCAGCGCCACGCTCCTCACCATGCAACGTTCGCACGGCACGCGCGGCTAGGCGTGACGCTCACCCAGGGCCTCCCTCGCCGCGGAGAACGCCAGACGGCTGGGAACCAGCGGGGAATCGATCGACCGGCGCTTCACACTGGAGATCAACGCGGTGGTCGAGGGTCTGGCCCGCCGGCCGCGCCGCGCTCCGGCGCTGGACGGGCGACGACGGGCTGGAGACCACCAGGCGCGCCCGCGCCTCGCTGCGACCGAGCAGGGCCGCGCTGAGGAGGATCAGGCCGCCGCCGGCGATGTCGAGCGGCGTCGGCGCATCGCCGAGGAACAGCACGGCGGTGACGAAGCCCACAAGCGGGACGAGGTTCAGGACCCCCGCCGCGATCGTGGCGCGCACCACGACGATCGCCTGGTTGTAGAGCAGGAACGGCAGCGCCACTCCGACCAGGCCGCCGGCGATCGCCGCGGCCCAGTGCGACAGGTCGGCGGAAGGGGGACCGGAGTGGCCGACTGCGTGGGAGACGATCGCGAACGGGAGAGCGATCGCCGTGGCTGCAAGCAACTGGTGGCTGGTCACGACGAGGGCCGGCGACCGGTGGCTGCTGCGGCGTGCCAGCAGGGCGTAGCAGGCCGCGGCAAAGGCCGAACCCAGGATCAGGAGGTGACCGGGAACCGTGTCCCTGCCCGTTCCCGCCCCGCTGCCGATCACGAAGGCGCCGACGAGCCCGATGCCGAGGGCTCGGAGCACGCCCGGAGAGACCCGCTCGCCGAGAAACACCGCCGCGAGCGGCACGACGATCACGACCTCCGTGGCGAACAGGAGCGCGGCCGTCGCGGCGCTGTCACGACGCAGGCCCTCGTTCGCGAGCAGATAGGTCACTCCGGGCTCGCACAGTCCAAGCACGGCGAACAGCCTCCAGTCCGGCGTCGCCAACTCCGGCCGCGCACGCGTCAACGCGACCGCCCAGATCACCGCTCCCCCGACCACCAGCTCGACCGCCAGCAGGTCCGTCGGCCCGATCTGGCGCAGCGCGTAGGCAGCGAGCGTGGTGGAGCAGCCCCAGCCCAGGGCCGCGACGGCGAGCATCAGCAGGCTGCCGCGGGAGCCCGACCTGCGCGTCATGCCGGCCGCTCGCGAAGCTCGGCCTCGACCGGGCAACGCTCCGACGGGCAGGCACCGGTGTCGCACATGCGACAGATCTGCCACGAGCGGGCCTCCGAGTCCACCAGGCCGCGCAGCATCGGCTCCAGCAGCGCCGTGAGCCGGCGTCGCTGCGACCCGTCGAGCGGCTCGAGCGCCCGGTCGAGCACCCGCGCCCGGGCCTGGAGGATCTGCTCGGCGAGCCGTCGACCGGAGGCTGTCAGCTCGAGGGCCACCTGCCTGCCGAACCCCGGCACCCGCTCGAGGTGTCCGTCGGCGGCCAGGCGGTCGACGAGGCGCACGCCCCCGGAGTGGGTGATGCTGAGCGCATTGCGAAGCTGCTCGATCGAGATCCCGGGCTCGGCCAGCAGGGTGACGAGCGCCGCCGGCGCACTCGCGCCGTAGGCGACAGCCTCCTCGGTCGCCCGCTCGATCTCGTCCTCCATCGCGAGCGCGAGCGCGGCCAGGAGGTTGCCCAGATATCGCGAGTCCATGCGCATCGATGTTACTCGCGAGTTCATGGGTATCGATATTACTCGCTCATTATGAGTGAGTCAAATCGAACAAGATTGTCCGTTCGTTGGGAAGGATCCTCTCCCGGCGTGAGTCTGAGTACGTGTGAGCGCATCCTGCGCACCATCGGCTTCCAATGGTTCCCGTCGCGAGCGCGCGAGACCCGGGCGGCCCCTCAATTCACATCACAGAGAGGAATCACAATGCCCCTTCATCGCATGCTCGGCGTCGGCGTCGCAGTGCTCGCGACCGGCTTCGCCGCAGCCTTGCCGGCCAACGCCGCAGCGCACCACACACGCCGCGGAGCCCCGCACCTCAGCCGTCACCACGTCGGCGCCAGCCGGCGGGCCGGCGGCGGGATCCCCCAGCACGGCGGTGGCGACCGCGACGCCGACAACAGCGGCGCACCCAGCGACGGCGACGGCGGCCTTTGACCGGCCTGAGCGCCTGAATCCGGCAGAGGCCGGCGCCTGAATCCGGCAGAGGCCGGCCCCTGAATTCGGCAGGGGCCGGCGCCTGAATTCGGCAGGGGCCGGCGCCTGAAGGCGGCCAGGGAGGGAGGTTGAGTTCGGCTAGAATGCCGCCCCGACCCTCCCTGTTCCGCCCGACCAAGGAGAGCCGCGACGTGTTGACTCTGACCCGTTGGTGCATCGCCCACCGGCGGCGCGTGGTAGCGGCCTGGATCGCGATCGCGATCGGAGCCACAGCCCTCGCAACGGCTGTGGGGCGCAACTACTCGACCAACTTCAGCCTCCCCGGCACCGAGGCGCAGCGCGTCTCTGATCTGCTGAGCCGCGAGTTCCCCTCGCAGGGCGGCGATATCGACACGATCGTCTTCCACACCCCTGCGGGCAGGGTGCGCGATCCGGCGGTGCGCGCGGCGATCACGCCGCTGCTCACGCGGGTGGCCACGATGCCGCACGTCGCGTCGGTCCTCAGCCCCTACAGCCAGGCGGGCGCGCTGCAGGTGTCGCGTGACGGCCGCACCGCGTTTGCGTCGGTCACCTACGACAAACGCGTCAACCTGCTGCCCGACACCACCGGCAAGCCCTTGATCGCGGCCGTGCAGGCGACCCACGTCCCGGGCCTGCAGGTCGCCGCCGGCGGGGCGGTGGTCGAGCAGGCCGAGGGCTTCAGCATCGGGCCGGCGACGACGATCGGCGTGATCGCGGCGCTCGCCATCCTGCTGGTCACGTTCGGATCGCTGATCGCCGCCGGGATGCCGCTGATCACCGCGGGCATCGGCCTGATAACGGGCGTCGCGCTGATCGGGATCGCAACCCACGTCACGAGCATGTCCAACGTCGCGCCCGACCTGGCGCTGATGATCGGGCTCGGAGTCGGCATCGACTACGCGCTCTTCATCGTCACCCGCTTCCGCGAAGCGTACGTCGCCGGCGGCGATGTCGAGAGCGCGGTGCTCGTGGCGATGAACACCTCCGGGCGCGCGGTGGTGCTCGCCGGCACTACCGTGATCATCGCGCTCCTCGGGATGTTCGCGCTCGGCGTCACCTTCCTCTACGGGCTGGCCGTCGCCTCGGTGCTGGCGGTGGTGCTCACGATGGCCACGTCGCTGACGGTGCTTCCCGCGCTGCTCTCGCGCCATGGCGCACGTGTGGGCGCTCGCCAGCTGCGCCAGGCGACCGACCACGTGGGGCGCGCGCAGTCGCGCTGGCGGCGCTGGAGCGAAATGGTCCAGGCCCGTCCGTGGCCGCTCGCGCTGGCCTCGCTGACGGTCATCGGCGCGTTGCTGATCCCGGTCATCGCGCTGCGCATGGACAACAGCGATGCCGGCAACGACCCGGCCAACACGACGTCGCGCCAGGCCTTCGACCTGCTCGCCTCGGGCTTCGGCGCGGGCTTCAACGGACCGCTGCTGATCACCGCCGAACTTCACTCCCCCACCCAGACATCGGGGCTGGCGGCGGTGCGCTCGGCGGTGGCCGGCACTCCGGACGTCGGCGCCGTCGGCGCACCCCAGCTGAGCCCGTCGGGGCGCGTCGCGGTGATACGCGCCTACCCGGTGACCGCCGCGCAGGCCCAGGCCACCACGGACCTCGTCAACCACCTGCGACACACCGTGCTGCCGCCGCTCGCACGCAGCACGGGCACGACGCTGCTCGTCGGGGGCTTCACGGCCGGCTCTATCGACTTCTCGCGCGTGCTCTCGAGCAAGCTGCCGCTGTTCATCGGCATCGTCGTCGTGCTGTCGGCCCTGCTGCTGCTCGTGATCTTCCGCTCGGTGATGATTCCCGTGCAGGCGGCGTTGATGAACCTGCTCAGCATCGGCGCCGCGCTCGGCGCGACGGTGATCGTCTTCCAGTGGGGCTGGCTCGGCGGCCTGTTCGGCCTTCAGAAGGGACCGGTGGAGCCGTGGATCCCGGTTCTCATGTTCGCGGTCGTGTTCGGTCTGTCGATGGACTACGAGGTCTTCCTCATCTCGCGCGTGCGCGAGGAGTGGGTCAAGGGCAGCAGCGCCTCTGAGGCGGTGGCCGACGGGATCGCGCTGACCGGCCGCGTGATCAGCGCCGCAGCGGCGATCATGGTCTGCGTGTTCGTGTCGTTCATGCTCGGCAACCAGCGGACGATCAAGGAGTTCGGCTTCGGGCTCGCGGTGGCGGTGTTCATCGACGCGCTCGTCGTGCGCTGCGTGCTGCTGCCGGCGGTGCTGGAGCTGCTCGGCGAGCGCACATGGTGGCTTCCGCGCTGGCTCGACGAGCGCCTGCCACGCCTTGACGTCGAGGGCCCGCCCTCGGGAGCGGGAGCCGAGCCGCCCGGGGGTCCCGCCGTCGCTGATGGGGACGAGCGCGAGGGCGACCGGGTGTCGAGCGTCAGCTGAGGGCGGGGTCCGTTCGCCTTCTCATCGATCGAACCGGGCACACCCCGGCAGGCAGCCGCCTTGGCGGCGTGAATCGGGTCGCGAGCGCGCTCGAGGGCGGCTACCCCGGGGTCAGCGCGCCGGCAGCGTCAGGCGGTGCGAGCGGGCGATCTGCTCGACCATCGGCTCGTCGACTCCGACCTCCTCGGCCACCCCGCTCCAGCCGGCCACCACGTCGCTGACCTCCGCAAGGATGGCCTCGGCCCGCCCCCGCTTGAGGCCGGCCACGGCAGCAACCGCACGCAAGTCGGCGACGGTGAAGTCCTCGCGCCTGCCGTTGATCGACATCTGGTGGCTCGCGAGCCACGGGTTGCCCGGCTTCCACGCCCAGATCACGTCGTAGGCCGGGGCCAACGACCACCCGCCCTGGCGATCCATCAGGAATGCGACGTTCTTGACGTGGTCGTCGTGATTGCGCGCGACGATGTTGAAGACCATTCGTCGGAACTGCTGCTCTGCGACGGGCGTTCCGAGGCCCAGCCGGCGGATCAGCAGCAGGACCTGCTCGTAGCTGTAGGTGCCCGGCTCGTTGTAGCTGACGTGGTCCAGCGCCGCGACCGTCTGCATGTGCAGCTTGCCCCCCTCCTCGGGCCGGTCGAAGCGGCGGGTCATGAAGTGCCGGCGGCCGCTCTCTTCAAGGAGCCGGCACTCGGCCATCTCGATGCCGGCTGCGCGGGCCATTCTCGAGTACGCGTACTCCACCGCGCCCCAACCCTGCGGGTCGGTGAGCCCGTGGTCGCCGGCGCTCCTGACCCCGTCGAACTTCAACAGCCACTGCCGAAAGCCGCTGCCCACCTCGACCTGTCCCGAGCGGACCTGGCCGGTGGCGTCGTTGTAGGCGATGATCGCCTTCGGACGCGCGCCGCCGGCGGAGCTGCCGACGGCGAGGATCGCCTTCATCGCCTCCTCATCCGGGTTCTTACTCAGCTCGGCGACGAACTCCGCTCGTTCGGCCAGCACCTCGTTGGCCAGGCGCACGAGCGCGTCGACCTGCAGATCTGCGTCGCCGGACTCGGCCGGCCCGTGGGCGGGCTGGAACTCCAACGCGCCCATACCGCGGGTGCCGGCGTAGCAGAGCCGTTGCACGACGTCGAAGCTCGACTGGTCGCGCCCCTGGGAGGCCAGCCAAGCGTTGACGAGCGCCGTGCCCCAACGGTCGGGCAGGGAGTCTGCCAGCAATCCGGGGAGTCCGCTGAAGGCGTCCTGCGGCAGACCCGGGAACCTGTAGGGCTGCTCGCGCAGCGGCATCCGGACCGGCGCGACCTGGATACCGCTGCGCACGAACGCCGGGTCGTACTGGAACGTCGCGTAGCGTGCGCCCGCGTCGATCGAGACCGCGGCGATCCGAGCTCCCCACAGCATCACCGCCGCGACCGTCATGCGCCCGCCCGGGGCTCGTCACCCCACCTCCACGGCTCCTCTGCGGACTCCGCCGGCGTGCCGCCGCGTCTGCCGCGGGCACGCCGCCGGGTCTTGCGCTGCTCGCGCTCGAGCTGGGCGATCGGGAGCTCGATCGACTCGGGTATCGCCACATCGAGGCCGGCGAGCAGGCCGAGCGTCCGCAGCAGCTTGATCATCGAGGTCATCTGAACCGACTCTCCCCGCTCTGCGCGCTGAACGGTCGCCTGACCGATCCCGGCCTCGGCGGCTGTCTCGGCTTGAGTCAGGTTGCGCTCGAGGCGGTGACGCTCCAGCCTGCGGCCGAGCTCGGCGAGAACGGCGGCGTCGGTCATGAGGTCGTCGAAGTGGGTCATTGGAACATCAATGCTGATGTTTTAAGCACTAATTCGGGGGTAACGCATCGAATCTAGTGCAGAGCATAGCACAGGATCACCGCATAACGCATCATTTCTGATGAGTCATCGAAGAGACTGATGCTAAAACATCACTACTGATGTATCCCGTGCGGGCGAGCGGCCGCCGGGTCGTCAAGCAGGCGCCGGCCCAGAGCGGTTCGCGGCCTCCAGCGTCCGCACTCCGCCGTCCGGCGGGATCGCGGCGAACATCGCGCGCGTCACATCCGCTATCTCGATCACCGCGTCCCGGCACCTGCGACTGACGCCCGCCGCGTTCGCGAAGCCGTGGATCAAGCCGGGGAAGCGACGCACCCTCGCGTGCGTTCCCGCTGCATGCAGCGCTTCGGCATACGCCTCCCCCTCGTCGCGCAACGGGTCAAACGCGGCCGTGACGACTAGTGCGGGAGGCAACCCGGAGAAATCGCCAGCGAGCAGCGGCGAAGTCCGCGGGTCGCTGCGCAGCGGACTAGCCACCCCGAGGTACTGGGCCTCGAACCAGTCGAGATGCGCCTTCGTGGGAAAGAAGTCGTCGCCAAACAGCACGCGCGAGCGATGACTGCCGGTGGAGTCAAGCGCGGGATAGATCAGCAGCTGCAGCCCCGGCACCGGCCCGCCGTCGCGCACGGCGAGCTGTGAGACGACCGCGGCCAGGTTGCCGCCCGCGCTATCCCCGCCGACGCCGATCCTCTGTGGATCGGCCTCGAGCCGGCTCGCGTTCGCGAACGCCCAGCGCAGGGCCGCCCTCGCGTCCTCGACCGCCGCGGGGAACGGGTGCTCGGGCGCCAGGCGGTAGTCGACCGCGAGGACCTGCGCGCCGGCGTGGCGGCATAGCAGGCGGCAGATCCCGTCGTGGCTGTCGAGATCTCCGTAGACGAAGCCGCCACCGTGGAAGAAGACGAGCAGCGGGCGCGTGCCATCCTGCCCGACCGGGGTGTAGTGGCGCGCGCGCAGCGGAACGACCGTGTCGATCTCGAGATCGCGCACGGCGCCGACCGCCTCCGGCCTGCCGGCGGAGACGACCGCGAGGCGCCGCCGCGTGCGCCGTGCCTCGGCGAGTGACATCTCCTCCAGCGACGCCACACGGCGTCGCTCGAAGAGCGCCAAGCTGAGTTGCACCTCCGGCGCCAGCGTGTCGCCGTCGATGCGCACGGGTGGCTTGCCGGACAGACGCACCTGAACGCCGGGTGGGAGCGCCGCGAGCGACCGGACCACACTGTGCTCCACAAGCTCCCACAGGGTGAGCGGCGAGGTGGTGAGCGAGAGCCGCCGGTTCGAGCCGGGAATCTCACTCATGTACGAGCGAATGCTCGCCATGCGATCGCCGAGCTCCAGCATGAGGAGTTGACGCGTGCGGGCTGCCAACGGCAGGCCGGCATCTCCGTCCGGCAGGCCGGCATCTCCCGCCGGGCTCATGGTGGGCTCAGGCACGGCCGACGACTCTGACATCCCTGTCTCCTCCCTCCCTGTCACCCATTACGGTAGCTAAGAGGGCCGCGTCGGTCCACCCGGCCATCCCTATCCCGGCGGTCGCCCGGAAAGGGCATGCCCTGCTCGTCGACCGACAGCCCGAACCCACCGATGAATTCGGGTTGACGACGATGAAGCCCTCGGCGTACCCGCTAGCCTGGATGCATGGGCATAGACGCGGAACGCAGAGCCGAGAGGCGACTCGTCAAGCTGCAGGACGTTGAGCGGCAGCTCAAGGAAGGCTCGCTCACGATCCGGGAGATGACCGCGAAGGAGCGCAAGCTGTTTCCCCCGCCGGCGCCCAAGGCACCCCGAAGGTAGCGGAGATACAACGCCTGTTGGAATGGAGCTGGCCCTCGGGCTTCGCCATCGTCCAGTTCCCCAACCCGCCTCTCATCACTGCGCTCGTGGCGAGCGTCGCCGGCCATGTAACTCATGGCACCGCGCATCGTTTGGCGCTGGCGATCTTCTATGTGGCGCTGAGTATCTGGGCGTATCAAGAGGCCCTGCACGGAGACAACTGGTTCCGACACCTGCTCGGTCTCGGGTTCTGCATCTACATCGTCGTGAGCCTCACGGACGCGCTTAACGCCTAGGGCCGACCCATCGAGCGCTATCCGCAGGATTGGGCCACGGTGAGATAGACCGTCGTCCCAACCTCGATGTAGCTGTGCGGCATTGGGTTCGTTCCGCAGACTGTCCATATGCTCTTCGCGGCCACGCCAGAGGCACCATCTCCCACGACCTTGAACAACAGTCCCCTTCTCCGGAGGTCCTTCGCCGCGACGCCGAGCCGCACTCCGGTCTCGTCGGGCACCGTTTTGGGTTCTGCGGAGGCTTCCCCATTGGCCGGCGCGGGAATCGTAGATGCGCCCTTCTGTGGCGATGCCGGCACTGTCGATCCGCCGTTCTGTGGCGGACCCAGCACCGTCGATGTGCCCTTCTGTGGCGCCGCTGGCGCCGTCGAGACGCTCGATGTCCGATCGAGCATCGTCGTATCCGTCGAGGTGGTCCCTCCACACGCTGAGAGCGCCGTGCTGAGCAGACCCACCGTCGCAAGCGCCACGAGTCGGTCGCCCACGCCGCGCCAGCCGCCGATCTGCAGAGGTACCTAGTACCTCCGCAGCCGGACGGGACGCTCGGCGTCGGCCGCCAGCAAGGACTCCAGCGCGATGTGCATGTCGCCCGCAGCAGCCTCCAGCAGGACAATGCCTCGCCGCGCAATCCGGTCTCCGAACTGCACGAATGCTGCCCTGAACCTGCCGTCGACCCCTTTGCCTGTCAGCAGCTCAGCATTGCGGGCGGAGGCCCGCTCCTGTAGCTCTCCTTCTAGGTCCTCAAGCGTTCTGACTTCGAGTTGGCCCATTCGGTTCCTCCAGTCACACCCTGGCGGTTTTCCGGGCTTCGGCCAGCGTTCTGGCCGCAAGACCAGTTCCATTCGAACCATACTCCTAGCAGCCCGTGAAGACGAGCAGGTTTCGCCAATTGTTGCGTCGAGCATCCCTGAGAGGCGTAGGGTGGACCGATGACCGCCGGCGACCCGACCGACCCCAGGGCCAAGGAAGCGGCGCTCGGACGGCTGCGCGACGCCCCGGACGAGGAGCTGGCCGTGTTCGGGGACAAGCTGCGCGAAGACGCGCTCAAGGCCCAGGCCACGACGAGCGAGGTCGAGGAGGCGGAACGGAATGGCGATACTTGAAGGCCGCTCATCGCGGGCGGATCTTTCGACTGCGGCTGTGGACTCTCGCCGGCGGCTCATCTCGCGCGGTCGATGGCCTCCACGGTGAAGCCCTCCCGTCGCGCGGCGGTCGCGAGCCGTTCATCGAGCGTGACGACGCGCAACGACGCCGGCAGACCCTCCGAGGCGATGACGGCCGCGGCAAGCTGCAGGGAGTCTGCAGGGCGCAGGGTGTGGACCCGCAGGAGGCGGCGCGCAGCACCTCGCAAGGCCACCGTGGGCTGCACCTCGTTCCAGGCCTCGGCGAGATAGTCCAGACGCTCGAGCGCGATCGTGATCGCGCCGTCCGTCAACGCCCCTTCTCGCTCCAGTCTGGACAGCGCGGATGCGCACTCCACCTCAGCCGCCCACCAAACGCACATCACCGGGTCCTGCATGGCGGTTGCCTGCACCGCCTCGGTGCTCGCCTCGGCGATGGTCAGCGGGACGATCGCCGAGCCGTCCCAGAACCTCAACGGCCCTCGCGCCTCTCCTCGAGCAGTGCCGCCACGGCGCTCGTTCCAGGTCGCGGGCTCGGCGGCCTCGTCGACAGCAGCTCGGTCATGGGCGGCTTGCGGGCGGCCCGGACAGCGCCGGCTCGCTCCAGGCGCGCGATCCGTCCCTCAGCATCGGGGGCAGCGCTTATTGCGGACTCCAGTCGGGCGACCGGAGTTCCACGATCCACGATCAGCACCGACTCGCCGGCCCGGACCTGATCAATCAGCGCACTGAGCCGGTTCCTCGCTTCGGTGATCGTTGCGACGAGGGAGGAGCGTGCGAGCGACCGAGTCGCATTGGCGAATCTCGTCGCGGCGGGTACGCCGCAATCGGTGCTCAACTTGGATCGAGGTCGGAGGTGTGTTCAGCCCGCGGGTGACTCGGCGGCTGGTTGTCGCTGTTCCAGATGTCGTGCGCAATCAGCCACTCGTGGTTTGGCTGCCGCCGGTAGATCGTGAGGTACTTGCCCCTGTCGCGTAACGGATCTCCGCCGGCCGCGGGCGTGAGGCTGATGTCGTAGGAGCCACGTTCGAAGGCGCAGTCCGCACCGGCGAGCTCGACGTCGTGCGGGACGATCGAGAACTCCGCGCGGAACGCGGCGAGGAACCCATGCGTCCACGCCTGGATGCGTTCGGTGCCGACGTTGGGCGGCTGGTTCGGTGGCATCTGAACGGCGTCGGTGTCAAAGCACGCCGCCCAACCGGTCGCGTCGCCGGCGTTGAGAGCAGCGACGTGGATCGCGCGCGCACGGTCCACCTGTTCGAGTTCGGGTTGCTGAATGTTCATAGGATCTCCTTCTCGGCGTGGATGAGCATTACGCGGGGATGCCCGGTGGTCCGACGATCTGCAGGCCGAACGTCGCTGCGAGTTGCGCGAGGCCCTCGACGTCCGGCGGCTCCGTCGCGGGCGACGGGATCTCGAGTCTTGAGGCCGGCTGCCCGAGGGCCCGTGTGAAGGCCTCGAACCCGGCGGGCTCAGTTACGAGCAGGAAGCGCGCCGTCTCTGAGCTGACTACGAACGTGTGCGGCACGCCCTTCGGCCCGTACACGAACGAGCCCGCGGGCGCGACGCTCACCTGGCCGTCAACCCAGAACGTCAGCTCACCCTCGAGGACATAGAACCACTCGTCCTCGCGGGTGTGAACGTGAAGCGGCGATCCGTGGCCCCGTGGAGCCAGATGCTCGATTACTGCGACGCTTCCGCCCGTGGTCTCGGTCGACGCCTTGATAGTCGCAAGCGCGCCGAGGAACCAATAGGCGTCGCCCTGGCCGGGGCCGATGACACTCGGCTCCACGCTGGTCGTGACGTTGCTCATCTGCTCGTTGCCTCCTGTAGTTGGAGTGTCATGTCGACAGGAAGCCTCGCACTCGCGGCGAGGCGTTTCCATCCCCCGCGACCGGGGATCTTTCGCGTACGCCGGTGCGGGCGCCGGCGGTGGATAATGCGGGCATGGCGTCGTCGCACTGGTCGATCGACCGGCTTCGTGAGGAGATCGAGCTGCTCGGGGCTCGCGGACTGCCACGCGATGAGTACTTCGCGGAGCTTGCGCCGCGGCTGCGACGCGTGATCGACAATGACGCGAGCTGCTGGCACACGCTCGATCCCCACACCCGGCTACTGACCAGCGACGCACCCGCAGAGCTCGTCGAGCGCGGGATCTTCACGGCCGAATCAGCGACCGTTGCGGGCGAGCTCCTGGTTCGCAGCGAGTATCTCGTGGCAGACTGCAACACGTTCGCCGAGCTCGCCGCGCGCAGGGTGCCCGTCGGGATTCTCGACCACGCCACGCGTGGGCGTCCCGACCGCAGTGCCCGCTACCGGGACTTGCTCAAGCCGTCGGGCATCCCGCACGAGCTCCGCGCAGCGTTTGTCATCCGCGGCCGTGCGTGGGGCGCAGTCCACGTTGCGCGGCGCGAGCGAAGTGGCGCGTTTACGCAGCGGGACGCCGACGCCCTCGCGCGTGTCGCCGGAGCGATCGCCAACGGCATTCGAGCGTCGCTGCGCTTTGACGCTGCGCGACGCAGCTCCGGGACCGAAGCTCCCGGACTGATCGTGGTCGACACCGACAACACCGTCGAACTGATCACGCCGCCGGCGCGCCCCCTGCTTGACGCGCTCGGCAGCGATGCCCTGGCGTACGCAGATGGGTCGCTCCCCGCGACCGTGCTAGCGCTGGCGTCCTATGTCCGCGGCGGCACCCAGCGCGCCGGGGTCGAGAGCAACGTCGTTACCGTGCCGAGCCCTTCGGGCTGGATCACCCTGCACGCCTCACAGCCGACCGCTGGCGAGGGCCGCGTCGCCATCGTGATCGAGCCGGCGTCGGGGCCGCGGTCGGCCACGCTGCGCCTCGAGGCCAACGGCGTAACGGCCCGCGAGCGCGAGGTCGCCACGCTCCTGGCCGGCGGAATCAGCAACGCCGAGATCGCAGCGACCCTCGTGCTCTCACCGCACACGGTGCAGGATCACATCAAGAGCCTGTTCGAGAAGCTCGGCGTCGCCACGCGCCAGGAGCTCGTGGCGCGGGTGTTCCTCGACGAGTACCTCCCCGAAGTAGTCCAGCGCACACCACTCACCTCGCGCGGACGCTTCGATCGAGACTGACGACCCTGGGCAGGACTCCCGTGTCCGCGACGAGCGGCGGTCCAATCTAGGAAGCTGGCGGCATTCGCTCATCGGTAGCGGCCCGCAGCACGTGCTGTGCGTAACCGGTTGTCGTGCCGCCCGTGGGCCTCTGGCCGCGTAGGTGTTCAAGCCGCACTCAACGACGCGGAGGTCTCCAGCACGACGGACGAGCCACTTCCCACACAGGGGCCGAAACTCGTCCTGTTCGCAACTTCCTGTCCGAAAGTGGAGACGGTGGGAATCGAACCCACGCTTTAGTTCAATCATCCCCTCAGGTTCGGCTGTCCGGCGCCGTGGCTAGACGTGGCCATAGTGTCGTCCTAAGTCACGCCACCGGCGCGCGGGTCCCGCAACTACGGGCCGCTTCGCGCAGTTGGAGCGCGTTCAGGCGGCCTTTGCGGGTTCGTTGTTACCCAATCTGTCACTCACGATGTCGAGCGCCATGTGCGCTCGGCCGCGGCGCGAGCGGTCCGAATGGAGGAGCGTCGTTGCCCACTACGGACACTGCGCAAGCGCCGATACCGACAACGCGATCACGACCGCTTCGCCATGGTAAGGAGGCGTCTGGACGTGCGAGCCCGAGACTGCTCGTCCTCGTCCAGACCGAGCGTGTCGCTGAGTACCGGGTCGCGTCTCACAACTGCTGTAAATAGCCCCGGAGCCATCAAGGCAACGGCGTAGGTTCCCTCAAGTCCTGCAAGACGAAGAAGGAGGCCTACGCCGTGAGACGTACCGTACCGCCGTCGGCGGAGATAGAGGACCAGATTGACCAGTTGCTCGCCGTGGGAGTCGGCGAGAACCCGCGGGAGTCGCTGTCCGGGCTCGCCAAGCTCGGCGCCAGATTGATCATCCAGCGGGCTGTGGAGGACGAGTTCGACGCCTGGCTCGGGCGGGCCAGCTATGACCGCCGCCCCGACTATCAGCGAGGGCTGCAGAACTATCAGTCAGGGTTGCGCAACGGCTTTCGCCCGCGCAAGCTGCAGACCGCCGAGGGCGAGCTTTCAGGTGGAGATCCCGCAGATCAGAGAGGCAGCCGAGCCGTTCGTCTCAAAGCTCTTCCCGAGGGGAGCCAAGCTGTTGCGCACCGAGCCCCTGCGGGCGATGGTGATCGGCGCGTTCGTGCGCGGCCTGTCGATGCGCGACATCGAGTCGCTGTGCGATAAGGCAGGCCTCGGGAAGCTCTCGAAGTCGACCGCATCGCGGATCTGTGAGGAGCTCCGCGAGCGCTTCGAGGCAGTTCAAGCGCCGCGATCTATACGACGTCCACCTGGCCGCGCTGTTCGTGGACGCGGTGTTCCTGTCGGTCAGGCCCAATGGGCCCAAGGAGGGCGTGCTCGTCGCCTGGGGCTTCACCGAGGAGGGCGAGCGCGTGCTTTTGTCGGTGATGCTGGGGATGCGCGAGTCACACGAGGACTGGCTCGCCCTGGGGCGCGATCTGATCGCCCGCGGGCTGGGAGCGCCGCTCTTGATCGTCGCCGACGGCGCGCCGGGGCTGATCAAGGCGGTCGAGCAGTGCTGGCCGGCCTCAGACCGCCAGCACTGCGCTGTTCATCGCGTGCGCAACCTGCTGGCGAAGCTGCCCGAGCGAGAGCGCGAGCGCGTGCGAGGCGCCTACTGGCAGGCGCTTGACGAGGCGATCAACGAGCAGGACGGCAGGCAACGACTGAAGGCCCTCGTCGGAGAGCTCGATAAGGCCGGCTTCACCGCCGCAGCGAAGTGTCTGAATGACGACCTCGACGCGCTCGTCGTGCACCTGCGCTACCCGACCAGACACCGCCGGCGCTGGCGCTCGACGAACCTGCTCGAGCGATCGCTCGGTGAGGTGAAGAGGCGCACCAAGGTGATCGGCCGCTTCCCCGGCGAGACCAGCTGCCTGACGCTCGTCTGGGCGGTGCTCGACCTCTACATGACGCACGCCACCAACGGCGTCAGGTTCACCCAACTCGAGCGCCAACGGCTCAGGCGGATCAGATACGAAGGCAACGAACCGACAACCCCCGAGGAAACCCCCGAGGAGGTGAGCGTCGCATAGACTGACCACCACCGGGAACCTGAGCCGCCGGCGAATTTACAGCAGCTCTGGGACGCGACCGAGTACCGACGAGACGCTCGCATTGTGCGCAGAGCGGTAGCCGCCTCGGCTTGAAGGGACAGAATGCTCGCTCATGCCGCGACTGCCTTCCCGGCGAGGACTTCTCCGATCCGGCCAGCCCGGGAGGGTGCTCAGGTCACGCGCCAGCGGCGGCCATAGGCGTCACGCGGGCGTGATCTCCAGGTAGACCGTCGCGGTCCCAAGCGCTCCGCCGGCTCCCTCATAGATCTTGCGCCCCAGCCCGTAGTTGGCCTGCAGCGTCCCCTCTGCCTCCTCCCCGTCGCTCGGTTGGTCGAGCACTCGCGCCCGACCCTCAGCGGGGGGCCCGAGCGGCTTGCCGCGCACGGTGCACGGGGCGACGCGCACCCGAGGATCGTTGCGGATGCGCTTTACCTTGGCGACGTCCGCCTCGCTGCGCACGTAAAGCTTCCCGTCGCCAAGCCCGAACCACACGGGGGTCGGAACGGGCTCCCCGCTGCGCTTGTAGGTCACGAGCAGGCAGTACTTGTGACCCCGCAAGTGCTCAAATCCCGGCACCGTTCGCTCCTGGCCCGCGAGGGAGTGAGCTGACGGGTGTCGGATCCAGTGGTAGAAGCGGTTCGGCACTGAGGCCACCGGGGAGAGGCTACCCAGTCGTCGCTCCCGCTCCGCGCGATAGACCGTAGCCGACAGCCCGCTTCAAGCAACCTTCTCGAGTACTCGCCCAGACGACCCTCGGTGTCGACTTCACGGCCTTGAACCCGAACGCCGAAATGGAGTGGCAGGGTGCTTTGCCGCAAGAGGTGCACACGTTTGTACGGACGATGACCAAGTTTGTGGGGCTAGCTTGTGAAGATGGGCGGGCATCTCCACCTGGCACCCCCTCCTCCTGCTGAGACTGGTCCAGGCCGTTCGGCGCCGTCGTCTATTCGCGTCGTCCTGGCCGAGGATCACGCCCTGATGCGTCGCAGCCTGCGGCTGCTGCTCGATCGCGAGGAGCACATCGATGTGATCGCCGAAGCAGCCGACCTGTCCTCTGCCCTGTGCGATGTTCACCGCCACAAGCCGCACGTGCTCGTGCTCGACCTGGGCTTGTTCAACTCGGACGGTTCCAGCGTCGAAGCGATCGGACCGCTGCGCGAGCGCACGCCAGAGACTCAGACCGTCGTGCTGACGATGGAAGATGACCCGGCCTTTGCGAGGCGCGCGTTCGCTGCCGGCGCACTTGGGTTCGTGCTGAAGGAGCTGGCGGACGGCGACCTGCCGCAGGCCATTCGCGCCGCAGCACGCGGCGAGGAGTACATCAGCCCGCGTGTCGCGGACCGGCTGGATGCCCTGCACCAACCGCAAACCGACGGTGAGCTGAAACCGCGCGAGGTCGAGGTCCTGCGACTAATCGCGCTCGGCCACACGAGCGTCGAGATCGCCCGCAAGCTGCAAGTCTCCCCTCGCACGGTGGAGTCTCATCGAGCGCGCATTCACAAGAAACTCGGGCTCGCCACACAAGCCGAGCTGGTGCACTACGCGCTAGCGCGCGGCCTGCTCAAGACCTGACCCTTCGACCTGGCTGCTAGCGGAGTCGCGACGGCGTGCCGGCAGACAGGCCTTCACCAGCGTGCCGCGCTCGCCAGAGCTGATGCGCAAGGTGCCATCAGCCAGGCTCACCCGCTCATGCATCCCTGCAAGCCCGAACCCTTGGCTTGCAGCATCGGTGTCAAAGCCAGCGCCGTCGTCCTGCACTTCGACCAGCAACTCCCCGTCGAACACGCCGACATCCACGCGCACCGTGTCGGCCCGGGCGTGCTTGGCTACGTTCGTGAGGGCCTCCTGCACCAGCCGGTAGGCGGTGCTCTCAAGCTCGGCCTCAAGCCGCGCCACCCCCGCCACCGGGCCAGGCAGCGTCAGATCGCCTTCGACCTGACAGCCGTTCTGCTCGCCGTGGCGATCGAGCAGTGCCTCGATCGCCGCCTCCAGCCCGAGCTCGTCCAGCGCCGCGGGACGTAGCTCGGTGATGATCGCTCGCAGGTTCCCGATCTCACACTCGATGTGCTGTATTGCCTCGCGCATCGCCTTCTGTGCCGGCTGCAGATCATCGAGGCGCAACGCGGAGGAAAGCAGCACACGCAGGCCACCGAGGCTCTGCAGCGTCTCATCATGTAGCTCGCGTGCCCAGCGACGCCGCTCGGCGTCGGCGGCCGCAAGCGAGCTGCGCAGTCGATCGGCCCGTACGCTCTGCGCCAGGACGACGGCGGTCGCGGCGCTCACCGCGAACGTGCGCAGCACCTGCTCGTCATCCTCTGTGAACGCCTCGCTGGCCTCGCCGCGATCAAAGGCAGCTAGGACTCCCACCGCATCGCTGCGGTAAACCATCGGCACCAGCAGGGCAGTCTGCGAATCGGCCACGCCGAACTCTTCCGGGGCGATCCCGAGTCGCGAAACGACGTCAGCGACCCGCTCGGGGCGACGGCGCTCGAGCACCTGCCCGTAGGTCGACGCGGCGATCGACAGGCGCACACCTCGCACGTCCTGCAGATGGCCGGCGCTCGCCTGCACGACGAACTCCTCGCCGTGGCGCAGCATGATCACGAGGCTCCTGGCGCTGACCAGCGCACGCCCGCGCTTGACTATCAGCTCAAGCACGTGCTCGAGCGCAATCTCCCCGCCGATCGCGAGCGCCACATCGCGGGTCGCCTCAACACCCCGGAAGGCCCTCTCAAGCTCTTGGCGGCGGCGCTCGCTGGTCTCATACAACCTGGCGTTCTCGATCGCGATCGCCGCCCACTGCGCGAGGGTAACCGCGTCCTCCTCGTCCGCCTGGGTGAACTCGCCTTCGGCCTTCTCGGTCAAGTACAGGTTGCCCCACGCTTGCCCCCGGATCACGATCGGCACGCCAAGGAAGCTCCGCATCACCGGGTGCCCGGCGGGAAACCCGTAGCTGCTCGGATGCTGGCCCACTTCGCGCAGGCGCAACGGCTGCGGATGGTCAATCAGCACGCCCAGCGCCCCCCGCCCGCGAGGAAGGTCTCCGATCGCCTGGTGGGTTGCCTCATCAACGCCCGAGGTCAAGAACCGCTCGAGCCCGCTGTGCTGCTCGTCCAGGATCCCCAGCGCGGCGTAGCGCGCCCCCGTGATCTCCCGCGCGGTCTCAAGGAGGTGGTTCAGTACGATCTCCTGATCGAGCTCTGACGTCAGGACGCGACCGATATCCTGCAGGCGGCGAATCCGCGGGTCCCCGGCCGAGTCCGACGGCTCCTCACCGGCCCGATGAACAGCCAGCTGCCCACCGCTCGAGAGGTCTGCGTCCGCCATTACCAGCTCCCATCCGGCGCTCTCGAGGCTGACCGCGCGGAGGATAGAGAGCTGACCGAAGAGAGAACCCGGCGCGCAGTCTCAGTGTACACGCCTACTTTGCGACGCGAGCGGGCGCGTTAGTGATCGGGCCCGACACTTTCGAGTTGGACGAATCTGGAGCGCGTCGTCGCAGGGTGGGCAGACGCCCGCTTACGCCCGGTCAAGCAGTCGTGATCAGGTCGTCAGTGCTGGCTCCTCCAAGTCGTCCCTTACGGCAACTCCGCATCCAGGTGGGCATCCAGAGGACCAACACGTTCTTCGTGATCGAATCCCACGAACGCGAGGTCAGCGGAGCACGGGGAGCGCTAGGCAGTGTGGCAAGACGGAGGATCAGCACTCTACTCCGACACTCGCTCGCGACGAGCTCGGCGCTGAGCGTACGGCTCCCCCTGTCCTTCAGCCCGTCGACGGCGGCCTATGCCTTGTCGACGGCACTCTCGACCTTGTCCTTCAGGTCGTCGGCTGCGTCCTGCGCCTTGTCGACGGCGTCGTCGATATGGCCCTTGACCTCGCCCTTGCGCTCCTGGTGTTCGCCCTCGCGCTTGAGGTCGCGATCACCCTTGAGCGCTCCGAGGGCCTGCTTCACGCGTCCGCTGATCTTGTCGGTGTGCTCGCCCATTTCGATCTCCTTCGTTCGTCAGTGTCGCCAAGCATCCCGACTATCTGGGTTGGCATCCTTCCCGACCAACGATACGCCCGCCACGCCCCTGGACACATCTGTAGCTTCCCATGACCCGGCTGCGGGTTTCCCGAGGCGAACAACACCGCTCCTTACGCCGGACACGCAGGAATGGGAGTGTCCACTCGATCCGCCGGCACGACGACGCTACGCTGGCTCTTGAGCGCTTGCATCGCCGCGGATGCGAGCGCGTCGGTGGGAGCGGCTCACGCTCCTGGTTTGGACGAGCCGCGAGCGTCTCGTCCAGCACTCGCGAGACTGCTCCTTTCGCCATAGGAAAGCAGTCGTGTCGGCTCCGTCGGGTCGGGCTATCGAGAATCGTCCAAAGGGGGCACGTCGCGCCGGGTCTTCGGCGCGCTCGCTTGGCTGCGTAAGCAGCGGTCAAAGGCGTCTGGACGCGCACCATCGCCGCGGCGCCCCCGGTCCACGCGAGCGCGGAGGTCCGGCCGACTCGAAGTGATGCAACGACACCCGGCAGCCACACCAGTGCCGACTCTCCGAGTAGGCGTCAGCCGGTGGCACGGCCACTGCCGGGAAGCAGGCTACGAGCCGGGTAAGTGCCGGTGACCGGAGCTAGGGGGAGTCGGCGAGCACTCTCAGGGGTCCTGTATCGTGCCGCGCATGCGCACGGCCTTTCGCTGGCTGACGTCAGTTCTGTTCGCAGCGATCGTCGTGCAGGTCGGGTTCGCGGGATACGGCGCGTTCGATGTAATCCACAAAGCGGAAAAGGCGCCTCTCTCGCAGAAAACGATCGAAGACAGCTTCAACGCGCATGGCGCCGTTGGCACTCTCATCGTTCTCGTCATGCTGGCGCTCTTGATCGTTTCGCTCGCCGGACGCCTCGGTGAAAGCTACCTCAAGTGGTCGGGCGGGATCGTCCTGCTCGGCATATTGCAGTTCATCCTCGGCGTCGCCTCGACGTCGGTCCCATGGCTGGGCTTTCTGCATGCCGTGAACGCACTTGCGATCTACGCGGCCGTTGCGCTGCTCGCGCACAGGGTGTGGACGAAGGGCCGCCCAATCACAGCGGCTCCGGCGACCACGCCGACCACCTAAGAGCGCCCTGGAGCGGCTCGAGCGCGGTGGCCGACCAGTTCGTATACGCGCAGCTTCGTCGCATCGGGGGCTCGCGCGACACTTCCGCGTTGCGCTGCGTAAGCAGGCGTGAACCCACCCTCAGGCGACGTGCTCGCACGTCGTCCAGAGCGGCAATGAGTTCGTCGCCCGCCGAGACGCCCGCTTCTCCGGGCAATGCGTTGGCGACGCGCTGGCCGTGCTCTCGCCCCTGAGCTGAGCGCTCCAAGACGCAGCGGGTCGCGGCGCCGCGACCTGACGCGCGCCGGGGGATGGCTCGATACTTACCTCAACCCAGAGCTCAGCTGGGCCAAGGAAGGGTGATTCGGTCCCTACGAGCCAGCCCGCGGTGGCGGCCCCGGTTCAACTCCCTCGGTCAGCGACCCACGGTGTGCGATCAGTCCACCTCGCCACGGCCTGTGGATGGCGGCACCGCGGCGAGCGCCGCGACGTCGCTCGTGTCGCCCACGCCTGACCCATAAATCGCGAACGCCGCAAGCTCCTCGCGGGAGAGTGGCTTGGCGAAGTAGAAGCCCTGGCCGAAGTCGCAGCCCATGTCATGGAGGCGCTCGAGGTGGGCCTCATCCTCGACCCCCTCAACCACTGCTCGAAGCTCGAAGATCCGCGCCAGATCCACCACCGCCGCGGTCAGCTCCGTTACCTGTCGGCTGGGATCGGCCAGGAATGACCTGTCGATCTTCAGGATGTCGACGGGGAACCTGCGGAGGTATCCCAGTGACGAATAGCCCGTACCAAAGTCGTCGATGGCAAGCTTGACACCGAGGGAGCGCAGGGCATTCATGCGCACGATACTCAGCTCCGAATCCCGCATCATGACGCTCTCCGTCAGCTCGAGGATCAGACTGCTCGGCGCGATCCCGGTCTCTCGCAGCACACCGCGCACCTCCTCGACGAACTCCGGGCGCTGCAGTTGGAACGCGGACACGTTGACCGAAATCGACAACGGCGGGTCGCGAGGACACTCCTGCTGCATCGCCGCTGCCTGCCGACACGCTTCCCGGAGGATGTGATGTCCCAGCCGGATGATCAGGCCGGTCGCCTCCGCGAGGGGGATGAAGTCGATTGGCAACAATGTGCCACGGATGGGGTGCTCCCACCGGGCAAGCGCCTCCATGCCTGCCATGTCACCGCGGGAGAGATCCATGATCGGCTGGTAGCGCACCGTGAACTCCCCGGAGTCCATCGCCCGCTGGATTTCGGCTCTGAGCTCGAGCCGCGCGAGCGCCTTGGCGTGCATCTCGGGCTGAAAGACTTGGTAGCCCCCCTTCCCGGCCTCCTTGGCCATGTACATCGCCACATCCGCGTCGCGCAAGAGCTCCTCGGAAGTGCGACCGACGGACCCTTCCTCGCCACTGAAGGCGATCCCGATGCTCGTCGCGATCGTGATCTGCTTGCCATCGATCTGCATGGTGACCCCGAGGGCGTCCATCGCGCGATGGGCGATCTCGATGGCTTGCATCTCGCTCTCGGAGCCGTCGATCAGGACGGCGAACTCGTCGCCGCCCAAGCGTGCAGCGGTGTCAACCGCCCGCATGCACTCATCGAGCCTACGGCCCACCTCCTGCAGCACGTTATCGCCGGCAGCATGCCCGAGGCTGTCATTGACATCCTTGAAGTCGTCGATGTCAAGGAAGAGGACGGCGACCGGCAAGCCGTCGCGACGCTGTCCGGCCAGCGCATGCTCGACACGGTTGCGGAAGAGCGCCCGGTTGGGTAGGCCGGTGAGCGTGTCATGAAATGCTTGGTGCTCCAGTTCGGCCTCGAACGCCTTGCGCTCGGTGACGTCGCGGATGTTGAGCACTATGCCGTTGATGGCCTCATCTCCGAGAAGGTTCGTACCGAGAGCCTCGACATCGCTCCAGCCCTGCATCCCTTGACGCATCCGGAACTCCGCCTTGTGCGGGCGGTCGGCAGGCTGTGCGGCGATCGCCTCAAGGAACACAAGCACTCGTCGCCGCTCGTCGGGGTGCACTATCTCGATGAGACGAGCGTCCGTTAGTGCACTCGGGGGATATCCGAACATCCGCTCGACCGAGGGGCTCACGTAGCGGATCGCCGCGTCCTCTCCCACGATGCAGATCACGTCGGAGGCGTTCTTGACCAGCGAGCTGAGCCGCGCCTCGGAGCGCTGGTCCTCCACGCGGCGGCGATATCCGCGGAGAACGAACCAGAAGGCTGCCACCAGCACAAGTGCAAGGGGCACGGTCTGAACCGTCACCCTGGAGATGTTGCGCTCGGTGCGTTGCAGCGAGTTCAGCTCTTCCAGCGCTTCGCTAGAGCGAGCGTCGGTCGCCGCCGCCAATTCGGCATTGAGGTCGTTGAAGCTTCTGTCGGCCATCGACCCGTGTATCTGGGCCATCGACTGGTTGCCGATCATCGCCGCCGTGAACTCCTGGTCGGTAGCCGTGTGGTAGGCCCGCTCCGTCGCGAGAAGCCGCGCGGCCAGCTGTCGGTCGCCAGGGTCGCCAAGCCGCTCGAGCGCCACGAGTGCCGTGGTCGCCTGGGTCGACAAGGTGTCAAACTTCGCGCGCAGGCCGGGCGTGCGGGCGGCGTTGTAGTTGCTGCCGTGACCGATCATGTACTGATGCTCGAGCAGGCGCTCGTCATCGATCGCAAGGCGCGCGCGGCTATAGGCGCTCGAGATCAGCTGCGAGCGCTTGAGCCGCGAGGCGCTGTCGACGCCCCGGTTGCTCGACCAAACGGCGAATACGCCTAGGAAGAGGAGCACGGCCGCCAATCCGACCCCCGCGATTCTGCCAACGGCCCGAAGCCAGCTCGTTACAGGCTGGGCAGACATTTGAGCACTATCGGTATGCCGCCATCGGGCTTGACGGAACACCGAGCGGATCGTCGATCCGTCCGCATGAGTCCCCTCCCCCTAAACGAGTGCGGCGCACCGCCGTCTCGCAGACTTCTGCTTGCGCGTGAAGGCAGTCGCGCGCCCTGGTGCCGAGCAGACGACCGCTCTGGACGAGGACGAGCACTCTCGGGCGCCTCGCCGGAGACGCCTCCTTAGCCATGGGGAAGCGGAAGTCTTCTGAGCCGTCGCTGGGACGAGTCCTCGTCGTCCTCTGCGAGAGCGCTGAGCGTCTCGGTCGGGACCACCGGCCAGCTCAAGAATCGCCGTCAGAGGCGTGCAAACCGACTCCGGCGCCCCACCTAGAACCCGGAGTGGCAGAGGCTCTTGGCTGCCGACCACAGGTGCCATGAGCCGAGCGGTGCTTCTGGTTTCGACGGCGTTCGGATGGCTAGCTGCGTGTAGGCCGGCTGGGATCCGCAGTGGCCGAGCGCCTGTGCGCGTAGCTCGACGAGCACGGGCCGGCCGTAGTAGCCGCCGCCCGGCTTGAAGATCCACCCGAGGCCGTATCCGATCGCCGTCCGGCCGCCCCAGCTCGTCCACTGGGTTTGTTTCACGAGTCCGCTGGGATCGCCGCCGTTGTAGAGCTTCGCGGGTCGGGCCGTGCCCCAGCCTTCCCCGTAAGGTTTCGCGAAGGCCGACGAGCCGAGCACGACGTTGCCGGCTCCCTCCGCGGTGCTGGTCGCGACGAGGAGCGCGGTCGAGATGGCGAGGGCTACGACGGTGGCACGGCGTGCGGCGCGGCGCATGGATGGCCTCCTCGGCGATTGCTGGGCTAGGTGTTGGGCGCAGCCTTCCAGAGCGCCGTGGTAGGGGCGTCGCCGGACCCGTGAGTTTGCAAGACCTACCAGGGAGCGTCTACTAAGGAGGCGGTCGCTCGTCGGCTTCAATCGTGACCTAGTCCCCGAAAGGTCCGGGATCCGGGGGGACGTCGACGGTGTGCTCCTGGAGCGCGGCGAGAGAAACGACCTCAAGCGCCCGCTCATGGGTGGACGCCAGCACTACGTAGGCCGCCGCGCCGTCCTCGTGCGCCCGCAGCCAGTTCACCGCGGTCACGCACCAGCGGTCGCCGGGCGCGAGCCCCGGGAAGTGGTGCTGAGGCATCGGGGTGATCAGGTCGTTGCCAATACGACGCTGGTGCTCGAGGAACGCGGACGTGACCACCGCGCAGATCGTGTGGCTGCCCCGGTCCTCCAAACCGCTACGACAGCACCCGTCACGGTAGAAGCCGGTGAGGGGGTCGATGCCACACGGCTCAAGCTCGCCACCGAGCACATTGCGATCGGTCACCGCTCCAGTATCGCCTGGCAGGCTAGCCGGGGTCGCGCTCCCGAAGCGCTCGCATGTCCGGAACAAACACGCGAGCTTGCGTGCGACAGCGACGATGCCCATCTCCCGAACATAGGTCGTCTACGCTTCAGCCTCGGTGAAGGTTGCCTACGTCTTTTCCACGTCCGGTCACACGGCCAGCTACAAGCTGGGCAAGATGATCCTGCCCCAGCTGGAGCAGGGAAGCCACGGAGTCGATGTCGTGGGTATGTTCTTCTTCGATGACAACACGTATCTGCTGCGCGAGGGCGACCCGATCGGTGAGCGTCTGGGTCGCGTCGCAGCCGAGCACGGCATGCTGCTGATGCTGTGCGACCAGTGCGCGCTGGAGCGCTGTCTGGCCGAGGGTGAGATCGGTTCGGCTGTGCCGAAGGGAACCGTCGCTGGCGTGCGGGTGGGCTGCTTCCCGGATCTGTACGCCGCGCTGGCCAGCGATCCGCCGGACCAGGTCATCACGCTGTAGCCGACCCTCCTGCGCGCCCTTGCACGGTCGGAACGCCGGCCCTATTCGTTAAGAGGACCAAACTGGTTCTCAGTTGGCTCCGCACAACAAAACCAGGGCTCGGTGAGCCGAGGCCGTCCCTCCGTCGAGCCCATCGTGATCGCTTCGCACTCGCCGTCTCGCGTCTTCCCAGCCGCGTCGCGCACCGCCGCCCGGACGCGGGAGAAGACCTGCCCTATCGGCTCCTGCGCGGCCATGCTCTGCTCGACCAGTGCGCTCAGACGGCCCTGCAGCCGGTCAGCGGCCGGGTCGGCCGTCCGCCAGGGGTAGCTCAGGCGTTCGGCGTCGTAGGCCCCGAGGTGCTCGCGCAGGTCCTCCCGCTCCAGCAGCAGAGAACCCTCGGGCACCAACAGCCGGATCGTGTACTGAACCGCGTCAACGTTTGCCACCAGGTCGTTCGCGACGACGAAGTCCAGGATGTCGAGCACGTCAGCCGGCGTCGACCAGGGAGTGAACGGCATGAAAGAGGGTCGCGTCTCAATTCCCTGATCGCGCAGCACCTCGATGGCCAGTACGGCCTCCTCGGTGGTGTGGCCCTTGTCCAGGCGGGCCAGGATCTCGTCGTTGACGCACTCCAACGCGCTGACCACGAACAGGCAGCCCGAGGCGGCCAGCTCCTCCCAAACGTCGGCATGCTCTAGCACGTGCTCGACCTTGGTGGTGCAATCGAAGGTGAGTGTCGGGAAGCGCTCGTGAAGCGCGCGAACGATGGCGATCGAATGGCCTCGGCCATTGAGGAAGTCCGGGTCACCAAACGTGATATGACGGGCGCCCATGCCCACCAGACGCTCGATGTCGCGCAGAACCGTGTCCGCCTGCACGATCCGTATGCGCCCGTCGTAGACCGCGGGAACCGGGCAGTGCCGGCAGCGGTGCACGCAGCCATGGCTGGCCTCCACGTAGCCGACCAGGCGCTCCTCGCCGCGCACCGCCAGGCGGGCGTAGCGCTCGAGCGGAGGTAGCAGCTCACGCGCCGGCGGGTCGAAGTTCCCGCGTTGAAGGTGGATGATGGGCTGCTCGGCGGCCCGGGGGAGGGCGCTGGGGCTGGCCAGACCGCTCGCCCAGGCCGACAGCGCCGGCTCGTACTCACCGGCGATCGCGCGGCCCGCGAGCTCGCCGACCACCAGCTCGCGGCTCACCGGCGCGTACAGGCCGTAGAAGCAGATCGGCAGCCGCGGGTGCTCGCGGCGAAGCCGGCGGGCCGCGTTCAGCGCCAGGCGCGTGGCGGTGTGCATCGGCACCGAGAAGCCGACTGCCCCAGCCCAGTCCAGTGCGTCGGGATCCCAGGGCTCTACGCTCAGGTCCAGGCAACGGACTTCGTGCCCGACGCGGCGCAGGGCGGCGGCCGGGGACGCGACGTGCAACGGCTGGTGGCCCAGCTCGTAGGTGGAGATCAGCAGGACGCGCACGCGGCCCTCACGCTAGCGCACCGCCACCGCCTCAGGTAGAGGCCTGGAAGGCGACTCGATCCGGATTCCCAGGCATGAGTGGGCCTCGCGCAGGGAGCGCTCGACTGCGTCCGGCGTCGACCCGCGCGCAAACAGGAAGCCCAGGTAACGATCGCCCTCGGGAAGGGGCACGACCGGGCGCCCGCGTGCGATGGTGATCTCAAGGCCGCCGACGCCCGGCACGGCGCGGGCCTGCTCCTGACGGTCGACCTGCACCAACGTGCCGCCGCGGGGGATGGGGATCATCATCACCCCGGCCGCCGGCGACTCGCGAGAGAGCTCATCAAATGGCAGTCCCAGGGCGTGGCGGAGGATGAGCTGCTCCAGGCTGACGCCGGCGCCGAAGCGCAGGGCGCGCGAGCACAGCCCTCCGATCGAACGAGCCGCCAACTCCAGCACGCCCACGTGCCGGTCGCTCACACGCAGCTCGGCGTGTATGGGCCCCTCCCGCAGCCCGAGTGCCTCCGCTGCCCGAGCGGTCACTGTCCTGACCTCGGCCAGGACCGCGGCGGGCAGCCGCGAGGGGGTGACGTAGAGAGTCTCCTCGAAGTACGGTCCCTCGAGTGGGTCGGGCTTGTCGAAGATGGCCAGCACCTCCAGCCGCCCCGACCGCAGCAGACCCTCGACCGCCACCTCCGCGCCGGGCAGGTAGCTCTCGAGCAGTAGCGGTGCATCGGCCGGTTGCCCCGCTGCGGCGAGGATACGCCGCACCCGCTCGACCGCCGACCGCGCCTGGTCGAGGTCATCAGCCCGGATCACACCTTGGCTCCCCGAGAGCGACAACGGCTTGACCACGCAGGGAAGTCCGACCGTCGGCGTCGCGGTGGACAGGTCAGCCCCCGGTGCCAGCACCACGAAGTGCGGCTGGGGTACGTCCGCGTCGGCCAGCGCTTGGCGCATGGCCGCCTTGTCGCGCGTGCGAGCGACGGCCGCCGGCGGATTGTGCGCCAGTCCCAAGCGCTCGGAGGCAAGCGCCGCGGCCATCACGCCCTGGTCATCAACGCCGACTATCGCCGCGAATGGCGTGTCGCGCGCACGGGCGATGATCGTCTCGGCGGCGTCTTGCGGGTCCGACAGCCGCAGCGTCAGCGCGCGATCGCCCATCGTCTCCGACATGGTCGCCCGGCGCTCGCTGGCGACCGTGATCGCCACACCCATTTCCCGCGCCGCGGTCATGAAGTCCGCCGCGCGGTAGGTGGCCGATGGCAGGATTAGGAGCAGGCGATCCACCTAGCTATGGTAGATCGGTGGGCGATATTTCCATCGTGGCCATCACGCAGACGGCGCTGGACAGAGTTCATGCCTTTCGGGCCGACATGGCGGAACCTGACAGCTATGGGTTGTCGGTCCACGTCAGCGGCTCAGCCGACGGAGAGTACGCCTGCGCGCTGTCGCTCGATCCGCTTAGCCCCGCGGACAACGATGACGTCGTCCAGCACGAGGGCGACCTACTTATTGTGATAGCCGCCGACAGCGTAGAGAAGCTGCGCGGCGCCACGATCGACTGGAGCGAAAGCCCGCTGCGCAGCGGCTTCAGGGTCATCAATCCCAACAAGCCGCCTGCTCTCGGCGCCCTTCCCACGCTGCCCATGAGCATGGCACCGGGCGTCGGTGCCCCGGGGCCGCCGCCGGTATCGCCCAGACCACCACAGGGAGACCTCGACAGCGAGCTTGCGCGCCGGGTTATGGCGGTGCTCGACCGTGAGGTAAATCCGCGCATCGCCGCGCACGGGGGGCACGCCGAGCTGGCCGGCATCGAGGGCCAAACAGCCTATTTGCGCCTGGGTGGCGGCTGTCAGGGATGCGGCATGGCGACCGTCACCCTCAGCCAGGGCATCGAGGTCGCGATTACCGAGGCGGTGCCAGAGATCGGCGACGTGGTCGACGTCACCGACCACGCCTCGGGCAACAACCCCTACTTCGAGGCCGCCAAGAAGTAACAGGGACCAGGCCGCGTTTCCACGGACCTCAGTCCCGCCGACACCCACGGCCGGGCATTCCCCCACGGTCCGGAAAGCATGGAACCCGCCCCGCCCGGGCAGCGGCCGGCCGCATCTAGGCTGTCATACCCCCGAGATGTAGCGACACCCGCTCATCGAGCGGCTCCCGCCGGACCCAGCCCGGTTTGTGTGCGACCCCCTCGTGGGTGAGCACTGGCCAGCCCGGCGCTTCTGCTTCTCGATGTGCGGGCGTCTCCCCCACTGCGCACGAGACGCCTGATCAGGACGATTTCCAAGCGTGCCGCCGGACAGGCTCGTCACGCTCGCTTCCGCCAGGCGAAGCGGTAGCGCGGCTTCGCAGGCGCGAGACGCCTGGACGTCGTCGTGGCTGTTGCACAAACCCCTGGCGGGCTCACTGAAGCCTTTCTAAGGGTGGGGTCGAAAAAGCCGCAGGTCGTCGCTCGCCCGCGGCGCGCCCGGCTCGGTTTGGACGCTGCGAGGCCCCTCAGCAACCATCACAGCGAGCGCAGCCCAGGTTTTCGCAGACGGCTTTGTGCAACAGCCACCGTCCGCAGCGAGCGTCGGCGAGGACTCAGTTCAGACGCTCGCTCAGCCGCGAGAGCGGGGGCTATGCGACTCCCCCGTCTTGGCGACGAGCAGCTTTGCGTCTTAGGCCCGACCGGCGGCGGCGCTGGCAGAGATGCACACGTGTAGGCCGGTGCTCGCGGGAAGGTTCACCGCCAGTCGCGCGATCGCGCTCGTCGAACATCCGGCGGCCGAGGCGCCCGGGCAGGCCCACTCGAGGTGATGGAGGGACGGGCCCTCCGTCTATCGCACGATCGTGAAGGTCAGCGAGACACGGTTGGAGCTCGCGCCTGCGGAGTTGGTCGCGGTGATGATTAGGGTGTAGCGGCCTGGCCCGAGCGTGCGCGAATGCGTCACCCGGCCCTGGAACACGAGCTTGTTCCTGCCCGGATGCAACGGGAAGGACATCGTCGCCGCCGTTACGCTGCGCCTGCACGCGCGGCGGTGCCGGTTGCGCCTCGTCTGCGCGACGCAGTGGCGTCCCACGCGGCGGCCGCCGACCTGATGGGTGAAGGCGAAGCTCACCGTGGCGAACTCGTTCAGCGAAAACGAGAAGGTCGTGCCGACGGGCGGGCGGCGGCGGCTGATTTGAACGATCTTGTGTCCCTCCCGCCAGCGCGAGGCCGACTGGTGAGCTCCGGTGATCTTCGGCGGCGCGAGGACGATCGGCGGCGCGAGGACGATCGGCGCGGGGGGCACCGTGACGAGCGCGGTGGCTATCCCGTGACCGCTCGCGTTGCAGTAGGCGGTCTGGCCGGTGAACACCTCGGCAGCCGAGCAACCTGCTTCGTCGGTGACCTGCAGGGTCACCGTGTAGGTGCCGGGAACCGCGTAGATGTGGGTTGGGGCGGCGCCGCTGCCCGTGGTCCCGTCGCCGAAGCTCCAGCTGTAGGAGGAGACCGTACCGTCGGGATCGCTCGAGGCGGCCCCGTTGAACGCGCTGGGCGAGCCCGCGGGGACTGCGCCCGAGGTGAACGAGGCCGACGGTCCCTGGTCGGGCGTTGCCACCACGCCTGCGGCCTTGTTACCGGCCGTCACCGACGGGGGTGACTTCGCAGACAGCGCCCCTCCCGGACCGACGTCGTACTGCGCGAGGAGCGGCGCGCCCTCCTCGGCGAGGTACACGTTCCCCCCGTCGGGCGTCATCGCGATCCCCTCAGCACCGACCACGGGGGCGGCGACGAAGGCTAGCGGCTTGTGCGACAGCAGACCCCCGGAGCCAACGTCGTACTGGGAGATCGCTTCCGCCGCCGTGGCCGTGTCGTTGGCGATGTAGAGGCTGCGGCCGTCGGGGCTGATCGCGATGGCGGTCGCGCCTTCCCCGGCCGGGACCGACGCGGGCGACTTCGCAGACAGCACGCCGCCGACCCCGATGTCGTACTGGAACACGCTGCCTGTGCCGTAGTCGGCGACATACAGGCTCCTGCCGTCGGGGCTGATGGCGATGCCCCACGCTTCTTCGCCCGCGGGCACCGGTTTGGCCGACTTCGGCGTCAGCACCCCTCCCGCGCCGACGTCGTACTGCGCAACATCTTTGCTGCCGCCGTCTGCGACGTACACGCTCCGGCCGTCCGGGCTGACCGCGACCCCATTCGGATGTTTCCCCGTCGCGACCGTCGGCGGCGTCTTGGGCGCCAGCGCTCCTCCGGCGCCCACGTCGTACTGCGAGACGGTGTCGCTGAGCTGGTTGGTCACGTACACGCTGGTCCCGTCCGGGCTGATCGCGACTTCGACCGGGGCGTTCCCCGCCGTCACGGATTCGGGAGATTTCGGCGAGAGCACGCCTCCTGGGCCGACGTCGTACTGCCACACTTCTTTGCTCTTGTTGGCGACGTATACGCTCCTGCCGTCGGGCGTGACCGCCACCCCCCAACCCCCAAGGTTCAGGGGCGCCGTCGGCGGCGCGAGTGCGCTCAGCAGGCCGCCCGTGCCGACGCCGTACTGGAAGACCGTCCCTTCGTTGAAGCTCGGCACGTAGACGCTCGTCGCGCCTGCGTCCGCCGGGCCCGCGGCGGCGGAGCCGAGCAGCACAGCGACCAGCGAGAGCGCAAGACGCGAAGCTGATCGAATGAACGGTCTACCTGTGATGTCGCCTCCCCTGCCAGCGGTGACGCCGTCGAGTCTACTCTCGTCAGCCGATGTCTCACGCCCGATCCGCACGGGCGCTCCCGCCGCAGCGCGAGCCACCTCGTCCGTGAGCCAGCGGACGACACGCGCATGCGAACATAAGAGCGTCGCGGTGCGTCGCGTCCGCATGTTTTCGCCCAAAAGCACCCGCGCGGCGACGCGCGGCGAGACGAGCGCAAGGGACGAGCACCAGTCGTACCAGCAGATGCCCGGCGCACGCTCGCTTTCGGTCGACGAGCAAGCGTGAACTCACCGTCAGCCGAAGCGCTCGGACGTCGTCCGATGTGAAAGCGCACAGCTCCGCGAGGTCGCGCCCGCTTGCTCGCAGAAGCAGAACTCAGCGCGGGTTTCGGACGGATAAAGGCGCCTGCGAATCGGTGACCTTGCAGACGAACTCATTGGAACGGGCGGTAGGTGGCGGGTTCGAGTCCAGCCGGGTCCATTCGACGGAGCGCGAAGGTGCGATCATCTCGCGTCATGCCGGACGTCGAGCCGATCGCCCTGGAGCCCGTCGACGCCCTGACGATCACGACACTGGTCGACAACCTCACGGACATCCTGCTGGTGGACGAGGGGCCGGCCGTGCGGCCGAAGATGGGCTCGGGCCCGCGCGTGCCGGCGCCCGCGCTGGAGGGCGGGGAGGCGTTCGACGCACTGCGGGCGGAGCACGGTTTCGCCGCGCTCGTCACCTTCAGCCGCGGCGGCCGCGAGCATCGAGTCCTGTTCGACACGGGGATCTCGCCGGACGGCCTGGTCGAGAACATGCGACGGCTGGAGCTATCGCCGCGGGATGTCGAGGCGATCGTCCTCAGCCACGGCCACTTCGACCACGTTGGCGGGATGCAGGGGCTGATCCGGGAGCTGGGGACGAACGAGCTGCCCGTCTTCCTCCACCCCGAGGCCTGGAATCGGAGACGGATCGCGCTCCCGGGCCGAGAGCCGGTCCTGATCGCGTCCCCCAGCCGGCACGCGCTCGAAGGCGCTGGCTTTGAGATCGCCGAGCGGCGTGAGCCCTCGTTCCTGCTCGAAGGCGCGCTGCTAGTGACCGGCGAGGTCGATCGGACCACGACCTTCGAGCAGGGCCTGGCGCCCAGCCACCAGGCGTGCCGCGACGGCGAGTGGCAGCCCGACCAGCTCGTCCTCGACGACCAGGCTCTTGTCGCGAACGTTCGCGGCAAGGGCCTGGTCGTGCTCACCGGCTGCGGTCACGCCGGGATCGTCAATACGCTGCGCTACGTGACGAGGGTGGCGGGCGGCGAGCATCTGCACGCCGTCGTCGGAGGCTTCCATCTCAGCGGGCCACGGTTCGAGCCGCTGATCGGCCCGACGTGCGACGCGTTCGCGGAGCTCGCGCCCGACTACCTCGTGCCCACCCACTGCACGGGGTGGAGGGCGACGCACGCGCTCGCCGCGCGCTTCCCCGACGCGTTCGTGCAGAGCAGTGTCGGCACCCGCTTCGAGTTCGAGGGCACGAGCGACCGGGCTACGGCCGGAGCGTAAGAGCGAGGGCCGGCGGAGCGTGCGGTACGCCGTCACGAGGTCGCCGGTTCGAGTCCGGCCAGCTCCTCGGCGGCGCAGACGGGGGTCAGAGCTCGCAGACGGCGATCGCCGGAGGCAGGTTGTTGGAAACAGGCCGAAGAGACGCCTGGGTTTCGCCCTTACCAGGCGTCTGGAGGGAAGCTCGGCCAACGCTCGCAAATCGCGCGAAGCGGGAGCGGTGCGTGACAGCGAAAGATGAGACCGGTAGCGCGCCCCGCAGGCGCATGAAAGCGAGGAGCTCACCGAGCTACAACGTCAGCTATGCAGTGCGGTCATTGAGCGCGTGCTCGAGGAGCCCGAGGACGACGCCGAACACTGCGTGGCGGATCGTCGCCTGGCCGAAGGCTCGGCGGTTGGCGGCGAGCTTCGGTAGCTCCTTGCGCGCAGGGTGGTAGCGGTCGACCAGGACGGTCATCGGCCAGGTCGCGACGTGCTCGATGAGGCCTGCCAGCAGGCCCCGGAGGACCGCCGGGCCCGGCAGGGACGGCTTGAGCCGCGCGTATGCGGCGCCCAAGATCGCGCCGTTCTGCACGTGGAGCGCGAAGCCGATGGGTTGCCAGTCGTCGCCGCGCGTCACGAGCTTGCCGAGGATCTCGACGTCGTCGTACTTGGAGTCGAAGAGGCGCTTGTCGAGCGGCTGCTCGAGCGTCATCACCGCCGCCGCGACCGCCCCCGCGACCGCCCCTCGCAACCTCGTCTGCAGCACCGGTCTGATCGCTCTCCACCGATCGCTGACTTCAAAGGACGGGACGCACGACGAGCATCCCCCGGCTCGAGACGAGATGCGCCAAGTTGTCCGCCAAGCGTTGGACGTGTTCGCTCGCCTGTTGCTCCCAGCGCTCGACTTCGACGATCTCTGCGATAAGCACGTAGTCAGCTTGACCGATCGCCTGTCCGGGCACGTCCGCCGGCCGCGTGAGACGCCAGTCCGACATTGTGTCCAGCGACCCGCTGACGATGTCCCGATCCTCCGCCATCAGACGCTCAAAGTCTTCGGACAGCTCCGGCGAGCGCAGTTGAAACCACATGAGAAGAGTCGCGGGAGGACTCATCCACGGAGCGTAATGCACAATCGCACCTGGATCGCTTGTTGAGACGCCCGTTACGGGGCTTGCGAGTCGGGCTGGAGTTTCGTTTTCGCCACCATTGCAGGCGTGTCGGGACACCTAGCTGGGGCTGCCGCCTTGGACGACACCCGAGCGCGCCGGCTGAGGACAGCCAGACGACTGCTTCGCGCCGCGAAAGCGATCGTGTTGCGAGCCTGCGCTCGTACGGCTGAAGCTCGTCCTGAGCGAGCGCGAGCTCGGTCGCAGCGGGGGCGCTTGGATCTCTAGCGAAGCAGGAGCGACGACGGCGTCGGCCGACACGCTCAAGCTCGGTGTGCAGACCGCCGCGGACGAAGTGATTCAAGTAGGCTCGGGGGCCTCGCACACGCAACGAGGGAGAAGGAATGTCAGCTGAGAACGTAGAGGTCGCACGGGCCGCATATGAAGCTTTCAGGAGCGGCGACTTGGAGGGAGTCGGGAAGTATTTCGCAGACAACGTTGAATGGGAAACGCCCGACACGCTGCCGAACGGCGGCGTCTTCCGTGGCCGCGACGCGGTCCTCGGGAGCTTCGCGGATATTCCGAAGTACTGGAGCAAGTTCAGCGTGGACCCGGACGAGTACATCGACGCCGGTGACCACGTGGTGGTCCGTGGCATTCAAAGCGCCACCGGCCCAGGCGGATCAACGCAGTCACGTTATCTGCACCTCTTCACACTGAGCAACGGCAAGGTCACTCGCGGTGAGTACATCGCCGACACCGTGAAGGGCAAGGAATCACTCGGCAGCTGAATCTGCCAGGGACCTGGACGAGCGTCAGCACGGGCGACGGCACGCGGCGCCACCGCCTTGTGCTGCTCTCGTTCGTCGAGTGCGCCGTCGCTCTTGTGACGCGACCGCTTGGACCAGGAAAAGCGGGCGTCAACTAGCTGTCGCACGAGACGCTCGAGGCTCGTCCTTAACGACAGCCCGGCGCGAGTGCGGGTTCGCTACTGCAACTCGACAAGAGCAGCGGTCTCGCTCCACCTTTCTGCTGGACCGGGCGTGACGGTGGGTCATATCAACGCGGCCCGAGCGTCTTGCTGACGGGCCGTGGCAGGGAGCCCGTGGTCAGGGCTCTGGCGGAGGCCGGTCGCCCGATAGACGTCGCCGAGGCGCAGACGGCGGTTGAAGGACTCCTCGGACATCCCGTCTCCAGGGATTCGGTCAAGAGAGCTGCCTGTCTACCGGCGCGCGGGCGCCGACGGCCAGGCTTGAGCGTGTCGGGCACGGTCGCTATCGACTAGTGATCCCATAAACCGGGGCCAAGCGACGCCGCCTGGAGACTGCTCGGTAGCTGGTTCGAGTCCAGGTAGACCCATTCCGAGAGACCGAAGTGGTCCGACTCCCACCGCTGGGCTTTGCGGCGCCTACTTCGCGAAGTCGTGGTCGTGTCGGCGGAGAAACTCAAGACCCGCCAGTGATTCCTACGGATGCCGCCAGCTGGCGGTGTCGTAGCCTGGGCTGGTGTCGGTGTCACGACAGATGCGAGATGAGGCGCCCGGCCAAGCCGCGGCCGGCGTCGACGATCACGTCGGCCCGCTCGTGCATCTGCACGGTGTAAGCCGTCGCTTCACGGTGGGGGAGAACGTAGTTACCGCGCTCGAGGACGTGACGGTGAACGTGTGCCGCGGGGAGTTCATCGTTGTGCTCGGCCCGTCGGGCAGCGGCAAGACGACGCTGTTGAACCTGATCGGGGCTCTGGACTCCCCGAGTGAGGGCCACATTGTGATCGCGGGGCAGGACATCACCCGCGCGTCGCGGCGTGAGCTGTTCGCGTTTCGTCGGCACACGGTGTCGTTCATCTTCCAGACCTTCAACCTGTTTCCGGAGTTGAGTGCCCTCGAGAACGTCGAGTTCGGGGCTGACGTCGCAGGACGCCGCGACCGCAGGGGAGTCGCGGGCGAGATGCTCGAACGCGTCGGCCTGGCGGCTCGCACCCGGCACTTCCCACACGAGCTCTCGGGCGGCGAGCAGCAGCGCGTAGCGATCGCGCGCGCGCTGGCTACCGGGAACCCGGTCTTGCTCGCCGATGAGCCGACCGGCGAGCTCGACTTCCACACCGGGGTTCAGATCCTGCAACTGCTGCATGACCAGACGCATGAGCGGGGCACCTCGGTACTGGTGGTCACGCATAATCGCGAGATCGCGAGGGTCGCCGACCGAGTGATCGAGCTGGCGAGCGGGAGGGTCGTGTACGACGGCGCGCCAGCGGGCGGCCAGGCCGCGATCTCGGATCTGCACTGGTAGCCATCGTGCGGATGCGGCTATGGCTCACGTGGTCGTGGCGAGATCTGCGGCGCAGACCGGTCCCGGTGATCGTGATAGCGCTTGTCATTGCGTTGGGCACGGGTTTGGCGACCGGGCTCGCGAGCCTTCAGACCTGGCGTGTGCAGGCTAACGATGCGAGCTTCGCTTTGTTGCGCTTTCACAGCCTGCGGGTGTCGCTCCCCGACGGGGGGTTTGCTCCGGCCGGGAGTCTCGACCGCGCCATCGGCGGAGTCCCAGGGGTCGCGGCCGCTCGCGAGCAGCTCGTGCTACCGACGCAGGTCGATGTCGTCCAGCGGGGCCGCACGATTCTGGTCCCCGGCCTCGTCGTTGGTCAACGGATCGACGCGCGACCGGTGGTGGACGGGCTTTCGGCCAACCGCGGCCGGGTGCTGACCCGGGCCGAGGAAGGGCAGCCGGTCGCGATGCTCGAGCGGAGCTTTGCCGCCGCTCGGGGTCTCCAGGTTGCTAGCGAGCTTCGTATGGCTGGCGGCGCGAGCTTGCGGTCGGTGGGATGGGCGTTTCAACCGCAATACTTCCTGCCGGCGAGCAGCGGCATCGGACTCGGCGGCGAGGATTCGTATGCCGTCGTCTTTACCTCCTTGCGAACAGCGCAGGGAGTCACCGGCCGGCTCGGGCAGGTCAACCAGCTTGTGGTGCGTGCTCGTCCAGGCACGACTCCCGCGCAGATTGAAAGCGGGGTGCGTGCCGCGATCGCGCGGGCGCTTCCCGGCGTCGGTGTCACCTTCACCCAGGGCACCAACGAGCCGGCATACCGAATCCTTTATCGCGACGCCGAAGGGGACCAGAAGACGTGGCGCATCCTCTCGCTGCTCGTGCTGGCGGGCGCCGCGCTTGCTGCCTACAGCCTCACGAGTCGCACGATTCAGGCCGAGCGGCGTGAGATCGGCATCGGCATGGCGCTGGGCGTGCCACCGCGATGGCTGGCTTTGCGCCCCGTCCTTATGGGCGTGGAGATCGCGCTGCTCGGCGTTCTGTTCGGTGTGGCGATAGGCCTGCTTCTTTCGCGCCTGTTTGGACGGCTGCTTCTGAACCTGCTTCCGTTGCCGGTGCTCCAGACGCCGTTTCTACCAGGGCAGTTTGCGGCTGCTGCGGCGGTCGGTCTCGCGCTGCCCCTCCTCGGTGTCCTGCTTCCCGTCTGGAAGGCGGTGAGGATGCGCCCGATCGACGCGATTCGGCTGGGCTTCCGGGCGGCTGGCGGCGGCGGGCTGGCGCCGCTCCTAGCGAAGCTGCGCTTACCAGGCGACAGCCTCGTCCAGGTTCCGTTGCGCAATATCGCCCGCGCACCTCGTCGGACGTTAGCGACGGTCGCCGGGATCGGCATCATCGTCTCACTCGTGGTCACCTTCACGGGTCTGATCGACTCATTCACACAGCCGATGAGCCGCGCACGGACTGAGATTCTGCGAGCCGACCCGGGGCGGCTCATCGTCACGCTCGCCGGGTTCCAGACCGTGAACGGCGCGACCGTGCGAGCGATCCGGCAGAAGCCGCAGGTTGCTCGCATACAGGTTCAGGACACGCTATCCGTCACCCTTGGGCACGACCACCGCAGCCTCGACGGCCAGCTTACGCTGCTGAACCCGCAGGGCCCGGGGTGGCGGCCAAGCCTGCGCGAAGGACGCCTTGAAGCTACGACGCCAGGCATCGTCATCGCCCACCAGGCCGCCGTAGACCTCGGGGTGCGCATCGGCGATACGCTCGTGGTGCGCCATCCGCGGATCACAGGCACCGGGCGGGTCAACCTCGTCGACTCGCGAGTTCGGATCGACGCAATACACCGGGGCACGCTGCGCCAGTTTGCCTTTGCCTCGCTGGCTACATGGGCTGCACGGACCGGCCTGAGAGGCCTGACCAACCAAGTCGTCGCAGTCCCGGCGCGCGGCACATCGGCCGACACCGTCGTCAGGGCGCTGTTCGGAGCGCCCGGCGTGACGTCGGTCGAACGGGCGGCAGCACCGCTCGACGCCTTCGACAAGGGGATCGAACGGTTCCTCTGGTTCATCTACGCCACAGACGCGTTCGTCCTGTTGCTCGCGCTGCTCGTCGCGTTCAACTCCGCCGCGATTAGCGCCGACGAGCGCCGCAGGGAGCATGCGACGATGTTCGCCTACGGTGTTCCGCGCGGCACGATCGTTGCCCAGTCCGTCGCCGAGAACGCGATCGTTGGGCTGCTTGCGAGCATCGCAGGGGTTGGACTCGGGCTGCTCCTCGTGGGGTGGATCGTGCGCTCTACGATTCCGCAGACCGTGCCGGACCTCGAACTCTCCGTCTTCGTCAGTCCGACGACCATCGTTGCGGCTATCGCTATCGGCGTTCTCGCCTGCGCACTCGCACCGCTGCTGACGAGCCGACGGCTTGGGCGAATGGATATCGCCTCGACGCTCCGGGTCATGGAGTAGACGCGGCCCGGCCTGCAGGTTCGGCTGCAGCAGGTCGGGGTGCGGTCTGCTCCCCGGCGGTGCTGACATGTCAGGCCGCGCGTCGCCTGGGGTGCCCCTGAGCAACTCACGGGGCGCGCATTTAACCCGTCACGACCATGTACGGCTGACCCGTCCGGCCTTTGCACTGGACCGACTACATCGACATCGACGAGGCCGGTGCTGTCGCCGAACGCCGCGCGCCTGCGGATATCAGCATCCTGAACAGCGACACGACTGCTTTGACGACACGGTGCGACAGTCTCGCCGTTGACGCGCATCCGTGCTCCTGGTTGTCCTTTGCGCTAGTGAGCGTGGCCTGTGCTCAGACGTCCGCTTTGGCCATCGAAGTAGCGGTCGCCGGACACCGGCACCTGACCCCCACTCGGAGAGGCCCGCCGCCCGCAACGCCTCGCCACTGGGCGAGCGGGACACTCTCTCGATGTCCTCTGCGAACCTCGACCTTGTGCGCTCGATCCACCCGGCGTGGGAGCGCGGCGACGCGCCCCGCCCCGCACCCAAGTGGGGCGGGGCTGGAGGCATCGTTGCTTGCTACTTGACGATCTTGATGATCCGCTCCATGCCGAGCAGCGCGTGGTCACGCCCGTCTTGCGTCTGCATGAAGCAAACCTGCACATAGACGCCAGGCTTCGCCGTGATCGTCTCCTGCTGATACGCCCCCCTGGAGAGAGGACCAGCGAAGCCCGCGGGTGGACCGATGATCAGCTTTTCGGCCGCCTTTTCCTTGCCCGCCTTCAGGTCCTTGATGAGCTGTTCGGCGGCCTTCATGTTCTTCACGGGCGCCGCGATGTCCATGTGGACAAGGAAGCCTTCGTTTTCGAAGCGGACGAGCTCGCCGACATGCAGCTTCTTAGCGCCGCGGAACGCGAAATCAATCGTGCGGATCGTGGCTTCGGGCACCGTCAGCTTTACGGGGGATTTCGCGGCCGTCACGACGAAGTTCCCGCGTAACGCCGCTTCCCCTTCGCCCGAACCGACGAGCAAGAGGTAGGTCCCAGGTTGAAGTTCGGTCTGCGCTTCGCGCGTCTTGCCACGAGCCGCTTCGGCATCGAACACGATCGAGCCGAGCCCCTCCGTGTTATTCGGGTCGCCTTTCACCCGCTTTTCCTTGATGAAGGTTTCGGCTTGGGCTACGCTCACGCCAGGCTTCAGGAGAAACAAGATGACGTTTGCTTCCTTGACGCCGGTATTAGTCGTGACCACGTTGACGCCACCCGATTCGAGGGGCCCCGTGATGGTCGCAGAGGCCTTGCCGACGGCGATCGAGACGGTGGGGAGCGTCGATGCCTGCGCAGAGGGGACGGCGATCAGGCCGCCTGCGGAGGCGAGCAAGCTAGTGGTAGCTAGGAGAGCCGGCATGAGCGCGCGCCTCAGCGGCGCGTGACGACGAGAGCAAGCTGGCATTCGGTTGAGCCTTTCGGTTGGGCGGTAGAACTAACTGAGAGCGACTTTCCAGAGGAAAGTTTCGGTGTGGTGCCGCGTAGGCTATCTGTAGGGAGCGAGGCCAGGCGCCTTGAAAAGCGAGCACCACTCCGCCGATTCGCGTCATGCGAGAGGTGCGTTGGGCGCGCGAGGGCTGCTCGAAGTACTGGCAGCAGCCAGAGCCAGCGCGCCTGCTTGGTCCAGCGTGCGAGCGTCCGCCGAGCCTACGCTGGCTCGACTGTAGATCGTCGAAACCAGCAGCGTGCTCGGCGTCTGCGTAAGCTCTCGCTCGGCTGCAAATGCGGAACTGACGGCGACGAGTCAGGAGCCTCCGTGCTTGCTGTTGGGCGAGGCTCCGAAGAGCCGTTCCCGCGCTTACGCAGCCGCTCAACCCGACCCGAACGCCGTCGCGAACGCTCGTGCAATGAGGCCGTAGCCCGCCTTGTTGGCGTGGATGTTGGGTCCCACGGGAGCGCGCGCGCACATCCACGTGAGTCTGCACACTGCGGCGACCGCGACCGGCACCGGGTGGGGCTGGCCTGCCAGGCTCGTCTTCCTTGACAGGTCGTAGGTGCGGAAGGCCACGTCGACATGTGCCACTCGGAACCCGCTGGCGCGGTAGAGCCGCGCGAGCCCTTCATTGACGTTGCGGGCATATTCGTCGCTCGCGATTGCTTCGGCATGGCCGCCGTGAGTCAGGTAGAGCTGGAGAAAGGGGTCGTACAGGGTCATAGCGGCCATCGGTGTGCCGGGTGCCGCAGCACGACGGAGTCGGCGCATGATGACGGGGAGGTTGGTGCTGATGTGTTCTGCGCCCCTGATCACGCAGGTTGCGTCGATGGCTTCTTCGGCCTCGCACCCGTCGATGTCGTTGGCGCCGATGTCCAGTGTCAGCAGCGCCACTTCGCCGCGGCGGCGATGTTCGCGTAGAAAGCGCTCCGCCGCCACCATCTGCGAGCCGCCCGCCGGATTGCAGCCGAGTAGGAGTGCGTCGCCGGAGTTGCCCTGGCCGGTGAGGAAGCTCGTCGTGGTCTCGCCTCCGCAGCCCAGCTTGACGAGCTTCAAGCCGGGGAGCTTCCGCTTCTCGATGGCGTACAGCTGGTCGGCGTATCCCTGATCGGTGTTGATGGTGAGCCCGGCGGCGTCGGGCTGCATGCCCTGTGCCAGCGAGTCGCCGAGCGATAGGTAATAGCGCGCCCTCGCAGCATCGGCGGGCGCGGCCGCGATGAGCGCAAGCACGGCCAGGCAAAGCACGAATCTCGCCAAGCGGAGACGCATTACTTCGAATGTAGCGTGGTGGGCGCAGCAGGCGTCGGTCTGCGGCACATCAACGCGGCGCTCATCGACATGACGACACTTGCGCAACCGACCCGGCACTGCCGGTTCCGCGGAGACGCGAGCGTCCGACTCCCCTCAGGCGACACGCCCGGAAGTCGTCCGATCCAGGCGTCTGCGGGTTGCTCACTCACCCGCTCGCTTTCGTCGCGAATGCAGAAGCAGTCGCGGGCATCCGAACTCCAAACCGCCAGCCACCAACTCGAGGTTGCTGCGAGAGCAGAAGGCCGCACCGTCGTACGCGGGACCAACGTGACGGATTGGTTCGAGACGCGTAACCTCATGTCTCGCGCGCCCGGCCAGGGGCGATCGAGGCCATGACCGAGGAAGACTCAACGCATCCGCCTGTCGACGTGATACTCGTCGGCGGCGGAATCAGTGCGCTCGTCGCGGCACACGAGCTGCTCGGCGCCGGGCTGCGGGTGACGATCTACGAGGGCGAGCCGCGGCGGCGACTGGGCGGCCAGTGCCTCGATGCCTTCGGCGGCTTCTTCTTCGTGGGCAGCCCCGAGCAGCGCCGGCTCGGGATCAGGGACTCGGCCGACCTCGCGTGGGAGGACTGGCAGGGCTACGCCGAGTTCGGCGAGGGCAGCGAGCTCCAGCAGCGCTGGGCACGCCACTACGTCGAGCGCTGCCTCCCCGACGTGCGCGAGTGGATCGTGCGCCGCGGGCTGCGCTTCTTCCCCACCGCCAACTGGGCCGAGCGCGCACGTCACGGCCGCGGCAACCGAGTGCCGCGCTTCCATCTGCTCTGGGGCTGCGGCACGGCGCTGGCGCGCGCGATGCTGGTCGCCCTACAGCCGTTCGAGGGCGGCCGCCTGATGGTCCGCTGTGAGCACCGCGTCGAGGAGCTGATCGTCGAGTCGGGCCGCGTCGCCGGCGTTCGCGGCGAGGGCGGTGGACGCGAGTTCGAGGCGCGCGCCGAGCACGTGGTGATCGGTGCAGGGGGACGCACGGGCGACCTGGAGAAGGTTCGCGCCAGCTGGCCACGGGAGTCATGGGGCGAGCCGCCGGCCGACCTGTTGTGCGGTGTGGGGCCACAGATGGACGGGCACATGCACGACGCCGCCGCGGCGTCGGGCGCCGCCCTCACCAACCTGGAGAACATGTGGGTCTACGCAGCCGGCGTGGAGCACTGGCAGGGCGACTTCCCGGGTCACGGCCTGGCGATGATCCCGCCGAAGTCAGGCCTGTGGATGCGGGCGGACGGCTCGCGCTTCGATCCGCCGCTACTGGCCGGCTACGACACGCGCGAGGCGGTCGCACGCATCACCAACAGCGGCCATCCATGGTCCTGGATGGTGCTCAACCGCGAGATCCTCGCGCGCGAGATCGCCATCCAAGGAGCGCGGTTCAACCCCGGCTTTCGTGACCGGCGCCCGCTGCGGGTAGCGTTGGACCTGCTGCGCGGCAACCGTGCGCTCGCGAATGAACTCGTCACCCGCTGTCACGATGTCGTCGCCGCAGACGACCTGCCCACGCTCGCGGCGCGAATGAACGCGCTCGTGCCCCAGGCCCGCGTGAGCCTCGAGGCGCTCGAGCGCGACGTCGCTGCGTATGACGCCGAGATCAAGCGCGGGCCGCGGCTCTTCAGCGACCCGCAGCTGGTATCGCTGCGCAACGTCCGCGCGTTCCTCGGCGACCGTTTGCGAACCTCAGCCTTCCGCCCGATCGCCGCCGGCCGCGGTGGCGAGCTGGTTGCAATGCGACTGCGGCCGGTTGTGCGCAAGAGCCTCGGGGGGATCCTCACCGATGAGCGCTGCCGCGCGCTGCGGGCGGACGGCTCGGTCGTCCCGGGTCTCTACGCGATCGGCGAGGCCGCCGGCTTCGGCGGCGGCGGCATGCACGGCAGGCGCACGCTCGAGGGTACGCTGCTCGGCGGCTGCGTCCTGACCGCGCGCGACCTGGCCCGCAACCTCGTGACCGGATGAACGGCGCGAGGGCCCTCATCCGCACGCTCATCGACGGTGGCGTGACGACGTGCTTCACCAACCCCGGCACCTCCGAGATGCACTTCGTCGCAGCGCTGGACTCCGAGCCGCGGATGCGCGCCGTGTTGACCCTCTTCGAGGGCGTCGCAACCGGCGCCGCCGACGGCTACGCGCGGATGACGGATGCACCGGGCGCGACGCTGCTACACCTCGGCCCCGGGCTTGGCAACGGCCTCGCGAACCTGCACAACGCCCGCCGAGCCGGGGTCCCGGTGGTCAACATCGTCGGCGATCACGCGACCTACCACACGCGCTACGACGCTCAGCTGCAATCCGACATCGAGACCGTCGCCCGCAACGTCTCGCGGTGGGTGCGGACGTCGAAGAGCACGCAGGAGCTGAGCCGCGACGCGGCGGAGGCGATCGCCGCGGCCGTTGGCCCACCGGGCGAGGTGGCGACGCTCATCCTTCCCGCCGACGTGTCGTGGGGGGAAGGGGCGCACCCAGCCGCGCTGCCGCACCGGGCGCCGGCCTCCGCGCCGGCCGGCGCGGAGGCGCTCGAGGCCGCCGCCGCCGCGCTCAGGGGCCCTGCGCGCTCCGCGATCCTGCTGGGCGGCCGCGCGCTGCGCGAGCGGTCGCTGGCGGCGGCCGGACGCATCGCTGCGGAGTCGGGCGCAAGGCTGCTGTGCGAGATGTTCCCGGCCCGGCTGGAGCGAGGGACGGCGGGCATGCCCGCCGTCGAGCGGCTGGCCTACGTACCCGAGCTCGCGGCCGTACAGCTGGACGGGCTCGGGCACCTGATCCTCGTCGATGCGAAGGCCCCGGTGTCGTTCTTTGCCTATCCAGGCCAGAAGAGCTGCCTAGTGCCGGACAGCTGCCGCCTACATGAGCTCGTGGGGCCCGCGGATGACGCGCCCGGCAGCCTCGAGGCGCTGGCCGACCTCCTCGGGGCCCGCGCGAGCGGGGCCGACTCGCAGCGGCCTTCGAGACCGCGGGAGCCGAGCGGTCCGCTGACCGCCGCGAGGGTGTGCCAGGCGATCGGCGCGGTCCTGCCTGCCGGGGCCATCGTCTCCGACGAGGCGCAGACCTCGGGAGTGATGCTCGGCGCGCACACCGCCGGCGCGCCGCGGCATGACCTGCTCACGCTGACCGGCGGCGCCATCGGCCAGGGACTCCCGGTGGCGGTCGGCGCCGCGGTGGCTTGCCCGGAGCGGCCCGTGTTCGCGCTGGAGGCGGACGGCTCGAGCCTGTACACGATCCAGTCGCTCTGGACGATGGCGCGCGAGCAGCTCGACATCACCGTCGTCATCTTCAACAACGGCTCTTACTCGATCCTGAACCTCGAGCTGGCGCGCGTCCGCGCGCAGGGGGCGGGCGCGAAGGCCCGATCGCAGCTCGATCTGACCCGGCCGAGCCTTGACTTCGTCGCGATCGGCAACGGCTTCGGAGTGCCGTCCCGCCGCGTCGAGACCGGCGAGGAGCTGGTCGGCGCGCTGCGCACCGCCGTCGCCGACCCGGGTCCGCACCTGATCGAGGTGGTCGTGCCCGAGGTGTTCGGCCCCTGGCGGCTGCGCGCGATGCCGCACGCATTGCGCTCGCTCGGCGCGCTCCCGCGGCCGATCGCAGCGGCCGTCAAGCGGCGCGTCTATCCCTGATCGCGCGCGCAGCCGGGGCGCCAGCCGCGGCCGCCAAGACCGTCGTGCAGGCCGTCGGCGTCGGGCGGTACGGCGGGCTCCTCGACCAGCTCGCCGTGCTCAGAGAGCAGGCAGACGTCAAGGCGTTTGCGACTGAGATCCAATCCAGCGTGCAACATATAAACGGGCCTCCTCGAACTCGCTTTCGGTGACAAACGGAGCTTGCCACCGGGGAGGCCCTCCTTCATCGCATTCCAAGGCGGTAGCGCGCACGGATGGTGGGCACGCGCTCGCTCGGCCCGCGATGCGGCAGTGCTCGTCATCGCTGTACGCGGAACTCTCGGAGCTCCGCCAGCCGCCGGTCGCGCAAGGACATGAAGCGGGCTGGCGTGACCGACTGAGAGCCGAGAGGCCTTGCGCGCCGAGCCGGTCTCGCTTCGAGTCCGATGGTGGGCTTGACGGCTCGACGCCGCTCGCAAGGCCGTGTGGGTATTAGGGTTCGCGGTATGAAGGTCACGCTCTATGGGATTCCCGGTTCGCACCCGGTTCGCGCCGCGCGGTTGATGCTCGAATACAAGGGCATCGCTTACAAGAACATCGATATCTTTCCGGTGGTAACCCGGTTCGTTGTGCCGCATGTGCTGCGCTTCCCGAACAACCGCGTTCCCGCGATGAAGATCGACGGGCGCAAGATTCAGGGCACGCAGGCAATCGCACTCGAGCTGGACCGCGTGCAGCCGGAGCCTCCCCTGTTTCCTTCAGACCCGGCCGAGCGATCGAAGATCGAGGATGCCGAGCGGTGGGCCGACGGCTTTCAGCAGATACCACGCACGATCATCTGGTGGGCGTTCAAGCACGCTCCCGCGAGCGACATGGCGAGTTTCCTCGCCGAAGCGAAACTGGGCCTACCGGCAGGGCTGCTCGCGCGCACTGGCGCTCCGGTCATATACGGGGGACGCAAGCTCAACAACTCATACGACCCCGAGGTCGAGCGCCAGCTTGCGGAGCTGCCGACTGCGCTCGACAAGATCGACTCGTTGATCGGCGACGGCGTGCTGAACGGCGACCGGCTGTACGTGGCCGACTTCGATATCGGCACCAGCCTGAGACTGCTGATGGCGATGGAAGATCTGCGGCCGGTGATCGAGTCGCGCCCCTGCGGAGAGTTGGCGATGCGCGTACAGCCGAAGCCGCCCGGCAATCTCGGGTCGGTCTACCCGAAGTCATGGCTCGAGCCGCTGCACGCGCCGGAAGGCTGAGCCCTGGCTCAATGCTCGTCGCACAGCACACCGCTCGCGTGTTGCTCTAGGCCGGGCCTATGGCGTGATATCGCGCGAGTGCCTGCTCAGGGCGAGGACCGGGTCTGAGACGCGGTGAGGCGAGCGCTTCCGCTTCGCCCGGCGCAAGCGGGCGTGTTCCCATCCTCGCTCGGCGCTGTCGAAAGTCGTCCCAGGCAGGAGCGTGGGCGACTTTTGCCGACGCTCTCGCTTCCAGGCTCGGAAGCAGCAGGAGTCTCGGCATATCTATGGCCTCCAAGCTTCTCCGGGTTGAGGCGAGTGGGCCCCCGGGCCCCGGTTGGGCAGTGATCGGAAGCTGTGCCCAAGACCTCATACGCGCGTGTTGCTCGCCTTGGCGTTGTGCGGCTCGTCGCTGCGTGCGGCGACGGGCAGAAGGTCCTACGTGAGGGCGTGTACAAGCCGCCGCGCGGCCCGACCGACGCGAGCTACCCGACAGCGACTCGGCCGTCGCCAGCGAGCAGAGGTGACGACCGCCTGAACCCCACGAACGTCCAGTAGATCGCGATGAACGCCTCCCACACTATCTCCGGGATGGTCATGACGAACAACCCAGAACTCGGGTCATCGAACACGCCGAATAGCACGAGAACCCCGCCGAAGAAAGCCAACGGCCCACCGATCAACCCGACGAGCGCCATGCGCGGCGGCACAAGCTGCGACTTGTACATCAGGTAGCCGAGAAGGAGTCCGTTACCGAACCCGGCGCAGAACTGCGGGCCCAGAAGGAACGTCCAGTAGTGGATCGCGACGAGCGACCGCCCTACGAGCTTGAGGGAGTCCGGGTCGACGCCAGTTCCTGCGAGGTCGTGGCGCAACGTCACGACGGACATCAGGCTGATGAGGCCCATGACGATGATCGTCGACTCGACGGTGCGAGACGCGACGTACCCGAGGGAGACCGCCTGGTTCACGCGCTTGACGATCGGATAGATGACGACGGCGGTGGCGATGTTGCAGATCGCCAGGAGCACCTCGAGAAACGCGCCCAGGGAGATGCGTGTGTCGAACCCCGAACCGAGGATGTAACTGTGGTGGTTTTTCAGCGCGGGGCTGTACAAGAGAAGCGCCGGGATCGAGAACACAAACGTACCGATGAAGAACAGCCCGGCGATCCGTGCCGTTCTCTGGGCTGACTGCATGCTTGGCCCCTCGTCTCGCCCCCGAAACTCCATCATGCCCTCCCCATTCGTCGCGGTCGTGAGCCGGGAACTAATACCAGAGGTATGGGAGCACGAACCTCCCGAGCAGGCAGCAGCACGGGTCAGACGCGCGCTGGGTGCCGTCGAGCCCCGCTGATCGCGCCGGTCGCGCACGTGATCACCGGTGCTGACCACGCGCCCCGGCGCTGCTGCTCTGCGCGATTTGCGAGCGTCCGCTTACCCTCACCCCAGACGCCTGGTCCGAACGATCTGGAGGAGCCAGCGCGGCTTGTGCTCGACACTCCTGCTTTCGCCGGGGCGAAGCGGAAGTCTGCCGAGCCGACGCCCGGACGGCTGAAGATCGTCCGGAGCGGGCACGCCGAGGGCGACCGCCGAGACGCCCGCAATGTCGAGTTTTGCGGGCGTCTGATGGAGAGGGGGCGTGCCGATCCGGCTGGAGTTGGTGGACGCTCAGCGGCCCGATCAGCCGCGACATCGCCTACCTCTCAAGTCCCACGGCTTTGAGGGCCTCGTCGCGGTTCAAGTACTCGTAGCAGTAGGAGACCTTGTGATCGCGCACCCTGCAGTGCGCGTAGAAGCGCATCTTGATCTCAGTGCCGCTTGCCTTGCCGCGAGCGAGCAAAGTCGCCTCCAGGAACACGTCATCGCCCCGGCCCCAGATCTCTTCGATTGCGATGCTTTGCTCGTCCCACACACCGAGCCATTGATCTCTGAGCTGCAGGGCGCTGTCGAGGCCGTGGCTCGGGATGTGGGCCTCCTCAAAGGGCATCCACTCGACTTCTGGATGGGTGACGGCGCTGAAGGCGCCGGGGTCTGTGCGAAACGCCAGCAGCCACCGCAGCACGACCTCCACGTTCTTCCGCGACGTCGCCCCCAGGGCCACCTCTTCAAGGGCTTCGGCTTGATCGAAATAGCTGTGGATGCGCCACACCTTGTCGCCCCGGAAATCCATGACGATCGCGTTTGGCGCTTCGACCGGCACACGGCTGCCTTTTCCGCATCCCCGAATCCGGCCAGCTACGAGTACCCCGTCACCGAGATTGCTGAAGTCCTCGGCGAGTATGCGGAACTCACTCCATGTCTCGGCGGTGATCTGGAAATACGCCTCGATGCCAGCTCGTCCGTGAAAGCCTCCGCCCTCCACAGCACCAGCCAACGCAGCGAACAACTCGACGTCCTCGGTCGTGTCGGCCACAAGCGCCTCGACATCGCCGCGGTTGAAGGCGTCAATGCCGCGCCTAGCAATCTCTATTTTTTCCTTCGACATCGCCTACCCCCCTGCTCCGATTGCTCTCATTTGGTCTGGGGCGCGGGGGCTACGCGGTCGCCGGCGGGGCCGGGGTGAGACCGTGACGACGCATCACCTCCATCAAGGCAGATAGGTCCGGGGGGCCGCCAGCGGTGGCGGCCAGGACCTCGCCGACCTCGCGGAAGTAGTCGGGCCCGAAGACGCCGGGGCTGGCGATCGCGAGGAACTTCGCGTCGCTGCTGCCGCGGTTCTCAAACCCGTGGATCGCGCCCCGTGGGACGCACACCGCCTCGCCGGGTCCGATCTCGATCGTCTCGCCGTCGAGCGTCCAGGTCGAGACGCCCTCGAGTCCGTAGATCGTCTCCTCGAAGGCGTCGTGGCTGTGGGGCGCCGGCATCCTGGAGTTCGCCGGGACATAGCACTCGAAGACGGCTGCGCTCCCGTTCGAGTCGCCAGGCTCGACTAGGAAGCGGACGCCGAGCTGGCCGACGACGATGGTCTCTCTCAGTGCTGCATGCATTTCTGGTCTCCTTGTGGCGAGCTTGGGTAAAGTTGCTTGACCATCCTACAACGGTTCCGCTATGCTGTCAAGTGACTTGACTGTACTCGATACCAACCCCGGCTCGCCGCCACCGCCGCTCATCGGCGCGCTGCTGCGTGTGCCCTTCGAGACGGTGCGCGACCGCATGCTCGCCGGCCTACACGAGCGCGGATTCAGCGACCTCATCGCAGCGCATCTCGATGTCTTCCAGTACCCCGGGCCCGAGAGCCAGCGCCCGTCGGACCTCGCAAAGCAAGCCCGCATGACCAAGCAGGCGCTGAACTACCTGCTCGGGCAGCTGGAGCGACTTGGATACCTCACGCGTCGGGCAGACGCCGAGGACCAGCGTTACAAGCGCGTCCACCTCACGGCGCGAGGTCAAGCGGCGGTGCGGGCCATCCGCGAGATCGTCCTCGAAGTGCAGGCGGAGTGGGAACAACAGCTCGGGCCTCGACGGTTTGCGCAACTGCGCGAGCTGCTGACGCAGCTACAGCTGACCGCTGCGCGCGGAGGCTCCGCGGCCTAACCGCCAACCGCGAGGGCATACACCGGGCCGAGCGCAATGCTGCTTTGTGGCAGGAGCAAGCGTCGCACGGCCGTCGCGGCAGACGCTCGGATCGGACGAGGTCCAAGCGCGCCGGCTGAGGGCGGCGAGACGACTGCTTTCGCGGCGCAAAGTAGGCGTGATGGCCTCGTCGTCGCCGGCGCCTCCCGTCGTCCGGCTGCTGGCGGCCAAGGGAGCCGGGGCCGCTGGCCTCGGCATGCAAAGCGGCCGTGATCGCGCTCCTGGGAGATGCAGAACCTCGGCTAGGACACTAGCTCGCGGACGAGTTCGCTCGCGGGCCGGATGTCGCTGATCCGGTTGACGCACTCTCCCGCGTAGAGCGGTCCCGCCTCGATGAGGTTCGGAGGTCCGTCGACAGTCGCCGCGGCAGGACCGAACATCGGCCGGCTCGGCTTCTGTGTCGCTGCAAGGCGAAACTGCATCGGCACGGGAACTCGAGACAGCACCGGAGCAGTGGCCCTATGAAACGCGCGTACCCAGCCGGGACCGCGAGGGTCTCGCCCCAGCCAGCGGGCCGTCGCCTCGTTCGGAAGAACTCGATGCGCGGCCGGCCAACCCACGCCGAACAGCTCCGTCAGGACTGTCTCCCTGGCCTCGATCAGGCGGGTCTTGTAGATGGCGTGAGCTCCACTCTCGTCGGTCATCAGGAAGCGCGTGCCGCACACCACCGCCTCTGCCCCAGCGTCGAGGCGGGCCGCAACGTCGGAGGCATCCGCGATGTCTCCTGCCGAGAGGACCGGATAGCCGTGGGAGACCGCCTTACGAATGCGGATCAGCAGCTCCATCGCCGGCATCGTCCCGCGAACATGGCCACCTGCCTCGACGCCCTGGGCGATCACGGCATCCGCTTCGGCTCCACGGGCCGCCAGCGCCTCCTCAACGGAGCCGCACTGGTGAATCCAGATCTTGGAGGTTCGCCGTTTCGGAACGCCCCAGAAGGTGACGAGCACGTCGGCTTCGGAAGCTGCCTCGAAGTGCCCTCGGCGGGCGAATGGCAGAAGCAGGTTGACCGCCAGCGGCCTGTCGCTCAGCCGCCGGGCGGCAGCGATCTCTCGACGCAAGTCGTCGGGTGCGAGGATTCCGATCGTGCCGAGGCCGCCGGCCTCAGAGACCGCTGCGGCGAGCTGATGTCCAGCCAGTCCACCGCCCATGCCAGCTTGTACCACAGGCATTTCCACTCCCAGTCGCTGCAGCAGCGCTCCCACACTCTCATTATCGTGTCTTACGTTGCTAGAGCGGCCTAGCGGGATGTCGCGCCGCCGCTTTGCCGCGAGTGCGGAACCGCCGGTACGCGGCGCACGCGCCGTCGTAAGGACGAGGACCATGCCTGAGAAACGGCGGGGAAACACTCCTGCTTCGCGCCGCGTAAGCGAGCGTGCGCCGACCCTACGCAGGTACGCCTGCGGCTCGGGGCATGAAAATGACTCTCGAGGGCCGTTGTTCTGATTCCGGCCGGTAGGGTCGGGTGACCGGGACAGGGGCTCTCAGGGAGAACGCATGGTGGGTAGGCCGATTGCTGGACGATGGGCGTCAGAGCCCGGGCTTTTCATTGGCCGCCCCTGCGACTTGTCCGGTTGCGCTGCGAGCGCGGATCCGTTGGTGTCGTTTGCCCACGGCGTCTCCCATCCTGTCAAGTGTGTTGAAGGAGACAGTGATGAGATCAGTCGCGTTGGATGTGCATCTGGATTTCTGCGAGGTCGCGATCGTCGAGGATGGCGAGCTTCGCTCAGCCGGGCAGATCGAGACCAAGCCGGAGCAGATCGAGTTGTTCGCCTCAAGTTTGGCCCCTGATGACCGGGTGGCGCTCGAGGTGACGGGGAACGCGTGGGAGATCGCGCGGATTATCGAGCCGCACGTCGCGCAGGTGCTGGTCGTGAGCCCTTCGGATACCGGCATCCGCCAGGCCCGGGCGAAGACCGACCGCCTTGACGCGAGGACGCTCGCGAGGCTGCTGGCGGCGGGGTCGCTGGATGGGGTGTGGATGCCCGACCGGTGGACGTGGATGATGCGCCGGCGCCTGTCGCGTCGCTCACAGCTCGTGTGGGCGCGCAGCCGGGCCAAGAATCAGATTCACGCGGTGCTGATGCGCCAGCTCGTCGGCCGCCCGCCGTTCGCAGACGTGTTCGGTGTCAAGGGCCGGCAGTGGCTCTCAGGGCTTCGAGCTGCCGCCCGAGGAGTCAGAGACGGTCGGCGCCGCGATGCGCCAGATCGAGTTCTTTGACTCGGAGATCTCGGAGGTCGAGCGCCTGATCGCTCAGGCGGCCCTCGAATCGGGTGAGATCAAGCGCCTGATGAGCGTGCCGGGCGTGAACGTGATCGTCGCCGCGAGCTTCATGGCCGCGATCGGCGACATCGACCGCTTCGAGAGTCCGCGCAAGCTCGCCGGCTACCTCGGGTTGGATCCGCGGGTGCGCCAGTCCGGCGTCTCACCCGCGACGCACGGGCACATCTCAAAGCGGGGCTCCACCAGGGCGCGCCACGCGCTGGTCGAGGCGTGCTGGACGACGGTGCGCCAGCCCGGTCCCCTTCACGCCTTCTATCAGCGCATCCGAGCACGCCGCGGGCACTCTGTGGCGATCGTCGCGGCCGCGCGCAAGCTCGCGTGCCTGTTCTGGTGTCTGCTCACCCGCGAAGAGGACTACGCCTACCAGCAGCCCTCGCTGACCAGGAAGAAGCTCAGGCGTCTTGAGATCACCGCCGGCGCGAAGCGCTATACGCCGGAGGCCGCCGGGATCTGGAGCGCCAATGACGCGGTCCGACAGGCCGAGCGCGAGCTCGCCCGCCAGGCCGAGGTCGCCTACGCACGCACCGTTAGCGACTGGCATGCAACCCAGACGGTGAAGGTGGGCGCGAGTGTGACACCGGGGCGCGCATCAAAGAAACCCCTAAAGGGTGAAGCTGCGCGGCAGACCACAAGCCCCTGACGTCTGCGCTTCGCTACGTCATCGGCTCGCGCCCAGAGCAACGATCTCACATAACGGTCGGTCCGGCAAGCCAGCGCCAGCCCCGCAGGCGCCGACCCCACACGAGCAAAAACGCGTGCCGATCACACCCCTCAACCCAAAACCAAGCCACAGGAGCCCGTCTGACGCCCTGCGACGAAGCTCCGCGACAGATCCGATGGCCGCGATCCTCGCAAAGAGCGGCCGAAACATCGCCCCGGCCCCTTGATTTTCATCCGTCGTCCGATGTGAAAGCGCACAGCTCCGCGAGGTCGCGCCCGCTTGCTCGCAGAAGCAGAACTCAGCGCGGGTTTCGGACGGATAAAGGCGCCTGCGAATCGGTGACCTTGCAGACGAACTCATTGGAACGGGCGGTAGGTGGCGGGTTCGAGTCCAGCCGGGTCCATTCGACGGAGCGCGAAGGTGCGATCATCTCGCGTCATGCCGGACGTCGAGCCGATCGCCCTGGAGCCCGTCGACGCCCTGACGATCACGACACTGGTCGACAACCTCACGGACATCCTGCTGGTGGACGAGGGGCCGGCCGTGCGGCCGAAGATGGGCTCGGGCCCGCGCGTGCCGGCGCCCGCGCTGGAGGGCGGGGAGGCGTTCGACGCACTGCGGGCGGAGCACGGTTTCGCCGCGCTCGTCACCTTCAGCCGCGGCGGCCGCGAGCATCGAGTCCTGTTCGACACGGGGATCTCGCCGGACGGCCTGGTCGAGAACATGCGACGGCTGGAGCTATCGCCGCGGGATGTCGAGGCGATCGTCCTCAGCCACGGCCACTTCGACCACGTTGGCGGGATGCAGGGGCTGATCCGGGAGCTGGGGACGAACGAGCTGCCCGTCTTCCTCCACCCCGAGGCCTGGAATCGGAGACGGATCGCGCTCCCGGGCCGAGAGCCGGTCCTGATCGCGTCCCCCAGCCGGCACGCGCTCGAAGGCGCTGGCTTTGAGATCGCCGAGCGGCGTGAGCCCTCGTTCCTGCTCGAAGGCGCGCTGCTAGTGACCGGCGAGGTCGATCGGACCACGACCTTCGAGCAGGGCCTGGCGCCCAGCCACCAGGCGTGCCGCGACGGCGAGTGGCAGCCCGACCAGCTCGTCCTCGACGACCAGGCGCTTGTCGCGAACGTGCGCGGGAAGGGCCTGGTCGTGCTCACCGGCTGCGGTCACGCCGGGATCGTCAACACGCTGCGCTACGTGACGAAGGTTGCGGGCGGCGAGCGCCTGCACGCCGTCGTCGGGGGCTTCCATCTCAGCGGGCCGCGGTTCGAGCCGCTGATCGGCCCGACGTGCGACGCGTTCGCGGAGCTCGCGCCCGACTACCTCGTGCCCACCCACTGCACGGGGTGGAGGGCGACGCACGCGCTCGCCGCGCGCTTCCCCGACGCGTTCGTGCAGAGCAGTGTCGGCACCCGCTTCGAGTTCGAGGGCACGAGCGACCGGGCTACGGCCGGAGCGTAAGAGCGAGGGCCGGCGGAGCGTGCGGTACGCCGTCACGAGGTCGCCGGTTCGAGTCCGGCCAGCTCCTCGGCGGCGCAGACGGGGGTCAGAGCTCGCAGACGGCGATCGCCGGAGGCAGGTTGTTGGAAACAGGCCGAAGAGACGCCTGGGTTTCGTCCTTAGCGATCACGTCGCGCTGGGTGCGTCGCGCGCTCGCCTTGCTCGCAGAGCAGTAGTGTCGGTGGCTACTGATCGCCCATTGCGACTACGCCGAGGGCGACTGCCGAGAGGGCAGTGCCGGTGACAAGCGCGCCCGTGAGCTTCGGCAGATACCCGCCGCGCGCGCCTGCGAGGCCGGCGAGAGCGTCGGCGGCGTCGCAGGCAAGCCCTGCGAGCAGCCACTGGCGGCGAGCATCGCCCTCGCTTGAGAAGGTGCCCCAAGCCAGCGCGACGTCGCGCGCTCCGAACAGGCGTGCGAGGTACGGCGCCTGTGGGTTGGCGGGCACGTCCAGTCCAAACAGCTTGCCCGCGGGCCGTGGAGTTAGCCAGGAGGCGACGCCGACCGCCACCCTCAGTCCCATCAGTGCGCTGAGTGCGCTCCTCTCGTTCACGCCCGCGACTCTAACGCACCAGCTGTCCCACCGGCGCTAATCGCGGCGGGCAGCTGATCGCCGGCGGGCTTCAGCTTTTCGTCCCAACCAGGCGTCTGGAGCGAACCTCAGCGGACGCTCGCAAATCGCGCCAAGCACTAGCGACGCGGTGGGCTGGCGCTCGCAGCGGCCTTGGTCGACCACGACCACTCCCAACAGGTGCTCGACGCCTAACCGGCGGCCGGGGATCTGAAGCAGCCGGCGGCGCAGGGTGCGGGCGGTGCGCACCGTCTGTCCCTCCAGCCCGATCAGCGAGGTCCAGCGCTGAAGGTTGTGCGCCAGGCATGCGATGACCGTCCAGGCGCTGTTGGCGTTGAACTTCCCGGAGGGGAAATGCGCGAGCGCCTGGTCTTTGAGATCGCGGATTGTGAGCTCCACGACGGCGTGCTGGCGGTGCTCTGCCTCGACCACCTCGAGCGGGTCGGTACGGTTGGTGATGAAGGGGAAGTGGCGCCAGTCCGGCCAGAGCTCCGCCTGAGCTCCGATCAGGCGTGTGCGCCGCACGATCAAGCGCGTGCCCGCGTGGGTCGTCTCTGCGATCTGCGCCTGCCCGTCGGCGGGGTAGTCGGTGAGTGGCTGCCCAGGCCGCCTCGGGGATCTCAGCGATGGCGCGCGCCACCGAGGGCTGCTGGCGCACGCTGATCGAGTACAGCCAGCCCGCCCTCTGAAGGCGGGCGATCAGCTTCTTGCTCCAGAACGCGGAGTCGGCGCGCAGGAGCTTGGTCCCACCGGCGCCTGCGCGAGCGACGCGGGCGATCAGCTCCTCGGCGAAGCGCAGCACTCCACGGCTTGAGTTCGCCTTGCCCTTGCGCAGGCGCACGTGCAAGACCTCGCCGGTATCGGCCCGGCTGGCCAGCATCGGGTGATACCCGCGCCGTTTGGTGTAGCCGAACCCCGCGCCCTGCTTGCGTTGGCCGTGCACCTCGCCGACGAAGCTGTCGACGTCGATGATGAGCCGCTCATTACCCGGTCCGGCGCCCGCCTTCCAGGCATGCGTGAGCGCCCGATCGAGTACCGGTCAAGCTGGCGCACATGGCCGAAGGTGAACGCCCTGAGGAACGTCCCGAGCGTCGAGGGCGCCGGCTGCCACCCCCCAACAGACGACGCGTACGACCAGCGCGCAGCACCTCGCAGTCGTCGATGCAATCGGCGCCGAGCAGCATCGCAAAGACGAGCGCCATTACCTTGCGCCCCGCGTTCGCCGCGCCGGGTCGATCGCGAGGCCGCCGCACGTAGCGGCTGATCAGCCGCTCGATCTGAAGCCGCCCGCGAGCGTTGCGACGAGCGCGACCCCGGCGTCTGAGACCACCCGCTCATCGTCGAATGCCACCCGCACGCCGTCCAGTCCGACCGGCTCGTCATCCTGCACCATCGAGGCGACCTCCTGACGCTGGGCCCCGGCTGCCGACACAGCCTGGAAAAGCCCGGCTCAGGAGGTCACTTAAGGGACACGATCGGACGGAAAGACCGGCTCATTCGGTGGATCCAGGCTCAGCCGCCGTCGCTCCCGTGGCGAAGCGGTCGTCCCAACCGACACGCCCGGCGCTATCGCAAGGGACAATTCTCGATCGTGCCGACGAAGGAAGGATGGGCATACGCCTGCTTACGCCGTGCAACGCGGCAGTCTCGCGGTCGACTGCTCCCGCCCGTCTCTATGAAGGAGGCGGTGGTTGTCAAGGGGGTTTGGGCCGTGAGCCTGAGCTGATCGCCGTGTTGCTGGGCGGGGCGCCCCGGTCAGCCCCGCGCGGTCGCGGTCGGTTGCGTCTGCGCGTCTTGAGTGGCGGCGCGTAGGTTGGCGAGGTCGGCCGCGGGTACTGCGGGTGCGAACATGTAGCCTTGGCCCTCGTCGCAGTCGAGCGCAATGAGCCCGTCCCGTTGGCCGTGCGTTTCGATGCCCTCTCCGACAACGGTCATGCCCAGTGCGTGTGCCATGGCTATCACGGCGGCGACGATTTCGCGCTCGCGGGATCCTCCCTCGAACTGCGCGATGAAGCTGCGGTCGATCTTGAGCGTATCGGTGTGCAGTTGCTGCAGATGTGCGAGGGTCGAGTAGCCGGTCCCGAAGTCGTCGAGCGCGAGACGCACACCAAGCTCTGAGAGGGACTCGAGAACCTGATTGGCTACGCCGAGCTCGCCGATCAATGCGGTCTCGGTGATCTCCAGACACAGGCGCGACGGCGTGATCCGATGGCGTTCGAGCGCGCCGGCAACCCGCTCGACCAGTCCGCGGTCGCGCAGCTGGTGGCCGGAGACGTTCACAGAGATCATGAAGTCATCCCACGGGTCATCGCCGGCTCCCCACTCCGCCAATTGCCGGCATGCCTCGTCGAGAACGAACGAATCGATCTTCTCGATCAACCCGCGCCGCTCGGCGTGCGCGATGAACTCATCCGGGAGGAGGACCCCCCGTTGCGGGTGGCGCCAGCGCACGAGCGCCTCTGCGCCGACGAGTGCACCATCCTCGAGGCGGAAGAGCGGCTGATAGAGGACGAACAGCTCCGAGCGCTCGACCGCGAGGGCTAGCTCGGCAGCGAGGCTAGCCGTCGCCTCCCCGCGCAGGTGGAGCTCGGCGTCGAACATCTCGAAGCGGTTGCGGCCCGCGCGCTTGGCGTCGTACAGCGCTACGTCCGCTTGCCGCAGCAGCTCGCCCGGAGCAACGTTGGGATCGGCGGTGAGAACGACGCCGACGCTGCCGGTTACGGTCAGCTCTGCACCAGCGATCGTCATCGGCGCCCGAATCGCGCGGACGACGCGATCGCTGATCAGCCGCACGTCGTCAGCGTCGTTGAGGTGCGCGCATAGCAGCACATACTCGTCTCCGCCAAGGCGAGCGACGGTGTCCGTCCGGCGGGCGATAGACGTCAGCCGTCGACCGACCTCGCTCAGTACGCAGTCACCCGCGTCATGGCCCAGAGAGTCATTGACCTCCTTGAAACCGTCGAGGTCGACGAACAGCAGCCCTACGCTCCCGGATTGGCGCGCGAGGGCTACGAGCGCCTGCCCGAGATGGTCCATCAGCGCCACGCGGTTGGCCAGCCCGGTCAGTGGGTCGTGCAGCGCTTGATGGGCGAGCGCCTCTTCGGCTGCCACCTGCGCGGTCACGTCCCGGGAGGTTCCCCAGGTGCCGATGATGTTCCCGTCAGCGTCGAGCAGCGGCAGCTTGATCGTCGAGACCCAGGCATCGGGACGGTCGTGGTATGTCTCCCGCTCGAGCTTTGCGAGCATCGGCTGTCCGGTCTCGATCACGCGCTGCTCGTCCTCGAAGGCGGCGACCGCGTGCTCTCGGCTGAAGATGTCGAAATCCGTCTTGCCGACCACCTCGTCAAGTGGGCGCCCGTGCGCCAGGCTCGCAAGAAAGCCCACGCTCACAAGCAGAAGGCGGCTATCGCGGTCCTTGAAGAAGACGCGCTCCTCGGGATTCGCGAGCAGGTTGCGCATGCACACGCGTTCGATCTCCTCTCGTGAGGAGGAGTCCCAGGCCAGATCAGATCGAAAGTCTTCCAAGACAACGCCTCGATAGGCACAGCGCGTGCACAAGTCCTTATCGACACCCGCGGCGAGAAGATTGAGGAACACGGCCCGCCCCGTTCCAATCGCAGCGGGTCACTACCTGATGGCGGAGATCAACACGACGGCGCCCCCGACGAGCTGGCGGGTGAGGTTCCGCTACTAGCTGGCGGGTGAGGTTCCGCTACTAGTTCCCGTGCCCCCTGCCGCAGGCTCACACGGCCTGCGGCGGGGGCCCGCACGGGCGGATGAAAATGGAGATGATCCGGGGGTCGCCCGCGACGCCGAGTTTGTCTTGGTGCTCCTGAGCCCGTTACTAGTTTGGCGCGTGGGTCTCCCCGGACCTCCGGACTGTTGCCATGAGCACGCCTGTCAGATTCGCCAGTTATCAGAGACCCCTGGGCGACGAAGGTGTCCTTCGACTCCTCGGGAGGTTTCAATGGAGACGGTTGTCGAGCGCCCTGGGGCGCTGGATGTTCATAAAGCGCAGGTGACCGCGTGTGTGCGTGTCCCCGGCGATGACGGTAAGCGTGAGCAGCACGTGGCGGAGTTCCCCACCACGGTCGCGGGGCTGCTCACGCTGCGCGATTGGCTCACCGCGCATGGAGTGAGCCAGGTCACGATGGAGGCGACCGGCGTGTTCTGGAAGCCGGTGTGGGCGATCCTCGAGGACGAGTTCGAACTGCTGCTCGTCAACGCTCGTCACGTCAAGCAGGTGCCCGGTCGCAAGACCGATGTCAAGGACGCCGAATGGATCTGCCAGCTCGCGGAGGCCGGCCTGTTGAAAGCGAGCTTCGTACCGCCGAAGCCGATCCGTGCGCTGCGCAACCTCACCAGGTATCGCAAGACCCAGATTCAAGAGCGCCAGCGAGAGGCAAACCGACTGCACAAGGCGCTTGAGGACACGGGGATCAAGCTGGACTGCGTCGCCTCAGACATCCTCGGCAAGTCCGGCCGCGCGATGCTCGACGCGCTCGTGGCCGGCACCACCGATCCAGAGGTGCTCGCCGAGCTCGCCAAGGGCAAGTTACGCGCCAAGCTCCCTGCGCTCAGAGAGGCCCTTGAGGGCCGCTTCGATGAGCTGCATGCCGTCTGGATCTGGGCGATCCTCGCCCACCTGGACTTCTTAGACGAGCAGATCTCCTCACTCACCGAGACGATCGGGACTCAGATCGCCCCTTTCGAGAAGGCCGTTGAGCTGTTGTGCACGATCCCCGGCGTTCAACGGCGCGCAGCTGAGGTGATCGTTGCTGAGATCGGCCTGGACATGAGCGTCTTTCCCACCGCCAAGCATTTGGCTTCCTGGGCCGGGCTGTGTCCCGGCAACGACCAGTCGGCCGGTCGCCGGCGCTCGGGCAGGACCCGCAAGGGATCGAAGTGGCTGGACTGGACTCTGGAGGAGGTCGCCATCGCCGCGGTTCGCACCAACGATGTCTACCTCGCCGCGCAGTACGCACGACTCAGGCCTCGCCGTGGTCACAAGAAGGCGCTCGGCGCGGTCAAGCACTCGATCATCTGCGCGTGCTGGCACATGCTCTCCACCGGCGAGCTCTACAACGACCTCGGCGGCGAGTACTTCCGCAAACGCGATCCCGAGCGCGCCACCAAACGCCTCGTCACCCAGCTCGAGGCGCTCGGACACACCGTCACGCTGCATCAGGCGGTGGCAGCCTGAAGGCTATTTTCCTGTCAGTCGAACAGACCGACAGGAGCAGTCTGGGTGGTGGTCCGTGCGTCACAGCATGGGCCACCACTCGGCGCGCTAGTGCTTGCCGGACCGAGCGAGAGTCCCAGCGACGGCCATGCTCATGCTCGGATCGGACGACCCGCGAGCGTCTCGTCGGGCGCCAGCCTGACGCCTGCTTCGTCCCGACGGCAGGCGTGTTCCGATCCTCAGTTCCGGCGCGATTGAGAATCGTCCGACCAGGCGTCTGAAGCGCAACTCAGCAGACGCTCGCACAGCGCGCGATGGAGCAGTGACAAAGCTTGATGGTCTGCTAGCCGGTGTGTCAGCTCGACCCAAAGAATTTGGCCGCTCGACGGTCCATCTCCTCAGGCGAAACGCGTTCGGTGCGCTGAGCCAGCATCCACTGCTGGCCGAAGGGATCGCGCAAGCGGCCGCCGCGCTCGCCGTAGAACTGATCGGCCAGCGGATAGACGACCTCCGCCCCGGCCGCGACAGCGCGGTTCCAGGCGGCGTCGACATCCTCCCAGTAGGTCGCCATGATCGCGCTCACGACCCCGCCAACCGACTGCGGCGACTTGGCCGGCGCGCCATCCTCGGCCTCGTCGCTGATCATCACAACCGAATCGCCAATGCGAACCTCGGCGTGTATCAGTTCGCCCGCCGGTCCGGTGAATTGCTCACCGATCTCCTCGGCCCCAAATGCCTCGTAGTAGAACCTGATCGCGGTCGCGCCATTGCGAACAACCAAGCGCGGGGTGACGGTATGAAGGTGCTCCGGTATGGGCGTAACAGGCTCGCTCGGATTGCTCGACATGGACGCGCTCCTTTGACGACGACGAGAACACATCTTCGCATCCCGGCTTTCCCAAGGACCGTAACGAGCGGCTCGGGAACCGGCGCGTGCTAGCGCCTTCGTGCGGATGCGATCGCGTTGGCGCACGATGCCCAAGGTGACGATCGCCGTGATCGAGGGCCGCACGCGGGGCGGCGGTAGCGAGCTCGTGCTCGCGATGGATATGCGCTTCGCTGCACACGGCAGGGCGCTGCTCGCCCAGCCGGAGGTCGCGTTGGGGATCATTCCGGGCGGTGGCGGCACCCAGCGCCTGCCGCGGCTCGTAGGGCGGGCCCGCGCGCTTGAGATTGTGCTCGGGTGCGAAGACATCGGCGCTGACCTCGCGGAGCGCTGGGGCTACGTCAACCGCGCGCTCGCCGAGGACGAGCTCCGACCGTTTGTAGAGGCGCTTGCCTTCCGCATCGCATCGTTCCCCACCGAAGCGGTTGCACACGCGAAGGCTGCCGTCGGCGCTGCCGAAACGCATTTCGTGCCTGGTCTGCTCGATGAGGCACACCGATTTGCTCAGACGCTCGCCGCCGAACAGACCATCACACGCATGGAGCGGTTCTTGGAGCTCGGCGGACAGACGCGCGAGTTCGAGCTCGCCCTCGACGTCGACCCAAACGAGCTCGCACCCGTAACCTAGCCTGCCGCAACCCACGAGCCTGGAGGGGCATGGCCCAGACGCCTGGGGTGCGACAGCCCCCCGGCGGCCAACGACTCACGCGGTTGACTGGGTGAACGCCTCCGCGAAGGCTTTCAGCTCTCCCGGAATGTCTGGCCCGGCAGGCTGATACGCGATCTCCGTGGAGCCTGCGGCCTCTAGCTCGGCGAGTCGGTCGCGCCAGCCCTCGACGGTACTCACGAGCCCGAAGTTCGTCAGCAGTTCGCCGTTGACGTGCCGCGCGTCGTGCTCGTTCACGTGCACGAGATGGCCGTAGTGCATCGCGAGATGTTTACGGTCCTCGGGCACCTCGTCGTAGGCGCTGAGCCAGTCGCTGAGTTGCTCGGGCGGGAGCAGCGAGTGCTCGTAGGCGTAATGGAGCGTCACCGACGCTGCGTGCCCAGCGGCAGCGAGAACACGCTCGGAGTCAGCGCTCTCGCCGTCCTGGAGCACCGTGCCGTAGATGAGGCTCACACTCCAGTCAAAGTCGTCGACCGGCAGTACGCCGAACACTCCGTCCCCTAGCTCACGTGCGACTGCAACGCCCTTCGGTCCGCCGGCTCCGATCAGCCATCGAACATTGATCGGGCGCTCGGGGGCCATCCCGGGAGAGTGAAGCATCTGGATCGGGGCGCCGTCCCAGGTCACGACGTCCCCGCGCAGAAGGCCTTGGAGAGCGCGTACGTATTCCTCCACGAATACCCAGCGCAGCGCCCGCTGGCCCATCGCCATGCGTCCCGTGAACCCCGAGCTGACAGCCACAGCCACACGCTCCTCCCCCGCTATGTCCACCAGCGTCGCTATCGCCGACGCATTCGTCATTGGATGGCGGTTGCTCGGCACGAGCACGGCCGGACCAAGGCCGATCCGATCAGTACGCTCGGCTGCTCGACAGAGCTGAACCCACACATCGGGATACAGCGCCGGAGAGTCATAGAAGTACGCATTGGTGTAGCCGAGGGACTCCGCTATGCGCGCGTGCTCATGGCTCTGCGGCGAGGTGGCGAAGGCGCACGACAGCATCAGCGACATTTCTGGTCCTTTCGTGCCGGCCCGGACAGGCACGATCGTATTGGACGGGCCGACCGCTCGTACAGTCCCTCGACCCTGATCGCGCGGTTCGCTGGCCGCGGCTAACCTTCGTTGTACGCTAGCGCCGCGGTGCACTCGCGCCGCGGCCCAGCGTCGGGGAGCAACGGAAACCCGCAGGGTGGAGCGCGGACCAGGGGAAGGAGTGGGATGGACGTACGCCGTGTCGTGACGGGCCATAACGCCGATGGCAGGGCGGTGTTCGTGGCGGATGAAAAGGTGGCCCCGGTCACGCTCGCGCTGCTGCCCGGGAGCGAGTATCACCAGCTGTGGGGATCCGACGTGACCTGCCAGTTCCCCGATAACGGGGCGCGACCCGATGCGCGGAGCTACTTCCCGTCGGTGGGTGGCTTCCGAGTTGGATTCTTCACCATTCCGCCCGACGGGGGTGCCGGCGCCCCGGCCGACCTCGACGTCGAGGCCGCCCTGGCCGAGTTCGAGGAGAAGCTGCCCGGATTGGCCGAGCACCTCGAGACGGCCGAGCCGGGAATGCACACAACGGCCACCGTCGACTTCGGCGTGGTGCTGTCGGGGCAGGCCACGCTCGAGCTCGACGACGGCGCGATGGTCGCGCTGAACCCAGGTGACACCTACATCCAGAACGGCACCCGCCATCGCTGGTCGAACCGGGGTGAGGTGCCCGCGGTGCTCGCCGTCGCCCTAATCGGCGCCGACCACGGCAAGGTGGGCTGAACGCAGCAGCGCGAGAGGCTCACGTACGTTCGGCGACGAGCGAGCGTCTCACGGCCCTCACGGCAAACGCGCGGATTTGGACGAGCACCGAGCGTCTCGTGGGGCACCCAGTGGACGCCTGCTCCGCCATAGCCAGGCAGCGTTTCGCGCCGGCGCAGGCGCCAGCGAGATGAGCCTCGCTGCCGCGGGGGATCGGGTTGCTGGTAGAGCGGCGTCAACTATCCGCCGCGCGAATGGGAGGAGAACCCATGACCATCTCGTCCATGCTCGATTCTGCTGGGCGGCGCCGCTCACCCGCGACGCTTCCAGGCTTTCATGCCGGGCGTGCGCCCCGCAACAAGGGGGATGCTCTACCCAGCTGATCCGCCGACCGTCGAGGAGATCGTCTGCGTGATGCGCCATGCAAGTGAGGACTCTCACGGATGGCGGCTGCGCGCGATGATCGTGATGCTCTGGCGTGGCGGGCTCCGCGTCCACGAGGCGCTCGCGCTGAGCGAGCATGACCTGGACCCGCGGCGCGGCTCGGTGCTCGTGCGCTGCGGCAAGGGCGGGCGCCGTCGCGAGGTCGGCATGGACGCGTGGGGTTGGGAGAACCTCAGGCCCTGGCTCTCAGAGCGCCTCGAGCTCCCTGCGGGACCGCCGTTCTGCGTGATCGACGGTTCCACCCGCGGACGGCCTTGGTCGGCTGCCGCCGCGCGCACCGAGTTGCGTCGCCGGGCCTCCGAAGCGGGCGTCAGGCGACGCTTCGCCCCTCATCAACTGCGTCATGCGCACGCGGTTGAGCTCGCCCGCGAGGGTGTGTCGCTGAACGTCATCCAGCCGCCAGCTCGGTCACGCCAACCTCGGCACCACGAGCATCTACCTTCAGGGAATCGACATCGAGGAGATCATCTCGACCGTCCACGCACGTCGAGCGCCCATGATGTCCGCGACAGCGGGCCTTCAGCTCTGAAGAGCCGACGCCCCAGGAGCGCGAGCGCCGACCCGCTGTGCTCGCGCTCCGGGCGCCGACCGCAGACCGCCGCTTGCTCCACGCAAGCGGTCGTCTGACCGCCTGCCCTCGGGACTTCCCCAAGCGCTCGCAGCTCGTCCAACCCAGGCGTCTCGCTGGCTACGCGGGCGGCGCCTGCTTTCCGCGCATTGGGAGAGCGTCGTTAGTGGCGACGAGATGGTCGTGCTGCCGTGAAAGAAGGAGCGGCGCAAGGACGTCTGCACGCTGGTCTGGGATCTAGCCTCGTCTGTAAGGATCTTTTGGAAATGGACGCTGACGAGCGCTTACGGCGCACCCGCCTTGCGGCGCAGCGGCTGACGCCGGCAACGGCATGTACGAGCGCCGAGGAAGCCGCGCGCGTTGTGATCGGCGTCCAGGCTCAGGATCTGCGCGCTGCCGCGCTTGCGCTGCGCTCGCGTGTGCCGGGCCTTACTCGCGGCGCCGTTCGTGCCGCGGCGCTCCTGCGTACGTGGACGGTCCGCGGCACCGTCCACCTGATCGCGGCGTCCGACCGTCCGTGGCTGCACGCGCTGTTGGCCGCGCGCAACGCCCGCATGTTCGGCGCTCGCTTCGAGCGCTTCGGGATCGTCGAGGAGATCAACGCCATGCGCGGGGATGTCGTTGAGCTGTGTGCTGAGCGACCTCGCGACCGGGCGTCGCTACTCCGCGCCCTCGTTGAGCGCGGCCACCCGTCGCTCGAACAAGGTCCGATCAACACATTCGTCCCGTGGCTCTCCACGCAGGGTCTGATCGTCACCGACATCGACGGGCTGCTGCACGCGGCCGACCCACCGCCGACCGTCGACCACGACGAGGCGCTCGCGATTCTCGGGGCCCGCTACCGTGCAGGCTACGACCCCTGCGACGCCACGGACCTCGCGAAGTGGTCCTCGCTGCCGATCACGCAGGCGCGCCGGGCGCTCGACGCCGCTCGCCCGCTGAGCGGAGCCGATCTGTGGCCGATCGATGATCCGCCGCCCTGTCTGCTGCTCGCTGCGTTCGACACGCTCATGCTCGGGTACCGCACCCGCGAGCCGTTTGTCGCCGCCGAGCACGATCATCACGTCCTCAAGGGCGGCGGGATGCTCAAGCCCGTCGCGCTCAGCGACGGGGCAGTGACCGGCATCTGGTCGATTGCGAAGGGCCGCCCCGAGCCATCTTGGTTCGGCCGGCCCGCGCCCGCCGCGGCCCTCGCCGGCGAGGCCGCGGACATCGAGCGCTTCCTCGCGTCGTAATCGCTGGACACCTTCGCGCGTGGAGAATCGAACTGCCGGAATGCCGAGCCGAGCCTTACTTCCGCGGGTCGGCCTGACGGACCGGCGGGCTAAGCTCTCGCCGTAGTGTCGCTCACCGCCCTCACGTCCGCGGAGATCTCGCTGCCGACCGAGGCCGATGGCGCGCGCGTCAGCGACCGGATCGCTGTTCTGGCCGACACCGTTGACGTCGTCGGGCTAACCGACAATCACGCTGGCCAGCCGCGGATGTCGCCGCTGGCGGCGGTGGCGCTCGCGCGGGAGCAGGGCGTGGGGACAATCGTCCACGTTTCCTGCCGCGATCGCAACCGGCTTGCCCTGCAGTCGCAGGTCGTCGGCGCGGCGGCGCTCGGGGCCGAGGCGGTGCTCTGCATGCAGGGCGATCCCGTTCCTGGCGTCGAACACGTGGCCGACATGACCGCCACGCAGCTCATCGCGACCGCGTCAGCATGGAGCGCCCCACACCCACTGGCGGTCGGCGCAGTCGTCAATCCCTTCGCCGAGGACGTCGATCGCGAGCTGCGGCTCCTGCGGCGCAAGATCGCCGCTGGAGCAACCTTCGTGCAGTCGCAGATGATCTTCGACCTCCCGCGCCTCGAAGCGTTCCTCTCAAGCGCCGAGGAAACACTCGCAGGCATCCGGTTCTACGCAAGCGTTGCG
>CAWERP010000002.1:0-255593 GCA_963811445.1 uncultured Solirubrobacterales bacterium
CGCCGCGATGCCGTTCGGCGGCTACAAGGAGTCGGGCTGGGGCCGGGAGAGGGCCACAACGCGCTCGACAACTACCTCGAAACGAAGTCCGTGGTCACCCAGCTCGCGTAGAGCCGACCTCCCTGCTGTGCTCGACACTCACGCTCGAGAAGGTACTCCGGCACCAACGACGGGACCATGGTGGGGCAACCGCCCGCTCTCAATGGAGGTACACCCGTATGGAGAAGGTCGCCCCAAGCGAGAGGTTTCGCGCTGAGCCGGCTGGCCACTGAGGTAGCGGTGCTGCCTCGACTCAGCGGTCGTAGGCTCGGCCGCGCGGCATGACGGCCGTCACGACAATCAGGCGGGCGTTCTGGTCGAGACGGATGAGCGCTCGCCAGTCGCCGACGCGCAGGCGCCACTCGTCTCGTCGGCCTTTGAGGCGCCGCACGTCTCCGGCGGGCAGTCGCCTGATCGCTGCGAGGATGCGCTCCTGTTCGTTGCGAGGGAGCTCGCGCAGGGCCTTCGTCGCAGCGGGCGCGATCACCGCGTCCCACGGGGGCAGCTCAGGCGTCAGGTTCCGGCTCCGCGTGCAGCTCGGCTACCTTGATCGCCTCGCCCCGTTGGTAGGCCGCCCAGCCCGCGTCGGATGCTGCGCGGTCGTCCTCGGTGTAGGGCTCGTCGTCAAGCGGAGCCGCCTCCAGGGCCGCCACCATCGGGTCCTGGGCGCGCGTGAGCAGGATGCCGGCAGCGTCCACGCTCTCGTCGGGTAGCTCGTCTACGAGTCGGTGTAGCTCTGCTCGTGTCATTGGGCTAAACGTAGCATCGGAAAACATCGGCCTCATGGGCTCGATTTAGATTGAACCCGCTCGGCGCCGGACTACGCCGATGGGCGGTTGCCTCACAAGCCGGCCAGCGGGGCCGGAGCTGAACGCCGTCCCGCGCACCCCTCAGCGCCTTGCCACCTGGAACGCTGGACCGCCGGTGCTTAGCAGTCGTCCCGGGCGCCCTTCGTGTTCGTCTCGGGTGTCCGGTTGGCTGTCCGGATATGAACCGGACACCACCCGGGTTGCATGGCTGCGGGGTCGACGAACAGTCTGCTGCCCGCTCGCTCCGGCAATTTGGCTCTGCAGCTGGCCCGAGAAAGGGGGTCCCCGCCTCTCCGCTTGGCTTCGACCCGGGGACCCCCTTCCTCGACCACCACATCACAGATGTCTTTGACCAGGCCAGATGCAGAGCGTGGGACGGGAGCGAGCGGGCAGCCAGGGAGACGTATGACAGGACGACAGGACAACTGGCACGATGACGGATCAGATGACGCTGGGCGAAGCGGCCCGCGTGATGAGGGACGCCGTGCGTGACAAGAGCTACCAAGTCACGCCGCTCGGCGAAGAGATCGCGAACTACCTGCATGTCAAGCGCAAGCGACTGACCGCCTCAAGTCACCGGGACTACGAGAGCGGCTTGGACAAGCTTGCGCGGCACTTCCCCGACCTGCGCCTCGAGGAGTTCGAGCCGGCGGCAGGGACCGAACGCCTGGAGGAGTTCCTAGATCTCCAGTGGGGCGCCGGAGCGCCACGCATCTACAACAAGAACCTGTCCATCGTCAAGGTCTTCTTTCAGCGGCAGATCAGGCGCGGTCGGCTCCATGGCGATCCGACGCTTCTGAGGTTGTCCGAGATCTCGTAGAACTTTGAATGGCGGTCCTCCTGCCCTGTCCGCTCCCGTTGGGAGCGTTCGGGGCGCTAACCAAGTCCGAGAGGACAGGAGGAACCGCCATGAAGAAGGTATCCGGCCCGAAGGTCGTCACGACCGGGGAGGCGTTCGAGAGTCCGCTGCCAGCGGAGATTCAGGAAGCGCTCGGCGAGCTCGTCGGGGCAGCGAGGGAGGGACTGCTCGCGCTCAGCGTGGGTGTCGGACTCGGCGTCGTGCACGAGCTGATGGAGCTCGAGGTGGGCGAGGTCGTGGGCCCGAAGGGCAGGCACAACCCCGACCGCGCCGCGAAGCGCCACGGCCATGAGACCGGGTCGATGACGCTGGGTGGTCGGCGCGTGAAGGTCCGCCGGCCCAGGATGCGCACGGCCGATGACGAGCACGAGCTGCCGGTCGCGACCTACGAGCACTTCGCCGATCGCGATCCGCTGACGCGGGCGGTGATGGACCGGATGCTCGCCGGGGTCTCCACACGCCGCTTTGCCGCTGTCGGCGAGCCCGTCGGTGAGGGCGTGGAGCAGGCGTCCTCCTCGACGGGGAAGACCGCGGTCTCGGACATGTTCATCGAGCGCACCCGCACCGCGCTTCAAGAGCTGATGAGCCGCCGGCTGGAGGACGTGCGCCTGGCGGTGATGATGCTCGACGGCCTAGAGATCGCCGATCGCACCCACGTCGTGGCGCTCGGGATCTCGACCGAGGGCGTGAAGATCCCGCTCGGGCTGTGGGAGGGCTCCACGGAGAACGCCACGCTCGCACGGACACTGCTCGCGGACCTCGTCGACCGTGGCCTCGATCCCGAGCAGGCGATTCTGTTCGTGATCGACGGCGGCAAGGCGCTGCGCAGAGCGATCAAGGACGTGTTCGGCGAGCACGCGCTGGTGCATCGCTGCCACCGCCACAAGGAGCGCAACGTGACCGACCTGCTGCCCGAGCGCGACCGGCCCGTGGTCCGCGCCCGGATGCGCGCGGCATGGGCGCTGGCCGATCCTGAGCTCGCCCGCCAGCGGCTCGAGCTGCTCGCCTCAGAGCTCCAGCGGACGTGGCCCGACGCCGCCAGCTCGCTGCGCGAGGGCATGGAGGACACGCTGACGCTGATGCGACTTCAGATCACAGGCCAGCTCGCAAAGACGCTGTGCTCGACGAACCCCTGCGAGAGCATGATCGAGATCGTCCGCTACACCCAGCGCAACGTGAAGCGCTGGCATGACGGAGACATGCGCAAGCGCTGGACCGCCGCTGGCATGCTCGTCGCCGAGCAGCAGTTCCGACGGATCATCGGCTACCGCCACCTCGCCAAGCTCGTCATCGCCATCGAACGCCATGCCATCCGCCTCGACCAGAACAACACCGGCCGCCAGGAGATCTCAGAGCCCGTTACCGTCTAACCGTCAACCGAGGATCGCCGTCGAAGTTCCACGACGATCCGGGCATCCTCCGCTTCTGATCGAACGGGCGAAGAGCCGACAGGTCTATAGGACCACCTTCACGACCGACCAGCGGCACGCGATCATCGCCGAGCAGGCTTCCCTACGGGATCGGATCGCTCTGCGGCTACTGCTCGACTACGGCATCCGCAAGGGCGCCCTGTGCGCGATCCAGTTCAAGCACTTCGATCACCAACGCAAGCGCCTCACGATCTTCACGAAGGGCGAGAAGATCCGCGAGCTGCCAATCCCGGATCCCGACTTTTGGAAAGACCTGGAGCGGCACATCCTCGACATTGGCGCTCGGGAGGACTACTACCTGCTCAGCCCGCACAAGAGGATTCCCGTTGGCGCCCCGGACGAGCGCGGGCACAGGCGGGTCGAGCTGCGGCACTTCCACGAGACGAGGATGAGCGAGGCGACCGCCCATCGCTGGTGGTACCGCTGCCTTGAGAACGCTGGGATCGTCGCCAAAGGCACCACGCGCGGCGAGAAGATGCACAAGGCGCGCCACACAGCGGGGCAGCGCGTGCTCTACTCCACGGGCAACCTCAAGGCCGTGCAGAAGCTCCTCGGCCACAGCTCGATCCAGACGACCGGCGACGTGTACGCCGACTGGGACATCGACCAGCTCGCGGCAACGATGGCCGAAGTGCTGGCAGACGAGTCCTAGCGAATCATTTCAATCGTCCCCCGACGAAAGCCCACGTTGACTGGGCTTTCGGGGGGTTTATGGAGACGGTGGGAATCGAACCCACGTCCGCAATCGCGTGAGGGTGGCTTCTACGAGCGTAGCCGGCACTCTGATCTCATCCCTCGCTCGCCTTGCCGGCTGGGTTGCGGGGACCAGCCTCCTGGAGTTTCCCCGGCTTGGCGGAGGCGAACCGCACCGGGTGAGCCTGCTTTCTGATCCCGGCCTTCCCCGCCGCAGGCAAGCGGGGCCCGAGACCTCACGGCTTAGCTATTGACTAAACGGCGAGGGCGTACTCGTGAGAGTCCGCACTTATGGTTTTCCCGGGTGTTTAACGAGGCCGCCCGGGACCTCGACTCGCCACCACCACCACGAGCCGACCACGTCGAAGCCTGTCGTCCCCTGGGGTGCTTACCTGATGATTGTAGCGTCGGGCACGACCGCCGCCCTCCCGCCTCGCCGACCCGCGCCGCAAGGGCTGAGGGAAGGCGCACGCGGAACGCACAAAACGACGCGGTTCCAAGCCGCTTGAGGAACCCACTCGGTCCGGCCCGGAAGCCTTTCTTCGTGGGTGGCGCGGCCTCACACCTCGGTGGCCTCGCTCTTTGCGGCTCGGTTCCGCGTCTGGAATGAACCTAGCTGGCGGCAGCGCGCATGGCAAGCCGCCCGCACTCCGCTCGCCGCACATTCCGAGAAAAAGACGCCGGCGAGCAACCCGGATGTCCCGGCCGCGCCCAGAGGTCGCCCCCCGGGGCGTCCATGCCGGCCGACGGCGGAGCGCCTTAGGCAATGCTTATCGGTGCTGCCACAATGGGAGCGATGGACAGCGGCGATTTCACCTTCCCACCTACTGCGCCGACGCTGAGCGGTCCGAGCTCGACTCCCGCGCCCACGCCGGGAGCGCCCGAGAGCCCGTTCGGGGAGCCGCCCCGTCTGAGGGCGCACGCCAGCAATCTGCGCAAGCGGATAGGAAGCGCGCTCGCGGCGCTGGTCGCGTTGATCGCAAAGTTCTTCACCACGATCAAAGGCGGGCTGCTGCTGCTGCCCAAGCTCAAGCTGCTCACCACCTCGGGCACCGCGCTCGTGTCGGTGGCCGCCTACAGCCTCTTCTGGGGCTGGCCGTTCGCCGCCGGGTTCGTCGTGCTGCTGTTCGTGCACGAGATGGGTCATGTGCTCCAGCTGCGACGCGAGGGGATCAAGGCGAGCGCACCGATGTTCATCCCGTTCCTCGGAGCGGTGATCACGGCGAAGTCGCTCGGCGAGAACGCGCTTGCCGAGGCACGTGTAGGGCTGGCCGGCCCGATCCTCGGCAGCCTCGGCGCGGCGGCCGTGGGCGTCGTGGGCGCGCTCACCGGCAGCACGATCCTGCTCGCGCTGGCCTATGTCGGGTTCCTGCTGAACCTCTTCAACCTCCTGCCGGTCGTCCCGCTCGACGGCGGGCGGGCGATGGCGGCGATGGCCCCGTGGATGTGGTTCCTCGGCTTCGGGGCCCTCATCGCGATGGTGTTCATCTTCCCGAACCCCATCCTTTTGATCATCGTGCTGTTCGGCGGCATGGAGACCTGGCGGCGCTGGAAGCAGCGCAAGACACGCTCGCTCGAGCAGGCCGCCTACTACCGTGTCTCACCGCGCAACAGGCTGCTCGTCGCGGCCGTCTACATCGGGCTGATCGCGGCACTCGCGTTCGGGATGCACGAGACCCACATCCTCACCTCCGCCGGTCACAGCTTCCGCACGGTCTGACGAACCCGTCGCGGGGAACCGCGCTCGGCCTAGCGCCTGGCCTCGCGCACAGCCCGTTCCATGTCCCTCTTCGTCTCTCGCTCGCGCAGCGACTGGCGCTTGTCGTAGAGGTCCTTGCCGCGGGCCAGCGCGATCTCGACCTTGGCGTTGGGGCCGGAGAAGTAGATGCGGGTCGGCACCAGGGTGAGCCCTCGCTCCTTCGCCCGCCCGGCGATCCGGTCGAGCTCGCGCCGGTGCAGGAGCAGCTTTCGCACGCGCTCGGGGTCGTGGTTCTCGCGCGAGGCGGGTGCGTAGGGCGGGATGTGTATCGAGTGCAGCCACAGCTCGCCGTCGCGGATCGCGGCGTAGCCGTCCTTCAGCTGGGCCCCGGAGTCCCGCAGCGCCTTCACCTCGGTGCCCTCCAGCACGATCCCGCACTCCAGCCGCTCGATCAGCTCGTAGCGATGTGAGGCGTAGCGGTTGGACGCCACGTCGCCGGCTCCGATCTTGCGCTTGCCCTTTCCCTTCGCCATCGTCTCCCGAGCCTAGTCGCCCTGCGCTTCCTGCACTCCCGGGAGCAGATCGACGCGGCCGCGCGGCGCGTCCACACGCGCCACTCGCACCTCGATCGGGTCGCCGAGGCGCAGCGTGGCCCCGGTCCGCTCGCCGTGGAGGATCGTGCCAAGCCCGTTCAACTCCCACCACTCGCGCGCAGCTCCCCGATCGCCCCCCGCCGACCCCTGCTCGCCTCCTGCCGAGCGTCGATCGATGGATGGAGCGCGCATGTGCCGCACGGGCAGCATCCCCTCGTGGACACCCCCCGGCGTACCCGCCGGCGCGCTCGCCGGGACCGGCGGCTCGGTCCCCGGACCACCCTCCTTCAGAGCGCGCGGAGCGCGGGGTGAAGCGGGGACGGGGTCGCCGAACGCGACGAATGCCCCCGCCGAGATCAGCCCCACCACTTCTCCGGCGAACGTCTGCTCCCAACCCCCGTCGAGCAGCGCCTGTTCCAAGGCAAAGCAGAGTGCCACGTCGTCGGCGTCGCGCTCGATCGTCATCGCATCGCGCTCGCGTTCAGAGCTCCACGCGCCCAGGTCGCCGAGCTCGCCGGCTCGCGGAGCGCGCTCGCCGCCCCCGACGACCGAGAGCAGGGCGCGGTGGCAGACGATGTCGGGGTAGCGGCGAATCGGCGAGGTGAAATGGCAGTAGGCGGAGGAGCTCAGCCCGGCATGACCGAGGTTCTTGGGTGAGTAGTAGGCCTGCTTGAGCGAGCGCAACAGCAGCGAGCTCAGCGCGATCCGCCCCCTTCCGGCGCGGCGCACGTGGTCGTCTATCCGCCTGGACATGTCGCCGACGAGCGTTGCCGCCTGCGACGGGGACATGTCCTCGGGCAGCGGCGGGGTGGGTACGCCGAGCGACGCGAGCTGTTCGGCGAGCCGCTCGATGGCCGCGGGCTCCGGGCGTTCGTGCACCCGATACAGGCATGGCACGGCGTGCTGCTCGAGAGCGCGCGCGACGGCCTCGTTGGCCGCGATCATCAGGTGCTCGATCACTCGATGGGACTCGGTCTGCGACTGCGCGCGTATCTCACGCACGTCTCCCTGCTCGTCGAACACGAACTCCGGCTCCTCGGAGTCGACCAGCAGCGCCCCGCTGCGCTCGCGCTCGCGCTGCAGCGCGCCGGCAGCCTTGCGTGCGGCACCGAGCGAGGGCCCCCAGGGCTCCCCCGCCGGCTCGGCCCCGGCGAAGATGCGGTCCACGCGCTCGTAGTCGAGGCGTTCGTCGGAGCGGATCACGGACCGGTAGAACGCGGCACGCTCGACGCGGGCGCCGTGCAGCTCGATCTCCACGGTGACCGCCAGGCGCTCGCTGCCCGCGACGAGCGAGCAGACGTCGTTGGAGAGAGCCTCGGGCAGCATCGGCTCGACCGCGCCCGGCACGTACACGCTCGTGGCGCGTCTGCGGGCCTCGAGGTCAAGCGGCGAGCCCTCCTTGACGTAGGCGCTCACGTCGGCGATGTGCACCCACACGCGCACCGCATCGCCGGGCAGGGCCTCGGCCGAGATCGCGTCGTCGAAGTCCTGCGCGCTCACCGGGTCGATCGTGAACGTCGGCAGCTGCCTCAGGTCGCGGCGAGCCGGCGACTCCTCGCGCGCGTCGGGGTCGCTATCACGCGCCCGATCGGCCGCCCGCTCGACCTGCCGGTCAAAGCGGCGGGCGAGCCCGCGCTCGCGCATCAGAGCCTCGATCGCCTCGCGCGCCGACTCGCGCTTCTCCGGAGGCCAGACGACACGTGCCTCCGTCTTGCCGCCCCGGCTCTTTGCGCTGTGCGCCCGCGAACGCAGATCGGTCACTTGACCTTGCCGGCGAGCGTGCCCAGCGCCACGGCGAGTCCGCGCGAGGTGTCGACGCCCGGAACGAGCACATCGGGGGCGATGCCCGCCCCCTGCTTGACGCCGCCGCCGCCCAGGTTGCGACCGTTCGGCGTGAAGTACTCGCCGACGGTTATGTCCAGGGCACCGCCGTTGGAGAGCGGCTCCTCCTCCTGGAACACGCCCTTGCCGAACGTGCGCGTCCCTACGACGGTGGCGCGGTGGTGGTCCTGCAGCGCCGCCGCGACGATCTCAGAGGCCGAGGCGGTGTTGTGATCGACCAGCACCACCAGGGGTATCGAGGCGGGGATCGCGTCGCCGGCCGCCATGAGCGTCTGATTCGGCTGGGTGCGTCCTCGCGTGCTGACGATCGTGCCCTTTTCGATGAAGATGCTCGCGATCAGTCGCGCCTCTTCGACGAGCCCGCCGCCGTTCGCGCGCAGATCCAGCACGATCCCGCGCGCTCCTTTTCGCAGCACGCGTTCGACGGCCTCGCGCACTTCGCCGTGCGCGCCCGGGCTGAACGTCGCGAGCGCGATCACGCCGAGCTTCACGCCGTGGACGGTGCGCACGGTCGATGCGACGACGGGCTCGGAGATCGTGGCCCGCGTGATCTTCACCGTGCGGGTGACCACGTGGCCGGCCCGATGCTGCTGTATCCCCAGCCACACGTCGGTGCCGGGCAGCCCCTTGATCAGGGTGGTGGCCGCCTCCGCTGACAGGCCGGCGAGCTTGCGCCCGTTCACCGCGACGATCACTTCGCCCACCTTGAGCCCCGCCCGGGCCGCCGGAGAGGCGTCGAACACGCGGGCTATCTGCAGCCCGCGGCGTTCGGGGCCGACCGCGACGCCGATGCCGGTGAAGCTCGGGGGCGAGTTGAATTCGCGGAATTCCTTCGGGCTCAGATAGTGGGAGAAGCGGTCGCCGAGACTTGCCACGACGCCGGAGATCGACGCGTCGGAGAGGCTGCCCCGCGGGACCCGGCGGTAGTAGTCGCTCGAGATCCTTTCGATCGCTTCATCGACGATCCGCCCGGAATGATCGGAGACGAACGCCTTGCGCGCGAACCCCGGAAGATCCTGCGGATGCCCGCCCAGCCAGAGGCCTACCACGAGCAGGACGGGCAGCAGCACGAGGAGCACTGCCGTCAGCGGCTGCGGCTGGGAGGACGGCGGCTTACCTTGAGTGGACATCGACCTCGCAGGGTAGGAGCTTCACGCGCGCCAGGCGCCGGGACGAGAGCCCCGCCGGCGCAGGGAACCTTCTAAGGTGACGCCGATGGCCCGCGTGAGCACCACGACCGTTCCCTCGAACGGCCTTCCCGTGCACCGGGTGGCGCTGCCCGGAACACGTGCGCTCACCGTGCTGCTGGCGTTCGACGCCGGCGCGCGGAACGAGCGTGAGCAGGAGAACGGGATGGCCCACTTCCTCGAGCATCTCGTTTTCAAGGGGGGCAAGAAGTACCCGACCTACAAGGACGTCAACGAGACCGCGGAGCGGCTCGGGGGAATGCTGAACGCATACACCAGCCACGACCTGGTCGCCTTCCACATCACCGTCCGCGCGGAGAGCGCGCCGGCGGCGATCGATCTGCTCTCGGACTTCGTCGCGCGCCCCCGGCTTGACCCCGAGGAGCTCGACCGCGAGCGAGGCGTGGTGATCCAGGAGATCAACAGGGCCTACGACGAGCCGTCGACGGTCGCCGAGTACCTGATCGACCGGGCCGCCTTCGGCGAGCACCCCCTGGGCCGAACCGTGCTGGGGCCGGAGGAGAACCTGAGGAGCTTCACGCGCGAGGGCATCCTCGAGTTCCGCGCGCGCCGCTGGGCGCCCGCGCGCGCCGGAGCGTTCCTGGCGGGCAACCTCGACCACCTCCCCGCCGAGGACGAGCTGAACGAGCTGTTCGGGCGCTTTCCCATCTTGCCGGCCCCCGAGGCGGCCGAGCCCGCCCCGGACTTCGCGCCCCAGACGCTGGTGGAGGCGCGCGAGACCAACCAGTCGCACCTGCGCATGATCTACCGCCCGGACATCGCTGTCACCGACACGCGCAAGCGCGCGGCACTGTCGATCTACTCGACGCTGCTCGGCGGGTCCATGGGGTCGAGGCTGTTCGAGGAGATACGCGAGAAGCGCGGGTTGTGCTACTCGGTGTATGCCTTCGACCACGCGTTCGCCGATGTGCCGATCCTGCAACTCGGGTCGGGCTTGGAGTCGGCCAAGTGCGTGGAGGCCTACACGCGGATGCGCGAGATCGTCAGTGAGCTGCGCGACGACGGTCCGACCGAGGAGGAGGTACAGCGAGCGCGCGCCTACGCCGCCGGGCGCAGGGTTCTGGCCTTCGAGAACACGAACGCGGTGGCTCGCTACGCCGCCAACCAGGAGATCGTGTTCGGCGAGGACATCGACCCCGACGCGGCGATCGCGGCACTCGACGCGGTCACCTACGACGAGGTCCGCGAGATTGCCGCCGGAGTCGCCGATCACCTCGCGGTTGCGTGCGTCGGCCCGCATTCCGCCGGGGAATTCTGAGAGGGCACCGTTCGAGAGGCCTGTTCGCGCGGGTCTCCGAACGGCGATCCCGGCCCCGGCCAGCACATCCGCCGACATCCCCGCTCAGCCGATGGCGACCATACGGTCGATCGGAATCCGCGCCCGCGCGGCGATGTCATCGGGAACGCGCACCTCGTACTTCATCTCGCGCAGAGCGTCTCTGAGCTTGGGGAGCGTGATCATCTTCATGTACTTGCACGAGGCGTCCGGATTCGCGGCGATGAACTCGACGTCGGGGGCGGCCATCCGCAGCGGGTAGAGCATTCCGACCTCGGTGGCCACGACGGCCTCGCGAGTCCTCCCACGGCCGGCGCCCGCCACGAGAGTGCGGCCGTCCGCGGCGGCCGGCTGAACCGCTCCGTCGCGCTGCGCGCTCTCGAGGGCCTTGTGCTCTGCCTCCGCCTCTTGCTCTGCTTCCGCCTCGTTCTCCGCCTCCCGCGCGTACCTCAGCATCCCGCCTGTCGAGAGCATGTGGACGCCCTCGGCCGAGACGTCGCCGGCGGCGACGTACTCCATCACGCTGGTCGTGCAGCCGCACTCGGGGTGGATCAGAAAGTCCGCGCCGGGGTGCGCAGCGCGGGTGGCCTCGATGTCGGCCGGGCGGATGCCCGCATGCACGTGGCACTCGCCGTCCCACACGTGCATCCGGCGGCCCAGCTCCTTCTCGACATAGGCGCCGAGCCACATGTCCGGGCCGAAGAGGATCTCGGTGTCCTGGCCGTGGGTCTCGTAGATGTGACGCACGACGTCCACCGCGTTGGCGGACGTGCAGCAGTAGTCGGTCAGCGCCTTGACCGCGGCGGTCGTGTTCACGTACATCACCACCACCCCCGCGGGGTGTTCCTGCTTCCATGCGGCGAGCTGCTCGGAGTCGATGGACGCCGCCAGCGAGCAACCGGCGTCCAGGTCGGGGATCAGCACCGTCTTTGAGGGACACAGGATGGATGCGGTCTCGGCCATGAAGTGCACCCCGCAGAAGACGATCACCTCCCCCTCGGCGGCCGCGGCACGGCGTGACAGCCCCAGCGAGTCGCCGACGTAGTGGGCGACGTCCTGCACCTCGGGCACCTGATAGTTGTGGGCGAGGATCACCGCGTGGCGCTCCTGCGCTAGCGCGCGCACCTCCCCCTGGAGGCTCGAGATCTCCGCGGAAGACAGCACTGCTGCGGACCCCGGGGAGGGGGCCATCGGCAGCGTGGGCGCCATAGGAAGGTTCATCCGGCCTCCGCTCGTGCGCTCCGGCGGCCGACCGAGATAGGGGCCAGTGGGAGCGTCATGGCGCAGCCTCCAGTTCCAGGGACAGATCCAGCGCGGGCGCCGAGTGTGTGAGCGCGCCCATCGACACCCATTCTACCCCCGTTTCCGCGCGCTCTCGGAGCGTCTGGAGGGTCACCCCTCCGCTGGCCTCGAGCCTCGCGCGGCCGGCCACCTGGGCGACCGCGGCGCGCAGCTCGGCGTCGGTCATGTTGTCGAGCAAGAGGCGCGGCGCACCGGCGGCGAGCGCCTGCTCGATCTCCTGCGGATCGCTCACCTCGACCTCGAGCGTCCCGGCCAGCTGCGGCGCCGCCTCGCGCGCGCGGGCCACCGCGGCCGCGATCCCCCCGGCGGCGGCGATGTGGTTCTCCTTGATGAGGATCGCGTCATACAGGCCCGCGCGGTGGTTGCTCGCGCCCCCGGCGACCACCGCCGCCTTCTCGAGCTCGCGCAGCCCCGGGGTCGTCTTGCGGGTGTCCAGCACGGTCGCGCCGGTGCCCGCGACAGCGCGGCAGGCGCGGGCGGACATCGTGGCGACGCCCGAAAGATGGCCAAGGAAGTTCAGAGCGGTGCGCTCGGCGCTGAGCAGCGCACGGGCGCGCCCCCGGACGGACATCACCGGTCCTCCCTCCTCGCGCCAGCGGCCCTCCTGCACGAGCCGCTCGGCGCGGGCATCGGGATCGAGCAGCGCGAAGGCGAGCTCGGCGGCGTCGAGTCCGAAGACCACGCCCGGCGCCTTCTGCGTGATCACGGCCCGCGCGCGCGCGTCCGCGTCGACCGTGGCCTTGGTCGTGACGTCTCCCGGGCCGATGTCCTCCTGCAGCGCCCGCTCGACCAGAGCGCTCAGACCCTCCACCCCTATCCGCCCGTCGAGGCCGCGGAGAGCAGATACGCGCGAACGAATCCATCGAGATCTCCGTCGAGGACCCGTTGAACGTCGCCCATCTCATGTCCCGTGCGGTGGTCCTTGACCATCGTGTAGGGGTGCAGCACGTAGGAGCGGATCTGCGAGCCGAAGTTGACGTCCTGCGCTTCGCCCTTCTCGCGCGCGATCTCCTCCCGGCGTTCGCGCTCGCGCCGCTCGAGCAGCTTCGCGCGCAGCATCGCCATCGCGGTTGCCCGGTTCGAGGACTGCGAGCGCTCGTTCTGGCACTGCACGACGACCCCCGTGGGCCGGTGGGTGATCCGCACCGCCGAGTCGGTCTTGTTGACGTGCTGGCCACCCGCCCCCGAGGCCCTGTAGGTGTCGATCTGCAGGTCGTCCTCGTTGATCTCGATCTCGCCCGTGTCCTTCACCACGGGGGCGACCTCCACCCCGGCGAAGCTCGTCTGGCGGCGGTGGGCGGAGTCGAAGGGAGACAGGCGAACGAGCCGGTGCACCCCCCGCTCGGCGCCAAACAGCCCGTAGGCGTTCTCGCCCGAGACGCGGAAGGTGGCCGACTTGATCCCCGCTTCCTCCCCCGCGCTCGCCTCGAGCAGCTCCACCTCGAAGCCGCGAGCCTCCCCCCAGCGCATCTCCATCCGCAGCACCATCTCCGCCCAATCCTGGGCGTCGGTCCCCCCCGCTCCGGCGTTCACGCTCACGAGGGCGTCGCCGGAGTCGTAGCGACCTGAGAACAGCCGCTGCTCCTCGAGCTCGGCCAGCCGCTCCTCGACCGACGCTATCTGCTCGTCGAGTTCGCCCTGCAGCGACTCTTCCTCGGCGGCCATCTCCGAGAGGCCGTCGAGGTCCTCGACATCGTGCTGCAGCGCGCTGAACGCATCGAGGCGCCGTGAAGCGCGGGAGTGCTCGGCCGACACCGCGGCGGCTTTCTCGGAGTCGTCCCAGAAGCCCTCCCCGCCCATCTCGAGCTCGAGCGCGCGCACGCGCTCGCCCAGCACAGCAGGGTCAAAGATAGTCCGAGAGCAGCTTCAGCTGCCCTCGGATCGCAGCGAGGCGCTGCGGAGTGGCCTCGGTGGCGGCGTCACTGGCCATGCCCTCACGCTATCAGCGCGAGCGTTCGGCGACGAGGACCCGGGAGGGCCGTGGATCAAGTCGGGAAGGGACCTACCACTTCGGGGCACAGGGACCTCGCGCGGCGTGCTCGGCACGCGAGTGACCCGAGGACAGCGCCCGGCGCCTTGTCCACGGCCCTCCTAGGCGCCGTGGCACTTCTTGAACTTCTTACCACTCCCGCACCAGCACGGGTCGTTGCGCCCGACCTGGTGTGCCTCGTCCAGCACCCGCTGCTCGACGACCGGAAGCGCTTCCTCTTCCATGCCTTCGCCACCGTAGGCCTGCCCGCCCTCCTGGGCGCCACCGGCGGCCGCCGCGGCGGCGGCGGCCAGCGCGCCGGCTCCCTGCGCGCTCTGCCCGCCGGAGTAGGAGACGCGACCGGCCCGCGTGGAGGTCCCGGCGGCCGCGAACGACGGCAGCGGCGCCCCGCCGCCGTTCTCGCCTTCGACGTTCACCTGCACGTTGAAGACCATCCGGGCGAAGTCCGTCCACACGCTGTTCATCAGATCGCCGAACAGCGCGAATGCTTCATTCTTGTATGCCACCAGCGGGTCGATCTGGGCGAAGCCGCGCAGGTGGATGCCCTCACGCAGATAGTCCATGTCGAACAGGTGCTCGCGCCAGCGTTCATCGATGATCTGCAGCAGCAGGAACCGCTCCAGCGCACCCATCAACTCCTCGCCCAGCGCCTGTTCGCGAGCGTTGTAGCGCTCCAGCGCAATCTCGGTGATGCGGTCTGTGAGCGCCACCCTGTCGGCCGTCGCGAGGTCGAGTTCGTCGCCCTCGAGGTCGATCGGAAAGAACTGGCCGAGCGCGACGAACAGGCCGTCCATATCCCAGTCCTCCATGAAGTCGCCCGGCGTGTACTGGTCGATCGTGCGCTCGATGACGTTCTCGACCTCCCGCCGGGCCTCCTCGCCGATGCTCTTGCCGTCGAGCACCTCGTCCCGATAGGCGTAGATGACGCGCCGCTGCTCGTTCATCACGTCGTCGTACTCGAGCACCCGTTTTCTGATCAGGAAGTTCTGCTCCTCGACCTTCTTCTGGGCTTTTTCAATCTGCTTGGAGAGCATCCCGGCCTCGATGGGTTCCTCGTTGCCCTCCTCGTCGACGCCCCCCAGTTTGTCGAGGATCCTGTAGATCCGGTCGCCGGCGAACAGGCGCACGAGATCGTCCTCGGCCGAGAGGAAGAACCGGCTCTCCCCGGGGTCGCCCTGACGTCCGGCGCGCCCGCGCAGCTGGTTGTCGATGCGCCGCGACTCGTGGCGCTCGGTTCCGCAGATGAACAGGCCTCCCGCCGCAAGGACGTGCTCGCGGTTCTCCTCCACGGTCCGCTCGACCGCGGGCAGCACCTCGGCGAGGCGCCGCTGGTACTCCTCGCCGTCGTCCGCTGTCAGGCCCTCCTTCACGAGCTCCAGATGCGAGAGGTGCTCGGGGTTTCCACCGAGCTTGATGTCGACGCCGCGTCCGGCCATGTTCGTGGCGATCGTCACGCCACCGGGCTGCCCGGCCTCGGCGACGATCTCAGCCTCGCGGGCCGCATGCTCGGGCTTGGCGTTGAGCACCGTGTGGGCGATCCCCCGAGCCTTCAGGCGCTCCGAGAGCAGCTCTGAGACCTCGACCGAGATCGTCCCCACGAGCACCGGCTGGCCGTTCTCGTGACGCGCGGCGATCTCCTTGACGACCGCGTTCCACTTGCCCTCCTTGGTCTTGTAAACCTGATCGTTGCGGTCCTGGCGGATCATGTCCATGTTCGTCGGAACCTGGACGACCGGCAGCTCATAGATCTTCATGAACTCCGTGGCCTCGGTCAGCGCCGTGCCGGTCATTCCCGCGAGCTTGTCGTACAGCCGGAAGTAGTTCTGGTAGGTGATCGTCGCGAGCGTCTGGTTCTCCTCCTGGATCGGCACGCCCTCCTTCGCCTCGATCGCCTGGTGAAGCCCCTCCGACCAGCGCCGGCCGTCGAGGATCCGCCCGGTGAACTCGTCGATGATCTTCACCTCGCCGTCGATCACCGCGTAGTCAACGTCCCGCTTGTACAGCGCCTGGGCGCGCAGCGCCTGGATCAAGTGGTTGACGAGATGGCCGTTCTCAGCTCGATAGAGATGGTCGATGCCGAGGAAGCGCTCGGCCTTCGCCACGCCCTGCTCGGAGATCGACACCGTCTTGTGCTTCTCCTCGATCTCGAAGTCGAAGTCGGCCATGAACTGCTTCTTTGAGCGCGGGTCCATGCCTTCCGGTGTCTTGCCGGCCGTCATCTGGGGCGCCAGGCGGGCGAACCTGACGTAGAAGTCGGCGGCCTGTTCGGGAGCGCCGGAGATGATCAGCGGCGTGCGCGCCTCGTCGATCAGGATGTTGTCGACCTCGTCCACGATCGCGAAGGAGTGCCCGCGCTGCACCTTTTCGGAGAGGTCCTTCGCCATGTTGTCGCGCAGGTAGTCGAACCCCAGCTCGGAGTTGGTCCCATAGACCACGTCGCATGCGTATGCGCGCTGCTTGTCCTCGTAGGGCTGCATGTTCTGCAGCACACCCACCGAGACGCCGAGGGCGTCGTAGATCGGGCCCATCCATTCAGCGTCGCGCCGCGCCAGGTAGTCGTTGACGGTCACCAGGTGCACGCCCCGGCGCTCGCCCGACGCCTGGTCGCGCACGGCGAGCGAGTTGAGCACGACCGCGAGCGTGGCGGTCAGCGTCTTTCCCTCACCGGTCTTCATCTCTGCGATCTGGCCGTCGTGAAGCGCCATCCCGCCGATCATCTGGACATCGAAGTGGCGCATCCCCAACTTGCGCTTGCCGACCTCCCGCACGGTCGCGAAGCACTCCGGCAGCAGGGCATCGAGCTGATCGTCCGGCGAGCCGCCCTGCTCACGGGCTCGCTCCCGCAGCACGTCCATCCGCTCGCGCAGCTCGGCGTCGGTGTCGTGTTCGAGCTCGGGCTCGAACGCGTTGATCAGCGCCACGCGCTTCTGGTAGGTCTTGAACTTCTTCGCCTCGCCGACGTTCAGCGCACGATCGAGCAGGGAGGGCATGCGCCAAGGATAGCTCCCAACGGCGTTCGGCCCACCCAGCGGACCCGCCCGTCAGGCGCTCTGTTCGGGCCCCCGATCGGGACTGGGGGCCAGCCGGCCCGTTCTCGGGGCGGCGCCCTCAGGCCGGCGGCGGCGATGCGGCCCGCGCCGCTGCTCGGGCGGCCTCGCTCGCCGACTTCTGGTCGGTGGCGGCGGCGTGAGCCTCACGGCGATGGCGCAGTTTGTCGCGGTGGCGCTTGACCTGGCGCGCCAGCTCGTCGACCATCAGGTTCAGCGAGTGAAGCATCTCCGGCGAGGCGTCGCGCGCCCGCAGGGTTACGCCCTTCAGATAGAGCGTCCCCTCCGCCACCTGGCAGTCGGCCACCCGCGGGTTCGGCTCCTTGAAGATCTCAATCTCCAGGCGGGCGAGGTCGGAGACCTGGCGCGCGACCTTGTTCAGACGACGCTCGGCGTGCATGCGGATCTCGTCGGTGACAGGGACATTGCGACCCTTGATGGCGATTTGCATCACGACGCTCCCTTGGTCGGCTTGCGGTCTGGTTTCCCATCGTACCGTCGTATCCAGCCGGCCTCTGAGGGCGACCCGCCGCGCAGCGGGGGCCCCCCTGGCCGGGGGATTTCGGCAACTCTGGCCTTCGATCTTCGATCCTACGCGCGGGCACCGGCGATGTCCATCGGGGTTTTCCGCAGTCCATCGGGGTTTTCCGCAGCCCGTCGGGGTTTTCCGCAGCCCGTCGGGGTTTTCCGCAGCCCGTCGGGGTCTTCCGCAGCCCGTCGGGGTTGCCGCAGTCCGTCGGGGTCTTCCCATGAACGCGGGCAGCCCGGCGCCGCGGGCGCTGCCCGTCGAAATGCGCACGAGCGCTCGCCGCGCCTAAGCCGGGTGGGACAATCCGCCGTGATGGCCCTCTCGTGGAGTCCCGAACCCGGCGTGCTGATCGGTACGGCGCTCGTGGGCGGCTTCTACGTCGCTCGCTGGCGGGCCGTGCGCTCGGGGCCATCCCCGCGGCGAACGCAGGAGGCGCCGGTGTGGCGGCTGTGCTGTCTGCTCGGCTCGCTGCTCGCTGCGCTGATCGCGCTCGTCTCGCCGGTGGATGCGCTGGCCGACCAGTTGTTCCTCGCGCACATGGTCCAGCACATGCTGCTCCTCGATCTCGTGCCGATCCTCGCGATCCTCGGCCTCACGAAGGTCATCCTGCGGCCGGTCAGCCGCGCCGTGCGCGATCTCGAGCGCCGCGCCGGGGCGCTCGGCCACCCCGCCTTCGCGGTCGTGCTCTACATCGCGGTGATCTGGACCTGGCACCTCCCGGCCGCCTACGACCTCGCGCTGAACCACCCCTACATCCACCTGCTCGAGCACCTCAGCTTCCTGATCGCCGGGTCGCTCTACTGGTGGCATCTGCTTTCCCCCATCCGTGCCCGCCGGCGCCTCGACGGAATGGGCCCGATCGTCTACATGACCTCCACCAAGCTGTTCATCGGGGCGCTCGGAATGGGTCTGGCCTTCGCACCGGCGGCGCTCTACCCCTACTACGTGCACCACGCGCGCGTGTGGGGCCTCTCGGCCCAGACCGACCAGTCGATCGCGGGCCTCATCATGGCGGTCGAGCAGTCGCTGGTGATGGGCATCGCGCTCGTCGTGCTGTTCGTCCGGGCGCTCTCGGAGTCCGAGCGCGAGCAGCAGCGGCGTGAGCGCTACGAACTTGCGTGAACCCCTCGCGGGCTCGTCAGGCTGGCGCTCCGCCCGACGATCGCGTCGATCACTATCGACCCCGCGGCGATCTCCGTGCCGGGCAGCAGGATGCTCTCACGCACCATCGCGCCCTCGCCGATCCTCGCGCCCTCGCCCACCACGAGCGGACCCATCAGGCGCACCCCCGCCCCGATCTCCACATCGCGGCCGATCCACGCCGCGCCATCGATCTCCGTGTCCTCGCGCAGGGACGAGTCCCCCGCCACGATCACACCCGGGCTCACCTCGGTGCCCTGGATATCCAGGTGCAGCTCGCCCCGCAGGGCATCGAACGTGCCCGCGCGCAGCTCGCTGAGCGAGCCGACGTCGTTCCAGTACTCGCGCACCTCGTGGATGTGGAACGGCACGTCGTTCTCCAGCAGGGCCGGGAAGACGTCCTGCGCCCAGTCGGCGAACGGGCGCTCCGGGAAGTAGTCGAAGATCTTCGGGTCGAACATGTAGATCCCGCAGTTGCCGAGATCGGAGAGAGCCTCCTCGGGGCTGGGCTTCTCCTGGAAGCCCGTCACCCGCCCCTCGCGGTCGTGCAGCACGACGCCGAGCTCGCGCGTGTCGGCCACCTGCTTGACCGCGAGCGTGGCGATCCCCCCGGCCTCGCGGTGCCTTCCGGCGAACGCCTGCAGGTCGATGTCCGTCAGCGCGTCGCCGGAGATCACCAGGAACGAGCTGTCGCCGAAGAAGTCCGCGCAGGCCCGCACGCCGCCCGCCGTGCCGAGCAGCTCGGGCTCGTAGCGGTACTCGAGCCGCTCGCCGAAGTGATCGCGGATCATCTCCGGGAAGTAGTGCAGGTTGGCGATCACCTGCTCGAAGCCGTGCCTGCCGAGCAGGTCGAGGATGTGCTCCATGACGGGCCTGTCGAGCACGGGCACCATCGGCTTGGTGATCACATAGGTGAGCGGGCGCAGGCGCGTGCCCAGCCCGGCGGCGAGGACCATCGCTCTCATCGGGCTGCGGAGGCGGCGCCTAGTACCGGTAGTGGTCGGGCTTGTAGGGGCCGCTCGCCGGCACGCCGATGTACGCGGCCTGCTCGTCGCTCAGCACTGTCAGCTTCACGCCCAGCGCATCCAGATGCAGCCGGGCGACCTTCTCGTCGAGGTGCTTGGGCAGGACGTAGACCTTCTTCTCGTACTCCTCGTTCTTGGTGAACAGCTCGATCTGCGCGATCGTCTGATTCGTGAACGAGTTGCTCATCACGAAGCTCGGGTGGCCCGTCGCGTTGCCTAGGTTCAGCAGACGCCCCTCCGAGAGCAGGATGACCGCGTGGCCGTCGGGAAACACCCACTTGTCGACCTGCGGCTTGATGTTCACCCGCTCGATCCCCTTGATCCGCGACAGGCCGGCGATGTCTATCTCGTTGTCGAAGTGCCCGATGTTGCCCACGATCGCCTGGTGCTTCATCTGTCCCATGTCGGCCGCGGTGATGATGTCCCGATTGCCGGTGGCGGTGATGAAGATGTCCGCGCTGTCCAGCACTTCCGGCAGCGTTTTCACCTCATAGCCCTGCATCGCGGCCTGCAGCGCGCAGATCGGGTCGATCTCCGTGATCACCACGCGGGCGCCCTGGCCGCGCAGCGATTCCGCACAGCCCTTGCCCACGTCGCCGAAGCCGCAGACGACGGCGACCTTCCCGCCGATCATCACGTCTGTGGCGCGGTTGATGCCGTCGATCAGCGAGTGCCGGCAGCCGTAGAGGTTGTCGAACTTCGACTTCGTGACGGAGTCGTTCACGTTGATCGCCGGGAACAGCAGCTCGCCCGACTCCACCATCTGGTAGAGCCGATGTACGCCCGTGGTGGTCTCCTCGGTGACGCCTTTGATGTCGGCGGCGACCTTCGTCCAGCGCTGCGGGTCCTCGGCCAGCGAGCGCGCCAGCAGGCGGAACACCACCTGCAACTCCTCGGACTCTGCGCTCGACGGGTCGGGCACGGCGCCCGCGCGCTCGAATTCGACGCCCTGGTGGACCAGGAGCGTGGCGTCACCGCCGTCGTCGAGGATCATCCCCGGGCCGGTCGATCCCTCCTCGTCCTCGGGCCAGCGGAGCGCCTGCTCTGTGCACCACCAGTACTCCTCGAGCGTCTCCCCCTTCCAGGCGAAGACCGGCACGCCCCGCGGGTCGGCGGGCGTGCCCTCGCGTCCGACCGCCACCGCGGCGGCGGCGTGATCCTGGGTGGAGAAGATGTTGCAGCTGCACCAGCGAACCTCGGCTCCGAGCGCGGTGAGCGTCTCGATCAGCACGGCCGTCTGGATCGTCATGTGCAGCGAGCCGGTGATCCGCGCGCCCTTCAGCGGTTGCGCGGACGCATACTCCCGGCGGATCGCCATCAGGCCGGGCATCTCGTGCTCGGCGAGCGTCACCTCCTTGCGCCCGAACTCGGCGAGCGCCAGGTCGGCTACCTTGAGGTCGGTCTCGGTCAGCGTTGCGGTTGCAGTCATCATGCACTCTCCATTTGTGATTGTGCCAGCTCAGCGGTCGGCGAGCGCGGCCTTCAGTTCGTCGATGACCCTCACCGGCCCGGGATCCACACCGCGCAGCGTGGCGAGGTAGATCGAGACGAGATCTCCCAACAGCACGAGCGAGATCACCCGCTCGATCGTCGTCTGCCCGCGCGTCTCGAGCCGGAAGCTCGCCGCCGCGTTGCCGGCGATCAGGCGCTCGGTGAGATCCATGCGCGCCTTTACGCGCGGATGGGCATCGGAGTCGTCGAGGAACACGGCCGAGAAGCGCCCAACTTCGTTGGCGCCCTCCCACCCGGCGAGCTCGTTGTGGTCAAGCTCAGGCAACTCGTGCGCGAAGCACGGCTGCTTGGCGTTCTCGTTGATCTGCGTCTTCCAGCGGTAGGCGATCGGGGTGGTCAGCCCCGCGCCCGCGACGACCGGGGTGGTGCCGAGCAGTCCGCGGGCGATCTCCTTCGCCAGCGAGTCTTCGGCCGCGTCCGGGCCCCACTCGGCCACCAGCTGCTCGGTGTGTGACGCGGCCACGTCGATCTCCGGGGTGAGCCTCGGCCCGGCCCCGCACAGAGCCGCCACCTCGAGCGACGCGACCACCATGTAGGCGACCGCGGCGCGCGGCTGAAAGCCGCCCGGGAGCGGAATCACGGGCACGCCATCGGCGCGTGCCATCTCCGCCAGGCGGCCACCGGTGGTGACTACCGTGCGCCTGGCCCCCAGGGCGCCCGCGGACTCGTAGCATGCGAGCGTCTCCTCGGTGTTGCCCGAGTAGCTTGCGCACAGCACCATCGTGTCCGGTGTCGTCCAGGTCGGCAGGCCGTAGGCGCGTGTCACGAAGATCGGTCGCGAGGCGTGATCGCCGAGGGCCGCACGCGCCAGGGCTCCGCCGATCGCCGAGCCTCCCATGCCCGCCACGACCAGTCCTGCGGAGGTGTCCCACTCCTGCATGATCGCCGACTCCACCCGCCACACCGCGTCGCGCAGCTGCTCGGGCAGCGCCAGCACGGCGCCGAGCTGGTCGGAGAGATCGACCTGGGCGATCGCCGCGCGCGACAGCGTCTCGGCTGAGGGTACGGCGGTGACGCCGCCTTTGCTCATCTGCTACTCGCCTCCTGTCGGGCTGGGGAACGTGGAACCGGGGACTGGGGAAATCGGGCGGCCAATGGGTGTCTCGGGGAACTGCACACTAGAACCTGATGGCTTCATCGGGCAGAGCGACCCCGGGGAAGATACGCGCCCCATGTGAGATCACGTTGTCCGCGCCCACCGTGACGCCCTCTCCGAGCACCGCCCCACCCGTGATCCGGGTGCGCGCGCCGACCCGGCAGCCGGCCGCCACGATGCAGTCGCGCAGCGTGCAGCCCTCGCCGATCTCGGTTCCGTCGAGGATAACGGTGCGCTCCACTGTACTGCCCGCGCCGACCGAGACGTCGTGGGCCAGGACGGCCAGGCTGCCCACGTGCGCGCCCGGCCCCACCCGGACCCCGCGCTCGAGGACCGCAGGCGGGATCACCCGCCCGAGCACCTCTGCGCCCGCGTCCACCGCCAGCCAGTTGCTGCCCAGTCGCTGCGTGACCGCGGTCTGCACGTTGCCCTCGATGATGTCGAACGTGCCCTGCAGGTACCGCTCGGGGGTGCCGATGTCCAGCCAATAGCTCTCGGACGGAAACCCGTAGAGGCCCTTGCCGATCAGAAGGGGCCAGACCTCGCGCTCGATCGAGACGTTCCGGTCGGGCGGCACGAGCTCGAGCACGTCGCGCTCGAGGACGTATGCGCCCGCGCTGATCAGGTTCGTGTCGATCTGATCAGAGCTCGGCTTCTCCACGAAGTCCCTCACCGAGCGGTCGTCCTCGAGGTGCACCAGGCCATAGGCACTCGGGTCCGGAACCCCCACCAGCGCGAGCGTGGCCCGCGCGCCGGTGCTCTCGTGCTGGGCGATCTGCTCGGTGAGGTCGATGTCGGTGAGCACGTCGCCGTTCAGCAGCAGGAAGCGCTCCTCGAGCATCGAGCCCGCGAACTTCAGCGCCCCGGCCGTGCCGCGCGGGGTCGGCTCCTCCACGAACCGCAGGCGGACTCCCAGCTCGGAGCCGTCGCCGAGCACGTTGCGTACGCTGGTGGCGAGGAACCCGCACGACATGATCACGTCGTCGATCCCGTGGCTGCGCAGCCACTCGAGCATGAACGCGATGAACGGCCTGTCGACCAGGGGCACGACCGGCTTGGGCACGGTCGAGGTGAGCGGGCGCAGACGCGTCCCCTCCCCCCCGACCAGGATCACCGCCTGCACGGCCTCACCGCCTGCCTATCCCCTCATACACCAGCCCGGCCGCGCGGACGGCGTCCGGGTCCAGGGCGTTGCGTCCGTCGATCACGAGGGTTCCGCTCATCGCCTCGGCGACGAGCTTCCAGTCGAGCTTGACGAACTCCGGCCACTCGGTGACCAAGACTACGGCGTCCGCCCCGCTGGCGGCGTCGAGGGCCGAGCTCGCAAGGGTGATCGAGCTCATCAGCGTGCCGGCCTGCTCCTCGGCGACGGGGTCGTACGCGCTCACCTCGGCGCCGTCGGCGTTCAGCCGTGCGGAGAGCACCAGCGAGGAGGCCTCGCGCATGTCGTCGGTGTCCGGCTTGAACGCCAGGCCGAACAGCGCCACGCGCTTGCCGTTGAGCGCTCCGAGGTGCTTCTGCAGCTTGCCGATCACGCGGCGCTTCTGCAGCTCGTTGACCTCGATCACCGCCGTCAGCAGCTGGAAGTGATAGCCGGAGTTGCCGGCCAGCTGCTTCAGTGCGTCCACATCCTTGGGAAAGCAGCTCCCCCCGAAGCCGATGCCGGCCTGCAGGAACCTCGGCCCGATCCGCTGGTCCAGACCCATCCCGCGGGCGACCTCCACCACGTCGGCTCCGGTCTCCTCGCAGACGTTCGCGATCTCGTTGATGAATGAGATCTTGGTCGCCAGGAAGGCATTCGAGGCGAGCTTGACCATCTCGGCGCTCGCGACGTCCGTGCGCACCAGCGGCGCCTGCAGCGGAGCGTAGAGCTCGACCACCGCGTCACCCGCCCAGTCGCGATTGTCGCCGACCACCACTCGATCAGGGTGCAGGAAGTCGCCAACCGCCGAGCCCTCCCTGAGAAACTCCGGACAGGACACGTAGCCAAGCCCCGCCTTGCCCTGCTCGGCGAACACCCGCTGCAGGGAGGCTCCCGTCCCGCAGGGCACGGTGGACTTCATCACGAGCGCGTGGCGATCAGAGCTCGGCACGGCGTCAACGACGGCGCTCACCGCCGAGAGGTCGGCATCGCCCGAGTAGGTGGCGGGGGTTCCCACCGCCACGAGCAGCAGCCGCGCGTGCTCGAGCGCTCCCGCGAGGTCGGTCGAGAAGTGAAGCCGTGAGGCGTTGCGCTCCAACAGCTCTGAAAGCCCGGGCTCATAGACCGGCACCTCGCCGCGTTGCAGGCGCTCGATCTTGGCGGCGTCCACGTCCACGCACCACACCTCGCGTCCGATCTCCGCGAAGCCGACCGCCGTCACGAGCCCGACGTAGCCCGTGCCGATAACTCCTATGGGGTCCCACGCGGCGCTCATGCGGCGGGGAAGGGCCTACCGCTCGACCGCGAGGAATGCCTCGTAGCGGCGTATGTCGCGCAGCGCGCGCGCCTTTTCCTCGCTGTCCTCTGCCGCACGCTCGGCGGTCGCCCGGGCTTCGGAGAGCTTCGTCTCGAACAGGGGACGGTCGAGGGCCTCCGGGGCGATCGCTTCCTCGACCAGCACCAGCGCCCGGTTCTCGGCGAACTGCAGGTAGCCCTCGGCCTGGGCGAAGCGCACGATCTCCGTCTCCGAGCGGTACAGGCGCAGCTCGGTCGGCTCGAGCCTGGCGAGCAGCGGCTCGTGGTTGGCGAGGATGCCGATCGAGCCCACCACGGTGAACGTGGAGAGCATTTCCACCTCCTCGGAGAACACCTCACCTTCCGGGGTGAGGACTTCGACTGGGAATTTCGTGTGCGCCACGATCCGCTATTTCTTGGCCGCCTCGACGACCTCGTCGATCGTGCCCTTCAGGAAGAACGCGCTCTCGGGGACCTCGTCGTGCTTGCCCTCGATGATCTCCTCGAAGCCCCTGATCGTCTCGGCGATCGGCACGTAGGCGCCGGGGGTTCCCGTGAACTCTTCGGCCACGAAGAACGGCTGCGAGAGGAAGCGCTCGATCCGCCGCGCGCGCGAGACGGTCAGCTTGTCCTCGTCGGAGAGCTCGTCGATGCCGAGGATCGCGATGATGTCCTGCAGTTCCTTGTAGCGCTGAAGGATCTCCTTGACCCGGTTGGCCACCCGGAAGTGGTCCTCGCCGAGCACGTCGGCCTTGAGGATCGTCGAGGTCGAGTCCAGCGGGTCGACCGCCGGGTAGATACCTTTCTCGGAGATCGCCCTCGAGAGGGTGGTCGTGGCGTTCAGGTGCGCGAACACCGAAGCCGGAGCCGGGTCGGTGAGGTCGTCGGCCGGGACGTAGATCGCCTGCACCGAGGTCACCGAGCCGTCTCTGGTCGAGGTGATGCGCTCCTGCAGCTGGCCCATCTCCGTCTCAAGCGTCGGCTGGTAGCCGACCTGGGAGGGCATCCGCCCGAGCAGCGCCGAGACCTCGGATCCGGCCTGCACGAAGCGGAAGATGTTGTCGATGAACAACAGCACGTCCTGACCCTTGTCGCGGAAGTATTCGGCCATCGTGAGCCCCGACAGAGCGACCCTCATACGGGCTCCCGGCGGCTCGTTCATCTGTCCGAACACGAGCATCGTCTTATCGAGCACGCCCGACTCCTTCATCTCCAGCCACAGGTCGTTGCCCTCGCGCGAGCGCTCGCCCACGCCGCAGAACGCGGACAGCCCGCCGTGCTCCTTGGCGAGGTTGTGGATGAGCTCCTGGATGAGCACCGTCTTGCCCACGCCCGCTCCTCCGAACAGCCCCACCTTGCCGCCCTTCGCGTAGGGGGCGAGCAGGTCGACGACCTTGATGCCAGTCTCGAACATCTCGGTGGTCGGCGTGAGGTCCTCCGCGCGCGGCGCCACCTGGTGGATGCCGCGGCGCTCCACGTCCTTCGGCAGCGCTGCGCCGAGGTCGATCGGCTCGCCTAGCAGGTTGAAGATCCGCCCGAGCGTGGCCTCCCCCACCGGGACGGTGATCGGCCCCCCGGTGTCGAGCACCTCGAGGCCCCGCGACAGGCCGTCGGTCGTGTCCATGGCGACGGCCCTCACCCGGTCATCGCCGAGGTGCTGCTGCACCTCGCACACCAGCAGGCCCTCGCCGGCGCTCGCGCTGACTCCGGGCGCCTCCTCGTCGGCCGCAGCCGCAGGCCGCGCGACGGTGATCGCGTGGTTGATCTCGGGCAGGCGGTCGGAAAAGACGGCCTCGATCACGACTCCCTGGATCTCCTCGATTCGCCCGACGTTGCGTTTGGCCGCGGCCCCGTTGCCTGAGTGCTGGCCGGGGCTCGTGGGCTCTGTGGTGGCGGCGTCCATTTTTCTGTTGATTCTCCTCTTTATCTCTGTTGAAGTCTGATGGTCATGCTCGTTTGAGGCGGTCGTGGACCGAACGGGACAAGGACGCAGTGAGCGAAATGTGCTGAGCACAGGAGCGATCGAGGACGCGGTATCCGCGAAGCGTCCATGGTCGCCTCAGCTCAGGCCCTCTGCGCCGGCGACCACCTCCATTATCTCCTGGGTGATCTCGGCCTGGCGGGCGCGGTTCATCTGCAGCGTGTAGTCGGTGATGAGTTCCCCGGCATTCTCCGAGGCGCTGCGCATCGCGGTCATCTGAGCTCCGAAGAAGCCGGCGGCGGACTCGACGAGCGCCCGGTAGACGGAGATCTCGATGTAGTCAGGAACCAAGCGCCTGAGGATCTTCTCGGGCTCCGGCTCGTAGTCGACGGGCGTCGGCTTGCGGGGCGCGGCGGCGCTGCCGGGTGCCGCTGATTGGTCATCGGAGGCGGCGGCGGGCCCGGCGATCTCCCGCCGTGAGAGCGGAAGCAGCGTCTGGCGGGTCACGTGCTGGGTGAGCGGGGAGACGTAGGAGTTGAAGACCATCTCCACTCGATCGACGCGCCCGTCGACGTAGGCCGTGATCAGGTCGTCTGCGATCGTGCGCGCATCCGCGTAGGCGGGCCGATCGGCAAAGCCCGTGTAGCTGCCGCGAAGCTCGTACCCGCGGAAGGCCAGCGAGGAGACGCCGCGCCGTCCGGTCGCATACCAGCTGCTGCGCAGGCCCTGCTCGGCCATCTCGGCGGAGAAGCGCGCGCCGGCGCGGATGATCTGCGAGTTGAACCCGCCCGCGAGGCCTCGGTCGCCCGTGACCAGCAGCAGCGCGACGTCGGCCTGGGACTCGTGCTCGCGCAGCAGCGGCAGCCGCGTGGCCTCGGCTCCGGCCGCCTGCGCGGCCTGGCGGGTCATCCGCCCGATGGCATCCGCGTAGGGGCGCAGCGCGGCGATCCGCTGCTCCGCCCGGCGCAGGCGCGCCGCGGCCACCATCTCCATCGCCCGCGTGATCTTCTGGATGTTCTTCACCGAGGCGATCTTGTTCTTTACGTCGCGCTGAGAGGCCATTGCTCTGCTGGGCAGGCGGGCGCTAGGCCGCCTGCACCTCCTTCTCGGTCTCGGGGGCGGGCTCGCTCGCGCCCGGAGACCGGACCCGTGCCGCCGGCTCGTCGTCCTCCAGGGGCTGACCCTCCTCGTCGAGGTCGAAGCCGAAGTCCTCGGCGAACGCGTCGAGCGTGTCGGCCACCTCTTTCTGGGTCTCCTCCGACCAGTCTCCCCCGTTGATCCGCTCGCGCAGCTCGGGGTGCTGGGAATGCAGGCGCTCGGTTATCCCGAGCAGGAACTCCCCGACGCGCTCGATGTTCAGCCTGTCCAGGTAGCCGTTGGTGGCAGCGAAGATCTGCACCGTCTGATCCTCGACCGCCAGCGGCGAGCGCTCGTGCTGGTTGAGCGTCGCCACCAGGCGCTCCCCGCGGGCCAGCGTGCGCTGGGTGTCGGCGTCGAGGTCCGAGCCGAACTGCGCGAACGCCTCCAGGTCGCGGAACTGCGAGAGCTCGAGCTTGATCCTCCCGGCGACTTTCTTCATCGGGCCGATCTGTGCGTTGCCGCCGACCCGCGAGACGGAGATCCCGACGTTGATCGCCGGACGCACGCCCGAGTTGAAGAGGGCCGACTCGAGGAAGATCTGTCCGTCGGTGATCGAGATCACGTTCGTCGGGATGTAGGCAGACACGTCGCCGGCCTGCGTCTCGATGACCGGCAGCGCGGTCAGCGAGCCGCCGCCGAGGTCGTCGTTGAGCTTGACCGCCCGCTCGAGCAGGCGCGAGTGCAGGTAGAAGACATCGCCCGGGTAGGCCTCGCGACCCGGTGGCCGGCGCAGCAGCAGCGACATCTGGCGGTAGGCGTACGCGTGCTTGGTGAGATCGTCATAGACGCACAGCGCGTGCCCGCCGTTGTACAGGAAGTGCTCGCCCATCGCGCAGCCGGCATAGGGGGCCATGAACTTGATCGGCGCCGCCTCGTCGGCGGGGGCGGCAACGATGATCGTGCTCTCGAGGGCTCCGTATTCCTCGAGCGTCTGCGCGATCGCAACGACGGTTGACATGCGCTGGCCGATCGCCACGTACACCGACACAACCCCGGTGTCCTTGTTGTTGATGATCGTGTCGATCGCGATCGCCGTCTTGCCGGTCTGGCGGTCACCGATGATGAGCTCGCGCTGGCCCCGCCCGATCGGGATCATCGCGTCGATCGCCTTCAGGCCGGTCTGCATCGGTTCCTTGACCGGCTGGCGCTGGACGATGCCGGGCGCCTTGAACTCGGCCGGGCGTGTCTGTCCGACCTCTATCTCGCCCTTGCCGTCCAGCGGGCGGCCGAGCGGATCGACGATGCGCCCGAGCATCTGCTCGCCGACGGGGATCTCCAGAAGCGCGCCCGTCCGCTTGACGGTGTCCCCCTCGGATATGCGCTCCCAGTCGCCGAACAGCACCGCGCCCACGTTGTCGGACTCGAGGTTCAGCGCCAGACCGGTGACGCCGTGGGGAAGGTCGAGCATCTCGAAGGACATGCAGTTCTCCAGGCCATGAAGACGCGCGATGCCGTCGGACACCGAAAGCACGGTGCCCACCTCGGTCAGCTCGGCTGCACCGCTGTCCAGTCCCTCGATGCGGCTCTTGAGGATGCTTGTGATCTCGTCGGGGTTGATCTGCATGTCGTTTCCTAAGACGCTCCTTGGGCAACGTGCCTGCGCAGCTGCTCCAGTCGGTTGCGGATAGAGGCATCGAGGATCGAGTTTCCGACCCTGATGATGATGCCGCCGAGAATGTCGGGGTCCACGCGCGCCGCAAGCGTGACCTTGCGTCCTGCGCGCTCCCCGATCGTCCGGCCAAGGCTCTCGGTGGTCGCCTCGTCGAGCGCGATCGCGCTCGTGATGCTCACCGGAAGGGTCCTGTTCTCCTCGTCCCACAGCCGCCCGTACTCCTGGCGTATGCGGAAGATGACGGGCATGCGGTGGTTCTCGATGAGCAGGGAGAGGAAGTTGAGGAGGATCTCGTCCGCCCCGTCGAGCAGCGTGCCGAGCGCCTGTTGCTTCTCTTTCGTGGAGAAGTAGGGGGAGAAGAAGAACACGGCGAGCTCGCGGTGCTCGTCCAGGGCGTCCGCGAACTGCCCGAGCTGCTCGCGCAGTTCGTCGAGGCGGCCCTTCTCGAGAGCCACCTGGAACAGCGAGCGACCGTAGACCTGGGCGAGCTCCTCCATCAGTTGCTCTGGGCGCCGGAGGACAGTCCGGAGAAGTCCAGTTCGCTCAGCGCCTCCTCGACCAGACGGCGCTGGTCGGCGTCGGTGAGCGTCTTGCGCGTGACCTTCTCGGTGGCCAGGATCGTGAGGTCGGCAACCTCCCGGCGGATGTCGTCGAGCGCGCGCTTGGTGGCGGCGTCGATGTCGCGCTCGGCGCGCCTGGCGGCCTCCGCGAGGATCTCCTGCCCCTGGTCGCGGGCCTCGTGCTCGTGAGACTCGGCCGTCTGGCGGGCGCGTTGCAGGATCTCCTCGGACTGGGTCCGTGCCTCCTTGAGGCGCTCACGGTATTCGGCCAGGATCTTGTCGGCCTCGGCGCGCAGCCGCTCGGCGGAATCGATCGACTCGTCGATGCTGGCGCGACGTTCGTCGAGCGCGGCGATGATCCGCGGGAACACGGCCTTTTTGAGGATGTACAGCGAGATCGCGAAGACGACGAGGATCCAGACCATCAGGCCGACGTTCGGGGTGATCAACCACGAGGAGCTTGCGGCGACCGGCGTGCTCGGGATGGCAAGAGGCTGCATCGTGACCTACAGGAAGAAGGCGATGAAGCCGCCCACCAGGCCGTAGAAGAATGTCGCCTCGGTCAGCGCGAAGCCGAGCCACTGGATCGAGGTGATCTCGTCTTTCATCTCAGGTTGACGCGTGGTGGCCTCGATCACCTTGCCGAACAGCATCCCGATGCCCGCGCCGGCGCCCGCGGCGCCGCCGCCCGCACCCACACCCAGGGCGATCGATTTACCGCCGCTCGCGCCGACTTCCTTGGCGACTTCTTTGGAAAGTTCTGCGACCGCGAGCAACGGGGCCCCCGGATTGATTGACATGAAAGATATGAGGTGAGTCAGCATCGGTCTCCTTATCAGTGCATTAGTGGCTCGACGCGGAGGCGCCGCCGATGTAGATGGCAGTCAGGATGGCGAAGATGAAGGCCTGTAGGCCGGCGATCAGTACCGCCTCGAACAGGTAGAGAATCACGCCCAGCGGCAGGGTGAGCCAGCCCAGGAGCTGCAGTCCGAGGAGCACGGCGAGGCTGCCGGCCATGAAGTCGATCAGCAGATGTCCCGCCAATAGGTTCGCCCAGAGCCGAATCGTAAGCGAGAGCGGCCGCAGGACGAAGTTGGAGAGCAGCTCCAGCGGGACGATCAAAAGCAGCATCGGACCACCGACGCCATTCGGGATCAGGCTCTTTATGTACCCGATGGCACCGTGGGCCCGTACCCCTTCGACGTTGTACGCGATGAACACGCCGAGCGCGAGTACCAGCGGGACCGCCAGGTTCGTCACCGCCGCATAGATCTGGAAGGATGGGATGTGCGCGCCGAAGAGCTTGAACGTGTTCTGGGAGTCGACCGGCAGGGGAATGTAGCCGAGCAGGTTCGAGACGAGAATGAAGATGAACAGCGTGAAGATGACCGGGAACCATCTCTTGCGCAGCTCATCGCTCATGTTGTCGCGCGTCACCTGCAACATGAGCCCGTACGCGGCCTCCACGGCCACCTGCAGGCGTCCGGGACGCTTTTGCATGTGGCCCGCGACATACAGCATGATCGCGAGCGTGATGATCGTCGCGAGCAACAGATAGAGGACGCCCTTGTCGAACTGCAGCGGGCCCGCGATCTTGAACCAGCTTTCGAGGTGAAAGCTGTCGATCACCTTGAAGTTTTCGTTCTTGTGCCCTTTGATCCCGAAGGCCACGACGAAGCCGATCAGGCCGACCACGTAGACGAGCGCGATGCCCCAGACGATCTTCCGGCCCTGGCTCAGGTTCTGCCACCAGCGCATCAGGCAGCCCTGCGGTGCACCGTGCGTTGCGGCGGGCCCGAGAGCACCCTCACCGCGAACGCCACCGAGTACGCACCGAAGATCGTCAGCGCAGCAGTCAGGCCGTCGGCCCGCCCGCCCGCGACCCCCGCGAGGATGATCGCACCCGCCAGCAGCCAGATCCGTCCGAACGCCTCGGCCAGGTTGAGGCCGAGCTGGGTGCGCGGCTCGCGCGTGCTGCTGATCCAGCGGCGGTCGGCGTAGGCGAGGATGCGCTGCAGCACCCACGCCACGGCCCCGATCAGATAGCCGAGCGGGGGCGCCCCGAGCGCTAGCGCCACAGGCGTCGCGAGCGCGACGACCACGACGTCGAGGTAGCGCAGGATCACGATCCAGCGCTTCTCGCGGGCGCCGCCGGCGTCGGCCGACGCCGGAGAAGCCCCCGTGGAGGGGGCGCGGTCTGCCCCCACGGAGGGTGTTCGATCTGCCCCCGCGTGTGCGCCGGGCGCAGACCGGGCGAGCGCCGTCGCGGTTGGAAAGGAGAGCGAAACCGGGTGGCTCGCCGAGGGCGCGACGGCTAGCCCAGGGCCGGTCGGATCATCGCTGGTGTCGAAGTCTGGCATCTGTGTGAGGCCACCCTACAGACGACAAAGTCCGCGCGCTCTGTGCTGCGGCGGACCCATCGAAATGAGGTCTGGGAGACCTCCGCGGTGGCGCGGCTAGTCTACCCTTTCGCGGACTTCGTAACAAGTTTGTGACATGCGGTACGCGGGTTGCTCAGGTCGCGCTCGGGGCGGCCTTCGCACTCGCCGGCCCTCATGCGAGGGAGATCGCGCATCTCCCTTGCGCAGCCGCGGGGCGCTTGCGCGAATCCGCTCGGCGAGGCCCGCCGTGGGGCGCCCGGCGGATTGAACGATCAGCACGGCGAGCCACATCACCAGGAGCCCGCCCAACAGGTCCAGCACGAAGTGGTTGCCCGTGGAGATCACCGCAAGCGCGGTCAGGCACGGGTACAGGATGGCCAGAGCGCGCACGGGGCGGCGCTCGGAAAGCCGCCATATGACCAGCCCGCACCAGGCCGCCCAGGCCATGTGCAGCGAGGGCATGGCCGCCAGCTGGTTGGCCTCGGAGGCCAGCGCTCCGCTGTGCCAGGAGCCGAAGGCGTGGGTTGACGCCACCACGTCGGTGAAGCCCTTCGAGACGAGCATTCGCGGCGGCGCCACGGGATAGCGCCAGAAGACGATGAAACCGAGCAGGTTCACGAGGACGAGCGAGTTGCGAAGCGGTCGATAGAGATCCGTGCGCCGCCACCACAACCAGCCGAGCAGCCCCAGGGTGACCGCGAAATGGGCGTTGTCGTAGTAGTCGGACAGGATCAGGCCGAGCGTGTGATGGCCAGCCAGCCAGCTGTCGAGCCCGTGCTCGGGGTCGATGTGCAGCGTCTGCTCGAGGCGCAGGATGCCTTCGGCGTGGCCGATGGCCACGTGCATGCGAAGCGGCGCAAGGTTGGTGATCGCGTCGTACACCCAGCACAGCCACGCGATCGCGAGCGCCTCGACCCACCAGCGCGTCCGCCCGCGCGCCCGCGCGAGCACCCTCACCCCGATGGCCGGGCGCTGCGCGAGAGCGCCGTTCGTGTCGATCGAGACCGCTCCGGACAAGCCCTCGATGTTATCCCGCCACTCAGAGGTAGGCGGCCCGCGGGCGAAATCGTGGCGCCCGGACCCCCGGGGTCGCGCGCGTCCTGCCGGGGGTCCTCAGGGCGCCACCGGCTGAAGGCCGCGCTCGGCGAGCGTCTCGAGGACCCGCGGCAGCGCGGCCGCCGTGCGCCGCCAGGAGCCGGGTGCGGAGTAGTCGTCGGCATCGTGCAGCAGCAGCACGGCCCCCTCCGCGGCGCCGTCTGTCAGGCGGGCGGCGATCGACTCGGGCGTCGCGCGCGCCTGCCAGTCGCGGCCCCACTGGCTCCACAACAGCGTCCGCCAGCCGCGCCGCCGCGCCAGGCAGAGCGCTGAGGAGTTGAGCACGCCGTAGGGCGGGCGGTAGAGCGTCGGGCGCACCCCGGTGGAGCTGTGGATCACCGCCTCGGCACGGGCGATGTCCTCGCGCACCTGCAGCGGCGTCAGACGAAGCAGGTTGCGATGGCGATCGCAGTGCAGGCCGATCCCGTGGCCGGCGGCTGCGATCTCACGGGCGAGCCCGGGGTTGCGACGCACCTGCTCGCCCACCAAGAAGAAGGTCGCCCGCACGCCCGCGCCCGCCAGGATCTCGAGCACGGCGGGGGTTCCGCACGCGTGGGGGCCGTCATCGAAGGTGAGCGCGTAGCCGCGTCCGCTGGCCGTGCGATCCTCGATCCCCAGCGGTCCCCGCAAGGGGGGCCACGCGCCCGCGAGCGCCGGAAACAGGTAACCCGCGATTGCCAAGCCGGCCAGCGCGCCTACGGTCGGGGGTCCGGGAGTGCGATGATCGGAGGTGGACATGGGCGAACTGGTGCTGGGAATCGGAGCGGCTGTGGGCGCGTCCGCTCTTTACAGCCTAGGGATCGCCCTTCAGGCCATGGACGCCAAGGAGGCGCCGCAGCACGAGCACCTGCGCCTGGCGCTGGCATGGAGCCTGGTCAGGCGCGCCCGCTGGCTCGCCGGCACGGGCCTCTCGGCGCTCGGCTGGCCGCTTCAGGTCGTCGCCCTGATGCTGGCGCCGCTGGTCGTGGTGCAGCCGACGCTCGCCGCGGGCCTCGTGGTGCTGATGCTCTTCGCCGAGCGGCTGCTCGACGAGCACGCGGGGCGCTACGAGCATCTTGCGATGGGCGCCATCGTCCTCGGCGTGCTCGGAATCGCGATCGCGGCTCCCCCGCGAAGCACGACCAATGCATCTCAGACCCTGACGATCACGCTCGTGCTCCTCGGCCTCGGGGCGGCCAGCCTGCTGCCCTACCTGCTGCGTGTGGTCGGACGATCACCAGCGATCGTGACGATGATCGGGGCCGGGCTGGCTTTCGCCTGGAGCGGGCTGGCCACGAAGCTCGCTGCCGATGACCTCGCCCGGGGGCGACTTGGAACCGCCGCCCTGTGGGGCCTGTCCACGGCCGCGGCCTCAGGCGTCGGGGTGCTGAGCGAGATGAGCGCGCTGCAGTCGCGCCCGGCGATCCAGGTCGCGCCGCTCGTGTTCGTGACTCAGACGGTCGTCCCGGTGGCGGTCGCCTTCGGGCTGTTCGGCGAACCCTTCGCCTCGACTCCGCTGACGGGCTTCCTCTTCGCCGCCTCGCTGACGCTCCTGCTGGCGGGCGCCGCGGCGCTCGCGCGCTCTCCGCTGCTGCTCGCCCTGATGGAAGGCGACCGGGTCAGCCAGGCGAGCGGCTCGGCCCCGAGCCCGCCGGTGGACAGCCAGGAGACGACCCGCTCGAGCCCGGCGACCGAGGAGGCCGATCCGTTGACCTCCACCACCAAGACGTCGCCGGCCCGCGTCGGGCGCTGAGGCAGGGGCCCGGTTGCGCTGAAGCGCAGCGCGCCGCTCACCGGGGTGGCGCCGGCGGTGCGCGCGAGCACGAGCTGGCCCAGGGTCAGCCCACCCCGCGGCTGCAGGTAGTAGAAGCGATGCGCCAACCCCAGCGCGCGCGCCTGCGAGCGCAGCATGCCGCGCGTGCGCACCCAGCGCAGCGCCGCAGAGCGCGGTACCTCGGGCAGGAGTTCGTCTCCGAGCGAGCGCAGCCTGGCGATCGTTTCGCGCGACGGCACGTGACCGTCGTCGGTGAAGGAGACGTGGACACCCCGGCCGGCCAGCGCGGCCGCCAGGAGGGGCACCTCGCGGGCGGCCACGCGCTGGTCGACGCGCACGATCAGGCCCACGTCGGGCTGGTTGGTCTTGACCTGCGCGAGCGGATGGACCTGCAGGATCCGGACGGCCAGAGCAGTCACCTCGTCGGTCGACATCATCCAGGCGCCGACGCCGAGCAGCAGCACGAGCTGGGTGCTCAGCGCGACGAGCTGCAGCCGCCAGCGGGGGATCGGGCGCACCCGCCGGGGGGCGTGCAGCACCACGTCCACGGCGGTGGCCTCGGGAGGGTCCGGCGGAACGATCTCGGGCCGGGGCGGCGTCTGCTGATCGGATGCGAAGCTCGCCCGTACGTGTTCGCGCAGCTCGTCGGTGTCGTTGGCCAGCCGGAGCAGGTCGAGCGCCGCCATCGCGCGGGTGTTCACGCGGGCATGACCGACCGGGAGGCCGTAGGAGATCACCGGGGTGCCTGCGGCCCTCGCCTCCAGGCAGGTGACGCCACCGGTCGAGTGCACGAGGACGTCCGCGGCGGCCAGGATCTCCGGCATCTTGTCGGTGAAGCCGTACACGTGCACGCGGGGTTCATCCGCGAACACCCCACGCAGCTTCTCGGCGAGCTGATCGTTGCGTCCCGCCAGGCAGACGATGCTGCTCACCTCCGGCACGGGGATGAACTCGCGAACGGCGCCCGTGATGTCGCCGACTCCCCAGCCTCCGCCCGAGACGACGACCACGCGGCCGTCCTCGGACAGGCCCAGCGTGCGACGCGCGCCGAGCGAGCAGCGAGGTTCCAGGAACTCTTCGGAGATCAGCGGGGGCACGAGCCGCACGCTGCCCCGCCCGGCGATGCGCTCGACCGAGGCCATCGACTCGCCGTACATCACCATGTGCATGTCGATGCCCGGCTGGGCCCAGAAGAACAGGCCGGCGAGGTCGGTGATCGTGGCGACCGTCGGACAGCTCACAACCCCGGTGCGGCGCAGCCGTGCCAGCACGACCGTGACGGCCGGATACGTCGAGACGATCACATCGGGGTCGTGCTCGGCGATGTTGCGCGCCAGCGGCCGCGAGCCGAGCAGGCAGAGCAGCCGGCGCGCGAGCGCGCGGATCGGGCCGACGCGCTTGAGCAGCCAGTAGACGACCGTGTAGGTCCACGGGAAGAAGCGCAGCTGCACGCGGTATCCGTCCTCGACCACCGGTCGCAGCAGGCGCCCCATCGCCGCGAGCCCGTCGATCACGGTGACCTCGGCCTCCTGGTGGGAGCTCTCCAGCTGCCCGGCGAGCGCCCGCGCGGCGGCCGCATGGCCCTCGCCCACGTCGGCTGAGAGGATGAGGACGCGGCGCGGTCCGGGCGCCCGGCGCGAGGTGGTATTGCTGGAGGGACGTCGCATAATGGGATCAAGCCCCGCCCGGGCAGCGGGAGATCGGCGCGAATCCACGTCGAGGGGCTGAAGATGGGCTGCGCCCACGGACCAATACCCCCTTGCGGGTGCGCGGCAACCACAGTTTACCGGGCCCGTCAACACTTGCACGTCCGGTAGACGTAACAATGGGCTCATACAGGCCGCCACACCCATACCACGCGTCCAGACGGCAGCAGGGACCCCCGACGGCATAGGCCAGGCAGGCAGCGCACAGAGCCGGGTGGGCGCTCTTCGCGCGCTGGGCGCACTCGGCCTGCTCGGGGTGGTCGCTAGCGTGTTCCTGATCACCGCCGGTGCCGCGACGCGGCCCACGGCGTACGTTCCGGGGCGCAGCGGAGGCTGGCCGCACTGGATGGCCGGCCCCCTGCAGGGCCTCGGGGTGGGCATCAGCTCGGCGCGCTTTCAGACGCTGATGCTGCTGATGTGCGCGAGCTATCTGGCGGTGCTGCTCGCGGCGCGCACGCTGCCCCTCCGGGCGATCGTCGCCGCGATCGCGGCGGCATACGCGATTCTGCTGCTCGGGCCGCCGCTGATCTCCCAGGACGTCTTCGGCTACCTGGACTTCGCCCGCCTGGGAGCGCTGCACGGCCTTGACCCCTACACGCACGTCGGGGCCGAAGCGCCCGCCGACGCGGTGTTCCCGTTCGTGGGATGGCCCTTCAAGCACTCTCCCTACGGTCCCCTGTTCACGCTCGCAAGCTACCTCACGGCCCCGCTCTCGCCGGCGGGCGGGCTGTGGGCGTTCAAGGCCCTGGCGGTCGCCGCGAGCCTCGGCGCAGTGGCGCTCGTCGGACGGGCGGCCCGCAGCCTCGGGCGCTCGCCGGGCGTGGCGATCGCGTTCATGGGCCTGAACCCGGTGATGCTCGAGCTGGCGATCGGCGGCGCGCACAACGACACGCTGATCGTCCTCGTGTTCGCCGCGGCGCTGGCGCTCACCGCCGGAGCGAGCCCGCGCTTCCGCGCGGCGGCATGTGCGCTGGTCGCGGGCATCGGGATCAAGGTCACTGCGGGGCTGCTGCTGCCGTTCGTCCTGCTCGCCCCCCCGCGAGCCAGGGAACGCATGGGCGTGGCGGTGAGCGCGGGGCTCAGCCTGCTCGCGCTCGGGGCGCTCGGGCTGATCGGCTTCGGCGGGCACGCGCTGGGATTCCTCAGCGCCGTGAGCGAGCAGCAGCAGCTCGTGGCTGTCCACAGCGTGCCTGCCGAGACCGCCCGCCTGGTGGGGCTGAGCGGCACGCCGAGCTGGTGGCGCCACCTGTTCGCCGCCGCGTTCCTGGCCGTGCTTGCGCTCGCGCTGTGGCGCACGGCGCGCGGCGCCGACTGGCGCATCGCGGCCGGCTGGACCACGCTCGCCCTGCTGCTCTCGACCGCCTGGCTGTTGCCCTGGTATGCGATCTGGCCGCTGCCGCTAGCGGCGGTCAGCGGCGATCGGCGCCTGCGCGCCGCGACGCTCCTGCTCTGCGCCTACGCTGTTCTCATCCACCTGCCGCTCGCCGACCCGCTGCTCAGCCCCAAGCGTGTCGCCGTCCACGGGCCGGTCCACCCCCTCGGCGGCCGCCACGGCATCGATTTCGCCGGTCTCCAGGTGCCGGGCGGCGTCGCTGTCGATCTCCGCCGGTGAGACCTCCGGACGCAGCCGCCGCAGGCGGATCGCGTCCAGCCGCCTGAACTTGAGGATCTCGAGGACGTACACCAGGTAGACGCTCGCCGCCACCGCGATCAGCCCGATGGCCGCCATGACGATCGTCCAGCCGGCCTGCAGGTGGCCGTGATGGTCGCTGTAGGGCACGAACCGCAGGGCGAGCGCCACCCCGGCGAGCATCAGCGTCCACGCGTACAGATAGGCGATCGTGCGCCTGCTGCTGAACCCGATGCGCGCCATCCGGTGGTGGAAGTGCTCGCTGTCGGGCCGGTAGATCGGCTGCTTGTACTTCAGCCTCTTCAGCACGACGAACGTCGTGTCGAGGAACGGCACCGTCAGGAGGATGAGGGGCAGCACGAACGACACGACGGCCGTGCTCTTCACGGCCGCCTCCACGGCGACGCAGCCCATCAGGAGCCCCAGCAGGTTCGAGCCGCAGTCGCCCATGAAGCTCGAAGCCGGTGGGAAGTTGTGCACCACGAAACCGAGCGCGGCGCCCGCGGTCAGCGCGGCCAGCACGCCGGGGGGGGCGCGGCCGAGGTCGAACGCGATCACCGCCATCGTGGCGGCGATGATCGCGCACACCCCCGCGGCCAGGCCGTCGACGCCGTCGGAGAAGTTGACGATGTTCATCAGCGCCACGAGCCCGATCACGGTGAGCGCCGGCCCGGCGTTCGTCGCCCCGGCATTGGGCAGGGCGAGGTGGCCCACGAAGGGCAGCGTGATCGCCTTCACCACGACGCCGTAGTGCACGACGATGATCGCGGCCGCGACCTGCCCCGCCAGCTTGGCCGCGGGCGGCAGGTCGAAGCGGTCGTCGAGCGCGCCCACCAGCGTGATCAGGCCGGCCGCGAGCAGCACGCCGTGCCACAGCTGCGGCTGCTTGCCGTAACCGGCGGGCAGCCACACGAGCCCCGCCACGAGCACTCCCGCGAAGATCGCGATCCCCCCGAGCAGCGGCGTGGGACGATCAGAGAGCCCGCGCTCGCGCGGCTCGTCGACAGCGCCGACCGCCTTCGCGAGGCGCATCGTGAGCGGGGTGAGCAGCGCGGTGACCGCCGCCGCCACGAGGAAGGCGTAAAGCGCGTCGAGCTCGTCCAAGTGCCCCATCAAACGAGGAACAGCATCGCAGGCACGGGCGTCGTACGCGAAGCAGCCCGTGGCGGCGCGACACGCGCAGCGCGCCTGCCGGCGCTATGCGGGCAGGCCGGCCGGTAGCTCCTCGTACAGCGGGTAGCGCTCCACGATCGCGCCCACGCGCTCGGCCAGCTCGCCTGCGCGGGAGTCGTACTCCGGCGTCAGCGCGCTCGCGAGGATCCGCCCGACCTCGGTGAAGTCCTCGGGCTGCAGCCCGCGCGTCGCCAGGGCGGGGGTGCCGATGCGCAGGCCCGAGGCCTCCATCGGCGGGCGGGGGTCGAAGGGAACGGCGTTGCGGTTGACCGTGATCGCGATCTCGTGCAGCCGGTCCTCCGCCTGCCTGCCGGTCAGCGCCGGCTCGGTCTCGCGCAGGTCGACGAGCATCAGGTGAACGTCCGTTCCCCCGGTCAGCACGTTGACGCCGTGACCGGCCTTCAGCAGCTCATGCGCGACGGCCTGCGCCCCGTCCACGGTGCGGCGCTGGCGCTCGGCGAACAGCTCGCTGGCGGCGATCTTGAAGGACACCGCCTTGGCCGCGATCACGTGCTGCAGCGGCCCGCCCTGCTGGCCCGGGAACACCGCCGAGTCGATCTTCTTCGCGAACTCCTCCTTGCACAGGATCACCCCGGCGCGCGGACCACCGAGCGTCTTGTGGGTCGTCGTGGTCACGACGTCGGCTCCGAACTCGATCGGGCTCGGGTGAAGCCCGGCCGCGACGAGTCCCGCGAAGTGGGCCATGTCGACCATCAACAGCGCCCCCACCTCGTCGGCGATCTCCCGGAAGCGCGCGAAGTCGAGCCGGCGCGGATAGGCCGACCAGCCGGCGAGCAGCAGGGTGGGCCGGCGCTCGCGGGCGATCCGCGCCACCTCGTCCATGTCGATCAGGCTGCTCTCGCGGTCGACCTCGTAGGCGACGATCTCATACAGCCGGCCCGACACGTTGAGCTTCATCCCGTGCGTCAGGTGGCCGCCGTGCGCCAGCGAGAGCCCCATGATCGTGTCGCCGGGCTTCAGCAGCGCGTGGTAGACGGCGGTGTTGGCCTGCGCGCCGGAATGAGGCTGGACGTTCGCGTGCTCGGCCCCGAACAGCGCCTTGGCGCGGTCGATCGCGAGCTGCTCGGAGATGTCAACCCACTCGCAGCCCCCGTAGTAGCGGCGGCCCGGATAGCCCTCGGCGTACTTGTTGGTGAGCACCGAGCCCTGACACTCGAGCACGGCACGGGGGGCGAAGTTCTCCGAGGCGATCATCTCGAGCGTGCCACGCTCGCGCTCGAGCTCGCCCCGCAGCACCTCGGCGATCTCGGGATCCACCTCGGCGAGCGGGCGGTTGAAGTAATCGGGGCTGAGCTCTGACACGGCGCCCTCCTTGAGCAGACGATGACGACTCTGTTGCCCAGGCGCGCGGCGGGTTCGCTGACCGCTTCCCGGTGGTCGATTCCACCTCAGGCGCCAGTCGCGGCAGCTGCCACGAGGCTAGCAGGCGCAGAGGCACCCCGCACGCGCGCACGCGTGCGGGGCGAACCGAGCCGCATCGCGGCCCGCCCGCGCGCGTCAGCGGAGCGCGCGCTCCACCGCGGCGGGCTCGAGCGCGCCCGGGCGAACCACGCTGAAGCGCCCGGACTGCTCGTAGTCGCGCAGATCGACGACCGTCGAGGCCACGCCCGGCAGCTCGCCCCCGTCGAGAGCCACCTCGGCGCCGGCGAGCACGCTGCGGGGCACCTCGGCAAGTCGCCGCGCGTCGCGCCCGCCCGAGAGGTTCGCGCTCGACTGCAGCACCGGACCGCGCACCGCGGCGAGCGCCGCCAACGAGCCGCCGAGCAGCGGGACGCGCAGGCCCACCGTGCCCGGGTCGGGCCCGCAGGCGAGAGGGAAGCGGCGGCGGCGGTTGGCCAGCAGCAGCGTGACCGGGCCCGGCAGCAGCGCCGTCACCGCCGCGCGCTCGGCGCTCCCGAGCTCCGGCAGCGCGAGCAGCGCCGCTCGAGCGCGAAGAACATCACCGCGGAGGGGCGCTCGGGCGGGCGCCCCTTCAACTCGTAGAGGCGCTCGACCGCCGCGGGGCGCTCGGGGTCACAGCCCAGCCCGTAGACCGTGTCCGTGGGAAACACGGCGACGCCCCCGCCGGCCAGGCACTCCTGCAGGCGCCTGGCATCGTCGCGGTCGAGCGCGGTGCGCGTCACCGTCCGGGGCTCCCGTGGCGGCCGGCCACCCCCCGCCCGGCCGAGGCGCGGACGTCAGGCACGTCGCTCACCGACCACCAGCCGCTCGATCCCGGCGAGGTCGCGCTCGCAGCGGAGCGACTGAAAGCCCGCGGCGCGCGTCAGCCCTGAGACCGCTGGCGCCTGGCCGGCGCCCACCTCGAGCGCCACCATCCCCACCCGCGTGCGCTCGGCGAGCGCTGCGAGCAGCGTGCGGATCGCCGCCAACCCGTCCGGCCCGGCGAACAGGGCGCTCGCGGGCTCGTGGCGCAGGATCTCGGGGGCCAGCTCGGCGCGCTCTGACTCCGCGACGTAGGGCGGGTTGGAGAGGATCGCGTCGAACTCGTCGGGCACTCCGCCGAGCATGTCCGCGCGCAGCCACTCCACGTCCAGCCCGAGACGCCGCCCGTTCGCTCGGGCGAGCTCGAGGGCCGCCTCGCTGACGTCGCTGCCGGCGAGCGCCAGATCCGGGCGCTCGTCCTTCAGCGCGAGCGCCACGGCCCCGCTGCCCGTGCCGAGGTCGAGCACGCGCGCGCCGCGGGGAAGCGCAAGCCCCACCTCGACGAGCTGCTCGGTCTCCGGCCGCGGGATGAGTGCGCGGCGATCGACAGCCAGGTCAAGACGCCGAAAGCCGCGGTGACCGACGATGTAGGCGACCGGCTCGCGCTCCACCGCGCGGCGGCGCACGGCATCCTGAAAAGCGCGCACCGCGCGCCCCTGCACCCGCAGATCGGGATCGGCCGAGAACAGGTCGGCGAGCAGCGCCCGGCGGTCGATGCCGAGCACATGTGCGAGCAGCACCTCGGCATCGAGCCGGGGGGTCTCACACCCCGCCGCCGTGATCGCGGTGATCGCGCCGTCGAGCGCGTCACGCGCCGCGGTGCCGTTCACGCCGCCGCCTGGGTCTCCAAGCGCCGGCGCTTCTCGTCGGCCTGCAGCCCGGCGGTCAACTCGTCGAGCTCCCCTTCGAGAACCTGGTCGAGGTTGTGCACGGTGAGCTTTATCCGGTGGTCGGTCACGCGCCGCTCGCCGTAGTTGTAGGTGCGGATCTTCTCCGCGCGGTCGCCCGTCCCCACCTGCGAGCGGCGGTCGGCGGCGAGCTCTGCCTGCTGCTCGGCCAGGGCGCGCTCGTAGAGGCGCGCCCGCAGGACGCGCAGCGCCTTCTCGCGGTTCTGCAGCTGAGACTTCTCGTCCTGCATCGTCACCACGATCCCCGATGGTCGGTGGGTGACGCGGACGGCCGAGTCCGTCGTGTTGACCGACTGCCCGCCCGGCCCCGAGGAGCGGTAGACGTCGATCTGCAGGTCGTTCGGGTCGATCGCCACGTCGACCTCTTCGGCCTCGGGCAGCACCGCCACGGTGGCGGTCGAGGTGTGGATCCGCCCCTGGGACTCGGTCTGGGGCACGCGCTGCACGCGGTGGGTCCCCCCCTCGAACTTGAACACGGAGTACGCCCCGTCGCCCTTGATCGCGAACGTGTACTTGCCCTCGCCGATGTCCATCGGCTCGGCCTGCCAGCCGCGACGCTCGGCGTACTTGACGAACATCCGGTACAGATCGCCCGCCCACAGCCCGGCCTCGTCCCCTCCGGCGCCGCCCTGGATTTCCACGATCACGCTCTTGTCGTCGTTCGGATCGCGCTCCACCATGGCCATGCGGATCTGCTCCTCGAGCGCCTCGATCCGCTCGCGGACGATCCCGAGCTCCTCGCGGACCTCAGGATCGTCGCCCTCCTCGGAGAGCAGCTCCTCGGCGCCGGCCACGTGGTCCTGGGCGGCGCGCCATTCGGCGGCGAGCGCCGCAGCTGCTTCGAGCTGGCTGTAGGCGCGACCGACCGCGGCGTAGCGCTCCCGGTCTGAGATCACCTCGGGGTCGGTCATCTGCTCGCCCAGCTCGGCGAACCGCGTCTCGATCTGCTTGACCAGCTCCTCGATCATCGGACCCCAGTCTAGGAGTCCGCAAGCGCCCCGACCCCCGGCCCGTTACGCGACGAGCTCCACGCCCACGAGGTCCGCAGCGGTTGCGCTGCCCGGCGTCTCCAACGCGAGGACGGCCTGAAGCGCGGAGATCGCCACCTCGAGCTCTTCGAGGTCTGGCTCGCGCGTGGTCAGAAGCTGCAGCTTCAGCCCCGGCCACATCAGCGCCTGAACCCAGCGCCTGCGCCGGTTGCGCCCGGCGAACTTGATCAGCTCGAAGGAGATCCCCGCGATCAACGGCACCCCGAGCAGACGCGTCAGAAGCAGCCAGTACCAGGACGGGAGGCCGATGGGCGCGAACACGAAGATCGCCACGATCATCACCAGCAGCAGGAAGCTCGTGCCACAGCGGGGATGCAGGCGGGAGAAGCGCTTGGCGTTGGCGGGCGTGAGCGGGAGTCCCGCCTCGAAGCAGGAGATCGTCTTGTGCTCGGCTCCGTGGTACTCGAAAACGCGCTGCATGCTGGCCAGGCGCGACAGAAGCAGCATGTAGCCGAGGAAGATGCCCGTCCGCACGACGCCCTCGACGACCCAGAACAGCACCGAAGAGCCGAGTTGACCCTTGATCAGGCTCGTCAGCCCCACCGGGATCAGGAAGAACAGGACGACCGCGAGCGCGAGCGCCACGACCACCGTGCCCGCCCACATGCCGCGCGAGATCTCCTCTTCTTCCTCGGCGGGCAGCTGCGCGTTCGCCGACACCTCCAACGCCCGGAAGCCCATCATCAGCGACTCTCCCAGCGCCACCACCCCGCGCACGATCGGCAGGCGCAGCGCGCGGTGGCGCTTCAACGCGGAGGTCAGCGGGAAGGTGCTCACCTCGATCTCGCCCCGCGCCGCCTCGGTGGGCGAGCGCTCCGTGTCGCTGAGCTGCGCCGCGCTGGGCTTGCGCACCGCGACCGCCCAGTTGGACACGCCGCGCATCATCACGCCCTCCAGCACCGCCTGGCCCCCGACGGGGGCGTCGCGCTGAGCGCTCAGCTCGCCGCTGTCGTTGCTTGCGAGCGCATCTGGCGTGCCGTCGCAAGCGCCCGCGAAGTCCGCGAGGTCGGCGGCGGTCGTCTCGGGCGCGGCCGGCGTAGTCGGCGAGCCGGCGGCCACGCGGGAGGACATCCGGCTATTGCGGCGCGCGGGTTTGCGCCGTCTGCAGGCGACCCTTCGCCACCCTGCGCTGGAAGCGCTCGACGCGTCCGCCGGTGTCGATCAGCTTCTGCCGTCCCGTGTAGAACGGGTGGCAGTTCGAGCAGACCTCGACGTGCAGCTCCTCGCGGGTCGCACGGGTGACGAACTCGTTGCCGCAGGTGCAGCGGACGTGAGCCTGCACGTAGCTCGGGTGGATGTTCGCCTTCATCGTCCGGCCATTCTAGCGATTGACGCCCTGAGGCCTGCCGGCTGATCCCACACCCGCCGGGAAGCGACCCGACCGCCCCGCGGTGTCGCGGATCGGCCTCTACGCGCCGGCGCCGGAGGGGGTGGCGCTCGGAATCCCGGCCGGCCCGGCCACCGGCGGAGCAGCCGGCTGTCCGCACGCCGCCGTGCGCCGTTCCACGTGCCTGATCAGACGACCCTTCGCGGTCATCCAGCGAAAGCCGACCGACGCCCGGTAGAAGGCGGGCGCCGACAGGTTCGTGACCTGCTTGACGTACCTGTAGGTCTTGACCCCCGAGTCCGAGCCCCGCCACACGCCGAGCCCCGGCGCGCTGACGATGTGGAACCGCGTTTCGCCGGGCAGGCGCACCTGGACGTCGATCCGCATCGACATGCGAGCGCTCCCCGAGATCGCCGTCATTTCACCGCTGAACGTGGCCGATCGTTCGCTCTGCAGCACCGACGTGACGCACTGCCCGAGCGTCGCCGAGGCGCTCACGGCCTCCGCTTCGGCCACGGGGCCCACCATCTGACCGAGCGCCCCGGGTGCCTGCAGGCAGAACAGTCCGAGCGCACACGCCAGCGCGACCGGCCGGGCCCACGCGGCCCGGAGACCCCGTGGCGCCCGCAGAGCCCGCGGGCCGCGCGGACCCCCGGCAGCTCGCAGGAGGGCTGCGGGCCGCCCGGAAGCCCGCATCCGGGAGCGGGCCTCAGAGGAGATAATCGTCATCGCACTTCCGTAACACCCCAATTGCGGGCATGTTTCGGCCTCTTGCGGGCGACGGGGGCTCTACAGCACCTGGTAGAGCGGGCCGTCGCCACCCTCCGGCGTTGTCAGGCGACCGCCCTTCGCCGTGATCGCCCCGCACTGCACGCAGTTGGTGTAGTTCACGATCACCTCCACCTCGCCGTGCTCGGGAGCGTCCTCAGGTATCTCATAGACGCCCGCCGGACACATCCAGCGCCAGGTCTCGGCGATCTCGCGCGGCACGTGTTTCTGGATGCGGATGTGGTTCGGCGCGTCGTCGCGGGTGGCGTTGCCGCTGATGAACACGCTCGAGAGCTTGTCGAAGGTGTACTTGCCGTCGGGCTTCGGGTAGCTGTCCTTTGCTCTACCGACGAACATCGGCTGGGCATCGTTGCGGTGCAGCGCCCAGCGGCCACCCGGAAAGCGGCCCTTCGTGGCGATCATCAGGTTGATCAGCGGCCCGCCGAGGATCAGCCCTTTGGAGAACGGCTGGCGCGTGTTCCGCTGTTCCCACAGGTCCTTTCCGATGATCGACTCCTCCACCGCATCCTCGTAGGACTCGAAGCTCGACTCTCCGCGGCGCAGCGCGGCATAGATCGACTCGGCGGCCAGCATTCCGGACTTGATCGCGTAGTGCACGCCCTTGAGCGCCGCGAGATTCACCATGCCGCCGGCGTCGCCCACCAACAGCGCGCCCGGCATCGTGAGCTTCGGCATCGCCCAGTAGCCGCCCGCGGGGATCGCCTTGGCGCCCCACGCGACGCGCTCTCCCCCGGCCAGGATGTCGCGGACCAGCGGGTGGGTCTTGAACTGCTGAAGCAGATCGTGCGCGGAGGTCGTCGCGTCGGCGTAGTCGAGGTCGATGACGAACCCGATGCTCACGAGATCCTCGCCGGTCTTCTCATCCTTCATCGGATAGATCCACGATCCGCCGATCTGGTGGTACTTGGCGGGGATCTTCAGCGGCCAGCCGGCGAGCGTATGGATCACGCGGTCGAGCGGCCTGGCCACCTTCCAGACCTCCTTGACGCCGAGCTCCCACACCTGCGGCTCGCGGCCGTCGGCCAGGTCGAACTCGCGGATAGCCGCCCCGGTTATGTGGCCCCAGCAGCCCTCGGCGAGCACCGTGGCCTGTGCCTTGATGTCGGTGCCCGGCTCGAAGTTGCCCAGCGGCTCGCCCTCCTTGCCGCGTCCCTTGTCGCCCGAGCGCACTCCGACGACGCGACCGTCCTTGACGATCAGCTGGGTGGCGGAGGTCTCGGTGAGGATGTAGGCGCCGGCCTCCTCGGCCTGGCGTTGCTGGTAGCGGGCCAGCGCGGAGACCGAGATCACCTCGTTCCCATGGTTGCGCTGAGGCGGAGGCGGCGGGATTCGCAGCTTCCTCTTGCCGTTCGGCAGAAGGTAGATCGCCTCCTTCTTGACCTCGCCGAAGGCGAAGCCCTCCTCGCGCCACTGCTCGCGCGTGAGGTCCGGAAACAGCTCTTCGAGGGGGCCGGGGCGCATCACCGCGCCGGAGAGGTTGTGCCCGCCGCACGTCTTGGCCTTCTCGATCACCGCGACCGGAACTTCGCCGAGGCGCTCGAGCGTCTCAGGATCCTCGCTCAGCAGCTGCAGCAGACGGTTGGCGCACGCGAGGCCGGCCGTGCCGCCGCCGACGATCGCGACGCCCACCTCGATCAGCTCGTCCTCGGGGTCGAGCCCGCACTTCACGAACTCCCTCGGCGAGTCCACCGGCGGAGGAAAGGCCGCGGGCGCGACTCTGCCGTTGTGCGCGCTCATCGCCGGCGCCCGCCGTCAGCGCGCCGTTGGGTGGCCGGGCTCGCTCCCGCCGCGGCGATGACCGTGGCCCGCACGAGCGTCGAACGGCGACTCGCGGGCATGCTCAGCTGTCCTTCTTGGCCTTCACAGCCTCGGTGAGCTTGGGCAGGATCTTGTTCAGGTCGCCCACCACGCCGAGGTCTGAGAACTCGAAGATCGGGGCGTTGGCGTCCTTGTTGATCGCCACGATGTTCTCCGAGGCCTGCATCCCCACCTTGTGCTGGATCGCGCCGGAGATCCCCGCCGCGAGGTACAGCTTGGGGGCTACGGTCTTGCCCGTCTGACCGATCTGCGCGGCGTACGGATACCAGCCGGCGTCCACCACGGCGCGCGTGGCGGCGACGGCGCTGTTGGAGCCGAACGCCTTGGCGAGGTCTTCGCAGAGCTCGAAGCCCTCCGCCTTCCCGAGCCCTCGGCCTCCGGCGACCAGGATGCTCGCGCCCTCGATGTCCACGTCGGCGCCCCGCTGTTCGCCGCGCGTGACCATCGTCGCCTGCGAGGCATGCGGGCTCAACTCGAAGCTGAGTTTCTCGACAGGCGCGTCCCCGCCGCCGGACTCCCGGATCTCGAAGGCGTTCAGGCGACCGATGATGATGCCCACCTCGGAGCGGTACTTGATCTCGGATATCGCCGAATCCCCGAGGATGGGCCGCTCGGCGATCAGCTCGCCGCCCTCGGCGCGTACGGCGGTGACCTCCATCGCCACGCCCGCGCTGAGCCGCGCCGCGAGGCCGGCGCCGATCTCGAAGCCGAGCAGGCCGCCGCCGAAGATCGCGTAGCGGTAGCCGCCGTCTCCGATCGCCGCAGCCATGGCATCGACCAGCGGCTGCGCGAGGCCCTCCGGACCCTCGGCCACGAGCACCTTCTTCGCGCCGTAGTTGCCGAGCGAGGCGGCGAGGCCCTCGGGGACGTTCTCGCCGAGCAGGATCGCGTGCGCCTCGCCGCCGAGCTCGGCGGCGAGCTTGGCGCCCTCGCTGACGGCGCCGAGGGAGTTCTTGTTGATCGCGCCGTCGTAGTGCAGCGCGTAAACCAGGATGTTCGCCATTTCAGTTCAGCTCCTCTTCAGATGAGCTTGCGCTCGTCGAGCCAGGCGACGATCTTCTCGACCGTCTCGCCGGTGTCCTCGTCCTCGATGATCTCGCCGGCGGCCTTTGCCGGTGGGGCCTTCGCGGCGACCCACCGGGCCGCCGAGTTCTCGCCCCCCACTTTCGCTGTGTCGATCTCGACATCGGTCGCGGTGACGGTGGCCAGGGGCTTCTTCTTGGCGCCCATGATCGCCTTCAGCGACGGATAGCGCGGCTCGTTGATCGCGTCGCCCACGGAGATCACCGCAGGCAGCTTGATCTGAACCGTGTCGTAGCCGTACTCGGCCTGGCGCTCGCAGCGCAGCGCGTCGCCCTCGACGTCCATCTTGATGACCTGCGTGAGCGAGGGCATCCCAAGGTGCTCGGCGACGACGGCGCCGATCGTGTAGCACTCCCCGTCATCGGACTGCTGGCCGAGCAGCACGATGTCCGGGCTCTCGCGCTGGACCGTCCTGGCCAGGGCGTAGCCGGTCGCCGCCACGTCCGAGCCGGCGAGCACCGGATCGGAGAGATGCACCGACCGATCGGCGCCCAGCGAGACCGCCTTGTGCAGCGCGCGCACCGCGCTGTCGGGGCCCATCGTGACGGCGACGATCTCCTCGACGGGGACCGCGCCGCCCTCTTTGATCTGCATCGCCGCCTCGATGGCGTGCGTGTCATAGGGGTTGAGGTTCTTCTCCCCGCTGCGGTCCATACGCCCCGTCGAGGGGTCGATCCTCTTCTCGACGGCGGCGTCCGGAACCTCCTTAACCAAGACGCATATCTTCATTCTCAGGCAACTCCTTGGGGTGTGTTGGGAGCGATCCTACTCGTTTCAGCGGTTGACTGACGAGTCAATCAGGTACGGCCGACGGTTGCGCCGCGGATGAAATCGACGATCGCCTGCGTGGGGGCCCCCGGGGTGAACACCTCGGCCACGCCCAACGCCTTGAGCTCGGGTATGTCCTCGGCCGGAATCGTGCCGCCGACGGTGACGACCACGTCGTCGACGCCCTGCGCATGCAGGAGCTCGACGACCCGCGGCACCAGCGTCATGTGGGCGCCCGACAGGATCGAAAGCCCGACGGCGTCGGCGTCCTCCTGGATCACCGTCTCCACGATCTGCTCGGGCGTCTGGTGAAGGCCCGTGTAGATCACCTCCATCCCCGCGTCGCGCAGCGCGCGGGCGATGATCTTCGCGCCGCGATCGTGGCCGTCGAGGCCGGGCTTGGCCACGACGACGCGGATCCTCGAGAGAGTGGGAGGCCCTGACATTGGCCAGCCAGACTACGCCCGCGGATCGGAGCGCGCTCCCACGCGCTCGGTGACGACCCTGCCGAGGCCGCCGAGCGCCGCGGCGCCGCCGAGCGCCGCGAGCATCTTCAGGCGGCGTTCGAGGCGATCGAGGTGAAGCACCTCCCAGCCCTCCTGTGCGGCGATCCGCCTGAGATGGGGGTCGGGATTGACGACCACCGCGTGTCGCACCGCGCGCAGCATCGGCAGGTCGGACTCGGAGTCCGAGTAGGCGTAGGAGGCGGTCAGGTCGATGCGGTCGCGCTCGGCCACCTCGCGCATCGACAGCACCTTGCCCTCGCGGTAGTTGAACGGGCCCGCGGGCCTGCCCGTGTAGCGGCCGTCGACTATCTCAGAGCGCGAGCCGAGACCTCCGTCGAAGGCCAGCACGTGGGCCAGCAGGTCGGCCATCTCCTGGGAGGCGGCGGTCAGGATGTAGACCGGCATGCCGGCGTCCTGGTGGGCATAGGCGCGAGCGAGCATCTGGGGGTACAGGCGCGGCAGCACGCCCGCGAGCACACGCGGGGAAAGGCGGGCCAGGTCGCGCACGCGTACGCCGGCGATCATCTTGCCCACGCGCCTGCGGACCTCGTCGGCGCGATCGTCGGTCGAGCCACGCAGGCGGAAGCGCAGGTTTTCGTACACGTCGCGGGCCAGACGCCCGCGCGAGATCATGCCGGTCTCGTAGGCCGCCCGGGCGAAGAAGATGCCCGAGGAGCCGGCCATCAGCGTCTTGTCCAGGTCGAAGAACGCGGCCCCGCCGGGCCGGCCGTTGCGGCTCAGCTCGCTGCCGGCCACGCCTTCGCCCGGCGACGGCCGGCGCTCGGCTTCAGGCGCAGCGCGCTGCCGCTCACCGGACGGCCACTCCGAGCGATCGGGCATCCACCCGCAGATTATGCCGCGACCTTGAGGATCACGGCGTCGCCCTGGCCGCCGCCCGAGCAGATCGCCGCGCAGCCCAGGCCCCCGCCCCGCCGGCGCAACTCGAGCATCAGGCTTCCGAGAATCCGGGCGCCCGAGGCGCCGATGGGATGCCCGAGCGCCACGGCCCCGCCGTTCACGTTGACCCTGTCCTCGTCGATCCCGAGCATGCGGATCGAGTTCAGCGTCACCGAGGCGAACGCCTCGTTGATCTCCCACACGTCGATGTCGCCCGGCTGCAGACCCGCTTTGTCCAAGGCCTTCCTCGCGGCGCTCGCCGGAGTGGTGGCCAGATAGGCGAAGTCGTTGGCGGTCTGCGCGTGGGTCACGATCTCGGCAAGCGCCTGCTTGCCGTTGGCGGCCGCCCACTCCTCGGAGGCGAGCACGAGCGCACCACCGCCGTCGTTGACGCCCGGCGAGTTGCCCGCCGTGTGCGAGCCCTCCTTGTCCACGAGCCCAGGCAGCGCGGCGAGCTTCTCCAGGGAGGTGTCCCGGCGGGGACCCTCGTCGACCTCCACGACCTGCTCGCCCTTGCGGCTCTTCACGGTCACCGACACGATCTCCTCGGGCAGGCGCCCCTCGTCGGTGGCCTTCAGCGCCAGCTCGTGGGAGCGCAGGGCCCAGCGATCGAGGTCCGCGCGGGTCATCTCCAGTTCGTCGCCGATCGCGGTGGCCTCGACGAACATCTGCTTTCCCGAGAACGGGTTGGTGAGCCCGTCGTGCACCATCGCGTCGAGCATCTTGGCGTCGCCCATGCGATAGCCGAAGCGGGCGTTCGGAAGCAGATAGGGCGCGCCGGACATCGACTCCATGCCCCCTCCCACGCCGACCTGGACATCGCCCGCACGGATCGCCTGGTCGAGGATCACCGAGGCGCGCAGACCGGAGGCGCAGACCTTGTTGATGGTCTCCGAGGAGACCTCCTTGGGGATGCCCGCCTTGATCTGCGCCTGACGCGAGGGGATCTGTCCCTGCCCCGCCTGGAGCACCTGCCCCATCACGACGTGATCGATCTGCTCGGGCTCGACGTCGGCCCGCTGCAGCGCGGCCTCCATCGCGATGGCGCCGAGCGAGGTCGCATCGACCGAGGACAGGACGCCGCCCATCTTGCCGATGGGGGTGCGGGCGGAGGCGAGGATCACTGTTCTGGGCATGGGAAGTGTGATGCGCGAGAAAGGAAGCCGGGACCGGCAATGGTAGTGGACCGGCCCGCGATCCCCTCCGAGCGGGGCGCGCGTGCCTGCGGAGCGACCGCTTTCGCAGGTATCGTGCCCGGGCCATGCAGGTCACGGCCACCACACAGCCGGGGGCGGACACGGATGCCGACACCGTCGCCGTCGGCGTGTTCGACGGCGAGGATCCGCCCTCGCAGACGCCTGCCGAGCTCGGTGAGCTGCTCGCCTGCGGCGAGGCGCGGCGCTCGTTCAAGGCGCTCGCCCTCACACATGCGGGCGGCAAGCGCTGGCTCGTGGTGGGGCTCGGAGCACGCGGGGACTTCACTGCCGAGCGCGCCCGCGTCGCGGCTGCGGTGGTCGGCGAGCGCGTGCGTGAGCTCTCGACCCGCACGCTGTGCTGGGAAGCCCCCGCGGACAGCCCGCCCGGGGTCGCGGCGGCGCTCGTGGAGGGCACGGGCCTGGCCGACTACCGCTTCGAGCGCTTCAAGACCGCCACACCGGACGGGGAGGACCCCGCGGGCGACGCCCAGCCCAAGCACCTCGAGCGGCTGGTCCTCTCGGCATCGGGAGACCTCGAGGGCACCGTGGCCGAGGCTGCGCTTCTCACCGAGGCGGTCAACGAGGCGCGCGAGCTCCAGAACCGGCCGGGCAACGACCTCACTCCCACGGCGCTCGCCGAGCATGCGCAGGCGCTCGGCCGGGAGATCGCGACCCTGTCTGTCGAGGTGGAGGGACGCGACGGCCTGAGCCGGCGCGGGATGGGCGCGTTCGCCGCCGTCGCTCAGGGTTCCGAGCAGGAGCCGGCGCTGATCACGTTGCGCTACGAGGGAGCGGCGGCGCAGGGCCCCGTGCTCGGCTTCGTGGGCAAGGCGGTGACGTTCGACAGCGGCGGCATCTCGCTGAAGCCGGGCGCGAAGATGTCCGAGATGAAGTTCGACATGTCCGGCGGCGCCGCCGTGATCGCGGCCGCCGCCGTGATCGCGCGCCTCGGGCTACCGGTGAGGCTCCTCGCCGTGATCGGCGCGACCGAGAACCTGCCCAGCGGGCGGTCGGTGAAGCCGGGGGACATCGTGACCGCCGCGAACGGCAGGACGATCGAGGTCAACAACACCGATGCGGAGGGCCGCATGGTGCTGGCCGACTGCCTGTGCCACGCGGTCGCCGAGGGCGCCGAGCGGATCGTCGATCTCGCCACGCTCACCGGCGCGGTGATCGTCGCGCTCGGTTCCACCTACGCCGGGCTGATGGGCAACGACGAGGAGCTCGCCGAGCGCGTCACCGCGGCCGGGGAGCGGACCGGGGAGATGGTGTGGCGGCTGCCTCTGCACCCGGAGTACGACGAGCTCGTGAAGGGGAAGTACGGCGATCTCGACAACGCGCCGGAAGCGCGCAAGGCGGGCACGATCGTCGGCGCGGCGTTCCTGTCGAACTTCGTGGGCGAGACCCCCTGGGCGCACCTGGACATCGCCGGCTCGGCCTGGGACCTCGAACGGGCCTACGCGAGCAAGGGCGCCTCGGGCTACGGCGTGCGCCTGCTGGTGGAGCTCGCCAAGTCCTACTGCTGAGCGCCTCGGTCAAGCCTCGGATGGTGGTCCGCGAGTGCGCAGGAGTCGAGGATGGGCGCAGGTGGGCCACTCCCGGCAATCCTGACAGGCAACCGCGCGCGGGCCGGTCTGTGAGAATGGCGCGACCGTGGACTTCGACCTGTCCCCAGAGCACGAGCTGATCAGGCGTACTGTGCGGGAGTTCGCCGAGGGCGAGGTGGCGCCGGTGGCCGAGGAGCTCGACCGCACGAAGTCCTTCCCCTATGAGATCGTCGAGAAGCTCGGGCGGCTGAACCTCATGGGGATCCCCTTTCCGCAGGAGTACGGCGGGGGCGGCGGGGACACCCTCGCCTACGCGCTCGCCGTCGAGGAGCTGACCCGCGTGGACTCCTCGGTCGCGATCACGCTGTGCGCGCACACCTCGCTGGGCACCCAGCCCGTCTACCTCTTCGGCAGCGACGAGCAGAAGCGCCAGTGGCTGCCGAAGCTCTGCTCCGGAGAGATGCTCGGCGCGTTCGGGCTGACCGAGCCCGATGCCGGGTCTGATGCCGGCAACACCCGCACGCGCGCGCGCCTGCAGGACGGCGAGTGGGTGATCGACGGAGCGAAGCAGTTCATCACCAACGCCGGCACGGACATCTCGGGGATCGTCTGCATCACCGCGGTCACCGGAGAGGCTCCCACCGGCGGGGATGACCACGGCGAGCAGAGCGCCGGGAAGGAGATCTCGAATGTGATCGTCCCCAACGGCACGCCGGGATACGAGCAGGGAGAGCCCTACCGGAAGATGGGCTGGAACGCCTCGGACACCCGTCCGCTGACGTTCAGCGACTGCAGGGTGCCCGAGGAGAGCCTGCTCGGCCCGCGCGGCGCCGGGTTCAAGCAGTTCCTGCACATCCTCGACATCGGCCGCATCGGCGTCGCGGCAATGGGCGTCGGGCTGGCCAGCGGGGCACTGAAGGAGGCGCTCTCCTATGCCCGCGAGCGCCGCGCGTTCGGCAAGTCGATCTCCAAGTTCCAGGCGATCCAGGGGAAGCTCGCCGACATGTCCACCGAGATCGAGGCGGCCCGCCTGCTCGTCTACAAGGCGGCGCGGGAGAAGGACGCCAAACGCAACTTCACGCTGACCGCCGCCCAGGCCAAGCTCAAGACCGGGCGCCTGGCCGTGCGCTGTGCCGAGGAGGCAGTCCAGATCCACGGCGGGTACGGCTACATCGAGGAGTACCCGGTGTGCCGCTTCTATCGCGACGCGAAGATCCTCACGATCGGCGAGGGCACCGACGAGATCCAGCAGATGGTGATCGCCCGCGCGCTCGGGGCCTAGCGCGGCTCGCGCCCTACGGGCGGCGGGGCGGCGCCGAGCTGTTGCCGGCGCGCGCGAGCAGCGCCGTCGCAGCGCTCGCCGGGTCCAGCCGGCGCTCGACGACCTCCGCGAGCAGGCGCTCGAACTCCCCGTCCTCGCGCAGATCCTCCTCGAGGCGCCGGCGCATGCGCGCGGCGGCGATCGAGATCACCTCGTTGCGCAGGTTGCGCGTTCGCCGCTCGGCGAGCTGGCCCTCCGCGAGGATGTGGGCGCGGTGCTGCCCTAGGCGCTCCACGAGCTCCGCCACCCCCCGGCCGGTGCTCGCCTCGGTCTTCACCACCGGCACGCGCCAACTCGCGCGCGTCTCCTCGGCGGAGCGATCGAGATTGGCGAGCGAGAGCACGCCCCTGATCTCGCGCACCATCGTGTCCGTCAGGGGATGGTCGGCCTTGTTGATCACGATCACGTCGGGGATCTCCATCACCCCGGCCTTCAGCGCCTGCACCGAGTCGCCCGAGCCGGGCATCAGCACGAGCACGATCGTGTCGGCGTGATCGATGATGTCGATCTCCGCCTGGCCGACGCCGACGGTCTCGAGGAACACGTCCTGGCGTCCCGCCGCGTCGAGCAGCAGCGCGACCTGCAGGGCGGCCTCCGAGAGACCGCCCAGGGCGCCGCGATTGGCCATCGAGCGGATGAACACGCCCTCGTCCAGGAAGTGCTCGCTCAGGCGGATCCGGTCCCCGAGCAACGCGCCGTGGGTGAAGGGAGAGGATGGATCGATCGAGAGCACGCCGACGGTCCGCCCGAGCGCCCGCTGCGCCTTGGTGACTGCGCCGATCAGCGTGGACTTGCCGACACCGGGAGGACCGGTGAAGCCGACGACGGCGGCGTTGCCCGTGTGCGGGTAGACCTCCTTGACGATCTCCCACCCCTCCGGGCGGTCGTCCTCGACCATCGTGATGGCGCGTGCGAGCGCACGGCGGTCGCCGTCGAGCAGGCGCTGGGCCAGCGTGGGATCGCTCATCGCGGGCGGAATCATCGCAGGGCAATACGATTCGACGGCCATGGAGCCGCTGCTCGCCGACCCCGCAGAGACACCCAGTGCCGAGATCGCCGACGCGGTTCGCCGGGCGCCCGATCCGCCGCGGGGCGGCCCGTGGGCTCTCGCGCGGTTCATGCGCGCCAACCACATGCTGAGCTTCGACTACGCCCGGCTGCTGGCGCGGTGGGTCGTGCTGAAGCTGCGCTACCGCAAGCGCCTGCAGACCGACGGCATCTGCTTCGTGTGTCCGGGCGTGCACCTCGAGATCGGCCGCCATGCGACGCTGCGCATCGGCCGCTGGGCGTGGATCGGGCACGGCTGCAAGATCCGCGTGCACGAGGGCGAGGTGAGCATCGGCGCGAAGTCGGTGATCGGCCAGGAGTGCACGATCTCCGCCTTCCAGCACGTCTCGATCGGTCGCGAGTGCATCCTCGCCGACCGCGTGATGCTGATCGACTTCGACCACGGCGTCGTCGAGGTCGATCGTCCGATCAGGCTGCAGGGGATCTACAAGCGCGACGTGCGCGTCGGCCACAACGTGTGGATCGGTTACGGCGCGTGCGTGCTGCGCGGCGTGACGATCGGCGACAACAGCGTCGTGGGGACGAGCGCCGTGGTCACCAAGGACGTCCCGGAGAACGCCGTTGTCGCCGGCAGCCCCGCGCGCGTGATCCGCATGCGCGACACGCCCCGGTCGATGCGCTGGGAATGACCGCCGCCGCTCGGCGGGATGCTCACGGCGCGAGCAGCCAGGCGCGATCGGCGTGGATCGCCAGGTTGCGCAGGGACTCGAGCGCAGCCTGCGGTTCGGACCGTGCCCGGACGAGCGCCCGCAGGTGGCCGTCGAAGCGCTCCCGCGCGTATGGCGCGGCGATTCCCCGGGTGACCATGAACGCCCAGTCGCTCGCCTGCAGCGCGAGCAGCTCGCGCACGGCCGCCGCTCCAGCTCGGGGGCCGGCAGCGACCAGCTGCAGCTCGGCCGCCCGCGCAGCGAAGGCCATCTCGGCGACGGGCGGTCCCGACCAGGTCGAAAGGTCGCCGCCCGCTCCCCAGCTGCTCGGCGGCCACTCATCTGCGCCGTCCGGGAGGGGCAGAGGCTCTCTGCTCTGGAGCGCTTCGTCCAGGCGGACCAGCTCGAGGCCCTGCGTCGAGCACTCCTCGACGACCGCGCGAAGCCAGGATAGGCCCTCGTACCACCAGTGGCCGAACAGCTCCGTGTCCACCGCGCACACGAGGAGCCCTCCTCCCGGCAGCCCCCGGCCGGCGTCGCGCAGGCGGGCGATCGACCGCGCGACGAAGTCGGCTGCATGCTCGCGCGCGAGCGCGAGCGCCCGGTCGTTCTCGTAGGCAGCGCCCTCGTTGCTCCAGGGGTTGTGGTGGTGGACCGTGTGGTGGTGGTAGTCGCGGTAGGCCCCGCTCGCCGGATAGCCGGCGTCACTCCACACCAGCGACATCGTGGCGCGGTCGACCGGCACGAGCACGACCCCCGACTCGCTCTGAAGCGGTCGCAGATGCGCCCCGGCGCCCAGCCCGTAGCGGCTCGTGAGCTCAACGCAGACGGCAGCGGCGCCGGCGTCGAGCAGCGCCCGATCGAGCCACGGGGCGTATGCGCACTCCGGAAGCCAGAAGCCACCGCGCCAGCCCTCGGCAAAGCGCTCGCGGTGCGCTGCCACCCCGCTCTGCACCTGCAGCGCCACACCCGGGTCGCTGGCCAGCAGCGGAAGGATCGCGTGCGTGGCCGAGGAGGTCCACTGCGCGTGGCGGCCCAGCGCCCCGAGCACGTCGGCCCCGCGCCCGGCCAGGAGATCCAGGGCGCGCTCGTAGTCGCCCCACGAGCGCTCGAGCTCGCGCGCCAGCGCCTCGTGGCCGCCTGCGCGCAGCGCGTGCGCGTCCTCGGCATGGGTGACGCGGCGAACGTCGTTCACGAAGGCCGCGAAGCGCGCCGGCAGTCCGGGCGCCTCGAGCTGATCGCACAGGACGGGCGTCAGCGACAGCGTCAGCGGGGCGCCGTCGTCGAGCAGGTCGAGCAGCGGCAGGTAGCAGCAGGCGATGGCCTCCCACAGCCACTCCTCCCCGAACGGCCACGTGCCGAAGCCCTCGACGTAGGGCATGTGCGTATGAAGGACGATCGCAAGCGCACCGCGATCGGCCGCCGGCCTCACGGCCGGCATACGGCCAGGAAGTCCAGCGCCCGGTCCGGCTCGGCCTGCGATGCAGCGCGCAACCTGAAGTCGCCGGCGCCGATCGCGGGGGTGAACCAGTCGTAGAAGCGCCTCGTGATGCCCAGTCGGGGGTGCACCGCGTCCCACCCGCCCCGCAGCGCGAGCTCGTGCAGGCGCAGCTTGCGCGCGTGAAACAGCCCGTACAGCTCCACCACCGTGAAATGCGCGCGACAGAGCTCTTCGAACTCGGCGGCGCGATACTCATGGACGTGCCAAGGGTTGCCCGAGCGCGACGCGCCCTTCGGCGCGATCGTGAGCACGTTGGGGGTCGAGACGAACACCGTCCCTGAGTCACCGACCAGCGTGCGGAAGTGCTCGAGCGTCGCGGCCGGGTCCTCGAGGTGCTCGATCGTCTGCAGGAACACCACGGCGTCGGCCTCCTCGGAGAACGTCTCGACCAGCTCACGGGCGAAACGCAGGTTCTCCCGGACATATCGCAGCCGCGCGTGCTCGTAGGCCTCGGGGTTGGCCTCGACGCCCGTCACGCGCGCGGCAGCCCGCGCGAGCACGTCCGCGCCGTAGCCCTCGCCGCAGGCCATGTCGATCACCCGCAGGCCGGCCACCCGCACAGCGATCCACTCATACACCGCGAGATGACGGCGGAACCAGTAGTTCTCCTCGGGAACGTCCGGGAGCGTGCGCTCCCCCGTCAGCGCCAGCGGCGGGACGCCCGCGGGCTGATCGTGCTGCTCGTAGGCCGGCCAGGACACGGCGCGCGAGTATATGGTGCCGCTCCGTGCCCCCCGCGGTGACGCCCTCCACGAGGATCCTGAACGCCGAGGAGATCCGCGACGTCAACACCCGCTACCACGACGTGGCGGCCGAGGACTACGACTCCAAGTGGGGAATCGAGTTCGGCGAGCTGGGCGGCGATCAGGTCGCAGCCAAGGTGCGCAAGGCGCTCGGGCGCCCGCCGGGTCACTACGCGCGGTCGCTCGAGATCGGAGCCGGAACCGGCTACTTCACGCTGAACCTGCTGCGAGCGGGCCTGATCGGCGAGGCAACCTGCAGCGACATCTCCCCGGGCATGCTCTCGACCCTGAGAGCCAACGCCCGACGGCTGAAGCTCGAGGTCCGGACCACCCGGGCGGACGCCGAGCAGCTGCCCTTTCCGGACGCGAGCTTCGACCTGGTGCTCGGACACGCGGTGCTCCACCACCTCCCCGACCTCCCGCGCGCGTTCGCCGAGTTCGAGCGAGTGCTCGTCCCCGGCGGCACGCTCCTGTTCGCCGGAGAGCCCTCTCGCTACGGCGACCGCCTCGCCGGCCTCCCGAAGCGCGCCGCGGGCGCGCTTGCGCCGCTGTGGCGGCGCGCGCTCGGCGCGCGCCGCGCGCCCGCGACGCACCGCGAGAAGCCCGACTCAGCGCTCGAGGGCTTCGTGGACGTCCACGCGTTCACGCCGGCAGAGCTCTTCGACATGGCCGAGCGCGCCGGGCTGCAGGACGTGCGCGTGACGGGCGAGGAGCTGCTTGCGAACTGGTTCGGCTGGACGAACCGCACGCTCGAGGCCACGGCGGAGCCCGACGACGTTCCGATGATCTGGCGTCAGTACGCCCATCGCGGCTACCTGCTGCTGCAGCAGCTCGACCGCAGGCTGCTCGAGTCGCGGCTGCCGGCGGCGATCTTCTACAACCTGCTGCTCACGGCCCGCAAGCCGCCGGCGCGATAGGACCGCGGCGGCCAGGGGTCCATCTCGGCGGGCGCACCGGGGCGTCCTAAACTGCCTGCATGCCCGAGCGACTCCCCCGGGGCCTTCCGCTGTTCCCGTTGGGGATCGTCGCGCTGCCGTCGGAGAGCGTGCCGCTGCACATCTTCGAGGACCGCTACCGGCGGATGATCGACGAGTGCCTGCTGGCCGATCCCGGCTCGGCCGAGGGAGAGTTCGGCATCGTCTGGCTGTCCGAGGAGGAGCTCAAGGGCGTCGGGTGCGCGTGCGAGATCGAGGAGGTGCTCGAGCGCACGCAGGACGGCCGGATGAACATCCTCGCCCGGGGGACGCGGCCGTTCCGGCTGGTGGAACGCCGCGACGACCTCCCGTATCCGGCCGGGATCGTCGAGTTCCTGGCCGAGCCCGACGAGGAGACCGACCCGGAGGCCGCGCAGACGGCCCGCGAGCTGTACAAGGAGCTGGTCGAGCAGGCCACCGACAGGCGGCTCGAGCAGGACGATCTCGACGAGCTGGACGCCTACCGGATGGCGGCCACCGTGGAGTTCGGCGCGGACGCCAAGCAGGAGCTGCTCGAGCTGCGCTCCGAGAACGCGCGCCTGCGTCTACTCGCGCTCCTGCTCCGCGCGGCGATCAAGCGCCTGGAGCTCGTCGAGCGCGCAGCGGCCCGCGCCCGCTCGAACGGCAAGGTCAGGTTCGCCTGAGGCGCGGCGAGCCGGGCCCGCCGCTGCGAGCGCGGCGGCGATGCGTTAGTCGGCCAGGTGGCAGACGCGTTGGGCGGTCTGCAACACGAACAGCTCGAGCCGGCGGAGCACTGCCGGCGCTCCGGAGGAGTTGTCGCTGAAGCGGACGGTCCCGCTCTCGTCGCGCACCTCATAGCTCAGCACCGATCCCGGGCGGGCCGGCAGCGAGAGGTGCGCGGAGGCCGGGCCATGAAGGTCTTCCTGGATCGCCCGCGCTTCGATGAGCTGTGGGTCGCTCAGGTTCAGGGTCGGTCCGCCGTTGCAGTGCACGCCTCCTTGTTCGTCGACCAGCAGGGTCAACCGCGCGCCCGGGGCAGCGCCGTAGCGCTCCACGATGAACAGGTCCGGCGCCTTCAGCCCTCCGCATCCCGCCGCGAGCGTCGCGAGGGCGAGAACGGCGACCACGGCTTGCCGGCCACGCCGCGCGACAACATCGCCGCTGTGCGAGCGCGAGCCGTCGGGGCGCGCTTGCAGGCGACCGCCGCTCACACGCTCACTGCCACTCCGCCGCGGCGCGGGTCGCCGGCGCCGGTGAGGCTCTCCTCGCGGCGCTGCACCGCCTGGACCCCGCCGAAGAAGAGGTTCAGCGCGCCGAACCGCACCACACGGGCATCGGAGGCGCCCAGCTGCCGCAGGTCGATCCCCGGCTCGACGAAAAGCGTGTCGTCCTCGTAGTGCACGCGCGGCGCGTCCACCGCCTCGCGCGCCAGCATCCCGTGGTCCACGACCCCGACGATCGTCTGCAGCAGCGCGGAGCGAATGCGGTTCGAGCCGGCGCTCCCGAGCACCAGCTCGACCTCCCGGTCGCGCATCACGATCGAGGGCGCCATCATGCTCGGCATCCGCCGCCCCGCCGGATGGCGGTGAAAGCCGAGCGGGTTAAGGTCCTGCTCGCCCATCACGTTGTTGATGTGCATGCCGGTTTCCGGCACGACCTCGCCGGAGCCCTCGCCGTTGCTCGCGGTGGCGCTGCACGCACGACCCTCGGCATCGAGCACGGAGATGTGCGTCGTCGCCCCGAGGCGCGTCGAGAGGAAGCGCTCGGAGAAGCCCTCCTGCGCGAGCCCCTCGACGAACGCGGCGGTGCGCTCGGACTGGGCGGCGGCCATTGCCGCGACGACCCCCTGGAGCGTCGGCGGTGCGGGACCGCGGTCCAGCAGCGCCAGCGCGTATGCGAGCAGCGTCCCGCCCGCCGACGGCGGCGGGTTGGTGAGAACCTCGCGATCGCGATAGCCCACCTTGACGGGCCTGCGCTCGATCGCGCGGTAGCCAGCAAGGTCATCGCCGGTAACCGAGCCACCACGCGAGAGCAGCCAGCCGGATACCGCGCTCGCGACGTCTCCCCGGTAGAAGGGCTCCGCGCCCTCCTTGCCCAGGCGCTCCAGCGCGTCGCCCAGCTCGGGATTGCGCAGCAGCTCGCCCTCGCGCAGAATGCGACCCTCGGGCGCCCACAGGGCCGCGCACTCCCGCGTCGAGGTGAGCAGGTCGCCGAGAATCTTTGCCACGTATGCCTGGCCCGCGTTCAGCACGACGCCCTCCCGGGCGAGCCGCGCGGCCGGCGCGGCGAGGTCCTCCAGTGGAACCGTCCCCCAACGCCGCATCGCCTCGCACACTCCCGCCGGCGTGCCGTACACGCCGCACGAGGCGGGCCCGATGTGGAAGACCTGCGCGGCGTCCCCGAACGAGACGTCGATCGCCCGCAGGTCGGCTGGCGAGCCCTGGCCGGTGGAGCTCCGATCGCTCGGCGCCGCCACGAAGAAGTCAAGCAGCGCAGGCTCCGTCCCGCCACCTGCCACGAGCATGTATCCGCCGGCGCCCAGACCGGTCAGAAGCGGCTCGGCGGCGAAGGACGTGAGCATCGCCGCGACGGCCGCGTCCACCGCGTTGCCGCCTTCCCGCAGCACCCTCGCGCCGGCCTGCGCGGTCAGCGGATGCCCGGCCGCCAAGACCCCCTTCTCAGGTTCGCCCATGGGAGAGCGATAGCACAGGCCCGCCCCCGGCTCCTCTGCCGGGCCGACAGCTCAAAGATTCGGGATGAACTCGGGCACTTCGAGTTCCTCGACGGACAGGCCGCCCCGTCGCGAGGCGGGCCGCGACGGGGCGGCCCGCTGGACGGTCGGCTCGCCCGCCGGCTCCTTCAGCCGGCCAACGCTCTTGCGCCGGCCGGCGTCGCCGTAGCCGGTGGCCACGACGGTCACCCAGACCTGGTCGTCCAGCTTCTCGTCGACCATCGCTCCGAAGATGATGTTCGCGTCGGGGTGCGCCGCGTCGGATACGGACTTGGCGGCCTCGTTGACCTCCCACAGGGAGAGGTTGTTGCCACCGGTTATCGACAGCAGGATCGACCGGGCGCCGTCCATCGAGGTCTCCAGCAACGGCGAGGAGACGGCCTGGATCGCAGCCTCCGTTGCGCGGCCCTCGCCGACGCCCATCCCGATGCCGAGCAGCGCGTTTCCTGCCTCGCTCATGATCGCGCGCACGTCGGCGAAGTCGAGGTTGATCAGTCCCGGGAGGGTGACCAGGTCGGAGATCCCCTGCACCCCCTGGCGCAGCACGTCGTCGGCCACGCGGAAGGCCTCGACCATCGCCGTGCGCTCGTCCAGCACCGCCAGCAGCCGGTTGTTGGGCACGACGATCAGCGTGTCCACCTCCTGCGCGAGCGCGCTCACGCCGCGCTCGGCCTGCTCGCCGCGCCGCGTGCCCTCGAAGCCGAACGGCTTGGTCACGATCGCCACGGTGAGCGCTCCGATTTCCCGCGATATCCGCGCGACCACCGGCGCGGCGCCGGTCCCCGTCCCACCGCCGGCGCCCGCCGTGATGAAGATCATGTCCGAGCCCTTCAGGAGCGCCTTCACGCGATCGTAGTCCTCCATCGCAGCTCCGCGCCCGACGTTGGCATCCGAACCGGAGCCCAACCCCTTGGTCAGCTCGGCGCCGATGTGAAGGGTGACGTCGGCGGTGGACTGCTGGAGCGACTGCACATCGGTGTTGACCGCGAGGAACTCGACGCCCTCGACCTCCGCCTGGACCATCCGGTTGACCGCGTTCACGCCGGCGCCGCCGACGCCCACCACGCGGATCACCGGCTGCCCGACCGGTCCGGCGAACGAGCTGCGATCGTCCTGGCGCGTGTACTGGTCCATCACGGGCCGGGTGGCCGAACGGGCGGCGGCGGTCGTGGGAATCTCCGATGAGAACGCGTGCCGCAGGCGCTCGCGCGGGCTCGGCACGCGCACCTCATCTTCGGGCTCCTGCACCTGCGTCTCCGTCGAGGCGCTCAGGGCAGGGTGGGGCACGTCGTTGCCGGGTTGATCGGTCGCGGCCTGGAGCCCGTCTGAGTCCTCGTCGGCTTCGGTCTTGCGGAACAGGGCCGCGAGCGGCCCTTCGCGCATGCTCGCGCGTTTAGGGGTTGCCATGGGCCAGGACCTCCTGCGCGAGTGCTCGATAGGACTGAGCCGCCAGTCCATCCGGCTCGTACTTCAGAACCGACATGCCCTTCACGGGCGCCTCGGCGAAACGGACGGTCTTGCGGATGCGCGAGGCGAACACACGGTCGCCGAAGTTCTCCTCGAGGATCTCGATCGCCTCCTTGGCGTGGATCGTGCGCGAATCGACCAACGTTGGGAGGATACCCTCGATGTCAACGCCGGGATTGAGGTTCTCCCGGATCATCGCCAGGGTGTTCTGCAGCTGGATCAGCCCGCGCATCGACAGATACTCGCACTGCACGGGGACGATCACCTTGTCGGCGGCGGTCAGCGCGTTGATCGTGAGCAGCCCGAGGCTGGGCGGGGTGTCGATGCAGATGAAGTCATAGTCCTCCATGATCGGCTGGAAGGCCTTCTGCAGAGAGCGCTCGCGTCCGATCATCGTGGACATCGCGATCTCCGCGCCCGCCAGGTCGATCGAGGCGCACGCGATGTCGATCTCGCGCCTGCGGATCACCTCGCGGATCGAGACCTTGTGGACGAGGACGTCATACATCGATTTCTCGAGCGTGTCCGGATCGATGCCCTGGGACATCGTCAGGTTGCCCTGAGGGTCCATATCGACGCACAGAACTCGGTGGCCCTCCTCCGCGAAGGCCGCGGCGAGGTTGAGCGTTGTCGTCGTCTTGGCCACCCCGCCCTTCTGGTTGGCGAACGCGATGACCTTGGCATTTCCTTCCACGGGGGACTCCGATGCTCGATTGTGGGAAAGCCGCTCGGTGGGTATTCGCAGAACGCGAGGCGATTCCTGCACAGCAACTACGATCGTGAGATGGCCGAGCGCGAGCGGAGGTCCAAGCGCGGCTCGCCTGCGGGGGGTCGCTCGGCGGAGCGGCCGGCCGGTGCCCGGGATGGCGGCCTTCACGAGCGTCTGAGAGGCAAGCGCGTGTGCGTCTGCCTCGGGGCGGGGGGCGTCGGCAAGACCACGACCTCGGCCGCGCTCGCCCTTGGGCTCGCAGCCCGGGGCCAGAAGGTCGCCGTGATCACGATCGACCCGGCCAGGCGCCTCGCTGCCGCGCTCGGCCTGGATGAGCACCCCCACGACGGCCTGGACGGTCAACAGCGGATCGACCCCGCGCTTTTCGCGGCGCACGGCGTCCAGATGAAGGGCGAGCTGTGGGCGATGATGCTCGACGCCAAGCAGACGTTCGACGAGATCGTCACGCGCCTGGCGCCGGAGAGACGCGAGAGGGAGGAGATCCTCGCCAACCCGATCTACCGCGAGCTGTCCTCGGCGGTGGCGGGCTCCCAGGAGCTCGGGGCGATGGCCAAGCTCTACGAGCTCCACCAGGAACGGGACTTCGACATGATCGTGCTCGACACGCCCCCGTCGCGGGATGCGCTGGACTTCCTCGACGCGCCCAACCGCCTGCTCGGCTTCCTCGAAGGTCGAGCCCTGCAGGTGTTCATCGCTCCCGGCGGGCTGACGGCTCGCTTTCTCGGCCGCTCAAGCGCGCTGGTGTTCTCGATCTTCGCGCGCGTCACCGGCGTGGACATGCTGCGCGATCTGTCGCAGTTCTTCGGCTCGCTCTCCGGCGTGCTCGACGGCTTCGGCCAGCGTGCCCGCGGAGTCGCCTCGCTCCTGCGCGAGCCCTCCACGACCTTCCTGATCGTCACCTCGCCCGAGCCCGAGCCCGCGCGCGAGGCGGAGTTCCTCGACGAGCAGCTCCGCGAGGCCGGCATGTCGCGCGGCGGGCTGATCGTCAACCGCGTCCATTTCCACGGCCTCCTCGGGCATTCGCGCGAGGAGGTCCACACGCTGCTCGCCCCCGAGCTGGGCGACCGCCTCGGCGCGCGCGTGGCCTCAAACCTCGCGGACTTCGATGTTCTCGTCGAGCGCGACCGCAAGACGATCGCCCGCCTGGCGCGGACGTTGGAGGAACCCAACCCGATCCTCGTGCCCTATCTGGACGAAGAGATCCACGACCTGGCCGGCCTCGCCGGCGTGGCCGAGCGCCTCTTCGCTTGAGCCGGCCCCGCGATCAGGTTGCGTGGACCAGAGCCGCTGCCGCTGCCGGTGCCGCTGCCGGCACTGCTGCCGGCACCTCGCCGGTCTGAACCTCGGCGGCCTCTTCCTGGTCGAGCAGCTCGTCGGCGAGGATCGCGAGGTCCCCGGGCAGATGCCCGCAGATCACGTCTCTGAGCAGCGCCCGCAGATGGCGGGCCAGGTCCTCCATCAGCCGTTGATCAGCTGCCGCGCCGCCGGCGTCCGCCGATTTCGCCCGGCGCCCCTGTTGTGCCGATCCGGCGATCACCGCGTGCTCGAGCGCCACGGCCTGCACGGTCCGCTCGGTCAGATCGAGCCGTTGCTCGGGCGTCGCGCAGAGGGCGGCCAGGCGCCCCGCGAGCAGGCCGCTCGAGGGTCCCTCCGGCTCCAGCAGCGCACGCAGCGCGAGCAGATGGTCGCTCAGCGCCTCGTAGGGGCTCTCCCGCTCGCATCCCAGCTCGAACCTCCGCAACGCCCACGCCAGCTGGTTGTGATGGGGAGCACGACGCGACACGAGGTTGCAGAACGCGCGCAGCTCATCCTCCTGCTCGGCGGTCACAACCAGCATCCCGTGCGGCCGTCCCCCCGAGCCGAGCGCCAGCGGACTCCACGCGCCGGCGCCCACTCGCACCCACGCCAGCGCGCCCAGCGTCACGCGGCCGTCGCCGAACAGCCTCAGCGCGCGCAACAGATCTTTCAGCACATCGCGACCCTTGAGCACCGCCGCCGGCGGGTCGTCGTCCTTCAGGGCGAGCGCCACGACCAGATGGCTGTCCGCCTGCGGGGCGACGACGCCCTCGGGCAGCCCCTCCAGCGCGTCGGGCCGGGCGATCGTGAGGCCCTTCGTCACGCCGAGCTCCTGCGAGGCGATCGCCAGTCCGTGCAGCGTTGCCACGAGCGTCACCTCGCTCGTGCTCGCGAACGCCGACTGCTCGAGCTTCGCGAGCGCGGCGCGCAGCCGCTCGGGGCGCAACTCGAAATCGGTCTGCTCGGAAAAGACGTCTTCCAGCAGGGCCGTTAGCGCAGCGCGCGGGCGCGAGCCCGGCCCCGGCGAATCGGCGCCCACGCTCGCCAGATATCGGTCGAGCCCGTCGAATCGCTCGAGCAGCTGCACGGCCTCGGCGTGCCCCGGCACATCCTCGAGAGCCGACTCGCGCTCGGCGATGAAGGCACCCGTCAGGGCGCGATAGCAGTACAGCGGCGTGCCTGCTCGCCTGCCGCCTTCCCCCTGCGATCCGACCTCGAACGGTATCTCCGCGCCGGAGGCGACCTCGGCGTGCAGGTGGCCGGCCGCCGCCTGCACGAACTCCGAAAGGACGGTCTCGAGCTGGCGGGAGCGCATGACGCGGTCCTTCGTCCTGTCCGCCGGTGCTCCTGCTCGGCGCACTGCTTGTTGCAGGCGCGCTAGACGACGAGCAGGGTCTCGGCGTCCACGCCCTCGGCGCACTCCGCGCCAAGCCAGCGTTCACCGTAGGCGCGCATGTCGTCGATGAGCGGCAGCAGCGCCAGGCCCTTCTCGGTCAGCGCGTACTCCACGCGTGGCGGCACCTCCGGAAACGTTTGGCGCTCGACGATCGCCTCCTCCTCGAGAGCCCGCAGGCGCAGTGACAGCGTGCGCGGGCTGATGCCGGCCAGCGAGCGCTCGAGCTCGCAGAAGCGTGATTTGCCCTCAGCGAGGTCCCGCACGAGCAGCAACGTCCACTTCCCGCACACGACCTCAGCCGTCCTGCACACCGGACATGTCTCATCTACGGCCATTTCAACCGTTACTTTACCAACTGAAGTAGACGTGGCCCGGCGTGGGGGTCAGCCAAGTGCGCCCTCAGCGGCAGATCAGTGGGCGAACGTGACCGGGATGACGACCGGGCGCACAGCGCTCCCCCTTCTCAGCGTTTTCGACGGAGGGGCGACCATCCATATCCGGTCGGTGCCATGATGGCTTTCTTTGGCTAGGAAGGGGGCTGAAATGGCCGATGCAGCGGACGACCTCCCGGTGGACCCGAGCGCGGAGTCTGGTCCGAGGGCCAAGCTCATGCAGGAAGTTGCCCTGCAGATGGATGCGATCGAAACCGACCTTGGCGACGACTACGAGATCGGCCGCGTCATCACGATCGTCGAGGTCGCAAAGTCCAACGGCGAGGTCGAACTTCGCGTTCGAGCCGGGCAGTTTCCGTGGGTCGCGCTGGGGATGCTCGACTTTGCGAAGAAAAGCGTGGAAGCCCAGATCGGGGCCTCGTAGTCCGACCAATCCGGGCGCGATGAGAAACGTCACATGCCCAGGAGCCGTCACGTCGGCCTCCCGGCGCGCCAGCGCCGGGTCCGCCGCTATGCGAATGTAGGCTTGCTCCATGCAGTTCAGGATCACGCCCCACGCCGGGCATGCAGCTCCGACGCCGCCTGCCGACGCGATCGATCTCCTGTGGCAGCGAATCGGTGCGAGCCGGGATGGAATGACGTTCGCCAGAGTCGGCCCTGAGCTCAGCGCAACATGGGGAGAGGACGCGCCGGCTTCGATGGAGCGCGACGAACGCGCTGAACTCGGCCGGCGCGCGGTCTTGGCGATTCTGCGCGATGTCTGCGAGAGCTCGCCGGACCTCGCGCTGGAGTGGTTCGCGGTCGGCTTCTTCCGCTAGCCGCGTCCCATGCCGGGCGAGCGCAATGGCGGGCGAGCGCGTCAGACGCCGCAGGTCGCCCGAGCCACGTGCGGAGTGGTCCTGCTAGGACAAGGAGCCCGCCTAAGCGGACCCCTTATCGAGGAAGAGAGACCCTTTGAGAAGCTCCTCAAACCGAAGCATACACGATATCTGGCCGCTTGGCCAGCAGGGTCGCGACGACGACGCGAGACCGCGACCGCCTACGCGACGGTGAGCGACGGTTTCGGCTCGGGCTGGCGGCGGGCATCCACGGAGGCGACGTCCTCCATCGTCGTCCCTTTTTGCCCGTCTGCCTGCATCAGCAGCTTGAAGTCGTGCGGACTCGTGGCAGCCCGCATCGCGTCCTCGAACGTGACCCGGCCGGCCTTCACGTGCGCGTACAGGGCCTGGTCGAACGTCTGCATCCCGTAGTAGCTGCCCGAGCTGATCACCTCGACGAGTTTGCCCGTCTGCGCCGGATCGACGATCATGTCGCGCACCCGACCGGTCATCCGCAGGATCTCGCACACTGCGACCCGCCCACCGTCGGCTCCCTGCACCAGTCGCTGGGAGATCACGCCCCTGATCGTGCCCGCGATCATGCTGCGCGCTTGGCCGTGCTGATGGGGCGGGAAGAAGTCGAGCATCCTGTTGATCGACTCGGTCGCGTCAAGCGTGTGGATCGTCGAGAGCACGAGGTGTCCGGTCTCGGCGGCCGAGAGCGCGGTCTGGACCGTCTCCTCGTCGCGCATCTCTCCGATCAGGATCACATCCGGGTCCTGGCGCAGCACCCTGCGCAGCGCGCGGGTGAAGGACGCGGTGTCCATGCCGACCTCACGCTGGTTGATCGCCGAGCGCTTGTCGCTGTGCACGAACTCGATCGGATCCTCGATCGTGACGATGTGCCTGCTGCGGGTTTGGTTTATGTGGTCGATCATCGCCGCGAGCGTCGTCGACTTGCCCGATCCCGTGGTCCCGGTGAGCAGCACGATCCCGCGAGCCTCCTCGGCGAGTTCCGTGACCACGGGTGGCAGGGCGAGCTCCTCGATCGTGCTGATCTTGTGCGGGATCGCACGGCAGGCCATCGAGATCACCCCGCGCTGCTGGAACGCGTTGATCCTGTAGCGCGCCACGCCGGAGATTTCGAACGAGAAGTCGACCTCGTGGTCGCGCGAGAACTCGGCGAGCTTCGCCTCGTCGGTGAGCACATCCTTCAGGGCGCCCTCGATGTCCTCCGCGGTCAGCGGCTCGACGGTGTCGTCGACCGACAGCTCGCCGTGAACGCGATACAGCGGCCCCGAACCCACCTTCAGGTGCAGATCCGAGCCTTCGCGGTTGACGACCTCGCAGAGCGCCTGCTTGACGTCGAACATGTTCTGCTGATCGGCAGCGCTCCCGCGGAACTTGAAGGCTGACGGACGCGGCTGGACGGACTGGGCGAGTTCGAGGGGGCGCCGGCGGACCGGCTAGGCGACATCTCTGAGCTTCTGCGCCTCGGCAAGGCTCTGCAGCTTCTTCAGCGACTGGTTCTCGATCTGGCGGATCCGCTCGCGGGTCACGTTGAACGTGCGCCCGACCTCATCGAGCGTCCGCGGGTGCTCGCCGCCGAGGCCGTAGCGCAGCTCGAGCACTCGCCGTTCCCTGTAGGAAAGGTTCTCGAGCGCCTCCCTGAGCGCCTCCTTCGTGAGGATCTCCGCGGCGCGCTCGTAGGGCGACTCGGCACGCTCGTCGGCGATGAACTGGCCGAACTCCGACTCCTCCTCATCTCCGACCGGCTTCTCGAGCGACACCGGCGCCTGCGCGGAGCGCTTGATCGAGTCGACCTCCTCGGGGTCGATGCCCGTGACGTCGGCGATCTCGTCGGCCGTCGGCTCGCGGCCGAGCTCGGTCACGAGCTTGCGCTCGGCGCGGCCGATCTTGTTGAGCTTCTCGACGACGTGCACGGGGATGCGGATCGTGCGCGCCTTGTCCGCGAGCGCCCGGGCGATCGCCTGGCGGATCCACCAGGTCGCATATGTCGAGAACTTGAAGCCCTTGCGGTAGTCGAACTTCTCCGCCGCCCTCACAAGCCCGAGCGTGCCCTCCTGGATCAGGTCGAGAAACGGCAGCCCCTGGTTCCTGTAGTTCTTGGCGATCGAGACGACCAGGCGCAGGTTGGACTCGACCATCTTCTGCTTCGCGTCGAGGTCCCCCCGCTCGATCCGCTTGGCCAGGTCCACCTCCTCCTGGGCGGTCAGCAGCCGCACCTTGCCGATGTCCTTCAGGAACAGCTGCAGCGAATCCGTCGTCATGTCCGGCTTCAGGTCCAGCTGGGCTTTCGCTTTGCGCCGTCCGCGTTTGTCGGGCGCGCGCTCGACCTGCGAGGACGCCGCCGTCGCCGGGTCGATGTCCTCGACGAGCTCGATCTCCGATTTCTCGAGGAATCCGTGCAGTTCCTCGACGTCGGACTCGTCCAGGTCGAGCTCGGACATCGCCTTGGTTATCTCCGCGTAGGAGAGCACGCCCACCTGCTGGCCCTTGGCCAGCAGGCCCTTGACCTCGTCCAGCTCCTGAAGCTCCACCACTGACATCCGTTCCATTCTCCGGTCGATCGTAGAACCCGCGCGCGACCGCTTGGGGGCCTGCTGGATTCTGGCTGAGGACAACTACTCCGCCGGACATACGGCCGAAGCCTGCCCAACGTTACAAGCCAACAGCTGTTTTCCTTTTCCAGGGTCCCATGCTAACGGCTCGCCCTCATCGATCAAGCCGGTCGCGCGCCCGGCGAGCACACTGCGGCTCGATCGAGCGCGCGGAGGCGCGGTGCGCGATGATGTGCGGATGAGCGACACCAAAGCCAGCCCGCCCCGGCGAGGCGCCGCGCCGAAAGGCGACAGCGTCCTCGGCAACCTGCCCCGCACGAGGCCCCAGCGCTCGAGCCCGCGCCGCGCCGCCGCGCGCAAGACGACCGCGGCACAGGCCTCCGCAGGGTCGGCAACGGCCGGCGCACGCAAGCGCCCGCAGAGCAGCCCGTCCAAGCCGACGAGCCCGCGGGCTTCCGCCGGCAAGCGCGCCAAGGCCTCGACCCTCGCGGGGGAGCCCTCCCCGAGGCAGGGCTTCGAGTGCGATGGCGAGAGCATGACCGGAACCGTGATGCCGCCCGGCGGCGCGGATCTCCTGGCGTCCGCCGCGGAGCTCGCGGGCGAGCTTGCGAAGGCTTCGGCCTCCTCCGGCGAGCGCCTGCTGAAGGACGTCCTCTCGCGCCTGCGACCCTCCTGAGCCGCCTGTTTGGCCGCAGGATCCGGGGGGCAGGGATCCTGCCGGAGCAGGCCTGTATACTTCCGGCCACGCCGAGCTCTCACGACCCAGGTCGCGGGAGGCGGGGGACCCAACGCGGACCGGATGTACCCGGTCCGCAGGGGCGAATCGGCCTTCGAAGGCCGTAGCGCTGCATCGTTTGCGCGAGCCCGTCAGCTCACCCCGTAGGCACCGCGAAGACGATGCGAACAACGTTCACCAAGCAGATTCTGCTCGCACTGATTGCCGCGCTCGCCTGCGCGGGCGTGTTCGCTGCGGGCGCGCTCGCCGCCCCGGGAGGCCTCACCGGCTCAGGAGGCGTCGCCAGCTCGGGGCAGGCATCCGCGCCCGCGCCCGCTCACGTCCACAAGACGGGGATCGCCACCTGGTTCGGTCCCGGCTTCTACGGTCAGAGGACCGCCTGCGGACAGACTCTGACCCCGGCGGTGATGGGCGTGGCCAACCGCACGCTTCCCTGTGGCACGCTGGTGAAGGTGAGCTACAAGGGCCGGCGCCTGACCGTGCCCGTGATCGATCGTGGGCCCTACGCCAACGGCGCCGACTGGGATCTGACGAGCGAAGCCGCCCGCACGCTCGGGCTAACGGACTCCGTGCGCATCGGCGCCCGGATCGTCGGAAGGGTCCCCAACAGCCCGCTGCTCGGCCTGCCCCCGGTGTCGCCGCTCGCCGCCGCAACGGGCGGCGCCCCCGTAGCCCCGTAGGCTAGACCGGGTCGTCGACCAGCGCGATCGGGCGGCCCGTCGAAGCTCGCCCGGCGGCACGCGCGGCGAACAGCCCGATGTCCGCGTGCGCGGCCAGCGCCGCCGCCTCGCGCCCGTCCTGCGGACATACCGCCGTGCCGACTGCCACCTCGAGCGGGTCGCCGCGAGCGCTCCCCAGTTGCCCGACCGCCAGCGTCAGGCGCTCGGCCAGCGACCCTGCGCGGATCCCGTCGACCCGCGGCGCGAGCAGCCAGTAGCGGCCGGGACGCTCGCGTGTGAGGGAGCCCGCCGGGCGATCTCCGAGTCCTTCAAGCTCTTGCCGCAGCGCTTGCTCGACCTGGCTCGCGACGCCGGAGAGCTCCCCTGAGAGCTCGGAGCTCGCAGGATGCTGAGCGTCGAGGAGCTCCACAAGCAGCACCGCGAAGGGCAGTCCGTCGAGCGCGAACCGCTCGAGCTGGCGTCCGATCGATCCGATCCAGGCGGCAGGCCCCTTCTCGCCGCGACTGTCCGCGATCTCGAACTCGGGCATCTGCGGCGACTCCCCCGGAGGCACCTCCCACGGGAGCGGGTTCGCCGTCACCCGCTGCGAGCGCACGATCGGCTCAGCCTGCCGCGGCACATCCTGGCGTTCGTGCGCTGGCGCGACCGGCTGCGCCTGCAGCGGGGAATCCTCGCGTTCGTGCGCCCACTCGATCGGCTCAGCCTGTGGCGGCACATCCTGGCGTTCGTGCGCTGGGGCGATCGGCTTCGAGCGCGGCGGGACATCCTGATGCTCGTCAACCAGGATCGCGCGCGAGCGGCCGCCCGGCGCGCGAGGCGGACCGGGAGCGGCCGGGCCTGGGCCGGCGACGGCGACGGCGAAGCCGGCCTGATCGGCCGACCAGGCCGGGACGCCGCGTGGCAATCGCGTCGAGCGTCTCGTCGAGGGCCGCATCGAGAATCGTCGCGCAGACGTAGCCCAGCCGGTCGGCGAGCTCGGCCACCTGCCGCGCCGCGGGTTCGCGCAGCTCGTCGACCAGCGCCTCCCACAGCACCCCGCGCAGCGCCTCGACCGCCTGCACGGTCGTCCCGGCGTCCGGCGCACCCGCGAGCGCGCCCACACGGCGGGCCGCCGGAGGGCTCTCGCGGGCCACGCCCGCGCGGGCCACAGATATCCGCTCGAGCTCTGTCTCGGACTCCAGCGCGCGCAGCGCCTGCGCGCACAGCGCCGGTCCCTCGCGCGCCAGATCCGCCAACGGGATCTCGCCGATCCGCTCGAGCGGCCGCAGGAGGATCAGCGCGATCGCCCAGCTGCGCGCCAGCTCCTGTGCTCTCGCCAGGAGCACTTCGACCGGCGCCTCGGCGACCGGCCGCGCGCGGGGACCGCGACGCGGGCGGGCATCATCGTTCACACGCGTTGGATATCAGCAACCGAGGACGCCGCCTTCTGCCGTTTCTCCCATCTACCGGGATGGGAGCTTGACGCCTGCCGTCCAGACCCTTGGCGGCGCGGGCGCCCGCCCGCGCGAGCGTCGCCCCGCGGATAGCCTGGGGTGGATGGGAGAGCCCACGCCGACATGATTCGCGCGTCGATCGCCCTGACGCTCGCCGTGGTGGCCCTCGCGCGACTCGCGGAGCGGCTCCTCGGACGCAACGGGCGGGTGACGGAATGGCGGGCGGGTCGCCGGCGGGTCGCCGAGAGGGCCGTGGTCGAGAACCTCGAGGACTCGACCTTCCTGGATGGGAGCACCGGCGCGGTGCGCTCCGTGCAGACGGCCGATCTCGTGCTGCCCGAGGCGGCGCTCGACGAGATCTGGTCTCCCACGCACCTGGAGCGCCTCGCGCGCACCTACTGGCGCTTCCTCACGAGGGCCACGCTGGGACTGATCCGGGTGCACTACACCGAGACGGGGCGCTCCATCGTGCTGCTGGCGCGACCGCTGAAGCTCCTCACATTCCACGCACCGGAATACGAGATGGAGCCCTCCCGCGGCCTCGTGCGCTGGCGCATCGCGCGCGGCCTGCTCGTCGCCCGGCGCGGGCACGACGGCGAGGGCTACCTGCAGATCGAGGTCCGCCGGCGTCCCGGCGAGGACTCCGAGCACGCCCACCTGCACGTCGAGGTGGAGGTGGCCAACTTCTACCCGTCGATCGCCAGCGGCCTCGGGCGCCGCCTCTACAACGTGACCCAGTCGCGCATCCATGTGATCCTCACACACGGCTTCCTTCGCTCGCTGGCACGCCTCGACATGCCCCGCTCCCAAGTGGGGCGATTCGAGCCCTAGAAGCGCAGACCGCCGACCGCCCTCAGCTTGGCCCGGTCGTGGGTGGCTCCGATGCGCCGGATCGTTCCCGACCTTGAGCGCGTCACGAGCGACTCCGTGGTCGCGCCGCCCGCGCTCGGATAGCGCACGCCCTGCAGCACGTCCCCGTCGGTGATGCCGGTGGCCGAGAAGAACACGTCGTCGCCCGCCACCAGATCATCGCGCGTGAGCACCTGCTCCAGGTCGTAGCCACTCTCCAGAGCCGCCCGGCGCTCGGTGTCGTCGCGCGGCCACAGGCGTCCCAGCAGCTGCCCGCCCAGGCACTTGACCGCCGCCGCGGATATCACCCCCTCGGGAGTGCCCCCGATTCCCCACAGCAAGTCGACGGGGGAGCGCTCGGTGACCGCCAGCAGCGTGGCCGAGACGTCGCCGTGTGCGATCAAGCGCACCCGCGCACCCGCGGCACGGATCGCCGCGATCCCCTCCTCGTGGCGTGGGCGGTCGAGCACGACAGCCATCACGTCCGCTATCGCGCAGTCCTTGCGCTCGGCGATCAGCCTCACGGTGTCGCCGAGCGGGCGGTCGAGGTCGAGCAGGTCCGCGATCTCCGGCGAGCCCGCCATCTTCTCCATGTAGACGCACGGCCCCGGGTCGAACATCGTGCCCCGGCTGGAGAGCGCGATCACGGCCAGCGCGCTCGGCATTCCGTGCGCCGCGAGCGTCGTGCCCTCCAGCGGATCGACCGCGATGTCGACCTCCGGCGGCGATCCGTCGCCAATCTGCTCGCCGTTGTAGAGCATCGGCGCCTCGTCCTTCTCGCCCTCCCCGATGACAACGATCCCGTCCATCGCAACCGAGTGGAGCATGAAGCGCATGCCGTCGACGGCGGCCTGGTCGGCCGCCTCCTTGTCGCCCATCCCCACGAGCGGCGCCGCGGCGAGCGCGGCGGCCTCGGTCACGCGGACGAGCTCCAGCGCGAGGTTGCGATCGGGCAGTCGGGAGCGGGGTTCTTGGTTCAAAGTTCTTCTCGGCTGGCCGGCCGGATGCGCGGCGCACCCGCCGGCCGATCTCGATGGGGACCGCGCGAATCGTGCCGCTCCTCGCAAGAATGGCACGCTCGCCCAGGAAACGTACAACAGCCCGCGCGGACTAGGATCTCCTGCGGTGAGCGACCAAGCCCTGACCGTCGAGGCTCGCATACCCCCACCACTGCGCCCGGCGATCGCGGAGAAGCTCGCGTCGGCGGCTCAGGAAAGGGTGGCCGAGCGGCTGAGGGAGCGGGACGCGACGCTCTGGGGACCGCCCGGCACGCCGGAGATCTCCAACCGCCTGGGCTGGCTGACGATCGCCGAGCGGATGCTCGGAGAGGTGAAGGACCTCGAGACGTTCGCCGCGGCGGTCCGCCAGGAGGGCTTTCGCGATGTCGTGCTCCTCGGGATGGGCGGCTCATCGCTCGCTCCCGAGGTCCTGCGTCGCTCGTTCGGCCACCAGCCCGGCAGCCCGCGCCTGCACGTGCTGGACTCGACCGACGCCGCCACGATTCGCGCGGTTCAGGCGGCGGTCGAGCTTGGGCGCACGCTGTTCCTCGTCTCCTCCAAGTCGGGGGGCACGATCGAGCCGCTGTCGCTGTTCGCCCACTTCTGGTCGGTCGTGGGCGAGGGTCAGAGCTTCGCGGCGATCACCGATCCCGGCTCGGGGCTGGCCGCGCTTGCCGGCGAGCACGGCTTCAGGCACACGTTCCCGGGTGATCCGGAGATCGGCGGACGCTACAGCGCCCTCTCTTCCTTCGGTCTCGTGCCGGCCGTCCTGATGGGGGTCGACCTCCGCGTCCTGCTGAACGGCGCTGCGGCGGCCTGGGAGACGACGATCGAAGAGCAGCCGGCGGGCGTCTGGCTGGGCGCCGCCCTCAGTGCGCTGGCCCGCGGAGTTCCCGGCGACGGCGGCGAGCAGCGGCCGGTCGGTCGTGACAAGCTCACCTTCCTGATCGCCGACTCGCTGCCGGGACTGGGGCTGTGGCTCGAGCAGCTCGTGGCCGAGTCGACGGGCAAGCACTCGACGGGCATCCTCCCGATCGCCGAGGAGCCCGTGGGCGAGCCTTCCGTCTACGGCGAGGACCGCGTGTTCGCCTACCTGCCGGACACGCAGGCGCCCGACCCGTCGCTGGACGCGCGCGTCCGGGCGCTCGCCGACGCGGGGCATCCGCTGATCACGATTCCCACCCGCGGCCCGGCGGACCTCGGACGCGTCTTCTTGCTGTTCGAGCTGGCCGTGGCGGTCGCGGGCTGGGGGCTTTCAATCAACCCGTTCGACCAGCCGAACGTTCAGCAGGCCAAGGATGCGACGAACCGGGTGCTGGCCGACTATGAAGCCGGCCGCGGGCTGCCTGAAGCCCGGGACGCCGACGAGCACGAGCTGGGCGCCCTGATCGGTGGGGCCGCGCCGCCCGACTACCTGGCGATCATGGCCTACACCGAGCCCTCGGGAGAGTTCGAGGTAGCCGTGGCCGAGCTGCGCGAGGCGATCCGCGAGGCGACGGGGGTCGCCACCACGTTCGGCTACGGTCCGCGTTATCTGCACTCGACAGGCCAGTTCCACAAGGGCGGCCCGAAGACCGGACGCTTCCTGCAGCTGCTGCACGACGGACGCCCCGACGTGGACATACCGGGGGCTCCCTACACCTTCACGGTGCTGAAGAACGCCCAGGCGGTGGGCGACCTCGGGACCCTGCGCGAGCTCGGGCTGCCAGCCGAGCGCGTGCGCCTGCGGGGAGACGACCCCGCCGGCGCGTTGCGCGAGCTCACCGCGAGGATCAAGCGGGACATCGGGCCCGACCGAGGGCGCCCGGCGGGCGCTTCCCCCAATCAACCGAGCCGGCCGGGCGTCGGCTCGAGCGGAACGAGAGGACCGGCATGACTCAGATCGGATTCATCGGGCTGGGCAAGATGGGCGGCAACATGGTGCACCGCATTCGCCGCGACTCCGACCACGAGGTGATCGCCTTCGACTTCGACAAGAGGGCGGTCAAGCGGGCGGTGAAGAACGGCGCGACGGGCGCGGGCTCGCTGAAGGAGCTCGTCAGGCAGCTGCAGGCGCCGCGCATCGTGTGGATCATGGTGCCCGCCGGCGAGCCGACCCAGCAGACGGTGGACAAGCTCGCGAGGCTGCTGGATCCGGGTGACACGATCGTCGACGGCGGCAACTCGAGATGGACGGACGACAAGCGCCGGGCGAAGGCGCTGAAGCGGGTGGGCATCGACTATGTGGACGTCGGCGTGTCCGGCGGCGTGTGGGGGTTGGAAGTCGGCTACTGCATGATGGTCGGCGGGCCGCCGAAGGCGGTCAAGCGCCTCGCGCCGATCCTCGACGTGCTCGCGCCGCAGACAAACGAGCAGAGCCGCGCGGCGATCGGCTCGCACGGCTGGCTGCGCTTCGGGCCCTCCGGCGCCGGGCACTACGTGAAGATGGTGCACAACGGCGTCGAGTACGGCCTGATGCAGGCCTACGCCGAGGGCTTCGACCTGTTCGACAAGTGCGAGTACGAGCTCGACAACGCCAAGATCGCGCACCTCTGGGGCCAGGGCTCGGTCGTGCGCTCGTGGCTGTGCGAACTCGCCGCCCGGGCGTTCGAAGCTGACGGCAACGAGCTCGAGAAGATCGAGGGCTATACCGAGGACTCCGGCGAGGGCCGCTGGACGATCGCCGACGCGATCGACCACGACGTCCCGACGCCGGTGATCACGGCCTCGCTCTACTCACGGTTGCGCTCGCGCAACAACGGCGACTTCGCCGATCGGGTCCTCGCTGCGCTGCGCAACCAGTTCGGCGGTCACGCCGTCAAGAGCGCGCCGCTCGGGGGCGCGGAGCCCTCCGGGAAGGCGAGCCGATCAAGGACCGGGGGGGTCGACGGCCGAGCGGCTCCCACGCGGGCAGGCCGGTAGTCGATGGCGGTCGCGGCCGGTCAGTCCAGCGAGCAGGCCGAGCTCGAGAACCCGCTGACGCTCGGCCTCGAGCGCCTGCCGGTGGCCCCGACGACGCTCGTGATCTTCGGAGCGACCGGCGACCTGGCCAGGCGCAAACTGCTCCCCGCGCTGTACAACCTCGCCCACGAGGGTGCCCTGCCCGAGCGCTTCCACCTCGTCGGGGTCGCGCGACGGGAGAAGGCGCATGAGGACTACCGCGCCGAGTGCATGCAGGCGATCCGGGACTTCTCCCGGCGCACCCCCGACGAGGAGGTGCTGAAGGGCCTGCTCGAGCACGTCAAGTACGTCCGTGGGGTGTTCGACGACGGCTCGACCTACGCGGCGCTCGCGAAGGTGCTGGACGGCTTCGAACAGCATGCCGGAGAACCTCTGAACCGGGCGTTCTACCTGTCCACCGCCCCGGCGTTCTTCCCGGTGATCGTGCAGGAGCTCGGACGCTCCGGGCTCGCGCACCATGAGGGCGCCGCGGTCCGGCTGATCATCGAGAAGCCGTTCGGCACGACGTTGCACGAGGCCCGGGATCTCAATCGGACCGTGCTCGGGATCTTCGACGAGTCCGAGGTCTTCCGAATCGACCACTACCTCGGCAAGGAGACCGTGCAGAACATGATGGCGTTCCGGTTCGCCAACGGGATGTTCGAGCCGTTGTGGAATCGCAACTACATCGACAGCGTCCAGATCACGGCCGCGGAGGACCTCGGCATCGGCACCCGCGCGGGCTACTACGAGCATGCGGGAGCGCTGCGTGACCTCATACAGAACCACATGCTCCAGCTGCTCTGCCACGTGGCGATGGAGCCCCCGGTGAACTTCACTGCCGAAGAGGTGCGCAACGAGAAGGTCAAGGTCCTGCAGGCGATCCCCGAGCCGACCGAGACGGCGATCGCCGGGATGGCGGTGCGGGCGCAGTACGCCGCCGGACACGCAGGCGGCGAGGACGTGCCGGGGTACCTCGACGAGCCGGGCGTGGCCCCGGACTCGACCACCGAGACATACGCCGCCCTGCGCCTCGAGGTCGACAACTGGCGCTGGGCCGGCGTGCCCTTCTACATCCGCACCGGCAAGCGCCTGGCGCGCAAGGTCACCGAGATCGCGATCACGCTGAAGCCCGTGCCCCATCTGGCCTTCAGCCAGGGAGGCTCGCTTGGCGTGCAGCCCAACCAGCTCGTGCTGACGCTCCAGCCGAACGAGGGCGTCTCGCTGCGGCTCGGAGCGAAGATCCCGGGCACGCGGATGATCATCCGCCCGGTGAACATGGAGTTCCTCTACGGCACCGCCTTCCTCTCTCAATCGCCTGAGGCATACGAGCGACTGATCACCGACGCGATGCGCGGCGACGCCACGCTGTTCACACGCAACGACGAGGTCGAGGCACAGTGGCGCATCTGCGATCCCATCGTGAGCGCGTGGGAGCACACGCCGGGACCGCTCCCCCGTTATGAGGCCGGCTCACAGGGGCCGGTGGAGGCCGACGGGCTGTTGTGCGAGGGCGACCGCTGGCGCGCGATCTGATGAGCCGCAGCGACGCGGTCTGGAGCGAGCAGGGCACCACACCCGACGCGATCGAAGCGGCGCTGCGCCAGATGCTCGCCCAGCGCCATGCCGAAAGCGGCAGCTTCGTGCCCGCGCGGGTGCTGAACATGATCGCGTTCGTCGAGGATGCCTGGAGCGGCGAGATCGCCAACCGGCTGCGCGGTGTCGGTCGCTACCACGCCTCACGCCTGCTCGTGCTGTCCTATGAGCCGGGCCGCGAGCGGATGGACGCGCGCGCGACGATCGCCGCCGATGAGGACCCCGCTCCGGGCGCGCTTGCGCTGCTGCGCGAGACAGTGATCGTCAAGATCGGCGATCGACACCTGCCGGACCTGGTCACGATCGCCGATCCGCTGGTCATCACCGACCTGCCCACGCTCCTGTGGTCGCCCCACGGACACCCCTACGCGGTCGAGACGCTGCTGGCGCTCGCGCAGGCGGTGCTGGTGGACTCGGTGGACGAGCCGCTGTGGCGCGAGGCGATCGACCGCGCCGGCGCGCTGAGCGGGCGGGCCTACGTCGTGGACCTCGCCTGGCTGCGCTCGACCCCATGGCGCGAGCGCGTCGCCGCAACGTTCGACCCGCCGCGGCTGCGGGGCGAGCTCGACGCGATCGAGAGCGTCTCGGTCCGCCACCATCCCGCCTCGACCGTCGCCGCGATGCTGCTGGTCGGCTGGCTGGCCTCGCGGCTGGGCTGGCAGGTGAGCCCGCTGGAGGGGCGCGACGGCGCGTTGAAAGGGTCCGCTCGAGCCGGGCGCCGGAAGGTCGCCCTGAGCCTGGACGCGGCTCCCGAGCTGCAGGTCCGCGGGCTGGCGGGCCTCACCCTCAAGACGCCCTCCCTGAGCCGGCTGAGCCTCGATCGCGGCCCCGGCGGCCTTCACGCCCGCATCTGCGACGCGGCCGGCGAGCGGAGATGGACGATTCCCGGAGCCTCTCGCGGCGAGGCAGGGATCCTCGGCGAGGGCATTCGCCAGGCACTGCTGCGAGACCCCACATATGCGCCCGCGCTCCGCGCCGCCGAGGCGATGCTGCCGTGACCCACCTGACGAGCTGCGACGACGCCGAGACGGTCGCGCTGAGGGCTCGCGACCACATCGTCCGCCGGCTCCGCGAGGCCCGCCGCCAAAGAGGCGTGGCGCAGCTCGCGCTCAGCGGCGGGACCTCCCCCACCCGCGCGTACGAGCTGCTCGCCGAAGCCGCCGCGGAGCTGGCAGACGTCGAGGTGTGGTTCGCAGACGAGCGCTGCGTCGGGCCTGAGGACGAGCAGAGCAACTACCGGCTCGCCGCCGAGTCCCTGCTCGAGCCTGCGGCGATCCCGCCCGAGCGGGTCCACCGCATGGAGGGAGAGCTCGGCCCCGCCGAGGGCGCGCGGCGCTACGCCGAGGCGCTTGCAGCACACATCACGCAGCGCGAGCAGGCACTGCCCGTGCTCGACCTCGTCGTGCTCGGAATCGGTCCGGACGGGCACGTCGCCTCACTGTTCCCCGGCGCCGCCACGCTGGATGCGGAGGATGAGGCGTCCTGTCTTGGGGTGTGGGACTCGCCCAAGCCTCCCCCGCAGCGCATCACCCTGAGCCTCGCGATGCTGCGTGCGGCGCGGTCCTGCCTGCTGCTGGCCACCGGCGCCGGCAAGGCCGACGCGATCAGCGCGATGCTCGCCGAGCCGAGCCGCCACGTCCCCGCGAGCCTGCTCCGGCGCGAGCGGCTGACGGTGATCGTCGACGACGCCGCCTCCCCCGCTGGCGGCGACCCTCGTCGGAGTTCCTAGAGTAGGAGCGGCGAATCCATGGCCACGAACGCCCTGCAGACCAGCCGGCTCGCACGTGACGCCGAGCAGCTGCTCCTCGCGCTGGAGGAGGGCCGCGCGAAGACGCTCGCGCTGGTTGCCCACCTCGACGACGAGCAGCTGGAACGGGTGTACTCGCCGATCATGAGCCCGCTCGTCTGGGACCTCGGCCACATCGCGGCCTATGAGGACCTGTGGCTGGTCAATCGCCACGCGGGACTGGCGCTCCTGCGTCCGGAGCTGGCGGAGCTCTACGACGCCTTCGAGACGCCGCGCGAGGTGCGCGGAGAAATCCGAGCCCTCGGGCCGACCGAGGCGCGCGCCTACATGCAGGCCGTGCGTGCGCGCACCGCCGAGGCGATCTCGCGAGTGGGTGCCGGCGACGGGACCGTGGGCGAGATGGTCGTGCGCCACGAGCTTCAACACTCAGAGACGATGCGCCAGACGCTGGCGATCGCCGGCCTGCTGAAAACCGGCGAGCCGCCGCAGGACCCGCTCGATGGATCCGAGGACTGGGTGGAGATCCCCGCGGGCCCATTCGCGATGGGCGCCGGGCCGGAGGGGTTCGCCTACGACAACGAGCGTCCGCGCCACACCGTCGAGACGGCCGCGTTCGCCATCGCGCGCAACCCGGTCAGCAACGCGAGCTGGCTGCAGTTCAGCGAGGAGGGCGGCTATCAGCGGCGCGAGTGGTGGTCGCTCGAGGGCTGGGAGTGGTGCGCACAAGAGCGCGCCACCCATCATCCCGCGATAGCCGCGGGCCATCCGCAGGCGCCCGCCTGCCACATCTGCTGGTTCGAGGCCGACGCCTTCGCGAGGGCGCACGACGCGCGTCTGCCCAGCGAGGCGGAGTGGGAGAAGGCGGTGAGCCGGTGTCGGGCCGCCGAAGGAGAGGCCCCCGGCGCTGACCAGGCCGACGGCCTCGACGCGGTGGGCCGGGTCTGGGAGTGGACACGGAGCCCGTTCCGCGGCTACCCCGGGTTCGTCGCCCATCCCTACCGCGAGTACTCGGAGGTCTTCTTCGGCGACTCCTACCGGGTGCTGCGCGGTGGCTCGTGGGCGACCGACCCCCGTGTCGCCGGACCGACCTTCCGCAACTGGGACTTGCCGCAACGGCGCCAGATCTTCGCCGGGGTGCGCCTGGCCACCGACCGGGCGCGATGAGCGCAGGCGCCCGGTGTGCCGCAGGGCCCGGCCGGCAGCGCGACCAGACGGCGTCCGACCGATGTGCGCTAGCGTACGGGCACGGGAACGCCTCATGGAGCCGCTCACCCCACCGGAGCCCGTCACGCAGGCGGCCATCCGCATCGATTCGCATCTGGGCGCCCATGAACGCTCGCTCGCCGACGATGTGCTCGACGGCCTGACGCGCCCGTTCAAGGAACTGCCGCCGAAGCACTTCTACGACGCTCGCGGCGCGCAGCTGTTCGATCAGATCTGCGAGCTGCCGGAGTACTACCCGACGCGCGCCGAGCGCGCGATCCTCAAGGAAACCGCCACCGAGCTCGCGACGCTGACCAGGGCCGCCGAGCTGGTGGAGCTCGGCTCGGGCACGGCGAGCAAGACGCGCGTGCTGCTCGACGCGCTCACCGACGCGGGCACGCTCGTGCGCTACGTCCCGGTGGATGTGACCGAGAGCATGGTCCGCGACTGCGCCGAGGAGCTGACCGACGAGTACCCGGGCTTGCGCGTGCACGGCGTGATCGGCGACTTCGAGCGTCATCTGGACCGCGTGCCTGAGGCGGTCGGGCCGCGGATCGTGGCGTTCCTCGGCGGCACGATCGGCAACTTCCCGCCCGGCAGCCGCCGGCGCGTGCTGCGCGAGATAGCCGGACTGCTCGGGCCGAGGGATCATCTGCTGATGGGCACCGACCTGGTGAAGGACCCTGAAGTGCTGGAGGCCGCCTACGACGACGCCCAGGGCGTGACCGCGGAGTTCAACCGCAACGTGCTGCGGGTGCTCAATCGCGAGCTCGGAGCCGACTTCGAGCCGGAGAACTTCGATCACATCGCCCTGTTCGACCCCGAGCACGAATGGATCGAGATGCGCCTGCGCGCGCGCAGCGAGCACACGACGCTCGTGCGCGACCTCGATCTGCCCGTCCACTTCGCAGCGGGCGAGGAGATGCGCACCGAGATAAGCGCGAAGTTCACCGTCGAGCGGCTCGAAAGCGACCTCTCCGCCGCCGAGCTCGAGCTGGTGCGCTGGTTCACCGACCCGGAGGAGCTGTTCGCGCTCACGCTGTCGCGGGCGGCGAGACGTCCGGCCGGCGGCTCGGGCACGCCCGGCTGAAACACCGGCGGCCCCCGGCGGGGCGCGCCCAGATAGGCTCTCCGCCATGCGAATCGATGGCAGCTCGGCAATCGTGGCCGGCGGCGCCTCCGGGCTCGGCGAGGCCACCGTGCGCAGCCTCTGCGCGCGGGGTGCAGTCGTGACGATCGCCGACGTCAACGCGGAGAAGGGCGCCGCGCTGGCCTCCGAGCTCGGGCTCGACTTCCTCTCCTGTGACGTGCGCGAGGAGGCGCAGGTCGAGGCGGCCGTGCAGAAGGCCGCCGAGCGCGATGGCGGGCTGCGCATCGCCGTCTGCTGCGCGGGCACCGGCTGGGCGCAGAAGGTGGCCGGCTCGAAGGGACCGCACCCGCTGATGCCGTTCGAGACGATCGTCTCGATAAACCTGATCGGGACATTCAACGTGCTGCGATTCGCGGCCGCCGCGATGATCGCCAACGAGCCGCTCGAGGACGGCGAGCGTGGCGTGTGCGTCAACACCGCCTCGATCGCCGCCTACGACGGGCAGGTCGGCCAGATCGCCTACTCGGCGTCAAAGGGAGGGGTCGTCGCCATGACGCTCCCGGCGGCCCGCGACCTCGCCCAGTACGGGATCAGGGTCAACACGATCGCCCCGGGCCTGTTCGACACCCCGCTGCTCGCCGCGCTCCCCGAGGAGGCCCGCCAGAAGCTCGGCGCGGGCGTCCCCTACCCGCAGCGCCTGGGCCAGCCCGCCGAGTACGCCCAGCTGGCCTGTCAGCTGATCGAGAATCGGATGCTCAACGGTGAGACGATCCGCCTCGACGGCGCGCTGCGGATGCCGCCGCGCTAGGTCGGCCACCCCGTCGTTGGTCGGCTGACCCGCGGCCGGATCGGATACCCCCGCGTCGGACCCTCGGAGTGCGCCTCTCGGTGCCCTAGAGGCGCTCGACGAGCATCGCCATGCCCATCCCGCCAGCCACGCACATCGACTCGATCCCGTAGGTCCCATCCAGCGTCTCGAGGTCGTTGAGCAGCGTCGTCATGATGCGAGCCCCGGTCATGCCGAACGGGTGCCCCAGCGCGATCGCACCGCCGAAGGGGTTCAGCTTGTTCTCGTCGATCCCCAGATCCTCCTTGCAGGGCACGATCTGAGCGGCGAACGCCTCGTTGATCTCGACCACGTCGATGTCGCTCATCGCCATCCCCGTGTCCTTCAACAGCTGCTGGATCGCTGGAATCGGGCCGAGCCCCATGATCTCCGGGCGGATCGCCGCGACGGTCGAGGCGACTATCCGCGCGCGCGGCTTCAGGCCGAGCTCCCGGACCTTTTCCTGTGACATCACGAGCAGGGCGGCGGCGCCGTCGTTGAGCGGGCAGGCATTTCCGGCCGTGACCGTCCCCCCCTCTTTGAACACGGGCGGGAGGGCGGCGAGCTTCTCCAACGTCGTCCCCGGCCGCGGACCGTCATCCTTCGTCACGACCGACTCGGGCACCTGCATCTGATTGCCCTCCTTGTCGGTCTCCGTGTGCGCGGGCACGGTCACCGGGACGATCTCCTTCTCGAAGTGGCCGGACTCGACCGCCGCGACGGCACGGGTCTGGGAGATCAGCGCCCATTCGTCCTGCGCCTCGCGGCTGACCTTGCAGCGCTCCGCGACGTTCTCGGCTGTCATGCCCATCGGGATGTACACGTCGTAGAGCGACCCCTCCGAGCCGTCGAGCGCGTGGTTGAACTCGAACTCGCGCCCGCCTCCGACGCGGCTCACGGCCTCCACCCCGGCTGCGACGTAGGTGTCGCCCTCCCCCGCCTTGATCGCGTGGAACGCCATCCGGGTGGTCTGCAGAGAGGACGCGCAGAAGCGGTTGACCGTGCAGCCCGGCACATGGTGGTCGATGCCCGCCAACAGGACCGCGATGCGACCGATGTTGTAGCCCGACTCCCCCTCCCCGAAGCCGCAGCCCATCATCACGTCGCGGATCGAGCCCGGATCGAGCTGCGGGTTGCGCTCGAGCAGGGCCTTCAGCGGGATCGCGGCCAGATCGTCGGCCCGGACGGATCTCAGCGAGCCCTTGACCGCGCGCCCGATGGGCGTGCGTACGGCGTCGACGATAACTGCCTCGGGCATGGCTGGCGTCTCCTTGGTCGGTGGGCAGAGCCTACAAATCGAGCCGGCTCACCCCGAGCTCGTCGAACCCCACGTGGTGGGCGAGCTCGTGGCGCACCGTGCGCGTCACCTGTTCGCGCAGCAGATCAGGTTCGCGGCCGAAGTCGCGACGGAGCGTGTCGCGGAAGATCACGATCCGATCGTGCGCGTCGTCGCGGCTTGCACCGTCCCCCTGATAGAGCCCGTAGGCGCCCCGGCGGCGTCCGCCGTCGGAGATCACGACCGCCACGTGGGACAGGGCGTTGCGCAGCAGGTCAGGGAGGTCGTCGAGCGCGTCGCGCACGAGCTCCTCGAAGTCAGCGTCGTTGAGCGGGTCGAGCTCCATGAACTCGCTTTCCCCGGGGTCCCATGCGAGCCCTTCCCGCGCGAGCGCCTCCGAGTGGCGCACGATCTCCTCGAACTCCGTCTCTGACTCGGGATCGCGCCATCCCGCCAGGCGCACCGCGACGAACGCGGCGCCACCCATGAGGACCGCCGCCACGATCACGCCGAGCGCCACGTCCTCGAGCGCCCGCACCGCCCCGATCGAGCTGAAACCCTGGCCGACCACGATCACCACAAGCCCCAGCGACATCGCGATCAGCGCCGCCACCCCGACCCGGCGGAGATGGCGAGAGGCGCCTTTCGGGGACGACGCACGCATCTGCCGGCCTACTCGAGCGTGCGGGCGATCGCGAGACGCTGGATCTCGTTCGTGCCCTCGTAGATCTGGGTGATCGGGCGACAGCCGCGCCGTTGAGCCATCCTTCGCATAGTAGAGCCCGAGCCTATCCGCCGGAGTCAGGTCGAGTCCGGCTTGTCTTCCTGCGCCGTTGAGTCCGGATGGAGTCCGCCCGGCGAGTCTCGCGACGACGAAGAGCCCCCGCGCGGGCGGGGACTCTCTCATGCTTGGGCCGCGTGAGCCGGGACTTGGGCCGCGTGAGCCGGGCTACTGCGTCAGGGTTTTGGCGCTGCCAGTGAGCGGTGCGGTTTCTTGTGACGACCTTGCAGCCGTCGCGACGTCGCTACCGCACGCGCCGTGGTTTTTGTGAGCGGTGTGGTTTTTTGTGACGACTTCGCAGCAGCAGCGACGTCGCAACCGTATTCAAAGGCTTCGCCGCTGGCACGGTTGACTTCTGCTTCGGCGTTTTCCAGTTCTTTCGTCGCGGTGGCTTCGCCCGCGTCGTGCCTTTCTTTCCATTCGGTGTAGTCGCCCACCGCGCCCTGAGCTTTGCCGAGCTGTTCGTTGATTCGGACGCACGGGCTCACGCCGCCTTCCGTGAAGTTGCCGTGTGTTATCACGTGCCCGCCGACGACGATCGTGTGCCATTGGGCCTGCGAGACGGCGGGTGCCACCGACGCAGCGGCAAAGCTGACCGACGCGACGAGGGCGATGATGGTTGTGCGGGTCTTGGTGCTGAACATTTTGCGTGCCTCCTGGACGGGATTGGTTCGTGAGTCCATCCTCGCCTCGCGCGGGCTCGCCGGAAAGGCACCCTAGGGGTGGAGTTGTCTTACCTTGGCCCGCACCTGCAGGCGCAAAGCGCGTGTCATGCATCACCGCGCCGGGCGCGGGACCGGCGCGAGAACTCGCGCGAGGGCGCCACGGAGTTCGGCGCCCATCTCTCGGCCCCATGGCACCGCGGGGGAGAAGCGACGCTGGAGAGCGCTACTTGAGCGTGCGGGCGATCACGAGACGCTGGATCTCGTTCGTGCCCTCGTAGATCTGGGTGATCTTCGCGTCTCGCATCATGCGCTCCACGGGATACTCCTTGACGTAGCCGTAGCCGCCGAGCACCTGGATCGCCTCGACGGTCACAGCCATCGCTGTGTCCGAGCAGAAGACCTTTGCCATCGAGGAGTACTTGGCGCGCTGCGGGTGGCGCTGATCGGCCATTGCGCACGCCTTGTAGAGCAGCTCGCGACCCGCGGCCGTGCGCGTTTCCATGTCGGCGAGCTTGAACTGGATCGCCTGGAACTCGTTGATCGCCTTCCCGAACTGCTTGCGCTCGCGGGCATACGCGACGGCGTAGTCCGTCGCGCCCTGCGCAATCCCCACAGCCTGTGCGGCGGCACCCAGCCGGGTGCGCTCGAGCGTGCCGAGCGCGACCGACAGGCCCTTGCCGACCTCGCCGATCACGTTCACGGCGGGAACACGCACCTCGTCGAAGATAGGCTGCCCGGTCGGCGAGGCGCGGATGCCGAGCTTGTGCTCGAGCTTGCCAACGCTGAACCCCGGCCGGTCGGCCTCCACGACGAACGCGGTCATCCGCCGGGTCTCGCGATCGGTGACCGCGAAGCAGATGTAGAAGTCGGCGACGCCCAGGTTCGTGATCCAGTTCTTCGTCCCGCTGATCACCCACTCATCGCCGTCGGGAACCGCGACCGTCTTCATCCCGGCGGGGTCCGAGCCGGCCTCGGGCTCTGAGAGGGCGAACGCCGGCGACCACTCGCCCGTGGCGCACCTCGGCAGGAAGCGCTCCTTCAGCTCGTCGCTGCCGAACAGCTGGATCGGCAGCGTTCCGAGCTCCTGCACCATCAGGATCAGCGCGCACGACGCGTCGACCTTGGCGATCTCCTCGACTGCCATGTTCAACATCAGCGTGCCCGTCCCGGTTCCACCGAACTCCGCCGGGAACGGCAACCCGAGGATGTCCTGCTCGGCGAGGATCTTGCGGACGTCCCACGGGTACTCCGCCCGCTCGTCGATCTCGGCCGAGCGCGGGGCGATCCGCTCGCGCGCGATCTGCCCGATCGTCGCGCAGAGGTCAAGGTTCTCCTGCGGGATCGTGTAGGTGTCGCTGACGGCCTGCATGTCTGCTGATCCTATTGATGATCGGGCGGGGTCGAGTCGCTCCTGACCGCACGGCGACATCTCGTCAACGACCGGCGAGCCCGAGGGCCGGGCTCGGGCAGGCGGCGTTCGTGGCCCGACCGTGTTCGGCTTCCCGCCACCGCTAGGCTCATGGGCATGAGCGCCGCCGAGAAGCCTGCGGAGATCGAGGTCGATCCCGAGCGGGTCGCGGGCTGGCTCTCCGAGGACCCGGCTCCGCAGGTGATCGACGTGCGCGAGCCCCATGAGCGCGAGGCGGGCCATATCGAGGCCACGCGCCATATCGCGCTGGTCGAGCTCTCCTCGCAGGCCTCCAGCGTCGAGCGCGACCGGCCGGTGGTGTTCTACTGCCGCGTGGGCCAGCGCTCGGACATGGCGGCCCAAGCCTTCCGGGCGGCAGGCTTCGACGCCTATTCGATGCGCGGCGGCCTGCAACGATGGGCGCGCGAAGGGCGTCCCCTGACGCCCGCGGACGGGTATGTGGCCGACCACTGATAGGAGAGACGATGAATGGATCTGAATTCCCGAAGGTGACCACGGGAGACGGCTACGCCGTCGGCGATCTCGACGCGCTCGGCGAGGGCTACGGGTTTCGCAAGGTCCGTAAGGGCCTTGGCGTCACGGCGTTCGGCTGCAACGCGATCGTCATGCCCCCCGGCTATGAGTCCGGGCTGCACGCCCACGAGGCACAGGAGGAGCTCTACTTCGTCCACCGCGGAACCATCGAGATGGAGTTCGGCGACGGCTCGGTGGAGCGCCTTCCGGAAGGCGCCTTCGCCCGCGTGGACCCCGCCACGTTCCGCAAGGTGCGAAACGTCGGAGACGGCGACGCGGTCTACCTCTGCGCCGGCGGCAAGGACGGCTATGTCGGCCGCGACGGGCGCCTCGCCGACGGTCAGGCGCGCAGCAGCGGCCCGCCCGGCGCGGCCGGCCCCTCCTGAGGGGCTCAAACGGCGGCCGGCTGAGGCCACCAGCGCCATGGCCGAATCGCTTCGCGTCACGCCCGAGCTCGCCATCCCGCTGGCCCAGGTCGACGTGCGCGTGAGCCGGTCCTCCGGTCCGGGCGGTCAGCACGCCAACGTCACCGCCAGCCGCGTGGAAGCTCGCTTCGACGTGCTCGCCTCGGACTCGCTCAGCGAGGAGCAGCGTGAGCGCGTGCTGGCACGCGCGGGGCCGCGACTCGTGGCGATCGCCCAGGACGAGCGCTCGCAGGCACGCAACCGGGAGCTGGCGCTGGAGCGACTCGCCGCGAGGCTTAAGGACGCCCTGAAGGTGCCGCGCAAGCGGCGTGCCACACGCCCCACCGCCGCTTCGCGCGTCCGTAGGCTGGACGCAAAGCGCCGGGCCTCTCAGCGCAAGGTAGAGCGCCGCCCACCCGAGGACGCCTGAGGCCCGGCCCGCCGGCTTGCACCCCGGCGCCGACGGCGCCCCGTGACTCGCCCACCGAAGCCTCGGTTCAGCTCAGTTCAGGAGCTCCCTGACGTAACGGCCGTGCAGCCTTCCCAGAGACGTCTTCTCGGGGTGAAAGCCGATCGCGTTCCACAGGATCCCCGAGGCGGGAGCCCAAGCGATGATCAGATAGGCGCCCAGCACGAGCGCGGCGGTCCGCAGCCTGATGGAGCTCGAGAGGGCCGCGAGCGGCAGCACCCACAGCACGTACCAGGGCAGCACCCAGCTGAGCGTGACCAGCAGGGCCACGCCCGCCCAGCCGGAGGCCGTGATCGCGCCGCGCCGGCGCCAGGCCTGCAGGCAGCAGAGCAGCACGAACACAGTCAGGACCCCGCCCAGCACAAGGCGCAGGGAGTCCGTCTCGCCGCCGGCGCCGAGCGCCAGCCCGATCAGGTTCGGCACGCTCACATTGGTGACCAGGCGCCCCTGGGTGCTGAGGTCGGGGATGTGAAGGCCGAACGCGGTGAGGCTGGCGGCGCCCAGCAGGAGAACCGCCGCCGCCATGCCGAGCGCGACCTGCGTCAGCCGCCGCGGAGCGGAGATCAGGCTGGCCAGCACCACCGGGATCAGCACTCCTCCGGACGCCTTGATCGCCGCGGCCGTCACAAACGCGGCGCCCGCCCCGATCTCCATCGCGGAGAGCGGGAGCAGCCATCCCGCCCGCCGCCCATCCCGCCCGCCGGGGGGCCGCGGACTCGTGCAGGGGGGGCGGCTGTCCCTCGTTCGCGCGCGGGCGGGCGCTCAGCAGCAGGAAGAAGCCCAGCACGATGAAGAAGACCATGAGGAAGTCGTTGTGGTCGCCGCCCAGCCCCCAGACCAGCACGATTGGGTTCAGGCCCACGAGCACGATCGCGGCGACCGGGTCGCGGCCCAGCAGCCGCGCGCACTTCCAGACCAGGAAGATCGTCGCCAGGCTGGCCAGGGCGAGAATGCCCTTGAGCGCCCAGAACGATGCGGCGACCCCCAGGGGGACCACGGCGAACGTCAACAGCGTGAACAGCGGTCCATAGGGGCTGAGCAACTGGTGCCAGTTGCTCAGCGCGAAGCTGGGATCGGTGTGGGGCTCGCCGATCGGGATGGTCGTGTAGGGGTTGAGATGGTGCACGACCTCCATGCGCCCGTAGTTGATGTAGTTGAAGACGTCCGTCAGCGCCAGCGGCGGGGCCAGCAGGAAGATCGCGTGCACCGCAACGATCGCCCCGATCGCCCATCGGGCGCGCATCCGCGGCACGTAGGCCAGGGCCGCCAGATAGGCCGCATACATCAGCACCATCGCGCCCGTGAACACGTACTTCAGCGCGGTGCCATCCCGCGTGAAGCCCGGCCAGATCCCGCCCAGAGGACCGGCCATCCAGTGCGGGAAGAAGTTCGCGTGGCTCGTCGGCGCGAGGATGCTCGGCCGGTCGGCCGCGATCACGACCACCAGCGCGCTGCATGCCACGATGACGAACAGCGACAGCGCGCCAACCCGCACGGCGCCGCTCGTGCGGGCGAGCGCGTTCACGCGCCGGCGGGAGTGGGCGGGCGCCCGCGCTGCTTCCGCCCCGCCGGCCGGGGTATCGCGCAGGGGAAGTGTTCTCGCGTCGCCCGACATGCGTGAGGGCCCGCCGAAGCGAGCCCTCAAAGATTAGGACCTATGTCGGCGCGTCAGATCGACTGGACGTTGACGGCCTTGGGGCCCTTGTCGCCCTGCTCGGGGTCGTAGGACACCTTGGCGCCCTCCTGCAGCGAGCGATAGCCCTCGCCGTTGATCCCGGTGTGATGGACGAACAGGTCCTTGTCGCCGTCATCGGGGGTGATGAAGCCGAACCCCTTGTCGTCGCTGAACCACTTGACTGTACCAGTAGGCATTATTTGGAACTCCTCCACGGTATGTGCGTGCTGCTACGCGGAGGATGCTGCTTAGAGCTTCGACCTGCGAGCGCTTGCACTGCTTGCAGCCGGTCTTTTGTGCCGGCCATTCGCCCACGACCGTAGCAGGTCCCGGCAGGGCGTTGTTGAAGAAATGTTGCATCTTGGACGATCGGCCGAGATCGTTGGGCGCGGGCCGATCGACCGAGCCGCCGCCAGGAGGCCTTCGCGGCTAGGGTCCGGCGATGGGTGTCGAAGCCGACCCGGGTCCCGCGACAGCCGAGCGCGAGGCGCCCCTGCTGAGGCGCGTGCTCCCGCCCGGCGAGCCGGCCACGGCGCAGGAGGCCGTCGAGGGCCTCGCGCTGCGCGATCGGCCGGCCGCCACGGCGCGGCGGCCCTTCGTGATGCTGAACATGGCGAGCACCGCCGACGGCCGCGCGACCGTCGGCGGGCGTTCGGGCCCGATCGGCGGTAGCGCCGACCGAGAGCTGTTCCACGAGCTGCGCGCGACGGCCGACGGCGTGATGGCGGGCGCGGGCACAATGCGGGCGGAGCGCTACGGCAGGATCATCCGCGCGGATGCGCGCATGCGCCGACGGCGCGAACGCGGCCTCAGCGAGGAGCCGCTCGCGTGCATCGTGTCCGGCAGTCTCTCGCTGCCGCCCGATCTGCCGCTGCTCGCCGATCCCGCGGCCCGCGTGGTCATCGTCACCTCCTCGGCGGCGAGCCTGCCGGCCAGCGCGGCCAGCGTCGACTACGTGCGGGCCGAGCGCGACGGACGGGTCGATCTGCCCGCGGCGCTCGCCGAGCTGCGCGAGCGCCTCGGAGTGCGCACGCTGCTGTGCGAGGGCGGACCCCACCTGAACGCACAGCTGCTGGCCGCGGGGCTGGTGGACGAGCTGTTCCTCTCCCTCTCGCCCAAGCTGGCCGGAGGCGGCGGCTCGGTCGACGAGAGCTTGCGGATCATCGCCGGCGCAGAGCTCGAACCCCCGATCGAGCTCGAGCTGCTCGGGGTGCTCGAGAGCGACTCCTACCTGTTCATGCGCTACGGAGTGTGCTCCTTCACCTCGCCTGCCCGCGTCTGACGGGAGACGATCTCCAGCAGCTCGCTGGCCAGCTCGCGGCCCTCGGCGGCCACCCGGGGCGTCGCGGCGATGCGCACGACCACCTCCGCGCCGTCGAGCTCCTCGAGGGTTATCCGCGGCGAGTCGCGCAGCGGCGTCTGCAGCGACGTCTCGAGGATCTCCTGCAGGTCGCTGGGCGTCATCCCCGGACGCAGGCGTGCACGCAGGTTGACCGCCTCGGGCTCTTGGATCGGCAGCACGGCGACGCTCAGCACGACGCTGTTGGGCACCATCACCGAGTCATCGCCTTTTGCGAAGGTCGTGTAGAGCAGCCCGAGCGAGCTGACCGTGCCCTCGAGCTGGCCCGCCAGCGGCCCGCCCTGCAGGCGAACGCGGTCGCCCACGCGAAAAGGGCGGGCGCTGAGCAGAACGGTGCCCGCGATCACGTTGCCGAGCGTCTGCTGGGCCGCCAGGCCGATTATCACGGCGGTGAACGCACCGCCGAGGGCCAGCGTGCGCGCTTCGATGCCGGCCACGCGCAGCGCCACGAGCACCGCGATCGCGATCGTGGCCAGGCGGATCAGAAAGCCGACCGTGCCCGCCGTGGCGGGGTCCAAGCGCCGGAACAGGGGCGGCCCGAGCCCCCGGCCGACGTCCCGCGCGATCGCCCAGCCGAGGATCACCAGCGCGATCACCGTGGCCACCGTCACCGGGGTGTCCAGCGCCGGTTCCAGCGTCGGCGGCCGTCCGTGGTGTCCAGGCGTGCCAATCAGGCTTGCGCGGTTGTCGTAGAGGAGCACCACGCCCACGAACAGCGGCACCAGCAGGAGCGCCTCAAGGCGCGCGCGCTTGACAACCCGCGGGCTGATCTGGCGCAGCAGGCCGGCTTCCTGCCAGGCCTGGCTGCGGGTCTCGAACATCTTCGACGGGGTTCTCGGGATGGGCATGGCACTCCCCATGATGGCGGCATGAGGTCTTGCAGGGGCCTGGTGGGCGCAAACGTGCTCTACCATCGTGCCGCGATGAACTCCAACCTGCGCAAGCTGGTCATTCCAGCGGTGATCCTCGGCGTAGTGCTGCTCGTTGTGGCCGTCATCTACTTCGTGCAGCCGGCGCATTCGCTTCCCTCGTTCTTCCCCGGCCACGTTTCGACGACGAGCGCCGAAGCCAACCACCACCACACAAAGCACGGCATCGCCGCGCTTGTCGTCGCTCTGGCGTGCTTCGCGTTCGCCTGGTTTCAGACCGGGCCGAAAGCCGACAAGGCCGGGCCGGCCGGGTCGACCGGGTCCGCCGGGTCGGCGGCCTAGGTGTAGAACCTGAGCACCTAGGCCGGGCTCCGCCGGGCAGCGGTATCCCGGGGCTAGGTGCTAGGCCCCGAGGGCGAACGCCACCGTGCAGACCGAGCCGACGACGATGCAGTAGATGCCGAACGGCGTGAGCCGGTTGGTCTGGAAGAACCTGAGCAGGAACTTGACGGCGAAGAACGTCGTGACGCCCGCGCATATCCCGGCCACGAGCGCCGGGCCGCGTACGCCGTTGCCCTCGGTGCCCAGCAGTTCGGGCAGCTTGAGCGCCGCAGCGGCGAGAATCACCGGGGTCGCGAGAAGGAAGCTGAACCGTGCGGCGTCCTCGTTGGAGAGCCCGACGAGCAGACCGCCGCCCATCGAGAAGCCCGACCGCGAGATGCCCGGGATGAGAGCGGCAACCTGTGAGGTGCCGACTGCGATCGCCTGCCGCCAGGTGAGTTTGGCCAGTCGCTCGTCGGAGTCGCCCAGGTAGTCGCCGGGACGTGGCGGGCGCTTGCGCAGCCGCTCGAACAGAAGCAGCGCGACCCCGTTCACGATGAGGAAGGCCGCGGCCGTCTGCGGCGATGCGAACAGTTTGCGCAGCGAGGTCTCCAGCAGAAGGCCGATGATGCCCACGGGAATCGTCGCGGCGATCAGCAGCCACCCGAGGCGAGCGTCCACATCGTCGGCGCGAATCTCGCGTATCACGAGCGAGCGCCATATTCCCTTGACGATCCTCGCCCAGTCCTTGATGAACAGCCCGAGCAGCACCAGGGCCGTGCCGAGGTGGGTGGCGACGAGGAAGGTGAGGAAGAACTTGTCGTTCTGGTGGATGTTCCAGCCGGCCACGCCGGGCAGGATGACGCCGTGGCCGAGGCTCGAGATCGGGAACGGCTCAGCGATGCCCTGCGTGATCCCGAGGATCACCGCCTGGAAGTAGGAGATCGGATCGTGCACCCGCGCGACAGCTTATGCGTTGCCCCGGCGCGTCTAGCCACGATCCTCCCGCCACGATCCTCCCAGCCCTTACCCTCCCGGCGATGATCGAGCAGGCGACTCGCGCGGACCCGTCGTTCGCCGAGATCGTGCGACGATGGGGCCGGATCGGCTGCCTGGGGTTCGGCGGGCCCCCGGCGCACATAGCGCTGTTCCGGGAGCTCTGCGTCGAGCGCGAGAAGTGGCTCACCGACGCGAGCTTCGAGCGGGCAGTGGCCGCCACGAACCTGCTGCCGGGACCTGCCTCGACCCAGCTTGCCATCTACTGCGCCTGGCGGCTGCGAGGTACCCGCGGGGCGCTGCTCGGCGGGCTCAGCTTCGTCCTGCCGGGCCTCGTCGTCATGCTCGCGCTATCGGCCCTCTTCCTGTCGGGATCCCCGCCCTCCTGGCTGCGGGGTGCGGGCCTGGGAGCGGGCGCGGCGGTCGCCGCTGTCGCGGTTCGCGCCGGGTTCGGGCTCGCCGGCCCGATCTGGAAGCGCGCGGCGGGCGGGGAGCGCCCACGCGTGCTCCTCTACGGGCTTGCCGCGGGCGCCGTCGCGGCCGCTGCGGGGTCAGATCTCGTGCTCGTGCTGCTGGCGTGCGGCGCGGCCGAGCTCGCCTGGCGGGCGCGCCGCCCGCAGCGGATCGCTTCCGCCGCCTGGCCGCTGCTGGCCCGGGAGCATCTGTCGGGGTTCGTTCATGCGAAGGCGCCGCTCACCGGCCTGCTTCTCCGCACGCCACTGATCGCCGCCGCCGCCGAGGGCGGGACATGGGCGCTCGCCTGGACGGCGCTGAAGGTCGGCGCCCTGGCGTTCGGCGGTGGGTTCGTGATCGTCCCCCTCATGCAGTCGGACGCGGTCGGCACGTACCACTGGATGACCGAAGGGCAGTTCCTGAACGCCGTGGCGCTGGGGCAGATCACCCCGGGGCCCGTCACGCAGACCGTCGCGGCGGTCGGATACGCGGCCGGCGGGCTGGGGGGCGGGCTGCTTGCCGCGCTCGTCGCCTTCGCCCCCTCGTTCGCCTTCATCCTGTTCGGCGCCGCGCGGTTCGAGCGACTGCTCGTCGATGAGCGCGTGCTCGGATTCCTCGCGGGCGCGGCGCCGGCGGCGGCGGGCGCGATCATCGGCTCATCCATCCCGCTCGCCGGCGCGATCAGCGAGAGCTGGCAGTACGTCGTGCTCGCGGCCGCCGCCATCGCCCTGCTGGCGCTCCGCCGCCCGGTGGTGACAACGCTGATCGCCGCGGGCGGGGCGGGCGCTCTTGCCGTACTGCTGGGCGCCCCGCTCCCGCACGGTTAGGCGCCGTTGCCAGCTCAACCGGCCGAGACCCTCTCGACGACGCCGATCTGAGTCGCATGGAGTATCTCGGCCGCTGCATCCTCGGGTGAGCACTCGCCTCCGCGGACCCGGACGTCGGGATCACGCGGAGGCTCGTACGGGGCGTCGACGCCGGTGACTCCCCGCACCTCGCCGGCACGCACTCGTGCGTAGATCCCCTTGGGGTCGCGCTCCTGGCATATGTGCAACGGCGTGTCAACCCATATCTCGTGGAAGCTGAGCCCCTCGGCGTCGTGGATCTCCCTCGCGCGCGTACGATCATCCTCGTAGGGCGAGATCAGCGAGACGATCGCCACCAGTCCCGCCCCGGCGATCAGCGCGGCAACGTGCGCCGTTCGCCGCGCCTGCTCGGAACGATCCTCTCTTGAGACGCCGAGATCGCTGCTCAGGCCTTCCCGCAGCACGTCTCCATCGAGAACGACCGCCACCTTGCCGAGTTCGGCCAACCTGCGCTTCAGGGCATAAGCGAGAGTCGTCTTCCCGGCCGCGGACAGACCGGTGAGCCAGAGCGTGCTCCCCATACGGCTCGGCTTCTGGTGATCGTCCATCACGCGGTCGCAGCGGCATCTTAGTTATCGGAGGGACCAAACCGTGCGAGGTCGGTTGTCGGGCGTTCACAACCTCCTAACAGGATCATTCCCGCCTGGTCACAGAAACCGCCGCTTTGCAGGGAATTCTGTTTGATATGGAGGGCCGGTCAACGACTTCAGGCAAGGTGGCCGGATCGACGGCGTCACCGGCGATGGACAGGACATCGACGCGGGTCGACATGCATTGCCACTCCACCGCGTCGCAGCAGTCGCGGCTCGGCGTTCAGCGGGCCGTGGGGCTGCCCGAGTGCGCCACGCCTCCCGAGGAGGTCTACGAGCTCGCGAAGCGGCGGGGCATGGACTTCGTGACGATCACCGACCACGACACGATCGCCGGCGTCCTTCAGCTCGCCGACCGGCCCGACGTGTTCCTCTCGGAGGAGCTGACCGCGCACTTCCGCGGAGAGCCTCAGGCGGTGCACGTCCTCTGCTACGGGATCTCCGGCGAGGACCACGAATGGCTGCAGCGCCACCGCGGCGACGTCGAGATCTGCGCCGCGTACATGTACGAGCGCGAGATCGTCTGCGCGCTCGCCCACCCCTACTACACGGTCGGCGCGCCGCTGACCGCGCGCCACCGCCGGCGCCTGGCAAAGCTGTTCGACGTCTGGGAGATCCGCAACGGGGCCCGTGCGCGCGAGCTGAACCGCCCGGCCGCCACCTACATCGCGACGCTCGACGGAGCCGGCATCGGCGGCTCGGACGATCACGCGGGGATCGACATCGGACGGACCTACACCGAGGCCCCGCCGGCCCGCACTCCGGCGGAGTTCCTAGCTCACGTGCGCGCCGGCGATGTCACGGCCGGTGGCGCTCAGGGCAGCGCGGCGAAGTGGGCGCACGCTGCCATCGCGCTGGCCGCGAGGGCGCTGGGGCGCGGCGAGGGCGCTGGGCATGCGCCGGACCCGCTTGCCGTGGCCACGATGGCGCGACGCCTGCTGCACGAGGCCGACGTGCGACGCGGAGCCGTGGGCAGCGACGATGGAGTGTCGCCCGAGGGTGCCCGCAGCCTGCTGCGCGCCTGGCTGAGCGCGGTGGAGCTCGACCACCTCGACGAGCGGGGCCTGATCGACTACATGCAGGACGAGCGCTTCAGCCACTCCGACCTGTACCGCCGGGCCTGCCGTATACACGAGCGCAAGCTGCGCGCGGCCGTCTCGCGGGCGGTGCGCGCCGCGGGCGGGCAGGCGACGTGTGGGCAGGCGGAGGCATTGCCCGCCGCGGCCGGGCTGTTCGAGAGCTGCATCGCCGCCATCCCCTACGCCCCGGCCACCGCGTTCCTGGCAAACGAGAAGGCCAAGCTCGACCCCCGCCGCGAGGACGGCGAGACGCCGCGCGTGGCGATCCTGGCCGATGGGATCGGGAGCACGCACGGGGTGACGCGCGTGATCGAGGAGATCCGCCAGCGCGGGGTGCCCGGATTCGAGATCGAGGTCCTCGGCACCGACCCCGACGTCGATCGGCGCCTGTCGGCCGTCGCGGAGTTCGACGTGCCCTACTACCCCGGTCTGCGGATCGGCGTCCCGAGCCTGTCGGCCGCCGTGCAGACGCTCGCCGACGGGTGCTTCGACGTGATCCACGTCTGCTCGCCGGGCCCCGTGGGCGTCGTGGGCGCCCTGGTTGGCCGCGGGCTGGGGGTGCCCCTGGTGGGCAGCTACCACACGGAGCTCACGGCCTACGCCGGCCTGCGGTCCGGCGACCCGCGGATCGCCGAGGCGATGGCGTTCGGCGTGAGCACCTTCTACGGCGCCTGCGATCTCGTGCTCTCGCCAAGTCCCGCCTCCGACGCGGCCCTGCGGGGGATCGGGGTGGCCTCCGAGCGGGTTGCGCGCTGGGACCGGGGCGTCGACACCTCCCGTTTCGATCCGGCGCTCCGCGGGCAGATGCCTGAGATGGCCCGGCCTGAGGCCGTCAACGTCCTCTATTCCGGGCGCATCACCCGCGAGAAGGGCGCCGACCTGCTCGCCGAGGCCTTCCTGTCGGCCCGCGAGCGGGATCCCCGCCTGCAGCTCGTGCTCGCGGGCGGCGGCCCCGAGCAGGAGTGGCTGCGCGAGCGTGTCGGGGACGCCGCCACCTTCCTGGGCTGGCTCGAGGGCAGCGAGCTCGCCCGCGCTTACGCGAGCGCCGACATCTTCCTGTTTCCGAGCCGTACCGACACCTTCGGACAGGTGATCCTGGAGGCGCAGGCCAGCGGCCTGGCGGTCGTGGCCGTCGCCGCGGGAGGCCCGCTCTCGCTGATCGAGGACCGCGTGAGCGGGCTGCTCCGCGAGCCCGACGCCGGGGCGCTCGCACAGGCCCTGCTCGAGCTCGCCGGCTCGCCGGCGCTGCGCAGGCGCCTGGCTGAAGGGGGTCTCGCATCGGTCTCCGAGCGCCCGTGGGAGCGCGCGCTCGAGCGTCTGGCGGCGGGCTACCGGCGGGCGCTTTCATCCACCGAGTCGAGCGCGCTGACCCATGCTGCCTAGCCGCCGCACCATTCCGAGGGGTCAATCCGTGCCGCGTGTTCTGAGCGGCCCCTCGACGCACGTCGCGCTCTCGGTCGAATCCTCGCCGCTCACCGCCAGCACCCCGGGCTGCGCGGGTGCACGCAGCGGCCTCACCCGCCCCAGGATCGCCGTCGCGCTGCACGACATCGAGCCGGCCACGTTCGAGAGCTGCGCGCTGATCCGCGACTGGCTGGACGACCACGGCGTCGATCGAGTCACCCTGCTCGTGATCCCGGCTCGCGACTTGCACCCGCTGGGCGAGCGCTCGCCGGAGATGACCCATTGGCTGGCCGAGCGCCGCCGGGCGGGCGACTCGATCGCCCAGCACGGCTTCCAGCACGAGCAGCTGCGGCGCGGCGCCTTATCCCGCCAGATGCTCACGCACGGCCGAGGTCGTCGTGGGGCGGAGTTCGCTGGGCTCGACGGCGACGAGACCCGCCGAGCGGTCGATGCGGGCTGGCGGGTGCTGAAGCTCGCCGGGCTCGAGCCCGACGGATTTGTGGCGCCCGCCTATGCCTACACACCAGCCCTGCGCGAGCTGCTCCCGGGGAGGTTCCGCTGGTGGGCGGGCTACCTTCGGCTGCACGGGACATTCGCCGGTCGGAGCGGCGATCCGCAGCGGCTGCTCGCCCCGGCCTGGGGAATCGGAACCGACAGCTGGCTGCGACGCGTCCTCTCTCCGTCCTTGATCCGCACCGGCAGCATGATCTGCGGCCATACGATGCGCCTGGACCTGCATCCCGCCGACCTTCTGCACCCCCGATACATGATGGCGCTCGAGTGGGTCCTCGGCCACGCCGGGCCTCGACGGCAGGCCATCACCTACGACGACTTGCTGGCAGCCGGCTGACCACCGGACCGACCTCTACTTGTAGGCGTTGTAGACGCTCGCATCGAAGGCGAGCAGCCCCTGCGCCCCTGCGTAGCCCAAGTGGCTCTGGCCAAGGAGGTCCTCGATGCTGGCGAGCAGCGAGAAGTGGTTGTAGTCGCCTGTGACATTGACGCTGCCAGGCTTGACGTACTTCGAGATCAGCAGCAGCCCAACGCGGCCACCTCCAGCCGGCGTGGCGGCCGCTGTTTCCGGACTTGTGGTTGTGCCGGTCGTGCCCGCCGTGCCGGTCGTGCCCGCCGTGCCGGTCGAGCCGGTCGGCCCGGTCGTGCCGGTCGTGCCGGTCGTGCCGGTCGGCAGATTCGGATACGGGGACGTGATGCAGCAGCTGCTCGGGTCGGCGTTGGGTCCGCTCTGCGGCGCCTGGTCGAACGTGATTGCGATCAGTCCTCCGGTCTGGTACGAGGGCGACCTCTCGATCTCGGGAACGACCGTGCGAAGGAACGCGTCGGCCGCCGCGAGGCCCGACGACTGCCCGGGCGCGCACGGCTGTTCGGAGCCGTCGTTGCAGCGGTCGGGGACGATGTAGGCAAGCGACGGTGCCTTGCTAGCGGACTTCAGGTCCGGGGCAAGCTGATCGAGCCCGGCAATGCTGCTGGCACAGGTCGTGCCGTCGATCACCCCATGAAAGTAGACGAACGGGTCGCGCCACGTTACGTACGGATCTTCGGGACTCGGAGTCTGGTCGGCGTCCGCGCTGCCGAGCGCAGGACGGTGGCATGTCGCCTGCTGGCCTGGGCCGCTGTTGGCCATGCCCTCGACATACGCTTTCCACGCCCTGCCGTCGTTCGTGAGCTGGTCGGCGAGCGTCAGGGCCTGACGTGGGTACACGCAACCGCTCCCGAGCACCTGACCCTGTGCGCCGACCGTGCCCGGAGTGATATCCGTATACAGCGGACAGCCGGCAGCCGTTTGCGGAGTCGGTCCCTGCCCGCTGATCAGCGCTATCTCGTTGGCGAGCTCCCCGCCGGCAACCCCGTAGTAGTTGTCCAGCAACTCGCCCTGGTGGGTCAGCGTCTTCGAGAGGTACGTCGCCTGCGAGCTCGGACCGAAAGACGCGTTGAAGCCCTGATCGGAGAGCACGATCATGAAGACGTGCGTGATCGGCGGCAGTGCCGGCGTGGTCGACCCGCCGGTGGCTTCGCTGGATTGCGGGTTCTTCGCGCCGCTTGTCGGCGTCGTACTCGCCGGCGTCGTGCTTGCCGAAGTCGTGGTTTCGGGGTTCGCCTGCGCGGGAGTGGCTCCGGGCGCGGTTGACGGCGGCGGGGTCGAGCTCCGAGCGCTGAGCGCCGGGTTCGAGACCGTCGCGGACGGTGAAAGCGCGACCGCGAGCCCGGTCGCCGCGCCACTCGGCTGCACCGGGCTGACCGTCGAGCCGACGAGCACGCCGAACGCGAGCAGCGCCATCACGGCGATTCCACTGACCGACGCGGACAGGTCGCCGAGCGGACCCACCTCCTGCCCGTCGGCAGCGCCTGCGGCCTGCGACGCGCCGGGCTCGTCGGCGACTTCGTATGCCTGGCCAGACCCAGCACGCGGGACGACACCGATCAGCTCGGCGATCGCGGGCGCCAGCGGGCCGCGCCGGTGCCCGCACTCCACGCAGTAGCGCTGGTCGTATGCGAGTCTCGCGCCACACTCCTCACAGCACAAGAGCCGGACCGGATCGGGGCCCTCGCCGAATGCCGAAGTAGTGGCCATCTTCGGAGGGGCGGCCATCTGAATGCGAGTCTCACGCCTGCGCGGCTCACTCGAGGTGAAGATTCTGTTGTCGCATGCCGCGGTCCGTGCGCACCTCGATGGCGTTGCTCGCGATGCTCTCGCCGATCCGCTGCCGACGCACCGATCGCGATGCCGGTTACCGGCTGTTCACAACCCGCGGCGCCCGTGCGCCTACTCTCGTCGAGGCGTCGTTCGGGACGCTGCCGCCATGGTCGGTCTTCGCGGCTGCAGCCTTGGTAGGTCCGAAGCTATGCGATCGAGCACTCGCACCGGAGAATTTGAACCCGCGGGCGAGCGGGCTCCTGCGGACATGGAGACGGCAGAGCACGTGACCACGGCGACGGATGTGCCCACGGCGGAGTTCCGCCCTTCGATGGTCGCCGCCGTCCGCAGCGACCAATGCCCCACGTGCAGCACCGCGATGGCGTCCGACCAACGCTACTGCTTGGAGTGCGGGGAGCGCCGCGGACCGGCGCGCGTGCCATCGCTGGACAGCTCGGCGCAGCGCGCCCGAGCCCGAGAGGCGCCCGATGCGCACCGCCCGCCCGCGCGAGCCCGCGCATCGGTCAACAGCACGCTCATCGCCGGCATCGGGACGCTGCTGCTTGCGATGGGCGTCGGGGTGCTGATCGGGCGCTCGGCCAACAGCACGAGCGCCAAGGCCCCTCCCGCCCAGGTCGTGACGGTCGCGGGTGGCGGCGGGACAGCGGGAACCGCGGCGGCGAGCACCGCGGCCCAGCCGCCCTCTACCGGCGCCGCCGCGCCCTCGACGGCGCATGGCGCCTCCACGAAGGCCGCGAAAGCCGCGTCCAAGACGCAGTCTGCGGCCCCTCCGAAGGCTGTCAAGGTCGGTAGCCCCGGCAAAGGACCCGGGTACCAGCACGGGCATTTCACCGGCAACTTCTTCGGATCAGAATCAGAATGAGTAACCGCCGGTGACCGTGATCCCTCGCGATCAAACCCAGAGAGAAGATCCCGGAACCGAGCCGGTGGGCACGGGCACGCCGCAGGCCGGCGGATCGGACGCCGGAGCCTCCGCCTCGGTGGTCTCCGGAGCCTCCGCCTCGGTGGTCTCGACGCCCGCAACCGAGCCGCTGACCGCCACGCCGCGAAACGAGCCGAGCGTCGATCTGGCGCAGCGGCGAGACGAGTTGATGACCCGCTTCGCCGAGTTGCAGTGTGACCTCGGCGGACTCGTGTACGAGATGGCGATCCGCGACCACATCCGCGTCGATGTACTGGTGCGGCGTGCGGCGATCCTGCAGGACGTCGACGCCGAGCTCGGCGAGGTCGAGCGCATCCTGCACTTGGAGGAGACCGGAACTGCCGGCTCGTGCGCCTCCTGTGGAGCGCCGCACAGCAGTGGCGCTGTTTACTGCTGGCAGTGCGGTCAGCCGCTGCTCGAGCACGTCGCGAGCAACGTCATTGGCGCCTAGCCGGTAGTCATCGGCGCCTAGCCTGTAGCTCGCCGGGCGCGCGCCCCTCGCTCCGCCTGAATCCGCTCATCCAAAGCGGCCGGTCACGTAATCACTCGTCCGAGGGTCGGCCGGCCGGGTGAACATCGCCTCTGTGTCGCCATGCTCGACGAGCACGCCGCTGCGCTTGTCTTCGCTCGTGTCGAGGCTGAAGAATGCGGTGCGGTCCGCGACGCGGGCCGCCTGTTGCATGTTGTGCGTGACGATCACGATCGTGTAGCGGTTCTTGAGAGTCTGCATCAGCCCCTCGATCGAGGCGGTCGCGACCGGGTCAAGCGCTGATGCCGGCTCGTCCAGCAGCAGCACATCCGGTTCGATCGCGATCGCACGCGCGATGCACAACCGCTGCTGCTGCCCACCGGACAGACCGAGCGCACTGTCCTTCAGCCGGTCCTTGACCTCGTCCCAGAGCGCGGCGCCGCGCAGAGCGCGCTCTACCCGCTCATCGAGCCCGGTCTTCATCTTGAGGTTGCGGGGAGCCCAGGCGACGTTGTCGTAGACCGACTTCGGAAAGGGGTTCGGCTTCTGGAAGACCATGCCGATGCGACGCCGCACCTCAACCCGATCGACCTCCCCGGAGTAGATGTCCTGGCCGTGGTAGAGGATCTTCCCGTCGATCCTGAACCCGGGCACCGAGTCGTTCATCCGGTTGAGGCTGCGCAGGAAGGTCGTCTTGCCGCACCCCGAAGGGCCGATGATGGCCGTGATCAGGTTACGGTGGATCTGGAGCGTCACGCCGACGATCGCCTGCGAGCTTCCGTAGGAGACGCCCAGGTCCTGTACGTCGAAGATGACCTCGCGTCCAGAGGTGAGCGCGCTGGGCTGCGCGCCGCTCGCGCGCGCGGCCGCAGCGCCGTTTCCCGCTACGCGCGTCGCCTGATCGGGCAGCGGGGCGGTGTGGATTCGAACGCGCCGTCGAATTGTCGAGGGCTCGGGATCGGCCTTGTCGCTTGTGTCGGGCGGTCTCATCGGGGTGTCATTGAACGGCTTCTGCCGAGGGCCCTGCCGGCGATGTTCGCCAGCAGGATGAACGCCAGCAGGACGAAGGCCGCACCCCAGGCGCGCGCGAAGCCGTAGGGATCCGCGGACTCGGACGCCGTGAAGATGTATACCGGGATGTTCGGCAGCGCTTGACTTCCGAAGGGGTTGACCGACACCGTGTTGGCGAAGATCGAGCACGTGAGGATCAGCGGCGCGGTCTCGCCCGCAGCGCGTGCGACGGCGAGCACCGTGGCGGTCAAGATGCCGCCGCTCGCCGTCGGCAGCACGACGCCCAGCACGCTGCGCCAGTGGCTCACGCCCAACGCGTCGGCCGCTTCGCGCAGGCTCAGGGGGACGAGCAGCAGCACCTCCTGGGTTGCTCGCGCGATCAACGGCAACATGATGATCGCGAGCGCGAACGCGCCGGCGAAGCCGCTCTGGTGGTGGCCGACCACGAGCAGCCCGAAGACGAACAGGCCGACGAGGATCGTCGGCATTCCGTTCAGCAGATCGAGGGCCAGTCTGATCGGGGGCTTGGACCTGGGCCCCGCGAACTCGGTCAGATAGAGCGCGACGAGGATTCCCAAGGGCATCGCGATCGCGGTCGCCATCGCTATGAGCAGGGCGGTCCCGACGATCGCGGGTGCCATCCCGCCCCCGGGAGTGCCGTAGAACAGGGGCGGATCCTTCGTCAGGAAGTCGATGCTGAGCACGCTCGCAGCGCGCGACGCGACCGAGTACACGACAGCGCCCAGCACGGCCACGGCGAGCAGTGCGCACGCGGTCTGGCTGGCATTCGCGAGCCGGCTGACCAGCTGTCGCCGGCGCAGATGGTCCGACGCCGTCAGCAGGCCGGAAGGGTCGGTGAGGCCAATCGCGGGCAGGCTAGAGGTGGCCGGGTCCTCGGCCGTGGGTTGATCGGCGGCGCCGGGAAGGTCGGGCATCTCCGGCGAAGGACCGGGCGGGCGATCCTCTTGGAGGATTGGCCGGGATTCGGTCATCGCGCCGCAACCCTGCGGACGTCGAAGCGACGTCCAATCAGCTGCGCTGCGATGTTCGCGACCAGCTCGATCGCCAAGAGGATCAGGCCGAGGTAGAACAGCGAACCGATCTGCAGGTTCGTCGTGGCGCCCTGGTACTGGTCGGCGATGCGGCTGGCGAGGGTGTCGCCCGTCTGGAACAGCGATGCGTGGATGAAGTTCCCAGCGCCGATGACCTGGGTGACCGCGATCGCCTCGCCGAGCGCTCGGCCCAGGCCGAGAAACGAGGCGGCGGCGACGCCCGAAGCCGCGGAAGGGATGACGATTCCGCGGACCACCTCCCAGCGGGTCGCCCCCAGCGCGGTCGCGCCGTCCTGGAGCTCCTGCGGAACAGTCAGAAAGAGGTCGCGACTGATCGAGGCGATGATCGGGACCACCATGATCGTCAGGATGAGGCTCGCGTTGAACAGCCCGCTGCCGGTCGTGGCGGGCGTTCCGAATATCGGCAGGAAGCCGAGCACGCGGTGCAGGAAGGGCTCCAGATGCGCCTGCAGGAAGGGCCCGAGCACGAGGATGCCCCAGAACCCGAGGATCACGCTCGGGATCGCGGCCAGCATCTCCACCAGCGGTCCGATCACGCCGCGCAGCCGGCGCGGCGCCACCATGCTCAGGTAGAGCGCGATCGATACCCCGATCGGAACCGCGAGCAGCAGTGTCGCGACCGACGTGACGGCAGTGCCGTACAAGAACGCGCCTGCCCCGAAGACTCCGAAGTTGGGCTTCCACGTCGAATGAAAGAGGAAGCCCGGGCCGAACCGCGAGATCGAGGCGCTCGCACCATCGATCACCTGGTAGACGATCGCGCCGATTGCCAGGACCGCCAGCAGCGCTGCGAACAGGCAAAGGCCATAGAGCATCCCGTCCCCGATGCGATCAGCCGATCGACCATTGGCTCGGCCATGGCCGGGCAGAGCGCCCGTGTGTCTCATAGCCCCGCCCATGGACATGGAGCCTAACTAGGTGGCTGTCCCGTCTTGCGCACCTTCACAAGAAGTTCACATGCGGGCGCCGGCGGACGTCACCTCTCACATCGCGTCACTTACCTTGACGTCAAGGCCTCGCGAAGATACGTCACTTTCACTTTACGAGATTTCAACATCGGTGTTCACAACATTTACACGAGTTGGACCAACGCTGCCGTGATGCTGCGCTTCGTGAAAACCCGACATCCCGACATCATCTAGGAGGACCTTTTGACCCGCACAAGATTGCCAATCATCACCGTCATGACGGTGATGGCATGCCTGACGGCGGTACTGGTGCCTGGCCCCGCCGGGGCAAGCGCATACTCGCTCACCGGCGCGGGTTCGACGCTGGTCGCGCCGCTCGAGACCTACTGGGCTTCGGACTACCAGCATCGATACGGCGACACCATCACCTACGCCTCCGTCGGGTCAGGCGCCGGAATCGCCCAGGTAACCGCCCGGGCGGTCGACTTCGGGGCGTCCGATGCTCCGCTCACGCCAGCCCAAGCAGAAAAATGCAACGGTTGCGTCCAGATCCCCTGGGCTCTGACGGCGACCGGCATCGCCTTCCACATCGAAGGCGTCCGTAGGCTGAAGCTCTCTGGGCCGGTGGTCGCGGCCATCTACCTCGGGAAGATCACCAGCTGGAACGCTCCGGCGATCGCAAAGCTGAACAAGGGTGTGAAACTGCCCAACCTGAAGATCACCCCCGTCTTCCGCAGCGACGGGTCCGGCGACACATATGCCTTCACCGACTACCTGTCGCGCATCAGCTCGCCGTGGAGGATCCAGGTCGGGAACGCCACGTCGGTCAGCTTCCCAACCGGAGTGGGGGGCAAGGGCAACGATGGCATCACCGCAGTTGTGTCTTCGACGAATGGTTCGATCGGCTACATCTCGGCGTCGTACATCATCGCGCACCACCTGGGGGCCGCGGCACTTCAGAACGCAGCGGGCAACTTCGAGTACCCCAACCTCCGCCCGATCGAAGCGGCCGCGAAGATCGTCAAGAAAGTTCCGGCGAACAACGAAATGCACATCGTCAATCCACCGAAGAGCGACAAGCTGGCATATCCGCTGTCAACCTTCACCTACTGCATCGTGCCCAGGACGGCAAACCAGAAGGGGGCGCTTGCCAGCTGGGTCTACTACGCGATGACGCTCGGTCAGAGCTTCGGTGCGCAGCTTGACTTCGCGCCGATCCCCAAGGTCGTCCTGAATGCCGGCATCAAATCGGTGAGGGAACTGCAGCAGAAATAGCGATGAGCAAGCGGGTGACCCGCTTGCGGGCCGGTGCAGCGGACCGACGCTGCACCGGCCCCGGCCCACCAGCCTTCGGTCCCCATCGGCAGCACTCCTCAGCGCCATCGCCCGCGCTGCTTGAGCGTGATGCCCTCGAGCACGTGCGCGACGGTCTCGCAGGCGTCCACGGCGGCCTCCAGCGACTCGAAGATGTCCTTCCAGCGGATCACCACCATCGGATCGATGCCTCCAGCGAACAGCGACGCCACGCCGTCGCGCTGAAGGCGATCGCCCTCGTTCTCCAGGCGGTGGATCTCGACCAGGTGGGGAGCCAGCTCGGCGCCGGTGCGCAGGCAGCGCAGCGCCTGTGCGATCTGCTCGCCGGCACCCAGGAGCACCTGCGTGAAGTCGACGGCCTGCTCCATGGGCGCCTCGACGCCATACAGGCCCAGCTGCGCGGCGGCCTGCTCGGAGTGGTCGACGATGTCGTCGAGCGCGGTCGCCAGGGCATAGCCGTCGCCGGCGTCGAAGGGGGCTCTGACCCGCCTACCTGCGGTCAGCCGATGGATGATGTCGTGGGTGATGCGATCGCCTTCGCGCTCGCATACCTTCAGATCCTGCGCCAAAGGGGCGCGCTCGGGATACTCCACCAGCAGGTCATGAAGGAGCAGGCTGCTTCGCTGCACATTGCGGCCAGCCTCCTCGACAAGCGCCATGAGGGTGCTGTCGACGCGACGACGCAGGAAGCTCATCGAGCGAGGATATTGCGTCAGGGGAGGCTGTGCCCGGCCTTCACGATCATTTCACCGCTCGATTACGACTTAGCAACGCCGTGACCGGTGGCACGTGCGAGGCTGGCCACATGGGGGCCGTTCAAGACAGCGTCGAGACCCTGTATGCCGGCGAGCTGGAGATCGGGCTGAACGACGGGCTCGTGCTGGCCAGTGGACACGCCCTCACCCTGTCGGTGCGCGAGTTCGAGCTGCTGGTGGCAATGGCCAGGCGAATGGGCGCGATCGTCACACGCGGAGAGCTCTATGGCGCCGTGTGGGGTGGCAACCTGCGGCCGGGAGACCGGTCGGTGGACGTATACGTGAGCAAGCTTCGCGGGAAGCTCGAGACGGCGATGCCCGACCGCCGCTTCATCCACACTCATCCGGGATTCGGCTACCGCTTCCAGCCCCAGCCCTCCCGGGAGGCAATGGCTGGAAAGGCCACGCTCCCAGCAGACGCCCACGATGAGCAGCGCGGACGTTCACGAGATGTTCACATCGGCATGGCCGGCACTTAACAGACTGGACGCTGCGACGGCGGAGCGGACTCCGGACCGGTAAGGGCCCGCGAGAGTACATCATCAGCCGATCAAGCAATCCGGCCAGAATCCAGCCAGAATCCAGCCAGAGGAGACGGAGTGATCACCAATAAGATGGGCGCGCTCGCGGGCACCGTGCTGCTCGCGGTCGGCCTCGCCGCATGCGGAAGCAGCTCCAAATCATCCAGCAGCTCCACGAGCAGCGCGTCATCGAGCAGCGGATCCGGAGCTACGGTCTCCGGCGCAGGCTCGACCTTCGCCGCCCCGGTCTACGAGCAGTGGGCCTCGCAGCTGTCCGGGCTGACCGTCAACTACCAGGCCGTCGGCTCCGGCGCGGGCATCACCTCGCTCGAGAGCAAGACCGTGGACTTCGGAGCGAGCGACCCGCCGCTGAAGCCCGCCGACAAGGAAGCGATCGCCAAGAACGGTAGCCCCGCGGTGCAGATACCGATGTTCCTCGGCGCGATCACGGTCTCCTACAACCTGCCCGGCGTGGCGACGGGCCTGAAGATGACCGGGACGACCATCTCCAACATCTTCCTCGGCAAGATCAAGGCCTGGAACGCCCCCGAACTCGTGGCGCTCAACCCCGGGGTCACGCTGCCGAGCACCGCGATCACGGTGATCCACCGCTCGGACTCCTCGGGCACCACCGCCGGCTTCACCGGCTTCTTGGCGGCCGTCGACTCGGAATTCAAGAGCAAGGTCGGCTCGGGCAAGGACGTGCAGTGGCCCACCGGAACCGGCGCGAAGGGCAACGCCGGGGTGGCCGGCGCGGTGGCGCAGACGACCGGGGCGGTCGGCTACGTCGAGCAGGCCTACGCGCTGCAGCACAACTTCACCTATGCGTCGGTCAAGAACAAGGCAGGGAGCTTCATCGCGCCGACAATCGCCTCGACCACGGCGGCGGGCGCCGGCATCGTCGTCCCGACCGACCTGGGCTTCGCGATCGTCAACCCCGCCGGCGCAACCGCCTACCCGCTCAGCTCGCAGACGTTCATCGTCGTCAACCAGGACATCTGCAAGGCGGGCCTGCCCGGCGGCGAAGCCGGCGCCAAGGGCGTCGGGAAATTCATCAGCTACGGCCTGAACCAGGGTCAGGCGGTTCTCGCCCAGGCCGACTATGCGCCGCTGCCCCCCTCCGTACTGTCAAGGTCGAAGACGGCCGCGGCCGGCCTGCTGTGCAACGGAGCGCCACTCGGCGCCTGATCGTGTAACTGTAACGGGCTGGTCGAGCACCGACGGGTCATGCAGGCCGGCAACCAATGCAGATGGCATCCATTCCAAGCGGTGACCGCTCGACTCTCGCGCGGTCACCGCTTGCCCGCCTGCCGGACCGCGCACTGAAGTACGGGCTCACGGCCCTCGCAGCGCTGATCCTCGCGCTGATCGTCTACTTCTTCTTCCGCCTGCTCGGCGAAGCACGCCCGGCGTTCGCCAAGGAAGGCGTGCTCGGCTTCGTGTTCGGCAACGACTGGAACGTGAGCGCCGAACAATTCGGGGCGCTGCCGCTCCTGGTGGGGACGATCATCACATCGGCGCTCGCCCTGTTGATCGGCGTTCCCGTGGCGGTGGCAACCGCCCTCTACGCCACCGAGCTCTGCCCGGCGCGCATCCGCGCGCCGCTCACCGTGCTGATCGAGCTGCTGGCCGCGGTGCCCTCCGTGGTCTACGGGCTGTGGGGCATCTTCTACCTGGCCCCCAAGCTGCGGGGACCCGAGCAATGGGTGGCCGACCGGTTCTCGGGAGTGCCGTTCATCGGCGGGGGCACGGTGACGATCCCCAACTACTTCGTCGCCGGGCTGGTCCTCGCGATCATGATCCTGCCGATCGTCAGCGCGATCAGCCGCGAGGTGATGCTCACCGTGCCGTCCGACCAGAAGGAAGCGGCCCTGGGGCTCGGGGCCACCCGTTGGGAGATGATCCGCATGGCCGTCCTGCCCTATTGCCGGGTCGGAATCGTCGGTGGGGCGATGCTCGGGCTGGGTCGCGCGATCGGCGAGACGATCGCGGTGACCATCCTGATCGGCGACGCGCCGCAACTGGGCCATTTCCTGTTCGGGCAGGGCTACAGCCTCGCCGCGGTGATCGCCAACGAGTTCGGCGAGGCCCAGGGGCTGCACCGCTCGGCGCTGTTCGCCGCCGGCCTCGTGCTGTTCGTGCTGACGCTGCTCGTCAACGGCGTGGCGCGCGTGCTGGTGACGAGAGCCGCGCGACCCTCCCCGCCGCGGGGAAGCACCGAGGACCACAGCCGGCCCGATCCGGAGGCGATCGCCGAGGCGGTGGTGGGCGCATGAGCGCCCACGGCGCGGGAGGCGAGATGCTCGAGCGCTTCGCGGTCGGGCGCGTGCGCAGGCGCAGGGACCGGATCGCCCGCGTGGTCATCACGGCGAGCACCGTGATCGCGTTGATCCCGCTGGTGCTCATCGTCTACTACCTCCTGAGCAAGGGCCTCGGGTCGTGGAGCACGAGCTTCTTCACGACCGACCCGACCGGGAACACGTTCTTCAAGAACTCGAGCATCGGCGGGATAAAGAGCGCCGCGCTCGGCACGATCGAGATCGTCGCGCTCGCCTCGGCGATCTCGATCCCGATCGGGATCGGCGTCGCGCTGTGGCTCGTGGAGTACGGCCGGGCCAGCTGGTTCGCCTCGACCGTGCGCTTCTTCGTCGACGTTCTCACCGGCGTCCCGTCGATCCTCTTCGGCCTGTTCATCTACATCGTGTTGATCGTCGGCACCGGCACAACCTACGCCGGCTACAAGGGCTCGTTGGCGCTGGCGCTCCTGATGCTGCCCGTGGTCATCCGCTCGGTCGAGGTGATCCTCCTGCTGGTTCCCGACGCCCTGCGCGAGTCGGCGCTCGCCCTGGGAGCGCCGCGCTGGCGGGTGATCGTGAGCGTCGTCCTGCCGACGGCGCTGCCGGGCATGGTGACGGGGGTGCTGCTGGCGATCGCTCGTGCGGCCGGGGAGACCGCGCCGCTGCTGTTCACCGCGGCTGCCACGATGAAGGCCACAATCAATCTCAGCCAGCCCATGAACTCGCTGCCCGTGCAAATCTACAACGACGTAACGTCCCCGACCCCGGCCGTGGTGGCCCGTGCGTGGGGGGCCGCGCTCACCCTTGTCGTCATGATCCTGCTGCTCAACCTCACAGCCCGCCTGATCGCGCGAAGGAGCCGCCTTGCATGACATCAGACGGACCCACCTCGCCGATGACTGACGCCGAGCCACAGGACCGATCGGAGTTGGACGACGGCCCGGGGTCTGCACGCCCGGCCTCGCCCGGCCCCGTCTCGCCGCGCCCTGTCGCCGCGACGGCCGGGTCGGCGACGCCCGACTCCTCGCCGGCGCCCGCCGGCGGAGCCGCAGCGGCCAAGCCCGCCCTGGGCATAACGCTTGAGAAGCTGCGCGCGTTCTACGGCACGGCCGAACAGGTCAAGGGCATCGACCTCGAATTCCCGCCCAACCAGGTGACCGCGATCATCGGGCCCTCGGGCTGTGGCAAGTCGACGCTCGTGCGATGCATCAACCGCATGCACGAGGAGATCCCCGGCGCGCACGCCGAGGGCAGGGTGCTGCTCGACGACGTTGACGTATACGACCCGTCGGTGGACGTGGTGGCCGTGCGTCGCGCGATCGGCATGGTCTTCCAGAAGCCGAACCCGTTCCCGACGATGTCGGTGTTCGACAACGCGGCAGCCGGCCTGCGGCTGAGTGCGCGCGGTCGCGGCCAGGGATCGAAGGCCGACCAGCGCGACAGGGTGCAGCAGGCGCTGCGCAGCGCCGGCCTGTGGGACGAGGTCGCCGATCGCCTAGCAGAGCCCGGGGCCGGCCTGTCGGGCGGCCAGCAGCAGCGGCTGTGCATCGCGCGCTCGCTCGCGGTGGACCCCGAGGTGATCCTGATGGACGAGCCGTGCTCGGCGCTGGACCCGATCGCGACGCTCAGGATCGAGGAGCTGATCGATCAGCTGAAGACGCGCGTGACGATCGTGATCGTCACCCACAACATGCAGCAGGCCGCCCGCGTGGCCGACCGCACGGCCTTCATGCTCGACGGCAAGCTCGTCGAGGTCGGCCCGACGAAGGAGATGTTCACCAGACCCTCAGATCCGCGAACCGAGGAATATGTCACGGGAAAGTTCGGCTGAGGCCGGCGGAGAGGGGCTCGCGTCCCAGCTGGGGGCGGGCGCTGGTGGTCCGAGAATCGGCGGCGCTGCCCCCGCCGGCGATGCCCAGCACGGAAGGGCGCACTTCCAGCAGCAGCTGTACGAGCTCGAGGTCCACGCGCTCGGCGGCCTCGACCTGATCGTCGAGCAACTCGACCGCGTGCTCGAGGCGCTCCACCACCAGGACGTGGAGCTCGCGCAGATGGTGATCGCCGACGACGACCGCGTGGACGGGCGCTACCTCGAGGTCCACCAGGGCATCCTCTCCCTGTTGGCCCTGCAGGCGCCCGTCGCGGGCGACCTGCGGCTGGTCGCGGCCCTGCTGCACATGATCAAGCACATCGAGCGGATGGGCGACCAGTGCGTGAACATCGCCAAGCTCATCCCGCTCTCCGGGCACGAGCCGCCCGTGCGCCGGGAGATGCTCGACGCGCTCGCGAAGATGGGCGCGCACGCGCGCTCGGAGGTGGTCCAGTGCAAGGCGGCGTTCGCCGGCCGCGACATCGGCCTGGCCGAGGACCTCGTGCGCCAGGACCGCGAGATCAACCGCCTGAACCGCGAAATCTTCCGCGTGGCGATCGAGATCGGCGACGATCCGGACACGCGCGAGTGGGCGATGCACATGATCCTCGTCGCCCGCGCGTTGGAGCGGATCGGCGACAACGCGGTGGACATCGGGGAGCAGGTGGCCTTCGTGGTCACGGGCCTGTTTCGCGAGTTCTCGCACTCCTCCCACCCCGCCGGCACGCCTCCGGACGCGGCTCCAGACTCGAACCCTGAGTCGTTTTGAGCAACCCGGCTTCGGGCGACGCGGACTGTGAACATCCTGTGACCATTCGCGATCGGCCGCTTGTAGGGGGAACGGGTCCCCTAGACTCCCTGCCGATGACGGAGACCATCCGCGCCAGGGAGGAGCCGGCGTCGTCAGGCACAGGGGGCGCGTCCTCGGCGCTGCGCATCGCCGTGCTGGACCGCGACAGTGGGTTCATCCAGGTCCTGAGCAAGCGTTTGGACCGCCTCGGCTGGGAGCACCGGGTGCTCGCCAGCCCCGTTCCCACCGATGCCGTCGTGTCGATGCGGCTGAGCGCCCTGGTGGTCGACCTGGCCGTCCTGGGCCCCCAGGCGTGGGCCTGGCTCGAGCGTCTGTGCGGTGCCCTGCCGGAGCTTGGCATCGTCGTGTGCACCGGACCGTCCACCGTCGCCCAGCGGGTTCGCGGGCTGCGTCTGGGTGCCGACGACTGGATCACCAAGCCCTGTCACCCGGAGGAGGTGATCGCCCGCACGCAGAGCGTCGTGCGCCGCCGCCGGCGCAGCGCGAGCAGGGCCGCCAGCAAGCCGGTGAACGCCGGAGAGGTCGAGATCCGCTCCGACCGCTTCCAGGCGTTCGTGGGTGGCCAGAGCATCGACCTGACAAGGCGCGAGTTCGAGCTGATCGAGCTGCTCGCGGCCGCCGAGGGCCGGGTGCTCGAGCGGGAGGACATCTACTCGAGCCTGTGGGGCTACGCGATGGTGCGGGGCGACCGGTCGGTGGACGTGTTCGTCCGCAAGCTGCGCCAGAAGCTGGAGAAGGCCTCGCCGAAATGGCGCTACATCCACACCCACTTCGGCATCGGCTACCGCTTCGCCGCCGAGCCGCTCGAGGTCGACATCCCGCCCTCAGTACCCGTCAGCTGGGACGCCGGCGATCAGCGCAAGCTCGCGGGGCCGCATCAGGACCGCGAGTTCGCCGCCGACACCCTCTAGGCGCACAACCGCCAGGCCGCCCTTCTTGAGATCCGCGCGGGCGCCCGTGAGATCGCCCACGACGCGCGACAGGTCGGGCTCGTGGCCGACCATCAGCAGACGCCCGTCGGCCGTCAGGCCGGCCAGCTCGGATAGGACCTCTCGCGCCTCGAGGCCGTGGGCCAGCGGCTCGTAGACCCTGAGGCGCTCGCGCTGGGCTGCCTCCCACTGCTCGGCGGCCAGCTCGGCCGTCTCGCGCGCGCGCACCTTGGGGCTGAAGAGCACCGCGTCGAAGACCGCCCCCAGCCGCGCGAGCGCGATGCCCGCCGCGCGTGCCTGGCGCTCGCCGCGCTCCGTCAGCCGGCGATCAGCGTCCACGCGCGCACCATGGGGCTCGGCCTCCGCGTGACGTAATAGCCAGAGCTGACGAGCCATTTCCTTGACTTCACATTACCGTGCGCAGCCGCACGCCTGAATGCAGCCGGGCGACCGCGTTCCTGTTTGTAGCCGGGTTCCTGTCACCATGTCCGGCACGGGCCCCCACGCGGCGACTGGACGAGCAAATGGAAGGCAATCGCGAGCAGGACTACGACGAAAGACGGGAGATCGCTCAGCACGATCCCTCGCTCTACCTGAACCGCGAGCTCTCCTGGCTGGACTTCAACGACCGGGTGCTCCAGCTCGCCGAGGATCCGCGGGTCCCCCTGCTGGAGCGGGTCAAGTTCTGCGCCATCTACACCACCAACCTCGACGAGTTCTACATGGTGCGCGTCGCGGGTCTGCGCGACCAGATCGATGCAGGCGTGGAGCATGCGAGCCTCGACGGGCGCATCCCCTCCGAGACGATCGCCCTGATCCGCGAGCGCGTGCTCGGGTTGGGAGAGCGGCTGAGCGACTGCTTCGAAAGGCAGCTGCGGCCCGCTCTGGCCCACCACGACATCAACGTGGTTTCCGTGCGGGACCTCGACGCGGATCGCCGCGTCCAGCTGGCCGAGCACTTCCGCAAGGCGATCTTCCCCGCGCTCACCCCGCTGGCTGTGGCGCCCGGCCGTCCGTTCCCTTACATCTCCAACCTGTCCCTCAGCCTGGCCGTGCTCGTCCGCGACCCGGTCACCGATCAGACGGTGTTCGCGCGCGTGAAGGTCCCCACCGAGATCCTGCCCCGCTTCGTCACCGTCAGACAGCCCTCGCCCGCCCCCGCCCTGTTCGTGCCTCTGGAGGATGTCATCGCACACCACCTCGACGCCCTGTTCCCCGGCATGGAGATAGTGGACTATGACTTCTTCCGGGTGACCCGCGACGCCGATCTCGAGGTGTCCGACGACGCCGCCGACCTGCTGCAGGCGGTCGAGGACGAGCTACGGCGCAGGCGATTCGGCGAGGTCGTGCGCGTCGAGGTCGGGGCCCACTGCGCCGAGCAGCTGCGCGAGGACCTGGCGGCGCTGCTGGGAGTCCAGGACGACGAGGTCTACCCGGTCGACGGACTGCTGGACATGGGCGCGCTGTGGCAGATCGTCAGACAGCCCGGTCATGCCGAGCTGCGCGAGGAGCCGCTCGTCGGGATCACCCATCCGCGGCTGCTGCGCCACGAGGGCAAGCGGCCCGACGTGCTCGGCGCGATGCGCGAAGGCGACCTGCTCGTGCATCACCCCTACGTGTCCTTCGCGACCTCGGTCGAGCGTTTCGTGGAGCAGGCCGTGGCCGACCCGAACGTGCTCGCGATCAAGCAGACGGTCTATCGCACGAGCGACGACTCGCCGCTCGTGCCCGCCCTGATCGACGCCACCGAGCGGGGCAAGCAGGCGGTCGCGCTCGTCGAGCTGAAGGCGCGGTTCGACGAGCGCATGAACATCCACTGGGCCAAGGCGCTGGAGGAGGCGGGGGTGCACGTGGTCTACGGGCAGCCCGCGCTGAAGACCCACGCCAAGTGCGTGCTCGTCGTGCGCCGGGAGGGCGACGGGGTGCGCAACTACGTGCACATCGGCACCGGCAACTACCACTCGGCGACCGCTCGCCTGTACACCGACTTCGGGCTGTTCACCACCGACGAGCAGATCGGGGCGGACGTGGCGGACATGTTCAACTACCTCACCGGCTATGGCCGTCCGCTGCACTACCGCAAGGTGCTGATGGCTCCCAACCAGCTGCGCGACGGCATCCTCGGGCAGATCGCGCAGACGATCGCCGCCCATTCCGAGGACTCCCCGGGGCGGATCGCGATGAAGATGAACTCGCTCGTCGACGGGCGCTGCATACGCGCTCTCTACGAGGCCTCCCAGGCGGGAGTGCGGGTGGACCTGAACGTCCGCGGCATCTGCTGCCTGCGACCGGGGCTCCCGGGCATCTCGGAGAACATCCGGGTGGTCTCGATCGTCGGGCGCCTGCTCGAGCACTCGCGGATCTACGCCTTCGAACGCGACGGCGAGCACACGATCTACATCGCCTCGGCCGATTTGATGCCGCGCAACCTCGACCACCGCGTCGAGCTCGCGGCGCCCGTCGAGTCCCCGGAGCTGCGCGCCGAGCTGCTCGACACGCTGGAGCGTGGCTTTGCCGACAACCAGAACTCGTGGGAACTCGACGGCGACGGCGCCTGGAGCCGGCGTTCGCCGGAGCCGGGCGAGCGACCGCGCAGCCTCCAGCTGGAGCTCGCCGAGCTGTATGCGGGACGTTCGGTCCCGGAGCGGACCTCCGGCGAGCCTGAGATCGCGGGCGTGCTCGGCCGCTAGCGTCGCAGCCGGGCGTCGACGGCCGGGGCAACCAAGTGGGCGCAGGGGCGGGAATCTAAGCGGCAGCGGCGGGGATCGCGTCCAGCGCGGACCTGAGGTCATCGACCGACTGGTAGTCGAGCCCGATCAGGTGGTCGTGGCGATGGCGCACGATGCCCTGCCCGTCGATCACGATCACGGCGCGCTTCGTGCCCGCACGCCCGTAGGCGCTGTAGGCCTTTGCGACGTTCTTGTCCACGTCGGCCAGGAGCGGCACGTTGAGTCCGTTCTTGGCGATGAACCCCTCGTGCGAGGCGAGGTCCTGCGAGGAGATGCCCACGACCGTAGCGTCCAGCGCAGCGAAGTCCTCGGCGCGGTCGCGGTAGGAGCAGAACTGTTTCGTGCAGACCATCGTGTTGTCGCCCGGGTAGAAGAGGAGAACAACGCGCTCGCCGCGATGATCCGAGAGCCGGAACGCGCCGTCCGTGCCTGGCAGCTCGAAGTCGGGAGCCTGCTCGCCCACCTCGGGGGACTTGGCCATCGGCCCAGCATAACGAGCGCCGCGAAGAACCCGATCCTGTAGAACAGGAGGGCATGTCTCGACGTCACCTCCCGCGCCTCGGGTTCGCGTCGACCGCATGCTGCATGCTGGCGCTCGCCTGCGGGCGCAGCGTCCCGGCGGACACCACAACGCCCACGGCGGGAGCCGCCGCTGTTCCCGCGACGGCCGGCGCATCCGCACAGCGACTGTTCGACTGGCCGCAGTTCGGGCTGGACCCGCAGCGCAGCGACGTCAGCGAACGCACCACGGGAATCACGAGCGCGAACGTGTCGCGCCTTCACCGTATGACGGTCACTCTTGGAGGCACGGTCGACTCCTCGCCGGTCTACCTGCATCGGGCGCTCGTCGGCGGCGCCGCGCACAACCTGATCCTCGTCACCACCACGTACGGACGGACCGTGGCGGTCGATGCGGACAGCGGGCGCATCCTCTGGACCTTCACCCCGCCGGGCTTTGACCGCTGGAAGGGCAGCGCGCAGATCACGACGGCGAGCCCCCTGATCGACCCGGACCGTCGGTTCGTCTACGCCTCCTCGCCGGACGGGGAGATCCACAAGCTCGCGATCGCAGGCGGCAGCGAGGATCGCACCGGCGCGTGGCCCGTGAGCATCACGCGCGACGCGAGGCACGAGAAGATCGACTCGGCGCTGAACATCGACGGGCCCGACCTCGTGGCCTCGACGGGCGGCTACTTCGGGGACGCCCCCCCATATCAGGGGCACCTCGTCCTGATCGACCGGGCGAGCGGGCGCCTGCGTGCGGTGTTCAACACGCTCTGCGCCAACCGCCGCGGGCTGATCGTACCCTCGAGCTGCGGGGCGAGCGACTCGGCGATCTGGGGGCGCGCGGCGCCCGTGGTCGAGCCCGGCGGTCAGCGCATCCTCATAGACACCGGCAACGGCCCGTGGAACGGGACCACGAACTTCGGCGACAGCGTGCTCGAGCTCACGTTTCCGGGCCTTGGGCTGCGCCAGTCCTTCACGCCGACCAACCAGGCATCCCTGAACGCGACCGACACCGACCTGGGATCCAGCGCGCCCGTCCTGCTCGGGGGCGATCGGGTGGCGGTGGCCGGCAAGGACGGCGTCCTTCGCATTCTGGTGCTCTCGCGCCTGAACGGGCACCCTCCGACCGGCGGGGTGGGGCAGCGGCATCCGCTCGGCGGGGAAGTGCAGCGGCTGTCGGTCCCCGGAGGCGGAGCGCTGCTGACGGCGCCCGCGGTGTGGTCGGCGGCGGCCCCGGCGGGCCGCGGCGCGCGCACGACGATGTTCGTGGCCGGCGCAAGCGGGACGGCCGCCTACGTGCTGCGCGGTGGCACGCTCTACCGGGCATGGGAAAACGGCACCCCGGGGACCAGTCCCGTCATGGCGGGAGGCCTGCTCTACGTGTACGACCCCTCCGGCGGGGGGATCGACGTCTACCGTCCGAGCTCCCCACGGCCGATCGCCAAGCTGGCGGGCACGCCCGGGCACTGGAACAGTCCGATCGTCGTGGACGGTCACGTGATCGAGCCCGAGGGCAACGCCAACGACCACCGGTTGAGCGGAACGCTCGACCTGTTCTCGACCGGATAGGCGCAGGTCCGGGCCGAGGTCCGGGCGGGCGTCCGAGCCGGGCATCCGCGGCGCCGACATACTTCACTGCCATGGGCTCACGCGGACTTGACGAGGAGCCGCCGGGCGGCGGGCGGTTCGACGAGCACGGCGACGCGACCCGGCGCACCAGACTGGCGAACGAGCGAACCTACCTCGCGTGGTGGCGCACGGGGCTCGCGGCCTTCGCGGTCAGCCTCGGCGCCGGGCGGCTCGTGCCGGCCGTCGCGGGCGGTCCCCAGCCCCTGTACAGCATCCTCGGGGTGCTGTTCGCCGTGCTCGGCGTCATCCTGATCGCCTACGGCAGCCGGCGCGGGCGAGAGGTGGACGAGGCGATCTCCGAGGGTCGCTACCGGCAGGTCGACGAGCGCGTCACGACGGCCATCGCGAGCCTTGCCGTGCTCGGCGGCGTCCTGTTGATCGTTCTCATCCTCGTGGGGCGCTGAGCGGCGCCGAGACCGGGGCGAATACCGTCCATGCGCCGATCGCACGCTTGCGCGATGGCCGTTTGGCTACCAGGCGCGCGAGCGGTAGCCTCAGGGCATGATCGGGGAATCGCTAGCCGGCCAGCTGCTGCTCGCGTCCCCCTCGCTCTGTGATCCCAACTTCTGGCGCACGGTCGTGTTGATCGGCGTCCACAGCGAGGAGGGAGCGATGGGCGTGGTCCTCAACCGTCCCTCCGCGGTGACCGTGGGGGAGGCGGTGCCAGGGCTCGAGCAGGCGGCGGGCGAGCTCGAGCCGGTGTACCTCGGCGGACCGGTGCGCCCGAGCTCGATCGTGTTCCTCGCCGAGTTCCTCGACCCGGACGCAGCGGGTCTGCTCGTGCTCGGGCGCATCGGCTTCCCCGCGCCGGACGCCCATCTGGAGGAGCTCACCGACGCCACGTCGCGCAGCCGCGTCTTCGCGGGCTTCGCCGGCTGGGGCGAGGGACAGCTCGACGCCGAGATCGACAACGGCGACTGGATCGCGCAGGCCGCTTTGCCCGAGGATGTGTTCACCGACGTTCCAGCCGAGCTGTGGAGCCGGGTGCTCACGCGCAAGGGCGGAAGCTATGCCCTGGTCGCGCGCATGCCCCCCGACCCGAGCGTCAATTAGGGTGCTGAGATCCGACCTCGGCAGCGCACATCGGGGCCGCGAATGTCGCCCCGCACGGCGCCTCCGGTGACGAGCACAGCGTCGGACATGGTCGGAGCGGCATCGTATCCTTTGGCGATGCTCGCGCCCGCCCGCTGGTCGATCACCGCCGGGGGCGACGGGCCTGATCTGACCCCGGCGCGCGGCGTGCGGGGCCGCGCACGGGGCGGCGTGCGCTCAGCGGTCGCGACCGAGGGGGCCGACGGCTGAGCCCACTTGGCCGGGGGAGCTGGCTGGTCGCCCTCCCCCTCCTCTGCCTGGCCATGGCGCTCGCGTGGCCGGGCGGCGCCGCCGCGATGGGGGCGAGCTCGGTCGTGCTCGCCTTCGCGCCGACCGACGAGGCCGAGCTCGCGAGCATGAAGGGCCTGTCGGTGGGAATCCTGTCGGCCACGCAGGGTGCCTACACGACAAGGCAGATGCTGCTCGACATCACCCAGGGGGCGCGGGTCGCCTACTCGGCGTACCCGAAAAGCCGCCCACCGGCGCTTTCGTTGAGGGCCACGGGCTCCGGCGCGAGTGTGGTGGGGTGGCAGGCGGCACTCCGGCGCGCCGAAGGCGCCCGGCAGCTCTTGCGGCCCGGCCTGCTGGCCGCGCAGATCCCCGGAGGCGCCGCCTACGCGGGCGTCGCGGGGATCGATGACATCAACGCCGCGGCCGGCGCTGACCGCACCGGGCACCTCGCGGCATTCTCGGTGGGCTCGGCCTCGACGCTGCTCGCGCGGGTCGCGGCGCTGCGCCGCAGCAGGCGCCTGGTGATCGCCGATCTCCCCGCGGGGGCGACCGGCGTCGCGGATCTGCGCGCCCTGAGCGACGGGCGGGGAGCGGGAGAGCTCCTGATCGTCGTGCAGCGCGCCCCCGACGCTCCCGGCCACGAACTGCTGTGGGCGGCGGTCGGGGGGCTGAAGGGCGCAGGCGGCACCGAGTTGAGCTCCCAGACGACGAACCAGCGAGGGTTGATCGCGGCGGTCGACCTCGCTCCCACGATCCTTCGCCAGCTCGGCCTCACGCCGATCCCGCCCGACATGCGCGGGTATTCGATCCACACCGACGGGCCGCTGCGCTCGGCGAGCCTGCGCTCGCTGAAACGGCGCCTTGGAGTGATCAGCGCCCGCCGTCTGAAGGCGCTTGCCTGCCTGCTCTGCGCCTGGGCACTGCTGCTCGGGCTGTCCTGCCTGCCGTGGGGCGGACGCTCAGGCTCGGGGCGTCCCCGCGCGTGGGCGATGCGCGTGGGCGCCCTGGGGGTGCTGTGGGCGCCCGTCGTGGTGCTGCTCGGTGGCGCCCTCGAGCCGAGCGCGCCCGTCGAGTACGCCACGATCGCCATCGGCTGTCTGACCCTCGGGGCGCTCACCGACCTGCTGGTGGTTTGGCCGCGCGCCCTTCTGGCCCCCGCGCTCGCGGCGATGGTCGCGTTCGTGGCGGATGCGCTGGCGGGCACACAGCTGCTGATGCGCTCGCTGCTCGGCCCGGACCCGGCGCTGGGCGTACGCTTCTATGGCATCGGCAACGAGCTCAAGTCGGGTCTCGCGGTGCTCGTGCTCGCCGCCACGGCGGGCGTCCTGTACCCCGCCGTGCGAGGGCGCAGGGCGGCGAGGACGATGGCACTCGCAGGCATTGCGCTCGCGGTGGTGGAGGGCGCCGCGCGCATCGGCGCCGGCGTTGGGGGAGTCATCCTCGTGGCCGCCGGCACCGCAGTGGCCACCGTGATGCTGCTGCCCGGGCAGATCACGCGCAGGCGTGCGCTCATCGTGCTCGCCAGTCCCCTCGCGGGCCTCGTGGCGCTCGCCGCGCTCGACCTCGCGACCGCCCACGGAACGGGCCACTTCACAGGCAGCGTGCTGCACGCCCGCTCGACGGCGGACGTGCGGGACATCATCGTCCGCCGCTACACGGCCGCCTACGACGAGCTGAGGCACGGCGCGATGCCCGCCGCGACCGTGCTCGCGCTCGCGGCGGCGGCGCTCGGAGTGAGCCGCCACCGCCGCCTGCTGGCGCCGGTTGGCGGGGATCCCGGCTGGCTCGCGGCGCTCGCGGGAGGTCTCACGGCCGGAGTCGTGGGAGCGCTCACCGAGGACTCGGGCCCGGTGTTGCTGGTCGTGGCGGTCTTCGCCCTGGGCTGCGTGGCCGCCTATCTGTGGGGCAGGCCACGAGAGCCGGCTCCGCAAGGCCCGCCCGGCAGGCGTCCGGACGCGCCTGGAGCGTAGGGCCGAGGAGCTAAGCCTCGGGGTCTCGGCAGTCCCGGCAGGCGCCGTGCAGCACGATCTCGTGCTCTGAGACGGCCAGCGGCACGACTCTGCTGAGCCTCGTAATCGCCTGCTCGAGCCCGGGGTCGGTGAACGGCGTCACGAGGCCACAGCTGTCGCACACGAGATGGTGGTGATGCTCCTCGCCGTCACACACACGCTCGTAGCGGACCATCGCCTGGCCGGTCTCCACCCGCTGGACGAGGCGCAGCTGCTCCAGCTCGTCGAGAATCCGGTAGACGCTCGCGCGGCTCACCCCGCGACGGCGCGCCCCGCGCAGGGCCTCCTCGATCTCCATCGCCGTCAGCGCGCACCGCTCGCCGTCCAGCAGCTCGAGCACCTCGCGGCGGGCGCCGCCCCGTCTGCGACCCGCTGCGGCGAGCGTCGCCTCGGCGCGGTCCACCCAGGTTTCAGTGCTCATGTGACGATGGTAGTGGCGTAGTAGACAGCCACAGCGAGAGCCACGATCGCGGTGCTCGGGGGCAGCGACGGCACAGCGTAGGCGAGCGCCAGCCCTCCCCACATCGCCCCCACCGCGAGCAGCCCGGCAAGCCCGATCCCCACGAAGGGGCTCTTCGCGATGCGATGCGCCGCGGCCGCCGGAGCGGCCAGCAGCCCGAGGAGCAGCAGCGCCCCGACGGCCACCGTCGCCTCGGCTGCGACCACCCCGAGGAGCGCGACGAAGCCCACGCCGAGCAGACGCGTTGGCACTCGCCGGGCGCCAGCCACCTCGGGGGCGACCGAGGCGAACAGCAGCGGCCGGGCGATCCCGAGCGTGAGCAGAACGGCCGCCAGCGCGATCGCGGCGGCCAGCCGCGCTTCGCCGGCGCCGAGGCCGAAGATCGACCCGAAGAGCGTGTGCGCGGCCTGGATGCCCGCGCCTCCGCCGGAGCTCGTGGTGAACAGCGTGAGGAAGAACAGGCCGAGCCCGAGGATGAAGGTGAACACGGTGCCGATCGCCGCGTCGTCGGTCGGGGTCGCGCCGGACGTCCTTGCTCCGCCGCGGGAGATCCCGCCCCTGCCGAACGCGCCGATGCCCGCCCCGACGGTGACCGTGGCGGCGAACAGGCCGACCCGTTCGTTGATGCCGGCCGCCGCCGCCGCGAGCGCGCCGGGAAACGCCACGTGGCTGAGGGCATCTCCGGCGAACACCTGGCCGCGCAGCACGACGAACCAGCCGCTCACTCCGCACGCCAGCGCGATGAAGGTGCCGGCGAGCAGCGCGTTGCGCATGAATTCCTGGGAGAACATCAGTCGATCACACCGCGGGGCGGCACATCGGGGGCGGATGGGCCGTGGAGATCGCCCGATCGGCGCCCGACGAGGCCGACCAGCACTCGCGCGAGCACGTAGATCCCGAATGAGATGGTCGTGATGAAGAACCCGGCGGGGTAGACCGAGAAGTACGCGATGCCCAGCCCCAGCCAGACCACGAGCAGGCCGAGGGCGACCGTCAGCAGCAGGCTCGCCAGCGGCCGCGCGGTGATCGCCTGCGCGGTGGCGGCGGGCGTGACGAGCAGCGCGAACACGAGCAGCACGCCGGTGATCTGGCTCGTCGCCGCGACGGCCAACCCGAGCAGGAGCAGGAACGCGCTCGAGAGAGCCCGCACCGGCACTCCCCGGGCGCCGGCCACGCCTGCGTCCACCGAGGCGAACAGCAGGGGGCGAGCCAGCGCGGCGAGAGCCGCGAGCGTCCCTGCTGCAACTGCGAGCAAGACGAGCACCTGGCTGTCTGAGATTCCGAGGAAGGTGCCGAACAGCAGGGTCTCCAGATCGCCGAGGACGCCGCCGTAGAGGCTCACGAAGAGAAAGCCGATCGCCAGGGCGAGCGCCTGCACCGCGCCGATGGCCGCCGACTGCTCGCTCCGTGAACGCTCCCGAGCCCGCGGGAGCCGGCCGATCGCGAGCGCCCCTGCACCGCAGAACACGAAGTAGCCCCATGCGGCGGGTACCCCGAGAAGCGCCGCGCCGCTGGCGCCGGGGAACGCCATCATCGAGAGCGTATGGCCGGCGAACGTCTCTCGGCGCAGCACCATGAGCCACCCCACGAGGCCCGCCATGATCGCCACGATGCTGCCGGCGAGCAGCGCGTTGACCATGAAGTGATATTCCAGCGCCAGTGAGACGTCGCGAGCCAGGTTCCAGCTCGGACGCGGGTTGAGAACCTCAGCCGCCATCGCCGCGCGCCCCTGCATGACCGTCGTGTCGGTGGCTTGGGCCGTCGCCGTGGCCCGGATGACCGTCGTGCGCGTGGCGGTCGTGATGATGGGCCGGCGGGTCGGGCTGCCCCACCACCACGAGGCGCCCGTCGGAGGCGCGCAGCACCTCCACGGGCAGCCCGTAGAGGCGGGTAAGGGTGGCATCGGTGATCACCTGCCCCACCGGTCCCTCGACCGCGCGGCCACCCGCCAGGTAGATGACGCTGTCGAGGTAGGGCAGCAGCGGGTTGACGTCGTGAGCGACCAGCAGCACGGCAACCCCCGCGCCGCGGCAGATTTCGGCCACGAGTGCAGCCACCGCAGCCTGGTTGGGAAGGTCAAGGCTGTCGAGCGGCTCGTCGAGCAGCAGCAGTTCGGGACGCCGCACGAGCGCCTGGGCGATCAGCAGCCGCTGCTGCTCGCCTCCCGAGGACTCTCCGATCGGCCGGTCGGCGTAGGAGCCGGCGCCGACCATCTCGATGACTTCGTCGACCTGGCGCAGGGCGGCCCGCCGGCGGGCGCCCTGCCGACCCCAGGCGAGCGGCAGGGGCATGGGAAGACCCCAACGGTCGCCGTCCAGCCCGAGCCGCACGATGTCGCGGCCGCGCAGCCGCGTTCCCTCCTCGAACGAGCGCCGCTGGGGCAGGTAGCCGATCGAGCGGTTCGCCACGCCTGGCCCCTGCCCGAGCACGGTGGCGCTGCCCGCCGTCAGCGGAAGTGCTCCGAGCACAGCCTTCAGGAGCGTCGACTTGCCCGATCCGTTGGCCCCGAGGAGGGCCACGAACGCTCCGCGGCCCACCCGGACCGAGACGTCCCGCCAGATCGTGCGACCCCCGATCTGCGCCGCTGCCTCCACCAGCTCGATCGCGGGCCCTGCGGTGGCCCGGCCGGGACTCGCCTGCGGTGCCGAAGGCCCGATCCGGCGGGCGCTTCTCGCCTCGCCCCGCGCGGTCATCACCCCCGGCAAGATATCATAAGACTGAGTCTCGTTCTTAGAACGGAGGCCGCTGTCGAAACCGGCGAGCTGCCCCGGCGACGCGGCACGGCCCGTGCCGCGTCCGGGAGGCGCTACTGGGAGGGGCGCTACCGGGAGGGGCGCTACTCGGGCTCTGCTGTGGGCTGGGCCGGGGTGCCGGCCGAGCTCGGGTCGGCAGCCTCTTCGCCGAGCTTGCGCCGGCGGTCGACGAGCAGCACGGCGACGACCACGAGGATCACGACCACCACGATCCCCCCTGCGATGTAGCGGAGCGTGTGGTGCACGGCTGTGGTCGCTTTTTTCTTTTTCTCGATGGTCACCGGCACGCCCTTGGAACTGAGAAGCGCGGCGAGCTGGGGCTCTTCGTGAGATGGGTAGCTGATCAGCACGAGCCGCCCGTCAGTCAGGGTCAGGTGCAGGGTGTGCGCCTTCTTGTTGAACGTCGCGGACTGGATCTGTCCGGCGTTCAGCTGCTGCTGGAAGGTCGTGAAGCTCTCCCGCTGATACGCGGCGCTCGCAGGGGTGGCGCCGAGGGCCAGCGTCAGGCACATGGCAAGCACGGCCAGGACGCTCCTGCGCGCTGCGGGTGATGTGTTCATCAGCGCCAGCCTACCGTCGCCGTCCGACGGCTGCCCTGAGCCCGCTCACACTCGCTGCCACCGAGGGCTCTGAAGCTCACTCCGGTCGGCATGACCATCCTTCACCGGCCCTCACTTGCGCGCCTGTCGCGCCGTCTTCAGCCGGTCGACCTTTGGCAGGACCACCTTGCGCATTCGCACGGCGACCGGCGTCGCCTCCACGGCCTCGTCCTCGCGCACGAACTCAAGCGCCTCATCGAGCGTCAATTTGCGATGGGCGTCCAGGCGCACGAGCACATCGGAGGTGGATGAGCGCATGTTCGTCAGGTGCTTCTCCTTGACCGGATTCACATCGAGATCCTCCGAGCGCGAGTTCTCGCCGATGATCATCCCCTCGTATACCTCCTCGCCGGGACCGACAAACAGCGCTCCCCGCTCCTGCAGCGTGAACAGCGAGAAGGTGACGGTCGAACCGCGCCGATCGGCGACGAGCGCGCCGCTCTGACGCGTCAGAAGCTCGCCGGCCCACGGCTCCCAGCGGTCGAACACGTGGTGCATGATCCCCGTTCCGCGGGTCTCGGTCAGGAACTCGGTGCGGAAACCGATCAGCCCGCGGGCGGGCACCAGGTAGTCCATCCGCACCCAGCCGGTGCCGTGGTTGGTCATGTGCTCCATCCGGCCTTTGCGCGCGGCGAGCAGCTGGGTCACGGTGCCCACGTGCTCCTCGGGCACGTCGACCGACAGCCGCTCGACGGGCTCATGGCGCTTGCCGTCGATCACCCGCTCGACGACGTGCGGCTGCCCCACGGTCATCTCGAACCCCTCCCGGCGCATCATCTCCACGAGAATCGCCAGCTGCAGCTCACCGCGCCCCTGCACCTCATATGTGTCCGGTCGCTCGGTCTCACGCACGCGCAGAGAGACGTTTCCGACGAGCTCCTGGCGCAGGCGCGTCTCGATCTGCCGGGCCGTCAGCTTGTCCCCGTCTTTGCCGGCCAGCGGCGAGGTGTTCGCACCGATCGTGATCGACATCGCGGGCTCGTCGACCGTGATCACCGGCAGCGGACGCGGATCAGCGGGATCGGCGAGCGTCTCGCCGATCGTCACCTCGGCGATGCCGGCCACCGCGATTATCTCCCCCGGTCCGGCCTCCGGCGCATCGACGCGGTCGAGCGCGTCGGTGACGTACAGCTCGGCCACCTGCGCGCGCTCGATCGAGCCGTCGGCGCGGCACCACGCGATCTGCTGGCCCTTGCGTATGGTGCCATTGAACACCCGGCAGATCGCAAGGCGCCCGACATAGGGGGATGCGTCGAGGTTCGTGACAAGCGCCTGCAGCGGGAACTCGGGGTCATACCTCGGTGCCGGGATCCGCTCGAGCAGCAGGTCCAGCAGCGGCGCCAGGTCGCCCTCCTCGATCGGATGCGAGGGGTCGTAGTGAAGGGAGGCACGCCCGGCCTTGGCGTTGCAGTACACGATCGGAAAGTCGATCTGCTTCTCGTCGGCGTCGAGGTCGAGGAACAGCTCGTACACCTCGTCCACGACCTCCATCACGCGCGCGTCCGGCCTGTCCACCTTGTTGATCACGAGGATCACCGGCAGGTGGGCCTCGAGCGCCTTGCGCAGGACGAAGCGCGTCTGCGGAAGCGGACCCTCGGAGGCATCCACCAGCAGCAGCACGCCGTCCACCATCGTCAGCCCGCGCTCTACCTCTCCCCCGAAGTCTGCATGTCCGGGGGTGTCGATGATGTTCAGCTTGACGTCCCTGTAGCGCAGCGAGGTGTTCTTCGCGAGGATCGTGATTCCCTTCTCGCGCTCCAGATCCATCGAGTCGAGCACCCGCGTGGCCACCTCCTGGCCCACGCGGAATGCGCCCGACTGCCACAGCATCGCGTCCACGAGCGTGGTCTTGCCGTGGTCGACGTGCGCGACGATCGCGACGTTCCGTATGTCCTCTCTGGGCAGCAGCACAGCCCGACTAGGCTAGCGGCGCATCCTCGCGGCCCCCACCCGGGGGAGCATTCGCGCACCGAACCGGGCCAGCGCCGACGGGTAGCGTTCGGCCGCGGCGATCGTCTCCTCGAGCGCCGCCGCGAAGCGCCTGACCTCCTCCTCCTCGATCACCAGGGCGGGGAGCGCCTTGATCGTGTTCATGCGGTGGCCGGCGACCTGGCAGAGGATCTTGTGCTGATGGAACAGCGGGACGGTGATCAGCTGGGAGAAGAGCCCGGCCTGCCGTCGCTCGACCGCGTCCCACAGCGACCGTCGCGCGCGGCCGGCGGGCGGACCGAGCTCGATCGCCCACATCAACCCGAGCCCGCGCACCTCGCGAACCACCTCGTAGCGCTCGACCAGCGGGAGCGTCAGCTCGAGCAGCAGCTCGCCCATCCGATCCGCGCGAGCGACCAGGTCCTCCCGATCGAGCACGCGCAGTGTGGCCAGGGCGGCAGCCGCCGCGAGGTCGTTGCCGCCGAACGTGGACCCGTGCCGCACCGCTCGCTCCATCCCGTCGAACACGGCGTCAAAGGCCGCCCGCGAGACGAGCACCGCGCCGATCGGCACGAGCCCGCCCGAGAGCGCCTTGGCGAGACAGATCATGTCCGGCTCAAGGCCCCAACGCTCGAGCGCGAGGAAGCGCCCGGTGCGCCCGACACCGGTCTGGACCTCGTCGCACACGAACAGCGCTCCCGCCTGGCGACACAGGCTCTGGGCGCTCGCCAGATAGCCGTCGGGGGGGAGGTTGACGCCCTTGCCCTGCACCGGCTCGACCACGAACGCCGCAACCTCCCCGCCGGCGAGCTCCTGCTCCAACGCATCGAGGTCGCCGAATCCGACGGGGTCACAGCCCGGCAGCAGCGGTTCGAAGCCCTCCCGGAACTCCGCATTCCCGTTCAATGACAGCGCGCCGAGCGTCAGGCCGTGGAAGGCGTGACGGGCGTAGAGCACGCGCGGTCGCCCCGTTGCGGCGCGGGCGATCTTGATCGCCGCCTCGACAGCCTCGGTGCCGGAGTTGGCGGGGACCATCGCCGCCACGCTCTCAGGCGCCCTCGAGAGCAGCTGCTCGGCCAGCACCCCGCTCAGCAGGGTGACGCCGAGCTGTGGCATGTTGCCGGTCCGCGCCGCCATCACCTGCTCGATCGCGGCGATCGCCTCGGGATGGTTGCGCCCGATCGCGAACACCCCGTACCCGCCGAACAGATCGAGGTAGCGCTCGCCGTCGGAGTCGATCAGGTGCGCTCCCTGCCCGCCGGTCCACACCTTGTCGAATCCGAGCGTGCGCAGAATCCGCCCCATCTGCGGGTTCAGGAAGCGGTCGTTGAGCGCCATCTCCTCGCCGGTCCGCGCGCTGAGGATCTCTCCCACCGGAGGAGGAGTCGAGCTGGACATGAGCTAAGCCTACGCAGCGTCGCGATCGCAGCCTCGGCCAGTCTCCTGGCTCCTGTGCCGAGGGGTGACGCGCCCTGCCCCCGCGCGGCAGTGCCCGTAGGCCCGGGTGCCGGGTGCCGCTAGACCCTGGTGTCCGGTGCCGCTAGACCCTGGTGCCACTGTTGCCCAGGCCCGGGTGGGGGTGCTCCGATGGAAGAGTGGCGCTGCACCGGTCGCCCGGCGAAGCACCGTCGGGCGCTCACCGCATGGTGGAACGACCGGCAAGAGCACGGTCGGCATCGTCCGCGTCGGTGACAGCCCAGCCAAGTCGCTCGATGAGCTGGGCGGCGGCGTGGTTGTCGCTGAGGTGCTCGGGGCGGACACGCTCGTCGAGCAGCACCGGGGCGTCGATGCGTCTGTCCTCGTCGGTCGTCACGATAATTCTGGCCATGCGGCTTCTCCTCCTTGGATGGGGGCGATATCGATGGCCATCGGCGCATCTGCCGGCGGACTTGAGGCCACCGCCCCAAGAACGGCCTCTGATCCGGTGGTGACCCCTTTGCTGCGCGGGTCACCACCGCGCTGCCGGGCGAGCGGTCGCGATGGTCGTCCTGGCGCTCGTCGCCCGGCTGAGGGCTGCCTCACGATGCCGACGTCGTGCGCCGCTTCTGGCGGCTGGCGCGCTCGCGCTGGTGGCGGCGTGCCGCATCGACGATCCGGCTGACCTCCGATGGCTGATCGACGACATGGAGCACCGCGAGATCGTCGGGGTCGATGCGCCGGTCGGCGAGCGCCCGTGCGCGCAGCCACTCGAGCAGCCCGTCCCACTCGCCCCCGCCAACCAGGATCACCGGGAAGTGGCTGATCGTCGAGGTCTGGATCAGCGTCAGCGCCTCGAAGAGCTCGTCGAGCGTGCCATAGCCGCCGGGCGCGATGACGAACGCGCTTGCGTAGCGGACGAACATCACCTTTCGGACGAAGAAGTGGCGAAAGCGAAGACCAATGTCCAGGTAGGGATTCGGCGCCTGCTCGCGCGGGAGCTCGATGTTGCAGCCGATCGATAGCGCTCCCGCGTCGCGCGCACCGCGGTTCGCCGCCTCCATGAGCCCCGGGCCGCCTCCGGTGATCACCGCGTAGCCGGCTCTGCCCAGACATGCCCCTACCTCTCGGAGGAGGGCGTAATCGGGATGCTCGGGCGGCGTGCGGGCCGACCCGAACACCGTGACCGCGCGTTTGACGCGGGCCAGCGAGTCAAAGCCGCGAGCGAACTCGTCGGCGATGTCACGGATGCGCTCCGAGTCGGCCGCGCGCGCACGGGGCGACTCGTCGCCGAGCCACAGCAGCAGCTCCTCATCGAACGTCAGCCCACGTCGAGCGTGGCTCTCGATCTCGCCTGGCACCGGCCAAGCGTACTCACGCCTTGCGAGAGCGAGTCGACCCAGGGACCACCGGAGTGCGAATCGCCCGGCTCAGGGCAGCAGCACGATCTTGCCGTGGCTGTGCCGTGCGGCCAATTCGCGATATGCGTCGCGAACCTCCTCCAGCGGGAACGTGCGCGCGATCGGTATCTCAAGGCTTCCATCGGCCACCAGCCCGGCGACCTGAGCGAGCAGCGGCGCGCTGGCGATCGCGTGGGTGCCCTGTCCGCGGACGCCGAGTCGCTCCACCGCCTCGAAGTCGGCGATCGTGTTGATCCGCTGCGGAGCGACACCCAGCTCGATCGCCAAGTCGACGTAGCCGCCGCCGAACGTGTCGATGAACGCGTCGACCGTGGTCCCCGCCGCCGCGCGAATCCGGTCAGCTTGTCCCTCGCCGTAGGTCACCGGCACGATGTCGTGGCGGCGCAGCCAGTCGTGGTTGCGCTCGCCGGCCAGTCCGATCACCGTCGCCCCGGTGCGGCGCGCGAGCTGGACCGCGACCGAGCCTACCCCGCCGGCCGCCGCGGAGACCACGACTATCTCGCCGGCCTGCGGAGCGACCGCCTGAACCGACGCGTAGGCGGCGAGTGCCACGACGAACAACGAACCTGCCACCTCCCAGGAGACGCCCGTCGGCTTGGCTATCAGCTGCTCGGCCGGAGCCACGACGAGCTCGGCGTGGCTGGCGCGCTGCTCGGTCCAGCCAAGCACCTCGTCTCCGGCGGCGAACGTGCCTACGCCGGCGCCGACCGCACGCACCACGCCGGCGAGATCGGTGCCCTCGCCCGAAGGGAACGTCGCGGGCCAGCGATCATGAAGGCGCCCCTCGCGGATCGGGATCTCGCCGGGGTTGATCCCCGCCGCCTTGACCGCCACGAGCACCTGTCCCGGACCGGCGACGGGATCTTCGACCTCGCGCACCTCCAGCACATCGACCCCGCCGTACTCGTCGAAGCGCACCGCCTTCACGTCATCTCCTCAGTCACGGTCCGGTCGCGGCCCTGCCTTCTCCGTGACATCTCAGCTCAACATAGCGAGCACGACGGAGTGACCGACCAGCGCATGCGCAGTCGTCAAGGGCATGCGCACGTCGTCAAGGCATAGCGGACTGGCGGTGCAGCATCGAGGGCCGGCACCGAACACAGGCCGGCTCATGGACGGCGCTCGCCGAGGACGACCCCCTCCGCGACCGGGCGGGTCACCGCGAAGCCGTGCTGCTTGAGCACGGCGATCATGCGTGCATTGTCAGGCGTCGTCTCCGCGTACACGCTGCGGATGCCCCACGCCCGAGCGATCTCCAGGCAGTAGTCAGTCAGCAGATCCGAAAGGCCGCGCCCCTGCCAGGGATCGGCGACCAGCACGGCGTACTCCGCGTTCTGACGGTCGGGATCGGCGACGAGACGGCCGACGCCGAGGAGCTTGGGCGTGCCGTCCTGTGCTTTGAGCTCGGCGATGATCGCGAGTTCGCGGTCGTAGTCGATGAAGCAGTAGCGCGTGGCGAACTCGTGCGTGTGCTTGACCATCCCACGGAAGCGTGACTGGATCGACTCGGGCGAGCAGGCGTCGAGCATCTCGTGCCATAGTGGCTCGTCCTCTGGTCTGATCGGACGCAGCGTCACGTGCAGGCCCCCGGTCGTCGTAGCCTCGCGCGTGTACTCCTCGGGGTAGGGCCGGATCGCCAGGTGCGCGAAGGGTGGTGGCGGGCGGCCGACCAGTGACTGGTCGACGACCGCCCTGGCATCGAGCGCGACGGAGCCGTCCCGCCCGGCGAGCAGCGGATTGATCTCGATCTCGCTGATCTCGGGATAGTCGGCGACAAGGTAGGAGAAGCGCATCACGACCTCGAGCAGCGCGTCGAGGTCGATCCCGGAGCGTCCTCGGTGGCCGCCGAGCAGTGGCCAGATCCGCAACGACTGGAGCATGGCGAGCGCGAGGCGCTCGTTCAGCGGCGGCAAATCGATAGCCTGGTCGTGCAAGAGCTCCGCCGCGACGCCGCCCGCACCGAGCAGGATCACTGCGCCGAACGTCGGATCCTTTCGTGCGCCGAGCACGAGCTCGTAACCGGGGCTCTTCGCCATTGGCTGGACGGTCACGCCCTGCAGTTCGGCCTCCGGCCGGCGCTCGTGCACCGCGGCGAGGATCCGGTCGTAGGCCGCCCGGACCTCCTCGCCGCTGCCGAGCCCGAGCTCGACGCCGCCGACGTCGGTCTTGTGCGTGACGTCGGGTGAGCGCACCTTGAGCGCGACCGGATAGCCGATGCCTGCGGCCACGGCCACGGCGTCATCCGCCGAGAGCGCCGGCAGCGGCTTCGTGACCGGAATCTCGTACGCGTCGAGCAGCGTCTTCGACGAGGTCTCGGACAGTACACCGCGACCCTCGGCGAGCACCGCACCCATCAGCTCCTTCGCCCGTCGGCGGTCGAGCGCGAAGCTCACCGGGATCGTCCGCGGCGTCTCGTGCAACGTCTCGAGGTTGCGGGCGTAGGAGACAAGGTCCATGAACGCGCCGGTGGCCTGTTCGGGATAGGCGTAGGTGGCTACGCCACCCGCACTGAGGCGCTCGAGCCCCTCGCGCACCGAGCGCCCGCCCATCCAGGCGGCCAGCAGCGGCTTTTGCTGGCCGACCTTCGATCGCTCGAGTCGCGCCGCCAGCACCGCATCGGCGGTGCCGGCGGCGTCGGTCATCGCCTGCGGAGTCAGAATCACAAGCACAGCATCAACCTGAGCGTCGGCGAGCACGGCCGCGACCGCGTCTCCGAATCGCTGCGGCGGGGCGTCGCCGAGCACGTCGATCGGATTGGAGTGCGACCATGCCGGCGGCAGCACTGCGTCGAGCGCGGCGAGGGTGGCCGGCCCGAGCTCGGCGAGTGCGCCGCCGCGTGCGAGCAGGGCGTCGGCGGCCATGACTCCCGGGCCTCCCGCGTTCGTGACGATCGCCAGGCGCCCGCGGCGGACCGGACGCTCGCGCGCGAGCAGCTCGGCACTGGCGAACACGTCCTCGATTCGCTCGACGCGCACGAGCCCGGCGCGGCGGAAGGCAGCATCGTAGACGGCGTCCTCGCCGGCCATCGCGCCGGTGTGCGAGACGGCCGCCTTGGCCGACGCGGCAAACCGCCCCGCCTTGTAGACGATGATGGGCTTGCTGCGTGCAAACGCACGGGCCGCCGACATGAACTTGCGCGGCTCGGTGACAGTCTCGACGTAGAGGAAGATCGAGCGAGTCTGCGTGTCCTGGCCGAGATAGTCGATCAGGTCGCCGAAGTCTACGTCCAGCATGTTGCCGAGCGAGACGACATGCGAGAAGCCGATCTGCTCCGCCAGCGCCCAGTCGATGACGGAAGTCGCGAGCGCGCCTGATTGCGAGACGAACGCGACATGGCCGTCGATCGGCATCGCCCCGGCGAAGCTCGCGTTGAGCGCCAGCCGCGGCACGATCAGTCCGACGCAGTTTGGTCCCAGCAGCCGCAGGCCGTCGTAACGGGCCAACTCCTCGGCGACGCGGCGCTCGAGCTCTGCTCCCTCGGCGCCGGCCTCGCGGAATCCCGCCGACAGCACGGCGATCGCCGCGACTCCCCTCTCACCGCACTCACGCACCACCTCCGGGAGCGCGGCGGCGGGTGTGCACACGATTGCAAGCTCGGGCCTGGCCGGCGTCTCCGCGATGCTGGCGTAGGCTTGGATACCGCCGACCGACTCGCGGCGAGGGTTGATCGGGTATACCACCCCCTCGAAGCTGGCATCGACGAGGTTGCGCAGGACGATGTGGCCAAGTTGCGTGCGCTCACCCCCGGCGCCGACGACGGCCACGTGAGTGGGGTTGAACAGACTGTCGAGGTTGCGGACGCTCATAGCTGGCTGCTCGAACATCGCCGACGATTACGGCGCGCGCTGTTTCGCGATGCACCGTCGAGCTACGACGCTCGAGGCTGAAGCACGTTACTCCTCCGTCATGATCCTCTGACGCAAACGCCAGGACCCTGTCCGGCCCGTCGAGTCGAGCCGAACAGACAAACGATGTCGCAGCGGCGTAAACGATCGCGTCCGTGGCGGTGACGCCGTGGTGCTGCCGGCTACTGGAGGCAGAAGACCTCGACGGGCTGGGCCACGCCACGCATCTTGCGAACACCGATCGGCTCCCACGCGTAGGAGCCGACAGTGCTCTCCACGACGGATCGCGTGGCGACCAGCTGGTCGGCACCCGCAGCGTCGAGCAGGCGGGCCGCCAGGTTGACGGCGCGACCGAAGTAGTCGCCGTCGCGGGCGATCGCCACCCCGCAGTGCACGCTCGCGTGCACGCGCAGCGGTGTCAATGTGCGCGCGCGAGCCATTATGCGTGCGCCGGCGGCCACGGCTGTGGGGGCGTCCCCATACGCGAGCATCACCCCGTCCCCCAACGCCTTCATGAGGCGAGAATCGTCGCCGCGCTCGAGGGCCACCGCGTCGAAGAATCGATCCACCGCCGCTAACGCAGCCTCATCACCTTCGGCATCCGCGAAGGCGGTGAAATCCTTCAGATCGCAGAACAGGAAGGCGACGCTGACCGCACCCGGCAGCGCATGACTGGATGCCTCCGCCTCGCTGACGGCTGCTTGTGCCAGCTCATGCTCTACCCACCGATGGTAGACGCCGAGGAGGACCGGATCGGCCAATGGGAGCAGGCGCTCAAATGCGCTCTGCACTGCGCGCAGGCCCGCAAGGCGGTCGGTGTGATCGGTGCGCAGCCGCGGCTCCGCGTAGTGGCGGAAAAGCTGCATGGCAGCCTGCGCGGCGCGCGCCAGAAGCGGACCCCACGCGCGCCCGATGCGCACGTCGAACTCCACAGGCCAGACGTCACTCAGGCGACCGAGCTCGACATACACCCGAGCCTCCTCCGGCGAGAACGCAGGCTCCTTCGGTGCTGGGGGCCGAAGTCCGAAGGCACCCATCAACGCCTGCAGATCGCCGACGCGCAGCCCCCCTCGTTGCTCGATCTCCTCCGCGGTCACGGTCCGCTCGGCCATCGAAGGCATCAGCACCGCGTCGAAGATCGCACTCTCGGGATCGCCACGCTCGATCGCACGCTCGATCACCTCCGCCGGGATCCCAACGGCCCGCAGAGCGCCAGCAACATCACTCTCCGACGGCGCGGGATCTAAGGGTACGCCCACGAATGCATCATGACGCTTCGCGTGAGGTGGGCAACCCGACCAGCCACCGTGCCGCGTAGCGTCATGCGCCCGGACCTGCGCCACGGGGCCGTCGTCGTGACGAGAGCAACGCTGAAGGCGAGACGCCCGGATGGTGGCGTGAGATCCGGACGCGCAGTGCGGCGGGACGACTTGTACACCGGAGCGGCGCCAGCACGGTGACGGCCTCGCCGTCAATGCCCGCGGGTACGGCCGCGGTGCCCGCGATCTCCAGTGGGCCAAGCCGTTGGGCGGCTTTCGCTGATAGAATTGTCATATATGAGCAGCGATGCAGCCAGCAGCGGGGCGGCTCCCTCCGTCGAGACGCGCACCGCGCCGCATCCCGACCGCCACACGCGCCGTCGCGAGCAGACGCGCAGGAAGCTGCTCGACGCCGCGCGCGCGCTGTTTGCCCGCCAGGGCGTCGAGAACACCCGGATCAACGAGATCACCGACGAGGCGGATGTCGGTTTCGGCTCCTTCTACAACCACTTCGACTCCAAGGAGGCGGTCGTCGAAGCCGTCGTCGGCGAGACCGTTGCCGCCCAGGGTGGCGCGGTCGCCTCCGTCACGGCCGACCTTGACGACCCTGCAGAGGTGGTCGCCGCGGCGCACCGCTACTTCGTGAACCTCGCCCGCAGCGATCCTGAGTGGGGATGGCTCTTGATCCGCCTCGACGTGTCGCAGAAGATCGGCCTGAGGGCGCTCGGCCCGTTCGCCCGGCGGGACCTCGAGCGCGGCATCAGAGCGGGTCGCTTCAGCGTTCCCAACAGGCGCGTCGCGCTGTTCGCTGCGGGCGGCGCGCTTCTCGGGGTCATGGGCGACGTTCTCGATGGGCGTGCACCGAAGGACGCCGACCGCCACCATGCCGAGGGAGTGCTGCGCATGTTCGGCCTGTCGGGGAAGGACGCGGCCGAGGTGGCGAGGCGGCCGATGCCGCAGGTTCCCCCACCGGTCTCGTGAGCCGGCTGTTTGCTAACTGAAGCGGGCGGTGAGCCCGCTGAAGCCCTGGAGCGTGTTGTTGCGCAACCGATTGGCGTTGCTGGTGGCTACACGGCGGACGTGGGGGACCATCGCGCGCAGCAGGGCCTGCATCTCGAGCTTGGCGAGGTTGGCGCCGGCGCATGCGTGCGGCCCGTTTCCCCAGCCGACGTGCGCGCCGTTGGGCCGGTGGATGTCGTAGCTCTCGGGATTTGGGAAGCGCGTCTCGTCGAGATTTGCGGCGCCGAACAGCAGCACCACTCGCGAGCCCCGCGGTAGTGGCGTGCCGTCGATCTCGTGGTCGCGCGAGAGGCGCCGCGTGAATCCGCGGATCGGCGAGGCGATGCGCACGTTCTCGACCACTGCGGCGGGAATCAGCGAGGGGTCGGCGACGATCTCATCCCACGCGTCGGGATGGCGGCTGAGCACCCACAGCAGGTGGGTCGAGGCGAGGATCGTGGTGTCAAGCGACGGCGCGACGAAGTCGATCACGAGACCCCGCGCTTGTCGGGCGGTGATCTGACCCCTGTCGCGCGCGTCGAACACGGCTGCGGCCCAGCTCCCTGGCGGGACCCCGGCCGCGCTGAAGCGCAGCGTGTAAAGGAGCAGGCCGAGCGAGGTTGGCATCGCCGCCACGGCACGTCGGTTGAGTGGGCCCAGAACGTCGAACGTCGCGGCCGCCCAGCGCAGCATCCGCTCGCTCCCACCGCGCACGCCCACCAGCTCGGCGACGACGCCGACCGGGAGCCGGCTTGAGAAGTCTCGGACGACGTCGAATGAGCTGCCGCGGCAGCACCGGGCGACGATGCGCTCCGCGTGTGCCTCGACACGGTCCTGGATCTCCTCGAGTCCGGTCGGGCCGAGCTGCCCGCGCAAGATTTTGCGCTGGCTATCGTGCACCCGTCCGTCGCTGAACAGCGTCGTGCCGCGGCCGAGGCGGTTGGAGAGGCGGTTGGCAGCCACGCCGTAGCCGCTGATGAAGGTCTCGGGATCGCGCAGCGCCGCCCGCACGTCGTCGAAGCGGCCGATCGCGTACATGCGGTGGCGGGGGAGCCATACCGCGGGAGCGCCATCCCGGATCCGGGCGAACGCGTCGCGGGAGTCGGCGAGGACATCGTCTGCGTAGAGGTCGATGTCGAGGCGGGGAACGGGCGAAGCCGGGGCTGTCCGCGATCCAGCGGTCATACTTGACAAGGCTATCAGTATGGCCTAGGCTGGTTGCGGATGGGGAGTCCCGGGCGCAATCTCGACTTCGACGTGGCGATCGTCGGTTACGGGCCGGTGGGCCAGGCGTTGGCCGCGCTGCTGGGGCGAGCCGGTCAGCGTGTGGCGGTCTTCGAGCGCTTCCAGGAGATCTACCGCCTCCCCCGCGCCGTCCATCTCGATCACGAGATCATGCGCTTGCTGCAGGCGCTTGGACTGGCGGAGGTGCTCGCGGAGGAGATGATCCCGGTGCATGACTACCAGTGGTTCGGGGCCGACCGCGAGTTGCTCATGCGGTTCGAGACGCACGGCCCGGCGCGGTCGGGCTGGGAGACGGACTACATGTTCTTCCAGCCGGAGCTGGAGCGCGCGATCGACCGGCACGCGTGCGGCCTGCCGACCGTGACCGTCGAGCGCGGATGGGAAGCCACGGGGCTGGTTGACCGCGATGAGGGCATCGAGCTGACGCTTCGGCGGGTTGAGGAGGAGGAGGCGGGCAGGCTTGCGCTGACGGGCGACACGCGGACGGTGAGGGCTCGTTGGCTGGTTGGTGCCGACGGCGCCAACTCGTTCGTGCGCGATGCCGCCGGGATCACCCGCCGCGATCTCGGCTTCCAGGAGCGCTGGCTGGTAGTCGACGCCGAGCCCCACGACATGGGGGCGCTCGCGTACCTGCCGATCGCGAGCCAGTGGTGCGATCCCAAGCGCCCGACGACGGTCGTACAGAGTGGTCCCAGGCACCGGCGATGGGAGTTCATGCTGCTGGCGGACGAGCAGCCCTCGGATTTCGAGGATCCGGACAGCGTGTGGTCGCTGCTCGAGCCGTGGTACGGGCCCGAAGACGGTCCGCTGACCCGCAGCGCGGTGTACGAGTTCCGCTCGATGCTGGCCAACCAGATGCGCAAGGGACACGTGCTGTTGGTCGGTGACGCCGCCCACCTGACCCCGCCGTTCCTGGGCCAGGGGCTGTGCTCGGGCCTGCGTGACGCCGCGAACCTCGCGTGGAAGCTCGACCTCGTGCTGCGTGGCCTGACGGGCGAACGGCTGCTCGACAGCATCGACCCCGAGCGCCAGCCCCAGAACGAGGCGGTGATCGGCCTGGCCGTGGAGCTGGGGAAGGTCCTCTGCCAGCTCGACCCACAGGCGGCGGCCGAGCGCGATGCGGTGCTGCGCCAGGCCGAGCCACCACCGCCCCCCGAGCTCGCGCCGCTCACCGGCGGCTGTATCCATCGTCGGGTCGGCGGCGACGCGGATCCGCTCGCCGGCACGCTCAGCGTCCAGGGCGTGGTCTCCCGTGCCGGCCGCGAGGGGCGCTTCGACGATGTCGCCGGTCCGGGCTTTCAGCTGATCGTCGCCGCGGGAGATCCGCTGGAGCAGCTCTCGCGCGGACACCGCGCGCTGATCGACACCCTCGACATGACGGTCGCCTCGCTTGACGCCGACGCACCCCATGGTGTGCGTGACGTGGACGGGCGCCTGACCGCTTGGCTGTCCGAGCACGGCACCTACGCAGTGCTCGTGCGCCCCGACTTCTATGTGTTTGGCAGCGCTTCCTCCGCGGAGCAGTTGCCCCTGCTACTCGACGACCTTCGCACGCAGCTGGACATAACTCCGACACCCGCTACCGCAGGAGCGATCCCATGACGGACACCGCCGTGACTCATCCCAAGTTCCATCACGTCAACCTCAAGACGACGAGGCTGCAGGAGATGATCGACTGGTACGGGGAGGTGGTCGGCACGGAGGTCGTCTTCCAGGACGCCACCGGTGCGTGGCTGAGCAACGATGGCGCCAACCACAGGGTCGCGCTGCTCGCCTTCCCGGGGTTCGCGGATGACCCGGAGAAGGAGACGCGCACGGGCATGCACCACAGCGCGTTCGAGTTCGCCAACTTCGAGGAGCTCAACGGCAACTATCTGCGGCTGCGCGAGCGGGGGATCACGCCGGAGATCTGCCTGGACCACGGGATGACGTTCTCCTACTACTACCGGGACCCCGACGGCAACCACGTCGAGCTGCAATGCGACAACTTCGGCGACTGGCTGGCCTCGAAGGAGTGGATGCACACCTCCGAGGAGTTCCACGCCAACCCGATCGGACACTTCGTCGATGCGGCGAAGGTCGCCCAGGCCGCCGCGGGCGGCGAGCCGTTCGCCGAGATTCACCGCAGGGCGATGGCCGACGAGCTCGCCCCCGCACAACCCCCGGTCGAAATCCCGCAGGCCTCGCAATGAGGCTCTGCCGCTTCGACGCCGGCGCCGGTGCGCGCCGCGGGATCGTCCGGGACGGATGTGTCGTTGACCGCGACGAACCGGCCGAGCGCCGGCTCCTCGCGCACCTGGCGCCCAGGGTCGAGCTGCAGGCGGCATGGGCGCACTGAGCGAGGAGCTGCGCGAGTTCCTCGATTCAAACCCAGTGGGCGTGCTTGCCACGCTCGCGATCGCAGCAAACGGTGCGAACAGGGGCGAGCTGTGAGGAAAGGCCAAGCTCGCGAGCTCCCACGAGACGGATGCGGCGACTGCCGTCTGGAGAATCAGCCGCATCTGGGACCGAAGCCGTGCGAGCCCGCGGTCGCGCTGGAGCGAGACTTCCCGGCGCATGCTAGCCATCATCGTGCGGGTTGCTGCTCAGCAGTCGCCTGCGAAGCCTGCGGCGGGGGTCGGCCTCGCGCTCAGCGATCAGGAAAGCGATCCCCTTCTCGACGGCGAGCTTCACCTCGTCGCGGGTCGTGCGCGCCGGCCGGTCGACCTGATGGCGCCCCTTGAAGCGTGCTGTTTCGATCGGTTCGCCGAACCAGAAGTACAGCCGCTCTGCGTGGGGCAGCAGCGTCGGGCCGATGCCGTGCACCAGGGGCTGCATCGGCCAGCCGGTGAGTTTCTTGACGAGATCGGTGAAGTGCGCGTAGGCCGGGTTGTTCTCGTCGATGACGATGTCGAGCATCTCTTCCGCGCCGACGGCGGCGAAGGGGACGATCGGGTAGCCGTGCTCGATCGCCAGGCGCGCGAAGCCGATGCGCTCTTTCCACATCAGCTCGTACTTCTCGCCGCGTCGCTTGTTGACCTCGCGCGCGCCGCCCGGAAAGACGAGCAGCGTTTCCCGCTCGTCCATGAGCGCCCGGACGTTCTCGCGATTGCCGCGAACCATGCCGCAGGCTGTGAGCAGCTCGCGCCATAGCGGGATCGCGTAATGGGCGTTCTCGCCCAGCGAGCGAACCGCGAGCGCGCGCCGCTTCCATATCTCCGTGAGCATGAAAGGCAGGTCGAGGAACGCGTACAGGGTGTGGTTTCCCACGAGCAACGACCCCTCGGCGGGGATGTTGTGCATGCCATAGAACCTCGGCTGGGCGATGCGGCTCAGCGGAGCCAAGATCGATGCCAGGTGGTCGAGTTGTCCTCCGCCTGGCAGTGCGGGTATCTCGACCGGCGCGGTTTCGTACCTGGCCATCGCCTCAGCGTTGCGGTAGTCCCAGGCGGCCGGCGAGATGCTCGAACTGCGCGAGAGCGCCCGCGCGCTCGATGGCCCGAAGATCCTCCGCCCCGAACACCTCGCCCAGCGCGGGCTGGGGATCGCCCGCGGGCGGATACATGCGGGCCGCGAAGGGCCAGTCGCTTCCGAACAGCACATGGCCCGGGTCGGCGACCGCGGCGACTGCCCCGAGGGCGGGCGGGTCGGCGATCAGCGCGGTGTCGTAGAACGATGCGGCGAGCGACCTGTGTGCGCTGTCGGCGCTCAGCAGGGCGCTGCCGGCGGGGATGCCCAGGAACGGACCGAGCTCTTTGGCTGCGGCCGACGCCGCGGCGAGGCGTGTGCGCAGCATTGGGAGGGTGCCGCCGCCGTGCGCGAACTGCCAGCGGATGTCCGGGTGGCTCTCGAATACCCCGTTGAAGAGCAGCGACATGAACGCACGGGTCGTGTCGAACGGATACTCGGCGATGAAGCCTGGCACCGACAGCGCCGGCTTCAGCTCCGGGGCTATGGAGGCAGGGTGGACCATCACCCAAGCGCCGCGCCTGTTCAGCTCTGACAGGAGCGGCTCGAACGCCGGGTCGCCCGGGTAGCGCCCGCCGTAGCTCGAGAGCAACCCCACGCCGTCGAGGCGCAGGTCGTCCAGGGCCCTGGTCGCCTCCGCGCACGCCTGCTCGACGTCGCTCAACGAGAGGACCGCGAACGCTCCGAAGCGTCCGGGGCATTCGCGCACCACTCCCGCCACGAAGTCGTTGCATTCGCGCGCGAGCGCCGGCGCACGCTCGCCGTCGACGAACTCCACACCCGGATCGGATACGGACAGCATCTGCGCCGCGATCCCGTGCGCGTCCATGAACTCCAGCGCGAGCGCGGGCGTCCACTCGGGCACCGGGATGCCGCCGATCAGCCACGTCTCGGTCTCCGCAAGCGCCTCTTTGTAAGGCGGAGCGAGGTAGTGGGCGTGGACGTCGATTCGGCACGGGCCGGCGGGGCTGCCTGTCATGGTGCGTGCTCCTCGGGATCGACTGCGTCGGGCATTGGTCTGCGGGCGATCTCGGCGGCCTCGGCGGGGTCGAGGCCGAAGCTGCGCAGCACGCCCTCAGCGTGCTCGGAGTCGGCGTGTTTACCCAGCTCGCCGAGCAGGAGGGCGTGCATCACCGCGATGAGTGCGCCTCCGCTTGCGCGCAGCGCGAGCGGAGGATCGGCGACTTCGAAGCGGCCGGCCGCGATGCCCGCTCGCAGGTCACGCATCGCGGGCCTGGCGAGGACATCGTCGGTTACGCGGTAGGGGACGTCCAGACGCACCAGCAGCCGCGCCCACTCGGGCTCCTCCCAGGCCAGGCGCACGAAGTGCCGGTGGCCAACGCTGATCGCCTCGGCCGGGTCCTGTATGCCGGCGCGTCTTGCCTGCATGCGGCTGAGCTGCGCGGCGAGCGTCTCCTGCAACAACGCCGCGAGGAGCTCATCCTTGGTGTCGAAGTAGTTGTAGAAGGATCCGATCGCGACATCGGCGTCCTCTGCGATCTCGGCGACCGTCGTCGCCTCGAACCCCCGCTCTCCGAAGAGGCGCTGTCCTGCCGCGAGCAGCGCGCTGCGTGTGCGGGCCTTGCGCCGCTCGTTGCGCCCTGGGCGGGGCTTGGAGTTGACTTTCCCGGCAGCCATTTCCGCAGTATGCACGCGAGCCATGTTCTGAGTATATACTCAGTCTTGACTTTTTGTTCAGTCCTGTGTATGTTCGCCGCCATGAACACTTCGAGCTCCACCTCAAACCACCAGGGCGCCCTCGACGAGGAGGTGCCGGTCCTGATAGTCGGCGGCGGCGGCGCCGGCCTCACGGCCTCGATGCTGCTAGCCGGCCTGGGCGTGAAGACGCTGCTCGTCAGCGCGCTGCCAACGACCTCCAGGCTGCCGAAGGCGCACGTGCTGAACCTGCGGGCGATGGAGATCCTTCAGGACGTAGGTGCCGCGCAGGAGATCGAGCGGCGCAGTACGCCTGCGGAGGCGATGGCCGCCACGGCCTTCTACGCGGGCATCGCGGGAGGCGACGGCTACGGCCGGCGGATCCGGCGCGTCGAGTGCTGGGGCGCAGGCGGCGCGGACGAGAACTGGGCGTCGGCGAGTTCGGCGCGCCAGATGAACCTCCCCCAGATCCGCCTGGAGCCGGTGCTTCGCGACCGCGCCGAGGAGCTCTCGCCCGGGCGGATCCGCTTCGGGCACGAGTTGATCGACGTGAGCCAGGACGAGGACGGGGCGAGCGCCGTGATCCGTGAGCGCGAGACAGGACGCGAGTACACCGTCCGCGCGCAGTACGTGATCGGCGCCGATGGGGGCCGCACCGTCCCGCGTCTGGTCGGCATCGACTATGAAGGCCTTGGCGTCCTCGGCCGCGCCGCGACGATCCATGCCACGGCGGATTTCTCTCAGCTGCTCGGCGACGAGGATGTGCTTCTGCGCTGGTGCCTCTCGCCGCAGGCGGGGACCGGCGTGGTGATGGTGCCGATGGGGCCCGAGCACTGGGGCACGCAGTCGGAGGAGTGGGTGATCCACCTCAACTACCAGCCCGACGATCCCCGGGCGGAGTCCGACGAGGCGGTCGAGAGCGACATTCGGGCCGCGATGGGCATCGGCGATCACCCGATGCAGATACACATGATCACGCGCTGGACCCTCGAAGGCGTCCTGGCGTCCAGGTTCCGTGCCGGCCGCGTCCTGCTCGCGGGCGACGCTGCGCACCGTCACCCGCCGACCGGAGGGCTTGGCCTGACCAGCGCGATCCACGACGTGCACAACCTCTGCTGGAAGCTCGCCGCCGTCATCGCCGGCCACGCTGACGATGACCTGCTGGACACCTACGAGGCCGAGCGCCGCCCCGTCGACGCTCGCAACGTCCAGCGCTCTCTGGAAAACGCGGTCAACCACGTGCAGATCACGATGGCGCTCGAGCTCAGCCCTGACAGCAGCGAGCAGGAGAACTGGGCACGACTGCAGCGGCTGTGGAGCGGGCGCCCGGAGGACGAGCAGCTGCGACGGGAGGTGCTGCGCCTAATGCGCGCCTCCTCGATGGAGTTCGGTGAGCTGAACGTCGAGTACGGCTACGCCTACGACTCTGCCGCGGTCGTCGACGACGGCAGGGCCGTACCCGAGCCGGTCGACGACGTGCGCATCTACGAGCCGGGCACCCGGCCGGGCTCGTCCCTGCCGCACGCGTGGATCGACGATGAGGACGGCGAGCGCCGGCCGATCAAGGATCTCGTTGCCCCGGGCCGGTTCCTGCTGATCGCCGGCGAGGACGGCCACGCGTGGTGCCAGGCGGCGGCGGATCTCGGGCATTCCCACGACCTGCCGGTCGACACCGCTCGCATCGGGCACATCGAGGGCGACCTCTACGACCCCAGGTGCACCTGGCTGAGGCGCCGCCAGATCGGCCCTCAGGGCGCGATCCTCGTGCGCCCGGACCGCTTCGTCGCATGGCGCAGCATCGGCTCCTCGCACGACCCTGCGGGCGAGCTCGCCCGGGCCCTGACGCAGATCCTGGCGCGGCCGATCGGCGTGCCGGCACCGACCTCAAACTGACCACGATCGAAATGGAGACCAGCGTATGACCGACACTGCCGTGATCCACCCGAAGTTCCACCACTTCAACCTGAAGACCACCAGACTTCAGGAGATGGTCGACTGGTACCGCACCCTCGTGGGAGCCGAGGTGCTCTTCCAGGCCCCCGACGGGGCGTGGCTGTCAAACGATGAGGCCAACCACCGCATCGCGTTGCTCGCCTTCCCCGGGTTCGCGGATGACCCGGAGAAGGACACCCGCACCGGAATGCATCACAGCGCCTTCGAGTACGACAGCTTCGACGATCTGAACGCGAGCTACCTGCGCCTGCGCGAGGCCGGGATCACACCCGACATCTGCCTCGACCACGGGATGACGTTCTCCTACTACTACAAGGACCCCGACGGCAACTACGTCGAGCTGCAGTGCGACATCTTCGGCGACTGGGCGAAGTCGAGCGAGTGGATGCGCGAGAGCGACGAGTTCCACTCGAACCCGATGGGCACCTTCGTCGACCCCGCGCTCGTCGCACAGGCCGCCACCGAGGGCGCGACGCTTGCCGAGATCCATGAGCGTGCGAAGGCGAAAGAGCTCTCGCCCGGGGAGGCCCCCGTCGACATCCCCTACGCGGACTGATCGATGCGCCTGCTCACATTCGACGACGGCAGCGGCCCCCAGGCTGGCGTCCTGATCGACCAGGACGTCGTACCCGTCTCGGCGCTCGACGCACCGGCGAGCTCCGTAAAGGGCCTGCTCGGGGCCCTGGACGCCAACGCGCTCGCCGACCTCGGCAAGCGCGCGAAGAGCGCGCAGCAGCGCATCGCCCTCTCCGGGCTGCGGCTTCTCGCCCCGGTGCCGGACCCCGAGAAGATCATCTGCCTCGGCCTGAACTACCGCGACCACGCCGAAGAGTCCGGCCAGGAGATCCCGACGGCCCCGCTGTGGTTCGGCAAGTTCGTGAACTCCCTGATCGGCAGCGGTCAGGACATCGTGCTGCCGGCTGCTCACCCCGAGTACGTGGACTACGAGGCCGAGCTCGCCATCGTCATCGGACGCGCCGCACACCGCGTCGAGGAGGCCGATGCGCTCTCCTACGTCGCAGGCGCGATGCCGTTCAACGACGTGAGCGCCCGCGACCTGCAGCTGCAGAACACTCTGTGGACGAGCGGCAAGGCAGTCGACACGTTCGCGCCGTGCGGCCCTGCTCTCGTGACGCTCGACGAGGCGGGCGACCTGGGCTCGCTGGGCCTGCGTACGAGGATCAACGGCAAGGTCGTGCAGGAGGGCAACACGTCCAACCTCATCTTCTCCGTCGCCGGCGCGGTTGCCTGGCTCTCGCGGACGATCACGCTGGCGCCGGGCGACATCATCGCCACCGGCACCCCGGCCGGCGTCGGGGGCCCGCAGGGCATCTTCCTGCGCGACGGCGACACCGTCGAGGTCGAGGTCGACGGGCTCGGAGTCCTCACCAACCCGGTCCGCGCCGAATAGGCGCGCGGAATCCCCTCCGCGGAATCCCCTCTCAAGCACCGCCACCGACAATCCGGGAGCAACTCACGTGAACACGGTCATCTGGATCGCGCAGGCCATCCTGGCGGCCGTATTCCTCGCCGTGGGCCTCATGAAGCTCACCCTGCCCCGCGAGGCGCTGCAGGAGAAAACCCCGTACGTGGAAGACTTCACGGACGGGCAGGTCAAGGCCGTCGGCACGGTCGAGGTGCTCGGCGCGATCGGCGTCGTCCTGCCCGCCGCGCTCGGGGTCGCCCCGATCCTCACACCTATCGCAGCTTGCGGGCTCGCGCTCACGATGGTCGTCGCCGCGGCCACGCTGATACGACGCGGTGAATACTCACATTTGGTCCTGAACGTCGTCATCTTTGCGCTGGCCGCGTTCGTTGCGATCGAGCGGTTCGGCCCCTACGCGCTGTAGCCGTCCCCCGTGGGAAGCGCCGTCGACGCCGCCAGGGCGAGCCTCCCGTGCTGCAACGACAGGCGAGATCGGGTCGCGCGCGCCGGCGCAGCCTGCGCAGCTTTTGGTGAGGAATGAGTAGATATCGGGGCGCCCGGATTCGAACCGGGGACCTCACCGACCCGAACGGTGCGCGCTACCAGACTGCGCCACGCCCCGACGCGCCTGCCAGTATTCCACACGGCTATCGTCGGCCGGTCCACACCGCTATCGTCGGCCGGTGGCTGTTGGCGTCCTTGACATCCTGCAGGAGTTAGACCGGGTCCTTCGGCCCTCCCGTTTCGAGGACTACTGCGTCAACGGGCTGCAGGTTCCCGGGCCCGCGGAGGTCGAGACGGTGGCCACCGGCGTCTCCGCGCATGCCGAGCTCTTCGAGCTGGCGGCGGCCGAGCAGGCGGGGCTGCTCGTCGTCCATCACGGGCTCTTCTGGGGCGCCGGCGTGAGAGCGATCGACGAGCCGCTCAGACGCCGCCTTCAGATCCTGTTCGATGCCGGCATCGCCCTGGCCGCCTACCACCTCCCACTCGACGCTCACCCCGAGCTCGGCAACAACGCGCTGCTCGCCCGCGCGCTCGGCGCGGAGGATCTCGAGCCGTTTGCGCTGCATCGCGACGAGCCGATCGGCTTCCTGGCCAGGCTGGCGGGCGACGGGCTGCCGGCCGCCGAGCTGTTCGCGCGCGTCGACGAGATCACCTCGCGCGGGCCGCTCGTGTTCGAGTGGGGCCCTGCGCGGATCCGCCGCATCGCGATCGTCTCCGGTGCCGGCGCCAACTATCTGCCCGAGGCCACGGCCGCCGGCGCGGATGCGTTCCTCACGGGCGAGCCGGCCGAGCCGGCGATGGCGCAGGCGCGCGAGGCCGGCGTGCACTTCATCGCGGCGGGCCACTATGCCACCGAGACCTTCGGCGTCAGGCGCCTCGGCGAGCACCTGGCCGAGCGCTTTGGGGTGCGCCACGTCTTCCTCGACGTTCCCAACCCCGTGTAGTCCGCACATCTGTGCGCGGCTCCCAACTTGGGAGTCTAAGATGCATCTGGTACGCAAGCCCGACTGATCCAGGAGGAGGAAAGTTCCAATGGAGGCCACCGCCGCGGCGTCGACCACGGGATTCCATACGATCGCCGATCTGATCCCGCACTCGGCGGCGGCGAATGCAGAGCAGGTCGCGGTGCGCTACAAGCGCGACGGCGCCTGGCAGGACGTGACCTACGCGGAGCTTGCCGACACCGTTCAGGAGATCGGTCTCGGGCTCATCGACATCGGCATCCAGGCAGGCGAGCGCTTCTGCATCCTGGCCAACACCCGCCCGGAGTGGTCCTACGTCGACATGGCCGCGAGCTCGGCCGGCACTGTCGTCGTGCCGATCTACCAGACGAACTCCCCCGAGGAGTGCCTGTGGGTGATGTCGGATTCCGAGGCCTGCGCGATCGTGTGTGAGGACGAAGAACAGCTCGCGAAGGTCGCAGCGATCCGCGACCGCGTCCCCAACCTGCGCACGATCATCGTGATCGATCCTCCGAGCGACCCCGCGGCAGACGTCGCCGCGCTCGGGGCGATCACGCTCGACGAGGTGCGCGAGCGCGGACGCGCGCGCTCCCCAGCGGAGCTCGAGGCCCGCCGCTCGGCCGTGCGCCCGGAGGACCCGTTCACGTTCATCTACACGTCCGGCACCACCGGGCCGCCGAAGGGCTGCGTGCTCACGCACGGCAACTACCGAGCGATCATCGAGATGATCAGGGAGGCCGGAGAGATAACCGAGGACGAGCTCAGCTACCTGTACCTCCCGCTCGCGCACTCCTACGCGTTGCTGGTTCAGCTCGCGGCGTTCGCGCTGGGCAGCACCCTCGCCTACTTCGGGGGCGACACCAAGCAGATCGTGCCCGAGCTGATGGAGGTCAAGCCGACCTACCTGCCCTCCGTGCCGCGCGTGTTCGAGAAGATATACACGCTCGCCCACGGCGCGATCGAGGCCAAGTCGGCGCAGGAGCAGCAGCGCGCGCAGGCGGCCATCGAGCTCGGCGTGAAGGTGCGCGACATGATGGCCCGCGGCGAGCCCGTCCCGGCGGAGCTGCAGAGCGCGTTCGACGAAGCCGACGAGCAGCTGTTCAAGAACGTGCGCGCGATCTTCGGCGGCCGGATACGCCACGCCACGAGCGGCGCTGCGCCCATCGCAAAGGAGATCCTCGAGTTCTTCTACGCCTGCGGCGTGCCGGTGTTCGAGGGCTACGGCATGACCGAGACCGCCACTGCGGCGAGCATCTCCACGCTCGAGCACCACCGTTTCGGCACCGTCGGCCGGGCGCTCCCCGGGGTGGAGTTGAAGATCGCCGAGGACGGCGAGATCCTCGTGAAAGGCGCGAACATCTTCGACGGGTACCACAACCGCGCCGAAGAGAGCTTCGGCGCGGTCGAGAACGGGTGGCTTCACACGGGCGACCTCGGTTCGATCGACGAGGACGGATACCTCTCGATCACCGGCCGCAAGAAGGACATCATCATCACGGCCGGGGGCAAGAACCTCACGCCGGCGAACATCGAGAACGACCTCAAGCAGTGTCGCTGGATCTCCCAGGCGGTGATGCATGGCGACGCGCGGCCCTATCCGGTCGTGCTGATCACCCTGGACGAGGAAGAGATCCCGATCTACGCGCGCGAACACGACCTTCCGGAGGACATCCCCTCGCTGGCCCGCGATCCCGGGGTGCAGGCGCTGATCCAGCGGGAGATCGACCATGCCAACGCCAAATACGCCCAGGTCGAGCAGGTCAAGAAGTTCGTGATCCTCGACCACGACCTCTCGCAGGCGACCGGCGAGCTGACCCCCACGCTGAAGGTCAAGCGCAACGTGGTCAACGAGAAATACGCAGAGGTGTTCGACGAGCTGTATGGCGGCTAGCAGCCGCCCGGCGCGGCGTGGCTGACCGGGCGCAGCCGTCCGCACGGGGGCTCATCGCGAGGCCCGCACGCCGCCTTCAGGAGGGGTGCGTAGCGGCATCGGGCCGTTAGCTGCGAGTATTAGGTCAGATGCGCTCCGATCCCAGCGATACCGGTGGGCTGTTCGTCGGCCGACGGCCAGGGACTGCCCCGGTCCGCTTTCGCACGCTGCCCCAGCGCGGCAGCGAGGCGCGCCAGCGCGTCGACGGCTCGCTGGCGAACCTGATGCTCGTCGCCATCGCCCTGCTCAGCCTGCTCTGCTGGGGGCCCATCCCGCTTGCCTGCCTGTGGATCGGCTCGCAGGCGGACTACCTCTCCGGGAGCGTCAGCCTGGGCATCCTGGTGTCGTTCGTGGGGCTCTTCCTGATGCTCTTCGGGGCGCTGTCGCTGATGCGCCGCCTCGACCAGGCCTGGATCCTCGTCCGCCGGGCCGCCGGCCACGACCAGCGCACGGGCGTGCTGGGGCGGATCTTCGCGGCCACCGCCGCGGTCTGCGCGCTGATCTTCGTGTTCTGGTTCCTCGTCATCCACGGACCTGGCTCGGACATCGTCTCCGGTTCCGGCAAGGCTTGAGCGCAACCGGCACGCCGGCCCCAGGCGCGCCACCGCGAAGCCGGGCACCGCTGCTAGAACAAGCCATACCGTGGGCCTGCTCGACTACTACCGCCAGTTCGAAGGGATGTCCGAGGAGGAGGTCAATGAAGGCCTCCGCGAAGAGGCCGCCGAGCGCAGGCGCAAGGCGCTCACCCGCGTGGAGACGCTCGACCTGTCCCAGACCACCTGGCCCGATCTGCCCAATCCGCGGATCGTCAACGCGATCACCTTCGTCGCCCGTCGCGGCCTGCACCGCTATCCGCATCTGCGGGGCTCCGATCTGCGGAACGAGCTGGCCGAACGCAACGGCGTCGACCCGGGCCGGCTGATCCTCGGCAACGGCGCCGCCGAGCTGCTCAGCTCGGCCACGCGCGCCCTGATCGAGCCCGGCCAGGCGCTGCTCACCTCATGGCCCTCGTATCCGCTTTACCCGATCATGGCCCGTCGCGCCCACGGCCATGCCGTCCGCAGCCCGGGCGGGGTGGACGCCCTGCTCTCGGCCGCGCACGAGCAGGACGTCCGCGTGGTCGCCCTGGCGAGCCCGAACGACCCCACCGGAGAGCTGCTGGCGACAGCGGACCTTCAACGGCTGCTGGACGGGCTGCCGGACGGCGTCGCGGTCCTGCTCGACGAGTCGCTCGTCGAGTTCGCCGACGCGCAGCCCACGAACGCATCCCTCGCGTTGCTGGAGGGCCACCCGCGGCTGCTCGTCTTCCGGAGCTTCTCCAAGGCATGGGGGCTGGCCGGGCTACGGGTCGGCTACGCAATGGGAGGACCCGGCTCGGAGGACCTCTTGGCCGAGCTCGATCCCGACCTCGGCGTCTCGGAGGTGTCGCAGTCCGGCCCACTCGAGGCGCTTCACAGCTGTTCTGAGCTGCTGGCCGCCAACATGCGCACGATCTGCCGGGAGCGCGTGCGCCTGACCGCGGCGCTGCGCGAGCGCGAGTTCGACGTCTCCGAGAGCCAGGCCAACTTCCTGTGGGCCGCACACCCGCTGGTGGGCGGGGATGAGCTGGCGGCCCGCCTGGCCCAGGCGGGCGTGCTCGTGGCCGCCGGCGCGGCTCTGGGCGAGCCTCGTCACGTGCGCATCGGCTTGCGCGGCACCTCCGCCTCAGACCGCCTGCTGGCCGCCCTGGACAAGGCGCTGTAGGCGCTCTGCAGGGCGCCGTACGGACCCCCCGGCGGGCCGTGGACCCGTCTGCAGCGCTCTTGCCGGATCCCGGTCTACCCTGCTTGGCGAAGCAACGCGCCCGTCGTACCCTCGAGGATCTTCCTCCAGGCGCTCACGCGCTCGGGCTCGGCGTCGAAGTGCTCCACCACTTTGCGCACCCGCTTGGCCGAGATCTCGATGTCGTGGCGCTTGGCGATCTCCCGGTAGCGGTCGTATTCCCCGGCCAGGTGTTTGGTCACCGACTCGAAGCCGTGGCGCGCTATCTCCACCCGCGAGGCGAAGTTCATCATCGAGGTCTGGAACATCAGCTCGTCGGTCTCCTCCGGCTCGATCAGCACGATGTCCACGCCGGGATGGCGCTCCTCCCAGTGCGCAGCCAGCTCGTGCAGCCGCTGGTGGGCGATCAGCTTGAACACCTGATAGCCGATCTGCGGGAAGCCCATGTCGGAGACGCGTCGGTCGCGCTCGCCGCGAAGGGTCCTGACGGTGCTCGTGAAGTCGTTGACGAACGGCACGATCGGGTTGATCACGACGATCAGCTTCGCCCCAGCCTGCACGGCGATGTCGAGGTTGGTCGTCGAGACGATCCCCCCGTCGATCAGCTCGCGACCCTTCACCGCGACGGGTGCGTAGACCATCGGCAGCGCCCCCGATGCGCGGACAGCCGTTGAGATCGGCACGTCGTCGGAGCCCTTCGCCCCGAACACCACCCGCTCGCAGGTGTCGAGGTCGGTCGCGGTGATGTACAGCTCCTGGGCCAGATCCTTGAAGTCATCGGTGCGGCCGGGCTCGCCGAGCACCTTGTGCAGATAGTCCTCGATCCCGGCTCCCGTGTACAGACCCGACGGCAGTCCCTCGGCGAGCCCCAGCAGGACGTCCATCAGCGAGACCGCTCCGCGCTGGGAGATGACCTCGCGAACCAGCGAGGCCGCCCGCAGCGGCAGCAGGGCGCTCTTGCGCGCGAACTCGGCCAGGTTCGGACGCAGCAGATCGGTGATGTCGATGTCTTTGAAGGGCGGCTCGCCCTGGCGCGTGACCACCCTCATCATCTCCTCGGGGGTCACGCCGTTGGCGCACAGTGCGGAGATGAATGACCCCGCGGAGGTTCCCACGTAGACGTCGAACTGGTTGACCGAGCTGTTCACCGCCAGCAGGTCGAGCGCCCGCAGCGCGCCGATCTCATACACGCCCCCCGTGAACCCTCCGCCGCCCAGCACCAGAGCGGTCTTGTCGCGCCTTGGCCGACGCCGGCGATCGACCGATCCCGGGCGCCCGACCCCGCGAGCCACGACCGGACGATCCCGCTCCTTGGCCCCGGCGGACTTCTCCTTGATCTTCGGTTCCAGCTTGACAACCTTGCCCATGCCCGCTTGATTCTACGGCTCACGTGATCGAAAACAAGCTAAAGACGCTTCCCGGGCGGGCGCTTGCGCGCTCCGCGGCCCGCGCGCCCGCGGTCCTCCTATGCGCCCTGACGGGCCTTTTCGCCTGCATCTGCGCGCCCACCGCGGCGCGCGGGGCGGGCGAAAGCGCCGCCCTGCAGGCGAACCTCCACCACCAGCTGAGCCTCGCCGGAGGAGCGTCGGGCGCCTACGTCTATGACCTGACCGCCAAACGGGCGCTCTTCTCCGAGCGCGCGAGCACCCTCCGCCCGCCGGCGTCCGTCGAGAAGCTCTACACCGCCGCAACGGCGCTCTCCCGGATGGGAGCGGGCGCCCGCATGGCCACAACCGTGCTGGGCGCCGGGGCCCTCGCGCCCGGCGGCGTGTGGGAAGGCAGCCTGTACTTGCGCGGGGGCGGAGACCCGACCTTCGGCAGCGCGCGGTTCATCCGCGACCACTACAACGGCATCGGCGCGAGCCTCTCGGCGCTCGTCACCCAGCTCGTCCGCGTCGATGGCATCCACCACGTCACGGGCTCGATCGAGGGGGACGAGTCCTACCTGGACTCCCGGCGCGGCGAGCCGTCAAGCGGCTTCGCGCGTGACCCCTTTCTCGAAGGCACGCTGAGCGGGCTCGCCTTCAACCGCGGCGCGAGCGGATCCGAACGCGGTCCCCACGCTCCCGGCGCCTACGCCGCCCGCGAGCTGTGGGCCGCACTGAAGGCCGCCGGCGTCAGCATCGACGGCTCGCACGGCGCCGCGCCCACCCCCTCCGGGGCCACCCCTCTGGCCGGGGTGCAATCCCCGACCGTCGCCCAGCTTCTCGGCCTGATGCTTCCGTACTCGGACAACTTCTTCGCCGAGACCCTCATCAAGGACCTCGGGGCCCGCTTCGCGGGGGCCGGCACGACGGCCGCCGGGGCCTCCGTCATGGCCCAGACGATCGCCACCGTGTTCGGCATCCACCCGCGTGTGGTCGACGGCTCGGGGCTCTCGCCCGCCGACCGCACATCTCCCTACCAGGTCGCCCAGCTGCTCTCGATGCTCGCGTCAACGCCGGAAGGCGCGGTGCTGCGCGCGAGTCTGGCGGTCGCCGGGCGTACCGGCACGCTCGCCAGGCGCATGCGCGGCACACGCGCCGCGGGACGCTGCCAGGGCAAGACCGGCACGCTCACGGGCGTGTCCAACCTCGCGGGGTACTGCGAATCCTCAGACGGCCACCTGCTCGTCTTCGCGATCTTCACCGACGCCATCGCCATCGAAACCGCCCACCACTTCCAGGATCACATGGCGATCACGATCGCCGGCTACTGACCGAGCACCTCGCGCAGCGCGGGCTCGTCGAGCACCGCCACTCCCAGCCGCTCGGCCTTGGCGAGCTTCGAGCCGGGGCTCTCGCCGGCGACGAGGAAGTCGGTGTTCTTCGACACCGACCCCGTGACCCGCCCGCCGGCGGCCATGATCCGTTCGGTGGCCTGCTCGCGCGACCAGACCGGGAGCGTGCCCGTGAGGACGAGCGTCTTGCCCGCCAGCGGGCCCTGCGAAGGGGTGGGACCCTCCTGGCTGAACTGAAGCCCCACGCCGCGCAGGTCGGCGATCAGCTCGCGCATGCGCCTCTCGTCGAGCTGGCCCCTGATCGCGCCGGCCATCTTCTCGCCGACCCCGGGCGTCTGGGCGATCTCATCGGCCGAGGCGCCAAGCAGGGAGTCGATGTCCCGGAAGCGCATCGCGAGGTTGCGCGCGGTCACCTCGCCGACCTCCTCGATGCCCAGCGCGAACAGCACACGAGCGAACGGCCGCTGCTTGGACTCCTCGATGGACCGCAGCAGGTTCTTCACCGACAGCTCGGCGAAGCCGTCGAGCTCGAGGAGCTGCTGCTCGCCGAGCCGGTAGAAGTCGCCGGCGGTCCTCAGGAGCCCGCGCTCCTGCAACAGCGCGACCTGCTTCTCGCCGAGGCCGTCGACGTCCATCGCGCCCCGCGAGACGAAGTGCTTGAGCAGCTGCCAGGCGCGCGCGGGACAGTCGGGGTTGGGGCACTTCGTGAACACGCCCTCGGCCGGCTTGACGGTCTTCGTGTTGCAGAACGGACAGCGCGCCGGGGGCCGCGGCTTGGCCGGCCGGTCCTGCTTCTCGACCACGTGGGGCGCCGGCGAGACGACCTGCGGGATCACATCCCCGGCGCGCAGCACGATCACGTCCTCGCCGGCCCGTATGTCCTTGCGCGCGAGGTCCTCCTCGTTGTGGAGGGTGGCGAGGCCGATCCTCACGCCGCCCACTTCCACCGGCTTGAGCACCGCATAGGGCCGCAGGTCGCCGAACTTCCCCACGTTCCACATCACCTTCTCCAGCCGCGTCACCGCCGTCGTCGGTGGGAACTTCCAGGCGACCGCCCAGCGCGGGTCGCGCCCCGCCGAGCCCAGCCTGCGCTGCAGCTCGAGATCGTCCACCTTCACCACCGCGCCGTCGATCTCGAAGTCCAGCTCGCCCCGGCGCGCCTGCCACTGCAGGCACTGCTCGATCACCTCGTCCTCGCTCCCGAGCAGCAAGATGTCGCTGTTGACGCGGAACCCGTGCTCGGTCAGCCACTGGAGCGCCTGCGAATGCTTCTTGAACGACAGGCTCTCGGCGGTCACCCCCACCTGGTAGCACCAGATCGACAGTGGGCGCTCGGCCGCGTCGGCCGGGTCGAGCTGGCGGATCGTGCCCGCCGCCGAGTTCCGCGGATTCATGAACGTCGAGAGCCCCGCTTCGCTGCGGCGCTCGTTGAGCTCGGAGAAGTCCGCGAGCGACATGTACACCTCGCCCCGCACCTCCACGAGCGCCGGCGCATCGGCAATGCTCAGGGGAATCGCGCCGATCGTGCGCAGGTTGTGCGTGACGTCCTCGCCCACCTCCCCGTCCCCCCGGGTGGCGCCGCGCTCGAGCACGCCGTCCCGATAGACGAGGCTGATCGCCAGACCGTCGATCTTCGGCTCGACGACGAACTGGAAGCCCGGCTTCGCGATCCCCTCGCGCGCCAGGTGGTTGCGCATCCGCTCGACCCACGCCCGCAGCTCCGCCTCTGACCGCACGTTCCCGAGCGAGAGCATCGGCTCGAGGTGCTTGACCTTCTCCAACCGGCCAACCGGCTCGCCGCCGACCCGCCGGGTGGGAGAGTCCGCCGTCGCAAGGGAGGGGTGGTGCGCCTCGATCGCGCGCAGCTCGTCCAGCAGCCTGTCGTACTCGTCGTCGCCGATCTCCGGGTCGTCGAGCACGTAGTAGCGCCGCGCGTGGTAGGCGAGCAGATCGCGCAGCTCGCGGGCGCGCGCGACCGTCTCGGCCGGCGGCTCGCCCGCTCCGACGCCCGCGTCGCTGCCGTCGGGGGACCCCTTCGATCCCCGGCCGCCGGCGGGCCGTGTCCTGCTCTCGGCGCTCACGGCGCGTCGCGCGCGAGCGGGGCCAGCAGCTCCTCCAGGTCGAAGCGCCGCAGCGCCTCGAGGCTCGGGCGGTCGGTCAGGTCGAAATGGAGCGGGGTGACGGCGACGCGCCCTGCCGCCACCGCCGCCAGGTCGGTGCCCGGCTCGTCGTGGAAGCCGGGGTCCGAGCCGTAGATCCAGTAGCGCCTGCCGTGCTCCTCCTCGTGCTCGAGCTTCAACTCGTCGCGGTATATGCGCTTGCCGAGGCTCGTAACCTCGACGCCGAGCGGCTTGCCCGCCGGCACGTTCACGTTGAGCAGCGTGGCCGGCGGAAGCGGCACGTCCTCGATCCGCTCCACCATCCGCGCGACGAACGCCGCGGCCACGTCGAAGCCGAAGCCGCCGTCGAAGCGGTAGTCCAGTGAGCGCGCGCCGGACTGCTGGGACACGGCGATCGCGGGCAGCCCCAGCAACACTCCCTCGAGCGCGGCGGCGACCGTGCCCGAGTACGTGATGTCGTCGCCCAGGTTCGCGCCGTGGTTGATGCCAGACACCACGAGGTCGGTGTCGAAGTCCTCCACCAGCCCCAGGCTGGCGAGCCTCACGCAGTCCACCGGGGTGCCGTCGGTCGCATAGCCGGCTGTCCCGTCGGAGAACGGGACCTCGGCCACCCACAGCGGCCTGCGGGTGGTGATCGAGCGGGCCATCGCCGAGCGGTTGCCGTCCGGGGCGATGACCGCCAGACGCACGCCGTCGACCTCCAGCAGCGCGCGCCTCATCGCCTGCAGGCCTTCGGCCTCGATCCCGTCGTCGTTGGTCAGCAGCACGTTCAGCATTTGCCTCTCCAGCTTAGGACCCGCTGCGGTCCCCCTGGTGGCTGCGACGTTACGCGCGTCAGACCAGCTCGATGAAGACCATCTCGGTCGCGTCGCTCTTGCGCGGTCCGAGCTTCAGGATGCGCGTGTAGCCGCCCGGGCGCTCGGCGTAGCGGGGAGCCAGGTCCTCGAACAGCTTGTACACCGCGAACTTGTCCTGCGCGAGCGTGGACAGCGCCTGGCGTCGCGCGTGCAGATCTCCCCGCTTGGCGAGCGTGATCAGCTTCTCGATCTCGGGCTTCACCGCCTTGGCCTTGGCCTCGGTCGTCTTGATCCGCTCGTGCTCGATGATCTCCTTGCTCAGGTTCATGAGCAGCGACTTGCGATGCGCGCTGTCACGGCTGAGCTTGTTGCGGGTCCTCTGGTGCCTCATGACGATGCTCTCAATCCTGGCGCAGAGCGAGGCCGCGCGCGTGAAGCGTTTCGATCACCTCGTCGATCGACTTCTTCCCGAAGTTGGGGATCGCGTTCAGCTCGGCCTCCGACTTGGAGATCAGGTCGCCGACCGTCTGTATCCCGGCCCGCTTCAGGCAGTTGTAGGAGCGCACGCCGAGCTCGAGCTCCTCGATCAGGATCGTCCACTCCTCACCCTGCAGACCCGCCGGAGCGCCACTGCCCGACCGCCAGGCCATGGCCGTCGAGCTGCCCGCCCGGGGCCGCGCGGAGCTCCTGGATGCGATCGGCGTCCGTGAAGATCGCCAGTTGGGAGATCAACAGCTCGGCCGCCTCCCGCAGGGCCGCCTGCGGATCGATCGAGCCGTCCGTCTCGATGTCGAGGGTGAGCTTGTCGAAGTCGGTCTTCTGCCCGACGCGCGCCTGCTCGACCGCGTAGGCCACGCGGCGCACCGGCGAGAAGATCGAGTCGATCGGGATCACCCCGATCGGCTGGTCGGCAGACTTGTTCTCCTCGGCGGGCCGGTACCCGCGCCCGCGGCCGATCGTCATGTACAGCTCGAGCTTCGTTTTCTTCTCGAGCGTCGCTATGTGGACGACGGGGTTGAGGATCTCCACCCCCGCGGGCAGGTCGATGTCCTTCGCGGTGATCTCGCCGGGGCCTGTCACCACGAGCGGCGCCTCGACCTCGGTCGCGTCGGAGTGCATCCGGCAGACGACCCCCTTCAGGTTCAGCACGATGTCGGTGACGTCCTCCTTGACGCCCGGGATGGTCGAGAACTCGTGCGCCACGCCCTCGATGCGCACGCTCGTGACGGCCGCGCCGGCCAGGGAGGAGAGCAACACGCGCCGCAGCGAGTTTCCGAACGTGTAGCCGAAGCCGCGGTCCAGCGGCTCGATTGTGAACGTGCCGCGGTTCTGCTCCACGGACTCGCTTGTGATCCGGGGGATTTGGAAGTCGAGCATCAGAGTCCTAACGTCGTTTTGGTGTCGCACCGGCGTCGCACGGACGCCGGCTCGGGCGCACCGCCGCCGGGATCGGCCGCGGTGCGGGCAAAGCTCCCACTACTTCGAGTACAGCTCCACGATGAGCTGCTCCTGCACCGGCGCCGCGACCTCACGCCGCTCCGGGCGCCGCAGCACCTTGGCCGTCAGCGACTCGTGATCGGCCTGCAGCCACGCTGGAATCTGACCGGTGAGCTCGGTGGCGTCGCGCACAACCTGCGTGGCGGGGGTGTCGGCCTTGATGGCGATCACCTCACCGGGGCGAACCTGGTAGCTGGGGATGTTCACGCGACGGCCGTTCACCGTCCAATGGCCATGACGGATCAGCTGGCGCGCCTGACGGCGCGAGGCGGCGAAGCCCAGCCGCACGAGGACGTTGTCCAGCCTGCACTCGAGCATCGCGAGCAGGTTCTCGCCGGTGATGCCCGGCTGGCGCGAGGCCTTTTCGTAGTAGCCGTGAAACTGCTTCTCGAGCACGCCGTAGTAGCGGCGCGCCTTCTGCTTCTCGCGCAGCTGCACCCGGTACTCGCTCTGTTTCATCCGCCCGCGTCCGTGCTCGCCCGGCGGGTAGGAGCGGCGCTCCACGCCGCACTTGTCGGTCAGGCAGCGCTCGCCCTTCAGGAACAGCTTCTGTCCCTCGCGGCGGCATTGCTTGCACTGCGGGCCTGTGTCTCGTGCCATTCGTGGGTGCTCTCGTGCTGGTCGCTTGGTGGAAGGTGCTAGACGCGGCGCCGCTTGCGGGGGCGGCAGCCATTGTGGGCCTGAGGGGTAACGTCTTTGACGCCGGTGACTTCGAGCCCGGCGGCCTGCAGCGAGCGGATCGCGGTCTCGCGGCCCGAGCCGGGGCCCTTGACGTAGACCTCGACCTTCTGCAGTCCCTGCTCGAGTCCCTTGCGGGCCGCCGCATCGGCGGTCACCTGCGCCGCGAACGGCGTCGACTTGCGCGAGCCCTTGAAGCCGGCCCCTCCCGCCGACTCCCAGGCGATCACGTTGCCCGCGGTGTCGGTGAGCGAGACGATCGTGTTGTTGAAAGAGGTCTTGATGTGGGCTTGTCCGATCGGGACGTTCTTTTTCGGCTTGCGCCGCCCGCGGGCGCGTTTGGGCGCGGGAGGCACTACTTCTTACCTACCCGCTTCTTGCCGGCCACCTGCATCCGCTTCGGACCCTTGCGCGTGCGCGCGTTGGTCTTCGTCTTCTGCCCGCGCACCGGCAGGCCGCGGCGGTGGCGCAGGCCTCGATAGCAGGCGATCTCCTGAAGTCTTTTGATGTCCTGCGAGCGCTCGCGCCTGAGGTCTCCCTCGACGGGTGCGCCGTCGTCGATCGCGTCACGCAGCTTTGCCACCTCTTCCTCGGTGAGGTCGCGCACGTAGGTGTCCGGACTCACGCCGACCTGCTCGAGGATCTTGTTCGCAGAGGAGCGACCGATCCCGTAGATGTAGGTCAGACCAATCTCCGAGCGCTTGTTCAGGGGTAGGTTGACCCCGGCGATGCGTGCCACCTAGCCGATCACCCCTGGCGCTGCTTGTGGCGCTTGTTCTGGCAGATCACCAGCACCACCCCTTGGCGGCGGATGATCTTGCACTTCTCGCACATCGGCTTGACCGACGGTCTTACCTTCATGATCCCTTTCGGCGGCTGGGTTCCGACGACTCGGCTCTGGCTGCCGTTGTGGCCGCCGCTACCGGGTCGAGGAGATGCTCTCGCGCGCGCAAACCACCTCGCGTTCGAGCAGGACTCAGGATGGTAGCAACTCCCGGCTCGTTGCGGCTTCTCAGCCGGCGCTCCCGGCGCCCTCGGGGATCAGCTCGGACGCGCGCGCCTCGGTGCTGAGATGCCACGGGGTGAGGATCCTCGGTCCCTCGCCGGTGATCGCGACCGTGAACTCGGCGTGCGCCGCCGGAGACCCGTCCGCGGAGTAGATCGCCCAGCCGTCGCCCCCGACGCGCACGGTCGCGCGCCCGGCGGTCATCATCGGCTCGACCGCCAGCACCATGCCCTGCTCGAGCAGGGGACCCTTGCCGGGCTTGCCGTAGTTGGGCACCTGCGGATCCTCGTGCATGCTCCGCCCCACCCCGTGCCCGACGAGCGAGCGCACGACCGACAGCCCCGCACCCTCGGCCACTCGCTGGATCGCGCTGGAGACGTCGCCCATGCGCTTGCCCGGCCGGCACTGCTCCACGCCGGCGTGGAGCGATTCCTCGGTCGCCTTCACGAGGTTCTGCGCCTGCGGGCTGACCTCCTCGACCTGAAAGGTCCGCGCGGCGTCGGCGACCCAGCCGTCGAGGGTGACGCCCACGTCGATCGACACCACATCGCCGCGCTTCAGCCGGTAGGGCCCGGGTATCCCGTGCACGATCATCGAGTTCGGGGAGGCGCAGATCGAGCCGGGAAAGCCGCGATAGCCCTTGAAGGTCGGTGAGCCGCCGCGCGAGCGGATGAGACGCTCGGCGGCCTGGTCGAGCTCGGCGGTGCTCACGCCGGGGCGAACCTTGCCGTGCAGCATGTCGAGGGCCGCCACGAGGATCGCCCCGGCGCGGGCCATCTTGTCGATCTCCTCGGGGGACTTCTTGATGATCACCCAGGGAGCTTAGCTTCCCGAGTGCGCTTCGATGGGCGCGCGGCAACCGACGTTGCCGGCCCGCGGCGGGCGGGGGGAGCTAGAGCTCCTCCTCCAGGCGTAGCGTGGCCACCGTCGCCCTGATATGGGTGTGAACCTCATCGGCATTGCGCCGCCCGTCGAAGCGACGCAGCAGGCCGGCGCGGTCGTAGTAGTCGATCAGGGGCTCGGTCTGCGAGTGGTAGACCTCGAGGCGGCGGCGAATCGTCTCCTCCCTGTCATCGTCTCGCTGGATCAGGCGCGAGCCGTCCTGGTCGCACACGCCCTCGTGCTTCGGCGGATCGAGCTCGACGTGATAGATGTGGCTCGGGTTCTTCACGCACACGCGCCGTCCGCCCAGACGGCGCACCAGCTCGTCGTCCGGCGCCTCGATCAGCAGCGCGGCCGTCAGCCGGCGGTCAAGGCTCTTCAGCGCCTCGCCCAACGCGTCGGCCTGCTCGATGTTTCGGGGGAAGCCGTCCAGCAGGAACCCGTCGCGGGCGTCCCCCTGTCCCACGCGGTCGGTGATCATCCCGACGATCACCTTGTCCGGGACCAGCTCGCCCGCGTCCATGTACCGCTTGGCCTCGTGCCCGAGCTCGGTGCCCTCGGCCACCTGGGAGCGGAGAATGTCGCCGGTCGATATGAGCGGCAGCCCGAAGTCCTCGCGCAGGCGCTCGGCCTGCGTTCCCTTGCCTGCGCCCGGTGGGCCGAGCAGTATCAGGTTCAACTCGGACAAGTCCGAGGCAGCCTACTCCCTTGAGAAGCTTCTCTTACTTGAGGAATCCCTCGTAACTTCGCATCATCAGCTGCGCCTCCAGCTGCTTCATCGATTCAAGCGCCACGCCGATCACGATCAGCAGCGACGTTCCCCCGAGCGGAATGTTCTGGTGGGTGCGAGCGATGAGGATCGTCGGTAGCGCTGCCACGGCGGCGAGGAACAGCGCGCCCGGGAAGGTGAGGCGCGCGAGGATGCGGTCGAGGAATTCGGCGGTCGGGCGCCCCGGCCTCACCCCGGGGATGAATCCCCCGTACTTCTTCAGGTTGTCCGCCTGGTCGACCGGGTTGAACGTGACGGCGGTGTAGAAGTAGGTGAAGATGATGATGAAGACCGACTCGCCCACCACGTAGTGCCAGCTGTTGGGCGAGAAGAAGTTCGAGATCTGCTGGCCCCAATGGGTTTTGACGAGCTGTCCGACGGTCGGCGGGAAGGCCATGATGGTGGCGGCGAAGATCACGGGGATCACGCCGGCCATGTTCACCCGCAGCGGAAGGTAGGTCTGGCCGCCCTCGGTCATGCGCCGCCCGATCACGCGCTTGGCGTACTGCACCGGGATCCGCCGCTGGCCCTCCTGCACGAACACGATCCCGGCCACGACGGCGAGCACGAGGAACGGCATCATCACCTTGAAGACCTGATCCTGGGTGGTCCACCAGGCCTGGATGCCCTCGGGCAGGCGCGAGACGATCGAGGCGAAGATGAGCAGCGAGATGCCGTTGCCGATGCCCCGCTGGGTGATCAGCTCGCCGATCCACATGAGCAGCACGCAGCCCGTCGTCAGGCAGACCACGATCAGGAAGATGTGGGGCGCGTCGAAATGGGTCACCACCGATTCCCCGGCTTTCGCCTGAAGGGTGTGGAACAGGAAGACGTAGCCGATCGACTGCGCGAACGCGAGACCCACGGTCAGGTAGCGGGTGTACTGGGTGATCCGCGCCTGCCCGACCTCGCCTTCCTTGGAGAGCTTCTCGAGCGACGGCACAGCGACCTGCAGCAGCTGCAGGATGATCGAGGAGGTGATGTAGGGCATGATGCCCAGCGCGAATATCGCGATCCGCGAGAGCCCCCCGCCCGAGAAGAGGTTCAGCAGCCCGAGGATGTTCGACCCGCCGAACTGCTTCTGCAGGCTGTTCACCGCCGAGAGGTTCACCCCGGGGACGGGGATGTGCGCGCCCAGGCGGTAGATCAGCAACATCGCCGCCGTGAAGGCGATCTTCTTGCGGATGTCCGCTACCTGGAAGGCGTGCAGGATGGTTGAGAGCATGGGATTTGAGGTCCACGGCTCAGAACGGCCGTTGCTCGCCCGCCCGCGGAACCGCCGATTCTAGTGGATGCGATCTCCAGACCGGCCGCTGCAGGACCGGAGGACTCTGCCTGTCAGCTCTCGACGACCGTGCAGGTGCCGCCGGCCGCCTCGATGCGCTCGCGCGCGCCGGCGCTGAACGCGTGAGCGTGCACGGTCAGGGCCTTCGTCAGCTCGCCCTTGGCGAGCACCTTCACGGGGATGTTCTTGCGGGTGGCCAGTCCCTTGGCCTTCATCATCTCGATCGTCACCTCGGCGCCGGCATCGAAGCGGCTGTCAAGCGCGGAGATGTTCACGGGCTGGGTGTGCGTGCGGAAGGGCTCGAAGGGCATCGACTTCTTCATGTGCGGCCCGCGCAGCTTTCGCATGCGCATGTGGATCGGCATCTGCCCGCCCTCGAACCGGGCCCTGCGCTTGGAGCCCGAACGCGCTCCGGCGCCCTTCTGCCCGCGGCCCGCGGTCTTGCCCGTGCCGGAGCCTTCTCCGCGCCCGACGCGCTTGCGTGGACGGCGGCTTCCGGGTGCGGGCGCGAGGCTGTGCAGCCCGATGCGCTCCTGCTCTGAGTCTTTCAGCGGGACTCACTTGCGCTCCTGCACCTCTACGAGGTGGCGCACGGCGTGCAGCATGCCCCGGGCCTGCTCGCAATCCTCGACCTGCACGGTATGCCCGATGCGACGCAGGCCGAGCGAGCGCAGCGTGTCGAGCTGTTTCTGGTTCGCGCCGTTCCTCGATCGGCGCTGGGTCACCGTGAGCGCGCCCATCACGAGGGAGCCTGTGACTCGGAGGCGCCCGCCGCTGCGGTCGTCGGCGCCTCATCTGCGGTCCGAGGCTCGCTCGCCGGCGGCTGCTTGGCGTCCGCCTGCGCCTCGGATGCTCCCTCCCGCGACTCGCCCACCGGGGCGCCGTCGGCTCCTGCGGCGGCACCGAGCGTCTCCGTGGCCGCGGGCGCCGGGTGGCTCAGGCCGAGAACCTGGCTGATCGAGAGCCCGCGAAGCTTCGCGACCTCCTCAGGGGTGCGCAGGCCGCGCAACCCGGCCACCGTGGCCTTGACCAGGTTGATCGGGTTCTGCGTGCCGAGGCTCTTGGAGAGGATGTCGTGGATGCCTGCGAGCTCCAGCACCGCACGCACGCCTCCGCCGGCGATCACACCGGTGCCCGGAGAGGCCGGCTTCAGCAGCACCCGCCCCGCCCCGAAGATGCCGGTGGTCTGGTGGGTGATGGTGCTGCCGTGCTTGGGCACGCGGAAGAGATCCTTCTTCGCCCGCTCCACACCCTTCTGGATGGCCAGCGGCACCTCGTTCGCCTTGCCATAGCCCACGCCGACGACTTCGCGCTCGTCGCCCACGACGACGAGGGCAGTGAAGGAGAAGCGGCGGCCCCCCTTGACGACCTTGGCGACGCGGTTGATCTCCACCACGCGCTCCTGCAGGTCGAGGCCGGCTGGGTTGACTGAGCGATCTAGGGATATGGACATGGCTTGCAGGAGGGTAGCGGTAGCGTGCGCCTCGGGCGCCTAGACGGTGATGCCGGTCTCGCGGATCGCCTCGGCAAAGGCCTGAACGTGACCGTGGTAACGGTAGCCGCCGCGATCGAACACGGCTTCGGAGACGCCCGCCGTCTTGGCCCGCTCGGCGAGCGTCGCCCCGGCGCGCTTCGTGCGCTCGAGCCCGGCGAGCGAGCGCAACTCGGGCTCGAACCAGTTGACCGCGGCCAGCGTGCGACCGGCCGAGTCGTCGATCAGCTGCGCCGAGAGCCCCTGGTTTGAGCGAAAGACGGAGATCCGCGGGCGAGTGGCGGTTCCCGAGATCTTCGCCCGCACCCTGCGACGGCGCTTCAGCCGGCGATCGCTCTTGGTGAGGACGCTCATGCGCGCTTGCCGACCTTGCGAGCGACGTACTCGCCCTCGTAGCGGATGCCCTTCCCCTTGTAGGGCTCGGGCGGGCGCTGCTTGCGGATGATGGCGGCCGTCTCGCCGACCAGCTGCTTGGAGATGCCCCGCACGACCACGCGAGTCGGCTGGGGCACCTCGAACTCGATGCCCTCGGGGGCGGGTATCGGCACCGGGTGCGAATAGCCCACCGCGAGCTCCAGGTTCTTCCCCTTCAGCTGCGCGCGATAACCGACGCCCTGGATCTCCAGACGCTTCTCATAGCCCGCCGTCACCCCCTGGACCATGTTCGCGACAAGCGAGCGCGTCAGCCCGTGAAGCGCCCGGTGTTCGCCGCGATCGGTCGGTCTGCTCACGAGGAGCTGCTCGCCCTCCTGGACCACGTCTATGTCCCGGTGAATGCGCTCGGAGAGCTCCCCTTTGGGGCCTGTCACGCGGACCGACTCGGGCTCGATCGCGACCGTCACGCCGGCGGGGACCGGGATGGGCTGTCTGCCGATTCTGGACATCGTGCCTCTCCCGCCTACCAGACCTGGGCCAGGACCTCGCCGCCGACGCCCGCCGCGCGCGCGTCGTGACCGGTCATCACGCCGCGCGAGGTCGAGACGATCGACGTGCCCATGCCACCGAGCACCTTCGGGATGTGCTGTGCGTCGACGTAGGTCCGCCGGCCCGGGCGAGAAACCCGCCGCAGCCCCGAGATCGCCGAGCGCCGCTCCTCGGTGTACTTCAGCCGAATCTGGATCAGCTGCCCGGCACCGTTCTCGGGCGCCGGCAGAACCGACCACGACTCGATGTAGCCCTGCTCGGCGAGGATCCGCGCCAGCTCGGCCTTCAGCTTGGACGCCGGGATCTCGACCGTCTCGTGGGCAGCGTGGATCGCATTGCGCACCCGCGTGAGAAAGTCGGCTATGGGATCGGTCATGGACATGGATATGGACTCAACTCGAACTTCGTGTCGCCAGCCCTACCAGGAGGACTTCGTCATCCCGGGGATCTGGCCGTTGTGGGCGAGGTCGCGCAGGCAGATGCGGCACACCCCGAACTTGCGATACACCGCGCGCGGACGTCCGCAACGGTTGCAACGAGTATAGGCGCGCGTCTTGAACTTCGGTTTCCTTGTCTGCTTCACGCGCAGCGATGTCTTGGCCATCAGTCGGAGCTTCCTTTCTCGGCGGTGTCTGCATCCCCGGCGTCGGGGACGTCCTTCTGATCTGAGGCAGAGCCATCTGCTTCGGCGGCCTCGCCCTGCTCGGATGAAGCGCTCGGCTCGCCGGCGGCCGTCGCGTCCGGCTGCTCGGCGGCGTCGTCCGGCTCGGCTGAGGCCGTCGCGCCGGGCTGCTCGGCGGCTTCCGGCTGCTCGGCGGCAGCGTCGTCCGGCTCCGCTGAGGCCGCGGCTTCCGGCTGCTCGGCGGCAGCGTCGTCCGGCTCCGCTGAGGCAGCGGCGTCCGGCTGCGCGGCGGCGTCATCCGGCTCCGCTGAGGCCACGGCGTCCGGCTGCGCGGCGGCGGCGCTCGGCTCGTCCGGTGCACCGCCGTCGGATTGCCCCTTGGCGTCCTCGGGCGCCTCGGTTCCCGGCGGGTCGAAGCCGGCGGGGCGACCCTGGACCGTGAAGGGCATGCCAAGCGCGGAGAGCAGCGCAAAGGCCTCGGCGTCGGTGGGGGCGGACGTGGTGATCGTGATGTCCAGTCCGCGCACCTCGTCGATCGCGTCATAGTCGATCTCGGGGAAGATGATCTGCTCGCGCACCCCCAGCGAGTAGTTGCCGCGGCCGTCGAAGGAGCGCGGGTTCAGGCCCCGGAAGTCACGGATCCGGGGAATCGCGATCGAGACGAGGCGATCGAGGAACTCGTAGCCCCGTTCGGCGCGGAGCGTGACCGCGACGCCGACGGGCATCCCCTCGCGCAGTTTGAACGCGGCGATCGACTTGCGCGCGCGACGCACGCTCGGCTGCTGGCCCGTGATCGTGGCCAGCTGCTCGCGCGCCGCCTTGAGCATTTTCGAGTCCTGCTTGGCGAGGCCGACGCCCATGTTGACGGTGATCTTCTCGAGCTTGGGCGCCTGCATCACCGAGGAGTAGCCGAAGCGCCCGATTAGCGCCGGGCGGATCTCCTCCAGATAGCGGGTCTTCAAGCGGGCTGTGGGGGCGGTTTCGGTCATCAGGGGATTGGGCTTCGGAGTCTCGCGGTCGCGAATCAGTCGATCGGTTGGCCGGAGCGCTTGGCCACGCGCGAGCGCTCACCGCCCGTGCGGTCGATCCGCACGCGCGTCGGCTGGCCGCCTTTGGGGTCGAGCAGCATCACGTTTGAGATGTGGATCGGTCCCTCGCGCTCGATGACCCCGCCGCGCACGGTCTGACCGGACCCGCCGAGGGGGCTCGACTCGCGCACCTGCTGGGGACGCATGTGACGCTTGGCCATGTTCAGGCCCTCGACGTACACCCGCTCATGCTTGGGGTCCGTCCGCAGCACGCGCCCGCTCTTGCCGCGATCCTTGCCGGCGATCACCCGCACCTCGTCGCCCGAGCGGATCTTCATCGTGCGGCGCTTGACCGCCGCGGCTGGGCGACCCATCACAGCACCTCCGGCGCGAGCGAGACGATCTTCATGAAGTTGCGGTCGCGCAGTTCGCGCGCCACCGGCCCGAACACACGCGTTCCGCGCGGGTTGTTCTGGTCGTCGATGATCACGGCGGCGTTCTCGTCGAACGCTATGTAGGTGCCGTCATCGCGGCCGATCGGCTTCTTCGTGCGCACCACCACGGCGGTCACGACGTCGCCCTTTTTCACGGTCCCCTGCGGGTTGGCCTGCTTGACGGTCGCAGTGATGACGTCGCCGACGAACGCGTACCGGCGCCTCGAGCCGCCCTTCACACGAATGCACAGGATCTCGCGGGCGCCGGTGTTGTCGGCGACCCGCAGCCTCGTCTCGTTCTGGATCATCGGGCCCGCTCCAGCACGTCGACGAGCCTCCAGCGCTTCGTCCGCGACAGCGGCCGGCTCTCGATCACCCGCACGACATCGCCCTCGTGCGCGTCGTTGTTCTCGTCGTGCGCATGCAGCGTGCTCGAGCTGCGGACGATCTTCTCGTAGCGCCTGTGACGGCGCGCGACGTCGATGCGCACGGTGATCGTCTTCTCGGCCTTGTCGGAGACGACGATCCCCTGGCGTTCCCGGCGCGCTCCCTCGACGGGGGCGTGCACCGGCGCAAGCGGCTCGCGCGGCGGCGCAAGCGCTCGCTGCTTGGCCGCCTTGGCGCGTTCCTGGAGGCGCCGCGCGCGGCGATGGGCGGCCTTCTTGCGACGCTCGAGGAGCCGCTCGGCGTGGCGCTCCTCGGGCGTGCGCGGCGGCCGGGCCTCGCCGGCATGCTCCGAGCGCGCGCGGCGGCGGCGCTCCTTCGGCGGAAGTTGCTCGACGGGCTCGCTCGCGGCGGGCGCCGCGGGAGCCACGGTCTCGGAGGCCTGCGTCTCGTCCTGCTCGCCGGCCGGTGCCTCGTCATCGCCGGCCGTCGCCTCCGGGGCCTCGGCCTCTGAGGTGGCGGCCGTCTCGGATGCCTGCGAAGCCTCCGCGGAGGGGTCGCCCGCGTCCTTGGCCTCGGTCGCCTGCTCCTCGACGTTCTCGGGGTCCTTGGGTGTCTGGTTGTCCTTCTCGTCAGCCATCTCTATCCGTTTCGCGTTGTTCTCAGATCGTTGGTTGCGCCATCGCGCTCGGCGGCAAGCGCCCGCTCTCGCGCGACGGTCAGCGCGCGCGCCAGGTCGCGCCTGGCGCGGGCGAGCCCTGCGGTGTTCTCGAGCTCCCCGATGGCGTTGGAGAAGCGCATCCCGAACAGGTCCTTGCGCAGCGTGGCCACCGCCTCGAGCAGCTCGCGCTCGCCCATGTCTCGCATTTCCCTGACCTCCATGCGCTCCGCCCTCAATCCTCGCGCAGCACGAACTTGGATTTCAGCGGCAGCTTGTGTGCAGCCAGGCGGATCGCGTCGCGTGCCAGCGGCTCGGAGACCCCTGCCAGCTCGAACATCACGCGGCCGGGCTTGACAACCGCCACCCAGCCTTCGGGCGAGCCCTTGCCTGAGCCCATCCGGGTCTCTGCCGGCTTCTTGGTGATCGGCTTGTCGGGAAAGACGTTGATCCATACCTTGCCGCCACGCTTGATCTTGCGCGTCATCGCGACTCGCGCGGCCTCGATCTGGCGATTGGTGAGCCACCCTCCCTCGAGCGCCTTCAGCCCGTACTCGCCGAACTGGACCTTCACCTGGCCGCGCGAGGTGCCGCGTCGACGGCCGCGATGCTGCTTGCGGTGCTTCACGCGCTTGGGGGACAGCATCAGCGTCCACCTCCGCCGCTTCCACCGGAAGGTCCACCGCCGCCGGGACGGGGCCCGCGTCCACCGCCACCCGGCCCGCGTCCGCCGCCGCCCCTGGCGCCGGCGCCGCCGAATCCGCCTCCTGCACGTCCGCCGGACCCGTCGGAGCCACGTCCACGTCCGCCTCCGCCGCCGGGGCCACCGCGGCCGCGGCCGCGGCCATCGCGTCCATCGCGGCCACCTCGCCCGTCGCGCTCGGAGTTCGGCGCCGCAGGCGCGGTCATGTCGGTGAGGTCGGCCCCCGTGTAGCCCTCGGGCATGATTTCGCCCTTGTTCACCCAGCACTTCACGCCGATCCGCCCGAACGTGGTGCGGGCCTCGTAGAACCCGTAGTCGATGTCCGCGCGCATCGTGTGCAGCGGCACGCGACCGTCGGAGTAGCTTTCGGTGCGGGCCATCTCGGCGCCGCCGAGGCGCCCGGCCACCTGCACCTTCACGCCCTTCGCCCCCGATCGCATCGCGCTGGTCAGCGCGCGCTTCATCGCGCGGCGGAAGGCCACGCGGTTCTGCAACTGCTCGGCGATCGATTGCGCTACGAGCTTGGCGTCGAGCTCGGGGCGCTTGATCTCAAGAATGTTCACCTTGATCTGCTTTTTGGTCATGCGATGCAGGTCGCGGCGAAGGGCGTCCACTTCGCTGCCGGACTTCCCGATCACGATGCCCGGCCGGGCGGTGTGGATGTTGACCTCGAGTTCGTTGGCGTCCTTGCGGATCGTGATGTCCGACAGGCCGGCATGAGAGAGCTTGCTGACTATGTGCTCGCGCACGCGAACGTCCTCGGCCAGATACTCCGCGAAGTTCTTCTCGTTGAACCAGTTGGACTTCCAATCGTGGATGTAGCCCACGCGCATCGCCTCTGGATGAACCTTCTGTCCCATTCGCTCTTTCTTCTCTCAGCTCGGTCTGTTGGTTGTCGGGCTAGGGCCCCGGGGTCAGCGTGATCGTCAGGTGACTCGTGCGCTTGCGAATCGGCGTGGCTCGCCCCATCGCGCGCGGCCGAAAGCGCTTGATCGTCGGCCCCTCGTCGGCATATGCCTCCCGGACGATCAGATCGTCCTCGAGCAACTCGTGGTTGGTCTCGGCGTTTGCCACGGCCGACTCGAGCAGCTTGCTCCAATCGCGCGCCACATCCCGAGGGGTGAAAGCGAGGATAGCGCGTGCCTCCTGCACGGACTTGCCCCGCAGGTGCCCGCAGACCATTCGCGCCTTGCGCGCGGAGGTGCGCACGTATCGAGCGCGCGCGCGAACCACCCTCCGTCGTGCCGGCGGCCCGGTACCTGAGCGGCCGGCACGGGCGGGCCGGGCGGCGGGCTCTTTGGGGGCCACCACGCCGCCGGGAGACCGTTTGGCCGGCGTCTTGTCGCCAGCGGGCTGCCCCGCGGCGGGCTTCTTCGCAGCAGGCTCTTTCGCCTCAGGGGCGGCCGGCTCTTTCGCCTCAGGGGCAGCCGGCTCTTTCGCAGCGGACTCCTTCGCGACGGGCTCCTTTGCAGCGGCGTCCTTTGCGGCAGGCTCGTCATCGGCGGCCTGCGGCTGGGCTGACTCCTTCTTGGCGGAGTCTCGTTTGCCGATCCGTTTGGCGAGGCCGCGTTTCTTCGCGACGGCCGACTCGGCCGGCGCCTCGCCCTTGACGTCCTTCTCCTCCTCGGCGCTCATCTCACCCTCGCGGAGCCGGCATGCCCGCGGAAGACCCTCGTGGGAGCGAACTCGCCGAGCTTGTGACCGACCATCGACTCGCTGACGAACACGGGAATGTGTTTGCGGCCGTCGTGCACCGCGATCGTGTGCCCCACCATCTCCGGGAAGATCGTCGACGCACGCGACCAGGTCCGCAGCATCTTCTTGTTGTTCGCGGCGTTCAGCGCCTCGATGCGAGCCATCAGGCGCGCTTCCACCCACGGCCCCTTCTTGCTTGAGCGACTCATCGGTGCTTGCCCTTCCCGCGGCGCCTGCCGCGAACGATATGCCTGTCGGACGTCTTGTTCTGCTTGCGCGTGCGGTATCCCAGCGTGGGGACGCCCCACGGCGTGACCGGGTGGCGACCGGCCGTCGTTGATCCCTCGCCGCCGCCGTGGGGGTGGTCGACGGGGTTCATCGCCACGCCGCGCGTCTGCGGACGCACCCCCATGTGGCGCTTGCGCCCCGCCTTGCCCACCTTGACGTTCTGGTGGTCGGCGTTCCCGATCGTCCCGACCGTGGCGCGGCACTCGGCACGAACCAGCCGCACCTCGCCGGAGGGAAGGCGCAGCGTGGCCATCTCCCCGTCCTTCGCCATGAGCTGCACAGAGGCGCCCGCCGAGCGCGCCATCTGGCCACCTCGTCCCGGCAGCAGCTCGACATTGTGCACCACCGTGCCCACCGGCATGCGCGCCAACTCCATGCAGTTGCCGACGGCGATGTCGGCGGTTGGGCCGGAGGCGACGGTCATGCCCACGGTCAGCCGCTGGGGCGCGAGGATGTAGCGCTTCTCACCATCGACGTAGTGCAGAAGCGCGATGTATGCGGAGCGGTTGGGGTCGTACTCGATCGCCGCGACCCTGGCGTCCACCCCGTCCTTGCGGCGCTTGAAGTCGACGCGCCGATAGGCGCGCTTGGCCCCGCCGCCGCGATGACGCGAGGTCTTGCGCCCGCGGGCGTTGCGGCCACCGCTCTTCTTCAGCCCTTCCACGAGCGTCTTCTCGGGCTCGGACCTGGTGATCTCCGCGAAGTCGGGGTAGGAGACGAAGCGCCTTCCTGGGCTCGTGGGCTTGGGCTTGCGGATGGCCATCGCGTCGCTCGCCTACGCGTCCAAGCCTTGCAGGCCCTGGAAGATCGGAATGCTCTCGCCCGCGCGCACCTGCACGATGGCCTTCTTCCACGCGCGCGTGCGTCCGCGCGTCGCGCCGCGTTTCTTGGGCTTCGACCTGACGCTCAAGGTCCGCACGTCGACCACGTGCACATCGAACAGCGCTTCGGCGGCCTGGCGGATCTGCGTCTTGTGCGCGTCGGGGTGGACGCGGAACGTGTACCGGTTGGCGGCCGAGAGGACGTAGCTCTTCTCGGACAGCACGGGGCGGAGGATCACCTGGGGGTGCTCCATCAGCTCTTCGCCTCCTCGGCGGCCCGCCCGCCGCGCGCGCGCGCGGTCAGCGCGTCGAGAGCCTGCTCGGAGACCAGCAGGGAGGCGGCACCAAGCAGATCGGTGACGCCGACGTTCTCGGCGCTCAGCACGGCCACCCGTGCGAGGTTGCGAAAGGAGAGGGCCGGGGAGGACTCCTCGGGGCCGAGCACCACGAGCGTCGGACGGGCCTGGGCCCAGTCGTCGAGCAACTCGAGCGCCCGGCGGGTCTTCGGCACCTCGAACGCCGCGGCGTCGAGGATCGCCATCGAACCGCGCTCGGCGTGCAGCGAGAGGGCGCTGCGCAGCGCGGCGCGCTGCTCCTTGCGGTTGACCTTGAAGGTGTAGGAGCGGGGATGGGGCCCGAAGGCGATGCCGCCGCCGGTCCAGATCGGAGAGCGGTTGGAGCCCGCACGGGCACGACCGGTGCCCTTCTGGCGCCAGGGCTTGGCGCCGCCCCCGGAGACCATGGCACGCGTCTTTGTCGCCGCCGTTCCCCGGCGGCGGGCGGCCTGCTCCGCGCGAACGCTCTGGTGCACCAGGGGGCCCAGAAAACGGGCACCGAAGGCGGAGTCGTCGAGCTTCACCTTCTTGGCGGCGCCGGCCCGATCGCTCGCGGCGAGCAGCGGGGCGTCAGGCATCGGTCCGCACCTCGACGACGCCCCCGGGAGGTCCCGGCACCGAGCCGCGCAGGAGCAGCAGGTTCTGCGGGCCATCGACCGCGACGATCTCAAGGCCCTTCTGCGTGACTCGCTTGTTGCCCATCTGCCCTGGGCCGCGGATGCCCTTGAAGACGCGCGAGGGCGTGGCGGAGGCGCCGATCGAGCCCGGGGCGCGAACGTTGTGCGAGCCGTGGGACTTGGGGCCGCTTGCGAAGTTGTGCCGCTTGATCGTGCCCTGGAAGCCCTTGCCCTTCGACGTGCCGGACACCTTCACGCGTTCCCCCGCCTCGAAGGACTCGACCGTCACCGTCCCGCCGAGCTCCAGGGGGCTCTCCGCGCCGGCCTGCCCGCCGCCTTCGGGGCGGCGGAACTCGGCGAGGTGGCGCATCGGGGGCGCGTCGGCCTTCTTCAGATGGCCGAGCTCGGGTTTTGACAGGTGCTTCTCCTTGGTCAGGCCAAAGGCCAGCTGGACGGCCTCATAACCGTCCCGCTCGGCCGTGCGGATCGCCGTAACCGGGCACGGGCCGGCTTCAAGGACGGTGACGCGCGCGACGCTCCCGTCTTCCTGGAAGACCTGAGTCATGCCGAGCTTCTTGGCGAGGATGGCGGGCATAGCGATGAAGTGAAGTGGCTCTCAGGGTGTGCGGAGGTGTCTGGGGACGGGTGCGCGGAGATGTCAGGTGGCCAGGCGGATCTCGATGTCCACGCCCGCCGGCAGGTGATCGAGGCGCTGAAGCGAGTCGACAGTCTTGGGCGTGGGCTGATGGATGTCGATCAGGCGCTTGTGCGTGCGGATCTCGAAGTGCTCGCGTGAGTCCTTGTCCTTGAACGGCGAGCGGATCACGCAGTAGACGTTCTTCTCGGTCGGCAGGGGCACCGGGCCGGACACGCTCGCGCCGGTACGGGTGGCGGTCTCGACGATCTCCTTGGCCGCCGACTCGATTGCCGACGTGTCGTAGGCCTTCAGGCGGATGCGGATCTTGTTTTGGGTGGCGGGTGCCATGGAAGCTCTCTTGGGTCTTCGTCTGTGTGTTGGTCTTTGTCGCTTCGCGCTGCTTATCGCTTCTGTCTGTCTGTCTGCTCGGGGGCCGGAGGCACCGGCGCGGGTCACTCCCGCCGAGGCCCCTCGGGGCGGCGAGAAAGGAGCGGGACCCGTGGCGGGAAACCGCCCCCTTCGCCATCGCCACGCCTCTCCGGCGGGGCGGTGTTAGTCGTATCGGACTGATAAAAGTGCGCGCCCGCCCCGACGGTCCCGGGGGTCGCGCGGGTGTTACTCGACGATCGCCGTGACCACGCCCGAGCCGACCGTGCGACCGCCCTCCCGAATTGCGAAGCGCAGGCCCTGATCCATCGCGATCGGCTGGATCAGCTCAATCTCCATCTGGACGTTGTCGCCCGGCATCACCATCTCGACGCCCTCCGGCAGCTTGGCCACGCCGGTGACGTCGGTCGTACGGAAGTAGAACTGGGGCCGGTAGCCGGCGAAGAACGGGGTGTGGCGTCCACCCTCCTCCTTCTTGAGCACGTAGACCTCGGCATTGAACTTCGTGTGAGGGGTGATCGAGCCCGGCTTGCACAGCACCTGTCCACGCTCGATGTCCTCGCGCTTGGTGCCACGCAGCAGGCAGCCGACGTTGTCGCCCGCCTGGCCCTGGTCGAGGATCTTGCGGAACATCTCCACGCCGGTGACGACCGTGGAGGTGGTGTCGTGCACGCCGACGATCTCCACGGTGTCGCCGGTGTTCACGATGCCCTGCTCGACACGCCCGGTGGCCACCGTGCCACGGCCCGTGATCGAGAACACGTCCTCGACCGGCATCAGGAAAGGCTTGTCGAGCTCGCGCACGGGCTCGGGAATGTAGGTGTCGAGCGCCTCGGCGAGCTCGAGGATCTTCTGCTTTGACGCCTCGTCGCCTTCCAGCGCCTTCAACGCCGAGCCGGTGATGAATGGGATGTCGTCGCCGGGGAAGTCGTACTCGGAGAGCAGCTCGCGGACCTCGACCTCGACCAGCTCGAGCAGCTCCTCGTCGTCGACCATGTCGGCCTTGTTGAGGAACACGACGATGTAGGGGACGCCAACCTGCCTTGCCAGCAGGATGTGCTCGCGCGTCTGCGGCATCGGGCCGTCCGCGGCAGAGACGACCAGGATCGCGCCGTCCATCTGGGCGGCGCCGGTGATCATGTTCTTCACGTAGTCGGCGTGACCAGGGCAGTCGACGTGAGCGTAGTGGCGATTCTCGGTCGCGTACTCGACGTGCGAGGTGGCGATCGTGATCCCGCGTTCCTTCTCCTCCGGGGCGTTGTCGATCTCCTCGAAGGTGCGCGCTTCGGCCCCCCCCTTCTCGGCCAGCACGCTGGTGATGGCAGCGGTCAGCGTCGTCTTGCCATGGTCGATGTGACCAATGGTCCCGACGTTCACGTGCGGCTTGTCGCGCTCGAACTTCTCCTTCGCCACTTTTGGTTCGCTCCTATATCGGCTTGGATGTTCGCCACACAGGGCGAACCGGGGAAATCTATCTAAGTGTGGGTTTCTGTGACTGCTGGTCGTCGCCCACCGGCGGACAGGGTGCTATCGCGGGAGGTCTCCCGGTCAGTCTCCGAACAGCCTACGCAGCGACGGGCTCCCCCGTGCGCTGCTCGACGATCTTCTCGGCGATGTTCGGCGGAACCTCCTCGTAGCGCTCGAACTGCATCGTGTAGTTGGCCCGCCCCTGCGTGTTCGAGCGCAGGTCGGTCGCGTATCCGAACATCTCGCTGAGGGGCACCATCGCGGTGACGGCAAGCGCGTTTCCGATGCGCTCCTGACCCTCCACGCGCCCGCGGCGGCGGCTCAAGTCGCCGATCACCTCGCCCAGGAAGTCCTCAGGCGTTACGACCTCGACGGCGAAGATGGGCTCCAACAGCACCGGCTTTGCGCGCTTGGCGGCCTCTTTGAATGCGATCGAGCCCGCCACCTTGAAGGCGATCTCCGAGGAGTCGACGTCGTGGTACTTGCCGTCGACGAGCGTCACTCGCAGGTCGACCATCGGATAGCCCGCCTTGACGCCGTTCTCCAGCGCCTCTTCGACGCCCTTTTTGACCGCCGGGATGTACTCGGAGGGGATGTTCCCGCCCTTGATCTTGTTGATGAAGTCGAACCCTTCCTCGGGCGCGGGCTCGAGGTTGATGTAGACCACCCCGAACTGGCCCGAGCCGCCGGTCTGGCGAACGAACTTGCCTTCGACCTTCTCGACGGTCCCGCGCACGGTCTCGCGATAGGACACCTGCGGACGGCCGACGTTCGCCTCGACGCCGAACTCCCGCTTCATCCGGTCGACGAGCACCTCGAGGTGCAGCTCTCCCATCCCGGAGATCTCGGTCTGGCCCGTTTCTTCGTTGGTGCGCACCTGGAAGGTGGGGTCCTCCTCGGCCAGGCGGCCCAGCGCGATCGACATCTTCTCCTGGTCGACCTTCGTCCTGGGCTCCACCGCGACCTTGATGACGGGCTCGGGGAAGACGATGTTCTCGAGGTGGATCGGCGCATCGGGTGCGGCGAGCGTGTCTCCGGTGATCACCTGCTTGATTCCCACCGCGGCCGCGATGTCCCCCGCGTAGACCTCGGAGACCTCCTCGCGCTCGTTGGCGTGCATCATCAGGATGCGCCCGATCCGCTCGGTGCGGCCGCTGCCGACGTTCAGCACGCGTGCGCCCGCCTCGAGCCGGCCCGAGTACACGCGGAAGTAGGTGAGCTTGCCGACGTAGGGGTCGGCGGCGATCTTGAACGCCAGCGCCGAGAACGGCTCGGAGTCGTCGGCGTTGCGGGTTGCCACACGCTCCTGCTCCTCGCCCTTGATCAGTTCGGTGCCGACAACGGGTGGCACGTCAACCGGCGATGGGAGGTAGTCGATGACAGCGTCAAGGAGCGGCTGGACGCCCTTGTTCTTGAACGACGACCCGCACAGCACGGGGGTGAGCTTGGTCGAGAGCGTCGCCTTGCGGATCGCCTGCTTCAAGCGCTCTTCGGAGACCTCGGAGTCTTCCAGGATCAGCTCGAGCAGGCCGTCGTCGTAGTGGGAGACCTCCTCCAGCAGGTGCTCGCGCGCTGCTGCCGCGGCTTCCGCGAGGGACTCGGGGATCTCCCCGACCAGCTGTTCGGTGCCCAGCTCGTCCTTGTAGACGATCGCCTTCATCGTGACGAGGTCGACGATGCCCTCGAAGTCCCCCTCCGAGCCGATCGGCAGCTGGATCGGCACGGGGTGGGCGCCCAGGCGATCGATCATCGTCTGCACGCCGCGGTCGAAGTCGGCACCGGTGCGGTCCATCTTGTTGATGTAGGCGATGCGCGGGACGTGGTACTTGTTGGCCTGGCGCCAGACGGTCTCCGACTGCGGCTCCACGCCGGCGACGGAGTCGAACAGCGCGATCGCGCCGTCGAGGACGCGCAGGGAACGCTCGACCTCGACGGTGAAGTCGACGTGGCCGGGCGTGTCGATGATGTTGATGCGGTGGCCCCTCCACTCGGCGGTGGTGGCGGCAGAGGTGATGGTGATCCCGCGCTCCTGCTCCTGCTCCATCCAGTCCATCGTGGCCGCGCCGTCGTGGACCTCGCCGATCTTGTAGGTGCGCCCCGTGTAATAGAGGATGCGCTCGGTCGTCGTCGTCTTGCCGGCGTCGATGTGCGCCATGATCCCGATGTTCCGGGTGTTCTGAAGGGTGAACTTGCGTGGCATGGCTGGGTGAGGTTCGTCGCTGTCCTACGTGGCAAAGAAAATGGGCCCCTCGGGCCCACGCGCGCTACAGATCTCGTGTGGACCGGTCAGCGTCGTTATCTGCTCGAGGTCTCCATCTTAGGTTCCGGCTCTGCGGGCTCCCGCACGCGTACTTGCGTGCACCCGAAGCGCGAATCCGACTATAGCAGAGCGATCCGGGGCGATCGACCGGTTCTCCGTGCGTGTTCGCGGCGCGGACACCGGCGTTTCCGTGGGCCCGGCGGGCCCCTGCAGAGGCCTCTCGCGCGTGCCGCCTTCGGCGCGCGACGGTGCGTCTACCAGCGGTAGTGCGCGAATGCCTTGTTGGCCTGCGCCATGCGGTAGATGTCGTCCTTGCGCTTGTAGGCCCCGCCCTGCTGGGACTGCGCGTCGGTCAGCTCGTTGGCGAGGCGCTGGGACATCGTCTTCTCGCGCCGCTGCCTGGCGAACTCCACGAGCCACCGCACGGCGAGCGTGCGCGCGCGCCGGGAAGGCACCTCCACCGGCACCTGGTAGGTGGCACCGCCCACGCGCCGGGAACGGACCTCGAGCGTCGGGGTGAGCACCCTGATCGAGGCGTCGAGCGACTCCACGGGGTCCTTGTCGCTGCGCTCGGCGACGATCGCCAGCGCGTCATAGACGATCCGCTCGGCCGTCGACTTCTTGCCGTCGAGCATGACCTTGTTGATCACCTGCTGGACGAGCTTGGAGCGATGGATCGGGTCGGCGTCCACCGGACGGATCTGAGCGGGTGCGCGGCGGGGCATCGGCTACTTTCGCTTCACGCCGTACTGCGACCGCGCCTTCTTGCGGTCGCTCACGCCGGCGGCGTCCAGCGTGCCGCGCACGACCTTGTACCTCACGCCCGGGAGGTCCTTCACGCGGCCTCCCCGCACCAGCACAACAGAGTGCTCCTGCAGGTTGTGGCCCTCGCCCGGGATGTACGCGGTCACCTCGATCGAGCCTGAGATGCGCACGCGCGCGACCTTCCGCAGCGCGGAGTTAGGCTTCTTCGGGGTTGTCGTGTACACGCGGGTGCACACGCCACGCCTCTGGGGCGCGGCGACCTTCTTCTTGCGGCCTTTACCGGACTTCAGGCCGGGCGTAGCGAGCTTCTTCTTCGGGGTCACGCGTCCCCTGCGCACAAGTTGAGAGGTTGTCGGCATCGGGCGAGGATCCTAGCAGCGCTAGGAGTTCGCGGCGACGCCGGTCGCGCGCACTGGCGCGGGCATCATCGCGGAGGCGACCACGACAAGGACGAAGGCGAGCGCCTGAAGCATGACTCCCACCGTGCTCCCCGCCATCGGATCGCCGAACACGATGATCCCCCCGGCGATCCCTGCGATGTTCGCCGCGGTGCCCGTCACGGCGATGACCGGCACCGCCTCACCGTCCTGCAGCCCGCGCGCCGACGAGTAGAAAGCGACGATCGACGCGAGCACGGCCACCATCAGCCAGGGGCTCAGCAGGAGCCCCATGAAGCCGTGAGCGCCGGTGATCCCCGTCAGAGCCTTGATCGCGGTGTCAGAGACGCCGAACAGGATTCCGGCGGCGGCCCCCAGCATCACGCCGTGGTGCTCGACGGGCCCGCCCATCCGCGGCCCCATCAGCAGCAGGCCGCCGAGCCCGAACAGGCCGGCCTCGAAGGAGATCATGCCGGCCTGCGAGAACTGCGAGTGCGCGCCATGCATGGCCGGCAGCGTGAGGCCCAGCATCACGAGGCCGGCGGCCGTGAGCGTGAGGCCCATCCACTGGCGACGGCCGACCTGAAAGCCGAACATCCGCTCGGCCATGACCGCGATGAACACCATCCCCGCCGCGAGCGAGACCTGGATGACCGACATCGGCGCCAGCGCGAGCGCGGCCACGTGCAGCCCCCAGCTCGCCACGGCGATGACCATGCCGAGCGCGAACCACTTCGAGGAGTAGAGCGCCCTGGCCGAGCGCAGCGGATGGCGCACCGTCACCTTGGCCACCGAATTCGCTCCCCGGTACTTGAAGAAGAACGCCAGATTCGCCACGAAGGCGCAGGCGAGGGCGAGCAGGATTCCTAGATCTAATGTCATGGGGGGGAGGGGCGCGATGGACGAATCCATCGACGAGGGCAGGCGGGTGCTTTACTGCTCGTGAGCGAACTCGGCGAGTTGCCTGCCACGGGCAGAGTACCTGCCCCAACCTGTGTGGAACCTAAAGAGGCCCCCCAGACAAGCCCGCCAAGGCCGCTCCTGATGGTCGACATCGACGGCGTGGTTTCTCTCTTCGGCTTCTCCGGCGAGCCGCCGGCGGACGGCTCCTTCCACCAGATAGACGGCATACCGCACTTTCTTTCGGCCACCGCCGCCGCTCACCTGCATGCCCTGGCGCGCATCTTCGACCTCGTCTGGGCCAGCGGCTGGGAGGAGAAGGCCAACGAGCACCTCCCCCACCTGCTGGGCTTCGGGGCGCCCCTGCCCTACCTTCGCTTCCCCCGCTCTGCCGCGGGCCGCACAGCCCACTGGAAGCTCGACTCGATAGACGCCTACTCCGGCCGGCGGCCGCTGGCGTGGATCGACGATTCATTCAATGCCGCGTGCCACGACTGGGCCAAGGCCCGCCCGGCACCGACGCTGCTGGTGAGAACGGCGCCCGAGCACGGGCTCACGTCGCGGGAGGCGGGGCTGCTGGAGAAGTGGGCGCGGGAGCTTCAGGCGGGCTGACGGGAGCGACCGCCGCCACGTGCAGCGGGTCCGAGACCGCCGCGCCGACGCCGGCGGGACCCCTGCCGGGCGCACCGGCGTACAGCGCCCGCAGCCACATCCCGGCGCTCTGGGCGGCCATGAAGCTCGCCGGCAGCGACCACCTTCCCTGCGCGTCGGTCACGGCTTCGCCGATCGTCCGCTCCTGCACCGCTTCGCCTCTCTTGGTCACGTTGCGCACCTGGACCATGATCGGAGCGCCCGCGACAGGAGCCCCGTCGAGGGTTTCAAGGCCGCCCTGCAGCGAGCGTCCTGCGGCGGCGGGGGCGCCGGACGCCGGCGGAGCGCCTTCGGCGAGGGCGAGTGTCGCCCGCGCGGGGCGCCCGGCCAGGCGCAGCGCGCCCCGGCGTATGGCCGCCAGCTCGCCGTACAGCGCATCGCCGGGACAGTCCGTCGAGTCGCCGTCCCTGTGACCGGCGATCCGCGGCAGCGACACGCGCGCGTTCGCCGGGAAGCGGCTGTAGGCGGCCCCGGCGGGGTTCACCCTGAGGGTCACCCGTCCCTGCGCGGGCACTCCGTGCAGCGCGAGCTTCCACGCCAGCAGGTGTTCGAGCGCGCCGCGAGCGGCAGCGGACACGCGCGTGCTCATGAAGGAGCCGAGCACCGCCACGCCGCTGGAGGCCAGGTTGTAGCCGCCCGCCTGCGCCCCCGCGACCGGCTCGTCGATACCGCCTGCGCGGGCCTCGAAGATGCGCCCGTAGAGATCGACCACGAAGTTGTAGCCGATGTCGTCCCAGCCGTGCACGTAGCGGTGAAAGACGTAGATCGCGCGCAGCATCGGGGCGACCTCCGCGGGTGCGTACCCGTTCGGGTTCTCGGTGTGATGGACGAACGCCATCCGCACGGCGCCATAGCCAGGCGCCACCGCCGGTCGTGCCATCCCCTGGGCCCACGCCCGGCGGGCGATGATCGGCGGCTGGCCCGGTCCGGCGCCCAGCACGGGCGTGGCCCTCGGCAGGGCCGCCGCCAACGACGCGAGCGGGCCGGCGGCGAGCGCCCGCCGGCGCGCTCCGATTCGCCCGCTCACGTCCACGAGATGCAGCCGCGCCCCGTTGAGGGCCCGGCTCGCGCGCAACTGCACGAGGTCGGTCCCGCCGGTCCACAGCGGAGCGCCGAGCAGCCGCTCGGACGGCCCTCGAGGACCAGCTCCATGCCGGTGGTTTGCGGTGCAGGCGCCCGCCGAGGCCCACCCGCTCCACCGCCCGCCGGGGCAGCGGAACCGCAGCTCGACGCGCGCGTCGGGCGGCGTCTGCCACTCGACCCCGATGAGGTCCGCATTGCGCGCGAGCGCGATCGTGACCTCCGCGGCCGGGAGCCTGCCGAGCCAGCGCTCTTCAAGCGCCGGCCGGGGCGGGCCCGCGAGCGCGGCGAGCAGGGCCGGCGGACGCACGAGGCCGGCCGCCACCGCGCCGGCGGTGCCGGTCAGCAGCGATCGGCGGGTGATGGCCCGGCCGGTCATCACCTATTGGACACCTGCAGCGGGCAAAGGTCGCGCCTGCGCGGTGAGAATCCGCTCAGCCGACCACGCCCGCGCTACTTCCCGCCGGGCTCCTCCGGGATCTCGAGGTCCGCCAGCTCCTCGACGAAGCCGGGGTCGGTGCCGCCCGCTCCGATCCTCTCCAGCGAGGCAAGGTCGGCGTCGAACTCCTGCCCGTAGCCGCCGTTGAAGCCCTCGCCGCCCGACAGGCCGAGCTCGGCAGCGATCTCGTCCTGGTCGAGCAGTCCCACGTCGTCGATCGCGCGGGGCAGCGGTTCGGACGGTTCGATCTCGATCCGCCGGTAGCGCTTCAGGCCGGTGGCAGCGGGGATCAGCTTGCCGATGATCACGTTCTCCTTGAGCCCGTTCAAACGGTCGGTCTTGCCCTCGAGAGCGGCGTCGGTGAGCACCTTCGTCGTCTCCTGGAAGGAGGCCGCCGAGAGGAACGAGTCGGTGTTCAGCGAGGCCTTCGTGATGCCGAGGATGATGTCCTCGAACTCGGCCGCTTCATCGCCCTTCTCGATCACCGCGTCGTTGATCTTCGCGAATTCGAACCGATCCACGAACTGGCCCGGCAGGTAGTCCGTGTCGCCCTTCTGGTCGACCCGCACCTTCTTGAGCATCTGTCGCACGATCAACTCGATGTGCTTGTCGTTGATGTCCACTCCCTGGGACTTGTAGACCTCCTGAACCTCCTTCACGAGGTACTGCTCGGTCTCGGTCCGCCCCCTGATGGCCAGCAGCTCGTGCGGGTATACCGACCCCTCGTTGAGCTGTTTGCCGGCGGTTATCTTCTCGCCGGCACCCACGAACAGCCGCGTGCGGCGCGGGAAGGCGTGGCGATGCTCGTCACCGGCGGCGTCGGTGATCATCACCGTGAGCGCCTTGTCGGTCTCCTCGATCGACACCACCCCGTCCTGCTCGGCGATCTTCGCAAGGCCCTTCGGCTTGCGCGCCTCGAACAGCTCCACCACGCGCGGCAGACCGTGCGTGATGTCCGCCCCGGCAACGCCGCCCGTGTGGAAGGTCCGCATCGTCAGCTGCGTGCCCGGCTCGCCGATCGACTGGGCCGCGATGATGCCCACCGCGTCGCCGATCTGGGCGAGCGCTCCGGTGGCCATCGCCCGGCCGTAACAGGCCTGGCAGACCCCGCTGGGCGCCTCGCACTTGAGCACCGAGCGCACGGGGACCTTGATCTCCGTGCCCTTCTCCTGGTCGTCGGCGAACGCTCCCACCATGTCGGCGAGCTCGCCGCGACCGATCTCCGAGCCCTGCTCGGCGAGCATCCGGCCGCGCTTGGTCGTGATCGGCCGGGCTGCGATCCGCCCGACGATGCCGTCGTTGGGCTCCCCGCCGGGCTTGAACACGGCGAGCTCGATGTACTCCTCGGTGCCGCAGTCGGGCTCACGGATGATCACGTCCTGGGCCACATCGACCAGGCGTCGCGTCAGATAACCCGAGTCGGCGGTGCGCAGGGCGGTGTCGGCCAGCCCCTTTCGCGCACCGTGGGTGGAGATGAAGTACTCGAGCACCGACAGGCCCTCCATGAAGTTGGCCTTGATGGGACGCTCGATGATTTCACCCTTCGGGTTGGCCATCAGTCCGCGCATGCCCGCGAGCTGGCGGATCTGCTTGAACGAGCCACGAGCCCCCGAGTTGGCCATCATGAAGATCGGGTTCAGCGTCTCGAGGTTCGCGACCATCGCGTCGGCCACCTCGTCGGTCGCCGCGTTCCACTTCTCGACCACCGCCTCGTGGCGCTCCTCCTGGGTGATCAGGCCCATGTCGTACTGGTCGGCGATCTCGGCCACCAGCTTCTCGTACTTCTCGATGATCGACTGCTTCTCGGGGGGGATCACGACGTCGTTCTTGGAGATCGTGATCCCGGCCTGCGTGGCGTACTTGAAGCCGAGGTCCTTGAACGCGTCGAGCACGAGCGAGATCGTCGTCGCGCCATAGGTCTGCACGAGCATGTCGATCAGGCGCGTCGTGTCGCGCTTCTTCATCGACTGGTTGATGAAGGTGTACTTGGACGCGTCGAACTCGTCGCCGAGCGCCTCGGCCAGCGCCCGCTCGATGCGGTCGTTGTAGATGATCCGCCCGATCGTCGTCAGCACATGCCCGCCCTCTCGCCCGAACGGGCGGAACTCGGCGAGGTCGTGCAGCTTGACGACCCTTCCCTCGTAGGAGAGCTCGGCCTCCTGGGCGGTGCGAAAGACGTGCGGCCGCGGCTCTGACTCCGGCCACTTGCCGGTCGTCAGCAGCTCGCGCTTCGCGGCGAGCTCCTCGGCCTCGTCGCCGTAGGTCAGGTAGTAGGCCCCGAGGATCATGTCCTGCGTCGGGGTCGCCAGCGGCGCGCCGTGCGCCGGGGACAGGATGTTGTTGGACGAGAGCATCAATATGCGCGCCTCGGCCTGGGCCTCTGCGGAGAGGGGCAGGTGCACGGCCATCTGGTCGCCGTCGAAGTCGGCGTTGAACGCGTGGCAGACCAGTGGATGAACCTGGATCGCCTTGCCCTCGACCAGCAGCGGCTCGAACGCCTGGATGCCAAGGCGGTGAAGCGTGGGCGCGCGGTTCAGCAGGACGGGGTGCTCGTGGATGACCTCCTCGAGCACGTCCCACACCTCGCCGATCATCGAGTCGACCATCTTCTTGGCCGCCTTGATGTTCTGCGCGGACTTGCGCTCGACCAGCCGGGCCATGATGAACGGCTTGAACAGCTCGAGCGCCATGATCTTCGGCAAGCCGCACTGGTGCAGCTTGAGGTACGGCCCGGCAACGATCACCGAGCGGCCCGAGTAGTCCACGCGCTTGCCGAGCAGGTTCTGGCGGAAGCGGCCCTGCTTGCCCTTGAGCATGTCCGACAGCGACTTCAGCGGACGGTTGCCCGGCCCGGTCACCGGACGCCCCCGGCGGCCGTTGTCGAACAGCGCGTCGACGGCCTCCTGCAGCATCCGCTTCTCGTTGTTGACGATGATCTCCGGCGCGCCGAGGTCGAGCAGCCGCTTGAGGCGGTTGTTGCGGTTGATCACCCGCCGGTAGAGGTCGTTGAGGTCCGAGGTGGCGAAACGGCCACCGTCGAGCTGCACCATCGGGCGCAGCTCCGGCGGGATCACGGGCACCGCGTCGAGAACCATCATCTCGGGCTTGTTCCCGGACTGGATGAAGGCGGAGACCACCTTCAGGCGCTTGACGGCGCGCGCCTGCTTCTGGCCTTTCCCGGTCTTGACCTGATCCTCGAGCTCCACCCTTTCGGCCTGCAGGTCGACCTGCTGGAGAAGTTCGCGCACGGCCTCGGCACCCATCCCGCCGCGGAAGTACTCGCCGAAGCCGTAGGAGGAGCCGAAGCGCTCCTTCAGCTCGCGGAACGTCGTCTCGTCGTGCTCGATCTGCTTGGGCTCCATCGTCCTGAAGAGCTCCCAGACGTTGCGCATCCGCTCGGCCGCGTCCTCGATGTAGGCCTCGGTGTCGGCGATGTCGGCGTCGAAGGTCTTGCGCAGCTCCTTGACGAGCTTCTCGCGCTCCTCGTCGGAGATCTTCGCCAGGTTGACGTCGAGCGAGTCCGCCCACAGGTGGTCTTCATCGTTGAAGTGGGTCTGTTTCGCGCTCTGCAGGTACTTCTCGCGGCGCTTCAGCGACTCGCCGAGCTCCAGCACGCGCTCCTCGCGCTCGGCCGCGTAGGCGTCGAGCACCTTCTGGACCTCCTTCTCGAGCGCCGGCAGGTCCTTGGCGCGCGCCTCGTCGTCCACCCACGTGACGATCGACGCCGCGAAGTAGAGGACCTTCTCGAGTTCCTTGGGCGCCATGTCGAGCAGGTAGCCGATGCGGCTCGGCACGCCCTTGAAGAACCAGATGTGGCTGACCGGGGCGGCCAGGTCGACGTGGCCCATGCGCTCGCGCCGGACCTTCGAGCGCGTGACCTCCACGCCGCAGCGCTCGCACACGATGCCCTTGTAGCGCACGCGCTTGTACTTGCCGCAGTAGCACTCCCAGTCCTTGGTCGGCCCGAATATGCGCTCGCAGAACAGGCCGTCCTTCTCGGGCTTGAGCGTCCGGTAGTTGATCGTCTCGGGCTTGATCACCTCGCCCGAGCTCCAGCTGCGGATCTGCTTTGAGGAGGCGAGACTGATCTCGATTGCATCAAAATTGTTTATGTCGATCATGGATGTGAGACTTTCTGACTGGGGGTTAGACCGGAGGTCGTAAGGGGGCGAAGCCCTCTTGTGATGTCGATCATCTGGCTCTGGCTTTCGCTCGCGGGTGAAACGGATTTGCTCTCGGTTCGGGTCTCGCCTTCGGTCTGACCCGGGGTGGTGGGACCGCCCTTCAGCGGCAGTTGTGTCGAAGGAAACCCCGATCGGTGGCGGCTGAGCGCACGATCGGATCTCACGACTGCAGCCGGTCGGCTACATCTCGGCGGGCTCCTCCTCAGGCGCTCCCTCAGCCAGCGCCTCGATCTCCTCGACGTCCAACACCTCCTCGGCGAGCACCTCCTCGCCTGCCTCGGGCTCTTGGGCCGCGCCCGCGGCATCGAGATCGAGCCCGTTGGCCGATCCCTCGGCTGCGTCGCCGGCCTCATCGCCCTCGAGCGCCTCGTCGGCCGCGTCGCCCGCCAGCGCGCGCACCCCGGAGAGATCGATGCCGAGCTCCTCGGCAGCGCGCAGCAGGTCGTCGTCTTCGTCGCGCAGCTCCGCACGCTGGCCCTCCTCGGAGACGACGTTGACGTCGAGCGCCAGCGACTGCATCTCCTTCAGCAGCACCTTGAAGGACTCGGGGATCGATGGCTCGGCGATGTTCTCGCCCTTCACGATCGCCTCATAGGCCTTCACGCGCCCCACCGTGTCGTCGGACTTGATCGTGAGCATCTCCTGCAGCGTGTAGGCGGCGCCGAACGCCTCGAGCGCCCACACCTCCATCTCGCCGAAGCGCTGCCCGCCGAACTGGGCCTTTCCGCCAAGCGGCTGCTGGGTGACCAGGGAGTAGGGACCGGTCGAGCGGGCGTGGATCTTGTCGTCCACGAGGTGCAGGAGCTTCAGGATGTACATGTACCCGACCGTCACCTGCTCCTCGAAGGGCTCGCCTGTGCGGCCGTTGTAGAGCGTCATCTTGCCCGAGGCCTGCTCGCCCTCGCGACGCGACCTGTCGATGTCCATGCTGATGCGCCCTTCGTGGGCGTCCTGCCACTTGACGAGGGCGTGGTCGACGTCCGCGACGGTGGCCCCGTCGAAGACCGGCGTCGCGACGTACACGCGGCCGCTGCCGTCCTGCTCCTGGGCCTCCTTGTAGGCGTCGGTGCCGTCGTCATACCAGCCCTGCGCCGCGACCCACCCGAGGTGGGTCTCGAGGATCTGCCCGACGTTCATGCGCGAGGGCACGCCAAGCGGGTTCAGGATGACGTCCACGGGGGTGCCGTCCTCGAGGAAGGGCATGTCCTGCTGGTCGACGATCTTCGAGATCACGCCCTTGTTCCCGTGACGCCCCGCGAGCTTGTCGCCCTCGGAGATCTTGCGCTTCTTGGCCACGAACACCCGCACGAGGTCGTTCACGCCCGGCGGCAGATCGTCGCCGGCGTCGCGGCTGAAGGTCTTGACGTCGATCACCACGCCGCCCTCGCCGTGGGGAACCTTCAGCGAGGTGTCGCGGACCTCGCGCGCCTTCTCCTTGAAGATCGCCCTGATCAGCTTCTCCTCGGCGGTCAGCTCGGTCTCGCCCTTGGGCGTGACCTTGCCCACCAGCAGGTCGCCCGAGGCCACCTCGGCGCCCACGCGCACGATCCCGCGGTCATCGAGGTTGCGCAGCGACTCCTCGGAGCGGTTGGGGATGTCGCGGGTTATCTCCTCCTCGCCCAGCTTGGTCGTGCGCGCGTCGATCTCGTACTCCTCGATGTGCACGGAGGTGAGCTCGTCGTCCTGCACGAGGCGCTTGGACAGGATGATCGCGTCCTCGAAGTTGTAGCCCTCCCAGGACATGAACGCGACCATCAGGTTCTTTCCGAGCGCCATCTCGCCGCGGTCGGTGGAGGAGCCGTCCGCGAGCACGTCCCCCGCCTTGACCCGCTGGCCGGCCCTGACCCGCGGCTTGTGGTGGATGAGCGTGCCCTGGTTGGAGCGCATGAACTTCTGCAGCTCGTACTCCTCGGTCTTGCCGGCGGCCCCGCTGACCACGATCTGGTTGGCGTCGACGAACTCGACGGTTCCCGCGCCGCGGGACAGCAGTACGTCGCCGGTGTCGAGCGCAGCGCGGCGCTCCATGCCCGTGCCCACCAGCGGCGCGTCGGCCTTCAACAGGGGCACGGCCTGGCGCTGCATGTTCGAGCCCATCAGCGCACGGTTCGCGTCGTCGTGCTCGAGGAACGGGATCATCGCGGTGGCTACCGACCAGATCTGCTCGGGCGAGACATCGACGAGATCCACGTCCTTGGGCCCGACCGTCACGTACTGACCGGCCTGGGTGCGGCACAGGATCTCGGTGCCCTTCAGGCGTCCCGTCTTGGGGTCCACCGGCGTGTTCGCCTGGGCGATCACGAGCTCCTCTTCCTGGGTGGCGTCGAGGCGTTCAACCTTGTCGGTGACCACGCCGTCCTTGACGACGCGGTAGGGAGTCGTCACGAACCCGTACTCCGAGACCTCCGCGAAGGAGGACAGCGAGCCGATCAGGCCGATGTTCGGTCCCTCCGGCGTCTCGATCGGACACATGCGCCCGTAGTGGGTGGGGTGCACGTCGCGGACCTCGATCGGCGCGCGCTCGCGCGTCAGGCCGCCGGCCCCAAGCGCGGAGAGACGGCGGCGGTGGGTCAGCCCGGCGAGCGAGTTCGTCTGGTCCATGAACTGGCTGAGCTGGGAGGAGCCGAAGAACTCCTTCAGAGCCGCCACGACAGGACGGATGTTGATGATCGTCTGCGGCGTGATCGTGTCGGCGTCCTCGGTGGTCAGGCGCTCGCGCACGACCCGCTCCATGCGGTAGAGCCCGATCCGGAACGCCTCCTGGATCAGCTCGCCCACGGTGCGCAGGCGGCGGTTGCCGAAGTGCTCGTACTCGTCGAGGTGCTCGGCGACCGGCTCGCGCGGCATGCTCAGCGCCTCCGCCGCGTAGTCCTTGATCTCGACCTCGCCGTCCTCGGGCAGGCCGAGGCGCTTGGGCAGCGACACCAGCTCGGCCACCAGTGCGAGGATGTCGTCGCGGGTGAGCGTGCGCGTGTCGATGTCGATGTCCAGACCCAGTCGTGAGTTCAGCTTGTAGCGCCCGACGCGCGTCAGGTCGTAGCGCTTGGGGTCGAAGAACAGCTGGTTGAGCAGCGCCTTGGCGTTGTCGACGCTGGGCGGCTCACCCGGGCGCTGCTTCTTGAACAGCTCGATCAGCGCGCCCTCTTCGGTGCGGGTGGCTTCGGTGTCTGCGTCGATCGTGTTCCGTATGTACAGCGAGTTCTCGAACCGCTTCAGGATCTCCTCGTCGCTCGCGTACCCCATCGCGCGCAAGAGCACCGTCACGGGCAGCTTGCGCTTGCGGTCGATGCGCACGAAGACCTTGCCCCGCTTGTCGATCTCGAGCTCCAGCCAGGATCCGCGTGCCGGCATGAGGTTGGCGATGAACACCTGCTTTTCGCGATCCTTCGGCTCCATCAGGTACGCGCCCGGGGAGCGCACGAGCTGCGTGACGACCACGCGCTCGGTGCCGTTGATCACGAACGTGCCCCGCTCGGTCATCCACGGGAAGTCGCCCATGAACACCGACTGCTCGCGTATCTCGCCGGTCTCGCGGTTGATGAACGCGACCGTCACCGTCAGCGGCCGTGCGTAGGTCAGGTCCTTCTCGCGGCACTGGTCGAGCGACGCGACGGGCTCGTCGAATGTGAACTCGCCGAACTGGACCGCAAGGTTGCCCGTGTAGTCCTCGATCGGCGAGATGTCGTCGATCGTCTCGCGCAGCCCGCCCTTCTGCGGGTCGGTCAGCCACGCGAACGAGCGGCGCTGGATGTCAATCAGGTTGGGAACGTCAACGGTCTTCTTGAGGCGCGCGAAGCTTCGGCGCGTCCGGAGAGCATCTACAGCAGCCAAGAAACGACTCCTTCGGAGGGCAAAGTCGGGCAGAGGAGCGCGCTGAAAGCGCGACTAGCAAAGATAGCACAGACTATCGACGCCCACAAGGGGCCGCCAGCGCTCACGGACCCCGCCCCCGACGATCGCGTATGTGGCGCGACGTCGTGCTCTCTGGGCGGCTGCGGCTATTGACCAGCAGCGGGGACTTTACCGGAAAATCGGCACAATTGTGAGCAAGGAATCAACAAGGGATCCGGGCCCTTCAGGACCGAGGGCCCGCCGAGGAGCCGCATGCGGCGGCCACCCTACTTCATCTCCACCGTGGCACCGGCCTCCTCGAGTTCCTGCTTGAGCTTGTCGGCCTCCTCCTTTTCGACGCCCTCCTTGACCGGCTTGGGAGCCTCGTCCACGAGCGCCTTGGCCTCTTTCAGACCGAGGCCCGTGGCAGCGCGCACGACCTTGATCACCTGGATCTTCTTGTCGCCGGCCGCCGCGAGGACCACGTTGAACGTCGTCTGCTCTTCGGCCTCAGCTCCGCCGCCGTCGGCGCCTGCGCCGCCGCCCGCCGCCGCGACCGGGGCCGCCACGGCCGCGGCCGAGACGCCGAACTCCTCCTCGAGCGCCTTGATCCGCTCGGCGAGCTCGAGCACCGAGATGCCCTTGAGCTCCTCGATCCAATCCTGTGTGCTGGTTGCCATGGTTCGTCAGTCCTCCTTGGTGGGTTTCGCCTCGGCGGTACCGGACTCGGTCTCAGCCGAAGCGTCCGCCTGGTTGTCGTCTTCTTGCGCCGGCTCCTTGGCCGGCTCAGCTTGGTTCTCGGGCGCGCCCTCGCCCGCGGCTGCGGCCGCCTCGGCCTGACCGCCGCTCTCCTCGGCAGGCTGCTCTGCGCCCGCGGGCTCCTCGGCAGCGGCTGACTCCGGCTCGCCTGAGGGCTCGCCTGCGGCGGACTCCTGTGCGGCGGACTCCTCTGCGGTGGCGGACTCCGGCTCGCCTGCGGGCTCCTCGGCGGGCACGGGCGCCTCGGCGCCAGCCGACTCCGGCTCGCCTGCGGGCTCCTCGGCGGCGACGGGCTCCTCGGCGGTGGCCGGCGCCTCGGCCGTAGCGGGGGCCTCGGCGGCAGGTGGAGCCCCGGCGGGGATTTCCCCGGACTGCTTCTTCTCGCGAACCTGCTCGAGCGCGGCGGCGAGGCCGCCGACAAGGGCACTCAGGGTGCGGACGAGGCCGGACACGGGCGAGGCGACCACTCCGACGAGCTGGCCGTAGAGCACATCGCGCGAGGGCAGGCGGGAGAGCGAGCGAATCTGGTCGGCGTCGAGGGCCGCGCCATCCATCAGCCCCCCCTTGAACGGGAGCAGCTGGGTCGCGCGGGCGTAGTCGGCGATGGCCTTGGCGGCCGTCGCGACGTCGCCGCGAACGAAGGTGAGCGCGGTCGGCCCCGCGAGGTACTCCTTGAGCGTCTCGGCCCCGGCCTGATCGGCCGCCCGCTCGGTGAGCGAGTTCTTGACCACTTTGAACGTGGCATCGGCCTCACGCAGCTTGGCGCGCAGCTCGGCCACCTGATAGACGGAGATGCCGCGATAGTCGACGGCGAAGATCGCGTGGGATTCGTCTATGTTGGCGGCGATCTCAGCGATCGCCACTGCCTTCTGGTCTCGGTTCATTTGGCTCCTGTCCCGGTCTTATGCGCGCAGTGCACGCTGCTGCCGGGGGTCTCTGGTCGCCTGTTTCGGCGCCTAGGCGGCGATCGTCGCTGCGGACGTCTCCTCGATGATGTCACGTGTCCGGCTCGGGTCCACCTTCACGCCCGGGCCCATGGTAGAGGCCATCGAGATCGAGCGCAGGTAGCGGCCTTTGGCGACTGAGGGCTTTGCGCGTACCAACTCCTCGATCACGGCCGCATAGTTCTCCAGCAGCTGGCGCTCGTCGAAGCTCGCCTTGCCGATGACCATATGGACGATCGCCGTGCGGTCGGTGCGGTACTCGACCTTGCCCGCCTTTGACTCTTCCACAGCCTTGGCGACGTCCATCGTCACCGTGCCAACCTTCGGGTTGGGCATCTTGCCCGAGGGGCCGAGCAAACGGCCGAGCCGCCCGACGACGGACATCATGTTGGGCGTGGCGATCGCCACGTCGAAGTCGTCGAAGCCCTCCTCGATGCGTTTGGCGAGATCCTCGCCGCCGACCGCGTCGGCGCCCGCCTGCTCGGCCTCGCGCACCTTGTCGCCCTGGGCGAAGACGATGATCTTCACGTCTTTGCCGAGACCGTTGGGCAGGGCGATCGTTCCGCGCAGCTGCTCGTCGGCGTGCCGCACGTTCAGGCCGGTGCGCACGTGGATCTCGATCGACTCGTCGAACTTCGCGCTGCTGAGGCTCCGCACCAGCGCCACCGCCTCGGCGGGCTGGTACTCGTGCTCGCGGTCCACCTTGGCCAAGCCCTCGGAGTAGCGGCGTCCGTGGTTGCTCACGACGCGACCTCCACGCCCATCGAGCGGGCCGTCCCGGCGATGATCTTGGCCGCCTGATCGACATCGTGCGCGTTCAGGTCCACGAGCTTGCGCTCGGCGATCTCGCGCAGCTGCTCCTGCGTGATCGTGCCGACCTTCGTGCGGTTCGGTTCGCCGGAGCCCTTGCCGATGCGCAGCGCCTGCCGGATCAGCACGGCGGCCGGCGGAGTCTTCGTGATGAACGTGAAAGAGCGGTCCTCGTAGACCGTGATCACCACCGGGATCACCGTGCCGGTTTCGCTCTGCGTCTGAGCGTTGAACGCCTTGCAGAACTCCATGATGTTGATGCCGTGCTGGCCCAGGGCAGGGCCGACCGGCGGGGCAGGGCTCGCCTGCCCGGCATTCGCCTGAAGCTTGATCGTTGTCAGAACCTTCTTGGCCATGTCTGGTCAGCTTATCTCGGGTGGATGGACTGGGTGATCAGGGGGTTGTTCTCGGCGGCCTGGGCCGTTCGAGGGTCAAGCGGAGCAAGGACGCAGTGAGCGAGGTGTGCTCCGCACACGAGCGAGCGAGGACACGGCTGCGCGCCGGCCATCGGACGGCTCAGAGCTTCTTGACTTGGTCGAAGCCTACCTCCACGGGAGTCTCACGTCCGAAGATCGACACGAGGACCTTGAGCTTGGCGGCATCGTCGTTGATCTCGGAGATCTCTCCGGAGAAGTCCGACAGCGGACCGGAGACGACCTTGACCGACTCGCCGATCGTGAACTGGGCGCGCGTGCGCGCCGCCGTGGCGACCTCCCTGTGCAGCAGGCGATCGACCTCGACCTGGGTCAGCGCCACCGGCTCCTGGGCAGCCCCCACGAACCCGGTCACGCCCGGGGTTCCCTTGACGACCCCCCAGGAGTCCTCGTTGAGCTCCATGTTCACCAGCACGTAGCCCGGCATCGTGCGCTTCTCGACCGTGATCTTCTGGTTGTCCTTCATCTCCGAGACGGCTTCGGTCGGGACGACCACGTTGCGGACCGCGCGCTGCTGGCCGAGGGACACGACCCGGTGCTCCAGGTTGTGTTTGACCTTGTTCTCATGACCGGAGTAGGTGTTCACTACGTACCAACGAAACATTCAGGGTTCCTTGACGGGTTCGGTGACGGACGGGGACGGCTGGCTGGAAGATGATGGAGGATGACGCCCGATCGGGGGTTCACGCCGGGACGGACCGCCGGATGGCCAGGCCTCAGAGTTCGAAGACTTCGACGATTTCCTTGGCCACGAAGTCGGCCAGGCCGAGGTAGAGGCCGGCGATCGCCACGAAGCCGAGCACGACGGCGGTTGCCTGGGCGACCTGCCGGCGGTCCGGCCACTGCACGCGCTGCAGCTCGGCCCAGCTGGCCCGTAGGAAGGCCACAGCGCGGTTGCCGCCGCGCAAGGGAGCCCCCGGCGGGCGAGCGCCGTCCCCTGCACCCCCTCCGCCGTCGCCACCACCGGCCCCGTCGTCGGTCCCGCCCGCACCGCCACCGCCGGCCGCGGGCTCGGATGGCGCCTCGGGTACCGCGAGCTCGTCCTCGGCGCCGGGGCCGGCCGGGAGCTCGGTCTCGGGAGTCGCGGTGACCCCGCCGGCCCCGCGCACGAGCGCGGCGTCGAACTCATCGACCTCCCCCGAGGCGTGGTCGAGCGCGCCCGGCACGTCCGCGCGGATCGGCACGCTCGCCGGAGGCGCCTGGGCTGCGCCCCGAGATCGGCGATCCCGGCGCTGCTTTGCGCGTTTTCGGTCACGGGCCACTGCGGCGCTCCCGCGCTAACGCGTCTCCCGGTGGCCGGTGTGCTTGCGACACCAGCGACAGTACTTGCGCAGGGTCAACCGGTCGGGGTTGTTGCGCTTGCTCTTGTTGGTCTGGTAGTTGCGATGCTTGCACTCCTCGCATGCGAGGGTGATAGCGATTCGAACGTCTCCGCGGGCCATGTGGGAAATCCCTGCGTAGTTGTGGACGGCGGCCCAGGGCGAAGAAAAACCCCGCCCAGGCGCGAGGTCGTAGGGAGTCTAGCGCGCATCCGGCGCGGACGGGGCGCCCGGTGGCGGGGTCGCTACCGTTGCTGGATGCAATGGCGGCGGGCGACCGCGACGGGAGCGATCTTGGCCGCGGCGCTCGCACTCGGGACGGTGCTGCCCGGGTGCGGGTCCTCGCCGGGAGGCGCCGCAGCCGCGAACTCCGCAACGGCGGTGCCGACCGCGAGCGCCCCCACCTCGAGGTCAGGCGTGCACGCGCAGATCGCCCCCGGGGCGGGAGCGTCGCCGAGCCGCCGCTCGCGTGGGAGCGAGTCGCCCGAGGTGCGAAGGCTCGTCGCCCTGGGCAAGCCCATTTACTGCGCCGGGCCCCGCGGAAGCGAGGTGGCTCTCACGTTCGATGACGGCCCGGGGCCCTACACGCGCCTGGTGATCCGCAAGCTGCGCAAGCATCGGGCCGGCGCGACGTTCTTCGTGGTCGGGCGCAACATCGCGCTCGACCCCGGGGCCACACGGGCGGAGCGTGCGCTGGGCGCGGTCGGCGACCACACGTTCACCCATCCCCTGCTCACCTCACTTGCGCCCGCCGCGGCCGACGCGGAGATTGCGCGCACCCGCGCGCTGCTCGCGCGGTCCTCGGGTGGAAGGGTGTTTCTCTTTCGCCCGCCGTACGGGGGACGTAACGCGACGATCGACTCCATCGCACGCGCCAACGGCCTGCTGCAGATCCTCTGGAACGTGGACAGCGCCGACTCGCTCGGTGCCGACTACGCCCAGATCGAACGGAACGTGATCGCCGGCCTGAAAGGAGGCTCGATCATCCTCATGCACGAGAACCACGGACAGACGGTGCGGGCGCTGCCGAACATCTTCGCGGCGCTGCGACGCCGGCACCTGCGGGCGGTGAGCGTGCCGCAACTGCTCACCGACCAGCCGCCGAGCTACGCGCAGCTGCGCGCGGGGCGCTCGGGCTGCCCGGCCGGCGCCCACGCGGGGCTCGGCTCGGGGTAGGAGGCAGGGCGCGCGGCGGCGAAGAAGCCCACCCGGCGGCGGCCAGGACCTACTCGTAGAGCGTGACCGCGGCCAGGATCACGTACATCGCGACGAGGGCCCAGCCCTCGAACATGGCGGCCTCGCCGTCACCGGTCACCTGCCACACCGACAGCGCAGACAGCGCCAGGGCGCCGATGTAGACGGGGGCGAGCGCGAACGTGAGCGAGGTGGAGAGCGCGAAGGAGATGAGCACGAGCAGCGGAAACAGGAACGCCGCGATCTGCGCGACCGAGTTCTTCACCACCGAGACCGCGAGGTCCGAGCGGCGCTTCCAGGCGAGGACCAGGCCGGCGGTGTTCTCCACGGCGTTGCCCGCGATCGCGACGATCACGAGGCCCGCAAACGCCTGGGAGATGTTGAGTTTGGTGATCGCCGGCTGGAGCGCGTCGACGAACCAGCTCGAGACGAACGCCGAGGCCGTCCCGGCGACGAACAGCAGCATGAGGGTCAGGCGGAGCGACAGCCGGGGCCCGCTCCGCTCGCCGAGCCCCTCGGGCGCGCCCTCCCCCTCGGCTTCGGGGAGGGTGTCCGCGCGGAGATAGGGCACGACCCACGCGAGGTAGACCACGAGCAGGCAGACCGCCCCGACGGCGGAGATCGACTTGACGTGATGGCTCGCGGGATCGTGCGCGCTGAGCGACAGGCCGAGCAGCACGATGATGAACACCGTCACCAGAAGCAGCGTCGCGGTGTCCTGGGGCAGCCGTCGCGAGAAGCGCATCATCCCGTCGGGCGCCCGGTAGGCACCGACGACGATCACGAGGCCCAGGACGAGCAGTGCGTTGGCGAGAATCGACCCGACGATCGCGGACTGCGCGACGACCAGCTCCCCTTTGTCCAGGGCGAAGATCACCACGAACAGCTCCGGCAGGTTGCCAAGCGTCGACTGGAGCATCCCCGTGACGCCCGGTCCGAAGCGCTCGCCGAGCTGCTCGGTCGCGAACGACACAACCCACGCGAGCCCCGCAAGCGCGAGCGTGGCGATCGCGAACCGCGGCACTGCGGGCCAGGACTGGCCGTTGGCCACCCCGGCTAGCGTCGTCAAGAGCGCGGTCAGCGCGAGCGCGACACGCTCCAGGGGGGTCAGAGCGGACATCGCTGCCGGCGGTTCAGTGGCTGTCCAGCACCCGGTCGATCAGACCGTACTCGAGCGCCTGCTCAGCCGAGAAGAAGCGATCGCGCTCCATGTCCGCGCGCACGTCCTCCTTGGACCTGGCGGTGTGCTCGGCGTAGATCTCGTCGAGGCGGTCGCGCACCGAGAGGATCTCGCGCGCGTGGATCTCGATGTCGGTCGACTGCCCTTCGAAGCCGGCCGAGGGCTGGTGGATGAGGATCCTCGAGTTGGGCAGCGCCGCGCGCTTGCCCTTCGTTCCGGCCGCCAGCAAGAGCGAACCCATCGACATCGCCACTCCCACGCACATCGTGTGGATGTCGGGCTTGACGAAGTGCATCGTGTCGTAGATCGCCAGCCCGGAGTAGACCGACCCGCCAGGGGAGTTGATGTACAGCGAGATGTCCTTCTCGGGGTCCTCGCTCTCGAGATGCAACAGCTGTGCCACCACGAGGTTCGCGACCTGATCGTCGATCGGCGTCCCGAGGAAGATGATCCGCTCGTTGAGCAGTCTCGAATAGATGTCGAACTCGCGCTCGCCGCGCGCGGTCCGCTCTATCACCATGGGTATCAGCGGCATTTTCCCTCACCCTACCGCTCGTGGCCTCGGAGCCCTTGTGTTGCTCGCCGCCCTCGCCGCCACAGCGCCCGTCGCCGCAATGACAAGTCACGCCGGCTGGCCCTCAGACCAGCACCTGGTTATGGACACGGGCCCGGCCGGACGCAGCCATCTGCTCGTCGGGCAGGCGGGTCGGCACAACTACCTGCTGGGCGGCTACGGCAACGACACGATCCGCGGCGGAAACGCGGGCGATGTGATCTGGGGGGACTTCCATCCGTCGGGCTGGCCCGCTTTCCAAGAGGCGGTCATCCACGCCGGCAACGGCAAGAACTTCATCTACGCAAACGACACCGTCAACTACGTCTGGACAGGCTCGAACCCCGCCACCGTGGTGCACGCCCACGAGAACGGCGGGGTCATCCACTGCGAGAACCCGCACATCGTCGTGTTCACGAGCCATCGCGCGCTGCCGCACTACAGGCTCGACGGCTGCCGGCACATCAGCTTCTTCTCGGTCGGCTACTGAGCGACGGCGCTCGCCGGCGCTCAGCGCCTCAGAGATTGACCGAGCGCATGACGGCCTCCGGATAGCGCTCGCCCGCGGCGGGCGGGACCGTGTTCGCGATGTGCTCGACCTCGGCGTCGCTCAGCTCGACATTCCCCGCAGCGATGTTCTCTTCCAGGTAGGAGACCCGCTTGGTTCCCGGGATCGGGACGAGGTGCTCGCCGCGGTGGAGCACCCACGCGAGCGCGAGCTGCCCGGGAGTGATCCCCTTTTCCGAGGCGAGCTCGCGCACCCGCTCGGCGAGCGCGAGGTTCTGTTGGAGGTTCTCGCCGGTGAAGCGCGGACCGAAACGGCGGTAGTCGCTCTCGTCGAGCTCCTCGGTCGAGCTGAAGCGCCCGGAGAGGAAGCCCCGTCCGAGCGGCGAGTAGGCGACGAGCGCGATCCCGAGCTCGTTCAGCGTCGGCAGGATCTCGGACTCGACGTCGCGCGTCCACAGCGAGTACTCGGTCTGGACGGCCGTGATCGGGTGAACGGCGTGGGCGCGGCGGATCGTTTGAGCACTTGCCTCGGAGAGGCCGATGTGGCGAACCTTGCCGGCTTCGACGAGCTCGGCCATCGCGCCGACGGTGTCCTCGATCGGCGTGTCGGGATCGACGCGGTGCTGGTAGTAGAGGTCGATGTGGTCGACGCCGAGGCGCTCCAGGGACGCGTCGCAGGCTTCGCGAACGTACTCGGGAGTGCCGTCGACCGTGCGGCTCAACAGATCGTCCTCCCGCTGCAGCTTGATCCCGAACTTCGTCGCGAGGAACACCTCGTCGCGGCGCGCGGCGATCGCGCTGCCCACGAGCCGCTCGTTCGTGTGAGGGCCGTACATGTCCGAGGTGTCAAGGAAGTTGCATCCGAGGTCGAGCGCCCGCTCGATCGTGGCTCTGGCTTCGGGCTCGTCGGCAGGGCCGTAGAACGCCGACATCCCCATGCAGCCCAGGCCGATCTCGGAGACCTCGGGGCCTCGTGGTCCAAGGGTGCGCTTGTTCATGGCGCTGCTCCTTTCCGGTGGAAGATGGTCCGCGGGTCGATCGTGCGATCCGCTGGAAGCGCGGACCGCACGGCGCACGCGGGTCCGGCTGTCGGGTATACCAGCCTCGCCGAGGTCGCGACACCGGACATAATGGTTGCGAGCCGTGTTTCCCCTGAACCTCCCCAACGTGCTGACGGTGCTGCGGATCATGCTCGTGCCCGTGCTCGTGGTCGCCCTCGTCGGGAACACGCCCGCGGGAGACGTCCTCGCGGCGGTCGTGTTCGCGCTTGCCTCGCTCACCGACTTCGTGGACGGCTACCTCGCGCGGGCGCGCGACTCGATCACGACCTTCGGCAAGCTGATGGACCCGCTGGCCGACAAGCTGCTGATCGTCGCGGCCCTGATCTCGCTCGTCTCGCTGCACAGGCTCGCCGCGTGGGTGGCGATGGTGATCATCACCCGCGAGCTCGCCGTCACCGTGCTGCGTCTCGGCGCGATGCAGGCCGGCGTGGTGATGGCAGCGAGCTGGTTCGGCAAGGTCAAGACCTGCCTGCAGATCGCCGCCATCCTCGCGGTGATCGCCGTGCACGGGCAGCCTGCGTGGGTCTCTGCGCTGCTCTACCTGGCCGTGGCGGTGACCGTGCTGTCCGGCCTTGACTACTTCTTCGGGATGCGCCGTCGCATGCAGCAGGCTCAGGCCGGAGGCGCCGGCGGCTGAGGGAAGCTCAGCGGCGCCCGTCGGCCTCGAGCCACTCGTCCAGGCTCGTGTGATGCGGAGCGAGCCTGCCCGAGTCGATCTCGGAGCGAAGCTCAGCGAGTCGACCGTGGCGCTCGGCCACCACGTTGTGCTGGTGGATCGTCTCCAGGTTCTCCTGGCGGGCGGAGACGAAGGTGGCTCCGTCGAGCTCGGGGAAGTCGCGCACGACGCTCGCGATCATCTCGCGCACGCAGTCCTCCACGAAGCGCGGGCGCCGATGGGCCTTTTCCACGACCTCGACCTCGTCGGAGCGCTTCATCAGCTCGTAGATCTCCGAGGACATGCTCCCCTCGGCGATCGCCAGCAGGGCGGAGGCGTCGATCTCGGCATCGCACTCCTCCATGCAGCCGATGTGAAGCGTGGCCAGGCCGCGCTGGTTGTGGGTGGCAACGGGCACGCGCTCGAGGACCCGCTCGATCTGCTCATCGGAGAAGCCGTCCGCGGCGAGCCGCTGGCGCGCGCGAGTCGCCACCAGCTCCTGCGCGCAAGGGCAAGCGGTCATGCCCGTGGCCGACACCCCCACCATCCGCCGCGTCCCGCGCTCGGACGCCACCGCTCGCCCGTAGAGCGTGTAGATCTCCTGCGTCTGCACACCCGAGACCGGCGCCGGCTTGTGCTCGGGGTAGCGCGCGGCGATCGTGACCTCGGCTCGCTCGGCCTGTTGGCGGGCGCGCACGAGCTCGGCGATGTGCTGGGCGAGCGTCTCCGCCCGGAACGGCGACTCGCTGAGGACCACCTCGCCGATCGCCTCGTTGACGACCTCGTCAAAGCGGGACATGTGTGCACCCTTCTGATCGCGGCCGAGATCCACAAAGCACTCCAGCCGAGCAAAGAACGTCTCGTCGCGAATGCGAACGACCTTCTCGACGCCGGTCACCCCCACCCGCGAGAGCCCCACCGGGACCCTGGGCGAACGCGACTGGACATCGGGCCCAGTGCCCTCTGGGCGAGACGGCGGAAGGGTCGGCTTCGTCACCTGCACCACGGCCCAGCCTAGCGCGCGTCCAGGGCCGGTCCAGCGCCCTGACCGACAGCAGTTCCCGACCGCTGATTCTGGTATCACTCCGCACTCAGCTCATCGAGAAGGCCTTGGGTGGTGGAGAGGGACTCGAGAGCCGAGAGTCGGGAGGAACGCAGGCAGGAGGTCGGGGAGATCGCTGCCCCGAAGGGGAGTCGGACCGATCCTGGGGGTGCAGGGTGAGCGAGCAGCTTGAGGGTCTGTCGATCGCCACAAACACGGCATTGGTCGGGAATCGGACCGATGTCGACCTGAGCGTCGAGCCGAGCGTCGACTCGCTTCGCCTGTACCTGGGCTCGATCGGGCGCGTGCGGCTACTCACGGCCGAGGAGGAGGTGCTCCTGGCCAAGCGGATCGAGCGGGGCGACATGGCGGCCAAGCAGCACATGGTCGAGGCGAACCTGCGCCTGGTCGTGTCGATCGCCAAGGGCTACGTGGGCCGGGGGCTGACGCTGTTGGACCTGATCCAGGAGGGGTCCCTCGGACTCATCAGGGCGGTGGAGAAGTTCGACCACCGCCGCCACTACCGGTTCTCCACCTACGCGACCTGGTGGATTCGCCAGGCTGTGACGCGCTCGCTGGCGGACAAGGGACGGACGATCCGGATTCCGGTGCACATGGTCGAGCGGCTGAACCGCCTGATCCATGCCGAGCGCCAGCTGATCCAGCAGCTCGGCCGCGAACCGAATGCCGCGGAGATCGCGGCAGAGCTCGAGTGCTCGGTGCCCGAGGTGCGCGAGCTGATGCGCCTGTCCCAGCAGCCGATCTCGCTGGAGAAACCGGTTGGCGAGGAGGACGATACGGCGCTCGCCGACTTCGTCGAGGACGTGTCCGCGCGATCGCCCTTCGAGATCGCGTCAGAGGCCCTGCGGCGAGAGAAGATCACGAGCGTTCTCGCCTCGCTGCCGGAGCGCGAGCGCGAAGTGATCGAGATGCGCTACGGGATCGCCGACGGGCGCTCGCGCACCCTGGAAGAAGTCGCGCTGAAGTTCAAGATCACGCGTGAGCGTGTCCGCCAGATCGAGAACCGGACGCTGAAGAAGCTGCAGCGGCTCCCCGACGCCCAGCAGTTGCGCGAAGCCTCCTAGCCAGAGCCTCTCTCGCGAAGCGGGCACACGCGCCTGGACGGCCACGCGCGGGATCGCGGGGATAGGCCCTAAACTGACGGCCGTCTCGGCGGGGTTCCCGAGCGGTCAAAGGGGAGGCGCTGTAAACGCCTTGGCTCTGCCTTCGCAGGTTCGAATCCTGCCCCCGCCATCAGAGAAGGGCCCGCGAGGAGGGTGCAAACACGGTCTCATTCCTCGGCATTTCACGGATACGGGTCGTTGGAACCCTGAAGTAGCGTGGGTGCATGGCAACGTCCGAAAAACCAAGGGTTGGTCTCGTGCTGGGCGCCGGCGGGGTGCTCGGCGGAGCCTGGCTGACGGGGGCGCTGGCCGCGATCGCCAGCGAGACCGGGTGGGATCCGGCAAGCGCCGACTACATCGTCGGGACCTCGGCAGGCTCGATGGTCGGCGGGCTGCTGGCGTGTGGGGTGGCCCCCTGGTTCATGGTCGCCCACTCCGGCGGGGAGGTCATCGACGGACTGACCGACGCCCAGGGCGAGCCGGCCTCGACGGCCGATCGCTCGGCGGGCGCCAGTTACCGCCTGCACCTCGGCGGTCCGATCCTCGGGCCGGGTTCGTGGCGCCTGGCGGTGGCCTCCTTGGCGCGACCCTACAAGTACTCTCCCGCCGCCCTCTTGGCGGGCTGGCTGCCGCACGGCCCCATCTCGACCGAGCCGCTCAAGGAAACGGTCCGCCGCGTGTGCGACGAGCCTTGGGCTCCGCACCCCAACTACTGGCCGATCGCCGTCGACTACCAGACGGGCCGACGTGTGGCCTTCGGCCGCAAGGGCGCCCCCGTCGCAGAGCTGCCCGACGCCGTGGCGGCGTCCTGCGCGATTCCTGGCTTCTTCAGAGCCGTGGAGATCGCCGGTCGCCGCTACGTCGACGGCGGCGTGCATTCGGCGTCGAACCTCGATGTGCTCGAGGAGGAGCATCTGGACCTCGTGATCGGTCTCAATCCGATGTCCTCGCTGCACGCGGAGGCGGGACGTTCGCTCGGCCAGCGAGCCGCGTTCGCCGTACGCCAGGCCTCGGGGCGTCGGCTGGGCAGTGAAGCCAAGCGTCTGCGGGACGCCGGCACCGACGTCGTGCTCATTCAGCCGACCGTCGCCGATCTCGACGTGATGGGGACCAATCTGATGAGCCGCACCCGCCGCCACGAGGTGGTCGAGACCGCGGTGCAGACAGTCACCGAGCACCTGAACCAGTCGCCCGTCGGGGAGCGGCTGGCCGCACTGCCGCAAGGACTTCCGGGCATCGTGAGACGCCCGAAGGGCCCTGTCGAGTCCTGGCCGGACTTCAAAGCGCTCGCGGCTGCGCGATGGAAGAACTCGCAGCGAAAACAGGCAACGGGGAAGCGCCCGACGAGGAAGAGGGCGGCCTAGCATCCAGCGGTCAAGGTGAGCGCTCGAGTGGGATCATCGAACCCACCAGCGAGAAGGGAGCCTCATCATGGAGTCCTCAGCCGTCCCTCGGGTGCTCGTCGTAGCGCACAAGACCGCCGCCACTGAACCGCTGCTCGATGCAGTCCGCGAGCGGGCGCGTCGCGGGCCCTGTACTTTCACGCTGCTCGTACCCTCAGCAAGCCACGGCCTGCACAGGGTCGTGGACGCCGAGGACCAGAGCGGCGATGAGGCAAGGGGGGTCATAGACGAGGCCCTGCCCCTGCTCAGCAAGGCCGCCGGCGCACCGGTGGAAGGCATAGCGGGCGACCCTGACCCGATCGCGGCCGTGCAGGACGCGATCAACCTGCGCGGCTTCGACGAGGTCATCATCTCGACCCTCTCGGCACGGCTGAGCCGGTGGCTGAAGCTCGACCTGCCCAGCAAGGTGTCCGGCATGGGCCTGCCCGTGACCACGGTCACGCCGCAGAAGTGAGCCCGCGCGGCGAGCGAGCGCGCTACAGTCACCTCTCGCTCACGCGCCCAGCTAGCTCAGTTGGTAGAGCACTTCCATGGTAAGGAAGGGGTCTCCGGTTCGAGTCCGGAGCTGGGCTCTCCCGAATTCCGCGCTACAGAGCCATTTTTCGAAGGACCTCACGTCTGCCTTGACGATGTTGGCGCGGTCTCGTACGGGCAGCAAACCGCGATGCCGCTGCCTAAACGCAAGGACCTCCTCGAGGAATGCCAATAGCGCCGGGGGTGTCGACCGGCGTTGACCCCTTGCCGATAGAAAGGGGTCTCCGGTTCGCCGAGCCTGGGCAGAGCGTTCTCGTCCGCTTAGCGGCCCGGCAGACGCGCCCGAGGATTTTGCGGGGCGGGCGTGGCGATCGGGCGGTGACCGCCAGGCGCCGCCCCCAAGGGTCCAACGACGCGTCCGAGGTCATGCCGCCGGCGCTTCGAGCGGCCTTGATCAACGATTGCTTCAGCCCGCGAGCTATGTAAACGTTCCGGCCGTATCGTTTAGTAAGCTCGAGGCGTGGTAAACGATCGAAGATCAGCATCGCCCGAGCAGCCACCCTCGAGCCCACGAGCCGGCGAGTATCGCTTGGCCCAAGACGGCCCCGATGGCTACTGGGCATTTCATCCTCGGCCACTGCCGCCCAAGCCACCCCTGCGGATCGACGCGCGTATGCAGACGCTTCTGGACCGAACCAACCAGGCGCTGGGCCGACTCGACGGCGTCACCCTGCTGCTGCCTGACCCCGACCAGTTCATCTACACGTTCGTGCGCAAGGAGGCCGTGCTCTCGTCGCAGATCGAGGGGACCCAGTCCTCGCTCTCTGACCTGTTGCTCTTCGAGCACGATGCGGCACCCGGAGCACTCCGCGAGGACGCCGAAGAAACCGCGAACTACATAGCTGCCCTTGAGCTCGGCCTCGACCAGATCGCGCGGCCCGGCGCGCCGCCTCTCAGCGCAAGGCTTCTGCGCGAGGTCCATCACCGACTGCTGCAAACCGGCCGCGGCGCCCACAAGGCCCCGGGTGAGTTCCGCCGCAGCCAGAATTGGCTTGGCGGAAGCCGCCCGAGCCTCGCCCGTTTTGTGCCGCCCCCTTGGCAGGAGGTCGCCCCGGCGGTTTCAGCGCTTGAGCGCTTCATCCACGACGACCCTGAACCCACGCCGATCCTCGTCAAGGCGGCGCTCGCGCACGCGCAGTTTGAGTCGATTCACCCGTTCCTTGACGGCAATGGCCGGGTTGGCCGCCTGCTCATCACGCTCTTACTCTGCTCGGAAGGCGTGATGCGCCGGCCATTGCTGTATCTCAGCCTCTACTTCAAGCGCCAGCGCGACGCCTACTACGAACACCTCCAGCGCGTGCGAATCGACGGCGATTGGGAGGGCTGGCTGCGATTCTTCCTTGAAGGGGTCATCGAGGTTGCCGAGTCAACAACGCAGACCACACAGCGCCTGGTAGCGATGATCGAGTCCGACCGCCAGGCGATCCACTCATTTGGCCGGGGCGCCGCGACTGCCCACCGAGTACATGACCTCGCCGTGCGGTTCGTCGTGATCGGCGCGTCGTCTGTGGCTGATCAGCTCGAACTCACGACCCCACCGGTCTACGCTGCAATCGGCCGCCTCGAGAAGGCGGGCATCCTTCGCGAGGCCACGGGCCGACAGCGCGGCAAGCTCTACGTCTACTCACAGTACCTCTCGATCCTTAATGAGGGCACCGAACCGTAATCGACGGGGTCGGATGTCCGGCCCTACGCAGTGACCAATCCTCCGTCCGCCCGCGCGCCTACCTTCAGGCGTGCCTGACGTGGGAGCGGTCGCCTCAGGCGCCGCAAGTGATCCTCAACGCTGGAGATGCACCATGAGAGAAGTGCGAAGTTGGCTCCAGGCGCCGCTGACGATCGACAAGGTTCGCGGGCATCTGCACGGCTATAGCCGCTCGACCACCCGCGACCTCACTCACGAGAAAACTGCCCCAAATGCCGCTGGAAGGGTCTTGATCAACAGAACGGGTGGGACCGGGTGCAGAAGGTCTGGGCGACCGGCGGCGCGATCTTGCGCCAGGAGACGCTCCCGAGCCGCTCAATTCCGTAGGCGTCCCAGTCGACGCCCGCGCCGTCGGGGACGGCGGAGCCGATCGGTTCGTCGCCCGAGTGGATGAACGTGTACGTGATGCTCTGCACTTCCCCGTGGCGGTAGCGCGTGAGGCGATCGAAATGGGGGTTAGCCGTCGGATCGCACGCGTGCAGGTAGGCGTACAGCCAGCGACCGGACAGGACCGGTGAGACGAACTTCGCTTCGCACGTGTTCCCCGCCCCGCTCGTCTCCTGGTCGATCAGCTGCGGGGGGCTGCCGAGAGGCTCGAACCACAGGGTGGACTCGCCGAAGACGCCGTTGCGGTTGGCGGTGACGTAGCCGACCTGTTGGCCGTTGAACGTCAGGCCAGTGATCGAGCCAGTCAAGCCAGCCGGCCATGCCTCCCCGCCGGGGTTGGTGGCACCCCGAGAGCTGGGAAGACCAAGCGAGCGCAGCTTACGGCTCCCGATATTCCAGGCGTAGAGGTTGTCGGGCCGGCGACGTTCGCCCGACCGGTTGCGGCGCAGGAACACAAGGCGGCCGTGCCAGATCGCCGGCTCGTGGTTCGAGCCGCCGCCGGGCGGGGCGAGCGTGCGCTCCGCCGCCCTGGCCACGCCCAGCCGGAGCTCGACGATGCGGCAGCCCGTGAGGGTCTTTGCGTTCGCACAGCGCGAGTAGACGGCCGCCACTGCGGCGCTGCCCGCAGGGCCGAGCTCGACGTCGAACGGCGTGGCGTTCTCGACTACCGCGGCGAGCGAGATCGCGCCCTGGGGGGAGCGCAGCACCAGCGCGTAATGGCCGGTTGTCGTGTCCGCGCGACTCCACGCGGCCCATCCACCGTATGCGGCCACCGATACACCGTTGGGATCAAGCACAATCGGCGCCTCAGCGGCCGCCCGCACGGCGAAACCCGCGAGCCAGCTCACGGACACCGCGGCTGCGGCGGCCGTGCCAAGCACGAGCCGTGAGCGCCGAGCCAGACGCATTGAGCCAGATCCTATCCAGCAGACGGCGAGAGTGCTATTCGTCGACCGAGAGACCTTTACCGACTGACCTTAGGGTCATGGTCTCGGTGATCTCCTGCGGTGAGGGCAAGGAGTCGCTGCCTGCTCTTCGCGCGTTGCGATAGTGCGCCGGGCCTCGACGGCTACGCCCGCTCATCACCGAGCTTCGCGAGTACCGCGAGGAAGTCGAAGCCCTTGAAGCTGTTGGGGTTCAGGGGTAGGCGACGTCGCAGGAGACGTGGAGGTCGTCTTGCTTGGATCGGGTGAGGGCGCTCCGGTCAGTCGAGTAGCCTGACCAGGTCGTACTCGATCTCGGCGACCCTCCTGCCGATCGCCGCCCCTTCGAGAGACCGCTCCGAGTTATCCAGGAACTGGACGGCCCGCATCAGGAAGACGGCGGCCGTGAAGAGATGGCAGAGCACGTCGTAGTAGCGCAAGGCGAGCGGGTCTATCGGGCCGCCGCCGTCCCCTTCGTAGCCGGTGTAGAGCTCCTCACGGCTGCCGACTCCGCCGACCTCCCTCTCGTCGGCCCCGAAGCGCCACGCGCGCATGCACATGAACGCAATGTCCTCGTGCGGGTCGCCCAGGTGCGCGAACTCCCAGTCGAAGACCGCTCGCAGGCCCTCGGGACCGACGAGGTAGTTGCTCGTCCGGTAGTCGCCGTGGACCAGGCGCAGGTCGGTGGGGACGGGCCTGCGCTCGACACACCAGCGGAAGGCCATCTCCAGCGCCGGGCGCGGCGGCGCACGGTCCAGGAGCGTCCTGGCGATCTCGAGCTTCTCCCCCACCCCCCTGCTGGGCAACGGCGGGAGATCGCACTCGCCGAGGGCGTGGATCTGAGCGAGGGTCTCGCCGAGCTGCCTCGCCAGGCCATGATGAGCCGCCGGGGCCGACTGGTCCCGAACGAGCACGTGCGGCCGAGCCTCCCCCTCGACGCGCTCCATGATGAAGCACCCCGTGAGCGTGCCCTCGCTGGGCAGGGCGACCGGCCGGGGGACCGGCACTCCGGCTGCGTGCAGGGCGCCGAGCAGCGCGTACTCCCCGGCCCGGTCCAGCGCATCCGGCCGGCCGGCGAGCACGTCGGGGTTCTGCGTCGCCCCGCCGGCGAAGTCCTGCCGCAGCACAAGGGCATGCACTCGCCCGTCCGTGGCCCGCGCGTCGAACGCCCACGTTTCGCGCGAGGCCCCTCCGGTGAGCCGGCGCAGGTCCTCTATCTCGACCGGGCCGAGCGAGGGCGCCAGGGCCGCTACCAGCCCGCTGGCGCGGGTGTCGAGGTCGTCGCTACCCATGGCCGGGAATTCTTACGGCTCGCGGGCAGGCATGACGCATGGCCCTGCGGGCATCCGCCGGATTGGCTCCACCGTCGCGCTCCGGCGGGGCTATCCTCGGGTCCGGCCAGGCAGACACCGTGACCGGAGGGAGCAGCCATGCCGTTCCTCGACAGCCAGATCGCCCACTGGACAATCCCCCGCCATCCCGTCGTCGTGGACGAGCTGCCGACGACGCCCTCGGGCAAGGTACAGAAGTCCAGGCTGCGCGTGCGGTGGATCGCCGCCCAGCGGCAGGACGCGCTGACGGAACGGCCGGGCTGAGCGGCGGGTATGCCCGAGCACGAGCCATCCGCACCCGAGCTGATCCAGGCGGTGATCGAGTACCTAGCGGGCACCGTGCGCCCTGCGCTCAGCGGCTACGCGGCGTTCGAGTCCCTCATCGCGATCCGCCTGCTGCAGATAGCCAGCGGCGATTTCGAACTCGGCCCTTCGGTCCGCGCCGGCGAAGCCGAGCGCCTGAGGGCTCTGCTCGGCCGCGAGGGGGACCTGGACGAACTCAACGTGGCCCTGCTGGGGCTGATTCGCGCCGGGCCGCTCGACTCGGACGCACGCCAGGCGGTGCTCGAGCACCTGCGCATCAGCGCAGAGGACCGACTGCGCATCGCCAACCCGGCCTATCTCCCGGGGAGCTGAGAGAGGCGCGCAAGAGGCCCAGCCCGGCGTTCGAGCGACGGGCCCCGGCGTCGCTCGCGCCCGGAGTGGGTCAGGGGCGGGCGCCGGCCGGCCAGGCGGGCAGGTCCAGCGGCCACGGGCCCGCGTCCGGTGCGCGCTCCTGCGGACGGGCGGTGAACAGCTCGCGCGCGACCTTGCGGATCTGGATCTCCTCGGCGCCCTCGGTGATCCGGTAGCGGCGGTGGCGGCGGTAGATGTGCTCGAACGGCATGTGGCGGCTGTAGCCGACGCCGCCGCACACCTGCATCGCCCGATCGGCGGCGTCGCACGCGAGGCGATTGGCGCGGTAGTTGCACATCGCAACCAGGTGGCTGACGCTCGCCGCCGAGCTCGAGTCGAGCGTCTCGGCCGTCGAGCGAAGGAGCTCGCGGAGCATCGAGGCCTCGGTGTGCAGCTCGGCGAGCGGGAACTGCACGCCCTGGTTGACGCTCAGCCTCCGGCCCCATGTGAGCCTGGCGTTCGCATAGTCGACCGCCGCGTCGATGCAGTACTGCGCCGCGCCCAGGCTCTGGGCAGCCTGGCGCATGCGCTGGTCGTGGACAAAGTGCTGGATCGAGGCCAGGCCGCTGCCGACCTCGCCGAGCACGGCCGAGGCGGGGACGCGCACGTCGCTCAGGGTCAGCTCGGCGGCGTCGGCGGGCATGTTCATCGTCCACCAGAAGAACTCGACCTTGAAGCCCGGGCTGTCGGTCGGCACGATGAACGCAGTGATGCCGGCGGGCTCGCCGGGCTCGCCTGAGGTGCGGGCGAAGACGATGTCGTGCGAGGCCGTGTGCGCGGCCGAGATCCAGCGCTTGATGCCGTTGATGACCCACTCATCTCCGTCTCGCGCCGCTCGCGTATCCATGTGCGTTGCATCGGATCCGTGATCGGGCTCGGTCAGCGCGAAGCCGACGATCCGCTCGCCGGTGATCATCGGCTCGATCCACTGCGCCCGCTGCTCAGGCGAGGCGACGGCGTCGAACATGAGGACCACAGGGAAGTTGCCGACCACCGAGCTCTCGTACAGAGCGTCGTCGTGCAGGCCCACTCCCCTGGCGCCGAGATGCTCGCGTATGTGGGCCATCTCGAGGTTCGACGCGCCGTGACCGCCCAGACGCTCGGGCAGCCCCCAGCGCAGCCAGCCCGCGGCGTCGGCGCGGCGACGCATCTCTCCCACGAGCGTCTCCCACCCGGTGCTCGGCACCCCGTCACTCTCGAAGTCCGTTCGCGCCCATTCGCGACGATGGTCGAAGAACCGGGCGTTATCGCCCTCCACTTCCAGCGGCCTGATCTGCTCGGCGATGAACTGGTCGAGCGCCGCGAGCGTCGCGGCGATGGCGTCGGGGATCTGCCCGTGCGGGGTCACCGGGCGCCGCCGGCCGACTGCTCGAGAAAGCGCGTGAGCAGCGCGTTGACGGGGTCGGGATGGGTGAAGTTGACACCGTGGCCGGCGCCGGGCACAACCTCCAGGCTGCCCTGCGGCAGCCCGTCGGCGAGCGCGAGGGCGCGCTCACGGGAGATCGCCAGGTCCTGCTCACCCCAGATCACGAGCGCGGGCACGTCGAGCTCCCCCAGGCGCGCCGTGAAGTCCTCACGCGCAAGGAGCGCCCCGTAGATGGCGCGCAGGCCCGAGCGGTCCATCTGCTTCCACCTGGCGATCCATTCGGCGCTGCCCTCCCAGCCGGGGCCGATCACGATCCCGGCGACCGCCTGGGCGAGCTCATCGCTCAGGCCGGTGCTCTCCCACGAGTCGATGAGCGTGTCGTAGAGCGCGACCTTCTCCGGGTCCTCTGGCGTGGCCTGGCTCGATATGAACACGAGCGCATGGGCAATCCGCGGCACTCGCACGGCGGCGCGCTGGGTGACATAACCGCCCTGGGACATGCCGATAAGCGTGGCGCGCTCGACGCCCAGCGATCGCAGCAGGCCTAGCAGATCCTCAGCTGAATCGTCATAGGTGAAGGGCTGCAGGGCCGGGCCGGTCCGCCCGTGGCCGCGCTCGTCCCAGGTGATGCAGCGGTATCTGCCCCGCAGCTCCCGGACCTGGGCGTCCCACATCGATTCGTCCATCAGCAGCCCGTGCGAGAAGACGAGGGCCGGACCGGCGCCGCCGGTGTCCTGGTAGTGGATTCGCTGATTGCGAACGTCGAGGAATGGCATCGCTTCTCCTGCTCGCTCCTGCTGATTGGCACCGCCTGCGACGGGGATCCTAGCCCTCGCGTCCGTGTGCAGCAGGATCCGTCGGCGGCGCTGAGCGAACCGTCGGTCGGGCCGTCGGCGCGCGTCTTGCGTCAGGCCGTCGCGGCCATGCGCTAGTCCTCTCCCGCCGCACGCGCTGCGCTCTCGCGCTCGGCGGCGCGCAGCTCCTGCTTAGCGACGGTGAGAAGGTGCACCTCGTCGGCTCCGTCGCCGATCCGCAGCGCCCGTCCGACCGTCCACATCCGCGGCAGCGGGGAGTCGTCGGACATCCCGAGTGCTCCGTGGACCTGGATCGCGCGGTCGACGACATCCTGGATCATCCGCGCCACTTGCACCTTCGCTATCGAGATGTCGCGGTGGGCAGCGCGCTTGCCGTGCAGATCGATCGTGCGGGCGGCACGGAGCACGAGCAGCCGCCCCGCGTCGAGCGAGATCCGTGCCTCGGCGAGGTGCAGGCGCACGAGCTGCGTGTCCGCGAGCGTCCCGTCGCCGTGAGGGCGGCTGCGGGCCCGATCCGTGGCCAGCCGAAGGGCCCGCTCGGCGGCTCCGATTTGGCGCATGCAGTGATGGATCCGGCCTGGTCCGAGCCGGTCCTGGGCGATCTGGAAGCCGTCGCCGACCTCGCCGAGCAGCGCCTCCGGCCCCACCCTACACCGGTCGAAGAGCAGTTCGCCGTGGCCCGGGCCGCCCCCGTGACCGAACACCGGCACGCTGCGAACGAGCCGCAGTCCGGGCGCGTCCATCGGCACGAGCAGCACGCTCAGGCGCCTGTGGCGATCACCCTGCTCCGCGGTGCGTGCCATGAGGACGCACAGCGATGCGCCGACCGCGCCGCTGGCGAACCACTTGCGCCCCTCGATCTCCCAGCCGTCCCCGTCGGGGCGGGCGACCGTTCGTATTCCCGTGGGATCCGAGCTCGCCACCTCGGGCTCGGTGAGGGCGAAGCAGCTGCGGGCCTCGCCGTCGAGCAGCGGATCGAGCCAGCGCTCGCGCTGGGCGGGGCTCGCCCTCTCGAGCAGTATCTCCATGTTGCCGGTGTCCGGGAAATGGCAGTTGAAGACCATCGGCGCGAGCTCGTCGTGGCCCATCAGCTCGCACAGGTGCCCGTAGTCGACATGCGACAGGCCGCCGCCGTGTGCCCGCTGGGCCAGGAACAGGTTCCAGAGCCCCGCCCCGCGGGCCCTCGCTCGAAGATCCGCCATCAGCGCCGGGAACGGCTCGGGGCCGGTGAGCCGGTCCATCTCGCCCGCGAGCTCCGCCGAGTTCGGGAACACCTCCTCGGCGAGGAACGCATGCAGCCGCCCGGCCAGCTCCTGACCGGCCTGCGAGAGGGACAGATCGAGATCGCCGGGCTCGAGCACCCATCCATCGTAGGCGCCCGCGGGCGCCTACGCGAGCGCCAATCCCAGCCGCGCCGACGGTGCCAACCGAGTACCCGCGACGGCCGGAGGGGTGTTCTGCTCGGCTCGCCCCGAACGCGGCTGTGGGTGGCCGGTTGCCGATCCCGCTGTGGTTCCTGCTGGTGTTGTAGTGGTTTAGCCGGATGGGGAGTGCGTTCGCTCTGGCGGTGCTTGACCGGTGGCGCTGTCCGTAGGCCCACGCGCGGGTGAGCGTCTGCTTCGAGGGGAGCGGAGACATCATCGGGATCTACGTGCACATCGTCGTGCTCGAAGAGGGCAACGCGCGTATCACCTCGCCTTCCTCCGAAGCCGACCGCCGTGGTCGACCGTATCTATCGCGCGTGGGTGGATCTCACCACCGTGCTCGCTGTCCTGATTAGCCGGCCTGCCGCTGGTCGAAGCGCCGGCCGAACACCGCTGATGCGATCGTGGGCCGCTGGATCTGCAGCGTGCCGCCGGCGATGGGCCACCCGCGACTGTCGCGCAGCATTCGCTCGATCGGATTGGCCGTGCTGTACCCGGCGGTCGCGAGTCGCCGCGGTCACCGACACATAGGACCTAGAGCCGACACAGCTCGGACGCGCTTGCGATGAAACGCTCTATCCGACGACTCGGGTGCAAGAGTCCAGGGACGCAAGAGCCCGCCTTAAGCAGGCTGATCCCGTTCACGACCGATACGCTGCGGCCGATGCGTCCCGGGGCCGGCCTTGGCTGACACAGGGTTGACGCCGGAGGCGCCGACCGTTGCGGTCGTCCACCTGCCCTCGGGTGGTCACGTCCGTCCGCTGCTGCCGCTCGTCGCCGCCTTAGGCGATCGAGGGGCTCGGACCGTTCAGTGGGCCTTCCCGGAATGGGAGGCGGAGTGCAGGAAGGCCGGCGGCGAGTTCCGCTCGGTGCCCGACTTCGGCATCGAGATGGACCCGCCGCCGCCGAACCTGATCGGCGTGGCGGAGCTCATAGCGCGCGCGACCGAGCGGGTGACCCCCTGGATGACCGAGCAGATAAGCGACAGTGGTGCCGACGTTGTCCTGCGCGACACGTTCGCGCAGTACGGTCGCTACGCCGCATGCGAGATCGGCCTGCCCCAGGTGGTGTTCAGCTCGATGATGGCCATGCACCGCGGCATCCGCCCGACGCTGCGGAGCATCCCCGCGGCGCTCGCCCAGCTCGTCGCCGGGACGCCCGCCGCGCTGCGGCTGCGGCTCGTCTCGCGGCGGCTCGAGCAGCGCTACGGCGAGCCCATGGGCGGCTGGCTTGAGGTGCTCAGCGGGCGGTACGGGTGCACGACGCTCGTCGGAACCTCGCGCGGCATGCAGACCCGTCCGGAGGGTCTCGCTGGTGAGGACGTGCGGTTCGTCGGGCCGCTCCGTGCGGCGAGCGCACCCACCGGCAGCGAGGAGCCGGCGCTTTCTGCGCTCGGCGAGGACGAGGAGCTCGTGTACGTCTCGCTCGGCACCGTGTTCGAGGATCGACCCGCGTTTTTTCGCGATGCCGCGATCGCTCTCGCGCGGCCGGGGCGCCGCGTGGTCCTCTCGGTCGGGAGGATCGCCCCGCAGACGCTCGGCGCGCTGCCCCTGGGCGTCACCGCGCACCCGCACGTCGACCAGCTCGCCGTGCTCCGCCGGGCCGACCTCTTCATCACCCACGGCGGGTTCAACAGCGTGCAGGAGGGACTAGTCGCGGGGGTGCCGCTGCTCGTCTTCCCCCAGATGCAGGAGCAGGTCCTAAACGCCGACCGCGTGTCCGAGCTCGGTGCTGGGCTACGCCTACGCCGCGCTTCATCTGCGCGGATCGCCGCCCAGGCGGATCTGGTCCTCGGCGACCCCCGGTTTCAGGCCGCAGCCCAACGCGCCGGGGAAGAGCTGCGCGCGGCGGTGGATCTGGACGGTGCGGTGAACGCCGTGCTCGGCGCCGCGGCGGGCCATCACTCGACACGCTGCTCGGCGCCCGGGCAGCCCGCACCTCGGCCCACAGGCTCATAGGCTCGAGGCTGTGGGCGGCGTCTGGTCGGTCTTGATTGTGTGCTGCGACCGCCCGCTGAGAAGGCAGGAGGTCACTCCGGGCCACAGCAGGGCGCTCGGATGGCGTCCAAGCTTCGTTCGCGAAGACCCGCTTCTACTGATCCGTAATACCGCTTTGCAGGTAGGAGGTCACCGGTTCGATCCAGGTTGGCTCCATCCGCAGCTTCGCCTGTCGCGCCAGGCTTTCTAGCGCTTCTAATGACCCTTCGTGGGTCGACGGAAGACTTGCCGCCGAGCCCGCCGTTGACTTGCTGGTTAGACAGCAGGACGTCAGTCTGGGGACCCCCTGGACACGTCGATCGACCGACACGTCTCAGGAAGTCATTCATCGGGGCGCCAGTGCAGGGTCACGGCTCGGTGGTCACCGAGACTCCGCGATGGGACGGCTACGTCGCGTGGGATCACGCGAGGCGAGTCGCTGGAGCAGGATAGGCGCCGTCCGACGTTAGCGATCCCGCACCCTCGAGGGTCGGGCAACAGCGTGGTTTCCGAGACGCGGCGTCCACCCGCGGAGCAGCTGTCCTCGGTTGCGCATTCGTGCGTTTAGAGATTGTCCCTGACTATTTGAGGGTGGCCGGACACCGGTCAAGCCAACAGTCGAGACGAGAGGAGCAGTCTCATGCCGAACAGCGGAGACTCCGCGAAAAAGAGGGGGCGCCCCCCGGCGGGGAAGGAGCGTACACGACGCAACACGCTCGCGACCAAAAAGGCGGCCGAGGGCGGCGTCCCGGCGGCGGCGGGAACGATCGAACGTGCCGAGACTTACAAGGGGATCTATGCCGGAAGTCGGAAAGGCCGCAACGTCGAGTCCCTTGCGGAGGAGTACGAGCTCAGCCAACGACGCGTCACAGAGATCCTCGATGAGCTGAAGGCAGCCCGAATCGAGGAACTCCGCGTAGACGATCCCTGGGCAGGACACTCTTTCGACGACGACATGATGGTCTGGCTTCGCGAGGTCCTAAGCGATGCGGCCGAGATCTATTCAGATGCAAAAGGCAGTGGGAATCTGTCATCCGCAACCGGTGCCCTCAAGATCCGCACGAAGGCCTTGGCCGAACTCGCGATCTTCCTCGAAGACACCGGACGAGTGCCCCGCCGAACAAGGCAGGTTGAGGAACCCGGCGAGGCTGACCTGCTGGTGATCATCGGCAATCTGTTCAAAGAAAGCCACATTCGTTACGAGCTATTTGACGAGCTCGTACGCCGACTCGAATCGAAAATCGGCCCTGAGCGAGTCGCAAGGCTACTGGCAGCCGGACCGCCAGCACGATGGCCGCGGACGGGAGGGAAAGAACAATACTTCTCTGGGCCTGACTACTACAACCCGGACGGGACGTTGACGCCACGAGGTGAGCAGCGCCTTGCAGAAATCAGGAGAGAGAAGGATGAGGAAGCCTCCTGGGGCTTTGACGTTCCTGGCCCATTCGCCCGCAGAGAGTAAGGGCTCCGTGGCGTCGTCCGCAGGGCACTCGCATCTGCCGACTGAGCCGGCCGGAAGCTGTCTCTGGAAGGATCACGGCGATGAAGTCGCGAGCGTCTGCCCTCCCGGCAGGAGTTCGTCGCCTCGGGTGGCTCTCTGTGTAGGTCCTCGCCAGGAGAGCCCTGAGCGCGACGACCTCGGGACGGCTTGCGCATCGTTCAGAGCTCCGCGAGGACCGCCTGTTCCACGCACAGGGAGTCGCTTGTCCAACCGGGCAGAGGCCGCCGAGCTGCCTTGATCGAGGTCCAGCTGGCCGAGCGTCAACCTCCGTCTCGACGTTCGATCTCCGCGATGACGTCGCCGAGTTCGTGGATGTTTGACCCCAGCGCGGGAAGCAGGCGGGCAATCGTCGACCATCGAGCGTCTCGCTCGCCCTTCTCGATGTGCGAGAGCGCGGCTGCGTTGGTGCCGGCTCGGGCAGAAACGTCCTCCTGTGTCATGTCCGCCCGTCGACGGATCAGCCGCAGCGCTTCGCCAAGAATGCGACTGTCTGGCCCATTTCTACCCCTGAGACGCGCTTTTTTGCTTTCGGGCATAAAAAACTTGTCGATTACGACGAAAATAGGCTAGACTCCACTGAAGCGCGATATGCGCCGGGACACGACGGAGATGCCCCCGGTGCCGACACCGATATCCACGGCTCGACCCGCCGGCCACGATACCCGGCCAGGGAGTCATCTCTGCGCCATCCAACTTTTCAATGCGTCGAACGACGGAAGGAGACGAATGAGCGCTCGTAGCGCTTCGGCTGTGTCGCTGCGAAGCGAGCGTGCAACGGAGACAGCGGAGTTCATCAGCGGAGCTCGTCGCGAAGCCGGTGCCCACTTGGGGCATGCGGTACGGCGCGGGCCGGCCTCTGAGCACGCATCGAAAGCTCACGAAGTACCGATGTTCCAAGAGTTCGCCTCGCGGTGGTTCGAGCGCCAGATGGTGGAGGGAGGCAGCGCCGGGAAGGGTCTAGCCGTAAAGACCCGGGAGGACCTGGAATGGCGGCTCAACCGGCATCTACTGCCCGCGTTCGCGTCTCGGCGTATCGATGAGATCACGATCGAGGACGTCGACCGCTACCGCGTGGGCAAGGTCCGGGACGAAGAGCTCGCGCCGTCGTCGATCAACAAAACCTTGACGACGCTCGCGACCATCCTGGAGGTTGCGGTCGAGTACGAGCTCATCGAGCGAAACCCGGCGCAGGGACGCAGACGCCGCTTGCGCTCATCGACGCCGAGGCGGTCATGGCTCGATCGATCCGATCACATCGTGGCTCTCCTTGACGGCGCCCGCGAACTCGACCAAGAGGCACGAGCTCTTCGTGGCCAGCGCCGCGCGCTGCTTGCGATGCTGATATTCGCTGGACTGAGGATCGGAGAGGCTCTCGCATTGAGCTGGCGCGATGTCGATCTGGCACGGGGAACGATCGCCGTCAAGATCGCCAAGACGAATGCGGGCTTGCGCAGTGTGAACATCTTGCCGGTCCTTAACGAGGAGCTGGCGAGTTACCGGACGCAACTCACGAGCTCGGCCGCCGCGCTGATGTTCGGAACCAGCACTGGTCGTCAGCACAGCGCGACCAACATTCGAAAGCGTGTTCTTGCGCGCGCCGTTGAACGTGCAAATACAGAGCGAGCCGTCACAGGCCTGGAGCCCCTGGTCGGAGGTCTGACGCCTCACTCGCTGCGTCGTACTTTCGCGTCTTTGTTGTTCGCGATCGGGGAGACGCCCCCTTACGTTATGGCCCAGATGGGGCACACATCCGCGAACCTGACCCTTTCGGTCTATGCACGTCAGATGCTTCGCCGTGATGGTGAGCCCGAGCGCCTGCGAGCGCTCGTCGAGGGAACATCTGGATTGAGTACGACCGACCTTTCCCTATACACAGCCACAGCTTTGGCCGAAGACCAGCGATGAGCGACAACACTCCCGAGCAATTGCGCGAGTTCCCACAAAAGGATCGCTGGACACCGGAGGAGTCGCTAGCCACTATTGAACAGATCGAAGAAACTGACTGCATCCACGGAGTCCCGCTGCCGTTCTACATAGAGACTCGCGCGGATCGGGTGCGTTGGGCGAACTGCGTGCGCGTAGCGGCGCGGGCCTCCGGGGACGCAGTGTCGAGCCCCCTCGTCCAGCAGATGGCGAGAGTCATGTTTGTCGACCGAGAGACCTATACCGATTGACCGCGGTGAGCTTGAGTTGGACCTCCTTCGGAATCGACGGACCAAGGCCTATCTTCATTCGCCGCACCCCCGTTTTGCAGGCTCTTTGACGGCTCCGCATGCGTTTAGAGATGTGCCCTTACGTTTTTCGTAGGTGAGCAACGGCAGCAATCAATACGAAGGAGGCACCCATGACACAGAAAAACGGCGGAGAGCCCTCGAAAGAGAAGGGACGGCCCGCCGCTGGACGGGAGCAGAAGAAGCGAAAATCGCGCGCAACCCGAAAGGCGGCTGAAGGGCATACTCCGGCAGCCGCGACGACGGTCAAGCGTGCCGAACTCTACAAAGATCTGTATGCCGAATCATTGAAAGGTCGGGATCCCCAATCCGTTGCCGAGGAGCACGGACTAAGCGCTCGACGGGTTAGCGAGATACTCGACGAGCTCCGAGCTGCCCGTATCGATCTGCTGAAGCTGGACGACCCGTGGCGAAGCCATAAGTTCGGAGAAGAACTGCTTGTTTGGACGCTCGGTGTCATTAACGATGCGGCCGTGATGCAAGCGCAGGCGGAAGCAGCGGGGAACCCGTCGGCTGCGCTGGGCGCGCTAAAGCTCCGAGTTCGAGCACTGACCGAACTTTCGGCGCCGTTGGCTGAGACGGGACTACTCTCGAAACGTTCGAGGTTGCGCGCTGAAGCCGATGCGGGACGTCTCATCGACACCATCTTCAGGGTGTTTGCTCTACGTGGCGGTAGTCGGAGCCGGCGAAGTCGGGCAAGGTGATTGCTCGAGGAGGCGCGCGAGGTCGGGCGCGAACGGCGTCCGAAACAGACAGTCCTGACTGGCCACAACCGTGTCATCACACCGAGTAAGGCCTACCGCGTAGAACGCCTGGGGCATCGGCGGGTATCGACGCACCCCAACTGACGGATCCATCAGGTCTCAGGTCGGCAGGCGTTTGCCGGGCTACCCCCGACCTTGCCTTCGAGGTGCCCGCACCCTTCGACCTCCAGTGATCCCTTGCCGTTAGGGCAAGGAGTCACGCCTGCTCTTCGCGCATTGCGATAGTGCGCCGACCCTCGACTGATACGTCCGCTCATCGTCCAGAGCATAGCTCGGGGCGAGGCCCGCCAGACGCTCGCTTGGCTGCTGAAAGCGACGGTCGGGGATACTCAGCGGACGATGCCAGAGGAGTCCACGACCCCCGACCTGGTAGAGCTGACCCGCCGCGCCTTCCAGCCAACGGTGCGTCGTGACATTGACGGGATCATGAGCTTCTATCGTCCCGACGCCGTGTGGGATCTCTCGACGGGGGGGCTGGGGGTGTTTCGGGGCCGTGCGGCGATCCGAGAGTTCATGGAAGACTGGTTTCGCTCTTACGACCGGATCGAGATTGACATCGAAGAGGCGGTGCAGCTCGGTAGCGGAGTCACCTTCTCCGTGGTCACGCAGAAGGGCCGTTTGGCTGACAGCGGCGGCGAGGTCGCGATCCGCTACGCCGTAATCAACGTGTGGGTGGACGGCTTGATCGAGCGGAGCGTGAACTACACCGACATCGACGAGGCCCGTGCTGCCGCCGAACGCCTTGCCGAGGAACGGGGGTAGGCGATGTCGCGGGAGAACGTGGAGACGGTCGGGCGGGCGATCGCGGCGATCAATGCACGGGACATTCACGGCTACCTCGCCTGCTGTACCGAGAATGTGGAGTTGTTGTTGCCGATGGCTGGGTCCGAGTATTTGGGGGCTGACGGGATCAAGCGGTTCTTCACCGATATCGAGGACATTGGCCCTGACTTTCGGATCGAGGTGCAGCGCGTGCAAGCGGTAGACGACAGCAATGCGATCGCCTTTCTACGGATCGGAGCCACTGGCCGTGCCAGCGGGATCGTGACCGGTGCTGAAAGCGCGAACGTCTACGACTTCATTGACGGCAAGATCAGTCGCGTCCGCATCTTCCTCGACCGCGCCGAGGCCCTCAAAGCCGTGGGGCTCACCGAGTAGCGGTCAGGTGCCGGTGTCCGGTGTGAGGCCGAGGTCGGCGAATGCCGACACGAGTGCTTCGTCATGGATGCGAGCGTGTCGGTCAAGGCCGCCGAGACTGCTGAGTTGGACGACAGGGGAGCGCCGAGGCTCGCAACCTGATCACGACTGCTTTGCGGGCGTGAGCGGGCGTCCTGCCCTCAGGGGACGTTTCCTATGTCCCGGTTTCTTGTTGCACGCCCGCTACTCGTGACCGTCAAAGTTCACCTCCACGTTCTGCTCGTCGATCCGCTCCTCCACCTCCGCGGCGGAGGTCAGCGCGCGCCTGTCGGCCTCCAGCAGCGGGTCCGAGAAGAAGCTGCGTGGCCACAGCCGGCGGGCGCGCACGACGTTGATCTCGGCGGCCAGCAGCGTCAGCTGACCCCCGAGGTAGAGCCATGTGAGCAACCCCAGCACGAACGCGAAAAGGCCTGAGGTCTCCTTGGCGTGGCGCACCACGTGGTCGACGTAATAGCCGCCCACGTGCTGCAGGATCTGCCAGAGCACGGCCCCGACGATCACGCCGGGGATCAGATCGCGCGTGCGGACCTCGTCGCTCGTCATCGCTCTGAAAGCCAGGAAGAACAGCAGCAGGTTCAGCGCGAGGGCGATCAGGATCCCGCCGAGCACTTCAAATGCACCGGCCGTCTGCGCGGACACGTAGCCGGCAGCCGCCGTCGAGACGATGAACAGCACGCCCAACACCACGAGCAGCGCGAGCCCCCGTAACCGCCATGTCAGGAAGTTCGGGCGACGCTTGTGGGGGATGTACCAGACCTGGTTGAAGGCGTTCTGGGTTGCGCCGGTGATGCCGAGGCCCGCGAGCAGCGAGCCGATCAGGCCGATCGCCAGGGCGACTCCGCTGCCCTTGAGTGAGTGGACGTTGCTCTGCAGCTGGTTGCCGATCACCGGGAACTGGCTGAGCGTGGAGTGAAGGACGCTTTCCTGCGCGCTCGCGTTGCCCTGCAGGACGAAGCCGAGGACGGTCACGAAGACGAGGAGCAGCGGGAACAGCGAGAAGAAGCCGTAGTAGGCGATCAGCGCGGCGAGCTGGCTGGCTCCGTCGTCGCTGAACTTCTTGATGACCGCCGCGATGAAGCTGAGCCCTCGGCGGCGTTGCTGGAAGCGATCGATCGCGTGCAGGCGCTCGGAGAGGCTCACCGGAGGACTCCCCGAAGGTGGGCGCCCGCCGTTCCGCCGGCAACCGCTGTTGAACAACAGGGGGGTCTTCGAGGCGTGAGCGTCGACATCCTTCAGGTGTCTACCGGATGCGAGCTGCGAATACGAGGGTGCGTGTGCTCTGGCCGACGGCCGGCTGGCGGCTAATCTAGCGCGCCGCTCTGCTCCGATCCAGCGCACGGGCACGCGAGCGGACGCGCGAGTCACTTTGGTATCGGGGCCGTGTACCCGAAAGTGCGCAGTCTGTAGTGGCGCGGCGTGTTCCAGATGCGTAACGTCGGGTGCATGATCCACGACGGCCCGATCGCCTGTGTGATCTACGCGGCCAAGAGCACCGAGGACCGCCGCGGCTCGATCCCCGGGCAGCTGCGCGAGTGCCGTGAGGCAGTCGAGAGCACAGGGGGCCGCATGATCGTCGGTGAGTACTCCGACGAGGCGTTCTCGGCATTTGTCGGCAGTCGTGGCCCGGGGCTCGCAGGGGCGATGCGGCATGCCCAAGAGCTCGCGCGCGACGCCACCGCCGAGCTGTGGGCGCAGCACAGTGATCGTCTCGCGCGCGGTGATGGACGCTCCGCGAGGCATGCGGTCGAGGTTGCGCTGTGGGCGCTGAAGAACGATGTCAGGGTGAGGACAATTCAGGATCCCGAGACGTTTACGGACCTGCTGTACGCGGTCGTCACCGGCCAGCGCAACCACGAGGACTCCCGTCGCAAAGGCCTTGCCAGCGCGGCTGGACGAAGACGGGCGGTGGAACGCGGCGACTACACGGGATCCAAGCCCGACGGCTACAGGCGGGTCGTCGAGGTCGACGCCAGCGGCGCCGTCAAGAAGCGACTGGACGTCGATCCCGCGCGCCGCCCCTTGATCGAGATGATCTTCCGCATGGCGCTGCGCGATAAGGGCACCGCGGCCATCGCACGCGCCATCAACGAGGCCGGCTGGCAGACGAAACCGCTGATCGGCTGGCAGTGCCCGAAAGCGTGGGATGTGCAGAGCGTGCTCGATGTGTTGAACAACCCGCGCTACGCCGGCCTCGCGGCGCACAGGGGCGAGGTGATCGCGCGCGGTAATTGGCCCGCATATATCACCGAGGGCGAGTACTACCGCATCAAGAAGAGGCGCTCGCGGCCGAAGCCAACCAAGACGCCACGAAAGCGCGATACCTTCCTACTGGCGGGCCTCGGCAAGTGCGGGATATGCGGAAGTTCGCTGCACTGCTTCACAGATGAGCAACGATCCGACGGCACCTTCCCCCGCCGGTATCTCTGTTGGAGTCACAATCGCGGCGGCAACGGCAGCCCCCGCTGTCCGTCGCTCCCGATGGACGCTGATCTTGTCGAGGCGATGTTTGCGTCAGCGATTCACAGGTTTCTTCTCGAGGGCGAGGAGGATGAGACGATGCGAGCCGAGCTCGCGACGTTTGAGGGAGCTTGGGTCGACTCCCCGGAGCGCCAGCGTGTGCTCGATGCGGCTCGTTCGGGCGCCGAGGCCGCGTTAGATGATGCGCTTGAAGCTCTGCTGGCCCGAGTGGCCCCCGAGGCCATGTTGCTGAAACGGATCGCAGCATCCACCTGGATGGGTCGCCAGTTGGACCTGGTCCGCTCGGTCGAGAGCTGGGCGGCGGATGAGCTCGCCGGTCGAACGGATTCCTCGCGCGCCAAGACCCGCGAGCTGAATGAGGAGTTGCGCACACGGTTCAGCCGCGTGTCGGTGGCGATGGGTGGACGCTACGTCGACATCGTGGCTCACCGCCCGGCGTGGAACAGCGGCAACGACGAGCGCCGCATCGACGCGCGCTTCGATCGACGCGAAGCGCAGCGCTACCTTTCGCCCGCTCGCAGGAGCAAGCTCCTGCACAGGATGTGGGACGACGCAGAGATCATCGCCTCACTGCAGGATTGGGCGGCCGCAAATGGCCGTAGCCCGAAATGCACGGACTGGGCCCGAGCCAGCTGGGATCGTCCGAGTGCGATCACGGTCAGGCTCCGCTTCGGTGGCTGGAGGAAAGCGCTGAGGCGCGCCGGTCTGAAACCGGATGGTCGCGAGTATGATCGTGCGGCGCCGAGGTGTTACAAGCAGTGGAGCACCTCGGCCGTCCGACGTGCGCTACAAGACGCCACGCGCGCAGCGGGTCGGCCACCAAGAAGCACCGAGTGGTTCCGTGCCGCTCCCGATCACCCGTGCTCGACCACCGTCCGCGAGCGCTTCGGTAGCTGGACGGCTGCGCTTGAGGCGGCGGGGCTGGACGGCCGCTGACCGGTGCGCCGACTTGACCGTCGAGGAGTCATTTCGGTCTTTCCATATTCTGGCCATCGCAGCATGCGGCCAGGCGACGGCCGCCGGTGAAAGTCAGCCCCGCAAGTACGGCACCCGGTACTCCTTCCCGCTCGCGTCGCCCACCGCGACCGTGACGATCCGGCGTTTCGAGGCCTCCTGGAACTCGTCGAGCATCTCCTTCGAATAGCGCAACCCGACGCTCTGGCCGTCGCCGAGAAGCGTGGGCAGCGCGTCCCTCCCGGCCACCGGCGTGGCCATCAGCGGCGCGCCGTTCTCCCTCTCGGAAGCGCTGCTTGAGGCTTTCACTCGAGGTTCTCGAGAATCTCGTTAGCACGGGGCCACGCGTCGGGCGGGGCAACAAAGTAGATGTCGCCGCGCCCACGCCGATCCAATGGCTCGGCGGCTGCCTAGCGCGGGCTGACCGCGACCTGAATGCCGATCCCGGGCCCCGTGTTCGGCGCGGCCTCGGCGGCTAGCGTGGCTCGAGGATCACGAGCGGGATCTCGCGCTCGGTGCGCCGCTGGTAGCTCTCGTAGCCGCTGTAGGCCTTGACCACCTCTGGCCACAGGCGTTTACGTTCTCTGGCGTTGGCAACGCGCGCCCTCACCTCGATACGGCGCGAACCGACCTGGACGGTCGTGTCCGGGTTCGCGCGGAGGTTGTGAAACCAGGCTGGGTTCTTCGGGTAGCCGCCCTTTGACGCGACGAGCACGAGGTTCTCGCCGTCCCTGATGTAGACGAGCGGGGTCGTGCGTGCCTTGCCGCTCTTGGCCCCGACGTGATCGAGAAGCAGCATCGGCGGCGCTCCGGGAACGCGGTGGCCGACGAGGCCATGGCTAGCGCGGTAGACCACGACGTGACCCTGCATTAGCCGGCCGAGCAGTCCCCAGCTGCGCTCCACCAACTCAAGGTCGGGCCTTCGCATAGTCACGCGAGTCTATTCGGCCGGTGTTCGGTTCGAGGACCCCTTACCGCCTACCCCTTCGGACGATGACGGGAAGGGTAGTGGGAGGGCCTTTCTTGGCGGCAAAGCCGGTCGGCCGCGCTCGCGGCGCCGCTCCGTCGCCCTCTCCATAGGGCGCTGGTACTGCGCGATTCGGCTAGCGCTGATCGCGCTCGTCGCCCGGGAGCGCCCCCTTGCGCGGTCGATGGCCTGTCCGGCCGGGTCGCGGAGCCCCCTGAATCCGTGGCCGGCGCGCGCCTGCTTTCCGGTCGGATGCGATAGCGACCGGGTACCGGGTCGCGCTGTCGAAAGTCGTCCAAGGCGGGCGTCTGCGGCTGGCCGCCGACCCGCTCGCAATCCTGCGGAAGCAGCAGCTTCGCGGGCGACGACGAAGTATCGTGCGACGATCAGTGTCCGGCGAGCGAGGAGCGTGGTCATGGTCATCAGGCGAGGCGTAGCGCGAGTCGCGGTGCTCAGTGGGCTCATGCTCCTGATCGCCGCGCCGAGCGCGTTCGCTGCGGCGCGCTTCGCCAGCCCAACCGGGAGCGGCACGGAATGCTCACAGGCGGCGCCGTGCGACATCCTCACGGCGGTCAAAAACGCCGCGAACAACGACGACATCACGATCGAGCCGGGCACCTACGGTTCGCCAACGCCGCTCACGATGACGCTCGACGACGAAGGCAAGACGCTCGCGATCCACGGCCAGGCGGGCCAGCCGCGGCCGCTCATCATCTCGCACGCCGGCTTCGGCATCGAGTTGCTGGGCATGAACAGCAGCGTGAGCAACCTCAACCTGGAGGACTCGACCGGCGAATACGGGATCTACGTCGGTGGCACGTACAGCACGACGATCGACCACGTCATCTCACATGTGTCCGCCCCCAAATCGGTCGCCTGCTACCCGTCGGGAACGCTTACCACCAGCGTCTGCTGGTCGAGCGGATCGGAAGGGATCGCGGCGACGCTGCTCGTAGTCGTGAGCGTCAGCGCCACGCTTCGCAACGACACGCTGATCGCCTCCGGCAGCGGTGGCACGGCGGTCGTCGCCAACGCAATCGTCGGAAGCACGAGGACGATGAACCTCACCAACTCGATCGCTCGCGGCGCAGGCGCCGACATCCTGGCAAAGACCGACGCGGAACCAAATAGCAAGGCGATCGTCAATGCCGACCATTCCAACTACGCCAACGTTCAGATCGAAAACGGCGGGGGTGGCAGCACGACCAGCGTCACACCGGCGGGCTCAGCCGGCAACCAGATCGGCGCGCCAGCGTTCGTGAACGCGGCGACGGGCGACTTCCACGAGCTCTCAAGCTCATCTGCGACGATCGAGAAGGGGCTCAACTCGCCGCTCAGCGAACTGACCGACCTCGACGGCATCCCGCGTCAGCTCGGTGCCAGCACCGACATCGGTGCCTATGAGTTCATCCCGCCGCCGACGTGCAATCCGCTCGGCGCAGCGACCGCGTTCGGCCAGCCGGCCACTATCCAGCTTCAGTGCGCGGATGCGCTCGGAGCTCCGCTGACGTACGCGATCGTCGGGGGGCCGGCGCACGGAACGCTCTCGCTGACTGCGGCGACCGGCCAGGTGCTGTACACGCCGGCACCCGGCTACTCGGGCCACGACAGCTTCAGCTACGACGCGGCGAGCAGCCATGGGACCGCGGCCGTCGTAAGGGCGTCGATCACGGTCGGCGTTGCCCCGCTGACGACACCGACCCTAAGCAACGTAACCCAGACGGCCAAGACCTGGCGCGAGGGCAACGCGCTGGCCAAAATCAGCACCAAGAGGAGCAAGAGGAAGCTCCCGGTTGGCACGACCTTCTCCTTCAGCCTCAACGAGCCGGCGACTGTGATGTTCACGTTCACCCAGCCAGCGAGCGGGCGCAGGGTCGGAAAGACGTGCGTCGCAGAAACCAAGAAGAACAAGAGGAAGCGCCGCTGCACTCGCACCGTTACGGCCGGCACGCTGACCTTCTCCGCACACGCGGGGACGAACAAGGTGCGCTTCCAGGGTCCCATCTCCAGGCACAAGAAGCTCAAGCCCGGCAGCTACACGCTTCTGATCACCGCCACGGCGTCAGGCAAGCGCTCAACGACGAGAACGCTCCATTTCACGATCGCGCACGCCTAGACAAGTTGGCCACGCCGCGGCCCAACACGCCAGGCGACGCTACAGTGCGCTAATGCGACGTCGAACGTCGGGACGCGCGTCGGCATTGGCGGCTGGTGTGGGATATGAGCAGGTTCGGATCTCCGATCCGATAAGGCGCGGCGCCTCGCGGTGTCATCTGCGTTGGGGTGCGGTCCTGATCGGCGCGGTATCGATCGCTGGGATTGCTCCCGCCGTGAGCGCCGCTTCGACGATTATCGGCAGCTCCCTGAGCACCCCGACCGAAGGTGCCCTCAGCACGGCGAACAGCGTGTTTGTGCAGACGGCCCTCCCCGAGCCCTCCGCGCAGCTGGCCTCGCCGGTGGACGGGACCGTGGTCCAGTGGAGCCTGCGCGGCACGTCCACCAACTCCGAACCCAACACTCTCACGCTACGGATACTGCGGCCGGTGGGGAACGGCACGTTCATCGGCTCCGGCACAAGCGCCGAAGCGACGACGCCAAACGGGTTCAACGATGACGAAGTCAGGCACTTCACTACGGCGCTGCCCATCCGCGTCGGCGACCACATCGGACTGACCACAGTCGGGGGTGCAGATATCCCGTGGGCGCCCGCCTCGGGCGCCTTCAGCGAGTTCTTTGCGTCCTTCTCGGACAACAGCCCATCCGGCAGCCCGACCGTTCTTTCAATTCTCCAGGAAAAGGAGCTGCTCTTCAACGCCGAAGTAGTGGCTGCCCCCATCAGCAGCGCCACTGTTCCCGCGTGTACCGAAGACGGCAAGGTGGCCGTGCACGTGGGCACCGACCCCGCGACCACGCCGAAGGCGGTGGACTTTCGGATCGACGCCGGTGCCACACAGCTCTTGGCGGCCTCCGGCGCTGTAGCGAGCGTGATCACCGTTCCAGGCGGCCATCACACGCTCGAATACTGGGCCGAAGACGAATTGCCCCAGCAAGAGCTGAAACACCACAGCGCGACGCTGCAGGTCGGCGGCTGCACACCCGGTGCGAGCGCTCCCCCCGCCGGAGTCGCCGGGCAGCCACCCGCGCCAGTCATCAGCAGCGCGTCGCAGACCGAGAAGGCCTGGCGCGAGGGAAACGCGCTGGCGACGTTCTCGCGCACGCACAAGGCCGCGCTCGGCACGACGTTCTCGTTCACGCTCAACGCTCAGGCGAGCGTGAGCTTTGCGTTCACCCAGCAGGTTGGCGGGCGCAAGGTCAAGGGCAAGTGCGTTGCGCAGACCAACAAGAATCGCCGCAAGCGCGCCTGTAAGCGCGCTGTCACCCGTGGCACCCTTTCCTTCAAGGGCCACACCGGCGTGAACAAGGTCGCCTTCCAGGGGCTGATCTCGCGCTCCAAGAAGCTCCCTCTAGGCAGCTACACGCTCGTGATCACGGCGACAAACGCCGCCGGGCAGCACTCGAGCCCCAAGCAACTCGGCTTCACGATCGTGAAGTAGCGCTCGTCGCTGCCGCTCCGCTGGAAATGGACGTCGCAGTCAGCCGTGACGAGACCCGCGAAATGGACAAGCGCCGGGTCTGAGGCGCCTCAAGGCGAACACTTTCGCTTTGAGTGGCGAGCAGGCGTCTGGCTGTCGTTGCGCGACGCGCTCCAGATTCGTCCGATCCGAGCGTGAGAGCAGCCGGTGCTCAGACGCTCGCTCGCCTCGCGAAGCAGCAGCGATGCGTCAGTTGGGCCGGCTCCTTGTGTCGGCTAATGACGCACTCTTCGTGCTGCGGGTGGCCGTTCATCGCTGACGGCTGACACGCCCGAGACGATCGCCTCCAGTCGAACCCCAGCAGGTGACGCCGCGGCGAATCCGGGCGCGCCCACGCACGAGACCGCGGTCTATCCTCGCGAGCCTCCGCGGGCAGCAAGCTGGCCGGCGAGGCGCATCGCGCGCGGCATCCGGCGCGCGAGCGTGACGGCGACGCGGTCCGAGCGGCGCATGTATCCGGCCGCCCCGTCGAGCTGCGGCTGCGGCGTGCGCTCGTGCACCCAGGGCGTAGAGATGCCACGCGCCGGGGACGCCCTTGAGCTCGTGCTCGCCGCGGTCTGTGAACTGCATGTCCGAGCCGACAACGAGCTCCTTGACGGTGGAGGACACGATGATCTCGCCCGGCGCCGCAAGCGCGCCGACGCGAGCGCCGATGTGGACGGCCAGTCCGCCGAGGTCCTCGCCGATCGCCTCGCACTCGCCGGTGTGGATGCCGCTGCGCAGCTGGATGCCGAGCTCTGAGACGTCCTCGTTCAGCGCCTCGGCGCAGCGCATCGCCATTGCCGGTCCGTCGAACGCCGACAGCGCCCCGTCGCCGATGTGCTTGACGACCCGCCCGCCGTGCTCTGAGACGATGCGGTCGACGAGCTCGTCGTGGCGCTCGAGCACCTCGCGCCAGGCGCGGTCGCCGAGCTCGGCCGCACGTGTCGTCGAGGCGACGATGTCGGTGAACAGGATGCTCGCCAGCACCCGGTTCGGCTCGGCTCGGTGGACCGCGCCGGTGACGAACCGCTCGATCTCGTCGACGGGCTCGTCGAAGTCTCCGAGCCAGAAGGCATGGTCGTCGCTCGTGTACTTGACGAAGCGGGCCCCGGGAATGCCTTCCGCCAGCTGCTGACCTGCCTCGACCGGCACGATCCGGTCGCCGTCCACGTGCAGCACGAGCGTCGGAACGCGCACCGACGGCAGCACGTCGCGTATGTCGATCTGCATCCAGGTCTCGATGAGCACCCGGGCCATGCGCGGGCTTGCCGCGGCCCGCGCGAAGATCCCGGACTGGCGCTTCTGCGACTCGGTCAGAGTGACGCTCGGAGTGATGACCGCCATGAACCTGCTCGCGTCGTCCCAGTGTTCGGTCGCGTCGAGCAGCTCATGGAGCTCCGCACACTGGAGCGTGTCGGGCGAAAAGTCCTCGGGCGCAGCCGTCGGCCAGACCGCGAACGTGCCGTACAGGATCAGCGAGGTGATCCGCTGCGGTCGCATCGCGGCCAGCAGCACCGACGCGGGGCCGCCCTCGGAGATGCCGAACAGCACGGCCCGCTCCGAGCCCGCGGCATCGAGGACCGCCTCGATGTCGGCGACGCGCTCCTCGAGTGTGGGCAGTTGCGGAATCGGGTCCGATAGGCCTGTGCCGGCCTTGTCGTAGACGATCAGCCGCGCGAACGACGCTAGGCGCGCGAGGAAGCGCGACATCCTGGGGGCCGTCCATTGCAGATCGAGGTGTGAGACGAAGCCGGGCGAGATGAGCAGGTCCACCGGGCCGTCGCCGACCACCTGGTACGCGATCGAGATCCCGTCTCGCTCGGCGTATTGCGTTCGCGGCGGCTGCACCATGGCAAGTCTACGCCCGGACGTAAGTGCCGCTTCCGCGCGGCAGCGAGGGCCTCGACCGCCAACGACGACCGCTCGCTCTGGACGACCAGCAGGGGTCTCGACCTCCGCCCACGACACGCCTCCTTTGCCATGGGCTAAAGCGAGCGTGTCGTGCGTCCGAGCACGGACGAGTGGTCTCGTCCAAGGCGAGAGCGCCGAACCCAAGGCTGACGCGACCGCTTCTCACCCCGAAAGCGGCGGCGGCGCTTGAGATGACAGTCGGCCTGGTTAGCTTGCGGGAGGAAGCTCGCCGTCCCAGTATTCGACCTGATCGTCAAGCCTCAAGAACGTGCGTAGGCCGCCGCCTCGGTTGCCAACAGCCACCTTGAGAAACCTCGTCATCGTCGACCGGGACGAGACGCTCGCTATGGGAGGAGGCCCGACCGTACCGACTGAGGCTTGGCACACGCTCGCTTGCTCAGCAGCGGTGGCGCCGTCAGCTGGGCAGTGAGCGAGTGGGCGCGAGCTTGTGGGAGTTGCCTGCAGGTCAGGCCGCCTATCCGTATCACTACCACCTCACCGAGGAGGAGATGGTGATCGTCCTCTCGGGCACTCCTGCTCTCCGCACACCAGACGGCTGGCGAGAGCTCGAGGAGGGCGAGGTCGTCGACTTTCCACGCGGTGAGCACGGCGCCCATCAACTCGTCAATCGCTCCGAGGAGACCGTGCGCTTTGTCGCGGTGAGCACGCACGGGGATCCCGACGTCGTGCTCTATCCAGACTCGAACAAAACGCCTCACTGGATCCGTTCTAACGGTGGGGTCGAAAATCCCGAAAGTCATCGCTCGGCCGCAGCGCGCTCCGCTCGGCCTCGGCGCTCCCAGCGCCTTCCACGGCCGTCACAGCAAGTGCCGCTCAGGTTCTTGCGAACGGCTTTGTGCAACAGCCACCGAGGGGAGCAGCAGCGACGAGAGTGGCAGTCTCGGCGCTGGAACCCACCGGACCACTGGACGTCGTCCAATCAGAGCGTGAGCGCGGTCGGCTCGGACGCTCACAGTCCGGCGAAAGCGCTAGCTTCGGCGCCCGACGTCGCGGCGGTCGGGCGAGCGAGCAGCCTCGGCGTTATCGCACGATCGCACGGGGCCGTGCGCGTCCAGTGTCCAGAGGCCGGAGGGCACTCAGCCTGCTGAACGACCGCGCCGTGCGGGCGGTCCTCATGGCGCGAAGCTCGCGACGGCGCGCTCGAGCACTGGAGCTCGCTGCGCCCACTGGGCGGCGGGCGCGGCCGCGACCACGACTGTGGTGGCGCGAGCCCCGGCGACGATGCACGCGATCTCACGGAAGCGTGTCTTGGGCGTGGAGTAGCTGTCAATCACGCAGGACCCTCGGGCCGAGCGGAAGTGAAGCCCCGTTGCGGCGGCGGCGAGGCGCACACGGTGGGCGCCCTCGGCAGCGACGTGGGCGACCCGGAAGCGACTCCAGTTGGCGAGCGTCTCCTCCCCGCCACGGGGTGTCGCGTTGAGGTAGCCGGCGAAGACGCCCCGCGGTTCGGCGGGAGCCGCCGACACTGTTCCGCGATCCGTCTGGATCTCGCGCCAGCCCGGCGGGTAGGCGAGCGCTGCCGCTGATCGCGTCACGGCGACGTTCCAGCCGCGCGGCTGAGCTGTCGGGCGCAGCCAGCCGAAGGCACTCGCCGCCGGGGTCGTTGGCGACCCGTGCCCATCACGGAGCGCCACGAGGCCGAGCGCGAGGAGGAGCATCGCCGCGGCGAGCCAAATGGCCCGCCGCGCGAGGCGCTTGTCTTGGCTAAACGTTCCCATCGCCATCGCTGGGCCCGCCGTTGTTGTCGGTGTCCATGTCGCCACCGTCGCTCTGCGGGATGGCGGACGCCGCATTGCCGCCCGTCGCCGAAGAGCTCGGCATCGATGGCTGAGCCGCTTCGCCGCTGGACTGGGTCGAGCGCGAAGCGTGAGGCTTCGCTGGTCGTTCCGCCGGTGCGGCCGGCGTGTTCGAGGCGGTGGCCGGCGATGCCGCCGCGCCGCCCGTCGCGTGGGAGCTCGGCTTCGATGACTGGGCCGACGACTGAGCACTTCGCCGCCGGACTGGGTTGCCGGGCGTCGGGCTTCGCCGATCGTTTCGCCGCTCGCTTCGTCGGTGCGGCCGGCGCGCTCGTGGCGGTGGGCTGTGACGCTGTTGGCTTGTGGGCGTACGGTGCGCTACCGGATTCCCGGTTGGGGGAGGTCGTGCCGCCGCAGCCAGCGACAGCCAGTGCTGCGGCGCCGAGCATCCCGAGCGCAGTGGTCGTGTGTCTGCGCGTGATCGTGGACATGGGAGTCTCCTTGTGTGGTGGATCGAGTTGGGTCCTTGAAGACGGGTACGGGCCGCGGCGCCAAACGGTTCTCGATCGCGATTCATCGAGACGTGCTCGGGCTGAGCGTCGTCATCTACGGGGGCCGACTGCGGCCTCCCCGGCGCGGCCTTCCTCGCCGCCGGCGACTACCACCACCACGCCGCCCTCGACACCTGGGAGAGCCGCGGCGCCTCAGGAGCCCCCGTCGGTCAGACGGGCCTCCACCATTTCGCGCTGCGCGTGCCTGACCGAAACGTGCTCGCCGCCGCAGTCGAGAGCCTCCGCCGCCACGACCACCCATCGCGTGGCCCACGACCATGGCGGCAGCGTCGCCGTGGTCCTGCGCGACCCCGACGGCGTCGAGCTCTCCTACGATCACCCGCGCGCGGAGTGGCTTGACGCGGACGGCGAGATCATCGTGAAGGCCGAGCCGTTCGAGCCAGATGAGCTTCTCCCTTGGGCTCGGCGTCGATCGCGCCTGGCAGCATCGGGCTGCGCAGTAAACATGAACCCGAGCCCCGTCCTCTTGATCGAGGACGGGGCTCGGGCAGGTCGCCTTTAGTGGGCCCGGTGTGCGTGGCCCCGCTTGGCTGCTTTGAACGTGACGATCTGGGTTGAGACCGTTGTGGTGCCTCCGCTGCCGGTTGCCTGGCTTACCACGAGCTTTGCCTTCAGGCCATGGCGGCTGGCGAGCAGCCGCTTGCCGGTGCGGTTCAGCGCGATCTTCACCGTCTGGGTCTGGCCGGCTTTGAGCGACACGTTGGCAGACCCGACCTGGACCACCCTGTGTGTCTTCCGCCCGTTCGCGCGTGCCGCCACCGCGCGGGCGGCGATCCAGGCGATTGTGCTCAACTCCTACGCCTGGTTCAAAGGTTTGGTGAAGGACCGCCGAAAAATGGACGACACCCAGCTCGCGCAGGTGTCCGACGGACGTGTTTTTACAGGTCGGCAGGCGGTAGGCCTCAAACTTATTGATGACCTTGGCAACGAGAAAGCTGCGCTGGCGTGGCTGGAGAAGGAAAAGCAGGTGCCGGCCAATACGCCGGTGCGCGATTATTCGCTGCAACCGCGCTTCAGCGAACTTTCCTTCCTGCATGTCGCCGCCTGGACCTTCGAAGCGGTGGGATTGAGCGCCATTGCGCACCGCATCGAGGAATGGGGTGCGGTGCAAGCGGTCGAGCAACTCAACCTTGACGGTCTCTTGGCGCTTTGGCACCCTCCCTCCGCCAATTGATTTCCAGTTGAACGGGCGGGGCGGCGTCAATGATCAAGTCAGAGCTTGTCCAACGAATTGCCTCCCAGAACCCTCACCTCTATCAGCGCGACGTCGAAAACATCGTCAACGCCATCCTCGGCGAAATAACGAGTGCCATGGCAAAGGGCGATCGGGTCGAGTTGCGCGGCTTTGGGGCATTTTCGGTCAAGCACAGGCCGGCACGCACCGGCCGCAACCCGCGCACCGGCGCCCATGTTGCGGTCGACCAGAAATCAGTACCGTTCTTCAAAACTGGCAAGGAAATGCGTGAACGGCTAAACAGGCCTGGAGCTATCTAGGCCTCCTATTTTTTCGATTGTCGGAAATGTTACTGTCGTGGCCGGGCTCAACCCGGCCATTGGTGTTTCAGGCAAAGGGGCGAACGGTGCTCCGCAAGATCGTCACAGCGCTGATTGTCGTTCCGCTGGCCTTAGCCATCATCGCCTTCGCGGTGGCTAATCGGCAGTCGGTGACGGTTTCGTTTGATCCATTCTCCTCGACAAGTCCGGCCTATGCCGCGACCTTGCCGCTGTTTTTACTTATTTTCGTTTTGCTCATCCTTGGCGTTCTGGTTGGAGGCGCGGCCGCATGGATCGGGCAAGGCAAATGGCGGCGAAGTGCCCGCAAGCTTGATGCCGACGTTCGGACTTTGCACCAGGAATTGGAGACGGTTCGTCGACGGTTTGCACCCGAACAGCCACCAGCCACATCGTCCCCCGCGCCTTACACTGTCATTCCGCCGCCAATTCCTTAACTCAGGTTCGCGGTTACGCTTTGCGACCTCACAGAGAAGGCGGTAGAACGCGCCTCACATGCCTCTGGCGATCAAAATCTGTGGCCTCAAAACCCCGCAAGCGCTTGATGTTGCGCTTGAATCCGGGGCTGACTTTGTTGGCTTCGTGTTTTTCCCACCCAGCCCGCGCAACATCGGGTTCGAGGTGGCGCGTACGCTTGGGCAGCGCGTCCAGGGCCGCGCGAGCAAAGTGGCGCTCACCGTTGACGCTAACGACGAAACTCTGCTCGACATCATTGCGGCACTCAAACCGGACATGCTGCAACTGCACGGCAGCGAAACCCCGAACCGGGTGGTCGCGGTGCGTACGCGCTTCGGATTGCCGGTGATGAAAGCGCTGCCGATTGCGGAACGGAAAGACTTATCGCCAATCCGCGAGTATGCGCAGGTCTCTGACCGGTTGATCTTCGATGCGCGACCGCCGAGGGACGCCACGCGCCCCGGCGGGTTGGGGAAGGTGTTCGATTGGACGCTGCTCAAAGATATCAATGCGGGCGTCCCATTTATGTTGTCGGGTGGCCTCGACGCGACCAATGTCGCTGGCGCGCTGCGTATTACCCGCGCGCCCGGCGTCGACGTATCTTCGGGCGTCGAACGCGCGCCAGGTGAAAAAGACCCGGATAAAATTCGCGCTTTTATCCAAGCCGCACGCGTAGCTGAAGCCGAACTCTTTTCGCCGCCTCTCCAGCTTGGAGAGAATTCGATCGTACGCTCGGTTAAGTAGAGGCATTTCGAATGGCCGTGCAGCAACCAAACTCTTTCCGGACCGGGCCCGACGAGCGCGGGCATTTTGGCATTTACGGCGGACGCTTCGTTGCCGAAACACTGATGCCACTCATCCTCGAGCTCGAAAAGGCCTATTCGCAAGCCAAGGCCGACCCTGCGTTTCAAAAGGAGATGGACGGACATCTTTCGACGTATGTCGGCCGGCCATCGCCGCTTTATTTCGCCGAACGGCTTACGAAACATTGTGGTGGCGCGAAAATCTACTTCAAACGCGAGGAACTTAATCATACCGGCGCGCATAAAGTGAACAATGTGCTTGGTCAGATCATGCTGGCATTGCGTATGGGCAAGACGCGCATCATTGCCGAGACTGGCGCCGGCATGCATGGCGTCGCCACCGCCACGTTGTGCGCAAAATTCGGTTTGCCCTGCATCGTCTACATGGGAGCTGTCGACGTCGAGCGACAAAAACCGAACGTCCTGCGAATGAAAATTCTCGGCGCCGAAGTGCGCCCGGTCGTTTCGGGCGCACGGACGCTCAAAGATGCTATGAACGAGGCGCTTCGCGACTGGGTGACCAACGTCGGCGATACATTTTATTGCATCGGCACTGTCGCCGGTCCTCATCCGTATCCCGCCATGGTGCGCGACTTTCAGTCGATCATCGGCCGGGAGACGCGTGAGCAAATTCTGGGAGCGCGAGGGCCGACTTCCGGATTCGCTGATCGCTTGTATCGGCGGCGGTTCAAACGCCATGGGCCTGTTTCATCCCTTCCTCGATGAGCGCTCGATAGAGATCTATGGTGTAGAAGCGGCCGGCCATGGTCTTAAAAGCGGCAAGCATGCCGCGTCGGTCGCCGGAGGAAAGCCCGGTGTCTTGCATGGCAACCGGACCTATCTGTTGATGGATGACGATGGTCAGATCGAGGAAGCCCACTCGATTTCCGCCGGTCTCGATTATCCCGGCATTGGCCCTGAGCACGCGTGGCTCAATGACATGGGGCGCGTGAAATTCCTTTCGGCCACCGACGACGAGGCGGTGGCAGCGTTTCAGTTGTGTAGCAAGCTGGAAGGCATCATCCCCGCCCTGGAATCGGCACACGCGCTGGCCAAGGTGCCAGAAATCGCCGCGACGAAGCCGAAAGATCACTTGATGGTGGTCAACCTTTCGGGCCGTGGTGACAAAGATCTCGCATCAGTCGAAGCTTTTTTAGGAAACAAAAGCCGATGAGCACGCGCATTGAGACGCGCTTCGCGGCTTTGAAAAAGGAGGGCCGCGCTGCCTTGGTGACCTTCACCATGGCGGGCGATCCCGACTACGAAACTTCGCTCGCCATTGCCAAGGCTTTGCCGAAAGCCGGCGCCGATGTCATTGAACTCGGAATGCCGTTTACCGACCCGATGGCGGACGGTCCGGCCATTCAGGCCGCGGGCTTGCGCGCGCTCAAGACAGGCCAGCGCATGACCAAGACGTTGGCAATGGTGCGCGAATTTCGCAAAGACGACAACGAAACGCCCATCGTGCTGATGGGCTACTACAATCCGATTTACATCTATGGCAACGATCGCTTTCTTGCAGATGCCAAGGCGGCTGGTGTTGACGGCCTGATCGTTGTGGACCTCCCGCCGGAGGAAGACGAGGAACTATGCCTGCCTTCGCTAAAGGCGGGACTTAATTTTATCAGGCTGGCGACGCCCACGACGGACGATAATCGTTTGCCCAAAGTTCTGACCAACACCTCAGGTTTTGTCTATTACGTTTCGATAACCGGTATCACCGGTGCTGCGGCGCCGGATACCGCAAAGGTCACCAATGCGGTTGCGCGCATTAAGCGCCACACCAAGCTTCCAGTGGCGGTCGGATTCGGCGTGCGCACAGCGGAACAGGCCCGTGCCATTGCCGAGGGCGCTGACGGCGTGGTGGTCGGCTCGGCGCTGGTAGACGCCCTGCGGCAAAGTCTCGACAAAAGCGATAAGGCTACCCCCGCCACTGTCAAAGCAGTGGCCGATCTGGTCTCTTCGCTGGCCCAAGGCGTGCGTTCCTCCCGTCGCGTTGCGGCGTTGTGAACAATCGGCCGCCGTATCGGTTATAATTTTGTCGAATCGGGCCTATATAAGCGAACCATGAACTGGATTTCCAACGTCGTCCGACCGAAGATTCGCAGCTTCTTGCGCCGCGAAACGCCAGAAAATCTCTGGATCAAGTGTCCGGAGACCGGTCAGCTCGTCTTTTACAAGGACGTCGAATCCAACCAGTTCGTCATCCCGAGTTCCAATTATCATATGCGCATCAGCGCACCGATGCGGCTGAAGGCTATGTTCGACGGTGGTGAGTTTGAGGATATCTCCTTGCCGGAAGTACCGCTCGATCCGCTGAAGTTTCGCGACGAACGCCGTTACGCCGATCGCCTTAAGGATGCCCGCACCAAAACTGGTTTGCAGGACGCCGTGAAGGTCGGCATTGGCCGTCTGGAAGGCCAGATGGTGACCATCGCCGTTCAGGATTTTGATTTCATGGGTGGCTCGCTCGGTATGGCGGCCGGCGAAGCGGTCATCACCGGCCTGGAGACCGCCGTGCGCCGGCAGACGCCTTTCATCATGTTCGCTGCTTCGGGCGGTGCACGCATGCAGGAAGGTATTCTTTCGCTCATGCAGCTCCCGCGCACGACAGTCGGTGTGCAAATGCTGCGCGAGGCGCGCAAGCCTTATATCGTCGTGCTCACCAATCCGACAACCGGAGGTGTTACAGCGTCTTACGCGATGCTCGGCGATGTGCAGATCGCCGAACCCGGCGCGCTGATCGGGTTTGCTGGCCCGCGTGTGATCGAACAGACGATCCGCGAAAAATTGCCGGAAGGCTTCCAGCGCGCTGAATATCTGGCCGAGCACGGCATGGTCGATATGGTCGTGCACAGGCACAAATTGCGCGGAACACTCGCCGAATTGTGCCGTCTGCTCACCCGGGCGCCGGCACTTACCGGCCAGCAGCAATTGCCGGTTCCTGCGCACGCTTAGGACAAGCAGAAAATTTGCAACCTTTGTCGTCGCCGGGCTTGACCCGGCGATCGCGCTTAGGGAAGCAAGTGAGGCTAGGTCAATCGGCATTGCCGGATCGCGGCAGCAAGCGCCAGTCCGGTCATGACAACTAAAAGTTTGTGAAAAGGTTTATGGCTTCCATCAATTCCATCGTTGCACGGCTGACCGCGCTGCATCCCAAGCGCATTGACTTGTCGCTAGGCCGCATACAGCGCCTCCTTGCTGCGCTCGATCATCCCGAGAAAAAATTGCCGCCTGTCATCCATGTTGCCGGCACCAATGGCAAGGGATCCACCATCGCCTTCCTGCGCGCAATCCTGGAGGCTTCGGGCAAGCGTGTGCACACCTACACCTCCCCGCATCTGGTGCGCTTCAACGAGCGATTCAGAATCGGCGCGCCGGGAGAAGGTAAGCTGGTTTTGGACGAAGAGCTGGCGGCAACCATGGAGGAGTGCGAGCGCGCCAATGCCGGCGCACCTATTACTGTATTCGAGATTACGACCGCCGCAGGCTTGCTGCTGTTCGCGCGCCATCCCGCGGATGTGCTGTTGATGGAAGTCGGTCTTGGCGGCCGGCTGGACGCTACGAATGTGGTCGACAACCCGCTGGCCACAATTATCACCCCCATCTCGATTGATCATATCGACTTTCTTGGCGATTCGATTGAGAAGATCGCTATTGAAAAGGCCGGGATACTCAAACGCGGTGTGCCAGCGGTGATCGCTTCACAACCGCGCGACGCGTTGGCGGTTATCGAGCGGCAGGCCGCCAAACTTGCCGCGCCGCTGAAGATCGCGGGAGAGGATTGGACCGCCACCGAAGAACGCGGAAGGCTCGTCTATCAGGATGAAGCGGGCTTACTTGATTTGCCGGCACCAAAGCTATTTGGCCGTCATCAATTCGAGAACGCCGGGCTGGCGATCGCCGCGCTACGTACCATCAAACGATTTACAATTCCACCCGCACGCATACGATGCGGGTATGGTCAAAGCCGATTGGCCGGCACGGCTGCATCGGCTTGCACACGGTCCTTTGGTCGAACTAGCGCCTGCAGGCAGCGAATTATGGCTCGATGGGGGGCACAATCCGGACGGAGGGCGCGCGATTGCTGCAGCGCTCGCCGATCTCGAAGAACGCGTCTCGCGGCCTTTGGTGATGATTGTCGGAATGTTGGCGAGCAAGGATTACGAAGGTTTCTTGAGTAATTTCGCAGGGCTCGCCCGCCGCATGATTGCAGTGCCGGTGCCAGGCGTCGAGAAAGGACTAAGCGCCGAAGCGGTTGCCGATGCCGCGCGCGCCATCGGCTTGTCGGCAACGAGTCGCGACAATCTTGCGGAGGCGTTTGAAGCCACGCGCAAGCTCGACCTCGATCCGCCACCGCGTATCTTGATAACCGGCTCGCTTTACCTTGCCGGCGAAGTGCTGCGCGAGAACGGCACACCGCCGCAGTAAGTTTCGGTTCCGGTCGCGCTAACGCAAAACGGCCGGCTTTAGGCCGGCCGTCTGGAAAACGTTTTTACCGCGTCAGACCGCGCCGCTGATCCACTGGTGCAGCTTCTGCTTCGGCGCTGCGCCAACCTGACGCGAGGCGATCTCGCCATTTTTGAACATCATCAAGGTTGGAATCGACATGATGCCGTATTTGGCGGCGGTGTTTGATTCTCATCGACATTGAGCTTGACGATTTTGACCTTGTCGCCGAGCTGGCCGGCGATTTCCTCAAGCGCCGGCGCGATCATACGGCAGGGACCGCACCATTCCGCCCAGAAGTCCACGACGACCGGTTCGGCAGATTTCAACACGTCCGATTCGAAGCTAGCGTCCGACACTTTGCCGACGGCCATGGCAACTACCTCTTGGTGATGGGCGGGGGAGAATCGCCCCCCAAAAATTGCGAGGGCAGGAAGCTATGAACGCGGTCCGGCAGCGTCAAGGCGCTCTCACGTTGGTGGTGACATCTGCCAGCGCGGCGTCCAGCGTCTCCGCGGAAAGCTCCATGAGATCAGGGACTTCGGTCCAGATCAGCGCGGCGCGGATTGGCCGGCCGGGATATATCTTTTCAAGCACCGCGCGATAACGCGCGAGCTGGCGCACGTAGGCCGGCGGCACCTTGTCGATTCGCTGCGGCGGGTCTCGGTTGGTTTTGAAATCGCCAATCAAAACAGCGTCTTCCGTGACGGCGAGACGGTCGACCTGACCCGGCACCCGAATCATTTTGCCGGCCGATCTTGCACTTCTCCGACGATCGGCACTTCGGCCCTGCTGCCGGGCGCGAAAAGCTCAGCGAACCGCGGATCCTCGAGCACGAGCCTATCACTCGGCCGGCCAGTGAGGATCGCTCTTTGCTGCGTCAAGATTGGTTTGGCGTGCCAGAAAGAGTCCTGCATCGCCGTGGGCGCGTTGCGGTGGCGACATTTCCGGCAGCGATTGCAGCAGGCGATGAGCGATATTGCCGCGCCGGCGGGCCTTCCTGCTGACTTCGCTCGTTGGCCTGCACGCGAGCCCGGCCCTTTGCGCCCGTCGCCGCTTGACGGTGTTAGCACGCGTGTGCCTCGCGCTGCGGCGAGTGGCCGCTTGAGCCAATCGGGTTTGACGACAGGCGACACAACATTGTCTCGCGCTTGTTCCGGTGTACCGGGGGCAATCTTGCGGTACCGCCACAATTTCAGGCCGTCAGTTTCGTGCTCGCTAAAGCCTGGTTGGCCCCGTAAGCCTTGCAACACGAGATCGTACCAACAGCCATCGGGCCGCTTTTTCGATTCAATTCCGCAAACAATTAATTGCTCAGCCGCGCGTGTCATCGCGACATAAAGCAGCCGCCGATATTCGTGTCGCGTCTGCGTGCGCGCTGTCGAGACGCGCGTCGGTCATCGGCCCGACGTCGTCCTTTTCGCCTTTCGCCCAAACGAGCGGCGCGGCTCCGCTTTGTGCCGGTAGTGAAAGCAGCGGTGGCGGGTGATGTCCTTCCGGTCGCGTCGTGGTGTCAGCCAGAAAAACGACCGGCGCTTCAAGGCCCTTGGCGCCGTGCACTGTCATGACACGCACCTCGTTACGCACCATTTCCATGTCGCGTTTGATCTCGGACTTCGCGGCCCGCATCCAATCGACAAAACCTTGCAGTGACGGTGTTTCGCCGCGCTCGAACTCGAGCGCGAGGTTTAGGAATTCATCGAGCGCGTCGGACGCCTCGTGGCCAAGCCGGGCGAGAAAGCGCTCGCGTCCGCGCTCGGCGCCGAGGAGTTGCGCATAGAATTCGAAAGGTGACTTGTTGTGCGCGCGCAGCGATAGAGCATCGAGGCGCGCAGACGTCTCCGCGAACTTCTTGTTGTCGGCGGATTTCTTTTTGAGTGCAGCGCGCAGCGAGTTCGCACCACGTTCATAAGCAAGTGCAAAAATATCTCCTTCGTCGAACCCGAACAGTGGGCTCTTGAGTGCGGTTGCAAGTGCAAGGTCATCTTGCGGCAACAGCAGCGCGTCGGCGAGCACCAGCAGGTCCATCACTGCGATGTGCTCGGTCAGTACGAGCCGGTCGGCACCAGCGACCGGAACGCTAGCGTTCTTGAGCGCGCGTATGATCGCTTCGAACAGTGTGCCGCGCCGGTTCACAAGAATCAAAATGTTGCCGGGCCGGCGTCCGCCGTCCATCATGCTATGCACGGATTTTGCGATACGCTCCGCTAGCCGTACCGCCGGCTTCGAGCCGGTAAGCTTATCGAATGGCGCATTCCACGGGTCTTGCTCATCGCCGTCGTCGAGCGGCTTCTCAGTGTCCCATATTTCTACGTCCCCCGGCGTCGCGCTCGCCAGGGCGATGTGTTCGGGAATACCCGCGACGTCATTCGTGAGGCCGGCGGCCACGTCAGTTGGCTTGAACACGATATCGACCGCCGAAAGAACGTTTGCGCCTGACCTCAGAGAGGTATCGAAGCGTACGTGGCGGAACGGCTGTTCGCTGCTGCCGGATAGCTTTTCGAACTCGCGCCGCATGCTTTCGAATTCCGCCGGGGCGGCGCCCTGGAATGAGAAGATCGACTGCTTTTCGTCGCCGACCGCGAAGATTGTGCGTTTTTTCTCGCTCGCGCCTTTGCCGGCGAAAAACTCGGCAACAAGATGACGCACAATGCCCCACTGTTTCGGGCTGGTGTCCTGCGCTTCGTCGATCAGCACGTGGTCGATACCGCGGTCGAGCTTGTAGTGTATCCAGGCTGCCGAATCGCGGGCGAGCAATTCGTGCGTTTTGTCAATCTGGTCTTCGAAATCAAGAAGGCCGCGCCGGTTCTTCTCCGCGTTGAAGCGGTCGAGCACGGCCTTCGCGACGGTGACAAGCGCGATTGTGCGCTCGCGTGCGGCAACTGCCCGGCGGCGTTCAATAAGATTCCAGATCCGGTCACGCTCTTCGTGCAGTCGCTCGCACAGCGTACCGTGTTGCTTTCTGATGTCGCCGGTAAAGACATTCTCGCGCGGACCAGATGTTTTGGTGCAAAAAATCTCGATATAGCGGTCGATTTGCCGCGCGCCGGTGAGGCTGGGGAGTGCGGCGAAGCGATCGCCCTGGTCCCGATCAGTCTTTTTGCCGGCACTACCAATGGCCGCTATGGATGCCCATTCCGACTGCGCGATGAGGCTTTTACCGAAGAAATCGACCGATATGGCTTCCGCGCTGTCGTCTACGGCAATATTAAGCGCGCGCGACAACTGCATTGCTGCGCCGTTGAGTCCACCTGCGGAATTAAGCCAGGCTTCGACAGCGTCGCGCTCAGCAATGGTTTTGCCGATCAGGTCACGGAACGTAAGGTCGGCGACGGCGCCAATGGCGTATTGCAGCGCGCGTCCGGTATCGCTCTCCTGGTTGCCCGCGGCGTCGAGCAAAACTTCGTTCGTCATTTTCTCCAGTAGCTGCGCCTCCTGAGCCTCGTCCAGCACCGAGAAGCGCGCGGCGACGTTGGCCTCGAACGGGAAGAGATGGAGGATGTGCGTACAGAAGGCATGGATTGTCTGCACTTTGAGGCCGCCAGGCGTTTCAAGCGCCAGCGCGAATAATTTCCGGGCGCGTGCGCGCATTTTGTCGCCGGTATTGCTAGCGCCGGCATTCTTCATGGCCTTCGCAAGTTCGGTGTCGTCGAGCGCGGTCCATTTGCGCAATTCGTCGAACACGCGGTTCGCCATATTGCCGGCGGCCGCTCGGGTGAACGTGATGCACAGAATGCGCGCCGGCTCGACGCCGTCGAGCAACAGGCGGATGACGCGTTGAGCCAGCACGTGGGTTTTGCCGGAGCCGGCGTTGGCTGACACCCAGGCCGAAATGGCGGGGTCGGATGCCTCACGCTGGCGTGCGAGGACTGTTTCGGAGATGACACGTTGCGCGTTCATTCGCTGCCCTCGTCCGCGCCGCCGGTTAGCGACCATTCTTTCACGCGCGCCAGATGGTCGTAGTCGCCATAGTGGGTCGTCCACATTGGATGCGCGAGCGGGCGGTAGGCAGTGGTGAGTTCGGTAAACTTCGCGGCCACGCCAATCAGGCGTTTGAGTGCATTGTCGGCCTGCGCATTGGCGTCGCTGTCCTTGAACTTGACGGTTCGTTCTTCTCCCGCGGGCTCGCCGCCGCGCAGTGCAACGTACGAAAGTTGTGAGACATTGGCGCCTTTCGGAATATCGTCGAAGGCACCGCCGCGAAGCATGGCAGCTTCGAGCGTGAGCTGCGGCGACAAGCCGCTTTGCACCTGGCTGTCGGTCGGCGGTTTGCCAGTCTTGAAATCGAGAATGACGAAAGTGCCGTCGTTCAATTGCTCGACGCGGTCGGCGCGCGCAGTGAGTGTAAAGGTGCCGGTGCCAATCTGGATCGGTAGCTTCACGTAGCTCTCGGCGTAAAGCTTCTTAAGACTGACACGGCGTGCCGGCTCGAATGTATCGGTCAGCCAACGCGCGATGCGAAGAAACCGCGGCCACCAGAAGGCCTTCGCGTCGGGGAAGTCCTCCAGTTCAGCAAAATGTTTCGCGCCGAGCGCCTGCATTTGTGCAAACGCGTCGTCCGGTAGCTTGTCGGGAAATAGCTTGGCAAAATCGCCTATAGCGCCGTGGATGATGGTGCCACGGTCGGCGGCGCCGGGCGGTGTGTCGATGTCTTCAAGCGGAAAAAGCCGCAGCACGTGTTTGGCGTAAATCGTATAGGGATCGCGTAGCCAATTTTCGATATCGGTCACGCTGAGCTGCTGCGGCCGCGCCGCAAGCGGCGGCGTTGGCGCAGGCATCTTTATCCGCTCGTGTTTTTCTGGCTCGTCCAGCATGCGTGCATAGGCAATATATTTTGCACCACGCTCGATTGCGGCCTTCCACAGCGTGTCGCCAGCGACGGCGGCGAGCCGCTGCACAAAACGCGAAGTGACCGTGGGTGCGCCTGCCACTTTGGCGGCACGACTGAGAATGACTTCGTTCGCTCCCAGCGCCTGCGCAAAGTCGTGTGCCGACAAGCCGATCCGCCGCTCCGGTAGGTCGAGGCCAAGTTGTTGGCGCATTGGCCGGCTGAGCCAGGGATCGGTAGCTGTTTCCGGCGGCCAGATGCCTTCCGCCAGGCCGCCGAGCACGACGAGATCGGCGTGCTGCAGCCGCGATTCCAGTGTGCCGAGAATGCGCACGCGCGCGTTGCCGGGCGTACGACGTACGGGGTGCCCTGATAGTGCGGCATGAAACAGCTCGGAATAGTCATCGCGCGCAATGACAAGTCCGCCGTGATCCGCAATGTCGTCGAAAACGTCGATGAGATCTTCTTGTTCTCCGGCCAGCGCTTCAATGACCTTGCGGTGCTTTTGTGCGATCGCGGAAAGAGCATGCGCGCCAGATTTCAGCGTTTCGAGCGGGGCGAGTGCCTGTTTCAGCTGCTCCAGGAGGCCCTGCGCGGAGTTGAGCTCGGCGTCGGTCAGTGTTGTACGGTGATCCCTGGGATGCAGTGCGCCGCGCGTGGCGCGGAATGTGGCGAGCGCATGAGCCAGTCCGGACGTGCCCGGCTTTGGCCGTGGGCCATGCAAGATGGCGAGTTCCAGTGCGGCGACTGCCGCTGGATCGAACGTGCACAGTGGATGTTTAAGCATCGCCAGCAGTGGCACGGGCGGCAAACCGCCGAGAATCGCTTCCGCGACCAGCCGCGCGAATACCCCCGCGGGCGTATCCGCCAGCGAGATGCCGCGTGAATTATCCACTGATACATTCCAGCGCTCCAATGCGGCCGTCACGCGCGCACCGAGCGCAATATCTGGCGTTATCAACGCGGCGGATTTGTTCGGATCTTCCAGCGCTTCGCGCAGTGCAACCGCAATGGCGAGCGCTTCTTCCTCGACGTTGACGGCTTCGATCACGGTGACATTTTTCATCGCCGTTTCGACGTGCGGCGCAATCTCGACAAGCCGCGTACTCCAGCGATCGGTTTGGTCGGCTGGACGCATTGCTTCCGACACCAGCAATTCGCGTCCGCGCGGGGCCATTAGTGATTCGACTGCGGTGCGGTCGATGCCGAAACGCCGGAGCAGGGCGGCCATCGCGAATTGCGGGTGACTGGGCGTGGCGTCCTTCTCGCCGAGTGCACGCCAGGTATCGTCGTCGAGTTCCTTATCGAGCCCCGGGAGCACAACGGCGCCATTCGGAAGTTTGGCAATCGTATCGAGCAATTCGGCAGTCGCCGGGATTGAACCGGTCGAACCGGCGGCGATCACCGGCTCGCCGGATCGCTTCAGACGTTCGGCTTCGGCAGAAATCAGTTTGTTCTGCCGCACCGCTGGCTCGAGCAGGTTTTTTTCAGCGAGAAATTTCGGCCAGTTGTCGCGCGCAATTTTCAGGAAATCGAGCGATTTTTGCCAGAACACATCGAGATCTTCGGGCACGAGGCCGTCGAGTTTGTCCCATGACACCTGCCGAGTTGCCATGTCGTCCATTAAGTGTGCGAGATCGTCGGCGAGCTTGAACGCCGCCGCTGGACTGCTGGCAACAAGCGCAGCGCCTCCCTCGGTGCGCATGCCCTGTGATTTCGTCCAATTCAGAATTCAACCCAGCAAGCGTAATCTTGCGGTGAAAGTCGCCGAGCGTTTCTGGCAGTTCGATATCGGCGGGATCGGCGCGCGCGAATTGCGAAAAATTGATCTCGTCTTCATCGATTTCGGCCAAGTGGCACGATGTGGGGCAAGATCGCGGCGTTGCCGTCGAGTGAATTGAGAAACACATCGCGGGCCAGGTCGCAGGCGCGCCGGGTCGGTAAATAAAGCGTGGCGCGGGCCAATTCGAGCGGATCGCGGCTGGCGGGAAAACCTGGCAACAGTTTGCCGGCAATCAGCGCGTCGATCAGCGTCGGCAAAAATTTTGCCGAGGCGGGGATATTGAAGACTTTGGGCGCGGGAGCCGGCATGCGTGAATCATATACGCTTTACGCCGGACGCGACGCGCAATGCAATCGCCGCGCTAGCCTGCGCTCGTCTTGATTGCTGCTTCTGCCGCGGCGACCGCGGCGGGTGTGCCGACGTGCATCCACAGGCCCTCCAGGCGCAGGCCATGCAATCGTCCCGCATGTGCTGCACGGTCGAACAGCACCATCAGCGAAAATTCGCCCGATGGCGCGCCGGCAAAAAGGGCGGGTGATAGGATCCCGACGCCTGCGTAGACAAATGGCGCAACTTCCTGTTCGGCGCGCCTGCGCAGGCGGCCGTCTGCCGCCATGGCGAAATCGCCACGCCCGGAATAGCCGATGCTGCCGGCGGTTGGGGCGAGCAGCAACAGTGCGTCCATGTCCGCAGGATCAAAATCAGTGCCGAGCCGCCCCAGATTGGGCTTCACGCCGTCGATCCAGATCGTATCTGAGTTGACGAGAAAAAACGGCGCATTGCCGAGTTCGGGCAACGCCTTTTTGATGCCGCCGCCAGTTCCGAGCAGCAAGCCGCGCTCGTCAGAGATCACGATCTTTGGACGCTTGCGGGCCTCAAGGTGCTGGCTCAGCTGCTCAGCCATGTAGTGCGTGTTGACCACCGCGCGTTCGACGCCAGCGTCCCCGAGTTTATCCAAGACGCGGTCAATCAGCGGCTGGCCCGCGATTTTTACCAATGGCTTTGGCACTTTGTCGGTGAGAGGCCGCATACGTGTGCCTAGTCCGGCGGCCAACACCATTGCGTAACGCGGGGCGATTTTTGTGGGTGAAGCGTCCATGCGTCAGACTTTCAACGGTGGCACGTTCGTCCGGTACCAGGCCGCGAGCGGCGTCAATGCCGGATGCGCTAGCGAACGCTGCAGGTAGGCCCATACGCGCGGCATGTGACGCAAATATTGTGGTTTGTGGTCGCGCCGTTCCAGCCGGGCGAAAATACCGAGGATTTTGGACGCACGTTGTGCCGCGAGCGTCGCATAAGCGCGTGCAAAAGCGGGTGCGTCAAAGGCTGCGTTGGCAGAAAGGCGCGCGCGTGTGTAGCGTGAAATCAGCGCGATTTCCATCATCTCCGGTATGTCCACCCGGGCGTCCTGCAGGAGCGAAGCCACGTCATAGGCGGGCGATCCCATCACCGCATCCTGGAAATCAAGCAGGGCGATATGACCGGTACCTTCGCGCTCCGGCAGCCATAAAATATTGGGTGAATGGAAATCGCGTAATACCCAAGTCTGCACACCTTCCACCATCGGCAACAACGCGTCGTGCCAGAGTGTGCAGTAAGAATCACGCTTTGCGTCAGTGATTCTCGCTCCGAGCTTGGGTAGATACCAATCGAGCAACAACTCTACCTCGATCAGCAACGCTTCCATGTCGTATTGTGGTATCCGGTAGTCGGCGCCAGCCTCGATTGGCACCACGCTGGGAAGTTCCTCGCAATGCAATTCGGCGAGCAAATCGGTTGCCACCTCATATCGAGCTTCGATCGGGGTCGGTGGATCGCCGTCGACGATCAATTCGTCGCCGAGGTCCTCGATCACCAACAACCCGGCTTCGCGATCTGCGGCAAAAAGTGCAGGCGCAGAAAATCCATGCTCGCGCAGAGCCTGTGTCATGGCGATAAACGGAGTCACGCTTTCTGCCAGGTGAGCGATTGCGCTGTAAGGCTTGCCATTGCGGACCGGAGGACCATCCGGGCGTTTGGGGGAGTTCATCAAGACATAAGTCTTGCCGTCACGTGTCAGCCGTTCGTAACTGCGAGTCGAGGCGTCGCCTTGGATGCGCCGGCGCTCGGCTTGGCCGAAGTCGGAACGATCGAGGAAGCGGCGGATCGTGAGGATGCGTTCAGCCCGCGATGAAAAGCTGCCGTAGCCCGTGATACGCACATTGCGGGCATTTGGTCCGTGCTGTGGTGCCAGGGTAAAGGCAATATCGAGGCGGTCAGCTGGCAGAAAACTGGCGGCGCGGTCTGGCCATTCCAAGAGCGTGACTGCGTCGGGCGCTCCGTCCAAGTTGAGCTCGGTCAATTCCGCTGGCTCTGACAATCGATAGAGGTCGGCGTGAACAAGTGCGATACTAGGCAATTCATAGGTCTGCGTGAGTGTAAATGTTGGACTCGGGACCTCGATGCTTTCATCGCTGGCTAGATAGCGGATTAGGGCGCGGGCGAAGGTTGTTTTACCGGCACCGAGATCGCCCGACAGAGTGATCATATCGCCGGGTGCGATCAGTGCGGCAATGTCCGTCACCAGCCGGTATGTGGCTGCTTCATCGGCGAGCGCCGCAGTGAAGCTGTAGCCGCCGGAACTGTTGGGGGACATCGAATCATCCGTTTCAAAGCCGTTATCTTATAAACGGGCGGCGCGGCTCCACGCTAAATTCGTGTTCAAAGATTAGGCTACCTACTTTTTGCAAAGTCGGCGCGCTCGGCGATTTCTTTCCACATCGGCGCATCGCAACGATATGAAGTCCGCCGCCGCTTTAGGCGCGCGTCAGCACAGCGGTGCAGAGCGGGCTAAGGGCGCCGCTTGCTGCGGTCGCGCAGGAATCGGAGGCCCGACGCGGTGACGATAACCTGTGTCGCGCGACCCGGTGCGGCTGCCCGCTTCACCAACCCACGGTCGACCGCATCCTCCCAAACGGTAAGGCGCGGGCAGGAGGTGCGCCATGCATCGATGACCTCCGCATATGATCGCGGCCTTTTGGCAATCCATTCGACCAAATCGAATACCAAAGGATCGGGTGCGATGCCCATTGCTGATGTGTCGCGCGATTTCAATTGGGTGTCAGCCATGTAACGGTACCCTGTCGGCAGAACGCATTAGATGCCCGCAAAAAAGACCGGAGGCAATACCGCTAAAAGCGGGTGCCGCGCTTCAGGCGGCCGTCTGTTTTTCTGCCTGTTCCACCGGAAAAACGCAGGTAACGGTGGTGCCTTTTTCACGTGCGGATTCGATCGTCACCGTCCCACCGTGCAGTTCAACGAACGAGCGCACAAGCGAAAGGCCAAGCCCGGGCCCGCGGTGCTGTGATCCTTGGGAGTCCGTCTCGAACCATTCGAAGACCTTGTCTTTTGCTTCCGGTGGAATCCCCGGTCCGTGGTCGGTAACGCTGAAAGTCACAGCGTTCGGATGCCGTTCGGCTATCAGGGTGACGGTTTCGCCGGCGGGCGAAAAACCGACCGCGTTGGAGAGCAGGTTAAATAAAATCTGCCGCAGCCGCCGCTCATCTGCAGTAAAGCTGCCGATGTTGGACGGAGAGCGAATGTCGAGAGTGATGTGGTTGTTAACCAGGCGATCCTGCACACCTTCTGCTGCAGCCTCCATGCTGGCACGGATGTCGACTTCGCCCAGATTGAGCGCCATGGCGCCGGCATCGATGGTGGCTAGGTCGAGGATGTTATTGATCAGTGCCAGCAGCGCATTCGTCGAGGCCGTAATGTAGCCGAGATATTCGCCTTGTTTTTGCGTAAGCGGGCCGAAGATAGGGTCACCGAGTAAATTTGCAAAACCGATGATGTTTGTGAGCGGCGAACGCAATTCATAGGACACGTGGTGAACGAAGTCGATTTTGATGGAATCGGCAGCCACCAGTGCTTCATTGCGCTCGCGTAATGCGCGTTCGACATTGACTGTGTCGGTCATGTCTTGAAACGTGACTAGCGTAGCGCCGTCGGGCAGCGGCATGGTGGCAACGTTGATCACAGCGCCGTCGCGGCGCTCGATGCGTGCGGCAAGCGGCTCCCGGTTGTCGATCGCGGTAATGGCGGCGCGCAAATTTTGCCAGACCATATTGTCGTCGTGTAGCGCTTGGCACCAAGCGGTGACCGCTTCCACGTGTGGATGTTGGTCGAGCGCTTCTGGAGACAGCTTCCACATGCGCTGGAATGCCGGATTGTGCAGCCTCACGCGGCCGTCGCTGCCGAACACGGCTACCGCTTCGGCCAGGTGGTCGAGCGTCTCGCTCTGCACCTTGATAAGCGCATCGTAGCGGCGGTACATGTCCAGCCGCTCGGTAACATCATCGTAGAGGTAGGTGACGCCACCCTCCGGGTTGGGAGTGGTGACAACGCGCAATGCGCGGCCATCGGGCAGATGCCACATGTGCTCTTTTGGCTCGATCGCGCGATAGGCCTCGTACAGATCCTGCTTCCATTGGCGGAAATCCTGTTCCTCGGGCAGCTTGCGCTTACTGCGCAGCGTATCAAGCACGGCGGCATCCGTTGGCGTTTGGTCAAGGAAGCCGGCGTTGAGTTCGAACAGCGAGCGGAACGCCGCATTATAGAAAGTCAGTTTTCGGTCGACATTAAAGACTGCGACGCCCGTCGCCAGTTGGTCGAGCACGCGGCGGTGCGCCTCGACCATGCGCCCGAGCTCGGCGCGCATGCCTTCAACCTCTGTGCGATCGATTGCTATGCCTGAACTGCCGACACCGCTCGGTGCATCGATGATCTCGAAGATGCGGCGTACGCCGGCGGTGATGGCCGGCAGCCGACCGACGAATGTCTCGCCAGCGGCGCGGGCACGCGCAACATCTTCGCGCGCGGATCGGTCGAGCAGTTCAAGCTTACGCGCCACCGTATCAGCCGGGTTCTCGGCTTCGACTGCGCGAGCATAGGCCGAGTTAACGAAGATGAGCTGCCCGGCGTTGTCGCGCGCCCAGACCGGCGCAGGCAATGAAGTCAAAAAGGGCTTTCATGGTCTCGATGTCGCTCAGGAGCCGATCGTGTCGGGCAGCGAGGTCCAGCAGTTCCTGCTCGATACCACCGATGTCTCGCAGGCGCAGGACAGCGCGACCGCTGATCGCGCGCCCCTCGGCCTCTACTGGACGTCCGGTGCGAGTGGTTAGTGTCATCACAAAGCCGCGACCGTCCCGGCGAAGAATGTCCACCGCTTGTTCCATGCGGTGCGCCGCTGCGGGCTCCAGCCATGTGCCGAATGCGAGCACTCTTTCGGCAACGCCGCTGGGCGCGACCATGTCGATTTCGCCAAGGATTTCCGGCTGCTCGGCCGCCGCCGCCCAAGTCACCAATACCTGCGGCTCCGACAGCAGCAGCGCCTTGAGCAGGTCGACCTCGGCCTGCAATGCGTTCCTCTCGTCGCGGGAGTCGATTCGAACCGATCTGCAGCTCTCCGTCCGCGAAACAGCAGGACGGTTGCAAACATTGCAAACCCGAGCAGCGCGAGGATGAGCGTGAGCACGGTTATTTCTTGTGTACGAAGCGCTGATACTGAACGGCGCACGGCATCGATCGCGGTCGTGCCGAAACGCACTTCGGCTTGAGCCGACGTGCCGAGCACGAGGGAAAGAATTAGGGTCGCGAAGGTGGCGAGGAACCCTCGCCGCCACGGACGAGAACGCAGCCACTCGTTCGCCGTCCGGATTTTCTCCGGCATTCAGGCTTGCCCCAAGGGATGCGGGGATGCGTCCGCCACGCTGCTCCCGCGAATCGCTGGACTTTACCCCCAAGGGGAATTGTGCCGAAGAGTCCAGACCGTGAACACGCCATGCTTGAGCCGTGGTTTTCGGCTCGCGGGCTATTTCAGCGTTTCGGCCCGCTTGACCATATCATCCACATTGATGCGGCCGAGAGCGACGGACAATGTGCGCTCTGTTTCGGCAAGCGCTGGCCGCACGACATCATTTACGAGTGCTGAGGCGGGCAGGTGCACATCTTCGGCATCGTCGGCGGTATTCGCGGCGCGTAGGATATCGTCGGCTGAAATGCGCTCGCGTTCGCGCGCGAGCTCGTAGCCGCCGTGCGGCCCACGGATACCTTTGAGGATGCCGTCCCGCACCAGAGCTTGCAGAACTGGCTCGAGGTGTCGTGGTGGCAGCCGATGGCGTGCAGCCAATGTCTTGGCCGACACCGGGCGAGCATTGGCATTGATTGCGACGTCGATTACAGCGGCAATAGCAAGAACACCCTTGCGCGACACCAGCGGCATATTTGGGGACCAGTAACGATAGCAACTAATGGGCGGTAATAGGCTACAGTCGGGCACCCGTCTAGCCGCAAACCGATTTTTTGCGGCTTAACTTCCGGTAGAGCCGAATCCGCCGCTGCCACGCGGTGTTTTTTCGAGAGATGCGACCTCGAATATGTGTCCTCGCACAACCGGCGCGATTACCAATTGAGCGACGCGCATGCCGCGAGTGATCGTCACCGGTTCGCCGCCGAAGTTCACAAGCAGCACCTGGATTTCGCCGCGGTAGTCGGCATCAATGGTGCCTGGGGCGTTGAGTACGGTCAGTCCATGTCGGGCGGCGAGGCCAGAACGCGGGCGAACTTGCGCTTCGTAGCCTTGGGCAAAGGCGATCGCGATACCAGTGGGAACGAGCGCGCGGGCGCCAGGCGTGATCACGAGCGGCGCTGTCTCAGACACTGCGGCGAGCAAATCAAGGCCGGAAGCCTGGGTGCTTTGGTACGACGGTAGCGGCAATCCGTCGCCGTGCGGTAGCCGCTGGACCTGGACTTCAACAAGGCCCTCTCCCGCGGCCCTCGTTAATTGGAGATTTGTTGTCATAGCGCGAAGGCTCTTCGGCGGCTGCGAGGTGGGTAGCCTAGCCGTGGCAACCGGAATTTAGAACCGTGAGGAGCAAATCATCTGTGCGTAATTCTGTGTTGACCAGGTCTATTTCGCGATCGCTTCAGCGATACGCTCGACCAACATGGCAGCCACTTCATCTTTTCCTTGCGGGGGCCACGCTTCGACACCTGACCTGCTTACGAGGGTGACGGTGTTGCGGTCGCCCCCCATTACCCCCGATTGAGACGAAACATCATTCGCCAAAATCGAGTCGCAGCCCTTGCTGGCAAGCTTTACTTTGGCATTGGCGGCAACATTTTCAGTTTCCGCAGCGAAGCCAGTAACCAGATCAGGCCGCTGCGTTTTTCGTTTGGCAACAGTGG
>CAWERP010000003.1:0-21681 GCA_963811445.1 uncultured Solirubrobacterales bacterium
AGAAGATCAGATCGATGAGCTGCTCGCCGTGGGAGTCGGTGAGAACCCGCGGGAGTCGCTGTCTGGGCTCGGCGAAACTCGGTGCCCGGTTGATCATTCAGCGGGCTGTGGAGGATGAGTTCGACGCGTGGCTGGGCCGGGCGCGCTATGAGCGGCGCTCGGATTATCAGCGGGGGCTGCGTCAGCGGGGGCTGCGCAACGGCTTTCGCCCGTGCCGGATGCAGACCGGCGAGGGGGAGCTCGAGGTGGGGATCCCGCAGGTCCGCGAAGCCGCTGAGCCGTTCGTCTCAAAGCTCTTCCCGAGAGGGACCAAGTTGCTGCGTACCGAGCCGCTGAAGGCGATGGTGATCGGCGCGTTTGTGCGCGGCCTGTCGATGCGCGACATCGAGTCGTTGTGCGGGAAGGCCGGGCTGGGGAAGCTCTCGAAGTCGACCGCGTCGCGGATCTGTGAGGAGCTCAGGGAGCGCTTTGGGCAGTTCAAGCGCCGCGACCTCTATGAGGTCCGCCTGGCGGCGCTGTTCGTGGACGCGGTCTTCCTGTCGGTCCGGCCCGATGGGCCCAAGGAGGGCGTGCTGGTCGCGTGGGGGTCACCGAGGAGGGCGAACGCGTGCTTTTGTCGGTGATGCTGGGGATGCGCGAGTCCCACGAGGACTGGCTCTGCCTGGGGCGCGACCTGATCGCCCGCGGTCTGGGAGCGCCGATGCTGATCGTCGCCGACGGCGCGCCGGGGCTGATCAAGGCGGTCGGCCTCGAAACCAGCACCGCAGCGGCCAGGCAACTGACGACGCTGCGCGGACACAAGGCGCGCCGCACCGGCGGGCTGAAGGAGGCCGACGCCGGCGAGCGCCTGCCGGTGCTGGGCGTGGCCCCGGGGTCCCGTCCGAGGCCATCGCCGAAGGCCGGGTACGCGTAGCGGTCGGGCAAGCAGGGCACTGGTCGGGTTCTCCGTAGTCGTTGATACGAGATCGGGTGCTTGCGTGCTGGACGATCTCTTCGTTGACCCGGACTTCATGCGCCTGGGCGTGGGCCGGTCGCTCGTTGAGGATGCGGTGGCTCGCGCCGTTTCCACCGGACACCGGGAGATGACTGTCGTTGCGCATCCCCGTAACTTTGCGTTCTATGAAGCCGTGGGATTCGTTCCCGGCGAGCCCGCCGATACACGCTTCGGACCTGCGGCGCATATGCGCCGCCAACTACTGAGCGGCCCCAGGTAGCGCCGCTCCCTTTGCGGACGGCCGCTCCGTTTTCGCAAGCAAGTGGGCGGTCGGATCATGTTGGCGCGCGGCCGTCAGCGCCAGCGTCGCGAGTGTCGGCACCGGCGCCGGTGCCTCGGCCGCATCATGCCCCGGCGCATTCATCGATCCGCCAGGCTCAGCGGTACTCGGGGTTTGGGTGCTCGCTCTGCTCGAGGTTCCAGTCGCGGGTGGAGTTGCCGTAGGCCGGTATCCCGCCGCCGTCCTTGAGCATCCGTGCCAGGTGCAGCATGTTCCAGGTCATGAACACGGTGTTGCGGGTCGTCCAGGCGTTGTGCTGTCCACCGCCTTTCTCGTCGAGGTAGGACGGGCCCGGGCCAGCCTCGCCGACCCAGTAGCTGTCGGACTGCGGCGGTATGGCCAGGCCGATGTGCTGCAGCGCGTACAGGACCTGGGCGCTGACGTGCTTGCCGCCGTCCTCGTTGCCGGTGGTCAGCACGCCTCCGACCTTGCCGTAGTACGCCCACTGGCCGCGGTCGTTGATCTCGCTGGAGTACGCGTACAGGCGCTCGATGATCGTGCGCGTCTGCGAGCTCTGATCGCCCAGCCATATCGGCCCGGCCAGTAGGAGTATGTCGGCGGGCTCCACGAGCGAGCGATAGATGTCGGGGAACTCATCCTCGTCATAGCCGTGCTCGCGCATGTCGGGCCAAAGGCCTGGGGGGATCGTCCGGTCTACGGTGCGCACCTCGTCGCAGCGCACACCGAGCGTGGAGAACACTCTGAGCGGGATTGCGAGCAATCCATCCGTGTGGCTCGGCTCGGGAGAGCGCTTAGTGGTGCCATTGAAGATGACAACGCGCAGGTCCTCGTACGACACAGGCGAGCGCTTGGCTTGAGCGTCGATGAAGTCAGAGATGGAGTCGGGGATCGGCATCGGGCGCGTTGGTCCTTTCGGTAGGGCTCAGACGAGCTCGGGGTCGGCAACGACAACGATCTTGCGGTGCTCGCTGAGCGTGTCCGGCAGCGGGGGACTGCCTCACCCGACGGCACCGAGCAGGCAAGCCTACAGACGCTCATCACGCGCCGGCGGAGCAAGCTACAGCGCCGGGCCTTGCGCGTTGGCGCACGCGTCTACCGGTCCAGACCCCGCCGCCCGCGCGCACTCATCGAGGACCCCGCGCACTGGCGCGCATCGGCACCGGCACTCTCACAATGCGCCGAGTAAGCTCGCTCCTATGTCAAGGGCCGGTCGCTATTTGGGCATTTCTGAAGCGTTCGATAGGGAGTGGCGGTTAGTCAGCCTGCCGTCAGCCCGAGAACCAACCGGACAAGCCGGACGTCACCGCCCAAGCCACAAGGAAGATGACAGTGACAGGCGTCTCGCTGCCCTCAGCCGACGCACCCCGCTTCGTCCAGATCACAAGCGTGACGCGCGGGCTGGCTGGCGCTCGCAATGCTGGCACAAAGCCGCAGTCTGGACGTGTCGGGTACCGATCAAACGCCGGTATAGCGGTCCGCTCCGAAATGACGGCTACGGCGCTGCGCAGCCTGCCGAGGCGCGTCAGGCCTCTAGTTCGAGCTTTAGCTCACACATGTCCACGGAGGCGCGGGCACCCGGCGTCTCGGACGCGGCCATCGCGGTCATCACCTTCGCGCCTGCTTCCATGTCCTCCGCCGTTACGAAGTGCTGGAGGACCACGGCAGTGCCCTTCGCCTCGTCGAAGAGCACCGTCAAGCCTGTCGCGGGCACGTCGGGAGGTGGCCCTCCGGCCTCCTTGATGCGCGCCAGCATCCCCTCCATCCGCTCGGCGCTCACGTCGGCGAACCTCACGACACGCATATACATGGGGAACCTCCTCGCGTTCGGTGGACGGTGAACATACACAGGAGCAACGCGCAACCCGGCAGAAGTTGCTCGGCGGATTGCTGCGGATACCTCGCTTCTTAGTAGTGGCCGAGTTGGTCGTTGTCCGGCCAAATACGATCGTCTCCAGGCATGTCGAGTCGGTCGGTCAGCGGTTGGCGCCATTCGGGTGTTGTGGTTGGCTCTCCCCAGTAGTCGGTGACACGAACGGCTTGTCCGTCCTTCAACTCCCCGATCGTCACGTTCCGGTAGAGACGCCCGTCGCCGTAGTTGCAGGTCCACTCGACCACGATGACGTCAGCGAGTTGCAGGCGCCTGCCGACCTCCAACGTGAGCTCGGGGAAGTTGCCCTCTACATCGGCGACGAGCTTGCTCGTGCGCACGATCTCGCCCATCTGCGGCCACTGGCGCACAACGTTCTCGGCCAGCGGCACGCCGAGGATGTAGGCCACCCGCGTCGCGCCGTCGGTCTCCTGATCGGTGCTCATCCCGGTCACATTCCTCCCTGTCGGTCTGCGGCTCGGTTGGTCCAGACCGCTAAGACATACGCGAGTATCGCGCTTGTGCGCTGGCGGGCATGCCAGCCCTGGGCGTAGCAGGGTCCGAGCTGCAGCCTACGCAAGCGCCTTCTTGCTCGACACCGCTGGCTTGCGCTTCGCCTGCGAATGCGGTCGCGACCAGGTCGCCAGAGCCGTCGCGCAACCTTCGGGTTTTCGACCCCGAAGCTCGGAGCACAGCGAGCTCTGGTTGGGTCCGGTTCGGCGAGAAAAGGCCCGGTATTCAGAGGTTGGGCCAGTCGCGACAGCCGGCAGCCCTCAGATTGGAGCAACAATTGGAACAACGGCGCACGAGCAAGAATGGCCCTGGACACAAGAAAACCCCGCGATTTGCGGGGCTTTCTCGCATAGCGGGGGCGGGATTCGAACCCGCGACCTTCGGGTTATGAGCCCGACGAGCTACCAGACTGCTCCACCCCGCGTCGCTTCCCATGTTCTAGCAAAAAACCCCGGCCGGCAGGGAGGCGCCGCCTCAGCCGGCGAACGTTCAGAAGGCCACCGGACTGCCATCGCGGAAGAACCCGCCGGTCGGCCCGTCGTCGGGGAGCGTCGCGAGCCAGACGATGCCGGCAGCGCCCTCCTCCACCGACTTCTTTGCGCCCATGGGCCCACCCATGTCGGTGTTCACGAAGCCGGGACAGGCGGAGTTGACGAGGAAACCCTCGCCCACCAGCTCGGTGGAGAGGATTCTCGTCATGGCGTTCATCGCGGCCTTTGAAACCCGATAGCCGGGCGACCACCCACCCATCTCCGCGACCCCGCCCATGCCGCTCGACACGTTCACGATCCTCGGGTGCTCGCTCTCGCGTAGCAGCCCCAGCAGCGCGATCGTCAATCGGTAGGCGCCGAAGAAGTTCGTATCCAGCGCTCTCTGCACCGCGTCGAAGTCCGGGGCTGTCCCCGAGACGCCGAAGTCGGTGCCAACGCCGGCGTTGTTCACGAGCACGTCGAGCCGGCCCGGGTCTTCTCGCATGCGCTTCGCGGCGCGCTCGATGCCCGCCGGATCGGCCACGTCGAGCTCGAGGGCCCGCACGGCCCCTCCCGTCGCGTCGGCCACCTCCCGCGCGGCCGCGCTCGCCTTCGCACCGTCCCGGGCGCTCAGCAGCACCTCATATCCGCCGACGGCGAGCTGCCGCGCAACCTCCCTTCCGATCCCGCGGTTGGCCCCTGTCACCAGCGCCACGCCCGTGCCCTCGCCGCTGTTCTCACTCATCGCACTCCTCCCCTGTTGGCCTCATCTGGTGGTCTCCCAACATATTGGCCTTCGCATGCCTCACGCCCGCCGGCTTCTTCCCGATCGCCCGATCTGCTGATATGCGCGTCAATGCGCGTGGCCGTCGTCGACATCGGAACCAACTCCACTCGCCTGCTGATAGCCGATGTCGATCCTTCGACCGGCGCGGTCACGGAGCTCCTCAGGCGCTCTGAGGTCACGCGGCTCGGAGACGGCGTCGACTCCACAGGCTCCTTATCGCAGGAGGCAAGCGCTCGCGTATTCTCCGCGCTCGCCGACTACCGCGACGCCATCGACCGCCGCCTCTGCACGGCGAATCTAGCCGTACTCACCTCCGCCGTGCGAGACGCTTCCAACGGCGACTCGTTCGCCGCCCGCGTGCGCGACGAGTACGGTCTCGATGCTCGCGTCCTCTCCGGCGAGGAAGAGGCTCAGCTCACCTTCCTCGGCGCGATGTCCGGGCATCTGGGCAGCAGGGAGCCGACGGTCGTGATCGACATCGGCGGCGGCTCCACCGAGTTCGTCGTAGGCCACGGCCACACGGCGGGCTTTCACGTCTCGCTGCCCGCCGGGGTGGTGCGCATGAGCGAGCGCCACATCCACACCGACCCCCCGAACCCCAAGGAGCTGCAGAGCCTGGCGCTTGACGCGCGCACGACGTTCCTCGACGGACTCCCGCCCGAGGAGCGCACTCCCGTGCGGCAGGGCATCGCCGTCGCCGGCACGGCCACCTCCGCGGCGGCGATCGAGCAGGAGCTCGACCCCTACGATCCCTCGCGTGTCCACGGCCACCAGCTGCTGCTCGCCACCGTCGAACTGCTGCTTGCTCGACTCGCCGACATGACCGAAGGCCAGCGCCGCGCGGTCGTCGGCCTGAACCCCGATCGCGCGCCCACGATCGTCGCGGGCATGATCCTGCTCGGCGAGGCCCTCCGGGCGTTCGAGCTCGAGCAGGTGGAAGTCTCCGAGCACGACATCCTCTATGGCGGAGCGATGCGCCTGGCGGGCGTCGACTGACGCCTGAGCCGCCGTCGTTTGACTGCAAGCCTCCAACGCGAGCGCGCCGACCGCCGAGCCCCCGAGGAGGCGCTCCTTACGCGAGGTTCGACCTACGCGGGTAGACGACCGTCGGGTCGGTGAGCACGTTGACCAGCGCCGGCTTTCCGGCAGCGAAGGCGCGCTCGAGGGCGGGCCGCACGTCCCCCGGGCGCTTGACGAGCTCGCCGTGACACCCGAGCGCCTCGACTACCTCGTCGTAGCGGGTCTCCGGCCTCAGCTCGGCCGCGACCGAATAGCCGTAGAGGAACTCCATCGGGTGCTTCTCGAGCGCCCAGATCCCGTTGTTGCCCATCACCCCGACGACGTTCACCCCGTGGCGTGCGAGCGTGTCGAACTCCATTCCGGAGAAGCCGAATGCTCCGTCGCCCAGCAGCAGCACCACCTGACGGTCAGGTCGCGCCATCTTCGCCGCCAGCGCATAGCCGGGGCCGGACCCGAGGCAGCCGAACGGTCCGGGATCAAGCCAGCATCCCGGCTGATAGCTGTCCACCACGCGCCCCGCATAGGAGACGAAGTCGCCGCCGTCTCCGATCACTATCGCGTCGCGCTCGAGGACCGTCCCGAGCTCCGCGTACAGCCTCATCGGGTGCAGCGGCTCGCGGTCGTCCTCGCGCTCTACGCGCTCGGCCTCGCGCCGCTCGGTCTCCGCTCCGCGCAGCTCGGAGATCCAGCGCCCACTTGACAGCGCCTTGCCACCGGCCGCCGCGCGCAGGTCGGCGAGCGTCGCGCCGAGCGCCCCGTAGCACTCGGCCGCGACCGCCCGCGGGTGCCTTCGCTCGGGCTCGGCCACGTCGATCACCACGATCTCCGTCTCCTCGCCGAACGACCCCCCGAAGCCGAGCCGAAAGTCCATCGGCACTCCTATCACCAGCGCCACGTCGGCACCCTTCAGCGCGTGCGAGCGGGCGCGGGAGAAGAACAGCTCGTGGTCGGCGGGCACGCACCCACGCGCCAGCCCGTTGAGAAACACCGGTATCCGCAGCGTCTCGGCCAGCGCCAGCAACGCCTCCTCGCCGCCGCCCCAGTAGAGATCCGTCCCGGCCATGATCACCGGGCACTCGGCCCTGCCGAGCAACTCGCCGGCTCGTTCGATCGCGGCGCTGTCCGCACGCTGCGTGCTCGCGCCGCCAACGCTCCGCGGCCCGCCGTCCTGTTCGGCCTCATCCTCCTGCGAGCGGTCGGGCGCCTCCATGAACACGTAGTCCATCGGGAAGTCCAAGAACGTCGGTCCGCCGTGCGGGGCGAGCGCCGCGTCGAACGCATCGTCCACCAGGCCGGGGATTTCATCGGTGCTCTGCGCGGTAGCCGCGAGCTTGGTCAGCGGACGCACGAACGGCACGTGGTCGATCTCCTGCAGCGACCCCTGCCCCCAGCGCATCGCCGGCGCCCTGCCGCCAAGAACGACCATCGGCGAATGGTTCGCCTGCGCGGAGGCGATCGCGCTCATGCCGTTCGTCACCCCGGGTCCGGCGGTCAGCGCGCACGCGCCGGGCTCGCGGGTCACCTTGGCCCAACCCTCCGCGGCAAACGCGGCCGTCGACTCGTGACGGACGTCCACGATCTCGATCCCCTCCTCCCGACAGCCGTCGTAGATCGAGAACAGGTGCCCGCCCGAGAGCGTGAACAGCCTGCTCACTCCATGCGCCTTCAGCCGGCGCGCGATCAGCCGCCCGCCGTGGAAGACCGTTGTCTCTTGCGCGCTCTCCGTGGACATTCGCGCGACTCTACCCGTTCGACGCCTCCCGTCGAGCCTCGCGCAAGCATGCCCGGGGTGGGATTCGAACCCACATGCCCGTTTCAGGCCATCGATTTTAAATCGACTGCGTATGCCCATTCCGCCACCCGGGCCCGTGGAGGTCCAGTCTATGGGAGCGGCCCCGCCCGGTGAGCGGCGCGCGGGCGCCTGCGGCGAACGTCGAGAGAACCGGTCCGGGATCGGCTCGCCGGCCCTCGCGGAAGACCGCAACTTCGGCTTCCTTACGGGGTATTTAGGACTGGTAGCGACAATAGGACCACCTGATGGAGGCATCCGCGCTAACACGCACGAGCGTCCCGGGCCTGCGCGGCCCGTCTGCGCTGCTGCGTCTGCAGTCCGACGAGCGCCTGATCGCGATGACCCGCCGCGGGCAGCACGCGGCCTTCGAGACGCTCTGCTCGCGCTACCAGTCCCGTCTGCTCTCCTTCTGCCGGCACATGCTCGGCTCGCGCGAGGACGCCGAAGACGTCCTGCAGGAGGTCTTCGCCGCCGCCTTCAACGCTGTCCTCGCAGACGAGCGTGAGATCAACGTCCGCCCCTGGCTCTACCGGATCGCCCGCAACCGGTCGCTCAACCACCTGCGCCGGGCGTCGGCTGTCGGGGTGGACTCGATGGACGTGCACTTCGCCGACCACGGTCTGTCGACCAGCGACCGGGTCCTGCGGCGCGAGAGCTTCCGCGAGCTGCTTGCCGACGTGCAGCAGCTCCCCGAGACGCAGCACACGGCCCTGCTCCTGCGCGAGATCGACGCGCTCTCCTACGAGCAGATCGCCCAGGCCATGGAAACGACGGTGCCGTCTGTGAAGTCGCTGCTCGTGCGCGCCCGCATCTCCCTCGCCGAGGCCGCCGAGGCACGCAAGCTGAGCTGTGCGGAGGTCCGCCTCGAGCTCGGAGAAGTGGCCGAGGGCCTCGCCAAGCTGAGCGCGCCCGCACGGCGCCACACACGAGGCTGCGACCGCTGCCGCTTCTTCAAGAAGCAACTCAAGGACAACAACCACGCACTCGCGGTCATGCTTCCGGTCGGGCCGCTGCTGCTCATCAAGAAGCTGCTGTTCGCCAAGCTCGGCTCCGCCTCTGCCGGAGGGGCCCACGTCGCAGGTGGGGCAGGGGCCACCGTGGGCGCGGGCGCAACCGCCGCCGCCGGCGCCGGGGGAAGCGGCGTCGCCGGGGGCATCTTCACCGCCGGAGCCGGAGCCCTCGCCACCAAGGCGGTCGCAGGGCTGGCGGCGGCGGCCATGGTCACGGCGGGCGCCGTGGCAGCCGAGCATGCGGCACCACCGCACCACCAGGCCGTACCCGCGGCCTCCTACGCATCCGCCCCGAGCCGGGCCGACGCGCCGGTCGTAGTCGCAGAGCGAGCCCAACCGCTCAGCTCCGGGCCGGAGAGGCCCGCGGCGCTCCGTGCGGCCGCACATCACACTCGCGCGTCCGAGCTGACAGCCAAGATCGCATCCGCCACCCCGCCGCCCCCCGCCTCTGCGGTCGCGCCGCCGGCAGCCGTGGTCGCAGCGCCGGTCAAAGCGGACGCGCCCAAACCCGCGGAGACGCAGGTAACCGAGGTCACGACCGAGACGACCCAGCTGCCCGCAGTGCCCGCGAGCGAAGGCCAGCCGCCCGCTCCGGCGATGCCCGCGCCTGCCGCCGACGCGCAGACTCCGCCTACGGCACCGGCAGGCGCCGGATCCGCTTCCGGCTCGGGTGCAGCGGGCGAACCGCCCGCCGGTGCGACGGCCGGCGGAACGCCGGCTGTGACGCCGGGCAAGGGATCCACGCCGGCCTGGCCGTCAGGCAAGGGGTCCGAGTCCGTCTCACCGTCAGGTCCCGGGGCCACGTCACCGGCCGCAGGGGGACCTGCCGCCGGCTTCACCCCCCCGGCTCCGAGCGAAGCCGCCCAGGTCTCCGCCCCCCCGGCGAGCTCGGGTTGACCGAACGGCCGGGTCGCCGGCCGTGCAGCACCCCCCGGCCGGGCACTTGAGCCGCCGATCGATCGATGCGCGGGCCGCCGCTCCTCGACATAGGACCGCCGGCCGCGCCTAGCCTATGGTGAACGTCCTTATCGGTTTGAGCAGCACCCCGGTAGAGGCGACGAGCATTGGCGAGGTGACCTGGGCGTTCGCCTTCGGAGAGGTCACCATCGAGATCACCACGCCTTCTCTCGCACCGGCGCGTTCGGGCAACAGCAGCACGTCGCGCCCATACATCCGCCGTCCCTCGACCACCGCCGTGTAGAAGATGTTGTAGGCGGGGACCGTGTTGACAGTGGTCTTGCCCTCGCCGCGCAGGACGAAGTGCGCGTCGCGCCGGGTCAGCCCGCGGATGTAGCTCGCCGCGTAGAGCGCCAGCTCGATGGACTGTTCGCCGGAGTACGGGGGCAGCAGGAGCGGCTCAACCGCGAGCGAGTCCTGAAGCCGCCCGTCGGGGCGGCGGCGCTGCACCTTCACGTAGCCTCCGGGATCGGAGGCCGTGCGGTAGAGGCCTCGGTAGCTGAAGCTGAAGGGAACCCTCCCTCCGTGGGAGAAGGTGGGGTTCTCGAGCGTCAGCGCAACTGCCACGATCAGGACCAGCAGGCCGACGCCCGAGGCGATCGCCAGCGCGCGCGTGAGCGGCGACGCCGCACGCCACCGCGGTGCGAGCAGCTGACCGAGCGTCGGTCCGTACTCCGGCTTCATGGGAACCGCCTTCACCGTGCCGGTCGGTCATTCCCCGATCGAGAACAGCGATTCGAGGTCGTGGCGCGAGTAGGCCGCGAACGCGACCATCGTCCGCGTGCGCGCCACGCCTGAGAGCCCCCCGATCTCGCCGGTCACGACGTCGGCGAGCTGCTCGTGGTCGGGGACCCGCACGATCGCCACGAAGTCCCACTCTCCCGTGACCGAATAGGCCTCGGCCACGCCCTCGATGTCCGCGAGCGCGCCTCCGAGGCTCGACAGCGCATCGCGCTCGGCCTCGATCAGCACGACGGCGTTGGTCATGGTCATCGCCCCACCAATCATATGGACCGGGCCCGCCCCGGTGTGTTCGCCCCTGGCTCGTGCTACAAATCCCGGGGGCCAAGGCGACACAGGCCGAATCCCAGCACCAGGCCCAGCAGAGCGCCGGTGACGCCCGCCAGCCAGCTGGCCTCGGCAACGGCGAACGGCATCGCAAGCAGGACCGCCGCAAGCGCCCCGGCCCCGAGCAGATCTCCCTCGTAGTAGGAGCCTTCGCGAGCCGCTTCCAGGTCGGGGACTGCCCAGGCGGCAAGCAGCGCGAGCGCCCCGCCGTTGCCGCCGACCACGATCGGGTCGCTGTACACGGCGCTCGCCACGAGCGCACCGGTGGCGCCCCCGCCCAGGAACAGCGCGAGCACCACGCCCGGCCCGTGCCGGCGCTCCAAGAGCCAGCCGAAGATCGCGACGACCACGAGCGTGACGAACTCATAGAGGCCGTTTCCGTAGACGAAAAGGGTGGTGAACAGCTTCCACCAGTCGCCCTTCAGGGGGCCGATAATCGCCATTTCCCCATACAGGCCGGGCTTGGCGTGCCACGCCACCCACACCGCGCAGCTCGCCGCCACCAGGGCGATCGTGGCGTACGGCCTGACGCCCGTCCTCAGCTCGTGCGCCCATCCGTACCCCCGGGCAGCCGAGCCGGAGAGCGATGGCCGCGACGTCCGGCGGCGCAGCCGCAGGCGACCGCGGGAGAGCCCACGCGGAGCTCGGGAGGGGGCGTTCACGCGCGGCAGCTTCGGAGCGCGCCGGCGCAGGCGGTGCCCGCAATAGGGGCACTCGGTGATGTACGGGCTCACCTCCGATCCGCACCGCTTGCAAACCACGAACAGATCAGCACCCGAGGACATCGTCGACCCATTCTAAGGACCTCGCGACCACGGTCGGGGCGCCTCTGGGATACTCATGCCATGAAACTCGGCTACGACCAGAAGCTCTATATCCTCGCCTTCGATCACCGCGGCTCTTTCCAGAAGAAGTTCTTCGGGATCGAGGGCGAGCCGGATCCCGAGCAGACGGCGATCATCGCCGACGCCAAGCACCTCGTCTTCGAGGGCATGTTGCAGGCGGTCGCCGCCGGGGCCGACAGCTCCGTGAGCGGCGTGCTCGTGGATGAGCAGTTCGGCTCCAACGTGCCCGAACAGGCTCGGGAGAAGGGCCTGAAGCTCGCCATGCCGGCGGAGCGCTCCGGCCAGAGCATGTTCGACTTCCAGTATGGCGAGGACTTCGGGGCGCACATCGAACGCTTCAACCCCGACTTCACCAAGGTGCTCGTTCGCTACAACCCCGATGGTGACGGCGCTGCGAATCGCGAGCAGCTGGGCAAGCTCAAGCGACTGAGCGACTGGCTGAAGGAGCATGACCGCAAGTTCCTGTTCGAGCTGCTCGTGCCCGCCGAGGACTCGCAGTTGGAGGCGGTCGGCGGGGACAGCGAGCGCTATGACGCCGAGTCGCGCCCCGAGCTCATGCGCCGCGCGATCGCGGAGATTCAGGATGCTGGCATCGAGGTCGACGTCTGGAAGATCGAGGGCGTGGACCAGCGCTCCGATTGCGAGATGCTCGTGGCCCAGGCCCGTTCCGGGGGCCGCGACAGCGTGGTCTGCGTGGTCCTCGGCCGTGGCGCCGACGACGCCAAGGTGGACCACTGGCTCGCGCAGGCCGCTCCCGTTGACGGCTTCGTCGGCTTTGCCATCGGGCGCTCGGTCTGGTGGGACCCGCTCAAGGCGTACGTCGACGGAAAGATCGAGCGCGTCGCCGGAGCCCGGAAGATCGCCCAGAACTACCTGCGCTTCGTCAAGGTCTACGAGCAGGCAGAGGGCAAGGCCCCGATCGCCTCCTAGTCGCGCGGAGCGCCTTACCGCGATGAAGATGCGACAGAGCCTCGCCGAGTGGGAGCGGGCATTCGTCAAGGAGATCTCGCTCGATCGCCGCAGGCGGGACTCTCTGCGACGGACCACCGAGCAGCGCGCCCACAAACGCGAGGTCGATCGGCGTCACAAGCGCGGCTCGCTGCGCTTCGCGCTGCTCGTGCTGACCCTCGTGATGACCGCGGTGATCGTCACCCTCGTCATGTTCCGCACGCTCTACCTGCTGCTCGGCTGAGCGCTCGCCGGGCTGCCGGCCGCTCCTAGGTGGTGTCGCCCAGTTCCCGCAGCGCGTCGTCGACGGCGGCCGGCGTGTCCTGTTTGACCGCGGAGTCCTCGTCGCCCTCGCGATGGATCTCCAGGTAGATCTCCTTGCGGAACACCGGGATCTCCTGTGGTGCCTGGATCCCGATGCGCACCTTCTCACCCGTCACCGCCAGGACCGAGACCTCGACATCGTCTCCGATCATGATGCTCTGGTTGGACTTGCGCGTCAGAACCAGCATTCGGTGCACCTTCCTCTTTGCCCACATCGACCGGCGCGACCCCCAGACCCGGTGCGGCAAGCATAGCCCCAGGACCGGCGGGAAAGCGTGCCTGGGTTGCAGCACCGGGAACCAAAGCCTACCCGGTGCGACGACTCGCCGCTCAGCGCCCGACGCCGAGCGGTCCGCGGCGTTTGCACGCGTCAGCCCTGCGGCGCCCCGCAGGCGCTATGCGCTAGTCTCCCGGGCCGTCCATGCCTCGTAGATCCCTGCGCCCGCACCTAAACCAGATCCGCGCCTGGGTCAGGCAGGGCCGCACCGACGCATGGGTGGCCCATCAGCTCGAGGTGAGCGTCCGCGACATCGAGCAGTTCAAGCGCGAGAACGATCTTGTAAGCGGCGAGGATGCCTCCCACGACGCGGTGGCCGCCGACTACTTCGAGGAGATCGACCTGCGTGCCGAGGACGACGCGCTGATCGCCGCCGAGCTCGAGGCCGCCGAAGTCGAGGCCGAGCGGGCCAGGCGCGAAGCCGAGGAGAACGGTGACGACGCCGAGGAGCCCGACGAGCAGGACGCTCCCCGCGCGCGCCGGCGCGGGCGCCGCGGAGGTCGCGGGCGCCGACCGCTCGCTGAGCGCTCGTCGGCGCGCAATCTGAGCCCGCTGGAGGGCACGTTCGACCACGGCGAGCGAGGGCTACGGCCTGTCGCTCGACCCCGCGATCCAGGACAACCCGATCTACGCCGAGCACTCGGGCCGGCCATCGGCCCGTCGAGGTCACCGTCGACGAGGACCGGATAGTCGTCCGCCGGGTCGGCGAGGACGACTGAAGGCGTCCCGGCGCCGGGTCGGCGCTCTGCTCGGGCGACCTGCGGAGCGCTCGGCGTCTGCTTCATGCCTCGCTCAGCGCCCGCCTTCCCCCGGCATAGTCGGCCGCCTCGCGCAGGTAGCGCCTGAACGCCCCGTCGACGACCAATCCCGCCTCCCACGCCCACGGGTCGTCGGGGGCGATCTTCATGGCGAGTTGCAGGCACCATGTGGTGCCTGCATCGTAGGCTCCAGCGAGCTCCTCGCAGGAGAACCGGCCGCCAGGCGTCGCCGGACTCGGCCACCAGGGCATCGGTCACGCGCTCCAGCAGCCGCGCGCGCTCGGGGGTTTCGGCCTGTAGGCGACGCTCGCCCTGCTGCCACTGGTAGATCGCGGTCTCGAACGACACCCGGCCGAGGCTAGCAGCGGCCGTCAGTTGTTGGGCAGGCCGCCCCCGATGTACTGCTGCTCGCCTTGTTGATCATCCCCAGCCTGCGGGCCTCCGCTTCGAGCGTCGCCCGTCTACCGAGAGCTTCGTGCTGGAGCAAGAGCTGGCGGTGTTCGCGCTCCATTGCAAGCACCGTGGCGCTGTCGCTGCGCGCCTGTTGCCACGTGGACAGCATGCGTATGCCCGCGCTCGAATACAGATGACCAGGGCCCCCAGCACGAACAGCATTGCCACGCTGCCCAGGCGATCCGAGCGCACGCCCGTGGTGACGCGACTCAAGCGCCCACTCCCCGCCCCGACGACCCCGGGGATCAGGCCGGCCGGCTCGGCGCGTCGCGTCCTCGAGCTCGCCGCGATCGAGCGCGCGGGTGTCGAGCGACTGGAGCGTGGGGAAGTGATCGAGCCCGCGGGCATGCTCCTGTCGCATTCGCGGCCGTCGGCGACCTCCTTCTAGCGACCGGCGAACGCCGCTCGCCCCGGGAACTCCGCGTCCGCGCCGAGCTGCTCCTCGATCCGCAGCAGCTGGTTGTACTTCGCCACGCGGTCGGTTCGGGCGTCGCGCCCCGGTCTTGATTTGGCCCGCATTGGTCGCCACGGCGAGGTCGGCGATGGTGGCGTCTTCGGTCTCACCGGTGCGGTGGCTGATCACGGCCCGTGTAGCCGGCCTCGCGGGCCAGCGCGATCGCTTCGAGCGTCTCGGTAAGCGTCCCGATCTGGTTGACCTTGATCAGGATCGAGTTCGCCACGCCCGCCTCGATGCCCCTGCGCAGCCGGGCCGTGTTCGTCACGAAGAGATCGTCGCCGACGAGCTGCACCCCGGCCCCCAGACGGTCGGTCAGCGTCTTCCAGCCGTCCAATCCTCCTCGTCCATGCCATCCTCGATCGAGAGGATCGGATAGCGCGCCGACAGGTCAGCCCAATAGTCGGCCAGCTCGGGGGCGGTGAGCGTGCGGCCCTCGTGCGTGAGCACATACCCGCCATCGCGGTAGATCTCGCTGGCAGCCGGGTCGGAGCGATCGCCACGTCCTCTCCCGGTCTGTCTCCCACCTCGCGGATCCCCGCGATCAGCATCTTCAGAGCCTCCTCGGTTCGAGCTCAGGTCGGGCGCGAACCCGCCCTCGTCCCCACCGCTGTGCCCAGCCCGCGCTCGTGCAGCGTGCGTTGAGCGCGTGGAAGACTTCGGCGCCGAAGCGCGGGCACTCCACGAACGTGTGAGCGCCGCAGGGCACCACCATGAACTCCTGGAAGTCGACCTTGTTGTCGGCGTGCGCCCCGCCGTTGAGCACGTTCATCATCGGCACAGGCAGCACTCGCGCCGCCTCACCGCCGAGATACCGCCACAGCGCCAGCCCCTCCTCGGCGGCCTGCGCATGCGCCGCTGCGAGTGACGCCCCGAGAATCGCGTTGGCGCCGAGCCTCGCCTTGTTGGGCGTACCGTCGAGCTCGATCAGCGCCCTGTCCAGACCGCGCTGGTCGGAGGCGTCCATGCCGATCACGCTCTCGGCGATCTCCCCGTCCACGTTCGTCACCGCCCTCGTGACCCCCTTGCCCTCCCAGCGCGCGCCCCCGTCACGCAGCTCTGTCGCCTCGAGCTGGCCCGTCGAGGCGCCCGAGGGCACCGCCGCCATGGCCGTGGGCGCCCGAGCGCAGGCCGACCTCGACCTCGACCGTGGGGTTGCCCCGGCTGTCTAGGATCTGCCGCGCATGGACTCGCTCGATCTGACTCATTGCGAAGGCTCGATCTGACTCGTTCCCGAAGAGCTGATCCCGGCTCACTGGCGATCCCGGACCCGGCGGCACCGGTGAACAACCGGGAGCGCCTATTGCGTGGGAGAGGCTATTTGGTGCTCGTAGTCGGAGTGCTCGTCGTCGGGACGGCGGAGGAGCCAGTGGACGTCGTGCTTGGTGCTTTGTACTGCTTGCAGTCCTGGACAACGTAGCCCGTCCGGCATTCGGTCCTCCCGGTCCACTTCTTTTTGAATTCTTTGACGAATGCCGTCAGCGCTGCCTGCTGTTGGGAGGCGGTCAGCTGCTGCTTGATCGACGCCTGCGCCTTAGCCAGCGACTGCTGGCTGCCGGGCGTCGTGCTCGTCACTTCAAAGATGTAATAGCCGAAGGCTGTTTTCACCGGCCCCGTCAGGACGTTGGTCTTGGCGGAGAAGATCGCGGAGTCAAGCGACGCGTCCTCCTGGCCTTTCACCACTCCCACGAGCACACCACCATTGGCCTTCGTGGTCGGGTCGATCGACGCGGCCTTTGCGACGCTCGCGAAGCTCTTGCCGGATTCGATTTCCTGCTTGGCTTTCACGGCCGCGGCTTCGGTCTTTGTGAGGATCAGCTTCAGGGTTCGCTTTTCCGGCGTGCCGAAGCGCTGCGGGTTTTCCTTGTAGTACTTTTCGATCTGCGCCTGGCTGACGGTGCCCTTGCTTTTGACGATCTTCTGCTGGATCTTCGCCGAGAGCAGGTTCAGCTTCACTCGCAGCAGCAGGTCTGAGAGCGACTGGCCGGAGCTGGCGAGGAATTTTTCGAATTCCGCCGCCTTGGGGAACTGCTGGGCCTTGACCTGTTCGAAGCGCTTCTTGACTTCGCTGTCGCTCACGTTCACGCCGAGGTCCGAGGCTTCGCCGATCACCCATTGCGAGGAGAGCAGGAAGCTGAGCACCTCCTGCTTCAGTGACTGGTACTGCTGTTCGCACTGCGTCTTCAGCTGTGCTTCTGTGGGCGCCGCCTGCCCGGCCGCCGGTTTCGGCGTGACCGCCTTGAGGTGCGCGATGCACGCCGTGTAGTTGGGCGGTTCGGGAACCGGCGGCTTCGCCGCTCCGGGGGCCGTCGCGGCGCTTCGAGGCCGCCGCAACCGCCATCCAGTGGTTGAACGTGGATTTCGTGATCGGGGTGTTGCCGACCTTGACGACTGCGTCGCTCGGGATGCCGCCGCCACACGCGGAGAGGCCTGCGACGGCAAATAAAACGGCGCCTAGCGCCGGGATGAAGCGGGGTGCCTTGGACACGCCGACGGCACTCTAGCGGAATCCTCGTGGGCTCGTGCCGGGTAACCGTTCAGGCGGCCTCGCGTATTACCGCCGACCAGCACGTCGGCTGCCCGAACGACGGTGGGAAAGCGATCCCTGCCCTCCTTTGGAACTCGCATCGAGACCTGCGAGCGCCCCGACTCATAGAGCGCATCGGGAAGCGCCTCGCGCAACCTCTTGGCGCGCGTCGAGTCCAGCTCGATCGGGACCACCGCCAGGCGGTCTCCGCGGAAGCTGACGGTGCGCGCACCCGCCTGGCCGAACTTGATGCGCGCCCGCTGCAACGCGAGCAGGTTCTCGAGCGGCTCGGGGACCGCGCCGAAGCGGTCCTCGAGCTCCTCGCGTAGCCGCTCGACGTCGGCCACCTCGAGCGCCGCGGCCACCCGGCGGTGCACCTCGATCTTGCCCTGCTCGTAGGGAACATAATCCGTCGGCACATACGCATCGACGTTCACATCGAGACGCACCGGCTCGGGACCTCCATCCGCCCGGCGCCCGTCCTCGCCCTGACCGTCTGGGTCGACCGCTCCCACCGCCTCCTCGAGCATCTGCATGTAGAGCTCGAATCCGAGCGCTGCCACGTGCCCGGACTGCTCGTCGCCGAGCAGGTGCCCCGCGCCACGCATCTCGAGGTCGCGCATCGCGATCTTGAATCCCGCCCCGAGCTCGGTGTAGTCCGACAGCGCGGAGAGCCGCTGAGCGGCCTCCGAGGTGAGCGCCTGCGCGGAGTCGTAGAGCAGGTAGGCGTACGCCTCGCGGCTGCGCCCGACCCGGCCGCGTATCTGGTAGAGCTGGGCCAGACCGAACGTGTCCGCGTGCTCCACGATCAGCGTGTTCGCCTGCGGGATGTCGATCCCCGACTCGACGATCGACGTGCACACGAGGACGTCCGCGCCGCCGCGCAGGTAGTCCATCATGGCCGTTCTCCAGCTCGCCTTCGCCCATCTGGCCGTGGGCCACCGCGAAGCGCACCGAAGGGCACAGCGCCCGCAGGCGCTCTGCGGTCTCGTCTATCGAGTCCACGCGGTTGTGCAGGAAGAACGCCTGCCCCTCTCGTTCGTGCTCGCGCAGGATCGCCCGCTTGACGAGCTCCTCCTCGTACTCCCCCACGTAGGTCTTCACGGGCCGCCTGCCCTCCGGTGGCGTCTCCATGACCGAGATGTCGCGCAGTCCGGCCAGCGACATCTGCAGCGTGCGCGGGATGGGCGTCGCCGACATCGCGATCACGTCCACCTTCAGCTTCAGCTGGCGCAGCAGCTCCTTCTGGCGGACGCCGAACCGCTGCTCCTCGTCGACGATCAAGAGCCCCAGGTCCTTTGCTCGGACGTCGCGGGAGAGGACCCGGTGAGTGCCGATCAGGATGTCCACGCGCCCCTCGGCGAAGCTCTTCACCGCCGCTTTCTGCTCGGCGGCCGTGCGAAACGGGAGACGTGCTCGACCGTGATCGGGTAATCGGCCAGCCGCTCGGAATAGTGCCGAAGTGCTGCTGGGCGAGGATCGTGGTCGGCACCAGCATCAGCACCTGCTTGCCGTCGTTCGCCGCCTTGAACGCCGCCCGCAGCGCGACCTCGGTCTTGCCGTATCCCACGTCACCGCAGATCAGCCGGTCCATCAGCGGCACCTCCATGTCCTCCTTGACCGCTTCGATCGCCTCGCGCTGGTCGGCGGTCTCAGTGAAGGGGAAGCGCTCCTCGAATTCCCTCTGCCAGTCGGAGTCCACCTCGAACGCGTGCCCGGTGCGCCGGCGCCGCTCGGCGTACAGGCTCAGCAACTCACCCGCGAGCTCCTGTGCGGCGCGGCGCGCTCGCGCCTTCATCGTCTCCCAGCGCGTGCCTCCGAGCTTCGACAGCGGCGGGTGCTCGCCGCCCGCTCCCACGTAGCGCGAGATCTTCGCGAGCTGGTCGGTGGGCACGAACACCCTGTCGTCCCCCTGGTATTCCAGGTAGAGGTAGTCGCGCGTGACCTCCGCCACGGTGCGCGTCTCGAAACCGGCGAACCGTGCGACGCCATGGTCCTCGTGCACGACGATGTCCCCGGTTCGCAGCTCGGCAAACGAGCGAAGCACCCTGCGCGCGCCACCGGGGCCGCCGCGCCCGACGCCGCCGCGGTCACCGTCGTGCTCGGAGCGCCCGGCACGCCGGCGGCGCAGTAGCCGGTGCTCGGGAAACACCGCGAGCTTCAGCGCGGGCGCGACGAAACCCTCGCGCAGCGACGCTCTCGCGAACCGCAGCGATGGCTCGAGCGGCGCGCGCCCGACGTCGACATCCTCGCCCAGCCAGGTCGCCTTCAGCCGCCCAAGGTTGTAGGCCGCGCGCTCCCCTCCCCGCGACGGGAAAAGGCCACGACGGTCCGATATCCGGAGCGCACGAGCTTCTCGAGCTCCGGCTCGGCCTCCCCGAGCGATCGCGCGCCGGTCTCCGCCGATTGGGCTCGCAGCTCGATTTCCTGCCCCGAGGAGATCGCCGAGAACCAGATCCGGGCCCGATCTGCGAGCGCCGCCTGGATGCTCTCGGGACTCACATACAGGTGGTGGGCATCCTCGTCCGCGAAGGCCGCGCACACATCGGTCCAGTGGTCGCTCAGAGCGGGCGCCAGCTCCTCCTCTGCGGCCACCAGCAGCTCGGTCTCGGCTGCGATCAGCTCCAGCAGAGCGCCGAACCGCTCGACGGGCAGAAGATCGGCGATGTCCGGCCTGCCCGACCCGTCCCGAGCACCCGGATCGCCCGCGCGCGCGCCGGCCGCAAGCGCATCTCTGCGCCTCGAGAGCGTCCGCCCGGTGTTCGAGCGCGAGCTCCGCCGCGGGCGCGATCTCGATCTCCTGCACCTCGCCCAGGGAGCGCTGGGTAAAGGTCGAGAACCACCGCAGCGACTCGATCTCCACGTCGAACATGTCCACACGCACGGCCCGCTCCTCGGTCGCCGGGAAGACGTCCAGGAGGCCTCCCCGGAGCGCGAACTGCCCGCGCTCGGCGACCTGATCGGTCCGCTCATAGCCCGCCCCCACCAACTCGGCCGCGCACTCCTCCAGGTCCAGCAGGTCCCCCACGCGCAGCACGAAGGAGCGCGGCCGCAGGGCCGGATCGGGCACCTTCTCCGAGAGAGCGGCCGCGCTCACGACCACGACCGGCCCGGTCTCCGATCGAGCCTCCTCGGGCTTCCCGGCGCTCAGCAGGGCGTCCAGCACGGCCAGACCCGCAGGCCCACAAGGTGCGGGGGAGGAGCGAGATGGGACTCGTAGGCGACGCCCCGCGACGGGTAATAGCGCACCCGTCGCGGCTCGAGCCATGCCCGCAGATCCGCCGCCATGTCGCGCGCGGCGCGATCGTCGCCCACGACCACGAGCGTCGCTCGCGCCTGCGCGGCCGGGTCGATCTCGGCCAGGGCCGCGATCATGAACGGCCGCAGCGAGCTCGAAACGAACGCGTGGCCGCCCTCGCCAGCCTGCGCGTCGCCTCGTCCCCCTCGACGAGGCCGAGCAGCCCGCGCAGCCCAGACCCGTCAGGAGCCATCCCGTCCGGCCCCCTCTCCCGGTCGGGCTGCTCAGCCGCCACGGCGTCCCGGCCCTTCGGGGACCCCTGCACCGGCTCGCTCTGCGCGCCGCCCTTCACCCCTCCGCCCAGCACAACCTGCTCGACCTGCTCGCAGGCGCGCCCGATGAGCTCCTCGACGCTCGAGTCGCCCTCGCGGAACCGCCCGAGCACGTAGGCCGAGACGATCTCCGGATCGGTGGAGTCCGGTCGCCCCACGCCCACGCGCACGCGCAGGAACTCCCCGCTGCCGAGCTCCCGCTTGATCGACTTCGTGCCATTGTGGCCGGCCAGCCCCCCGCCGGCCCGCGTTCGCACCTCGCCGAACGGAAGATCGATCTCGTCGTGGACGACCAGCACCCGGTCGAGCGCCAGCTTGAACGCCCCGCGCGCGGGACCCACCGAGCGACCGGCGTCGTTCATGTAGGTCTGGGGGCACAGCACCGCCACGCGCGGGCGCTTGGGCGTCCCGGGCTCAGCGTCCCGCGGAGCGCGCACGCGTCCCTCTGCGATCCGCCCGAGAAAGCGAGTCCTGACCCGTCCCAGCCCCCAGCGCTCGATGAGCGCCTCGGCGACCATGAAGCCCACGTTGTGGCGCGTTCCCCCGTGCTCGCGACCGGGGTTGCCCAGTCCGACGATGAGCCAGTCGACGGCCCCGCCAGCGCCGCTGCTGCCGCCGCCGCCGCCGAAGGGGCGTCGCAGGAGCTGCTACTCCTCGCCGGAGGAGCCCTCGGCGCCCTCGCCCTCGGCGCCCTCGCCCGGCTCCTCGCCCTCGCCGACGACCTCTGTCTCGGCCTCGATTTCCTCCTCGACCTCGGTCTGCAGGCGGGGAGGGGACAAGGTCGCGACAACAGTCTCCTCGATGTC
>CAWERP010000004.1:0-101282 GCA_963811445.1 uncultured Solirubrobacterales bacterium
TAACGCGGGGGTTTTCGCGTCTCATGGAGCCTCGCTTTCGGTGGCCTCGACGAGCCAGAATCGCCCCGTTCGCCCATTCGTTCGCCCAAGCGGGCCGTAACTCGCAAGCCGCGCGGACGCCAGGCTCCAAGGGACCTCTAGCGTGGCGTTGCACGACGGCGGGCTAAGCCGATGTGCTACGGCTCCAGAACGCTCCCAGCACGCCAGTCAGAAAACACCTTGCGACCCGAAGGTACAGGTGCTTCAATCGTCTCACGGGCGGCTCAAGGTCCGCCTGTTAGGGAGCCATGGAGGTGTTGTGGGATGAGAGCGTGGAAGGCCCCGCGGGGCCTAGGCGTGTGCGTAGGAGCGTTGGCGGCGATGTGCCTGTTCCTTCTGATGGCAAGCGGGGGCATCGGCATCCTCGACGCTTTCCTTGTGCGTGCCGAACCAGGAAAACCAGGCGACCAAGACGCCTAAGAAAACCGGCTGCGAAAAAGGCTACACATTGGTCACGCTGAACGTAGAAGGCCCGCAAGGTAAACAGGGCCCGACAGGGGCGACCGGAGCCAAGGGCGAAAAAGGAGCCACCGGAGTCCAGGGCGCGACCGGCCCAACCGGCGCGACCGGGGCAGCAGGAGCGTCTGGAGGCACGGGCTCTACGGGCCCGACTGGCCCGATCGGTATCGAAGGAGCCAGAGGCGCTACTGGCGCCACCGGACCGCAGGGCGAAAGAGGCGTGACCGGCGTGACCGGAGCGCAAGGCGTAACCGGAGCGACCGGACCGCAGGGTGAAAGAGGGCCGACTGGCCCGACTGGTCAATGTCTGGCGTGCGGGTGCCCTGGCGTGGCGTGTCCGGGGCCTGAACGCGGACCAACCGGCCCGCCGGGCCCTGCCGGTGCGACTGGAGCTACGGGAGCGAACGGTGTGACCGGAGCCACGGGGCCGCAGGGCGAAAAAGGCGAAACCGGAGCAACCGGACCGACTGGCCCTGAAGGAACGCCCGGAGTCACGGGAGCCACCGGCCCAACCGGTGCCACCGGCCCCGAAGGATCTATAGGCCCGTAGGTAGTTGGACGTAACTCGGGTGGTGGTCTGTGCCTAGCAGGGCACGGGCCACCACCCGGCTGGGCGACCGACCGACGCTCAGGGCATCAAGCCTCTACGGGCGCTGGCACCCTTGCGCCCTCATCGACCGGAGCGCCCTAAACCAGAGCTCGCAGGGCCGCCTTCTCGCCATCGCCCCGTCGCATCGCCTGTCGGTAGACCCTGAGCGCGAGCCCCGGGTCGGTGTGGCCCATTTCGTCCATGACCACGCCGGGGTCCTCACCGAGCGCGTACAGGAGCGAGCAGAACGTCCGGCGCAGCGAGTGCGGCGCGATCCGATCCGGCAGCGGCGGCAGGTCCTGCTCGACAAGGTTCTCGTTCGCGCGCTTCACAGCCGTGTTGACCACCCGTGCGCGGAGGTTGTGGGTGTCCTGCCTGCCGCCGTCGCGGGTCGGGAACACGTAGGCGGTCGGGTCGGCGTTCTCTCGCCTCGCGCGGACCATCGCCAGTTCGTCGCGGAGCGCCCCGCGGACCTTCACCTTCCGGCGTCCGGCGTCGGTCTTGCTCTCCCCGACCGCCAGCCACCCTGCGGCAAGGTTCACGTCACGCCAGCGCAACGCGCAGAGCTCTCCGACGCGAAGGCCCGCGAAGGTCATCGTCGCCAGGATCGCGCGCCGCTCGACGTGCCTGTACCTCGGTGCCGCCTCGCGGTCGAGCTCGCCAGCCGCGTCGAGCAGGGCCGCGATCTGTGCAGCCGTCTCCAGGTAGGTCCGGGCGGGTGTGCGTTCGCGGACCCTGCGGCCCTTGCCCTTGGCCGGGTTGCGCGGGATGAGCTCGCGCTCGACAGCGCCCTCGAGGATCGCCCCGAGCAGGGCCACGGTCATGTTTGGTCGACCGCGGTGAGAGCGGCTGTGCAGGCCGGGTGAACTCACGCCCGCGCTTGTCGGTGCCCTGCTCCATGATCGGCTTGCCGTCGGCAGCCGCCTTGCGGACTCGCTCGCCGTCGGCAAGCTTGGCGGCGACGTAGCGCTCCACCGTGTCGTAGGTGATCGCGTCCAAGCGCAGCGGGCCGAAGTAGTCCAGCAGGTGAACCTCCAACCGCCAGCGGTAGTCCTCCTTCGTCTTGGCCGCGAACCGGCCCTCGTTGCGCAGCCACCACTGGTCGGCGAACTCGTGGAAGGTCGGGACCTCCGCGGACGGCTCGGGCTCGCGCACGGGCGGCTTCCACGTGCCGCGCTCCACGTCGGCCATGACGTGCCGCAGCTTGCGTTCGGCCTCCTCGCGGGTCACGTCGGGTCCGAGCGGGAGCCCGTGACGCTTGCGGCCCGAGTAGAACCGCCTTGGGGTAGGAGATAGAGGGGTCCAAAATGGCCCCTTGGGCCCGACGAGGGTCTGGGCTTGAAGTGTTCGGGCTGCTAATCTACATAAAGGTGATCTACAAGCACTAGATTAGCTGCCCGCTTCGTTTGCCGCGAACACGGGCTGATGGTGCTATTCCTCGCTGGCGAGCGTCCTAACGTGACCGACCGACGACATGGCCGCATCATCTGACATCTCAGAACCGCTCGGCGGGCGCGACTGGACCGCCCGAGTCTTCTCCTTTCCGAACCCGGTCAACGAGGTGTCCGCGCGTCTGGTCGCGGGCGGTGTGGTGCTGCTGAGCCTCGTCACGGTCGCCTTCGAGAAGCCCTGGCTTACAGCCGTGATCGCCTACGGCTTCCTGGCGCGGGTTCTGACGGGCCCCACGCTGAGCCCGCTCGGCCAGCTGGTCACCCGGGTGGTCACCCCTCGGCTGCATCTGGCCGCGCGGCCGGTGGCGGGCCCGTCGAAGCGCTTCGCGCAGGCCATCGGTGCCGCCTTCTCGGTATCTGCCGCGGTGCTGGCGCTCGGGCTTGGGCTGACGACCCCCGCCTACGTGCTGCTCGGCCTGCTGATCGTCGCTGCCACGCTCGAGTCCGTGTTCGGCCTCTGCCTGGGCTGCAAGGCCTTCGCCGTGCTGATGCGCGCCGGCGTGATCCCCGGGGAGGTCTGCGAGCGCTGCAATAACATCGGCGTCGATCTGAGTGGGTCCGCCTGAGCTCCCCTCGACCCTTCTTTGCGTTCATTCACCGACCCCAGGAGCACACCGTGAGCCAGCATCCCCGTCCCGAGACCATCGCGCTGCACGGCGGCCAGCAGCCCGACAGCGCCACCAACGCACTTGCTGTGCCGATCTACCAGACGACGTCATACGTCTTCGACGACACCCAGCACGCCGCGGACCTGTTCGCGCTCGCCGTGCCGGGCAACATCTACACCCGCATCATGAATCCGACCTGGAGCGTGCTCGAGGAGCGTCTCGCTGCACTCGAGGGAGGTGTCGGCGCGCTCGTCACCGCGTCCGGGCAGGCTGCGGTCACCTATTCGGTGCTCAATCTCGCACGGGCGGGCGACAACATCGTGTCGGTCTCCCAGCTCTATGGCGGGACGTACAACCTGTTCGCCCACACGCTCCCGCAGTACGGGATCGAGGTCCGCTGGGCCGATGCCGACGACCCCGGTGCCGTCGCGCGCCTGTGCGACGAGCGCACGCGCCTGGTGTTTGGGGAGACGGTCGGCAACCCGCGCCTGAACGTGCTCGACGTGCCCGCCTGGGCCGAGGCGGCCCATGCGGAGGGGTTGCCCCTCGTCCTCGACAATACCGTCCCGACGCCGATCGGCGCACGCGTGTTCGAGCAGGGTGCCGATATCGCGGTGCATTCGCTGACGAAGTTCATCGGTGGCCACGGCACCTCGATCGGGGGTGCGCTCATCGACAGCGGCCAGTTCGACTGGGTGGCGCACGCGCAGCGCTTTCCCGGCCTCACCGAGCCCGACCCGTCCTACCACGGCGTCGTCTGGAGCGATGCGCTCGGTCCCGCCGCCTACATCGGACGTGCCCGCACGGTGCTGCTGCGCAACACGGGCGCAGCGCTCTCGCCGTTCAATGCCTTCCTGTTCCTACAGGGCGTCGAGACGCTCCCGTTGCGCATGGAGCGCCACAACGCCAATGGGCTCGCCGTCGCCGAGCACCTCTCACAGCACGAGGCCGTCGAGTGGGTCTACTACCCGGGCCTTCAGTCAAGCCCCTACCGTGAGGTCGCCAACCGCGTGCTGCGCGGCGGCTACGGCGCGCTCGTCACGTTCGGCGTGCGCGGTGGCGCAGAGGCCGGCAAGTCATTCATCGAGAACCTCAAGCTGTTCAGCCACCTCGCGAACATCGGCGACGCGAAGTCGCTGGCGATCCACAACGCCTCAACGACGCACTCCCAGCTCAACGAGGAGGAGCTCGCTGCCGCCGGGGTGACGCAGGAGACGGTGCGCCTGTCGGTGGGCATCGAGCACATCGATGACATCCTCGAGGACCTCGACCAGGCGCTGGCCGCAACAAGATCGCTCGTCACGGCATGACCAGCACCGGCGTCGGCCACGTGCAGACGCAGCGGGTCGTGCTGTTCGACGAGGAGGGCCCGCTGGCGCTGCAGTCCGGCGCAATGCTCGCTCCTGTGGAGGTCGCCTACGAGACCTACGGCGCGCTCGACCCCGACGGGGGCAACGCGGTGTTCGTCTGTCATGCGCTCAGCGGCGACGCACATGCCGCCGGTCACCACGGAGACCCGAGCCGGCGTGGCTGGTGGGAGACGATGATCGGGCCGGGACGCCCGCTGGACACCGAGCGGTTCTTCGTCGTGTGCCCGAATCTGCTCGGCGGCTGCTCCGGCACGACCGGCCCGGCGAGCATCGACCCGGCCACGGGTCGTCCTTACGGTCTTCGCTTCCCGCTGCTGACCGTCCGCGATCTCGTCGCCGTGCATCGTGCGCTGCTGCGCCATCTCGGGATCACGCGCCTGCGCGCCGCGGTCGGGGGATCGCTCGGCGGGATGCAGGCGCTGCAGTGGGCGCTCGATCACCCCAAGGAGATCGAGCGCGCCGTGCTCATCTGCGCGAGCGCCCGTCTGAATGCGCAGAACATCGCGCTGACCGCCGTCGCGCGCGGCGCGATCATGAGCGATCCCGACTTCCAGGATGGCGACTATCTCGACGGCGAGCGGCGTCCGCGCCGCGGGCTCGCCGTCGCGCGCAAGGTTGGCCACATCACCTACCTCTCGGAAGAGTCGATGCGCCTCAAGTTCGACCGGGCGCGCCGCGGCGGGGCCGACGCGCCGATGACGATGTCAAGCGACTTCGAGGTCGAGCACTACCTCGACCACCAAGGCGACAGCTTCGTCGAGCGCTTCGATGCGCTCACCTACCTCTACCTCACGCGGCTGATGGACTACTTCGACCCGTTCGGGGAGCCTGACCTCGAGCTCGGACGCGTGAACACACGCTTCTTGGCGATCTCCTTCGACAGCGACTGGCGCTTTGGCAGCGAGCACTCGCGTCATCTCGTAGATGCTCTCCGTGCCGGGGGCGTCGATGCCCGCCATGTCGAGGTGTCCTCGCCCTGGGGGCATGACTCGTTCCTGCTGGAGGGGCAGGCGTATCATCGTCTCATCGCGGAGGCGCTGAGCGAGGTCCCAGCGAGCATCTGCAGACCGCGTTACCATGCGCGTACCACTTCAATTTGTGGCCCGAGGGGCTTGCTACTCGGGGATGACGTCGCTGGGCTCTAGATTTTTCGCAGGTGCTCTGCTAAGCGGCGCCAATCCGGCCCCGACCTCAAGGAGCCTCGACTGACGACGATGACCCTCCCCGGACCCGGGCCCACCTAATCCCGAGTTCGAGCCCCCAGCCGACCGTGTCCACCTAGAGCGAACCGCCGCCGGGCTTGCCGTCCGCGGCTTCAACGCGCAGTTGGCGAACGGAGCGGAGCCAGCCCTGCCGCGAGAGTACGTTGGCAAGCAGGACGCAGGCTACCCGTGAAGCGTGCTCGCGAAGACACTGATACTCCACTACGAACCCTTTGGTCGCATCAGCGTCATTCTCATACCCGAGGCACTCGGCTTCTAGCTCTCGGCCAGGGCATCCTTTGGGTTCCCAGGAGACCGCGGAGCGGGCACGACTGCTTCCGTGGGAGGCTGTTTCGCAAAGCTTCCGCCAGACGTCAGCGCGGGCGTTCTCGGGTGGGTTTCGCGCTCTGACGGCCGTGGTGGTCTTGGCGACGGTGCGGCGGGTCGGCCCGATCGGGCGTTCACGGGGCCCCGTCAGGCCCCGGCGGCCGCCATCTGGTGGATGTGGAGCTTCAGCAGGTTGTAGTTGCGGTGATGAGCCGCCACTCGGCTCGCGCGGCGAATCTTCCTCGGCGTTGGGAAGCGATCGATGCGGCGGTTGAGCTTCGTATGTCCGAACACCGGCTCGATCATCGCCTGGCGTTGGCCGTGCGCGCGTCGCGCCGGCGCACCGCGAGAGTGTGCGCCGCTTTGTCGGAGCGGAACTCGAGGGTCGCTTTGGAGGCGGCGACGGGCTGGTGGTTTGTGGTTGAGGAGCTGTACTCGGTTGGCGCGCGGTCGCATCTCGCCGGGCCAGAAGAGACTGCCGCGCGACGCGGGCGCAAGAAGCACGCGAAGACCGATCGCGCCGACGCTGGTCGGCCTCAAATCCGGCCGCCCCGATTATGGCAAGACCTGCAAATGAGCAGGTTTAGGCTGATACGAGGGACCCGGGCGGAGCGGTTTCTGCCCGTGGGTAACACAACACGCCCTCGCGCACGCTCGCTAGGGGAGCCGATGATTGGTCTACGCGACGGGCGATCCCGCAGATCATCGGGCTCTCGTTCGGGTCCTGCCGGGCTACTGCCCGCGCGGATCTAGTCACTTACTTCGCGTGTGCGGAGGTTCTCGATCACACGCGGGCCTCGATGGGCCGCACACCGGGTGCCGTGGGGGGCGGAGGTCAGCCCTGGGCGGCCTCGCGTGCGGGAGCGCGTCCGATGCCCGGGCCGCGGCGTCCGTCCGGCGCCACCGGCCCGCGTCGCCGGAACGCCCGAAGCCCGGATCTCTCCGGGCTTCCTTACGCAACTCTTCCCTCCTTGCGTGGCCTCCCTACCCCTCGGGCGGCAGCGGCGGCGGGTTCGCGGCTGCTCTTCGAGAATAGCGCGCAAATAGCATGCCGACGGCCCGAAAAAGCCCCAAAATGGGGGATGCCTCACGGCGGGAGACGGTGAGCGCGCTCAGCCGACGGGCTCGCGTGCGTAGGCGCGCATCGCGTCGATGATGGGGCCGAGCCTGCGCCCGCGCGACGTCAGCCGGTACTCGACCGTGGGCGGGCTGGACGGGATGACCGTGCGCTCCACAAGCCCCGCGGCCTCGAGGTCGCGCAGCCGCTCGGAGAGCATGCGTGGAGAGATGCCGGCGACGGCCTCGGCGAACTCGTTGAAGCGCAGCGCCCCCGTGAGCGCGGCGTACAGGATCGAAAGCTGCCAGCGCCGCTCCAGGAGGTCCGCCGTCTGGCGGACCTCAACTGGAACGGGCTCACATCTAGGAGACCTGCGCGACATCTCGGGCCGGCTCCAGCGCGCGATCGAGGACCTCTTGGACGGTCATCACCGGATGGAAGGTCATCTGCTCGCGGACCTCCTCGGGGATGTCGTCGAGGTCGCCCCGGTTGCGCTCGGGCAGGATCACGTCGGTCAGGCCGGCTGCATGGGCGGCGAGCGCCTTCTGCTTGAGCCCGCCGATCGGCAGCACGCGGCCCTGCAACGTGACCTCGCCGGTCATGCCGACCGTGTGCTTCACCGGTCGCCCGGACAGAAGCGAGGCCAGCGCCGTGACCATCGTCACGCCCGCGCTCGGCCCGTCCTTGGGGATCGCGCCGGCGGGAACGTGCACGTGGAACTCACGGTTCTCAAACGCGCTCTCGTCGATGCCGAGCCTCTCGGCATGTCCGCGGACGTAGGAGAGGGCGATCTTCGCCGACTCCTTCATCACGTCGCCGAGCTGTCCGGTGAGCACGAGGCTGTGGCCGCCCGAGCTTGCGCCCTTCATGGCGGTTGCCTCCACGAACAGGACGTCGCCGCCCGAGCCGGTCACGGCCAGGCCGGTTGCGACGCCCGGCGTCGCGGTCCGCGCGGCGGACTCCTGGAAGAACTTCTGGCGTCCGAGCGCGTCGCGTACGGCCTCCAGGTCGATCTTGACGGGCGCCCGCGCCGCTGCCTTGGACTTCCCTGCCTTCGGGGCCTTGGCCTTCCTGGCGGGCTTGTCGGTCTGCTTGCCCTTGCCCTCGGCACTCGGCTTGGCGCCGTTCTCGCTCGAGCCCTCATGTGCAGCGGGTCCGTCGCTCGACGCGCCGGCCTCGCCTGAGGCCACCTTGGTCGCGGTCTTGCGCAGCACCGTGCCGAGCTCACGCTCCAGGTTGCGCACGCCGGCCTCGCGGGTGTACTCGGCGATGATCGTGCGCAGCAGCTCGTCGGAGATCTCGACCTCGTCCTCGTGCAGGCCGTTGCGGGAACGCTGCCGCGGCCACAGATAGCCCTTGGCGATCGCGAGCTTCTCCTCGGAGGTGTAGCCGTCGAAGCGGATCACCTCCATGCGGTCCAGGAGCGGGCCGGGGATCGTGTCGGCGACGTTCGCCGTGGCGAGGAACATGACCTGGCTGAGGTCCAACTCGACGTCGAGATAGTGGTCTCGGAAGGAGTGGTTCTGAGCGGGGTCGAGCACCTCCAGCAGCGCCGCCGAAGGGTCTCCGCGCCAGTCCGCGCCGACCTTGTCAACCTCGTCGAGCAGGATGACCGGGTTCATCGTCCCGGCGTCGCGCAGCGCCCTGACCAGGCGTCCCGGCAGCGCGCCTATGTAGGTGCGCCGGTGCCCGCGGATCTCGGCCTCGTCGCGGACGCCGCCCAGGGACATGCGTACGAACTCGCGGCCGGTCGCCCGGGCGATCGACTCGCCGATCGAGGTCTTGCCCGTTCCGGGCGGGCCGATCAGGGTGAGGATCGCGCCCGACTTCGGGTCGGCCTCGATGCCGCGGTCCTGGCGCAGCTTGCGCACCGCCAGGTACTCGGTCACGCGGTCCTTGACGTCCTCCAGTCCCGCGTGGTCCGAGTCCAGCACGGCCCGCGCCGCCACCGGGTCAAGATGCTCCTCGGAGCGCTTGCTCCACGGCACGGCGATCAGCCAGTCGAGGTAGGTGCGGATCATGCTCGACTCGCCGGTCTGCTCGCCCATCCGCTCCAGGCGACCGAGCTCCTTCAGGGCCTGCTCGTTGACGGCCTCGGGCATCCCGGCGGCCTCGATCTTGGCGCGGTACTCCTGCGCCACCGAGGCGTCGTCGTCGCCCAGCTCCTTGCGGATCGAGTCCATCTGCTTGCGCAGGAAGTACTCGCGCTGCTGCTTCTCGGCGCCCTCCTGGACGTCCTCGCGGATGCGCTTGCGAACCTGCAGCTCGGCCAGGCTCTCGCGCTGCAGCTTGACGGCGAGCTCCAGGCGCTGCGTCACGTCGAGCGTGCGCAGCAGCTCGACCTTCTGCTCGTATGAGAGGTTGGGCGAGTAGCCGGCCGAGTCGGCCAGAGCACCGGGCTCGGCAATCGCGCGCAGGAACGCGGAGATGCGGCCGTCGTCGCCTCGCAGCTCGAGGATCTCCTCGACGGTCGCGCGGTACTCGCGCTCCAGCTCGCGGGTGCGCCCGTCAACCGGAACATCGTCGGGACGCTCGTCGACCTCGACGCGCAGCTCCCCGCCCGAGCCGGTCTGGGCGGCGCCGATCAGCGCGCGGTGCTGCCCGGAGATGGCCACGGCATGGCCGCCGCCGGGCAGGCGGATCTGCTCGGAGACCTCGGCGATCGTGCCCACCTCGAGGAACTCGTTCTCGTGGCGCGGCACTAGCACCACGCGCTCGTCGTCGCCGACGTCCACGGTCAGCGTGATGCCCATACTGGGGAACACGACGGTGTCGTCGAGCGGGATCAGCCGCAACAGGGGCTTGGGTTGAGCTGGCTGGATCTGGGGGCTGTTTGGAACAGGCGGCATGAGTATCGGCTCCATATGTGCTTACGAAAGTGTAGGTAGTATAGCGCGAGTTCGTTGCGGGCGCAAGCAGTTGCTCTGGAGGGGTCCGACCACCCGTGCGGCCGGCTACTCGCCCGGGTCGAAGCTGACCTCCACGTTCTGCTCGTCAATCCGCTCCTCCACCTCCGCGGCGGAGGTCAGCGCGCGCCTGTCGGCCTCCAGCAGCGGGTCCGAGAAGAAGCTGCGTGGCCACAGCCGGCGGGCGCGCACGACGTTGATCTCGGCGGCCAGCAGCGTCAGCTGGCCCCCGAGGTAGAGCCATGTGAGCAACCCCAGCACGAACGCGAACAGGCCTGAGGTCTCCTTGGCGTGGCGCACCACGTGGTCGACGTAATAGCCGCCCACGTGCTGCAGGATCTGCCAGAGCACGGCCCCGACGATCACGCCGGGGATCAGATCGCGCGTGCGGACCTCGTCGCTCGTCATCGCTCTGAAGGCCAGGAAGAACAGCAGCAGGTTCAGCGCGAGGGCGATCAGGATCCCGCCGAGCACTTCAAATGCACCGGCCGTCTGCGCGGACACGTAGCCGGCAGCCGCCGTCGAGACGATGAACAGCACGCCCAACACCACGAGCAGCGCGAGCCCCCGTAACCGCCATGTCAGGAAGTTCGGGCGACGCTTGTGGGGGATGTACCAGACCTCGTTGAAGGCGTTCTGGGTTGCGCCGGTGATGCCGAGGCCCGCGAGCAGCGAGCCGATCAGGCCGATCGCCAGGGCGACCCCGCTGCCCTTGAGTGAGTGGACGTTGCTCTGCAGCTGGTTGCCGATCACCGGGAACTGGCTGAGCGTGGAGTGAAGGACGCTTTCCTGCGCGCTCGCGTTGCCCTGCAGCACGAAGCCGAGGACGGTCACGAAGACGAGGAGCAGCGGGAACAGCGAGAAGAAGCCGTAGTAGGCGATCAGCGCGGCGAGCTGGCTGGCTCCGTCGTCGCTGAACTTCTTGATGACCGCCGCGATGAAGCTGAGCCCTCGGCGGCGTTGCTGGAAGCGATCGATTGCGTGCAGGCGCTCAGAGAGGCTCACCGGAGGACCCCCGCAGGACTGACGCGCGCCGCCCGTCCGGCCACCGCCGCCGCCGAACGACAGGGGGGTCTTCGCAGGGCTGGGCTCGACACCGCTAGGTGTCTACCCGAAACGAGGGCCAAGCACGACCGCCGGCCGGCAGCCACCCGACCGTCTTGCAGCGCCGGGCGTCGCTCGACCCGGCCGAGGAGGTCGCGCTTGTGGCGCGGGCCAGGCGGGAGCTGCTTCTGCGCTCGCACCGTTTCCGGTTGAGGCCGGCAATACCGGGCGGGCGGTCGCGATGAGCCTGATCGGGCTGGCGTTTGCGGTAGCCGCCACCGTGTTGGCATTTCGGCGCGACTTCAAGGAGGCGGCGGGGGTGTTCGCGGTGGGGATCGTCTCGGTGCTGCTTGCTACCCCCGCAGGAGTGAACCTGCTGCGCGACACCGTCACATCGCTGTTCGGGCCACAATGATCGAGGTCCGCTCATATCGGAGGGTGTTCGACCTCGAGCGTCGCATCTATCGCGTTGACAGTCTGCGGCTGAACCCCGGCGGCGTGCCGGTCCGTGGAGTCCTCTACTTTCTCGCGATCCTGTGCGCGGCCCTGCTCGCGGGACACACGCCGCTGATGGCGGTCGTGTGGCGGGCTCTTCCCTGGTACGTGTGCTACCTCGCGCTGCCCGGAGCCGGTGCCGCGGTGCTGACGATGATCCGTGTGGAGGGCCGACCCTTCCATCTTGCGGCGCACGCACTCGTGCGCTACGGGTTTGCGGCTCGCCGACTCGCCGGGCTCAGGCGGGCGACAGTCGGCGAGCGCTGGCATCCGGACGAGATCCTGATGCTCCCCGACGGCTCCGACGCCGCGATGCGCCGGCTGCGCTACACCGGACCGGGCGCCGTCCTCGTGGCCGTGACGCACGAGCGCGCCGGCCGTCAGACGCAGCACGGGAGGCCTGGCCGTGTGCTGCCGGGACGCGGCCCGGCCTGACTCTCAGGGGACTGCCGGACCACCGCGTGCTGAACCGCGCTCGCGTGATCGTCCTCGCTCGGGGAGCGGCACTTCACGTGCGATCGGACAGGGCTCCGGGGCGCTGAAGGTGAAGGCGCCGATCGAGTTCGTGTACGGCAACTGCGTGTTTGCCACGGGGCTCGACGACGGCTGGGCCGCGTTCGCGGTGGACGTCTCCGCGTATCAGTGGCTCAGCGAGGAGGGCAAGCGCGCGCGGTTTCTCACTCTGGTCGGCGCATTGGAGGCGATCGAAGCGGACGTGCAGATTCTGCGAGTCGGACGACGTTGGGAGGTGGGGCGCTACGCGATCGAGCTGAACGACGAGCTCGAGACCACGATGAGCGAGGCGGACTCGCGGTGCCGCGGCGCGCAGCTTCGCGCAGACGCCAAGGGACGTTACGTCGGGGAACACGTCCGGCGCCTCACAGACCTCGAGGCGTCAAGGCCGGCGGTGTTCCTGCTGGTCAGTCTGCGCGATCCCGAGCGGACGTGGCGTCGTACGTGTCCCAGGCGGCCGGACAGCATCCGAGAGACTGGTGGGTGGGGCTGAGGCGCGCACTTTCAGCGCGCGATCGACGGCTCTCCAAGGTCTCGGAGCTCGAGCGCGCGAGGGTGCGCGCCGACCAGGCTCACGCGCGGTTGGCGGATTTCCTGCCCGTTCGTCCCGCGCGTGGCGTCGAGTTGCAGTGGCTCGTGCGGCGGGCTTTCTGCCGCGCGCTCGGCGAGCCAGAGGTCGACGGGTTGCACGAGCCGCGAGCGCTGGTGTTCGAGCGCAACGGCGAGGCTGTGCTGGCGCCGCTCGAGGGCGACGTGATGCGCTGGATCGACAGCTACGTGGAGCACCGTGGGCGGTCGCTGCGGATCGAGTCGGAGCTGGGCACGAGCTGGCAGGCGCAGATGGTGGTGGGCGCGTTGCCGGAGCAGGCGCAGTTTCCGGGCGGCGCGGGTCGAGCTGATGTTCGCGCCGCCGGAGAGCCTGCCGTTCGGCGTCGACCTCTCCCTGAACGCGCGATTCCTGCCCAACGAGCTGGCGCTGCGAATCGCGCGGAGGCGGATTCAGGACGCAGACCAGATCGTGCGCGCGGAGTCCGACGGGGAGCAGGGCGTCTCCGACCTCGGCTACGCAGCGCACGCAGCAGGCGCGCGACCTGCTGGCCTATCTGCAGGCGTCGAGTCGTCCGCCGCTGCTTCGCGCGACGCTTGGCGATCGCGGTCGCGGCCGAAGGCGAGCAGGAGCTCGAGGCGCGCGTGGAGATGTGCCGGCGGGCCTACGGCGAGATCCGGCTGCATCGGCCCGCTCGGGGATCAGCTGCAGCTCTTTCTGCAGCATCTCCCGGCGCAGCGCACGCGCGTCAGGCGGCTATGACGACACGCTCACGACCGAGCAGGTCGCGGCGATGATGCCTACGGCGGCGCACGCCGTCGGGTCGCGCAAGGGCTTCTACCTCGGGCACACGCTGACAGGGTCAAGGCAGCCGGTCAGGTTCAACCTGAGCGAGGGATCGGACAGCGATCGCAACGCGGCGATTCTGAGCGTGGGAGCGCTTGGATCGGGCAAGACCACTCTCGACCAGAAGCTCAAGTACGAGGGTTTCCTGCTCGGCGCCGGGTGATCGACTGCGACCCGAAGGGCGACCATCGCTTCCACCTGCTGGACGAGGTGGCGCCGCACACCGAGTGCGTGACGCTGCGCCCGGACCCGGCGCTGCGCGGCGTGCTCGACCCGCTGCGGGTGGCGCCCGCGCATCTGCGCCAGGACGCCGCGGTGTCGTTTCTGCGCGACCTGCTGCCCGGAAGAGCCGAGCCGTCGTGGGAGACCGCAGTGGTCGGAGCGGTCGACCGGGTGGTCAGGCGCTCGCGCGAGCCGACCTGCCTGGAGGTCGTCAGGGCGCTGTGTGAAGGGGACGAAACGGACGCGCAGGTGGGCAAGACGCTCGAGGTCTACGCGCGTTCGGGACTCACGCAGCTCGGGTTCGCCGACCCCGCCGTAAAGCTGCCGCCGGTCGGCGACCGCCAGGTCACCTACCTGCCCGATCCGCGATCTGCCCGGCCCGCAGCCGGGCATGCGGCGCTCGGATTATTCGCAGGCCGAGCGCGTGGGCGAGCAGATCGTGCGGCTGATCGCGATGTTCGCGATGCATCTGATGGGCGCGGAGCGCGAGCGACTGAAGCTCTTCTCGTTTGACGAGGGGTGGCGGTTGCTCGGCGATCCGGCCGGCCGTGCTCTGCTCGCCTCGCTCCAGCGGATGGGCCGCTCCGAGCTCGCAGTGCCGATCATCAGCACGCAGCTGGTCACAGACGCCTTGATCGGGGAGCGCGAATCGCTCGAGAACCTGATCGGCGCGACGTTCGTGTTCGGGATGCGCTCGCCGACCGAGGCAGCTCGCGCACTTACGCTGCTCGGCCTTGACCCTGAGGACGCACGGATGCGCCAGAGTCTGCTGGAGCTCGAGGCGGGGCGTTGCCTGTTCCGCGACCACAGCGGGCGGATTGAGGCGATCCAGGTCGACGTGGTCGTCCCGTCGCTGCTCGAGGCCTTCTCGACCACCCCCGGATCGGCGTGAGGCCGGGTCGGCTGTCCCTGCTACTCGTGGCCCTCGGCGGGACGTGGACGAGTCCTGCGGTGGCGTTCGCCGGCCCGCCGGCACCCATGCGTGGCGCCGGCACGGTGAGCGCGCCGCGCAGGGCCCCGAGCTACCCCCCGCTCACCTCTCCGGGGGAGAAGCCGGCGTCGCTGGGGCCGGGGACGAACACGCGACGGGCTCATTGCCGGCAGAAGCCGACCCACTGGTCAGCAACGGGCTCGGCAGCCCTCTCTGCAGGGGCGCTCTCGGGCCGGGCGAGCTGTCGGTCGCGAGCAGGCGCGACTGCGAGACGTCGGGCTTCGTAGCGGCAGTGGCGCCGACCGGGAACTACGGGATCGACGTGCACATAGACACGGGCCTGCTCGGTCTCGGCTCGGGCGAGGGGTTGACGATCGTGCAGGACCTGTTCGTGACCCCGCTGTGGATGGCGATCGTCTGGTCGGTTCACACGCTCGTCGTGATGCTCGAGTGGTGCTTCACGATCGACCTGCTGGACAGCACCTCGGCGGGAGTCGGGGGCGGGTTGCGCCGTATCCAGGCGGCGGTCACCGAGCCGTGGCTGGCCACGGTGCTCGCCGTCGCGTCCGTTCTGGCCCTCTATGACGGCCTGATCCGCCGCCGGGTCGCCGAGACGCTCGGGCAGGCCCTCCTGGTCCTCTCGATGATGACGGGGGGGATGTGGGTGATCCTCGACCCGACGGGTACGGTCGGCGCGCTTAGCGGGTGGGCCAACCAGGCGAGCCTCGGCACCCTCGCCGTAACGTCGAGCGGCTCGCCCGCCGGCCCCGGACGCGCGCTGGCCAACAGCATGGGAACCGTCTTCTCTGCGGCGATCGAAGCGCCGTGGTGCTACCTGGAGTTCGGCGATGTCGACTGGTGTCGCGACCCCGGGAGGCGAGACCCGCGACTGCGCCAGGCCGGCTTGAAGATAGCCGCGAGCGAGCTCGCGATGGTGGGCTGCAACCCGAGCACGGCCGCGGTCTCGTCCTGTGTGGCCCCGGGAAGTGCCCAGGGCAGGACCCTGGAGCACAGCGCCGAGCTGTTGCGCGGCGCTCAGAGCAACGGCGCACTCTTCCTGGCGCTGCCTGCGAATGGTCCCGCGCGAAACTCGATCAACGAAGCGGGCTCACTCCTGCGGGTGATGTGCCAGGGCGGCGATGCGACGCGCTGCAGCGGGCCGACGGCGGCACAGGCGCAGTTCCGCACCAACAGCGGAACGTGGCCACGTGTCGGGGGTCTGCTTCTGATCGTCGCGGGCGTGCTGGGGATGCTGCTGCTCCTCGGCTTCATCGTCCTGCGGCTGCTCGCGGCGGCGATCTTCGGCCTGCTCTTCCTGCTGCTCGCGCCCGTGGCGGTGCTCGCCCCCGCTCTCGGCGAGGGTGGGCGGGCTGTGTTTCGAAGGTGGGCGGCGCAGCTGCTCGGAGCGGTCGTCTCGAAGCTCATCTATTCATTCCTTCTGGGAGTGGTGCTGGCGGTGCTCGCGATCCTCGCCCAGCTCCGGGGCCTTGGCTGGTGGACGCAGTGGCTGCTGATGTCGGCGTTCTGGTGGGGCGCGTACGCGCGACGCCACCAGGCGTTCGAGAGCCCGCGTGGCACGCCGGGGAGCCGGCGCATCAGAGGGCCGCGCCCGATCGCCCGCAGAGCCAGGGATGCGTTCGAGACCTCCGGTGCGGTGCTTCGGGCCGCAGGGCGGGCAAGGGACAGGCGTCGCGGGCCCGCCCCGGACCCACAGCAGCCCGGCACGCGCGCCCCAATCGGCCGGACACGGGCGCAGGCGGTGGCCGACGTTCAGGCCGGGCATAGTCTCGACCGCGACCGCAGCGAGGCCGGCGCGCTGCTCGCGGCTCGTGCCGAGAGCCAGGCTCGGATTCTCTCGATGCGCGCGCAGCTGATGAGGGTGCGCCGCGCGCGGATCGACGCCCTGACGTCAGGTGACGCTCGCAGGGCGGCGAGGCTCGCCGCGCGCGAGGAGCGGATCGAGGGGCGGATCGTGCGCGAGCAGCATGCGCTCACGGCTGCGCGAAGGCTCGTCGCCGAGACGGATGCCGAGCGGCGGCGCAGCGGTGCATGGCACACAGAGCTCCAGCGCGAGGAGCGCGCGCGGTTCCTCGACGCCCAGGCGGCGTTGCCGGCGAGGGGTCGCCCGGCGACGGACGGCGAGCGCCGGGACTACGTCGCGCTGGCGGGGCTGGCCGGACACGGACGCGCGCAGTTCGAAGCGCTTGATACGCGCCGGCAGCGCCAGGCTCGGCTGCAGATCGACCGCGAGCTCGCGCTGCGTAGGGAGCTGCGCCCTGCGGGACACGATATGGCGGCCGGCCAGCGGTCATCGATTCCCCGCGCCGGCCCGCATGGACCCCGAGACGCGGGCACGCTCGGCGGGGAGTCGGCTGGCCCTACCGCCGGGCGACTGCCCGAGGCCGATCGCCGGCCGCCTGGCCGATCCGGGGTCGGCCAGGGCGAACCTGAGGGCCGTCTCGCGCCCGGGCGCGTCTCGGGCCGCTCGACCGTGCTCGACGACGCGCGCGAGGTGGCGGCAGGGCGCAAACGGCAATTGGGCAGAAACCGCCCGTGACAGGCCGCGGGGCCCAGTCAACGATCGGCGGGCCGCTCGAGCGATGCGGTTGACCGAGGGACACGTGACGGCAAGTCCTCCCTCGCCCGCCGCAGGCGCTATGTCGATCGCGGCGGCCGCGAGCACCCTGCTGATGATCGCGTTCGCGATCGTGGCGACGCTCGCAGGCGTTGAGGGGTCGATGGTCGGCGTCGAGGCCCAGGGGGCCGCGGGTGCTCCCGGTGAGGGCATCTCGTCGCTGGCCAGGGCGGAAATCCCGGCCGGCTACCTGCGGCTGTACCGAGGCGCGGCACGACGATATGGCCTGGACTGGGCGTTCTTGGCCGCGATCGGCAAGGTCGAGTGCGATCACGGACGCGATCCTGACCCGTCGTGCACGCGCGAGGGTGCGGTCAACTCGGCGGGCGCCGGCGGGCCGATGCAGTTCATCGCCACGACCTGGGCACGGTACGGGGTGGACGGCGATTCAGACGGTCGGATCGACCGCTGGGACCCGGCTGACGCGATCTATTCGGCCGCCAACTACCTTCGGGCATCGGGTGCGCCGAGGGATAACAGCGCTGCGCTATTCGCATACAATCATGCCGGCTGGTATGTGGCCGCCGTCGAGTCTTGGGCAGCCAGATACCGTGGCGCCAAAGGCTCGGCGAGATCGCTCCTGAGAGGTGAAGGCAGCGGCGAAGCAGCCCTCCAAGCGAGCGAACAGGCGGCGGGGTCCCTGGTGCGCGGGAGTCCGACGCCCGTGCGATTCGTCGCGGGCGAACGGGCGGTGCTGGCACCCGGCGACGGTCACCTGGCGCTGGTCCCGGCCGGCGTGCCGGTCGCGGTCCAGGCGATGGTGGTGGCCGGCAACGAGCTGCAGAACCTGCCCTATGGGCCGCAAGGGCACCCGGACCCGCGAGGCGCGTACGAGGAGGATTGCTCGAGCACCGTCAACTACGTGCTCTACCGATCCGGTGTGCGTCCCATCGGCGAAATCGTGAGGGACAACCCGCTGGCGCAGGACTATGTGAGCTGGGGCGTGCCGGGTCCGGGCCGCTGGGTGACGATCTTTTCCACCGCAAGGCCTACTCCTCACGTCTTCATGCTCATCGCGGGAATGAGGCTGGACACCAGCGGAACCGGGACAGATGTCGGACCGAACCGCGGGCAGGGCGGTCCGCGCTGGCGGATCCTCGACCACATCCCCACCTGGGCGCACTGGTCGGTTCGCCATCCAGCGGGGCTGTAGGGTGGGAGCATGGGCACGCGGAGGGTCGAGTTCCTGCTCGTCGGCGGAGGCCTCGCCTCGGCCAACTGCGCCCGCTGGCTGCGGGAGGGGGGTGCGGAGGGGACGGTGCTGCTGGTGGGGCGCGAGCCCGACCCGCCGTACAACCGCCCGGAGTGCTCGAAGGGCTATCTGCGTGGCGAGGAGACTCGCGAGGAGACGTTCTTCCGCCCGCCGGGGTGGTGGTCCGAGCAGGACATCGAGCTGCTGACGCGCACCAGCGTGACCGCGCTGGACCTGCAGTCGCGCACCGCCAAGCTGTCGACGAAGGAGGAGGTCGAGTTCGACCGGCTGCTCCTCGCCACGGGGGCCAACGTGCGGCGGCTGAACGTCGACGGCTGCGAGCTGGAGCAGATCCACTACCTGCGCACGCTCGGCAACGCCGACGCGATCCGTGCCGGGGTCAACGACGCCGGAGAGGTGGTGCTGATCGGTGGCTCGTACATCGCCTGCGAGGTCGCTGCCTCCTTGACGCTGATGGGCAAGCGCTGCACGATCGTGATGCAGGAGCAGGCGACCCTCGAACGGGGCTTCGGCAAGCGCGCCGGGCGCTTCGTCGAAGAGCTCCTGCAGGGGCATGGCGTGACCATCCACGGCGGCGATGAGCTCGAGCGCTTCGAGGGCGATGGGCGGGTGGCGAAGGTGGTCACCAAGCGTGGCCTGGAGCTCCCGGCCGACGCGGTGGTGGTCGGCGCGGGCGTGAGCCCCGATGTGCAGCTCGCGCAGCGGTGCGGCCTTCAGATCGGCGAGCGCGGTGGCGTGCGATGCTCGTCGCGCCTCGAGACCTCCGCGCCAGGCGTGTTCGCCGCGGGGGACATCTGCGAGTACGACTCGCCCGTTCACGGTGGAGCCGCGATGCGAATCGAGCACTGGGACGTGGCGTTCAACCAGGGCAAGACCGCCGCGCTGAACATGCTCGGCGGTGACGTCGTGCACGAGGAGGTCCCCTACTTCTACTCCGTGCTGGCCGACTGGGGCGAGCTCGAGTACGTCGGTCCGGCATACGAGTGGGACGAGGAGATCCTGCGCGGATCGATCGACGACGGTCCTTTCACCAACTGGTATCTGAAGGACGGGGCCGTCAAGGCGGCTCTCACGTTCGGCCGCTCCGACGACCTCGACCACGCGCGACGGCTGATCGTAGGAGGAGCGGCGCTCGACGAGGAGCAGCGCCGAGCGCTCGCCGGGGTGGCCTGACGGGCGGGCGTCCCGCCGATCGCCCGCCGATCGCGCCTGGAGTAGGATGCGCGCTTCATACGGTCGGTGGTCAAGGGAAGCCGGTGAGAATCCGGCGCGGACCCGCCACTGTGACCGGGGATGCCCACCGCGGCGCGCCTGGCCGGCGCGCAGCCACCGATCCGCCTGCGGCGGAACGGGAAGGCGCGGGGGGTGGGCCCGGGAGCCAGGAGACCTGCCTCCGACCGAAGCCCACAAGCCCTCGTGGAAAGGGGTGGCTCGATGTCTTCATCTCGCTGTTTGCATCAGGCGCTTGCCGGTGCCGTCGTTTGTCTGCTCGTCCTCGCTTTCGCCGGCGCCGCAACAGCGCTCGCCGGGCCTACGGTCACTGTCCGCGTCGAGGGAGAATCCGCGACGCTGCTGCCCGCCACCACGGTCACGCTGGGTTCAGCTGAACCAGTCAAAGGCTGCCCCGCCAACTCCGCTGCCGCGGCGATCAACATCGCGACGGGCGGCAACTGGGATCGCAAAGCCTTCACGGAAACGATCCTCGGGGAGACCCATTCCTTCACGCACTTCGACACGTGGGCCGAGTGGGTGGACTACAAATGGGGTGGAGGCATCTGCAACGACATTCTCCACGAAGGGGATGAAGTCCTGATGGTGGCCGATGTCCAGCCGCCTCCAGCGTATGCGGCGAGCGTGCTGCCGCTCGTCGTCACCGAAGCCCCGACCGTCGTGCAGGCCGGCAATCCGTTCTCGGTGAAGGTCAGCGTCGTGCGCCTTCCTGCGGGGGAAGTGCCGCCGGGCAGTGGCATGCTTGAACCGGCCGAAGGCGTGACCGTGTCCGGCCCCGGCGTCCTCGCCGGGCTCACCGGCCCGAACGGAGTCGCCACCGTCGTGCCCACCGCCGCCGGCGCCATCACTCTGCGCGCCAGCAGGACAGGAACCGCGCCCTCGGCTCCCTTCACCGCCTGCGTCCGCAGTGGCCTCGACGGCACCTGCGGCACCACCTCGCCGTCGGGGCCCTCGGGGACCAATACGCGTGCGAGCGGTGGCGTTCTCGGCTTCACGAGCACCCCCTACACCGGCCCCTACGCGGTCGTGGCGAGGGCCACCGGGCCGATCGACGGGCATGTCTACTCGCGCCGGCACGCTCCGAGGGTGCTCGCGGGCAGCGTGCTCGCCCACACGGGTGCTCACCTCGGTGAGCATCGAGCTGCGTCGCTTCTACCGTGGCCGCTGTCACGCCTACGACGGGATCCGCGAGCGCTTCGTCTCGGCGCGCTGCGGGCGGGGCAGCTTCTTCAAGGTCTCGACCGCGCCGAGCTTCTCCTACCTGCTGCCCTCCGCGCTGCCTCGGGGCCGCTACGTCCTCGACATCGAGGCGACCGACGTCGCGGGCAACCGCTCGAGGCTCGCTCGGGGCACGTCGAGGATCGTCTTCTATGTCCGCTGACCGGGTTGTTCTCGCGCTGCTTCTCGCAGCGGCCCTCCCGCTCGCGGCGAGCGACTCGCAGGCGGCAGGACCTCGCGCCGGCGCGGCGCGTGGCGCCGCGCGCGTGCAGAGCATGGTCGTGGGCTCCGGCGGTGCGGTCCTGTCGCCGGCGCGCCTCGTCGTCGCGAGCGCCACGTCGGTGAGGGTCGGCCGTAGGAGCTGTGCGGCGGCCGCGGGCACGCCGCTGGCGGTGCTGGCCGCCGTGCGGCGCGCCGGTGGGCCGGCCTTTGCGCTGCACGACTACGGTCGCTGCGGCTCCTCGCCGTCGGACTCGGGCGAGCTGTTCGTGTACTCGCTCGGCGGCGAGTCGAATCACGGCCAGAACGGGTGGGAGTACAAGGTGGACAGCGTCTCCGGCAGCACCGGCGCTGGCGATCCGAGCGGACCGCGGGGCGACGGGCGTCGCCTGCGCACCGGCCAGCGCGTCCTGTGGTTCTGGTGCGTGGCCTTCGCCGGCGGGTGTGAGCGCACGCTCGAAGTGGCGACCTCCGGTTCGACGGTCTCGCGCGGAGGCTTCGGTCACCGCGAGGGTGACCGCGTATGACAACGAAGGCCACGGGGCGCCGGTAGCCGGAGCGATCGTCACCCTCGGAGCGGACTTCGCATCCACCGACGCGGCCGGGCGTGCCACCCTGATCGCGCCGGCGGCGCCCGGCAGCTACTCGGTGAGTGCGCAGAAGCGCGGCCTCGTGGGGTCGTTTCCGGAGACGATCGCGGTGCGGTGAGACCGACCCTTCACAAGACCGCTCCGGCGGCGGTGCTCGCGGTTCTGGCGGCAGCCGCGCCCGCCGGCTGCGGCCTCGGTGCCGGAACGGCGCCCGGCGGTGTGCAGCTCGTGGTCACGCGCGACTTCGGCTCGCGCGTGCTTCGGCGAACGGACGCCCCCAGCGTGAGCGGACAGGAGACCGCGATGAGCCTGCTGATGCGCAACGACGCCGTCACCACACGCTACAGCGGGGGCTTCGTGCAGAGCATCGACGGACTCTCCGGCGGTCAACAAGCCGGACGGCCGGTCGATTGGTTCTACTACGTCAACGGGGTCGAGGCCTCGAAGGGTGCGGCCGCCACGAACGTGCATCGTGGGGATCGCATCTGGTGGGATCGCCACGACTGGAGCCAGACCGACGGCGTGCCGGCGGTCGTGGGGTCGTTCCCCGAGCCCTTCCTGAACGGGCTGGGCGGCAAGCGGCTGCCCGTGCGCGTCGAATGCGTGACGGTGGCGAGCGGGGCGTGTCACTCGGTGACGGCTCGGCTGGGCGGCCTCGGCGTCCCGGCGGCGATCGCCGCTGTCGCAGGCGGCGGCGAGCCGGAGACCCTGCGCGTGCTGGTGGGGCCGTGGGCGGCCGTGGCCGGCGACCCGGGCGCGCGGAGCATCGAGCTGGGCCCGCGCGCGAGCGGCGTGTACGCGCGCTTCTCGGCGGATGGGCGCACGCTCACGCTGCTCGACCCCGACGGCCGGCCGGTTCGCACGCTCGCCGGCGGGGCGGGTCTGATCGCCGCCACGCGCAAGGGCGAAGATGCGCCCGTGTGGCTTGTCACTGGAACGGACGCCGCCGGCGTCGAACTCGCCGCTCGCGCCTTCGAGCAGGGAACGCTTCAGGATCGCTTCGCGGTGGCGGTCGTTCCGACGGGCGCGCTGGCGGTGCCGCAGGGTGGAGGGTGAGGCGATGACGGGCATGCTGCTCTTCTACCGCCGCATCGCCAGCCCGCTGCATGCCACGCGGGCGGGCGTGGGCGCCGGATGGGCGCTGGCGCTGACGGTGGCGACCATCGTGCTCTACAACCCGCTTGTCCTGCTGGCGCTGCTCGTCGGGGTGATCGGCGCGGCCGTCGGTTGCGGCGTGGGCCGGATGATCGGACGTGCGCTGCGCATGGCGCTGATCGTCGCGCTGCCGATCGTGGCTGTGAACGTGCTCGTCTCCCGACAGGGCCTCACGGTGTTCGCGCGACTGGGCGACCTGGGCCCGTTCGGTCAGGGCAATCTGACGTTCGAGGCGCTCCTGTACGGGGGGGTGATCGCGCTGAAGGTCGCGCTGCTGGTCCTCGTCACCACGCTCGCCAGCCTCGCGGTCGATCCCGATGAGCTGCTGCGACTGTGGCGCAGGCTGTCCTTCCGCTCAGCGCTCACCGCGTCGTTGGCGACGCGCATGGTGCCGGTGCTCGCCGCAGACGCGCAGCGCATCTCCGAGGCACAGCGGACGCGCCCACAGGGGACCCCGAGCGGAACACGGGCTCGCGTGGCGCTCCTCGGTGCCGTGATCGGAGGCTCCCTCGACAGGGCGATGGACGTCGCCGCGACGCTCGAGGTTCGCGGCTTCGCGACGGCGCGCCGCGCGCGCCGCATCCCGCGCGCCTGGTCGCGCCACGACGTCGCCTTCGCCGCCTCGGCCGTCTGCATCCTCGCTCTCGCCGTTCTCGGGCGGCTCGGCGGCGCGGCTTCCTTCGACGCCTATCCGCAGGTCCACATGCGGGTGGGCCCGGAGACGTTCCTGCTCTGTGCGGCCCTGCTCGTCGCCGTGGTGCTTCCCGTGGGCGACCGTCGGGGGATCGAGCCGTGACGCAGCCCCTGCTGTCGTTTGCCGATGTGGGCTACCGCTACCCCGGCGAGGATGGTCCCGCGCTTGACCACGTCAGCTTCGACCTCGCACCGGGTGAGTTCTGCCTGCTGGCGGGTCTCTCGGGGCACGGCAAGTCGACGCTGCTGCGGGCGGCGTGTGGCCTGGTGCCGCACTTCCACGGAGGGCGCTTCGCCGGTTCGGTGACGCTCGCCGGCCTCGACACGCGCGAGCACGGACCCGCGCAACTGGGGGCGTACGCGGGGGTGCTGTTTCAGGATCCCGAGACCCAGCTCGTGATGAGCTCGGTGCGGGCCGAGCTGGCGCTCGCGCTCGAGAGCCGTGGCCAGGGTGCGGTCGCGGTGGCGCGGGGGGTCGAGGAGGTGGCGCTCGCGCTCGGCATCGACTCGCTGCTGGACCGCTCCACGAACGACCTGTCGGGGGGCGAGAAGCAGCGCGTCGCCCTCGGCGCCGCGCTCGCGGGCAGGCCGCGGATCGTGCTGCTCGACGAGCCGACCTCCCAGCTTGACCCGGTTGCCGGGGATGAGCTGATCGGACTGCTGCGCAGGCTGAACCAGGAGTGGGAGACGACGATCCTCTTGGCCGAGCATCGCCTGGAGCGTTGCCTGACGGCAGCCGACCGCGTGATCGCGCTCGAGCGGGGCCGCATCGCCTGCGACGGCGACCCGCAGGCGTTCCTTCAATGGGCGGCCCGCAGATCGCCCGCGCTGCAGACCCCCGGCGCGAAGCTGTTCGCGCTGACGAAGCTGAAGCCGCCTCCGGTGGGTGTGAGGCAGGCGCGCGCGACGCTGCGCTCGCACGGTCTTCTGCCGGACGAGGACCAGCCGGCGCCCGCCGTCGGATCGCGGGCGAAGGCCCGCCGTGCACGCGGCTCGCAGGCGGCGCTCAGCATGCGCGGCGTGTGGCATGAGCTGCGCGACGGGCCGGCGATCCTGCGCGGCGTCACGGTGAGCCTTCAGGCGGGCGAAAGCGTCGCGCTGATGGGCCGTAACGGGGCAGGCAAGTCGACCCTGCTGCGCCACGCCGCCGGCCTCTTGGAGCCCACTCGGGGACGAGTGCAGCGCGCCGGGAGGGTTGCCCTGCTGCTGCAGAATCCCGGCGACTACTTCATCCACGAGCACGTCGCCGAGGAGGCCCCGTCCGCGGCGTTGGCGGCGGTGGGGCTTGCCGGGATGGCCGCCCGCAACCCGCGCGACCTCTCCGGGGGCGAGCGCCAGCGGCTCGCGCTTGCGATCGTCACCGGCTCGCCGTCACCACACGGCTCGCCGCCCCGCGATGACTCCTCGCCCCGCGAGGACTCGCCGGCGGTCCTCGCGCTGGACGAGCCGACCCGCGGGATGGACCGCCAGGCCAAGGCGCAGCTCGCCGGCGAGCTGCGCCGCCGGGCCGCCGGTGGGCAGGCTGTGATCGTGGCCACGCACGACCCGGAGTTCGCCGCTGCCTGCGCGCACCGGGCGATCCTGCTGGCCGACGGAAGGGTGATCGCCGACGGGCCCGCGTCCGAGCTGCTCGCCGGTGGTTGGTACTTCGCCACCGAGACCGCCCGCATCCTCGGCGGCGCCGGCGGCGCGCTGCTGGCAGAGCAGGGGGCGCAGCTGCTGAGCGAGCGAATGCCCGCGCAGGACCCGCCGCCCGCCGAGGACCTGTCGTTCACGGGAGCGATTGCCCCCGGCGCGGACCTCAAGCTGGAGGGCCCGCTGGGCGAGCCCGCCGCGCCCGCCGGCCGGGAGGTCGCACGATGAGCTGGCCGGCGGCGTCGTTCTTGATCGTCGGCCTGGTGCTTCTCGTCGGGTGGATCGCCTACGAGCGCCGCCGCCCCGCCGCACGGATGGTCGCCGTGGTGGGCACCCTGGCCGCCGTGGCGGCGCTCGGGCGCGATGCATTCGTCGCCCTGCCGGACGTCAAGCCGATCACCGCGATCACCCTGGTGGTGGGGTATGCGCTTGGCCCGCTGCCCGGCTTCATGGTGGGGGCGCTGGGGATGCTCGCCTCGAACATCCTGCTCGGCCAGGGCCCGTACACGCCCTGGCAGATGGCGGCGTGGGGCATGGTCGGCCTCGCCGGCGCCGCACTCGGCTCGCTGAGCCGCCGCCGCCTCGGGCGCCTCCCGCTAGCCGCGGCCTGCGCGCTCGCCGCGCTCGCTGCGAAGGAGGTGATGAACGTGTACACGTGGACGCTCGGCGCGAGCCACACCCCCGCCGCGTTCCTGGCGGTCGCGGGCGCGGCGCTGCCCTTCGACGTGACGGACATGGTCGCGAGCCTGCTCTTCGGCCTGGCCTTCGCGCCGGAGCTGGCACGCCTGCTCGGGCGCACGCGGGCACGCATGGGTGTCACCTGGGAAGCACTGGATCCGCCCCGCAAGGCCGACGATCGGCCCGCGCGCGCCCGCCGATCGCTCGACTCGGCCTGGTCGCTGGGCGTCGTCCTGCTGGCTGCGTCGCTGCTTCTCGGCGGGCCGCACGCGGCGGGCGCCGGAGCCGACGGGTCCGCGCGACCCGGGCGAGCGAGCGCGCCAGGGCTCTCCTCCGCGGCCGTGAGCTCCACCGGTTCCGCCTCGGCAGCCCGCCTGGACCTCGCCCGCGAGGTCGCCTTCGTGGCCGGCGCCCAGAACGCCGACGGCGGTTTCGGCGGGGCGCGCGGACAGTCGAGCGGCGAGCTCTACTCCGGGTGGGTGGCCATGGGACTGGCGGCCGCCGGGCGTGACCCGCTGAGCGTGCGCCGCCACGGCAATTCGGTCCTCGACTCGCTGCGCGGCGAAGCTGCGAGCCTGCACGGCGCCGGCGACTTGGAGCGCACGATCCTCGCGCTGCGCGCCTGTGGTGCGTCGGTGCATTCGCTCGCCGGGAGCGACCCCGTGGCCGAGCTGCTGCGCCTGCGCTCCGCCGACGGCTCCTTCGGCCATCTGACGAACATCACCGCATTCGCCGTGTTCGCGCTGCGAGCCGCCGGGTACTCCGCCGGGAACCCCGTGGTGCACGCGGCCGGGCGCTGGCTGCAGATGCAGCAGGATTCCGACGGCGGCTTCGGCTTCGGCACGCGCGGCGGGGGCAGCGACGTCGACGACACGTCCGCGGCACTGCAGGCAGTCGTGGATGCGGGCGCGCCCTCAGGACGCGCCGTGAACCGCGCCCTGCAGTTCCTGCGCCATGCGCAGAACCTGGACGGGGGCTTTCCCCAGCAGCAGGGAGGCGAATCGAACGCCCAGTCCACAGCGTGGGCGATCCAGGGCCTGGTCGCGGCGGGCCGCAACGCTGGCGCGGTCACGCGCCAGGGAAGCCGCTCGCCGCTTGGCTACCTGGAGAGCCTGATCGCACCGGACGGCAGCGTGCGCTACTCGCGCACCGGAGCGCAGACGCCCGTCTGGGTGACCGCCCAGTCGCTGACGGCGCTGGCCGGAAGGCCCTTTCCGATCGGTCCGGTCCGGCGCGTGGCGCGAGGCTCGAGCGCCGGCTCCCCGACCGCAGCGACGGCGCCGCCGCACGCCCGCACAGGCGCGCATCAGCCGCGCTCCGCGCGCGCCGTGGGCGCGCGCAGGGCGGGCCCTGGAGCCGCGCGCGGCCTCCCCCCGACGCAGGGCGCCCGCATCGACGCTCTTGCGCTCGCATTGGGCGCGCTCCTCAGAACGGTCCTCGCGCCGGTCCTGCACTGAGGCCCGCCTTCCATCGGGGGCGGATCCCTGCAGCTTCAGTGTGCCTTTATCGAGCCTCATACCCTTTGTGGGCATGCCTGAACACGCTCACACCCTCGCTGCCGTGCCTACAGGGCACATCGGCGGCCCGACCCGTCGGCCGGGCGCCGCGGGCGCCCTGGTCATCGCGGGGCTGTGCCTGCTCGGACTCGCGCTGACCTGGGTGCTGGCCGAGCTGGTGCCGGCCGCGCAGGTCAGGGATGCCACCGCGCTTCACGAACTCACGCTGTTCAGCGGCCCGCCGCTGGAACGGCCGGCGAACGCCCTGCTGAACCTGCTCGATCCCTTTCCGTTCCTGGTGGCGGGCGCGATCCTGGTCGGTGTCGCGCTCAAGCGCGGGCGCCCTCGGGTGGCCCTGGCAGCCGCCGCCGTGCTGGCGCTGGCGCCGCTGAGCGCCGAGATCCTCAAGCCCCTGCTCGCCCATCCCCACGCCGCGGTGGCCCCCATTCACATCAGCCAGGCATCATGGCCGAGCGGCCACTCGACCGCCGCGCTGGCGCTCGTCCTGTGTGCCGTGCTGGTCGCTCCCGTGCGTCTGCGCCCCCCCGTGGCGATTCTCGGGGGCCTGTTCGCCCTGGCCGTCGGCGCGTCGCTGCTCATCCTTGCCTGGCACCTGCCCAGCGACGTCATCGGCGGCTACCTGATCGCCGCGCTGTGGGCCGCGCTCGCCCTGGCCTGGCTGCGCGTCGCCGATCGGCGCCGGGCCAACGCTCGGGTGCGCCGGCGCTCAGGGGCTCGGCGGCCGCGAGCTGGAGTCGTGCGCGCCCGGGTCCCACAGTGACTCGGGGCTGCCGTCGGAATCCGGTTGGACATTCGTGGCGCGGCTCAGGATGAACAGCAGGTCTGACAGCCTGTTCAGGTAGCGCACCACCTCGGGATTGCCGTCCCCGCCCACGGCGATCGCGCGCCGCTCGGCGCGGCGGCAGACCGTGCGGGACACGTGCAGGTGCGCGGCCGCGGGGCTCCCGCCGGGGATCACGAACGAGCGCAGCGGCTCGAGCTTGTCGTTGACCTCGTCGCACGCCCGCTCCAGCCACTCGGTGTAGGAGGGGTCCACGCGCAGCCGCTCCCGCTCGCCGCTGTCGGCGGATGCCGGGTCCGACACCGGCCCGGGCACCGACAGATCGGCACCGACGTCGAGCAGGTCGTTCTGCACGCGGCGCAGCCATGCTGCGAAGGCCTCGGGCAGGCCCGGCTGCAGGAGGGCCACGCCGATCGTCGCGTTCAGTTCGTCGACCGTGCCGCAGGCCTCCACGCGCGGATGCAGCTTGGACACGCGGCTCATGTCTCCCAGATGCGTCTCTCCGCCGTCGCCGAGCTTCGTGTAGATGCGGGTCAGGTTGACGGTCATCTCAGGACCGGCACACGCCGGTGTCTCGATGATAGGGCCTGCCGTCGCGCGGCCTTCATCGGATGCGCCCGTCGCCCTGCGAGCAACGGGCGTACCGGCGCTCGTCGCCGCGATGGGATACGTTCCGGCACTTCAAATGCGCATAGGCGTTCCGAAGGAGACCGCGGCGGGCGAGCATCGAGTGGCGCTTGTTCCGGAGGTCGTGAGCAAGCTCAAGGCCAGGGGCCTCGACGTCGTCGTGCAAGAAGGCGCCGGCTCCGACGCGCTGCTGCCCGACAGCGCCTTCGTGCAGGCGGGCGCGACCATCGCCGCGGGCGCCCCCGAGGTTTGGCAGGCGGAGGTGGTCGTCACGATCGCGCCGCCCACGCAGGAACAGATCCGCGGACTCGGGTCCGGCTCGATCCTGATCGGCTTCCTGGCCCCGCTCACCAGCCCCGCGACCACACGCGCGCTGGCCGACGCCGGGGCGACGGCATTCGCGATGGAGGCGATCCCGCGGATCTCGCGCGCCCAGTCGATGGACGCGCTGTCCTCGCAGAGCAACGTCGCGGGCTACAAGGCGGCGCTGCTGGGCGCAGAGGAGATGGGCCGCTTCTACCCGATGCTGATGACGGCGGCCGGCACGATACCCCCCGCCAAGGTGCTCGTGCTGGGCGTCGGCGTCGCCGGCCTGCAGGCGCTCGCCACCGCGCGGCGCCTCGGAGCGCGCACGACCGGCTACGACGTGCGCCCCGAGGTGGCCGAGCAGGTGCACTCGCTTGGGGCCATGTGGCTCGACCTCGGCCTCGAGGCCAGCGGCGAGGGCGGCTACGCCCGCCAGCTGACCGATGAGGAGCGCGCCCGCCAACAGCAGGCGCTGACCGATGCGATCAAGGGCTTCGACGTGGTGATCACGACCGCGCTTGTGCCCGGCCGTCCGGCGCCGAAGCTGGTCACCGCCGAGGCGGTGGAAGGCATGAAGGCGGGGTCCGTGATCGTCGACCTCGCCGGCGAAGCCGGCGGCAACTGCGAGCTGACCGAGCCCGGCCGGACGGTCGTGCGCCACGACGTGAAGATCGTCTCGCCGCTCAACCTGCCGGCGAGCATGGCCGAGCATTCCTCGCAGCTGTTCGCGCGCAACGTGCTCGCGCTGCTCGAGCTGCTGATCGGCGAGGATGGCGCCCTGAACCTCGACTTCGACGACGAGATCGTCAAGGGCTCGTGCATCGTGCGCGAGGGTGAGGTCGTCCACCCCGGAGCCAAGGCCGCCCTGGAGGCCGCCCCGTGATCATCGCGAGCACGCTCACGACCAACCTGGCCATCCTCGTGCTGGCGGGCTTCATCGGGTTCGTCGTCATCTCCAAGGTGCCGAACACGCTGCACACGCCGCTGATGTCGGGCACGAATGCGATCCACGGGATCGTCCTGCTCGGGGGTCTGCTCGTCATCGGCCTGTCGGGCAACGACACCTTCAACAAGGTGATCCTCGTGATCGCGATCACCTTCGGGACGATCAACATCGTCGGCGGCTTCCTGGTCACCGACCGGATGCTCGAGATGTTCAAGTCAAAGCCCAAGGGCCGGGCCAAGGAGGCCGATGGCAAGGCCACCGAGGGCGGCCTCGGCGACGGCAAAGAGCAGGCGCCGTGATCCTCGCCACCTCGTTCTGGCAGAGCCAGAGTCTCCGCGACGTTCTGTACATCGTCGCGTTCTCGTTGTTCATCCAGGGGCTGCGCGGACTCTCCGGCCCGACGACCGCCGTGCGCGGCAATCGCATCGCGGCCGTCGGCATGGCGATCGCGGTGATCGCGACGCTGCTCAACCCGTTCGAGGGCAACTGGGGCCTGATCGCCCTCGGCCTCGCGCTGGGCACCGCCGTCGGCGTGCCGGCGGCGCGCCAGGTGAAGATGACCGCGATGCCGCAGATGGTGGCGCTGTTCAACGGCGTGGGAGGCGGCGCGGTGTTCCTGATTTCCTGGTCGGAGTTCCGCCTCACCGGCGGCTACGCGCACGTCCCCACATACGTCGCTGTCTTCTCGCTGTTCGCCGCGATCGTCGGGTCCGTCTCCTTCTGGGGATCGAACATCGCGTTCGGAAAGCTTCAGGAAATCATCCCGGGGCGCCCGATCAGCTTCGGCTCGGCCCAGCAGATCGTCAATCTCGTGCTGCTCATCCTCGCCGTCGCCGCCGGCGCGGACATCGCGGCCGGCGACCACTCCCAGGGAGTTTTCGTCGGGATGCTGGTGTGCGCCGCCCTGCTCGGCAACGCGGTCGTGCTGCCGATCGGGGGAGCCGACATGCCGGTGGTGATCTCGCTGCTGAACGCCTTCACCGGCCTCTCCGCGGCGGCCACGGGGATCGCGCTCGACAACACGGCCCTGATCGTCGCGGGGATGATCGTGGGCGCGTCGGGCTCGATCCTGACGAACCTCATGGCCACGGCGATGAACCGCTCGATCCCTGCGATCGTCGCCGGCGGGTTCGGCGGCGGCGGGGCGGTCGAGGGTGCCACCGGCGCCGGCGAGCATGCGGGCACGGTCCGCTCGACGAGCGCCGCCGACGCCGCGATCCAGCTCGCGTATGCCAGTCGCGTGATGATCGTCCCCGGCTACGGCATGGCCGTGGCCCAGGCCCAGCATGCGGTCCGCGAGCTGACCAAGGAGCTCGAGGCGCGCGGGGTGGAAGTCAGCTTCGCGATCCACCCGGTCGCGGGCCGGATGCCGGGGCACATGAACGTGCTGCTGGCCGAGGCCGACGTGCCCTACGACCAGCTCAGGGAGATGGACGACGCGAACCCCGAGTTCCAGCGCACCGACGTCTCGCTCGTGATCGGCGCCAACGACGTGACCAACCCGGCGGCCAAGAACACGCCGTCCTCGCCGATCTACGGCATGCCGATCCTCGAGGTGGCCGACAGCCGCTCGGTGATCGTGATCAAGCGCTCGATGAATCCAGGGTTCGCAGGCATCGAAAACGAGCTCTACTTCGATCCGAAGACCGCGATGCTGTTCGGCGACGCCAAGACGGCCGTCAGCGAGATCACCGCCGAGCTCGCGCAGATCTGACCTGTCGATCGGTCATCGCCGGACGGCCCTGCACGGCGCCGGGGCCCGGCGAAGCCGCGGCCGCAGAGACCGATGCCGATCGGGCGCGGCTCTGAGACACTGCCGTCGTGATCGAGCGTGGCCAGGCTCTTGCGGCGCTTTCGCAGCATGAGTTCGACATCGCCGTCGTGGGCGGCGGCATCACCGGTGCGGGCGTCGCGCTCGACGCGGCGACGCGTGGCTTCAGCGTGGCGCTGCTCGAGCGGGCCGACTTCGCCTCGGGGACCTCGAGCCGCTCGAGCAAGCTGGTTCACGGGGGCCTGCGCTACCTGCAGAACTTCGATCTCGGCCTCGTGCGCGAGGCTCTGCTCGAGCGCCAGCTGATGGTCGCACTCGCCCCGCATCTGGTCCGCCCGCTGCCCATGGTTGTGCCCGCCTTCGAAGGCGCTCGTCCCGACCGGCTCGTGGGAGTGGGTCTGAACCTCTACGACGTCATGTCGGTGGATCGCGACCGCCTGCGCTCGCGCCGCTCGCGCCGCTCGCGCTCGGAGCGCGCGAAGGGCGCCCGGGCGCCGGACGGCAAGCCGAGCAGTCGCGGGGCCGGCGACCGGCCGGCCCGGCGTGAGGAGGGAGAGTCGTGGAGTCCCGAGCGTCACCGTGTGATCTCGGGCGAGGAGGTGCTCGAGCTGCTTCCGGCGCTCGCCGCACGCGAGCCGACGAGCGGATACCTGTTCTACGACTGCCAGACCGACGACGTGCGCCTGGTCCTGACGGTCCTCGGGGAGGCCGAGCGCTTCGGCGCGGTCTGCGCCAACCGGGTCGACGTGACCGGACTGCTCGAGGACGGCGGCCGGGCGCGGGGCGTGCGGGTCCTCGACACGGAGAGCGGCGAGCGGTTCGAGGTGCGCGCCGCGAACGTGATCAACGCGACCGGCGTGTGGGCCGACCAGCTGCGCCCCGACGAGCTCCATGGCGAGGCCGAGCTGCCACGCATCAGGCCCAGCCGCGGGACTCACGTCACCCTCAGCCAGGACGACCTGCCGCTCGTCGGCGGGGCGATCGTCCCGGCCGGCGCGGGCCGGACGATCTTCGCGCTGCCCTGGCTCGGGCGCACGCTCGTGGGCACGACCGACAACGACTACGAGGGACCGCTCGACCACGTCAAGCCCTCCCCGGAGGACATCGACTACCTGCTGGCGGCGGTCAACGAGTTCTTCGGATCGGCGCTCGGCACGGCCGACCTCACCGGGGCGTTCGCCGGCGTGCGTCCGCTCATCTCGACCGGCGATCCCAAGAAGTCGGTGGACATCTCGCGCAAGGCCGAGCTGTATGAGACCTCCTCGGGCATGGTCACGATCACCGGGGGAAAGCTCACCACCTGGCGGCGCATGGCAAAGATGGCCGTGGATCGCATCGTCGAGCGCGACGCGCGCGACGCTCCCTGCCGCACGCACGAGATCCCGCTCGGTCAGGCCATCGCGGTCGAGGAGCTGCCGCGCGTCGAGGGCGTCCCCCCGGAGTCCTACACGGCCCTGGCCTCACGCTACGGCTACGCCGCGAACGAGGTGCTCGCGCTGGCGGCCGAGCGCGGCGAGCTGGCCCAGGCGATCGTCCCCGGCCGTCCAGATCTGCTCGCTGAGGTGGCCCTGGCGGCCCGCCGCGAGCAGGCGCGCAGCATCGGCGACGCGCTCCTGCGACGCACCCGCCTGGGCCTGCTCGCCGCCGATGCGCTCGGCTTGCGCGCGACGTCGCCCGCGGGTGGGCCGGACGCCGGCGGCAGCCCGGTGGAACGGGTGGGTCACGTCCTGGCGCGGGAGCTCGGCTGGAGCCCGGAGCGCCTCGCGCTCGAGCTCCGGCGCTTCGCCGACGAGGCACAGGCGGAGGGGATAGTCGCCGACACGACGCACGCCGCGATCGTGACGCAGGCGGGCTCCCCGCCGTCCGAGTCGACGCCGTGAGGGCTCCGCCCCGTCTCCTTCGCGCGGGCGATCACACGCTCGAGCTGGGCGCCCGGCCATGGCTGATGGGCATCGTCAACGCCTCGCCCGACTCCTTCAGCGACGGCGGCCGCCACCCGACGCTCGACGCACAGCTCGGCCTGGCGCGCGAGCTGCTCGCGGCGGGGGCCGACATCCTCGACGTCGGCGGGGAGTCGGCGCGCACCGGGCTCCCGCCCGTCGAGGTGCAGGTCGAGCTCGAGCGCGTCGTGCCCCTGGTCGAGCGGGTCACGGCCGAGCTGGGGGCGATCGTCTCGATCGACACCTACAAGCCGGAGGTCGCCGGTGCAGCCATCGCGGCCGGAGCGAGCATCGTCAACGACGTGAGCGGCCTGCGCGACCGCCGGGTGGCCGAGGTGTGCGCCCGGACCGGCGCGGCCCTCGTCGTGATGCACACACGCGCGCGCCCTCGAGAGCGCATGCAGGATCCGGACCTCTACGAGGACATCTCGCAGGAAGTGCTCGGCTTCCTGCGGGAGCGAATCGCGCTCGCGACCGCCGCGGGCGTGAGCGCCGAGCAGCTGATCGTCGATCCGGGCCCGGACTTCGCCAAGACCCCAGCCCAGACGATCCGGCTGCTCTCAGAGCTACGAGCGGCTGCACGAGCTCGGCCGCCCGCTGCTCATGGCGATCTCGCGCAAGGACTTCATCGGGGCGCTCACCGGACGAGCCCCGCGCGAGCGCCTCGCAGGCACGCTGGCCGCTCTCGCCCACGGCGTGGACCGCGGCGCTCACATCTTCCGGGTGCACGACGTCTCGGCGGCGGTCGACTTTCTGAAGGTGCGCTCGGCGCTTTCGGGCGAGCTTCAGCCGGGCAGCCGGCCGGTGCTCGCCGAGGAGCTGCGCTACGACCGGATGGCCGCCGACCAGTAGGCCGTGCAAGCGTTCGGCGAGCGCGCCCGGCGAGCGCGCCGAACGAGCACGCCCGGTCATAGCGCTAGGCTGAAGCCCATTCACGGGTGCGCGCCGCTGTCCAACGCGGCGCTACGCCAACCGCCCATCCCATACCGAAGGAGGCCCCACCCATGGCAGTGCTCGAGCGATCCGAGTTGGAGGCAAGCCCCCTCTCCGATCTGCACGCGATCGCCGACCAGCTCGGCCTCGACGGCTTCCGGCGGCTGCGCAAGGCGGCACTCATAGACGCGATCCTGGGCGAGGGAGGACCCCCGTCCGAGGAAGCGGTCGAGCTGCCCGAGGAGCTCCCGGACGAGACCGCGAAGGCGTCGGACGAGACCGCGAAGGCGTCGGACGAGACCGCGAAGGCGTCGGACGAGACCGCGCAGGCGCCGGACGGGCGCCGGGCGCCCGGCCGATCGGCGACGGGCCGAACCGCGCGTCGCACCACGCGGTCTCCGATCGGTCGCCTGCGCCGCTCGAGCGCGCCCGCAAAGGCCGAGGCCGAGCCGGAGCCTGCGGGCGCCCGGCCGGCGAAGGCCGACGGCGCAGAGACCCGGAGCGCGCCGGAGGGTGCGGGGCGGATCGCCGAGGGAGTCGTCGACGTGCTGGGCAACGGCTCGGCCTTCCTGCGGGTCGTCCCGCCCGAGCCCTCTGACGAGGATGTCTACATATCGGCCGCCCAGGTGCGCCGGTGCGAGCTGGTCTCCGGCGACCGTGTGACCGGGCCGGTCCGCATGCCCCGCCGCTCCGAGCGCTACCCGTCGCTCGTGCGTATAGACACGATCAACGGGGCCTCCGCGGACTCGGTCGCCGAGGGCGCGCGCTTCGAGGACCTGCCGGTCGCCTACCCGACCGAGCGGCTCTCGCTGGAGTCCCAGGACCCCACGCTCGAGGCGATCGAGTGGCTCACGCCGCTCGGTCGCGGCTCGCGCGCGGTGATCGTGGGGGCGGCCCGCGCGGGCAAGACCGAGACACTGCGCCGCCTGGCGGCCGCCGTCGCCGACCGCGACGATCTCGACGTGACCCTCGTGCTGACGGGCGCTCGGCCCGAGGAGATCGCCCAGTGGCAGGAGGGCCCGCTGCAGCCGGCCGCCGCGCTCAGCTTCGCCGCCTCGGCCGACTCGCAGGGCCAGGCGGTCGAGCGCGCCGTGGAGATGGCCAAGCGGGTGGCCGCCCGCGGCGGGCACGCGCTCGTGCTGATCGACAATCTCGACGGCCTTCACCCGCACGCGGCCCGCAGGGCGCTCGCCGCGGCGCGCGCGCTGCGCGACAGCGGCTCGCTCACGGTGATAGCCGCCGCCACCCGCCCGTTCGGCGGCGAGACGACGGTTATCGCGCTCGACGTCGCGCTCACCTCCACCGGGCGCCAGCCGATCCTCGACCTGATCAACAGCGGCACGCTCAGGCCGGAGCTGCTCGTCGGTGAGGACGGCGCCCGCGCGATCACCCAGGCGCGCGCGGCGGCACTGGAGGCAGCCGGCTAGCGACGCCGCCTAGCGACGGTAGGCGACGCGGCCCCAGGAGGGCTCGGCCGCCAGCTCGATCGGCTCGCCGCCGCCGGAGGACCGGGGATCAGGCTGGACGTAGGCGAAGCTCCCGGTCTCCTGGTCGAAGGCGACATCGAGCTCGCCCTCGTTGACGCGCTGGTCGAGCCAGGCGCCGCGGAACACCAGACGGCGCAGCCAGTGGACGAGCGAGCGCTCGGCCGGCCCCACGAGCTCCGGCCAGCAGTCGTTGACGTGTGCCCCGAGCGCCGAGGCCGGGTCAACGATCTCGCCGTTCACGGCGAGGTTGACCAGGTCTTCGAGCTCCTCCTGGCCGAGACGCCCGCCGACGAATCCGAGCTTGAGAGCCGCCTGCTCGCAACGCTCGGAGAAGTCTCCCTCGTTGAAGGTGAAGCGCAGCTCTCCATATTCGAGGACGAAGTCCTCTCCGGAGTCGTAGTTTCCGCGGCGCGACGCTGACATGTAAGGGCCCCGGAATCGCTTGCAACCCGGATCGTCGGGATAATACGTCGGGTTCCTGCCCTCGCGGCTGCGGTGCATGGGATTTTGCATCTCGCTGTACGCTCCCCGCGGATGGCACGCCTGACCCAGCATGGACTGCGCCGCTCGGTCGGCGTGCCCGGACTCTTCGCGACCGCCTACGGCAACGTCGGCTCGTCGATCTACTACGCGCTCGGCCTCGTGGCAGCCCATGCGCTGGGGCTCACCCCGCTGGTGTTCGTGTTCGCGGGCGGCCTTTTCGCGCTCACCGCGAAAACCTATGCCGAGGGCGCGGCGATGTTCCCCGAAGCGGGCGGGTCCTCCTCGTTCGCGCGCCACGCCTTTGACGACGTCGTGTCGTTCTTCGCCGGCTGGGCGCTCAGCCTCGACTACATCCTCACGATCGCCATATCGGCGTTTTTCGTTCCCCACTACCTGAGCGCGTTCCCCGGCCTGAGCGCGCTGAACCACAATCCCGGCGACATCTTCGGCGGGCTGATCGTGGTCGGTCTTCTGCTGGCGCTGAACATCCGGGGCCTCGGCGAGTCGGCCAAGCTGAACTTCATCCTTGCGATCCTCGACCTGTCCACGCAGATCCTCCTGGTCGGGGTGGGGCTGGTGCTGGTCTTCGACCCCCAACTGCTGATCAATCAGGTGCAACTCGGCAGCGTGCCGAGCTGGCGGGAACTGATCTTCGCGCTGTCGCTCGCGATGCTCGCCTACACCGGCATCGAGACGGTGGCGAACATGGCCGAGGAGTCACGCGACCCCGGGCGCGAGGTCCCCAAGGCGGTGAACCTCGTGGTGCTCGCGGTGCTCGCGATCTACGCGGGCATCTCTGTGGTGGCGCTCTCGGCCCTGCCCGTGATCCACCATGGTCCGGGCTGCAGCCCTGCGCTGGGGGAATGCTTCACCCACAGCGGCTATGCCACGGCGCTCGGTGGACATTTCCAGAACGACCCGGTGCTCGGGATCGTCTCGCGGCTCGGCCTGCACGGGACGGTCCTGCACGTGGCCACCTACTACGTCGGCCTGCTCGCCGCCACGATCCTGTTGATAGCCACGAACGCGGGGATGATCGGGATATCGCGCCTGTCCTGGTCGCTGGCCGAGCACCGCCAGCTGCCGAGCCTGTTCTCGCAGCTGCACAAGACCTTCCGCACGCCCTGGTTCACGCTCATGTTCTTCTCGGCGCTCGCGGGCGCGCTGATCCTCTACGGCAACACCGAAGTGCTCGGGAACCTCTACTCGTTCGGCGCGATGCTGTCCTTCACGATCGCCCACGCCGCGATCGTGGCCCTGAGGATCAAGGACCCCGATCGCGAGCGCCCCTACCGGTGCCCGTGGGGCGTTCGCATCCGCGGGTCTGTGATACCGATGACCGCGGTAATCGGCGGCCTCGGAACCGCCGCCGCGTGGGTGGCGGTGGTGGCCCTGCACGGCGAGGCCCGACTGGTCGGCATACCGTGGATGATCGTGGGGATGGTCGGCTACCTGCTGTATCGGCGCAGCCAGGGGCTGGATCCCCGCAAGGACTACCGCATCGCCCGCCCGGAGCGTCCCGCGGACTTCGAGGAGCTCGAGTACAAGACCGCCCTCGTGCCGATCTTCGGCGATGACGTGAGCGCCGCGGCGCTCTCCAGCGCGGCGAAGCTGATCGGCGAGGATGGGGTCGTCTACGCGATCTTCGTACTGCCGGTGCCCAGCCAGCTCTCGCTGGAGGCGGGCCTCGAGGAGGAGGAGGCGCAGGGGCGCTCGGTCCTCGAGAGCGCGCGAATCCAGGCCAGACGGGCGGGGATCAAGATCCACACCGGCCTGATCCGGACCCGGAACCCGGGCGCGGCGCTCGTCGAGGAAGCCGAACGGGTCGGCTCGGACGTCATGTACTGGTCGACGATCCACGCGCCCGCCGGCGAGCAGCGGATCGGACCGACGGCTGCATATCTGCTGAGCAAGCGCCCCTGCCGGGTGATCATCGAGACCCAGAACCGACCGCCGGCGCACCGCGAGCGCGCGCCCGCGCCGGCTTGAGCCTCGCCCGGTGAGGGTCTGCGCGACCCACTAGCCGCCGGCTATCGCCGACCGCAGCGCCTCCTCCAGCTCGGGACGGCGGAAGCGGTAGCCGAGCACGAGCGGCTTGGCCGGGACCACGCGAGCGCCACCGGTGACGATCTCCGCCATCTCGCCGTACAGCACCCGCAGGGCGAACCCGGGAACCGGCAGCAGCGAGGGCCGGCGCAGCACCCTGCCGAGCGCTCTGGAGAACTCGCGATTGGTGACCGGCACCGGAGCTGTGGCGTTGACCGGGCCGGTCCAGCGCTCGTCGTCGAGCGCCGTCATCATCATGCCCACCAGATCGTCGCGGTGGATCCACGAGATGTACTGGCGCCCGCCCGCCACCGGTCCGCCCACGCCGAGCCGGAACGCGGGCAGCATCTTCGCCAGGGCTCCGCCGCTGCGATCGAGCACCACGCCGGTCCGCACCCGGACCACCCGGATCTGAAGCTCCGCCGCCCGCTGTGCCTCGGCCTCCCAGGCCGCGCACACGCGCGCCAGGAAATCCTCCCCGGCGCGCGCCTCCTCGTCCAGCGGCTCCTCGCCGTGCGAGCCGTAGTAGCCGATCGCCGAGGCGCTGATCAGCGTGCGCGGAGGCGACTCGGCGCTCCGCAGGCCCTCGACGAGATTGCGCGTGCCGATCACCCGGCTGTCGCGTATCGCGGCCCGTGCCTTCGGCGTCCAGCGCTGAGCCACGTTCTCGCCCGCGAGGTGCACCACGGCGTCGCGCCCGGTGAGCGCCTCGACCGGCGCCGGCTCGCTCGTCGGGTCCCACCGCACCGCCTCCACCGATGCCGAGCCCGACCGGTTGAGCCGCGCGCCGGCCCGGACCGGATCGCGCGAGAGCACGGTCACCTGCGCCTGCTGCTCGCCGAGGGCGGCGAGCAGGGTCGGACCGATCAGCCCCGTGGCTCCCGTGACGGTCACGCGCAGCGCGCTCACCGCCCGGGCGCCGTCATGCCCGCCCTTCGCCGGACTTGGCGCTCGCGGAGCTGCCGGTCATGGTGTCGCCCTGGGCGAATCCCACCTGCTGGCCTGCAAGCGCGGTGCCGGCGGCCCGTGCCTGGTCGGCCACAGCCGCGGCCACGGCCGGGGCGACGTCGCGGTTGAACACCGAGGGGATGATGTAGTCCTCGCGCAGCTCCTCCTCGGGCACTATCTCGGCGATCGCGCGCGCGGCGGCCATCTTCATCTCCTCGGTGATCGCCGGCGCACGCACGTCCAGCGCGCCGCGGAAGATCCCCGGGAAGCACAGCACGTTGTTGATCTGGTTGGGGTAGTCAGAGCGGCCCGTGGCCATGATCCGCACGTGGGGAGCCGCCTCCTCGGGGTTGATCTCGGGGTTGGGGTTGGCCATCGCGAACACCATCGCGTCCTTGTTCATGCGGGCGAGCGCATCAGCCGGGAACGCCCGTGCGCCGGAGACGCCGATCAGCAGATCCTCGCCGTCGATCACCTCGGCCGGCGCGCCCGTGCGGCACTCCGGGTTCGTGACCTCGGCGAACCAGCGCTTGAGCTCGTGCATCGACCCATCCAGATAGTCGGCTCGCTGGACGTGCAACGTGCCGCGGGAGTCCGCGCCGACGATCTGCGTGACTCCCGCCGCCAGCAGGATCTTCGTCACCGCGATGCCGGCGGCGCCCAGGCCGATGATCAGCACCTTGAGATCCTCCAACCGCCGGCCGGTGAGCTTCACGGCGTTCAGCAACGCCGCCATCACCACCACGGCGGTCCCGTGCTGGTCGTCGTGGAACACGGGGATGTCCAGGCGCTCCTTCAGCCGCTCCTCGATCTCGAAGCAGCGCGGCGCGGAGATGTCCTCCAGGTTGATGCCCCCGAACCCGGGTGCCATCAACTCGACGGTCCGCACGATCTCCGCGGGGTCGGAGGTGTCCAGGCAGATGGGGAACGCGTCCACCCCTGCGAACTCCTTGAACAGGCAGCACTTGCCCTCCATCACGGGCATCGCGGCGTAAGGGCCGATGTTCCCGAGCCCCAGCACCGCGGTGCCGTCGGAGACGACAGCGACCGTGTTGCGCTTGATCGTGTACTGGAACGCCTTGTCCCCGTCGTCGGCGATCGCAAGGCATACGCGCGCCACGCCGGGGGTGTAGACCATCGACAGGTCGTCCCTCGTCTTCAGCGGGTGACGGTTGCGCTGTTCGATCTTGCCCCCGACATGCAGCAGGAAGGTGCGGTCGGTCGTGTCTATGACCTCCGCGCCGGCCAGGGCCTCGATCGCGGCGACGATCCGCGTCCAATGCTCTCGTCCGGAGGCGTCCACGACGATGTCGCGCACGCTGTGGGCACCCGACACCTCGACGAGGTCGACCGCGTCGACGATGCCTCCCGCCTCGCCGATCGCGCCGGTCAGGAGCCCGAGCATGCCCGGCGCGTCGTCGATCCTTACGCGGATGGTGAGTCGGTATTGCGCGCTTGGAGTGGCGCTCACTGGAGAACTCCTCGGTTATTGGGCGGCAGGGCATGTTAGGAGGAATCCGGGCCGGGGTCATCTTCCGTGCCCGGCGGGACCCGCTCGCCGATGCTCGGAGACTGTTCGTAGAGTGAGCGGTCGATGGCGGCGAACACGACAGCCACAGCGGCGCGCGGGCGCGCGGGCGATCCGAGCGGACCGCAGCGGCGCCTGTTCCTGATCGACGGCCCGAGCCTCGTCTACCGCGCGTTCTACGCGCTGCCGGAGTCGATCGCGACCTCCACGGGGGAGCCGACCAACGCGATCTTCGGGTTCGCCTCGATGCTCGTGAAGATCGTCACCGAGTACGGGGTCGCGCCGACCGTGGTCGCCTGGGATGCGGGCAGCTCGGGTCGCACGGAGCTGTTCGCCGAGTACAAGTCCCAGCGCCGCTCCCGCCCGGACCTGCTCAAGCAGCAGTGGCCGGCGATGGAACCGCTCGTGGAGGCCTTCGGGTACGCCAACGTGCGGGTCGAGGGCTACGAGGCCGACGACGTGATCGCGTCGCTCGCAGAGCGGGCGCTGCGGGCCAGCCCGCCGGTGCCAGTGATGATCGTCAGCGGCGACCGCGACGTCTTCCAGCTGATCGACGCGGAGGGGCTGATCAAGGTGATGGCCACCGCGCGCGGCATCACCGACACGAAGATCTACGACCGCCAGGCGGTGCTCGATCGCTACGGGATCCCCCCGGAGCTCGTCCCGGACTTTTACGGCCTGAAGGGGGACACCTCCGACAACATCCCGGGCGTCCCGGGCATCGGCGACAAGACGGCGAGTGAGCTGCTTCAGAGCTACGGCTCGCTGGAGGGCGTGCTGTCGCACATCGAGGACATCAGTGGGCCCAAGCGCAAACTGAACCTGCGCGACAATGCCGAGGCGGCGCGCGTGTCGAGGAGCCTCGCGACGATCCAGCGCGACGTGGAGGTCGACTTCGACATCGCCGCCGAGGCGGCCCGCGAGCCGGACCGCTCGCGCGTGCGCGAGGTGTTCCGCAAGTACGAGCTGCGCGACCCGCTGCGCCGCCTCGAAGAGGCGCTCGGCGATCCCGAGGTCGCGGCGCCCGCACCGGCAGCCGAGGTCAGGCTCCGGGCGCGCGTGCGGGCCGGCACTCCGGGCGACATCGCACAGCTCGGCGACGGTGAGCTGTGCGTGGTCGCGCGCGCCACCGAGGCGCCCGAGGGCGCCCTGTTCGCCGATGGGGCGCCATCGCGCTTCGCCGTGGCCTTGGCGCCGGGAGCCCAGCCAGGCGGCGGCTCCGGCAAGGGCAAGGGAGCGCCGGCGGACGTGCTCGCCGGCGACTGCGACGCTCCGCGGGACGTCGCGCAGGCGTGCGGGACGCGTCCGGTGATCGCCCACGACGCGAAGGCGCTCGGGGTCGTGCCTCCCGGGCTGGTCCACGACACGCTGCTCGGCGCCTATCTGCTCGAGCCAGCCCGCCGCGGATACCCGTTCGCAGAGCTGTGCGAGGAGCGGGGCCTCGCGGCGGACGCCGAGGACCCCCTGGCGGCCGACGCGGTGCTGCTCGGCGCGCTGGCGGAATGGCAGCGCGAGCAGATCTCAGAGCGCGGCCTGCAGGAGGTTATGAATGACATCGAGCTGCCCCTCGTCGCGGTCCTGCGCGAGATGGAGCTCACCGGCGTGCGGCTCAACCTGGAGCGCCTCGCGGAGATCACCGGCCGTGTGCGCGAGGAGCTCGTCGCGCTCGAACAGGAGATCTTTGCGCTGGCCGGCGAGGAGTTCCTGATCTCCTCGCCGCAGCAGCTGGGGGAGATCCTGTTCGAGAAGCTCGACCTGTCGCGCAAGCGCCGCGGCAAGACCGGGTTCTCCACCGACGCGCGCGTCCTTCAGGCGATCCGCTCAGAGCACGAGATCGTGCCGAAGATCGAGCGCTGGCGCGAGCTCTCGACGCTCGCCAAGACCTACCTCGACGTGCTGCCGCAGGTGGTCGACAAGCGCTCGCGGATCCACACGACGTTCCTTCAGGCCGGGGCACAGACGGGCCGGCTCGCAAGCACGGACCCGAACATGCAGAACGTTCCCATCCGGACTCCGCTCGGCCGCGAGATTCGCGGCTGCTTCGAGGCCGAGGAGGGAAATGTGCTGATCTCCGCGGACTACTCGCAGATCGAGCTGCGAGTGCTCGCCCATGTCGCCGACGAGCCGGTGCTCAAGGAGATCTTCCACCGCGGCGAGGACGTCCACACGGCGACCGCCTCGCAGGTCTTCGGCGTGGATGCCTCAGAGATCGACCCCGGGATGAGATCGAAGTCGAAGATGATCAACTACGGGATCGTCTACGGGCTCTCCGACTACGGCCTGGCCGACCGCCTGAACATTCCGCGTGAGGAGGCCAAGGCGTTCATCGACGCCTACCTGGAGCGCTTCCCGCGCGTCGCGGCGTTCATCGCCGAGACGATCGAGCGCGCCAAGCAGGAGGGCTACGTCAAGACGTTGTGGGGGCGCCGCCGGCAGATCCCCGAGCTGCAGGCGCGCAACTACCAGGTCCGCACGCTCGGCGAGCGCCTGGCGGTCAACACGGTGATCCAGGGCACTGCTGCCGACATCATCAAGCTCGCGATGGTCCGTTGCCACCGGGCGCTGGCGCAGTCCGATCTACTGACCCGCCTGCTGCTGACGATCCACGACGAGCTCCTGTTCGAAGGGCCGCCCTCCGAGGAGGACCGCGCGCGCGAGCTGATCGAGCGGGAGATGTGTGGCGTGTGGCAGCACGACCCGCCGCTGGCCGTCGACGTGGGCGTGGGCGCCAACTGGCTGGAGGCGAAGTGAGTCGCGGGCTGGCTGTCCTCTTGGCTGCCGTGGCGGGCTGCTTCGTCGGCTTGCAGGCGCCCATCAACGCCCGCCTCGGCCGGCAGGTCGGCAGCCTGCAGGCGGCCACCGTGTCGTTTCTCGTCGGCACGCTCGTGCTGGTGCTCGTGGCGTCCGTCTCCAGCCGTGGCCTCGGCACGATCACGAGCGCGGGGCGGGCGCCATGGTGGGCGCTCGTCGGAGGGATCCTCGGGGCGGTGTACGTGACGGTCGCGCTGGTCACCGTCCGCACCCTGGGCGTCAGCGGCCTGACCGCCATCGTGGTGAGCGGTCAGCTGGCGATCGCCGTGCTGGTGGACCGTTTCGGCCTGCTCGGGATCGCCAAGCAGCACATCGGCGCTTCGCGGGTGGTGGGGCTGGTGTTTCTCCTGGTCGGGGTGGTGCTGGTGGTTCGCCGCTAGGCTCGGGCCCGTCGGCGGAGCGTGCGGGCGCTCAGCCCACTCAGCCCAGCGCGCCGGCGAAGCCCTCGCGCCAGCTGGCATGCCGTGGCGCCCAGCCGAGCTCCCGCTTGGCGAGCCCGTTGAGCGCCCCCTGGGCGCGGGTCATGGTCGCCACGCCGTAGCTGCCACCGACGAGGCGGGCAATGATCGCGGGCACCCGGCGCGGATGCGGGGCTCCGAGCGACTCGGCGAGCGCCGGCAGCCACTGCGACACCGGCGCGGGATCGTCGTCCACCACGTTGTAGGCGCCGGGCCCGCCTCTGCTCAGCGCCACGACGGTCGCTCGTGCGGCGTCGTCGACGTGGATGAACGACCACACCCCCTCGGCCCGGCCGACCAGCGGAAGGCGCCGGCGGGAGACGTCCTCGCAGATCGACCCGTTGCGCGAGATGGCGCTGCCCGGACCGTAGAAGTAGCCGTAGCGCAGCACGACGCCGCCCGCCTCGAGCACCGTGCGCTCCAGCACCTGCAGAGCCCTCACGGAGCGCCGGAACGGCTCGGGCGAGTCCAGGAACAGCGGGTCGGCCTCGTGGTGCAGCGTCCCCGCCGGCCCCGGGGCGTACGCGAAGGCGATGCTCTGAGCGACGATCCGCCCGGCGCCGGCCGCACGCGCGGCATCGACGAGATTGCGCGTGCCCTCGCTGCGCAGGCGGTCGTTCATCGCGAAGTCCCTGCCGATCTTGCGCGGCTCGATCCGCGCCGGAATCGAGGTGAGCTGGTGGATCACGGCATCGGGTCGAGCCTCGCCCACCGCCCTGTGCACCGCGTCGGGGTCCAGCGCGTCGGCGAGGACGGGCTCTGCGCCCATGCGCGCCAGCGCATCGAGCTTGTCCGCCGATCTCGTCATGCCGGTGACCTGGTGGCTCTCGGCCAGCAGCATCGGGATGAGCCGCCGGCCGATCACGCCGGTGGCGCCGGCCAGGAACACCCTCATGCGTGGGCCGCGACCGGGGCCGTCGGCTCCTGCCGATCGGCCTCGGGGACCGCGCACACCATGCCGTCGCGGAAGCCGGCCGAGCGGATGTCGAGCGCGAGGTTGAAGCGCCCGCGCATGTTCTCCAGAGCGATCGCGTTCGTCAGCTCCACGAGCTGGGCATCGTCGAAGTGGGAGCGCAGCTTGGCGAACAGCTCGTCGGAGACGGCCACGGGCGTCGCGCTCATTCCCACCGCGTAGTCGATCACGAGTTTCTCGAGCTCGTCGAACAGGTCGCTGTCGCGATAGCGGGGCAGCGCCAGCAGCTGCTCCTCGCTGATTCCCGCATGGCGTGCGATCTGGGAACCGATGTCGATGCAGTACTCGCAGCTCGTGAGCGTAGCCGCCTTGAGCTCGGCAAGCACCTTGAGCCGCTCCGCGACGCGGTGCAGCCTTGCGGTTGCGCCCTCCATCATGCCGTAGCCGATCAGCAGCAGTGGCGCGTGCGCGTACAGTTCGAGCGGCTCGATCATCCGCTCGGTCTCCCGACCGGCGAGTTGCCCGGTCTTGCGTCGGGCCATCGACAGGACTGCACGCGTCAGCGGCGCTGCCTGTTTGGTCTTGACAGAAGCGATGCGGCTCATCGTCGGGCTCCTTCCTGATCGGGTTGTGATGCGCGCGTCTGCTCGAGCGCGAGCGCCAGCAGCCATGCGAGCAGCAGGGTCGTGGCGGCCAGCGAGAGGAAGTCGAAGTAGCCGGTCCACGCCGGATGCGCGTTGGCGATGTCGACCAGGTGGTTCACGCTGTGGAGCGCGAACTGGATCGTCGCTATCGCCAGCAGTGGAACGCGCCAGGAGACCCGGCGGACGGCGATCGCGAATCCCGCCCCAACAGCCGCGTAGAAGGTCGCGACGTCCCGCACGTAGTGATCGTTGCTCGCGCCGAAGGGGCCGATCGCCTTGTAGAAGGCATGGGGAGCGACCGCCATGAAGATTGCCAGCGCGATGTGGAAGGCGGCGAGCACCACCATTGCGGCCGTGAGCACCTCCGCCTGCAGCGAACGGGGAGAGTCGGGGGGCGGGGCGGTGAGGGACCCGTTCATTGGTCCCCCACGATATGGTGATTGTGGTGCCCCGTAAAGGACCACTTTGACCCTGAAATCGGGTGCCAATTCTGGCCCTGAGCTGCTCGTCGAGCTCGACCGCTCGGCGCGCAGGCCGCTGCGCGCCCAGCTCGAGGACGGGCTGCGGGGAGCGGTGCGCTCGGGCCGTCTGGCGGCCCACGCACGCCTTCCCGCCACGCGCGCCCTTGCGTCGGACCTCGGCGTGTCGCGCCGGCTCGTGGTGGACGCGTACTCCCAGCTGCTCGCCGAGGGCTATCTGGTCGCCCGCCCCGGCGCCGGCACCTACGTGGCGGAGGCCGCCGGTGCCATGACCGTGCCCGCGGCCGAGCCGGAGATCACGACGTTGAGCTACGACTTCTTCCCCGGCTACCCCGACCTCGCGTCCTTTCCGCGCAGGGTTTGGCTACGTGCCATGCGTGAGACGCTGCGCAGAGCGCCCGATCGAGCTTTCGGCTACCCCGACGCGCGGGGAGCGCCGGAGCTGCGACGCGCGCTGGCGGAGCATCTGCGCCGCGTACGTGGAGTGGCGGTGGACCCGCAGAGGATCGTCGTGTGCTCAGGGGCCGCGCAAGGCCTCGTACTGCTCGCCCGTGCGCTGCGCGGTCCGCACCTTGCGGTGGAGGACCCGGGCCTGCCACCCCACCGGGCGATCCTCGCCGCCCACGGCACACGCCTTCAGGCGCTGCCCGTCGACGGGCAGGGGGCATGTGTCGATGAGCTCGCGCGAATCGAGACCGAGCACGGCCGACTCGACGGCGTGTTCGTCACGCCGGCGCACCAGTCGCCCACCGGCGTTGCCCTGGCGCCCGCCCGCCGCGCAGCCCTGCTCGAGTGGGCGGGCGCCACCGGGGGGCTGCTCATCGAGGACGACTATGACGCCGAGTACCGCTATGACCGGGCTCCGCTGGCGGCGCTCCAGGGCCTCGCGCCCGATCGAGTCGTCTACATGGGCACCGTCAGCAAGACTCTGGCCCCCGCCCTGCGACTGGGCTGGCTGGTGGCACCGGCACATCTGGTCGAGCTGATCGTTGAACAGAGGAACCTGGCCGATCACGGTTGCCCGACGCTCGATCAGCTGGCGTTGGCACACATGCTCGAGAGCGGGGCCTACGACCGTCATCTGCGCCAGGCCCGCCGTCGCTACCGGGCGCGGCGCGATGCGCTCGTCAGGGCGGTCGCGCGACATCTCCCGGGCGCCCGGGTGACGGGACTGGCGGCGGGCCTGCACGCGATCGTGCGCCTCGATCGCGAGGTCGACGGGCTGGAGCTGATCGAGGCGGCGCGCCGCCGCTCGGTGGCCGTCTACCCGCTTGGATACGCCTACATGCAGGCCCGTGCCGTGCACGACGGCCTCGTCCTCGGCTACGCCAACCTCGTCGAGCCCGCCATCGAGGAGGGGATCCGCCGGCTCGCGCGAGCGCTCGCCGAAGCGCCGCTCTCCGCGCCGCCCACGAATGACGGCGGGGCGATCGCCAGGTAGTGGGAGAAGATCCAGTTGACGATGCGGCGGCTCTCCAGAGCGCCGACGACCGCGCCCAGCGAGCGACTGGGCGTCATCCGGCCGACCGCCCGCTGGGCTCCGAGCAGCCAGCGGTATTTACGGGCGTGGGAGGCGGAGAAGTCGCCGTAGCGGCGCAGCGCGTCCTCTCGCGTGCGAGCGCCGTCGATCACGGCGCGCAGCTCGCGCCCGCAGGCGATTCCGAAGTAGAGCGCGGTGCGGATGCCCTCGGCCGTCAGGGGAAGGCAGTGCCCGGCCGAGTCACCGGCGAAGAACACCCCGTCCTCCACGGCCGCGCGGAGCTCATGGGGGATCCAGTTGCCCTGGTAGCCCTCGGCCGGCAGGCCGAGGTCGCCCGCAAGCCTGACCGTCGGCTCCTTGACGTGGTGGGTGGGCCAGAAGGAGCCCACGCCCACGCGCAGCTCATCCTTCGCCGGGAAGCTCCAGGAGTATCCGGCCCGGATGTATCGGGGGTCGATCCACAGCTCCATGCGCTCGCCGCGGCCCGCCGGGTGCACCTCGAGGCCCCGCGAAAGGCGCGCGTTGGGAGGCTGGATGGTGGGCCCGTTGGACAGCACTCGCCGCCATCCGAGCGCGTCGACGACCAGGCGGGCTTTCAGCTCGCCGCGGTCGGTGTGAACCGTGAAGCAGTCGCGACCGGTCACCGTCGCCGTGTCGAACTCGACGCCGCTCGAGCCGGCCTGGCTCCACAGCAGCGCGCACAGCTCGCGGTAGTCGAAGGTGGAGAAGGACCACGGGAGCGTCCAGCGCGAGCTGCGAAACGGCGCGTGGACGAGCAGCTCGTCGAAGCTCTGGCGCACCGAGCTCATGGCATCCAGCGCCCCGAGCCAGGGCGTGGGGATCGCACAGGCCGAGGTCTGGCGCTCCCCGAGCTCGTAGCGGTCGATCACGAGCACCTTCGCCCCCGAGCCGGCGAGCTCGCGCGCGACGGCCAGCCCGGCGAAGCTCGCGCCGCACACCAGGACGTCGCAGTCGCCTCCTTGAAGGCGGGTGCGCCGAGCGCCCCGCTTCGTCGCTCGCGCAGGCATCTGCCCGGCAATGATACGGCTGCGGTAGGCTTCGAGCAGTGCAGACACTGACGGAGAATCCCCAGGGCCACGTGGTCGAGGGGTCAAACGGGCTCCTGCTGGAGATCGACGGCGAGATCGTCCCCAACTACGACGCGACCTTCCGGCCCATCGAGGAGGGCGAGGTGGTGACGGGCCACGTGGTGCGCGTCGACAAGGACGAGGTCCTCGTGGATATCGGCTACAAGTCCGAGGGCGTCATCCCCGCGAACGAGCTGTCGATTCGCAAGTCGGTCGACCCGAGCGACGAGGTGCACGTCGGCGAGGAGGTCGACGCGATCGTCCTCACCAAGGAGGACCAGGACGGCCGGCTGATCATGTCCAAGAAGCGTGCGCGCTTCGAGAAAGCCTGGCGCCGGATCGAAACCGCGGCGGAGTCCGGCGAGCCGGTCGAGGGTACGGTCATCGAGGTCGTCAAGGGCGGACTGATCATCGACCTCGGCGTTCGCGGCTTCCTGCCCGCGTCGCTCGTGGACATCCGGCGGGTGCCCAAGCTCGACGACTACATCGGAACGAAGATCGAGACCAAGGTGATCGAGCTCAACCGCTCGCGCAACAACGTGGTGCTCTCGCGCCGTGCGGTGCTGGAGGAGGAGCGCAAGGAGGTGCGACAGCAGATTCTCGACCGCCTGCAGCCCGGCCTCGTGGTGGAGGGACAGATCTCCAACATCGTCGACTTCGGCGCGTTCGTGGACCTCGACGGGATCGACGGCCTGATCCACATCTCAGAGCTCTCCTGGTCGCATGTCAACCACCCGAGCGAGATCCTCGCGATCGGAGACACCGTGAAGGTCAAGGTGCTCGACATCGACCGCGAGCGCCAGCGCATCTCCCTGGGGCTCAAGCAGACCCAGGAGGACCCCTGGCAGCGGATCGTGGACACCTACAGCGTCAACGACGAGCTCGAGGGCAAGGTCACGAAGGTCGTCACCTTCGGCGCGTTCGTCGAGATCCTCGACGGGGTCGAGGGGCTCGTGCACATATCCGAGCTGGTGTCCCACCACGTGGAGAGCCCGCGTGAGATCGTCCACCCGGGCGACGAGATCCGCGTGCGCATACTCGAGATCGACTCCGAGCGCAGGCGGCTGTCGCTGTCAGCCAAGCGGGTGGAGGACCAGATCCTGCCCGTGGCCCGCGCCGGCGAGCCCGAGGCGCCACAGGACGCGGGCGCGCTCGACGCCGCCGAGGCGCCGCAGGCTCTCGAGGCCGGTGAGCCCCTCGCCGCGGTGGACGCCGCTGCGCCGCAGCTGTCCGAGGCGCTCGCGCCATCCGGCGCCGCGGAGGAGCCGCAGGCCGCCGAGACCGCGCAGGCGCCCGAGGCTGCCCCCGCCGTCGAGGCGGCGCCGGTGCCCGAGGCAGCGGAGGCTGCAGAAACCCCCGTTGGGGGTGAGGCCGACGAGCCGGCCGGATCACCCGATCAAGCGACGACGGCCTCCGCGCAGGCGGTGCAGGAGGGCGCTTCAAGCGCAGAGGGCGATGAGGCCCCGGGGCCACAGGACGAGGCGACCGAGCATGCCGGCGCCGCACAGCCCTCGCAGGACTGACCGGGCCCGAGCAGCGTTGTGCGGGCGCAGGCGGCGGTGCCGTTCGTTGGGCTGACCGGAGGGATGGGGGCCGGCAAGTCGACGGCCCTCGCCGCGCTGGAGCGACTCGGCGCGGCGGTGCTCTCGACCGATGCGGTGGTGCACGAGCTCTATCAGGGCGAGCAGGTGCGCGACGCGGTCATCACACGCTGGGGTCCGGAGGTCGCGCCGGGCGGCGTGGTCGACCGCTCGGCGCTCGCCGCGCGGGCGTTCGCGCGAGAGGAGGACCGGGAATGGCTCGAGCAGCTGCTCTGGCCGCTCGTCGGGGCACGTGTCGCGGAGTGGCTTCAGGGCGTGCGGGCCTCGCGGCCTGCGGGCGGCGGCCCGCGGGTCGCGGTGGTGGAGGTGCCGCTGCTGTTCGAGGCCGGCATGGAGAAGCTCTACGACGCCACGATCGTCGTGATCTCCGCCGAGCCGGTGCGCCGCGAGCGCGCCGCCCGACGCGGGCATGTCCTTCCGCAGGAGCGTGCCGCGCGTCAGCTCTCCCAGCAGGAGAAGGCGCGCCGGGCGACGTTCGTAGTGCACAACGACGGCACCCTGCAGGAACTCGAGCACGAGCTGTCGGTGGTGCTTGACAAGCTAGGAGCATGACGAACCGCCGGCCGCTTGGCACGATCGTCGCCGTGACGCTGACGGTCGCGCTCGTGGGGCTGATGGCCCTGGAGGTCGGCCATGCCGTGCGCGATCTCGGGCTGCCGCTGAGCGACGCCGACGTGATCCGCCAGCAGGCCGGCGAGAAGCACCTCGATCCGGCGCTGATCGCGGCGGTGATCTACGCCGAGACGAAGTTCAACCCGCGCCCCTCACCGGCAGGGGCCCAGGGGTTGATGCAGATCCTCCCGACCACCGCCTACTTCATCGCGCATCTGTCGGGGGGCAGCCGCTTCACCGCCGGCGATCTGGCGACGCCGAGCATCAACGTGGCATACGGCAGCTACTACCTGAGGTACCTGCTCGACCACTACAAGGGCGACGAGACGCTGGCCGTCGCGGCCTACAACGGGGGCCTCGCGAACGTGGACAGCTGGGTGGCGCAGGCGAACGCCGAAGGCCGCCGGCTCACGGTGGGGGCGATCCCGTTCGGAGAAACCCGCGCGTACGTGCAGCGGGTGCTGAGCGCTCAGCGGGCCTACCGATCGACGTACCCTCGCGAGCTCGGACTGCAGTAGGCGCCCGCTACGGTAGGGGGGCGATGCCGGACTTCAAGCTCGACTCGGTCTTCACGCCGACTGCCGACCAGCCCAAGGCGATCGCCGAGCTGGCCGAGGGCGTCCGCTCCGGCGAGCGCTTTCAGACGCTGCTCGGGGCGACGGGAACCGGCAAGACGATGACGATGGCGGGCGTGATCGAGGCGGTGCAGCGGCCCGCGCTCGTGATCGCCCACAACAAGACGCTCGCGGCCCAGCTGTGCAACGAGTTCCGGACCTTCTTCCCGGACAACGCGGTCGAGTACTTCGTCTCCTACTACGACTACTACCAGCCCGAGGCGTATGTCCCGAGCAGGGACCTGTACATCGAGAAGGACTCGGCGATCAACCAGGAGGTGGATCGCCTGCGCCACGCGGCCACGGCCGCGGTGTTCGCCCGCCGCGACGTGATCGTCGTGGCCTCGGTGTCGTGCATCTACGGGCTGGGCTCGCCGGAGACCTACGAGATGAACATGCAGATCCTCAGGCGCGGGGAGGAGATCGACCGCGACAAGCTGCTGCGCAAGCTCGTCTCGATCCAGTACACGCGCAACGACACCGTGCTGGCGCGCGGCACGTTCCGCGTGCGGGGCGAGACGCTCGAGGTGTTCCCCGCGTACGCCGAGACGGCCTTCCGGGCGACCATGTTCGGCGACGAAGTCGAACGGCTCGCCCATTTCGACCCGCTCACGGGCGAGCTGATAGCCGACGACCTCGAGCACGTCGCAATCTGGCCGGCGACCCACTACAACGTCAGGGAGGGCACGATCGAGGCGGCTGTGGCGGAGATCGGCCGGGAGCTCAACGAGCGCTGCGAGCAGCTCGAGTCCGAGGGCAAGCAGCTCGAGTCCCACCGGCTGCGTCAGCGCACTCAGTACGACATGGAGATGCTGCGCGAGATGGGCTTCTGCTCGGGCATCGAGAACTACTCGCGGATCCTCGACGGGCGCGCGCCGGGCGAGCGGCCCTACTGCCTGATCGACTACTTCCCGAATGACTTCGTCTGCTTCATCGACGAGTCCCACCAGACGGTTCCGCAGATCGGCGGCATGCACGTGGGCGACCGGTCGCGCAAGCAGACGCTCGTGGACTACGGCTTCCGGCTGCCGAGCGCGCTGGACAACCGTCCCCAGACGTTCGACGAGTTCCTCTCCATCACCCCGCAGCTGATGTTCGTCTCGGCCACGCCGGGGGAGTACGAGCGGGCCCGTTCGACGCGGGTCGTCGAGCAGATCGTCCGGCCCACCGGAATCGTCGATCCCGTCGTGGACGTGCGCGAGACCAGAAGCCAGATCGACGACCTGATGAACGAGGTGCGCCAGCGCGTGCAGCGCGACGAGCGCGTGCTGGTCACGACGCTGACGAAGAAGATGAGCGAGGACCTGTCGCAGTACCTGCTCGAGATGGGCTTCAAGACGCGCTACCTGCATTCGGAGATCGACACGCTCGAGCGCATTCAGATCATCAGGGACCTGCGGCTCGGGGAGTACGACGTGCTGGTTGGGGTCAACCTGCTGCGCGAGGGTCTCGACCTGCCGGAGGTCTCGCTCGTAGCGATCCTCGATGCCGACAAGGAGGGCTTCCTGCGCGGCGAGACCTCGCTGATCCAGACGATCGGCCGCGCCGCGCGCAACGTGGGAGGGACGGTGCTGATGTACGCGGACAAGGAGACCCAGGCGATGCGCGCGGCGATCTCCGAGACCGACCGCCGGCGCGAGATCCAGCTCGCATACAACGAGCGGCACGGGATCACGGCCGCGACGATCGTCAAGGGCATCTCGGATATCGCCGAGTTCCTGCAGGCGGAGTCCAAGGTCCCGCGCGGGCGGAGCCGGCGCAGGCCAGGCGCCGCCAAGGCCAAGGAGATGCCCGAGCACGAGCTCGAGCGGATGGTGGTCGAGCTCGAGGAGGAGATGATGGCCGCGGCCGAGGACCTGCGGTTCGAGTACGCCGCGCAGCTGCGCGACGAGCTCCGCGAGATCCGCCGCGACCTGCGGGAGATCCAGGCGACCGAGGCTCCCGCCGGCGATGCCCCGGAGAATCGGACGGCCGCCGCGGGCGCGCCCGCAGACGAGGCTCCGACCGGCGAGATCGCCTAGGATGGCCGCCGTGGACTTCGACCGCCAGGCCATCGAGAAGCGGGACTTCCCGATCGTCCGGCGCGGCTACGATCCCGCCGCGGTGGACGCCCACCTGCGTGCGCTGGCGGCCGAGATCGAGGAGCTCCAGCGGGAGATGAGCGGCCGCGGCCCGGACACCTCGCTCGCCTCGACGGCGGGCACCCAGGTGCAGAGCATCCTTCAGGCGGCCGAGACGGCTGCCGCGGACATCGAGAGCCAGGCACGCCAGAGCGCGACGAACGCCCGCGAGGACGCAGCGCGGGATGCCGCCCGGACCCGCGAGGAGGCCATCGAGCAGGCTCGCACGCACGTCGCCGCGGTGGCACAGGCGACGTCGATCCTGCTCGAGCGGGTCGCGTCGATGGACGGCGAGGTCGGCGCGCTCACCGAGAGCCTCAGCGGGGGCGCGCGCCGGCTGTCCGCCGACCTCGCGGCGGTCCAGACGAACATGGGCGAGCTGTACGACGCCGCGTCAGGCCGCGCGGGTTCGGTGACGCAGCCGGAGGCCTCGCGGGCGGGGATCGATGCGCACCCTGCCGATTCCGCCGCCGGCGCCCCCGCGCCGACCGTGGCCCGGCCGGCGCCGGTTGCGCCGCCTGCACCCGCGGCACCGCCCTCGTCGCCGACGCCCCAGCCCGCGGCACAGCCGCCCGCTCGCCCCGCGGGCTCGGCGGAGCAGGCCCCCGCCGGGACGGGAGCCGTTGCCGGCGGGGAGCTCGACAGCGCGCGCCTTGTCGCGCTGAACATGGCGCTGAACGGCGAGTCGCGCACGGACGCAGAGCGCTATCTCGCCGAGCACTTCCAGCTGTCAGACCGGCAGAAGCTGGTTGACGAGGTGTACGCGGCGATCGAGGGATAGCGCGTGGCCGCGCCCGGCGCGCCTGCAGTCCGATCGGCGCACCCGAACATCTGTTCGCCGTCATAGAATGGGCCGGACATGGCCGCCGGCAACCAGATAGTCGTCTCCGGGGCGCGAGAGCACAACCTCAAGGACCTCTCCGTCGCGCTGCCGCGGGACGCGCTCGTGGTGATCACGGGGCTGTCGGGATCGGGCAAGAGCAGCCTGGCGTTCGACACGATCTACGCCGAGGGTCAGCGGCGTTACGTGGAGTCGCTGTCGGCCTACGCCAGGCAGTTCCTCGGGCAGATGGACAAGCCGGACGTCGACTCGATCGAGGGTCTCTCGCCGGCGATCTCGATCGACCAGAAGACCACCTCGCGCAACCCGCGATCGACCGTCGGGACGGTGACCGAGATCTACGACTACCTGCGTTTGCTGTGGTCGCGCGTGGGCAAGCCCCACTGCCCGATCTGCGGCAGGCCGATCGTGGGCCAGTCGGCCGAGCAGATCATCGATCAGGCGATGGAGCTCGGGGAGGGGACGCGCTTCATGGTGCTCGCCCCGGTCGTGCGGGGTCGCAAGGGTGAGTACGGAAAGCTCCTGGAGGATCTGAGGACGGATGGCTTCGCGCGGGTGAAGATCGACGATCGGGTGCGCATGCTCGAGGAATCGATCGTGCTCGACAAGCGCTACAAGCACGACATCTCGGTGGTGGTCGATCGCCTGATCATGCGCCACGACTTGCGCAAGCGCCTGGCGGACTCGATCGAGACCGCGGTCGGCCTGGCCGACGGGCTCGTCGAGATCGAGATCATCGGCTCCGCCCTGCCGGGCTCCGCGGGCGCGGCGGCCCCGGCGAATCAGGGTGAGGCGCGGCGCGCCACGGGCGCGGGGCGCTCGCGCGGGCGGGCGAAGGACGAGCCCGAGCACACCCATGCCACCGGCGCAAAGGGCGCGCGCGCGGCCGCAACGCAGATAGTCGCGGGCGCGAAGCCCGAGCCTGGGAGCGTGTTCACCTTCTCGGAGAGGTTCGCCTGCCCGGAGCATGGACCATCGCTCGTGGAGCTCGAGCCGAGGATCTTCTCTTTCAACTCGCCCCACGGGGCATGCGATCGCTGCACGGGGCTGGGCTCGCAGATGGAGATCGACCCCGAGCTGGTCGTGCCCGACCCGGCCCTGTCGATCGCCGAAGGCGCGTTGGCGCCGTGGGCGAGCAGCAGCTCGAGCTACTACGAGCAGGTCACCGAGGCGATCGCCGAACGCTACGGAGTCGACCTGGAGGCGCCGTGGGAGGAGCTGCCGGCAGAGCATCGTGACCTGTTCCTGCAGGGGACGAACGGAGAGCCGATCCAGGTGACCTACCGCAATCGCTACGGGCGCCGGCGCTCTTACGCGACGCGCTTCGAGGGGATCGTCAAGAACCTCCAGCGCCGCTATCGCGAGACGGATTCGGAGTGGACGCGGGAGAAGATCGAGGAGTTCATGTCGCTGCGGGCGTGCCCGGTGTGCGGCGGTGCGCGGCTGCGCGCGGAGTCCCGGGCGGTGCTCGTGGGGGGGACGCGGATCGAGGACTTCTGTGCGCTCTCGGCTCAGCGCGCGCTCGAGTGGCTCGAGAGCGTGGAGCTCTCCGAGACCGATCGCCACGTCGCGCGGCTGATCCTGCGCGAGATATCCGAGCGGCTGCGCTTCCTCGAGAACGTCGGCATCGGCTACCTGTCGATGGACCGGGCGGCCGCGACGCTCAGCGGGGGGAGGCTCAGCGGATCCGCCTGGCCACCCAGATCGGCTCCTCGCTGGTGGGCGTCCTGTACATCCTCGACGAGCCTTCGATCGGCCTGCACCAGCGCGACAACTCCAAGCTGATCGGCACTCTGGAGCGGTTGCGCGACCTCGGCAACACGGTGATCGTGGTCGAGCACGACGAGCAGACGATGCGCGCGGCCGACCATCTCGTGGACCTCGGGCCGGGACCGGGCGAGCACGGCGGGCGGATCGTCGCCCAGGGCACCGCCGCGGAGGTCCAGGAGGTCAAGGAGTCGCTCACCGGACAGTTCCTCTCGGGCGCGCGCACGATCGAGGCCCCGCGACGGCGGCGCACGCCGGACGGCTACGTGGAGATCCTGGGGGCCAGCCAGCACAACCTGCGCGACATCGACGTGCACATACCGCTCGGAGTTCTGACGTGCGTGACCGGCGTGTCGGGGTCAGGCAAGTCCACGCTCGTCAACGACGTTCTGTTCAAGGCGGTCGCCAACCGCCTGCACCGCGCCCGCCAGCGCCCCGGCGCGCACCGCGCGATCAGCGGGCTCGAGCAGCTCGACAAGATCATCGCCGTCGACCAGTCGCCGATCGGGCGCACGCCGCGTTCGAATCCCGCCACATACACGGGCCTGTTCGACGTGATCCGCGACCTGTTCTCGAAGACCCAGGAGGCGCGTGCGCGGGGCTACAAGCCCGGCCGGTTCAGCTTCAACGTCAAGGGAGGGCGGTGTGAGGTCTGCCGCGGGGACGGGCAGATCAAGATCGAGATGCACTTCCTTCCCGACGTGTACGTGCCGTGCGAGCAGTGCCACGGCAAGCGCTACAACCGCGAGACGCTGGAGGTGCGGTTCAAGGGCAGGAGCATCGCCGACGTGCTGGACATGTCCGTCGAGGAGGCGCTCGGCTTCTTCGAGCACATTCCCAAGGTGCGCCGGCGCCTGGAGACGCTCAACGCGGTCGGGCTGGGCTATGTCCGGCTCGGCCAGCCGGCCACCACCCTGTCCGGCGGGGAGGCCCAGCGGGTGAAGCTCGCGACCGAGCTCTCGAAGATCGCGACCGGACGCACCCTCTACATACTCGACGAGCCGACGACCGGATTGCACTTCGCCGACGTGCAGCGCCTGCTCGAGGTGCTGCAGCGCCTGGTGGACGCGGGCAACAGCGTGGTCGTGATCGAGCACAACCTCGACGTGATCAAGTCCGCCGACCGGCTGATCGACATGGGGCCGGAGGGCGGCGAGGAGGGGGGCATGGCGATTGCCGTCGGCACTCCCGAGGAGGTCGCGGCCGAGCCCGCCTCGCACACCGGGCGCTTCCTGTCGGAGATCCTCACCTCACCGGCGAGCTCGAACCCGTCGAAGCCGGCCAAGGGCGCTCAGCGCAGGCGACGGGCCAAGGTCGCCGCTTGAGCGACGCGGCGCGCGAGGCCCGGCTGTGGGCACAGAAGTGGCGGTGGTATGAGCGCAACTCGCTGCCCTGGAATCGTGCGCGGATCCACTGGCAGTTCCTGCGCCGTGAAGCGTTCGTGCGCTGGCCGGTCCACGGAAACGTGCTCGAGGCTCTGCTGGAGGGGCGCCTTCAGGTGGGGCCGGGCGCCCTGCTCGAGCCCGGCGTATGGATCACCGCGCCCGGGGACGCGCGGGTGCGCATCGGAGCGGGCACGTTCCTGAATCTGGGCGTCATGGTCGCCTCGCAGGAGCTGGTCGAGATCGGCGACCACTGCATGCTGGCCAACGGCTGCTTCGTGACGGACGCGAGTCACCGCTACGGGGACCCTGTCAAGCCGATCACCTGGCAGGGATTCGAGAGCAAGGGCCCCACGCGGATCGGCGAGAACTGCTGGCTCGGGGCCAACGTGGTGGTCACCAGCGGCGTGACGATCGGTGAGCGCTGCGTGGTCGGCGCGAACAGCGTGGTGACCAGCGACCTGGAGCCGTTCTCGGTCGCCGCCGGCCTGCCCGCGCGCGTGATCAGGCGCATCGAGTACCGATAAGGGCGCATCGAGTACCGGTAAGGTGGCCGCGGTGGACCTCTACGAGGCGATGCGCTGTGCTCCGACCACCCGGCGCTTTGGGACCGAGCCGGTCCCGCCGGAGGTTCTGCACCGCGTGCTCGAGAACGCCCGCTTCGCGCCGAGCGGCGGCAACAGGCAGGGCTGGCGTGTAATCGCGGTGAGGGACGCCGGCACCAGGCAGGCGCTGCGCGACCTCTACCAGCCGCACTGGCGCGCCTACATGGAGCTCACCGGCGGAGCCGCGATGCTTGCCGATCCGAACCCGCCCGATCCCCGCCGGGTGCGGATGGTCAAGCGCGCCGACGAGTTCGCCGAGCGGATTCACGAGGTGCCGCTGCACCTGATCGTGTGCGCGAAGCTCGGCGATCTGGCGATCGTCGACGCCGGGCTCGAGCGCCCGAGCATCGTGGGCGGGGCGTCGATCTACCCGTTCGTGCAGAACATGCTCCTCGGGCTGCGCGCGGAGGGCCTCGGCGCCGCGCTGACAACGCTCCTGGCGCCGGCCGAGCCGCAGGTCAGGGAGCTGCTCGCGATTCCCGATGACGTGGTGATCGCCGCCTACGTCCTCGTCGGCCGGCGTGACGAACCCTGGCCCGCGCAGCTGTCGCGCAAGCCGGTGGGCGAGTTCGCCTTTGCCGAGCGCTACGGAGCGCCGCTCGCCTAGATCGGGCGGCGTGCGCGACCTCAGGGCAGGGCGGGCTCCTGTGCGCCCGCCAGCCCAGGTGGACGCCGGGCGCGCCCGTCAGGCCAGGCGCGCGTGCAGCTCGGACAACTCGTCGGGGTTGATCGAGTAGGTGTGCTCGGGGCCGGGGTAGCGGCGCGATCGCACGTCGGCGGCATAGGCGGCCACACCGTCGTTCATCTCCTGCTGCAGGTTGGCGTAGCGCTTGACAAAGCGCGGCCCCAGCCCGTCGCGGATGCCGAGCAGATCGTGGAAGACAAGGACCTGACCATCGGTGGCCGGGCCGGCGCCGATGCCGATGACCGGGATCTCCATGCCCGGCATGAGCTCCTCGGTGACCGCGCTCGGTATGGCCTCGAAGACGAGCGCGAAGCAGCCCGCCTGCTGCAGGGCGAGCGCCTCGGCGGCGATGCGGGCGGCCGCGCCGGCGGTGCGACCCTGCGCCTTCCAGCCACCGAGGGCGGTCGAGGTCTGGGGGGTGAGGCCGACGTGTCCCATCACGGGGATGCCCGCGCCCACGATCGCCCGCGCGCGACGCACGGAGGCCTCCCCGCCGCCCTCGAGCTTCACGCATTCGCAGCCGGCCTCCTTGACCATGCGCATGGCGGTCGTGATCGCCTGCTCGTCGCTCACCTCGTAGGAGCCGAAAGGCAGGTCGCCGATCAGAAGCGGCGTGCGAAGTCCGCGGCGCACGGCGCGCGCGAGCACGAGCATGTCCGTGAGCTCCACAGGCGTCGTGGCGTTGTGGCCGAGCACGGTCGTGGCGGCGGAGTCGCCGACCAGCACGAGATCGACCCCGGCAGCCTCGGCTGCGCGAGCGCTCGGATAGTCATAGGCGGTGACCATCACGATCGGGTCGCCAAGCCGCTTCTTTTCCATCAGCAGCGGGAGGGTCATCGGCAGACGACCCGGATCGGACGGGGTTTGCATATCGGGCGTGGTTGACATGGGACTTCCTCTCTGACGCAGGTTGACGCCCTCTACGCGAGCAGGGTCGCCACCTCGTCGTCGACGGTGACGATGTGGTTGGTTTCGGCCTCGACGTGAACCACTCGAGGCTCATGCTGCTGCAACTCGGCCCGGTCGTAGTGGGCGTAGGAGATGACGATGATGGTGTCTCCCCGATGGACCAGGCGGGCGGCGGCGCCGTTGACCTTCATCGCGCCGGACCCTCGCTCTCCGGCGATCGTGTAGGTCTCAAAGCGGACGCCGTTGTCGATGTCGAGGACCTGGACCTGCTCGTGCTCGAGGATGTCGGCGGCCTCCAGCAGGTCGGCGTCGATCGTGATCGAGCCGACGTAGTGCAGATCGCAGTCGCTGACCGTCGCGCGGTGGATCTTCGACTTGAGCATCACCCGCTGCATCAGGCCACAGCCTTGCCGGTTAGCAGCGGGGTGCGATGGTCACGGCGCACGTCGTGAAGGGCTCGCGGCTCGAGCACCCGGCCCTCCGTCCGCTCGGCGGCGGGCTCGGTTGCGAGAGCGGCTGGATCGAGCAACGTATTGTCGATCAGGCGAACGTCCCCAACCCGGGCGGCAATCGCCAGCAGGGCCTGTCGCGCGAGCGTGTCGACGCGCGCGAGCGTCTCCGGGTCCAGCAGCGCGACGTACTCGGGCTCGACGCCGAACGGTCTCATGGCCGCGCGCGCGGCATCGAGCAGGGCGTGGGAATCGCGCTCGCCCGCGACCGCGCGCTCGCGAGCCGCGCGCAGCGCGGCCGGCAGCGCGCGGGCCTGCGCTCTCTGGCGCGGGTCGAGCTGGGCGTTGCGGCTGGACATCGCAAGCCCGTCGGGCTCGCGCACGGTAGGGCATGCCTCGATTCGCACGGGCAGGTTGAGGTCCCGGGCGAGCCTGCGCAGGACCACCAGCTGCTCGGCGTCCTTCTGGCCGAAGTAGGCGACGTCGGGCATCGCCATGCAGAGCAGCTTGGTCACCACCGTGGCCACACCCCGGAAGTGCTCCGCTCCGCGGGCGGCGCCCTCCATGCCGTCTGCGGAGCCGAGCACCTCGACGGTCGTGGCGAAGCCGCGCGGGTAGACCTCCTCGACGGACGGCACGAACAGCACGTCGGCGCCGGCGTCGGCAGCCAGCACGGCGTCGCGATCCTCCTGGCGGGGATAGCGATCCAGGTCGGAGGGCTCGTTGAACTGGGTGGGGTTGACGAATACCGAGACGATCACGCGATCGCACTGTTCGCCGGCCCGCAGGACCAGCGAGAGGTGACCCTCGTGGAGCGCCCCCATCGTGGGGACCAGCCCGATCGAGCGCCCGGCCCGGCGGTCTGGGGCGAGCGCGGCTCTCAGTTCGCCCACGGTGTGAACGGTCCTCATGGGCGAGGCGGGTGGTTTTGATGGCTCATTCGGGTTCGGTCCAGTTCCCTCGGGGATACCGGTCGCGATGCTTGAAAGCATACCGCCGTCGCCGATGTCTTGGCGATGTGTGCGCAAGCTCACACTGGGCAGGCCGGGGTGCGCGTGGGCGGGCCGGGGTGCGCGCGAACGCATACCATCCGGCCCGTGTCCGGCGGGCGGGACGAGCTAACGGCCTCAAACCGGCGGGAGCTCCTGAAGGAGGTGTTCGCGCAGGCGCAGGGCTGCACGCGCTGCGCCGAGCTCGCCGCGACCCGCAAGACGGTGGTCTTCGGCGCCGGGAATGCCGATGCCGAGCTGATGTTCGTCGGGGAGGCGCCGGGCGCCAGCGAGGACGAGCGGGGGCTGCCGTTCGTCGGCCGGGCCGGCAAGCTGCTCGACAGCCTGCTCTCGGAGATCGGGCTTGAGCGGGCGGACGTGTTCATCGCCAACGTCCTGAAGTGCCGCCCGCCGGGCAACCGCGATCCGCTGCCGGTCGAGATCCAGAACTGCGACGCCTACCTGCTGCGCCAGGTCGAGCTGATCGAGCCGAAGGTGATCTGCACCCTGGGCAACTTCTCGACGAAGCTCCTGCGAGGCGACCCCACAGGGATAACGCGGGTCCATGGACAGCCCGAGGTGCTCACGGTAGGCACGCGCGCGGTGCGGCTCTACCCGATCTACCACCCTGCCGCGGCGCTGTACACGCCGCGGATGCTCGAGACGCTGCGCGAAGACTTCGCGCAGCTGCCGGCGCTGCTCGCGCTCGGGGCGCCCGAGCAGCCTCGCCCCCCCGAGGCAGCGGAGCCTCCCGTGGCGCCTGGGCAGGCGGCGGTGCCCCCGGTGGCACCAGAGGAGGCCGCCGCCGAGCCCCCACAGGGGGTCGAGGAGGTGGCCGAGGCCCCGAAGGTGGACCAGCTCGGGCTGTTCTAGGCGTTTTGGCCCGGTTTTCCTGGGGAAGGAGATCGGCAAGGAATGTCGAAATATCTCGACCAAGGCCTAAAGTCAGCTGCGATGGCTGCCGATACAGGCCCTGTCTCCCTCCCTCCAGAAGTAACGGCCGGCCCGCGATCCTTTCTCCCGCGGGTCGGTCGCGTTAAGCAGGCGGCCCGCTTGGCTCTACAGTCTCTTGGTGGCCCCGCGCATCGTCGAAACCTCAGATCCCGCCGAGACAGAAGCACTCGGCGCCGAGCTCGCCGCCATCCTCACGGACGGCGATGTGGTGCTCGTGCAGGGAGAGCTGGGGTCGGGCAAGACCACGCTCGTGCGCGGGGCAGCTCGCGCGCTGGGGGTGACCGGGCCGGTGACCAGTCCGACGTTCAGCATCGGCCATCGCTACCGCGCCACTAACGTGACGGTGTCGCACCTCGATCTGTACAGGCTGGCGGGCCTCGAGCACGAGGATCCGGCGCTGCTGGCCGACTATCTCGGTCCGGGCCGGATCGCGTTCGTGGAGTGGCCGCAGGACGGCGCGGGTGAGCTCTCGCGGGCTCGCCTGCGGGTGACCCTGGCCCACCGCGGCGCCGATCGCCGGCGGATCGAGGTGGGCGGCGAGCCGGAGCGCGCCGCGCAGGGCGAGCCGGTCCCCGGCGCGCAGAGCGCTCGGCCATGATCCTGCTCGGTTTCGACACTGCGACGCCCTCCACGGCCGTGGGATTGCGCCTCGCGGACGGGAGCGGCCTGCAGAGGCGCGACGACCCGCCACCCGGCCGGCACCCCGGCCATGCGACGCGGCTGCTGGCGATGGCGGGAGAGCTGCTCGCCGACGCGGGGGTGGGCTGGAAGGCACTCGACCGGATCGCGGTCGGCGTCGGGCCGGGAACCTTCACGGGGCTGCGCGTGGGCGTCGCCACGGCGCGCGGACTCGCCCAGTCGCTGTCGCTCGAGCTGGCCGGCGTGTCGAGCCTGCGGGCGCTCGCCGAGACCGCGGCCGCGGGCGCGGGCACGCCTGCCGGGCGCGACGGTCATGATCTCGGGGTGCAGTGGGGCGAGCATGCAGGTCCGCTGGACCGGCTCGACGGCGTGCTGGCGGTGATCGACGCGCGCCGCGGGGAGGCGTTCGTCGCCGCGTATCCCGCTGCGGAGGACCGATCCGCCGAGGAGCTTCTGTCCCCGCGCGCGGTGGCGCCCGAGGATCTGCCGGCGATCGTGGCAGGCATCGTGGCGCACGAGGATGGGCGGGCACACCCGGGCGGCGAGGCCGGGCCGCAGTGGCTGGCCGTCGGCGACGGGGCGGTACGCTTTCGAGGCCATCTGGAGGCGGCCGGGGTGGCGGTTCCAGCGGACCACTCGCGTTTTCACCTGGTGGGCGCCGGAGCGATCTGCGACCTCGGAGCACGCGCCCAGGCGGCCTCGGCCTACGAGGAGGTCGTGCCGAACTACGGGCGCCGACCCGACGCGGAGATCGCGTTGGAAGGCGTCGCAGTCCTGGAGGGCTCAGAAACGTGACAGAACCATCCGCCACCAAGCTCAGGGCAGACCGCCCTTCGCCTGCTGAGATCCGGCGCCTGGCCTACCCTGACCTGCCGCAGGTCATCGAGATCGAGCGCCGCGTCTTTCCGACCCCCTGGTCGTTGGCGATGTTCGTGCTTGAGCTGTCCAAGCCCTCGGGCATATGCCTGGCCGGCGTCTCGGAGGGCCGGCTGATCGGCTACTTGATCTGTTCGCGCTACGACACGGTGTGGCACGTGATGAACGTGGCGGTGGATCTCGACCGCCAGCGCGAAGGCCTGGCCACGGTGCTGCTCGGCGAGCTGTACGCGCGGGTCGATGACCCGCAGGCGCGCTTCACGCTCGAGGTGCGTCGCTCCAACCACCACGCGATCCGCCTGTATGAACGCGAGGGCTTCCGCGCCGCCGGGATGCGCCGGCGCTACTACCAGGACAACGGCGAGGACGCCGTGGTCATGTGGCGCACCCCGGCCACGCTCATGGGACTGCTGACCGACGTTCCCAATCCCGGGCCGACATGAGCATTCTCGCACTGGAGACGAGCTGCGACGACACCTGCGCGGCCGTTCTCGGCACCGACGGGCGCACGCGCTCGAACGTGATCTCCTCCCAGGGGATGCACGAGCGGTTCGGCGGGGTTGTGCCCGAGATCGCCTCCCGTCACCACCTCGAGCTGGTGAACCTCGTCGTGGAGCGGGCGCTGGACGAGGCGGGTGTCACGCTCGAGGATGTCGGGCTCGTCGCCGCGACCCAGGGGCCTGGCCTCGTGGGGGCGCTGCTCGTGGGCCTCTCGACGGCGAAGGCGATTGCCGCAGCCAGGGAGCTGCCGTTCTCGCCGATCGACCATCTGCAGGGACATGTCGCGGCGAACTTCCTCGCGGGATCCGGGCCGGACGGCGGATCAGAGGTTGCGGGGCAGGCCTTCGAGCCGCCGTTCCTCTGCCTGATAGCCAGCGGTGGGCACACGCTGCTCGCGCGCGTGCAGGAGCACCACGGCTTCGAGGTTCTCGGACGCACGCTTGACGACGCAGCCGGCGAGGCGTTCGACAAGGGGGCGCGGATGCTCGGGCTGGGCTATCCCGGCGGCGCGGCGCTCGAGCGACTCGCCTCGACCGGGGATCGGGAGGCGTTCTCCTTCCCCGGCTCCGACGGCGAGCGCTCGCGCGGCGGACGGGGAACGAGTCGCCAGGCCTTCGCGCGGAGCCTCGACTTCTCCTTCGCGGGGGTCAAGACGGCGCTGCTCTACAGGCTGCGGGAGCTCTCCGAGCTCGAGACCGCCGAACGAGCCGCGGACCTGGCGGCCTCCTACCAGGCGGCGATCGTGGACAGCCTGCTGGCGCGCGCCGAGCAGGCGCTCGGGAGGACCGGGCTCGACCGCCTGGCGGTCGGAGGCGGCGTGGCGGCCAACTCCGAGCTGCGCAGGGGATTGAGCCGGCTGGGGGTCGAGCTGCACCTGCCGGCGCCCGTGCTCTGCACCGACAACGCGGCGATGATCGCGAGCGCCGCGCGCTTTGTGGAGCCGATGCGCTACCCGGACTACCTCACGCTCGACGCCTACGCGAGCGGGGAATGGCCGGGATGACCCTGATCACCGTCTACTCCAAGCCCGACTGCCACCTCTGTGCCGAGGCGGTGACGACGCTCCGAGGACTGCAGGCAGAGCTCGTGTTCGCCCTGCAGGAGCGCGACATCACTGCCGATGCGGCGCTCCATCGCGCCTACTTCGAGCGCATCCCCGTGATCGCGTTGGATGGGGAGGAGCTGTTCGACCATTTCGTCGACGAGGCGGTCCTGCGCGAGCGGCTGGGCCCGGCGATCCGGCCGAGCGCAGGGCGAAGCATCCTCTAGAGTCCCCGGCGATGAGCTACGGAGAACCGAACATCAGCGCCGCAGGCATCGCGCGGGACGGCAGAATCGCCTCCGGCGAGCGGCTCTCGCTGGGTGTCGCGGCGCGGCTGTCGCGCTATCTGCAGGTGTTGACGCAGGCCAAGAAGATGGGCAAGGAGACGATTTCCTCGCAGGAGCTGTCCGACTACACCCACGTGAACTCCACCCAGATACGCCGCGACCTGTCGGGCTTCGGCAAGTTCGGAAAGCGCGGGGTCGGCTACAACGTCGAGGCGCTCGTCTCGCAGATCCGCAGGATCCTGCGCACGGCCGGTCAGCACAACATCGCCCTGTTCGGGGCGGGACATCTGGGCAAGGCGATCGCCTCCTCGGACATCTTCGCCGACCACGGCTTCCGCGTCGTGGCGATCTTCGATGTCGACCCCGTCAAGGTCGGCACGAAAGTCGGCAACCAGCTGGTGCGACACGCCAGCGAGCTGCGTCAGGTCGTGGAGGGGGAGGACATCGTGGTAGGCGTGCTCGCCGTCCCCACGCAGGCCGCCCAGCCGCTGGCCGACGAGCTGGTGGAGGCCGGCGTGAAGATCATCTTCAACTACTCCGAATCCCTGCTGGCGGTGCCGCCGGAGGTCACAGTTCACACCTCGAGCCCCGCCGTCGACCTGCTCTACGCGCTGTACTTCTATCTGACTTGAATCGCCATTGCCCTGTCCGGTTGCGTCACACTGGACCCCGCAACAGCCTGACTGCGACGGTAAACGGTAGCCACACCCCGCAAGCCATGACCAGCCTGGATCTAGACCGAGCGGCCGAGACGTTCGCCGAGACGCCCGACCTGACGGTTGGCGTCGAGGAGGAGTTCTCGATCCTCGACCCGCACACCCTGGAACTCCTTCCGCGCTTCGAGGAGCTCGTGGCGGCCGCTGAGAGCGATCCGCTGCTACACGAAGGGATCACCGGCGAGCTGATCTCCTCGGAGATCGAGATCATCTCCGGAGTCGGAGCCGACCTGCACGACTCGCTCGCCCGCCAGCGCGAGCGCAGGCGACGCCTGTTCGCGCTCGCCGCGAGCCGCGGCGTCGCGCTGGGAGCGACGGGGACGCATCCGTGGGCCGACTACCGGCGCCAGCCGATCATCGACACCGAGCACTACCGGCGGGTCGAGGATGGGCTGAAATACGTCGCGTGGCGCAACAACACGTTCAGCCTGCACGTGCACCTGGGCGTGCGCGACATCGACCGCGCCGTGCACGTCTGCGACAGGCTGCGGCCCGTGTTGCCGCTCCTGCTCGCGATCTCTGCCAACTCGCCATACCTGGACGGGCGCGACACCGGACTGCACTCGGCGCGCACGCAGAGCTTCACCAAGAGCTTCCCGCGCTGCGGGGTCCCGGACGCCTTCGGCAGTTGGCGTGCCTACCGCGCGTACATCGAGTTCCTCCTGCGCACGCGTTCGATCGTCGAATTCACGCAGGTCTGGTGGTCGGTGAGGCCGCACTTCAGCTTCGGCACGGTGGAGGTGCGGATCTGCGATGCCCAGGCCACGGCGCAGGAGTCCGATGCGCTCGCGGCCCTGATGGTCGCCTGTATCGCCCAGGCGGCGCGCGATTACGACGAGGGGGTCGCCTTCGAGGATCTCGCGCCCCGGTTGATCGAGGAGAACATGTGGCGCGCGATCCGATTCGGGCTCGACGGCCGGCTGATCGACTTGGAGCGCGGCGAGGAGTATCCGGCGCGCGAGGCGATCGAGCGGCTCCTGGCCTGGACGGCGCCGATGCGCGCAGAGCTCGCGATCGATCCGGCGTTCCCGGAGCACAACGGAGCCCAACGACAGCGTCTGATGATCGAGTCCGGCGCCACGCGCGAGGAGGTCTTCGCGGCCTCGGTGCGGGAGACCGGCCAGACCTATTCACAGGAGGTGACGGTGTGAGCACCGATCCGGCGGGACGCCCGACCGACCGGCCCGGAGGCGCTCAAAGCGCGCCTGCGAGCCCCAGCGAAGAGGAGCTCCGCGCTGCCTACGAGGCGGAATTGAGCCGCATAACGAGCGCGGACATGATGCTGCAGGCGGCCGTGTCCCTCTTGAACATCGGCGGCAGGCGGCTGGGATTGGTCGCCGAGCGCCCGCCCGGCGGACCGGCGGGAGCCGCAACGGACACCGAGGGGCCCCCGAGCCCGGGCGCCGGCGAGCGCGACCTCGACCAGGTGCGCGACGCGATCGACGGTGTCAAAGCGCTCGTGGGGATCCTCGAGCGCAGCATGGCCCAGGAGCTCGGGCCCTTGCGGGATGCGCTCTCGCGCCTGCAGATGGCCTACGCGCGCGAGGTCCGAACGGCGGCGCCGGCCGATCGGACCGGGGGCGCCCAGGGCCATCCGGGCGAGCCCGGCGCACGGCCGCAGGGCCCATCCGACGAGCCGGCGGAGCGCACCGGTCAGAAGGACGGACCGGACGCAGAGCAGCGTCCGGGGGCTCCCGGGCCGGCGGAGTCAAGCGGCAGGCTGTGGGTGCCCGGGCGGTGAAGGGCCCGTCAGCCCGCCTCTCATGAGCCGGCACGATAGACTCCGCGCGCGTTTGTGCCGGGGGAGCGTCGTGTTGAGCGATCCCGGCTTGGACGTGCGCGCGAACATCCTCGCGCGGCACGCTAACGAGACCGCGGAGGAGTTCTGTTGAGCAGCTTTCTCACGAATCATGGGGTCGTCGTCGCCCTTGTCTGTGCAGCATGCGCCGTCGTCTACGGCCTGCTGACGACCCGGTCCCTGCTTGCGCTCTCGCCGGGCAACGAGCGCATGCAGAGCATCTCGCTGGCCGTCCAGCAGGGGGCGCGCGCCTACCTGAACCGCCAGTACACCACCATCGCGGCCGTTGGCGTCGTGCTGTTCATCGCACTGATCTTCGTCCAGAACATCGCGGTCGCCTGCGGGTTCGCGATCGGTGGGATCCTGTCGGGCTCGACCGGCTACATCGGGATGAACGTCTCGGTGCGGGCCAACGCCCGCGTCGCCGAGGCAGCGCGCGGCGGGGTCACTCCGGCACTGCGGGTCGCCTTCCGCGGTGGGGCGATAACCGGGATGCTGGTCGTCGGATTGGCGCTCATCGGCGTGGCCGGCTACTACGGGGCGCTGACGTCGATCTTCAACGACAGCCCGAAGACCGCCGTGGACGCGCTGATCGGCCTGGGCTTCGGCGGCTCGCTGATCTCGGTCTTCGCGCGATTGGGCGGTGGCATCTTCACCAAGGCGGCCGACGTGGGCGCCGACCTGGTCGGCAAGGTCGAGGCGGGCATCCCCGAGGACGATCCGCGCAACCCGGCGACGATCGCCGACAACGTCGGCGACAACGTCGGCGACTGCGCAGGCATGGCCGCGGACCTGTTCGAGACCTACGCAGTTACCGCGATCGCGGTGATGCTGCTCGGCGTGCTCACCTTCCACGAGTCCACGCGCGTTGTGCTCTATCCGTTGGTGATCGGCGGCGTGGCGATCATCGCGTCGATCATCGGCACCTTCGCAGTGCGCTCGAGGTCGGGCAACGTGGAGCGGGCGCTTCTTCAGGGGCTGATCGTCTCGGGCGTGCTGGCCGCGGCCGCGTTCGCGCCGATCACCTACTGGCTGATGCGCGACCTCACCTTCAGGGTGGTCGGCAACACCGTCAACACGCCGAGCTGGTCCCACATCTACCTGTGCTCGCTGATCGGGATCGTCGTCACAGCGCTGCTGTTCGGCCTCACCGAATACTACACTTCGACCCGCTTCTCGCCGGTGAAGAAGACCGCGAAAGCATCGATCACCGGTCACGCCACGAACATCATCCAGGGCTTTGCATCCGGCCTGCAGGCCACGGCCCTGCCGGCGATCGTGATCGTGCTCGGCATCCTCGGCGCGTGGAAGCTCGCGGGCGGAGGCGTCACCGGCATCTACGGGATCGGCGTCGCCGCGGTGGGGCTGCTGTCGCTGACCGGCCTGATAGTCGCGCTCGACGCGTTCGGCCCGATCACCGACAACGCGGGCGGAATCGCCGAGATGGCGGACCTGCCCGAGGATGTGCGCAAGGTCACCGATCGGCTCGACGCGGTCGGGAACACGACCAAGGCCGTCACCAAGGGCTACGCGATCGGCTCCGCCGTGCTCGCGGCCATCGTGCTGTTCGCGGGCTTCCAGAAAGAACTCGAGCTGAAGCTCGGGCACCTGGTGTCGTTCGGCATCAACGAACCGCCCGTGCTGATCGGACTGCTGCTCGGAGGGCTGATGGTGTGCCTGTTCGCCTCGCTGTCGATCGAGGCCGTGGGCCGCGCCGGCGGCGCCGTGGTCGAGGAGGTGCGCCGCCAGTTCCGCGAGCACCCCGGGATCATGGACTACTCAGAAGACCCCGACTACGCGACCTGCGTGGACATCGTCACGAGGACCGCCCAGCGCGAGATGATTCTGCCGTCACTGCTGCCGATCCTGCTGACGCTGATCGTCGGGCTGATCGACGCTCAGGCGCTCGGCGGCCTGTTGATCGGTGTGATCGTGGTCGGGTACTTCTTCGCCGTGCTGATGACCGCCGGAGGTGGAGCCTGGGACAACGCCAAGAAGCTGATCGAGGATGGGGCGTTCGGCGGCAAGGGCTCCGATGCGCACGCGGCGTCGGTGACCGGGGACACTGTGGGCGATCCCTTCAAGGACACCGCCGGACCGGCGATCAACCCGATGATCAAGGTCGCCAACATCGTCGCGATCCTGATCATCCCGCTCATAGCCTGATACCGGCACTTGCGGGATCGGGCTTGCGTGCCACGCGGCCGGGACGCCGCCCCACAACCCCAGCCGGCCCCCTAAGCTCAGCTTGAGATGACAGGCCGGCAGGCGCATCGCGCGGGTACCTGGGTGCTCTCCATCTTGATGGCGGCGATCGGCGTGGCGCTGATCGTCGAGGCCGTGGCCGGACACGGCAGCGCGATCTCCCCGCGCCTGCTGCTCGGCGTGCTGTTCATCGCGGGGGGCCTGGGTCGGCTCTACCTCGAGGTGAGAAGGGGCCGCGGCGAATGAGCCCGCAAGAGGGTCACCGGGACGCGGGCACGCCCGACGGTTCGCAGGCCGAGCCGGCGCGGCCCGACGGCGAGCGCCCGGCACACGAGCTGTCCGCGCGGTCGATGTCCGCGCTGCGGCGCAGCGTCGGCTCGCCGCGGCTGTTCGCGATCGTCTACACGTCGCTTGCCAGCACGCTCTACTTCTCCCTGGGGGTGATCGCGGGCCGCGCGCTCGGGCTGACGCCGCTGGTGTTCCTGCTCGCAGCGCTGGCGTTCACGATCACGGCGATGACCTACGTCGAGGGCACCTCGCTGCATCCCGAGCGCGGCGGCTCCACGGTGTTCGCCCGCTACGCCTTCAACGAGCTCGTGAGCTTCATCGCCGGGTGGGCCATCCTGCTCGACTACGTGATCCTGATCGCGGTCACGGCGTTCGCCGCGACGCAGTACCTGCGCGTCTTCTGGAGCCCGCTTGGCCATCGGGCCGAGGCGCTCGGGCTGGCGCTCGTGATCATCGCGATCGTCGTGCTGAGCAACATAAGAGGCTTCAGCGGGCCCCGGGCGCGGCGGGTGGGTCTGCTGGTGATCGCCGACCTCGCCCTGCAGCTGTTCATCGTGGTGCTCGGCCTGGCGCTGTTCTTCAACCCGCACACGCTGCTCTCCCCGATCCACCTCGGGACCGCTCCGAAGTGGTCTGACCTGGTCTTCGCGCTGACCGTCGCCGCGATCTCATTCACGAGCCTCGAGTCGGCGTCGGGACTGGCCGGAGAGATCAGGATCAGCCGGCGTGGCCTGAAGCGCCTGGTGCTGAGCGGCACTGCGACGGTCGTGTTCGTGTACGCGGGCATCGCGCTCGTGGCGGTCACCGCGCTGCCCGTGCACGCGGGCCACACCGAACTGTCCACCCACTACATGAACGACCCGATGGTTGGCCTGGCGGTGCACATGCACCCGCACTGGCTGGCGCAGGCGCTGCGCTACCTGGTGGCCGGGCTGGCGACGCTCACGCTCGTGGCGGCCGCGAACTCGGCGATGCTCGGCCTCGCGCGGCTCGCCTACTCGCTGTCCACCAATCGCCAGATCCCGAGCGCCCTCGGACGGTTGCATCCCCAGCGCTCGACCCCGTATGTGCTGATCATCCTCGCGGGCGTGATCGCGGCCGGCCTCGTCGTGCCGGAGAACCTCGAGCTCCTGATCGGCATCTACGCGTTCGGGGCGATGCTGGCCTTCACGATCGCTCACCTGTCGATCTGCCGGCTGCGCTACTCCGAGCCCACGCGCGATCGCCCCTACAAGGTGCCGCTGTCAGTCAGGCTGGGCGGGGGCGAGCTGCCGCTGCCCGCGGCCTTCGGCGCGCTCATCTCCGGGGTCGGCTGGATCGCCGTCATGGTGGTTCACGAACCGGCTCGCTACGTGGGGCTGGGGTGGACGGCGGCGGGCATCGCGCTGTACGTCGTGTACCGCCGTGCAGATGAGACCTCGCTGCTGCGTCGGGTGACCGTGCAGCCCCAGGTGTTGCGCGCCGAACAGCCGCGCGAGCTCGACTACGGCTCGATTCTCGTGCCGCTCTTCGGCACCCGGCTGGACGAGGACATAGTCCAGACCGCAGCTCGCCTGGTCTCCGGCGAGCCGACCGACGAAGCGGCCATCGACAAAGCGACGATCGAGGCCGTGTGGGTCTTCGTGATCCCGATGTCGCTGCCGCTCGATGCCCGCCTGCCCGAGGCGCAGGTCAAGCACGCCCGCCTGGCGCTGGCGCGGGCCAAGGCCGTGGGAGAGGAGTACGCCGGCGTGCACGTCGCAACGGCGATCGTCCGAACGAGGCGCGCGGGTTTCGCGATCGTGGACGAGGCGCGGCGCCGGGGGGTCGAGGCGATCGTGCTCGGTGCCGAGGAGCCGTCCCTGATCCGCGGCGGCGCGCGCCTCGGCGGACGGGGCGGACGGCTCGAGAACTTCGTGGGGGAGATCACCAAGTACGTCGTGAGCAAGGCCGACTGCCGGGTGATCGTGACAGCGCCCGCGGCCTCCGAGCCCGCGGGTGAGGCGTCACAGAGCGACCAACGGGCCGGCGCCGGCATCGTCTAACCTCAGCTCATGTTCATCCTGATCGTGGGTGCCGGCCGGGTCGGCTCGGCAGTCGCAAAGTCGGCTCTCGCGGCCGGTCACGTGGTGTCTGTGCTCGACGAGGATCCGCTTTCCCACGAGCGTCTCGACGCGGGCCAGAGCCAGAACTGGGAGGACGCCGAAGGGCAGTTCACGGTCGGGACGGCGCTTGAGATCGACGCGCTGGTCCAGGCGGGAGTCGAACGGGCCGACGTCTTCATCGCCTCCACCGCCGGCGACAACACGAACCTGATCATCGCCCAGATCGCCCAGAAGCGGTTCGGCGTGGAGAAGGTGATCGTGCGGGTCATGGACCCGGCGCGCGCCGCCTGGTACGGCGAGCAGGGGCTGCACACGATCTCTCCCACCAGGCACGCGATCGAAATGTTCGAGCGTGCGCTCGAGCCCGAGCCGGCGTCACCCTGATGTACGCGATCATCGTCGGCGCCGGCAAGGTCGGGCGCAACCTGGCACGAGAGCTCATCGCCAAGGGTCACGAGGTGACGCTGATCGAGTCCTCGCGGGCGTGCTACCTCGCGATCGAGGAGGAGTTCGAGCACGCCGCGCAGTACGGCGACGCGACCGAGCTGTGGGTGCTGGAGCGTTCGGGAATCCAGCGCGCCGATCTCGTGATCGCGGTGACCGGCGACGACGAGGACAACATGCTTGTCTGCCAGGTGGCCCGGGAGAAGTACCTGTGCGACCGGGTCATCGCCCGCGTGAACAACCCCCGCAACCACGACCACTTCCGGTTGCTTGGGATCCAGCCCGCGGTGTCGGCGACCGATCTGATCCTGCGCCTGATCGAGCACGAGGTCCCGAGCTACGGCCTCGTCCATCTGCTCGCCCTGGAAGAGGAGCGGCTCGAGATCATCGAGCTCGAGGTTAGCCCGGACGCGCCGACGGTCGGTCAGAAGCTCGTTGACATCGCCCTGCCCGAAGGCAGCCTCATCATCTCCGTGCTGCGCGGCGGATCCGGGTTCGTGCCAAAGCCGGACACTGTGATCCAGGGTGGCGACGAGGTGCTGCTGGTGCTCGACCCGGGTCTCGAGGAGGCGATCACCGCCTACTTCGCGCCGGATGGCCGGGCAGCCGATGCGTGAGCTGGGCGTCCGCCGCGGCGCCGGGTAGCGCGGCCTGGGCGCCCTGCACGGCGTGCGCGATCGGGAGGGTGGGGCGGCGGTTGACTATCCTTCGGCGTTCGGTCCGGGATGGTGTAATTGGCAACACGCGTGCCTCTGGAGCACGAATTTGGGGTTCGAGTCCCTGTCCCGGAGCTTTGCTGACGCCCCGTGAATACGGGGCGTTTGGCGTTTCAGGAGGCTGCTCGTGCCAGCCCTATACCGCGTGGCGTCGCTCCGCTAAGCCGCGCGGCAAAGGTCGGCATGGTCGGTCGAACATGCGTCTGTCGTCCTAAGGGGGCAGGGTGTGTCGTCCCGATGGTGCTCCTGTACGGCAAACATCCCAAGCACTGAAAAAGGCAAACTCGTCGTGAGGCGAGGACGCAAAGCCAGAGGTCTCCAACGAGATGGCTCGGTCGCCAGTGGAACGTCACGGAGGACAGCCATGTTCGTATCTTCGTCTCGCCCCACGGCATCTAGATTTGCAAGTCGCATCGCCTGCGCATCAGTCGTCTGTGGTGGACTGCTCGGTTTCTCGGCAGCACGCGCCCTTGCTGCTGGGGTCCCCGCGAAAACGGCAGTATGCGAAGGCCAGATCTTCGCTCAGCCCTTTGGGGCCTTCAAAGACTCCAACTACTACACGTTCGTTCCAGGCTCGGACTTCAAAGGACCCTCCCAAGGATGGGAACTGAGCAAGGGTGCCCAAATCATCCAAACGACTGGGCCGGCGGGCGGAGCACTTGACCTGCCCAGCGGCGCGGTGGCGGTTAGCCCGCCTGTATGCGTGACGCTGCTGTATCCGACGGCACGCGTCTGGGTACGCAACGTCAAGGGAGGCGAGGACGTATCCGTCGGCGTTGGCGTCGCCTACGCCAACACCAAGACGGCTACAAACCCCAAGAACGTCGGCCAGGTGCACGGGCAACAGAACTCTTGGACGCTGTCAGAGCCGTTCAACGTTCAACCGCAGATAGCAGGTAGCGTCGAAGAAACCCGCGAAGTCAGATTCGTGTTCGTCGCCGGTGGCAGGACCAGCGACTTCCAGCTTTCTGGCCTGTACGTCGACCCGCGGATGCGCAGATAGGAAGTTCCGCAGACCGATGGGGTGGCTGCCTCCGTGGTCCCCCCATCGGTTGCCGTGGCAGGCGCGAATCGGCTGAGCCCGGCCTCCAAGAGGGGCTAGCCTGGGTCTAGGACCGCCCCCGAGGCCTGGCAGACGAATGCCGCCGGAGCGTTTCTGAGTGTCGGATCAGTCACCGTTTGGAGCCTGGGCGACGACCGATTCCTTGTCGAGTCTCGAGGAGGCACATTCGAGGCCGAGGGGCACGACGAGGCGGTCGCACTCGCGCACAAGCTCGCGGACGTACGCGCGCCCTGGGCTTCCGGGCGCATGGAGGGCTCGGAGCCGAACTGGCGGGACCAGCGTTGGCGTGCGATGCGCCTATCTGATCAGGCTCGTTTCTACCCCGCTCAGAGCCATGTCGAAGATCGTCGTGCGAGTCTTGGCGCACGCCGAAGATCGCACGCTTTGGGCCCTGCCCAGCTTGCCGGTAGCGGTGCCATAGATTTCGGGGCCCCATTCCCTCTGTGCGAACGTGGCGGAGATTTCCTTGAATTCGTACACGCACGGCCCTCCTAGGTGAATGCGCATGGGCGCCAGCTTCACGATCATCTTCCTGGCGCTCGTGATTTCAATCGCCTTGGCGCCTCCGTTGCAGCTATCGAGCTGCCCCGCTTCGCCCGTCCTCACGAGCTTGTCGGTTCTGGAGCCGTTCACCGTCACCTTGAATTCCTGTTCTTCCCAATAGCATCCGCCCAGCGAGTACCCGGCCACCAGCAAGACCCCGGCGCCCGCCTTCAGCGGTTTCCCTTCTGCCTTCAGCTGCAGCCGCGTCTTGGTCGACGCTGCACTCGCGCAGATTGCCGAAGCCGCCAGCAAGACGGTCACGCCCGCGCCCACCCCGAACAGCTTCATCCTCGCCATGCCGACCTCCCGTGTTTCGAACGATGGTGCTCGCCGGGGGTGTGGTGGGGGACCCGGCGAGACTCCGAGCGAATGCTCCTTAGCAGCCTAGTCGTTTCAGCGGGGGTGGTCCGGAAGTGGATCGTGCACTGAGCACAGGATCGGTTAGCAGCACGTCTGATCGACGGCCGGGCTTGCCCCGACACGGCAGGCCCCAGGAAGATCGCCGTGCGGGAGGCAAGGGGTGGCCTGCAAGCTGCCAGCTCAACCGTGGAGTGCCGACTGTCGATGCAGTCGTATGCCACGCCCCCGCGACATATTGCGCCGCCCAGCCGCCCTTATAGCCACAGCGGCTGCCCTTACCGATGCGGCCTATCACTTGCTGCGTCTAGCTGGTACGCCAGCTCACCACGCCCGAGCGCCTGTTTCACCTCGCTGACGGCTGCCCCGCTACCGGGCAAGCATCGGCCCGTGAGGGGCTCCAGACGCGGCCGATCGATCTGCGCCGGACTGGAACTGGGGGGCGACAGTCCGGCACTCCGAGCGCACCACCAGCCTCACGGAATGCGGCTCCCTTACGACTTATCGACTGCGACAGACCGCCTGTTCCATGGCGGCGCCGGTAGGCACGTGCAAGGCGTGGAGCAGTTCGATGCATTCGTTTATGGGGGCCCGGTTACTGCTCGGGGCTAGACCGCAGATTTCGTTGAGTCGGGTTTTCGCTTCCGCCGAGAGGGTCGACCGCGAGACGACCTGCTTGCAGTTCGCCATGGCCCGGATCGCAGCCGCTGAGTTGCGAGCGGGCATCTCGTTGATGGTCGAGATGCTGCTGCTCCCGCACCCCGCGACGAAAACTCCGCCAGCGAATGCAGCGACCAGCCAGGTGGACAGCTCTCGCACCAATGGTGTCGTTCAGCTTCGGACGGCGTCTACGGTGTGTCTCTCGGCGTTCTCGGCATCGTTGATCGCCCAGCCGAGCCGCTCGATGAGCTGCGCGGCGGAATGGTCGTCGCTGAGATGCGCCGAGCAGACATGCTCGTCGAGCAAGCACTGAGGCGTCGGGTCGCTCACTTCGTTCGGTGGTGACGGTGATTCGGGCCATGAGATCTCGATCTCCTTCGTTGGTCCTGCGGTCGGTTTTCCGATCCTCCGGTCGGAGAGCCTTCCAGGTCTCTCTGAGGGCGCGATAAAGGCCCTCGTGAGACTGATCGTCATGGGGCGGAAGTGTAGGCGAGCGGTGGCGTGGCCGTGCTCGGCTGTAGGACGGTCCAGAGAAGATCCGCTCGCGGGTGGGAAGGACCTTGTGGCTCACGGGCTCCTCGTCCTTGCACTGGGTCGCGAGATCGGACCACTCTGAGATCACATGTCCGCCCCGGTTTCGCTCGCCTCGGCTCGGTCGTGTCGGGGACGCCGCGCCGATATCCTCGGCGGCCATCGCCCGGTAAAGTTCGCCCGCACCCAAAGCGAGGGAGGCGTCATGCGCAGATGGAGGTCGCGCGGGTTGTCGCGGTGGACGACCTTGGCTTTGCTCGCGCTGTTCGTCGCTCCTGGCGGCACCAGCCTCGCGGCCTCGAACTACGTCATCACCTCGACCAAGCAGATCAGGCCGAGCGTGCTGCGGGCACTCCATGGCACGCGCGGTCCGGATGGGCTGCGTGGGCTTGCGGGGGCCACGGGTCCACGAGGGTTCGCTGGCGCGCCGGGCGCAGCTGGCGCGCTGGGCGGACAGGGCGTGACTGGAGCGACCGGGCCTGAAGGCAGAGAAGGCAAAACGGGGGCCACCGGAGCGACCGGCCCCGAATCGAGCGCCGGCGCGAAAGGAGCGACCGGAGCAACAGGTTCGCAGGGTGCGACCGGAGTACAAGGCGCCACCGGAGTGCAAGGCGCCACCGGAGCGACCGGGCCTCAGGGTAAAGAAGGCAAAACGGGAGCGACCGGAGCGACCGGGGCCGAAGGGGGTACCGGCGGCAAAGGCCCGACCGGGCCGGAAGGCAAGGAAGGCAAACAAGGTAAAGAAGGAGCCATAGGCGAAGCCGGCGCCGCTGCGACGACGCTGTGGACCGTGGTGGCAGCAACAGGGGAACTCGTGCGGGGCGGAACCGGGTCCCTGGAAGCGGAACAGCTCGAACCGGGCCTGTATCAAGTTACCTTCAATCGTGATGTAACCAAATGCGCCTACATCGTGAGCCTGGGCAATGCCAACGGCCCGCTGGGGGTGCACGGAAGCGCTGACGCGACCGGCGGCAAAACGGTCGAAGAAGCGGACAGCGTGTCCGTGGAAACGACGAATGACAAGGGCGAAAGAACCGCCGAGCCGTTCCACCTGGCGGTGTTCTGCTGAGAGCCGGCCCGCTGACGCGGCGCAGGGGCGGACAAGGCCCCTGTCCCGGAACACACAAAGGCCCGGATCGAGCTCGCGGCTGCGCGCCGGCCTCCGATGCCCGGAGATCGAGCCGGATTGACGAAGCGGCCTATATCGCGGCCTGTGAGGCCCAGTCGCGGTACAGCTCGAAGTAGCGCCCCTTGGCGGCGATCAGCTCGTCGTGGGTGCCCTGCTCGGCGATCCTGCCGCGCTCGAGCACGACGATCCGGTCGGCCTGGCGGATCGTGGAGAGGCGGTGGGCGATCACGATCGAGGTGCGCCCGGTGAGCAGGCGCCGCAGCCCCTCCTCGATGCGCCCCTCGGTGTGAAGGTCGACGTTGGATGTGGCCTCGTCGAGCACGAGGATCCGCGGGTCGGCGATCAGCGCGCGGGCGAAGGCGATCAGCTGGCGCTGTCCGGCCGACACCTGCGCTCCGCGCTCGCCGATCTCCGTGTCGTAGCCCTTGTCGAGCTCGGAGATGAACTCATCCACCCCGACCGCGCCGGCGGCCGCGCGGATCTGCTGCTCGTCGGCGTCGGGGCGGCCGAACGCGATGTTCTCGCCGATCGTGCCGGAGAACAGGAAGGCCTCCTGGGGCACGATTCCCATCTGTGAGCGAAGCGAGGAGCTCGAGATGTCGCGCAGATCGTGCCCGTCCACGAGGACCCGCCCCTCCGTCGGGTCGTAGAAGCGCGCCACCAGCTTGGCCATCGTCGACTTGCCCGCCCCAGTTGCGCCTACCAGCGCCACCGTCTGTCCAGGGGCGATCCGCAGGCTGACGTGGTCGAGCGCGAGCGTCTCGCTATCGCGGCCGCCCTCCGCGGAAGTCGGGCCGCCGTTCGCCGCGGCCTTCTCCGGCGCGGGCTCCTCGCCGTTCGCGCCGTGCTCGGCCTTCCCGGGCGTGGCCGGATGGCCATTCGCGCCGGACCCGGACCCGTTCGCGAGCTGCTGCACGCGTTTGGCGCTCGCCCGCCTGCTGCGCCGCGCGGCGTACGCGAAGGAGATGTCCTCGAAGGAGACCTCGCCGTCGATGCGCGGCAGATCAACCGCGCCGGGGCGGTCCTCGAGGTCGGGATGGACGTCGAGCAGCTGGGTGATCTTCTCGAGCGCCGCCATCCCGGACTGGTAGGTCGTGTAGAGCTGCGAGAGCTGCTGGATCGGGTCGAACAGGTAGGACAGCGCCGCGACGAATGCCACGACCGTGCCCGCGGTGAGGTGCCCTTCGATCGCCTGCAGCCCGCCGTACAGCACGATCCCGCCCACCGCGAGCCCCGAGAGCATTTCGACGGCGGGGAAGTAGGTGGCGTTGAGTCGCACCGTGACCATGTTGGCGTCGCGGTTCTCGTCGTTCAGCTCGGCGAAGCGAGCCTCGTGGAAGGGCTCCTGGCCGAAGCTGCGCACCACACGGATGCCCGACAGCGTCTCCTGCAGGTAGGCGGTTATCGCGCCGATCGTCTCCCGCGTGCGGCGGAACGCCCCGGCCGAGACCAGGCGGAACCAGATCGAGCCGGCGATCACGAGGGGAAAGACGCAGAATGTGATGAGCGCCAGTCCCGTGTCGAGGGTGAGCAGGATGACGACGGTCCCGATCAGCGTCAGCCCCGACTGGAACAGCGTAACGACAGAGTCGGTGACGAGGCTGTCGAGCGCCTCGACGTCGTTGGTGATCCGCGAGATCAGCACACCCGCGGGCCGGCTCTCGTAGAAGCCGATCGGCAGCGACTGCAGGTGGGTGAAGATTCGAACGCGCAGGTCTGCCAGTGCGCGCTGGCCGACCCAGCCGACCAGGTATGTCTGGACGTAGGTCATCGCCCACACGAGGATTGCCGAGAGCAGGAAGGCGGCCGTCACCAGCGCGAGGGTCTCGGTGTCATGCTTGGCGATGCCCTGGTCGATCGCCACTTTCACCAGAAGCGGAGGAGCGAGCGAGGCGGCGGTCCCGACGAGCAGGGCCGCGAGCGTCAACGCTGCGCGCGCGCGATACGGACGGATCAGACCGAGTAGGGCCTTGAGGCTGCGCCCGCGGCTGCCCTTCGACGCTCGTTCGCCGGCCCATTGGCTGCGAGCGAGTCCCGCGCCGCCGCCGGGTCCACGTGCGATCGCGGGACTCATCGTCTCACCCCGACGGTGGCGGGCGGTGCCGCGCGCAGTCGCGACGGGCATGCGACCGCCCCGCGGGACACGCGTGAGGCCCAGCCCCTCATAGCCCGCTCACCTCGCGCTCGCGCGGCGCGCGCGTGAGAAAGACCTGCTCGGGCAGGCCCTTGGCGACGATTTCCGCATACAGCGGCGAGGTGTGCAGAAGCTGCGAGTGATTGCCACGGGCGATCACCCGACCGTGGTCGAGCACGACGATCTCGTCGGCGAGGGCGATTGTGGAGAGGCGGTGGGCGATGATCAAAGTCGTGCGTCCGACCATCGCCTCGTCGAGCGCGCGCTTGATCAGGCGCTCGGTCGACGAATCGACCGACGAGGTGGCGTCGTCGAGGATCAGCACGCGCGGGTCGGCGAGCAGGGCCCGGGCGATCGCCAGGCGTTGGCGCTGCCCGCCCGACAAGGTCAGCCCGCGCTCGCCCACCTGTGTCTGGAAGCCCTGCGGCAGTCGGGCGATGAACTCGTGCGCCTGAGCCCGTCGGGCGGCCTGTTCGACTTCCGCAAGGCTCGCGCCGGGGCGCGCATAGGCGATGTTCTCGGCGATCGAGGCGGAGAACAGAAAGGGGTCGTCGCTGACGACAGCCACCGACTTGCGAAGCGACCGCAGGCTCACGCTCCGCACGTCCACGCCGTCGAGTAGCACCTTCCCGGAGGTCGCGTCATAGAGCCTCGAGATGAGCGAGACGAGGCTCGTCTTGCCCGAGCCCGTCGCACCGACGAGCGCAATCGTGCGTCCTGCCGGAACATCCAGATCGACATCGCGCAGCACCGCGCGCGCTCGGCCGGGCGGGCGAGCCGGTGCAGGCGGTGTCGCGTCGGGCGGTGCAGGGTCGGGCGGTGCAGGGCCGGGCGGTGCACCGGCTCCATTGGCCCCCGCGGCGGCGACGGGTGGGGGAGCGTCCGGCCGGCTGCCGTCAGCGGTCTGGGCCGCGTGAATGGCCTCGCTTTCGCGGGTGTGTGAGTAGGCCGCGCCGAACTCGTCGGGATCCTCGTAGCGGAGGGTCACTCCCCGGAACTCGATGTGCCCGCCGCCCGCCGGCAACGGCAGGGCGTCCGGGGGCGAGGTGAGACGCGGCGGCCGGTCGAGCACCTGGAATATTCGCGCTCCCGAGGCGGTCGCGCGCTGGGCCAGGCCGAGCGTCACCCCGAGCGAGCGCATCGGCACGATGAGCATGTTCAGGTAGAGGAAGAACGCGCTGAACTGACCGAGGGAGAGGTGTCCGTTGATCACGCCCAGCCCCCCGATCAAGAGGACCGCGGCGAGCCCCAGCTGGGGCAGGAAGCCGATCATCGGGTTGTAGCGCGCCTCCAGCCGGGTGGACACCATCGCCTGGTCGAAGACGCGCGAGACGCTGTGGCGGAAGCGCTTCAGCTGGAGGGGCTCGCGCGCGAAGGACTTCACGACGCGCACCCCCGAGATGTTCTCCTCGGCGTTCGCTGTCAGCTCGGCGATGCGCTGCTGGACCTCCTGGATCGCCGGACGAGCGCGCCGGCCATAGCGCTGGGAGATGACGACGACGAACGGCACCGGCAGCATCGCGATCAGGCCGAGCTCGGGGTTGATCACGATCATCGCGACCCCGGCGAGCAGGAGGGTGAGGGCGGACTGGAGGATGAACACCAGGCCGTAGCCCAAGAAGAAGCGGACAGCCTGCAAGTCGACCGTCGCTCGGGACATCAGCTGGCCGGTCTGCTGATGGTCGAAGAACCCAAGCTCGAGGCTCTGCAAGTGGCCGTACAGGAGCCCGCGAAGGTCGTACTCGATGCCAAGCGAGACCCGTCCGGCGATGATCCGCCGCAGGTAGGTGAGTACCCATCGAATGAGCACGGCCCCCACGATCACCAGGGCAAGCACCAGCAGGGTGTGGCGGTCGTGGTCGCGCAGCGCCAGCTCATGGGCTCGCGCGTGACTCGCCCCGGTCTGCAGCGCGTCCACGGCACGGCCGGTCAGATAGGGGATCGCCACGGTCATGACCATCGCTGCGCTCGCGAGGACCCACGAGGCCACCAGACCGCCTTTGTAGGGGCGAAGGAACCCAAGCAGTCGGTAGAAGGTGGTCATAGTTGTACGGTCAACGATTATGGCACGTCGTCGGATGGGCGACTCGTGACTAGGCTGGGCCGATGAGCACCCCTTTGCCGCCCGCGGCGGGACCCGGCCACCAGGCCGGGCTGTGCGAAACCTGTGCACACCGGCGCGAGGTCCGGAACACCCGTGGCTCGACGTTCTCGCTGTGCGCCCGTTCGCGCCGCGATCCAGCTTATCCGCGCTATCCCCGGCTGCCGGTCCTCAGCTGTCCGGGGCATGAGCGCCAGCAGGGTCAGCCGACTCGTTGACGACTCCGCGGGCACGCCCGCGCGAGTGATCGCGCTCTGCGAGTTGCCCAGCCGCGGCGCATCACGCTCCGCGACTGCGCGGCCGGGCGTCACTGAGCCGCGACCTCCAGGGCCGGGGCCTGAGGCGGGACGGGGCTGGGCGCGGATGCCACGAAGTCGCGACTGCGCACAAGCACGAAGCCTGCCACGGCGCCCGCGAGGGCGATCGCCGAGCCGATGAAGAGGATGCTCGCAAGCGCCTCGGTGAAGCCGACCCGGTAGGAGTGGGCGAGCGCGGCGCGGGCGGGGGAGGGCAGGGCGTGGGCCAGCCGTGCGACGTCACCGGACACCAAGGCGCCGCTCAGCCTTCCGTGGGCGACGCCCAGCACCGCGCGGCCGGGCGCGCTGGCGGCGAGCGCTGCGGTCGTGTCGCGGGTGACCGCATGCTGGAACACGGCGCCGAGACCTGCGATCCCGGTCGCGATGCCGACCTGGCGGAACGTGTTGTTGATGCCCGACGCCATGCCGCTGCGCGACACGTCGACCACGCCCACCGCTGTAGAGGCGAGCGGCGGGTTGACCAGGCCGATGCCGGCGCCGGCAAGCAGGAATCCCGGGACCAGCACCGTCCAATCCGAGCTCGCGTCGACGGCGGTCATCGTGAGCAGGCCGGCGCTCACGAGCAGCATGCCGGCGCCCAGCAGCAGCCGCACGGGTACGCGCACGCTCAGCCTGCCCGACAGCGGAGCAACGAAGAAGGAGAGCAGCGTGATCGGAAGGAACCGCAGCCCGGCCTGTAGCGGCCCGTAGCCGAGAACGTCCTGGAGATAGAGGGTCAGGTAGAGGAACATCGCGAACATCGAGCTCGAGATCGCGAATGCCACGATGCTCGCCCCGGCGAAGGCGGGGCGGCGAAACAGGCTGAGGTCGAGCATCGGGCGCCGCTGGTTTCGCTCGACGATCACGAACAGCACGAGCAGCACCGCCGAGCTGACCAGGCAGGCGATGATCTGGGTAGAGCCCCAACCCTTGTCGTTGCCCTGGATGAGCGCGAACACGAGCAGAAAGAGCGAGCCCGAGAACGTGAGCAGACCGAGCCAGTCCACGCCTTTGGCCTGCGGGTCGCGCGACTCCTCGACCTGCGTGAGCGTGAGAGCCACCGCTCCGATCCCGATCGGGACGTTCACGAAGAAGATCCATTCCCAGCCGATGCCCGTCGTGATGACGCCACCGAGCACCGGCCCGATGGCCACCGCACCGCCGATCACCCCGCCGAACACCCCGAATGCGATGCCCCGCTCCTTGCCCTGGAAGGCCTGCGCGATCAACGCCAGCGAGGTGGCGAACATCATCGCCCCACCGGTTCCCTGAACGGCGCGCGCGAGGTTGAGCGTAAGCGGGCTGGACGCCATGCCGCATGCGGCCGAGGAGAGGGTGAAGACGATCAGGCCGAGCACGAACACGCGGCGGCGTCCGACCAGGTCCGCCGTCGCGCCGGCCGTGAGCAGGAATGCAGCGAGGGTCAGCGAGTAGGCGTTGACCACCCACTGAAGGTCCGTGAAGCTCGAGTGCAGCGAGCGCTGGATCGCGGGAAGCGCCACGTTGACGACCGTGATGTCGAGCAGCAGCATGAAGATCGCAACCGACACGGCGATCAGGGTCCACCATTTGCGCTCCACGACGACCTCCTCGACCTGGCTTGCGCTCCGCGCCCCAGCACTATATGAACGGATGGGCGACCTTCTGGAGCGGCGCGGGGGGCGCGGCGCGCCTTGCCGGCTTTCAGGTGTCGCTCCAAGAAGGGCACGATCTCCTCCCACAGCCTCGCCGCGGGACCGGGGCGGTAGGAGGTGCGGTAGTCGGCGAAGAAGGCGTGCCCGGCGCCCTCGTACACGTCCACTTTGACGTGCTGTCCGCTCTCACGGGCGCGCTGGCCCAGCCGTTCGCCCAGCTCGGGCGAGGGGTTGTGATCCTCGGCGCCGATCGCCGCGAGCAGCGGGCAGCTCAGGCGGCCGGCCATCTGCAGTGGCGCGACCGGGCGCTCGGGGGTCGAGTCGCTGTCGAGGGTGGCTTTGTCGATGAACCCGCCCCAGCAGTCGACAGCCGCGTCCAGGCGGTCGCTCGCGCAGGCGAACAGCAGCGTGTAGCGGCCGCCCATGCAGAAGCCGATGCAACCGACCTTCCCGGTCACGTCCTTGCGGGCCCGCAGGAAGTCGGCGGCGCCCTCGAGGTCGCCGAGAGCGGTGGCGTCGGACATCGAGAACAGGCGCGCCATCAACGCCTGCGGGTCGTCCATCGGCGGCGGGCCGCCTTCGCGCGTGTAGAGGTCGACGCCGAGTGCCACGTAGCCGAGGTTCGCGAAGCGGTTGGCCACGTCCCTGATGTGCTCTCCGAGGCCCCCGGCCTCGTGGATCACCACGATGGCCGGTCTCCCGCCCCTTGAAGCGCCCGCCGGGGTGGCCAGATACCCGTTCACCTGCGTGCCCTGCGCGCCCGGGAACCGGAGCTCCTGCCCGTTGACCCTCGCCGGGTCCGTCACCGCGCCGGGCACGCCCGGCGGGCTGGGTTTCACCACGGCGCTCACAGGATCGCCTTCGGGTAGGCGCGGGTCGCGGCGACGAGCATGACCGCGAAGAACCCGACCACGACCAGGAAGTCAAGCCACACCACGCCTCTTCCGCCGACTCCGACGAGCATCTGGCGAAGCCCCTGGACCTCGTAGGTGAGCGGGTTCAGGTGCGCCACCACGCGCAGCCATTCGGGCATGATCCGCAGCGGGTATAGCGCCGAGGACGCGAAGAACAGCGGCATCATGATCAGCTGTCCGATGCCCATGAAGCGCTCGCGCTCCTTGACGGCCGCGGCGATCAGCATCGACATGCAAGCGAACGCGCCCGTGGCGAGGATCAGCATCGCCAGTGCCCCGATGACGCCGGTCACCGACCACCTCAACGTGATGCCGGCGATCGCCACCACCGCCAGCAGCACGATCGCCTGCACGAGCGCGCGCACGGCTGCGCCGGTCGCCTTGCCGAGCACGATCGCGGTGCGGGGGAGAGGCGTGGCGAGCAGCCGCTGCAGCTGGCCGAGGTCGCGTTCCCAGATGACGGCGAGCCCGAAGAAGATCGCGATGAACATCGCCGCCTGAGCCATCACGCCCGGCGTCAGGTAGGCGCGATATTCGACCCTGCCCACGCTGAGCACACGTGAGTTGTTCAGCGCCGTCCCGAAGATGAACAGCCAGAGCAGCGGCTGCACCGAGCGCGTGAAGATGTCCAGGTGGTCGTGGCGCAGCTTACGCATCTCCGCCTGGGCCATCGCCAGGGTCCCGGCGGCCAAGCGCGCGAGCGGCCCGGTCGAGATCGAGCGCCGGCGCCTATCAGCCGAGACGGCGGGCGACGCTGCGCTGGGCGCGGACATCGGACAGCCTCCCTTCTTGCTCCTCGCTCTCACCGCCGAGCGGGCGGCCGGTGACAGCTGTGAAGACGTCTTCGAGGCTCCCCACGCCGTGGCGCGTCAGCAGCTCGGCCGGCTCGCCCTGCTCGACCAGCCGTCCGTGGTCGATCACCGCCAGGCGGTCGCAGTGGCGCTCGGCCTCCTCCATGATGTGGGTGGTGACGAGGATCGTCGTTCCCGCCTGCGCGCCCAGAGCGTCAAGTCGCTCCCACACCATCGACCGGGCGGTGGGGTCCAGTCCGACCGTCGGCTCGTCCAGGAACAGCACGGCCGGACGGTTGAGCAGAGCGGTGGCGATCTCCAGCCGGCGCAGCATCCCGCCCGAGAGCGTCCGCGCGAGACGGTCCAGCAGCGGCGCCAGCTCCATCGTCTCGATCGCCTCCGTCATCCGCTCCCGCCGCTCACGTCTCGGTACCCCGGTCACGCGGCCGTAGAAGTCGAGGTTCTCATACGCGGTCAGCGCGCCGTCGACGGAGATCGCCTGCGGTATGTAGCCGATGTTCGCGCGTACCGCGAGGCCCTGCGTCCGGACGTCGAACCCGGTGACCTGCGCTCGTCCCTCGGTCGGCGCGAGCAACGTCGTGAGCACCCGGATGGTCGTTGTCTTGCCCGCCCCATTCGGCCCGAGCAGGCCGAACACCTCGCCCGGCGCGACCGCGAACGAGACACCGCCGACGGCGGTCAGCTCGCCGAACCTCACCACGAGGTCGTCCACGAGCACCGCGGGCTCGCTCACCGCTGGGCCTCCTTCCCGGAGATCGCAGCAGCCGTAGGCGGGAACGTGCCCTGCTCGCGCGCGTCGAGCTCTCGGATCTTGCGCCGCACGCGCTTGCGCGTATCGCCGAGCTCGTCCTGCAGCCGCCCCAGCTCCGCCGCGCGCCTGCGGACGAGCGCCAGCTGGCGCTCGATGTGGCCGAGCGCCTCGTGCAGCAGATCGCGCCGGCGCCGGGGATCGACGTCCTCGCGGCGCAGCTCGGCGCGCACCGCCGCGCGCGCCTCCTCCGCGGTGAGCAGCGTTTTCAGCTCGTCCAGCGACACGCCGAGCAGGTCTCGCAAGCGCATCACCTCGCGCAGGCGCTCGACCTCCGCCGCCGTGTAGATGCGATGTTTGCCCGATGCTCGCGCGGGCGCTTCGGGGAGCAGGCCGATCTCCTCGTAGTAGCGGATCGTCCGGGGGGTCGTTCCGACCAGGCGGGCGACATCACCGATCCGCAGCGGGCCCGGCGGTGCAGCGCTCACGCGCGCGCTCCCGCCCCGACGCGCTCCTCGCGCGCCTTCGGGGCACGGGGGTCGTGCGTCCCGATCGCGCCCGCGGGGGGCTCGAGCGCCTCCACCGAGCTGACGTGGCGCGGGCGCATCAGGCACACGCCTGCCCCGAGGAGCGAGGTGGCGGCCAAGGCCCACAGCGCGGCGTGCATGTTCGCGATGAACGGTGCCAGCCGCTGTGCCGAGAGGCCCTTCGCCAGACCCGAGAAGACCGCGAACAGCGTCGCTTTCGGCACGGCGGAGGTGACGATCGCGAGCACGAACGCGATCGAGAGCACCGCGCCGGTGTTCTGCAGAAGCGTGCGCGCCCCCGCAGCGACGCCTCGCCGATGCGCGGGGACCGTGCCCATCATGGCTGCGGTGTTCGGGCTGTTGAACATGCCCGAGCCCGCCCCCACGACGAACAGCCACAGGCCGCTCTGCCAGTAGGGCGTGTCCACCTGAAGGCTCGCCATCGCGGCGAGGCCGAGGGCGCTCAGGAGCATTCCGGATGCGGCCAGGGCGCGCGAGCCGTGGCGGTCGGCATAGAGGCCGGCGAGCGGGGAGGTGATCAGCATCCCGAGGGCGAGCGGCATGAGCTTGATCCCGGCTTCGATCGGCGAATTGCTCTGGGCGCCCTGGTAGTAGAAGACGAACAGGAACATCAGCGCGAAGCGGGCCAGGCCGTTGATGAACGCCGCGCCGCTGGCCGCTGCGAAGAGGCGGTTGCGGAAGATCCGCAGGTCGAGCATCGGCGCCCGCGAGCGGCTCTCGATCACGATCCACAGCGGAAGCAGCACCGCGGCGGCGGCCAGGCCGGCGAGCACGATCGGATCGTTCCAGCCGCTCAGCCCCCCGCGCGAGACGCCCAGCACGAGGCCGGTGAGGCCGACCACGAACGTCGTGGTGCCCAGCACGTCATAACCCCGAACGGAGTCCGGCTTGACGAGCTCCCGCAGGATCAGCGCTCCCCACGCGGCGCCGGCGAGCGCGAGCGGGACGTTGAACCAGAAGACCCAGTGCCAGGAGATCGCCACGAGCGCGCCGCCGAGTACCGGCCCGAGGACCAGCCCGACCGCCGCGACCATCGTGTTGGCCCCCATCGCCAGACCGAGCTGCTCCTTGGGGAAGGCGTCGGTGACAAGCGCAGCGGCGTTCGCGAACAGGAAGGCCGAGCCGATCCCCTGGAGCACGCGCCACAGGATCAGCACGTTTGCGTCCGGCGAGAATCCCGCGCCCAGCGAGGCCAGGGCAAAGACCAGGAAGCCACCCACGTAGGCGCGCTTTCGACCGAACAGGTCGCTCAGCCGTCCGGCGCTCAGCACGAGCACCGTCGCGGCGATCAGATAGGCGAGGATCACCCACACAAGCGCCAGGAGGCTCGCGTGCAGCGAGCGCTCGAGGTCCGGCAGGGCGATTATCAGGGTGCCCGAGTTCGTGGCCGCGAGAAGCATCCCCAGGCTCGTGCAAGACAGAGCCCACCACTTGTAGTTCTCATGTCCCGCGGCGACGCCGAAGCGGGACGGGGGCGTCCGGCTCGATCCCTTCGCCGTTGGGTGTACCGCGCTCAAGCCGCTCCGCTCCAAAGGTCTCCTGTGAAAACTAACGTGAACGTAAGGATCAGGATATCAAGGGGCCAGGGCTGGCGCGATTCGGCTCCGCCGGTGCTAGAACGTGCGGAGATGACTTCTGAGGAGCCGAAGGTCGTCAAGTCCGAGCAGGAGTGGCGCGAGCAGCTGACGCCCGCCCAGTACGACGTGCTGCGTAAGGCCGGCACCGAGCCGCCGTTCACCGGCGAGTACGTCTACAACAAGGCCTCCGGCGACTACCGCTGTGCGGCATGCGGCGCGATGCTGTTCGCCGCCGACACCAAATTCGACTCGGGCACCGGCTGGCCGAGCTTCACCGAGCCCGCGATCGCCGAGGCGGTGCTGCTGCGTCCCGACAGCAGCCTGTTCATGCGCCGCACCGAGGTCGTCTGCCGAACCTGCGGCGGGCACCTCGGACACGTCTTCGACGACGGCCCCGGCCCGACCGGGGAGCGCTACTGCATCAACTCGGCCGCCCTGTCATTCGAGCCCGCCGGCTCGGAGTCGAGCGCAGGTTCCGATCCTGCCGGCGGTGGCGCGCAGGGCGCGGCCCCCGAGCCGAGCGCTCTCGAGCAGACCGACGCGTCCGGCCCGCCTGCGGGGTCCGAGCCGAACGTCCCGCAAGGTAGCCGCTGAAGCCATGATCATGATCGACCGGTCGCGGCGGCTCGCCGAGCCGCTGCGCTGGGGCCGGCGCGAGAAGGCGGCCGTAGCGATCGTGGCCGCGCTGGTGCTCGCCGTGGTCGGCCTGGCGGTGTTCGCGTTCACCCGCCCCTCGTCGCGGGATGGGCCCGGCTGCATCGACGTGAACTTCGCGAGCACCCTGGGCGGGGCGAATCTGCACGCGTGCGGCCGGCGTGCCAGGGAATTGTGCGCGTCGCCGCAGAGCAATCCCGGCGCGGTGGCCGAAGGAGCCCTGAGGGCTTCATGCCGTCGCGCCGGCCTGCCCTACGGCCCGTAGCGCCAGCGCTCCCGGCAGCCTAGACAAATGTCGAAAGCCGCGGTCGAAGTGTTGGCCAGGGTGTCCCTACCGGGTCGTGCCCCGGGTGGATTTCATATCTGCGACTGCAAACCTGGTGCGCTGCCGGCTGCTCGTCGGCGGCGCACCGCGTCCACATAGTGGGGAAACGGAGCGGAGATATGCCTGAATGGCATGCGTATTATCACTGGCTGAACCCAGGCGACAACGCGTGGCAGCTCACTGCGGCGACCCTGGTCGGGCTGATGAGCGTGCCGGGGCTCGCGATTCTGTATGGCGGCGTCATGCAGAAGCGCTGGTCGGTCAACAGCATGATGCTGACGTTCGTGGCCTTCGCCCTGGTGCTGGTTGCATGGTGCCTGTGGGCGTTCAAGATGGGCTTTGGGCTCCCCTTGAACAACACGGTGGCCGGCACGCAGACGCTGTTCAAGGACTTCATCGGCACGCCGGAAAGCGTCCTCGGCCACATAGGCGAGCAGGGCCAGGCGGAAATCCCACTGATCAAAACCGGTCCGCCGTTCCATTTCCCGACGTCTACGCTCGTCTACTTCCAGTTCGTGTTCGCCGCGATCACGCCGATCCTGATGCTCGGCTCGGTGCTCGGGCGGATCAACTTCAAGGCATGGATCCCGTTCGTGCTGCTGTGGATCACGTTCGTGTACACCGTGAACGCGTTCCTGATCTGGGGCGGCGGCTTCTTCGCCCACAAGGGCGCGCTGGACTACTCCGGTGGCTACGTGATCCACCTGGCGGCCGGCATCTCCGGCTTCGTGGCGGCGGCGGTGATCGGTCCACGCCTGCAGCGAGATCGCGAGGTCGATGCGCCAAACAACCTCCTGATGGTGGCCGCGGGGGCAGGTCTGCTGTGGCTCGGTTGGAACGGCTTCAATGGGGGAGACTCCTACTACGCGGGCGCCAACGCCTCGGCGGCGGTGCTGAACACGAACCTGTGCACCGCCGTGGCGATGCTCGTATGGATCGCGTGGGACTACATCTTCCGCGAAAAGCCGTCTCTTATCGGCTCGGTCAACGGCATGATCACCGGCCTCGTTGCGATCACGCCGGGCGCCGGCTTCGTGAACGGATATGGCGCGATCGTGATCGGTGTCGTGGCCTCCTCGATCGTCTGGATGGCGATCCGCTTCCTCAGCCGTGCGCCGGTGTTCCGCAGCGTGGATGACACGCTCGGCGTGATCTATACCCACGGCGTCGCGGGTCTGACCGGGGGCCTGATGGTCGGCTTGCTCGCCGATCCGAACATCATCGAGTACATCGGAATCGGCAAAACGGAAAACATCGCCGGCGAAGGCGCGATCCACGGCAACTGGAACCTGCTGAAGTGGCAGGCCCTGGCGGCCGCGTTCGTGATCGTGTTCAGCGGTGTGATGACGTTCATCCTGCTGAAGCTCGTGGGGATCTTCGTGCCGCTGCGACTCTCCGACGAGGAGCTCGAGATCGGCGATCACGCGATCCACGGCAACGAGGTCTACCCCTCGGATGTGCCCACGCTCGGCGGCCCGCACGCGCCTGCGTGGCAGCCTGGCCCGGCGTCCCCGCAACCCGCGGTGGGAGGCGCGGCGCCGTAGGGCAGGAAAGCCCCGGGCGCGTTCATCCCCACGGACGCGCCCGGGGATAGCTGCGACGACCGACGGACCCTCTGTGCGACCCCGCTCCGGCGGGGTCGCGGTCGTCGGGGCCCCGTCCGTCGGGGAGACTGACGGGCGGTCCGACCGAGTTGCCGCCCGGCCGGCAGGCAGGGGTTGGCCGTCGGCAGGTCGCCGCGCGCGGGCCGGGAGCGCTCAGCCGGTGGGCAGGCCCACCGGGCAGCTCACGCCGGTGCCGCCGAGGCCGCAATAGCCGCCGGGATTCTTGGCGAGGTACTGCTGGTGGTAGTCCTCGGCGTAGTAGAACCCGCCGGCCGGGGCGATCTCGGTCGTGATTGTCCCGAGCCCCGCCTTGACGAGCATCTCCTGGTAGGCATTCCGTGAGGCCTCCGCCGCGACCCGCTGGGAGTCCTCGCGCCACAGGATGGCCGATCTGTACTGGGTGCCGACGTCGTTGCCCTGGCGCATCCCCTGCGTGGGGTCGTGACCCTCCCAGAACAACTTCAACATCTCCTGGAAGTTCGTGGCCGCGGTCTGGAATGCGACGAGCACGACCTCCGCGTGGCCCGTGCGCCCGGAGCAGACCTCCTCGTAGGTGGGGTTGGGCGTGATGCCCCCCGCGTAGCCGACCGCGGTCGTGTAGACGCCGTCGGCCTGCCAGAAGATCCGCTCGGCGCCCCAGAAGCAGCCCATCCCGAAGATCGCCTGCTCGACGCCCTCCGGGAAGGGTGGCCGCAGCGGCGTTCCAAGGACCGCGTGGGAATTTGCCACTGGCATCTCCTGCGCGCGCCCGGGCAGGGCACGATCGGGCTCCACGAGGTGTGTCTTGCTCTGACCGAACAGGCGCATCGACAGCAGGCTAGCCGATTGCCGCATCGCCTCCGGGCGGGATCTCGCTCAGCGTGCGTAGACGGTGAAGAAGTCCCGATCGTCGGGTTCCAGGTAACGGCTGGAGGACCGGTTCATGCCGGCCAGCAGGTTCGTCGGTTCGCCCGCGCCGGGAGCGCCGTAGGTGATGAAGCTCACCCAGTAGGAGTTGATGTCGAGCTCCATCGCACGGACCGCGCCGGCGTGGATCAACGTGTCGGCGAGGCTTCGCACCGTCTGGTTGTCGCCGGCGGCGTAGATCAGGTTGCCGCGACTGTCCACCCCGATGGCCGACCGCCAGACGAGGACGGCGTTGCCCACCGTCGCACCCCATTCGCCGTTTTCGAGGTTGGGATTCGCCCGGCCTTCGTTGACGATAAGCGGCAGGTTCTGGCGCGCAAACGCCACCGTGCTCGGGGCGGTGGGGCCTTCTCGCCAGTCGACCACGTCGACCTTGCCGTCGTTGTACCCGACAAGCGTCGCCTGGCCATTTTTCATAGTCGCGTAGGTGTGGCCGCTAACGACGACACCCCCGTGAGAGTCGCTCAGTTTGAAGGCGCTGTTGAAGCTCGCCAGCAGCTTTCCGCGCCCGGTCCACGGGATCTGCATCGAGCCGCGCGGCATCGACACGGCAGGCTCCTGGCGCCCGGGATTCAGCGTGATCCTCGTGCGTTCGGTGTCGATCCACGCCAGCCCCGCCACGACGCGCGGGTATTCGGGCTGGTTGCGCAGCGTCGTCAGCAGAACCGGCGGGTTGGCTTCAAGGCCCGGGCGCGTCGCATGCCACACGCCCTCGCCTGGCAGGGCGGGGTGCAGCAGCGGGGTCACCCGCGAGGGCCGGTAGGCGGTCGTGGCGGTCGTCGCCGCTCCGTAGCCGACGCGCGGAAGCGCGCGGAGGGTCGCCCCGCCCTTGGGCGGCGCCGTCAGGGAGTAGTAGGTCGACTCGATCTGGGACACGATCCCGGCTGCGCCGTGTTCGCGCAGCCACTCCACCGTGCGGATGCCCAGGCTGGAGTTCGACGGTTCGGCCATCATGCCGACGAAGGAGAAGGCGACCGGGATCAGTGCGATCATTGCGGCGACAAGCGCGATCCGTCGCAGCCGCTGAAGGCCGGCGACCGGGCGATCGGACGGCGGGCGCCTTCTGGGCGAACCTGGTCTGGGGCGTGCCGCGGCACTCGACTCCATGGTCAAACCGTTGCACATCTGATGGTCAGACCAGACACTTATCCCGGCCGATTCGCCCAGAAACGGCGGCTGGTAAGATGATTCTCACCCGTAGAAGCGCGCAAAGCACACGGAAAATGGACCTCCGTGTGGAATCCTTCTCCCGGCCCCTCAGGTAGCGGGCGAGTCTCCTCGCTACTTTCCTTAATCGGAGGTTTATCATCAACTCATTCGAGGCAGTAGCGCGCAACGAGGAGCTCTCGCTCCCGTTTAAAGACGGCGCACTACAAGCCCGGCCGCAGCTGGTCGCGACGCCCTCCGCGCCGCGTCTGTCGGCGCGGGTCCTGCTGCGGGCCTGCCGTCCGCGGCAGTGGAGCAAGAATCTGCTGGTGCTGGCCGCGCCCGCCGCGGCCGGCGTGCTCGGGCAGGCCGGTGTGGCCGGCGAGGTGGCGGGCGCGTTCGTGGCGCTGTGCCTGGTCTCGAGCGCTACCTACCTGGTCAACGACGTGCGCGATCGCGAGCAGGATCGCCTCCACCCGAAGAAGCGCGCCCGGCCGGTGGCCGCCGGTGAACTGTCGGCGCGCACGGCTGTGCTCGCTGCCGCGGTGATGGCGCTCGTGGGTGTGGTGCTCGCGACCGCCATCCGGCCGGGCCTCGGCGCGGTGACGGTCTGCTATCTGGCGCTCACCGCGAGCTACTCGCTGTGGTGGCGTCGCGTCGTGGTCGTCGACATCCTCGCGATCGCCGCCGGGTTCGTGCTGCGTGCACTGGCCGGCGGTGTGGCCACCGATATCTACCTCTCCCGGTGGTTCATCATCGTGACCGCGTGCTGCGCCGTGTTCCTCGTCGCTGCCAAGCGCTATGCGGAGCTGCGCGAGCACGACGCGCGCGGCCCGACCCGCGTGGGCGCACCGATGCGGGCGACCCTGCGGCGGTACTCGGGCAAGAGCCTGCGCCTCACGCTCTTCGCGGCGGCCGCCGGCGCCGGCATCGCCTACACCTCGTGGGCGTTCACGCGACCCACCCACGTCGTCTGGTACGGGCTCTCGATAGCCCCGTTCCTGTTGTGGCTCGCCCGCTATGCCACGCTCATCGGGGCGGGCGCGGGTCAGGCGCCGGAGGAGTTGATTCTGCGCGACAAGACGCTGCTCATGCTCAGCGTCGCGTGGGCCCTGCTCTTCCTCGGCGGCGTCTATGTCGGCCGTTGAGCTGACCGCGCGCGCGCCTGCGATCGGCGAGCAGAAGGCGCTCTGCGGGTGGGGGCGGACCGCTCGTAGCCGATCCCGGGTGATAGCGGCGAGCGGCGTGCAGGACGTGGTTGACTTTCTCGCCCGCCCGGTGCCGCCGATCTCCGGCGTGATCGCGCGGGGCGCCGGACGCAGCTACGGCGATGCGGCTCAGAACGACGGCGGATACGTGCTGGACATGACGGGCTGGGATCGCATCCTCTCGATAGACGACAGGGCACGGCTCGTCACCGCGCAGGCCGGCGCGACGATCGCCCAGCTCATGGTGGGCCTGGCCGCCCACGGCCTCACGCTGCCCGTGGTCCCCGGGACGCGACACGTGACGCTCGGAGGGGCCATCGCGAGCGACATCCACGGCAAGAACCACCACCGCGACGGGGGGATGGCCCGCCATGTGGTCGCGCTTTCGCTATGCACCCCGGCGGGCGGCTGCGTCGAGGTCTCGCCCGAGGCCGACCCCGAGCTGTTCTACGCAACGTTCGGCGGCATGGGGCTCACAGGCGTGGTCCTGCAGGCGACCGTCCAGGCCGAGTCGCTTGCCTCGCCATGGGTCTCGGCGGACGTCGATCGGACAGACGGCCTGGAGCAGACGCTCGAGCTTATGGCCGGCGAGGAGCGCCATCGCTACTCGGTTGCCTGGCTCGATCTGCTCGCCGAGGGATCGAAGATGGGACGGGCGGTCATAAGCCAGGCCGATCCGCTTCCGCCCGACTGCGCTCCCCCGGTGCAGGGCGGGGTGTCGCGCAGGCGACACGCCTATCCCGGCTCGCTCGCTCGGGGGCCCGCCTTGGAGGTGCCGCCCGGTCTTCCCGGGGGCCTGCTACACCCACTGGGCGTTCGCGCCTTCAACGCGCTCCGCTGGCGTGCGGCTCCGCGCCGCGAGCGCGGCAAGCCGCTCGCGCTGGTGCCCTACTTCTTCCCGCTCGACGGCGTAGGCGACTGGAATCGCCTGTACGGTCCGGCAGGGCTGATTCAATACCAGTTCGTGGTCCCCTCCGGCCAGGAGGCCGCGCTGGTGCGCTGCTTCGAGCTGATGCGCTCGCGCCGGCTGCCCGTCTACCTCGCGGTGTTCAAGCGGTTCGGCGCCTTCTTTGGCGGCCCGCTGTCGTTTCCCCTCCAGGGCTGGACGCTCGCGGTGGACGTGCCCGCCGGTGCGCCCGGGCTGCGCTCGACGCTCGACGAGCTCGATCAGCTCGTGGCCGGCTGCGGCGGCCGCGTCTATCTGTCGAAGGACGCGAGGATGCAGCGGGCGGCTCTGGAGGCCATGTATCCGCAGCTCGACAGCTTCAACGCCCAGCGAGCCAAGGTCGATCCCGACGGGGTGCTCCGCTCGGACCTCGCGCGGCGCCTCGGCCTATGTCGGGCGGCGCGGTGAGCGAGCTCGGAGGCAGGCGCGTGATCGTGCTCGGAGGAACCTCGGAGATCGGGCTGGCGATCGTGCGCGAGCTGCAGAGCCGGGCGCCCCGCGAGGTGGCGTTGGTAGGGCGCGACGCCGACGGCCTGCAGAGGGCGGCGCAAGACCTGCAAGCTGCCGGCTGTCCGCGGACGATGACGCTCGAGCTCGACGCCCTGCAGGTCGATCGACACGCGGAGGTCATCGGCCGGGCGTTCGACGAGCTCGGGGGCGCGGACATCGTGATCCTCGCGGTCGGGATGCTCGGCGAGCGGGGCGGTCTGCCCGCCGACGTCGCCGGTGCGGTGCAGGTGCTGCAGGTCAACGCGGTCGGCGCCGGCTCGATGCTGATCCACGCGGCGAAGCGCATGCGCGAACGCGGCACGGGAACGCTCGTCGTGCTCTCATCGGTTGCGGCCGAGCGGCCGCGGCGCGGAAATGTCGTCTACGGCGCGTCCAAGGCGGGGCTCGACGCCCTGGCGCAGGGGCTCGGCGACGCGCTGCACGAGGATGGCGTACGCGTCCTCGTGGTCCGTCCCGGCTTTGTCCATACGCGGATGACGCGGGGGCTCGCGCCCGCGCCCCTGTCCACGACCCCACAGGCGGTGGGACGCGTGGTCGCGGATGGGCTCGACGGGAGCGCTCATACGGTGTGGGCGCCCCATGCACTGCGCTGGCTGATGCTCGCCTTGAAGCTGGTTCCCCGTCCCCTGTTCCGGCGCATGAAGCAATGAGACCCGCTGAGCGGCCGAAGGACATCTCGCAGTTGCGCGCCCGCCGTCGCGATGCGCGGCGACGCCGCTACATAGCGCGCGTGGACGTCGGCCTAGGGGTCCTCGGCGCGGTCGTGCTGCTGGTTGCGACGCCGGGCCTGGCCATCACGATGCTCATCGCCCTACTGGTGCTCCTGCTGTGCGTGCTGTCGGTCGTGCTCGAGCGACGGCACAGGCGACGCTCCGGGCGTGGCGAGCCACCCCGTCCGGCGGCTCGCGAAGGCTCGCGCCAGGGGGGCGGGCAGGGGGAGATCCGGCGCGTCAGCTCTCGTCGACCAGCACGAGCCGCCCGACCCAGTGAGGCAGGCCGGCGTGCCCCCGCACTCGATCGAAGCGCAGCCCCGCCTTCGCAAGCACGCGACGCGAGGCGACGTTCGTCATCAGGGTGAGCCCGACGACCTCTCCGAGGCCTAGTCGTCGCGCGCACGCGACCGACACGAGTGCCATCTCGGTCGCGTAGCCTTCCCCCCACGCGTCCGAGCGCACCGCGTAGAGCAGCTCCACGCATTCTCTGCCGCCGATCGTCGTGCGGCGCAGGCCGCCTCGGCCCACGAACGCGCCGGTGGACTGCTCGAAGAAGACCCAGGGCCCGAACGCGTCCTGCTGCCAGTGCGAGATGTCCGCGGCGAGGATCGCGGAGGACTGTTCGGCGCTACGCGGACCGCCCAGCGCGCCGGGCCACAGGGTCGCAGCCACGGCGGGATCGGCGAACAGGTCCCTGTACAGGCGCGCGTGCTCCCGCCACGGCCGTTCCGGGCGCAGTCTTGCCGGTATCGCCACACGTTGGCCCACAGGAGGAAGTTAGTACCCGCTGAGCCCGGGCGCGTGGTCGCGCGTCTAGGCCGGAGGGTTCTTCGGCGCGTAGCGGTGATGCAGCATCAGCGCGTTGCCGTCAGGGTCCGAGAAGAACGCCATGTGGCACACACCCGTGTCGAGCGTCTCGCCCCTGAAGCTCACCCCACGCGCTTCTAGCGCCGCGCGGGCGGCTTCCACGTCGTCGACGTGCAACGCGATCTCGTGTCGCTGCACGTGGTGCTCGAGTCCCATCGACTCGGCATCGATCACGCTCAACGTCAGGTTTCCGGTCTCGAACTCCGCATAGTCGTGCTCGGGAAGGTAGCGCCCGCCGTGCAGGCCGAGGGTCTCGCCGTAGAACTCGACCGCGGCCGTCAGGTCGTGGGTGGGCACGGCGACGAAGTCCACGCCGCTGATCAGCTGACCGATCGTGCTGTTCGAGGTCACGCGGCTCGCTCGAGCACGAATACCGGGATGTCGCGAGCGGTCCGTTCGCTGTAGGCAGCGAACCCGCCGTACTGCTCATTCATCGCTCGCCACAACTCGGCACGCTCCTCGCCCTCGGCGATCCGGGCGCGCACGGGCCAGCGCTCGCCCAGCACCTGCACCTCGGCGGTCGGGTTCTCCTTGAGGTTGAGCGACCACGCCGGAGCGCGATCATTTCCCGCGTTCGAGCCGATCACGATCAGACGGTCGCCATCGGCGAGGTACAGCACGGGCGCGGTGCGGAGCCGTCCGGAGTGCCGCCCGGTGGAGGTGAGCAGCAGCACCGGCGCGCGTCCCACCCTCCCGAACAGCCGTCCGCGACTCGCGCGGTAGAGCGGGACGTTGAGCTTCCCGCTGACCTTCAGCATGGCCCCGGGCATCGCCATGGAGAAGCGCGAGATCACGCGGTCACTGGGCATCGCCTGAGAGTATGCCACCCGCCCTCGGCGCGCCGAGGGGTCTCGCCGCGGGTCGATCGGCACGGCGGCGATAGAGTGCCGCGCCATGTGGGAGGGCTCTCCTGGCCGGTCGCACCGCGGCTGTCTCGCCCTGGGGGCGGTGCGGTGACGAGCGAGCTGACGGCCGTACGCTACGAGTCCGGCGACCGAGTCGCGCGGATCACGCTCGACCGCCCCGAGCGGGGCAATGCGATCACGCCGGACATGATCCGCGAGCTCGCGCTCTGCGTGGAGCGCGCGGACCTCGACCCGCGCGTTCACGTGCTGCTGCTGGCCGGCAGCGGCTCGGGGTTCTGCGGCGGCTACGACTTGCTCGAAAGCGCCGAGGGGATGGGGTCGGGTAGGACGGCGGGAGAGGTCCCGCCCTCGGGCTCGCCGCTTGCCCCGACGGTGATCGCCGCCAACCACGACCCCGGCCGGACGTGGGACCCGATGATCGACTACGCGATGATGAGCCGCAACGCGGCGGCCTTCATGAGCCTGTTCCGCGCCAACAAGCCGGTCGTCTGCAAGGTGCATGGCTTCTGTGTAGCGGGGGGCACCGACATGGCGCTTTGCTCGGATCTGCTGGTGATCGCGCAGGACGCGAAGATCGGGTACCCGCCGGCCCGGGTGTGGGGATCGCCCACCACCGCCCTGTGGGCCCATCGCGTGGGCGCGCAGCGCGCGAAGCGCCTGCTCTTCACGGGCGACTGCCTTTCCGGCGCCGAGGCGGCCGAGTGGGGCCTGGCTATCGAGGCTCCGCCGGCGGATCACCTGGATGAGCGCACGGAGATCCTCCTGTCGCGGATCGGCCGGCTGCCGGTCAACCAGCTGATGATGATGAAGCTGCTCGTCAACCAGACGCTGTATGCGCAGGGCCTTCACGCCACCCAGATGCTCGGCACAGTGTTCGACGGGATCACGCGTCACACCGCGGAGGGCTACGCCTTTCAGCAGCGTGCCGCGCAGGACGGCTTTCGCGAGGCCGTGCGCGAGCGCGACGAGCCCTTCGGCGACGCTGGTCGCTCGACCTTCAAAGGGTGAACGCATGGCGCTGATTCGCGCGAGCGCGCCTCTCTGCCGGGAGCTCGCGCGCCTTTTCCCGGCGCGGCCGTTTCACGTGCGCTTCTGGGATGGCGGTCGCGTCGGGGCGACGACCGCCGGCGCTCCGACATTCTTCGTGCGACGGCCCTCGGCTCTAGCGCACTTCCTGCGGGCCCCCGGTCCGCTGGGTCTGGGCCGCGCCTACGTCGACGGCTCGCTCGCGGTGGATGACCTCGACGCCGCGTTCATCGTTGTCGACGACTGGGAGCCGCCGCCGTTGAGCAGCCTGGACCGCGTTCGCCTCATCCTCGCCATTGCGGCTGCGGCGGCGCCCGGGGGGATCCCGAGGCGCCCGAGCCTCGAGCTGATCCTCGGCGGTCAGCTCCACAGCGTCCAGCGCGACGCGGCCGCGGTCCGCTACCACTACGACGTCGGCAACGACTTCTTTGCGCTCTTTCTCGATGAGTCGATGACCTACAGCTGTGCGATCTTCTCGGGCGGCGCGCAGACTCTCGAGCAGGCCCAGGAGGCGAAACTCAGCCTCGTCGCAGGCAAGCTCGGGTTGGAGCCGGGAATGCGGCTGCTCGACGTCGGCTGCGGGTGGGGCAGCTTCGCGATCCATGCTGCTCGACACCACGGCGTGCGGGTTCTCGGCGTGACTCTCTCGCCCGCGCAGGCCGAGCTGGCGCGCGCGAGGCTGGCGGAGGCCGGGCTCGGCGAGCAGGTGGAGATCCGGGTGGCCGATTATCGCCAGCTGCCACGCTCATCGTTCGACGCGATCGCGAGCATCGGCATGTCCGAGCATGTGGGCGTCAGCCAGATCGACGTCTACGCGCAGTCGCTGTTCGCGCTCCTGCGCCCCGGCGGGGTGCTGCTGAACCATGCGATCGCGGTGCTCGACCCCGAGGACGAGCCGCTCGAGGACCTGTTCTCGATGCGCTACGTGTTTCCGGACGGCGAGCCTCTCCCGCTCTCTCGCGTTCAGCTCGCGCTCGAGCGCGCGGGCTTCGAGACCGGGCATGTGGAGGGTTTCCGGGAGGACTACGCAACCACCCTGCGCCACTGGACCGAACGCCTGGACGCGCACCTCGAGCGGGCCGAGGCGCTCGCCGGCGTCGAGCGCACCCGGGTCTGGCGGCTGTACCTCCGCGCCGCGCGGCACGGCTTTGACACGGGCCTCACCGCCGTCTACCAGGTGCGCGCGCAAAGACCAGCCTGAGATCAGAGGGCTGTGCGCTCCGTGCCGGCTGCGTCTAGAATGGCCCGGTCACGCGGATGTAGCTCAGCTGGCTAGAGCGTC
>CAWERP010000005.1:0-341083 GCA_963811445.1 uncultured Solirubrobacterales bacterium
GCAGGTGCGGCGGCGGCCAAAGCGGCCAGGAGAACGAATATCGGCGCGAAATTGCGATGGTTTTTCATGCTTCCTTGCCCTGGGTTCCCATGCTTCCTTGCCTCGGTCCCTTCCCCCCTAGCTATGTGTCCTTCCTACCTGCCCGTCATCACCCCGCACCGGTCACGTGACCGTCTGTCGGTAGACACTCAAGCGCACGAGCGCACAAGGTGAGCGCAACGACGAAGACCCCGACAGACTAGCGAAGGATGGGGGGCTGTGTCGAGAGTAAAAGCCGGAAATCACGCGATAGGACGGATGTTTTCACGCGAACTGCTGAGCTTTGATCAGGATCGAGCGGTTCAGGGCTTCCACGCTCACGCGCCGGCCCTCCCGAACCACGCGCAGCGCCTCCCGCGCGAGCGGGTCGCGGGGGTTCACCCGGACGGCTCGCGCCAGCAGCGCGAGTGCAACGGCGCGTTCCCCCCTGCTCGATGCGATCGCGCCGCGCTCAAGCGTCGCATAGGGGTCCGAGGGGGTTCTCGCGAGGGCCAAGCGGAACTCGTGGTCGGCACGAGCCAGGTCGCCGAAGCGCAGTGCGATGCTGCCTGCCAGCAGATAGGGCTCGGCGCTCAGCGGGTTCAGCCGCGCGGCTTCGTCGAGGCGGGCGTAGGCCGCATGCGGCGCCTTCGACCAGATCCGCCCCGCGCTCTGCACCTCAAGCTGGCTGAGCCACGGCGCCGCCAGCGACGCGGCTGCCGCCAGGGCCCCGAGGAGACCCATGCCGATAGCCACACGGCGGCCACCCGCGCGCCGGCTCGCGGCCGGCTTGCCGGTCCCTCGCGGCGTCTCGGTCCCCGCCGGTGGCGTCGTCGCCGCTCGTGGCGTCGTGCCTGGCGGTGGCATCCTGCCTGGCGGTGGCGTCGTTGCGGGAGCCAACGCGCAGGCCAGGCCGAGCAGGGCAAACGCCGGCGCGCCGAGGCCGGCGAACTCCCAGAACCAGTCGAAGGAGCCGTGCACTGCCCAGTAGGCGAACCCCGAGAGCGCCGCCGCCGCGACCGCCGCCCCGAGCGCATCGGGCCCTCGCAGCGCGCGCCAGCCCGCCAGCAGCGCGGCCCCGAGGCCAGTGAGCGCCAGCAACGCCCCCGCCAGGCCGGTCTCGGTGAGCGTGCGCAGCTCAACGCTGTGCGGGTAGTGGGGCGTCTCGCTGCTGCGGCCGTGCGCCAGATAGGGCTGCTGGAAGTTGTCCGCACCGATTCCGAGCAGCGGATGAGCCGCGAATTCGTCAAGCGCCACCCGGTAGAAGTCATAGCGGTTGCTTCCCAGGCCGCTGGTCAGCCGGTTGCCGGTGCTGGAATTGGCCGCGTAGCCGCCCTTGAACGTGTCCCAGCCGTGCCTGACGCGCGCCACGGGATCGCCCGCCGCCACCCAACCGCCCGCCAGCACGGCGAGGAGCGTTGCGAGGGCGATCGCGCCGATGCCTCTGCGCGTCCGCCTGATGGACGTCTCCGAGAACGTTCTGCGGGTCTCGATCGCCGAACCCAGCGCCACCACCAGCGCGACGGCCAGGGCGGCGGCGAGCATCGCGGTGGTCGCGGCGTGGATCGCTTCCGGCGTGACATGGTCTTCGCCGACGCGCAGCGCCGCCGGCGCCGCCGCCCCGACACCTGCGACCACGGGCACGAGCAGCGCGAATGTGCGTGTGCGGCCGGGCAACAGCGCGAAGACCAGCACGAACATGACCGGGGTGGCGTACAGCGAGCCGCGGCTCTGGCTGAGCAGCGCGACCTCGGCGAGCAGCACCGCGCCTCCGGCGAGCACGCCTCGCATGGCCCACGGAATGCGGCTGCTGCGGGCCAGCAGGAGCGCCGGCCAGAACGCCATCAGCCACTGCGCGGCGTTCGCGTTGGCATAGCCGGTGGGATAGACCAACCGTCCGCCGGGAATCAGGCGCTCGAGCTCCGCCGCCGAGGCGGCATCGAGGCGCAGGGCGACGAAGGCCGCCAGCCCGATCATCGCGAGCGTCCACGCCCCCAGCAGCAGCACGGCGCTGTCCCCCCGCTGGCGCCAGCAGCCAAACAGCGCGAACACGAGCAGGTAGAGCAGCGTCCGGTTCGCGCCTTCCCAGGCATCCCCGGGCACAGCCGCCCACAGGATCGACAGGTAGCTGAGCGCCGTATACCCCGCCAGACATGCGAGAGCGATCCGCACGGGAGTGGGAACATCGGACGCGCGCAGTCCCACGATGGCCAGCGAGACGCCGAGCAGCGCGAGCACGATCAGCCCACCCGCGCCCCAGTGCGTTACCGGATAACCCGCCTGGTCGGTCGCCCACACTACGAACAGGGCAAGCGCCGCGAGCGCCGGCACCGTTGCGGGCGCCCCACGGAGCGCCGCGGTGAGCTTCTTCGACATCGCGGTCACAATAATCCCCGGGGTGCCGGACCCTTCCGAGCTCGTCAGCTTCTACGAGGACGCCTATTCACAGGGAGCGGCCGATGCTGACCGTTACGCGCGCTGGCGCGCGCTCGGCGCCGTGGGCAAGGCCGACCACGTGATCGCGCTGTGCGCCCGCGCGGGCGTACGTCCTGCGAGCACCCTCGAGGTCGGCTGCGGCGACGGGGCGCTGCTCTGCGAGCTCCAAGGGCGCGGCTTCGGCGGGCGGCTGGCGGGCGCGGAGATCACCCCGGCGGCCGTCTCGATCGCGCGCAATCGGCCGGTGATCGACGACGTCTGGCTGTACGACGGGATGCACCTGCCTGTGGCCGACGGGACCTACGACCTCGGGATTCTCTCCCACGTGCTCGAGCACGTACCCGATCCGCCGGCGCTGCTCTCGGAGGTCGCCCGCGCCTGTCGCGCGGTGCTGGTCGAGCTGCCCCTCGAGGCCAATCTGTCAGCGCGACGCAGGGGTAAGCGCCAACACGCCGCCGAGGTCGGACATCTTCAGCGCCTCGACCTGCCCGGCGCGCGCGAGATCGCCGGGCAGGCGGGACTCGTGATCGCCTGTGAGCTCGAGGACCCACTGCCACTCGAGGTGCAGCGCTTCTTTGCCGCGACACGGCGCGCGCGGGTCACGGCAACCGGCAGGTGGGCACTCCGGACCGGGCTGTTCCGCATCGCGCCGGCCGTGGCCCGGCGGCTGTTCACGGTCCACTACGCGTGCCTCTGCCTGCCGGCCGGGTAGCGCCCGCGAACAGGACCGACAGCACCCTGCCCATCAGCTCGTCCGGGACCGCGCCGGGGTCGGCGAGCTTCTGACGGGCGATGCCGTCGGCCAGCGCGTCGATCGCAATCGCAAGCTGCTCCGCCGGAATATCGAGCTCCAGGTCGAACTCGCGCACCCCGTCGACGATCAGCCTCGTCAACAGCTCGCGCACCTGGGCGAACCGCGCAGCCACCTTGGGGCGCACGCGTGCGTCGCGCACGCCGTACGCCCAGAACTCCATGAACAGAAGCAGCACCTCGGGCTCGCGCTCGATCATCGTCATCCACTGGCGCGCCCCGCCGGTGGCCCGCTCGGCCACCGAGGCGCGCTCGCGCACCGCTTCGGAGATCTCGCGCGCGTGATCGTTGATCTCGCGCTCCATCAAGACCAGGAACAGGTCCTCCTTGCCGTCGAAGTTCGAATACAGCGCTCCCGTCGAGAACCCGGCCTTGGAGGCGATCTCCTCGACGGACGCCCCATGGAAGCCGCTGCTCGCGAACACGCTCCGCGCGGCGCCGAGCAGCCGCTCGCGTGTGTTTGCCTTGCTCTGCTCGCGCGTCATCCGCGCCGCCGCGGGTGGCTCTCCCTGTTGCCTGGTGGGCGCACTCTGGGCGGTCCGCATACGCTCATCGTACTTGACAGAGCGTTCGTTATTACGATAGCGTTCATTATCCGTCCCGGGACGGGAGGGTAGTCGATGGGCCGCCGGCCAGCTGCGAACGGCGAGCGACTGCACGGCATGGCCCGCACCGAGCACGCACGACATGGCAAAACACGCACGACACGGGCCGCAGGACGCCCGATAGGAGAGCACCACATGGCGACGGCCACACCGACGGACTCCAACCTGGCAAGCCTTCCCACCGACGCGATCTCCTACACGGACCTCTACGCGCGATGGGAGCGGGGCAACTGGTGCGCGACCGAGCTCGACTTCACCGAGGACGCCCGCCAGTGGCGCGAGGACTTCACGGAGTTCGAGCGGCGCGCCGCGATGTGGAACTACTGCCTGTTCTTCTGGGGCGAGGACGCGGTCGCGGACAACCTCTCCCCCTACATCGACGCGGCTCCCCTGGAGGAGCAGAAGTACTTCCTCACAACCCAGCAGGTCGACGAGGCCCGCCATGCAGTCTTCTTCAAGCGCTTCATGCAGGAGGTCTGCGGGATCGGGGACGGCTCCATGTCCAGCGGCCTGAGCTCGATCAAGCCTCAGCTGACCTCGGGCTTCCGCAAGATCTTCGACCGGCTCGACCGGATGGCCGATGAGCTGCGTGCCGACCGCTCACCCTCCCAGCTCGCAGCTGCCGTGACGCTCTACCACATCGTGATCGAGGCCGCGCTCGCCCAACCGGGCCAGCATTTCATCTGCAGCTACCTGGAGGAACGCGACCAGCTTCCCGCATTCCGCCAGGGGATGGAGAAGATCGCCGCCGACGAGCAGCGCCACATCGGCTTCGGCGTGAAGCTCCTCTCCGACCTGAACCGCGAAGACCCCGTCGGAGTCCCCAAGGCGGTCGCCCGGACGCTGCGCGAGGTCACCCGCTACACCTCCCAGGTTCTGATGCCGCCGGGGTGGGACGAACGCTATCTGACGGTCTTCAACTACAACTTCGACACCGTCGGCGTCGAGGGCCTGACCTCTATGACCTCCAAGCTGCGTTCCGCGGGCCTCCCCGTCGAGAGCCTGCCGGGGCCGCCGCTCCTGCCGCCGGGACTGACTCCCCTGGAGATCTCCCAGCGCGGTCGCGCGCTCGCCAAGGCCGGGATAGTCGGCGTGCGCGAGGGACCCTCCTCGCGTGACCCCGAGACGCTGGCCCTGCTGTTCGACACGATTCGCCGGCAGGTGAACCCCGACCACGGTCTGGCCCGCCCCACCACCTTCCAATGGGAGTTCACCGACCCCGACGTTCCCACCTGGCACCTCACGGTTGACAACGGCTCGAGCGTCGTGGCGCAGGGGGAGGCGCTCAGCCCGGACCTGCGTCTGCGCCTGTCCTACCAGGACTGGGTTGACATCGTGGGAGAGCGCCTCGACCCACTCCGCGCCGTCGCCACCGGCAGGCTGCGCCCGCGCGGCAACCCGCTCGCGCTTGCCCGCCTGACGAAGGTCTTCCCGAAGGGCTGACCCGCCCGCGATCGCTGATTCGCCGCAGGCCGGCCGGGCGCGAACTCGCGCCGGGCCGACGGGCCGCTCGCTATCCAGGCGCGAACTCACGCTGGGCGGCCGGGGCGCGGGCGGACCGCGCGCTGACGCCGCCCGGCGACGTCGCGGCGGCACGGGCGGACCCGGAGGCTGCGGAGACCGTCGCGCCTCGCGCGTGCCCCGAGGCCGAGCCGGCGACGGCCTGCGGTTGTCCTGGGCCGGCCGCCGTGGGTTGTTCGCCACCCGTCGCCCGCGCCCGCTCGAGCCCGAACTCCCGGCTCGCCCTGCGTGCCGACGCCAGCACGCCGGCAGAGGCAGCGGCGGCGCGCGGCGGCGCATCCGATCGGGCCGGGACGCCCGATCCGGGTTCGGTGAGCGGGCCGCTCGCGGCTCGCGGCTTCGCTGCCGGGGCGCTCGACCCGGCCGGCCTACGAGCATGTGGGCGTGGCGTGGCGCCCGCGGGAGAGCGCCCTTCTCGGTGAGCACGACGCAGCCCGCCCCCACCCCGAGCGCCAGCAGACAGCCCACGGCGAGCTTCGCCCCCACCGGGCCCCCCGCCAACAGCCAGCCCCCGCCGGCGGCGCCCGCGCCCGCGGCGCCCGCAGCGCCCGACGCCGAAAGGGCACCGACCGGCGGGCCGGCGGGTGCTGCCACGCCTGCGCCAAGGCCGCCGGCCGCGCCCGGGGAGGCGCCCATGCCGGCGCCCGCATGGGCGCCCGATCCCGCTGCGGTCCCGATCGCGGCTCCACTCCCCGCGACGCCGGTCCCGGCCGCGGCACCGGCCCCGAGCGCCCAGTGAAGGAGGCAGGGCACGGGAGGCAGAATGGCCGCCAGACCGCGCAGGGCCCGCACGTAGGCGCGGCAGGCCGGACACTCGCTGTTGTGGATGAGCGCAAGCTGGTAGCGCTCCCCGCCGGGGGCGAGCACCCCGTAGGCGAAGCCCCGCATCAGCGAGCCCTGCTCCTCGCACCAGCCCCCGCTGCGAATCGTCTCGACGAGCGCGCCGACCTTCGCGGCCACGCCCGGCCGTCCGGGCCCGGCGCCCTCCATGAGCTTGCGCATTCGCGCCTCGCTAACGCCCATCCGAGCGGCCGCCTCCGAGCGCGACAGCCCCTGCAGGTAACACAGCGCGGCCGCTTGCAGCTCGCGCGCGCTGAGACGGCCGCGCAGCCCCTCGAACAGCTGGCGAAGCCTCATCCTGTCGTCCAGCTCGGCGGCCAGGTCGTACTCGGCGCCCGCACCGACGAGAGGCGACGCGCCGTACAGGCCCCGGCCTGCCGCGCGACGCGCTCCGCGAGGGGAGTCCACGATGGCGCCGTCGCGGTCGATCCGCGCCCGCGCGCGATGCTCCTCGATCGCGCGCCGAAAGGTCACCAGCACCAGCCACCCCGTGGGGTTCGCGATCTCCTGGCCTTCCAGCACGGCCGTGTACAGGCCGTGCCAGGCAAGGGCGTAACAGGCTTCCAGGTCGCTCGCGTCCAGGCGCACTCCGCTCGCACGCAGCCGGCCGGCCACCGTCACGAGGACCCGCCCACGCAGTCGTTCGAACTCCTCGCGCAGCAGGCGCTCGGCGCGGTAGCGACGGAGGGCCAGGGGACTCATGCCCCGGGAGATTATGGAAACTACGCGACTATCGAAGAACAGGTGCCAGGTGCCGCTCAGTCCGCCGGCCCGTCCGCTGCGACAGCCTCGCCGTATGGGACGTTGAAGTCCACCCTCGAGACCCGGCGGTCGTGCAACGTCCAGACGGACGCGCGCCGGCGCGTGACCTCCGGCGCACCGGGCTCGTGCCGGCCGTGGCCGCGGAGCAGCACGACGACGCGCTCCCCCCGGTCGATCACGTCCTCGATCTCGACCCGGTAGCTCGCCCACTGCATGAGCCAATCCCGCCAGGCCAGGCGCAGGCCGTCCAGTCCCGAGTAGGCCACCGGCGCCATGCCGGGCAACCGCATCGTGCACTGAACGGTGGGATGGAACAGGCGCCCGATCGCCGCACGCAACCGCTCGGCCGCGTCGTCGTCGTTGACGAGCGTCGCGACATCGACGTCGGGGTCGAGCTGCAACGAGCGGACCAGCTCGACGTTCTCAGCCGACACGACGCCGGGTCCTCAAGTTCAACACGAGCGCTGGTCAGGCGGGTGATCGTGATCGGGTGACTGTCTCATGAGCGGGCCGGACTGCAGTCGTGCTCAGCATAGTCGCCGCCCCAGATGCACCACTGGAGTCCCGATCCTCCCGCGCCGGCGGTCCTGCGCGGTCAGGCGAACTGCTCTATCTGCGCCACGCTGACCCGCCGCATGTCCTCGCCCGCGAGCTGGGCGCGGTGCCACTCGACCACCCGCTCGAGCGCCTGCTCGAGGTCCCACCCAGGAAGCCATCCCAGGCCGCGTTCGGCAAGGCTCGAGTCGAGCGCCAGATACCGGGCCTCCGTGGAGCTCGCGGCTTCGTCGGGCTCCCATCTCAGCGCATCCCCCCAGAGGGCGACCAGCCGTTCGAGGACGAAGCTCACCGGTCGTGCGTCCTCTCCACGCGGCCCGAAGTTCCACGCCCGCGCCGCCTCTCCGGTCCGCCACAGCTCCTCGGCCAGCCGCAGGTACCCGCTCAGCGGATTCATGACGTGCTGCCACGGACGCACCGCCCGGGGGTTTCGGACCAGCACCGGCCGCTGCGTTTCAACCGCTCGGACGACGTCCCCGAGAAGCCTGTCCTCGCCCCAGTCTCCGCCGCCGATCACATTGCCCGCGCGCGCGGTCGCCACGCGCGGGGAGCCCTCCGCGGAGAAGAACGACGTCCTGTAGGCCCCCGCGACGAGCTCCGCGCACGCCTTCGAGCTCGAGTAGGGATCGCTGCCGCCCAGCCGATCCGCCTCCGAGAACCGCCTGGCGGGCTCGCCGGGGTTCTCGTAGCACTTGTCGGAGGTCACCACCACGAGCGCCCTGACCTCGCCGCCTGCCCGGCGCACGGCCTCGAGCACGTTCACGGTGCCCATCACGTTGACCTCATAGGTCATCACCGGGTCGCGCAGCGAGCGCCTGACCATCGGCTGGGCGGCCAGATGAAGCACGATCTCCGGCCGGGCGTCCTCGAGCGCCCGGCGCACCGCGCCGGCGTCGCGCACGTCCACGGAATGCTCTCGCATGTTCCGGCCGACCGCTGCCAGCTCGTAGATCGAGGGCCGCGTGGGCGGCCCCGGGGCCAGACCGGTCACCCGGGCGCCCATCGACTGCAGCCACAGCGACAGCCACGCGCCCTTGAAACCGGTGTGGCCGGTCACCAGCACTCGTCGCTGCGCCCAGAAGTCAGGATCTATCGCCACGGCCGGCGGGTATCTTCACGCAATCGGAACGCCCGCGCCATCGACCCCCGTGGCCGCTCCGCAGACCGCGGAGATCCTCGGCGTCCCGCTGGCGGTGTCCGACTACGAGCAGGTGATGGACTGGATGGACGCGATGATCGCCGCAGGCGAGCGCGGATACCTCACCGCGGCGGCCGTCAACCTCGTGATGTGCGCCCAGGAGGACCCCGACGCCCAGGCGGCCGTGCTCGGCGCGACGCTGGCCGTGCCCGACGGCCAGCCGCTGGTGTGGGCACTGCATGCGCTCGGGCACGCTTCGGCGACACGCATCTACGGCCCTGACCTGATGGCCCGCTTCTGTGAGCGCGCCGCGCGCAAGGGCACCCCGATCTACCTCTACGGCGGTCGCTCCGCGGAGGCACTCGAGCTGCTGGAACGGCGCCTGCGCAAACGCTACCCCGGCCTGCTGATCGCGGGCGGCTTCTCTCCGCCGTTCAGGGCGCTGACCGCCGACGAGCAGGAGCGGGCGGTGGCCGAGATCGACTCCTCGGGAGCGCAGGTCGTGTGGGTGGGCACCGGACAGCCCAAGCAGGAGAAGTGGATGCTCCAGATGCGTCCTCGCCTGTCGGCCCCGCTGCTCGTCGGGGTCGGGGCGGCCTTCGACTTCCACGCCGGCCTCGTCTCGCAGGCTCCGCCGTGGATGCAGCGCTCCGGCCTGGAGTGGACCTACCGGCTGGCGCACGAGCCGCGCCGCCTGTGGCGGCGCTACGCCCGCTACAACCCCCGGTTCGTCGCCGGCTTCTCGCGTCAGTACCTGCGACAGCGACGCGACCGTCACGGCTGATTTCCCGTTGATCGCCGGGCGTGCACCGCTGCTGGCCGCGACCGACCGCCGCTAACCTCTTGGCTTCGATGAACACCTCGCAGAGCACCGCCGACGTGTCGGTCGTCGGCCTCGGCCGCGTCGGTCTGCCGCTGGCCCTTTCGTTCGCCGACCGCGGGCTGGAGGTCATCGGCGTGGACAACGACACCGCGCGCCTGCTCGCCGTGCGCGAGGGAAGGATGCCCTTCCAGGAGAACGGCGCGCAGCAGTTGCTCGACCGGGTGCACGCAGGCGGTCGGCTGGAGCTCTCTGAACGCGTGGCCGACGCGGCGCGCGCGCGGCAGATCGTGATCACGCTCGGGACCCCCTCGTTCTCGCACATCGAGATCGACATGCGCGACATCCGCGCCGCGCTCGACGACCTGCTGGGCGTGCTGGCGCCCGGGCACTCGTTGATCCTGCGCTCGACCGTCGCGCCGGGCACGACCGATTTCGTGGCCGGCTACCTCACCAAGCACCGCGGCTTCGAGGTCGGCGAGGACGTGTTCGTGGCGCACGCTCCCGAGCGCATCGCCGCGGGGCGCTTCCTCGAGGAGATCGACACCCTGCCCTGCATCGTGGGCGGCGTCGGGCAGCGCTCCGGCGAGGTCGTCGCCGAGCTGTTCGGGGTGTTCGGAGCCCCGATCGTGCAGACGACCCCGGTGCAGGCAGAGCTCGCGAAGATCTGGACGAACATCCTGCGCTACACGAACTTCGCGCTGCCCAACCTCCTGATGATGGACTGCGAGCGCTACTCGGCCAACGTGTTCGAGGTGATCGATCTGATCAACCGCGACTACCCGCGGGGCGGGATCGCCCTGCCCGGCATGACCGCCGGCACTTGCCTGCGCAAGGACTTCGCGTTCTCCGAGGAGCGCTCGGCGGCGCCCGGCATGCTGCTCGCCGTCTCGCGGGTCAACGAGTCGGTGCCGCTCTTTCTGCTCGAAGGCATCAAGCGGCGTCTGGGCGCGCTGGCGAACCGCAAGGTCGCCGTACTCGGGCTGGCCTTCAAGGCCGACACCGACGACGAGCGGGACTCGCTCGCGCACAAGCTGATCCGCCTGCTGGAGCGCGAGCTTGCCGACGTCGCAGCGCACGACCCGCATGTCGCCACGCCCACGGTGTCCTTCGAGGAGGCGATCCAGGGGGCCGAGGTGGTGGTGGTGGCCACCAACCACTCGGAGTTCCGCGACCCGCGGGCGCTGGCCGCGCTCGCCGAGCGGGCCGCCGGGGACTGCCTCGTGGTGGACCCCTGGAACTGCTGGGGCGCGGCCCAGGTGTTCGCGTACGCATCGGAGCTCGCCGCCCTCGGAACCCACACGTGAGCAGGGTGCTCGTCACAGGCGGGGCCGGCACGATCGGGGCCGCGATCGTCAAACGGCTGCTGGCCGACCCGGCGTACGAGCTGCGCGTGTCAGACCAGCGGTCGGCGCCCCAGTGGATGCGCGAATCCTGCGAGGTGCACACAGGCGATCTGCGCGTGCCGGCAGAAGCCCTCGGGGCGATGAAGGGATGCACGCACGTCATCCACCTCGCGGCGATCGTGGGCGGGATCGCAAACTTCCACCGACTGCCCCACACGCTCACCGAGGTCAACAACGCGCTCTACAACGCCGTCATCCGCGCGGCGCTCGAGCTCGAAGTCGAGCGGTTCGTCTATGTCTCATCATCGATGGTGTTCGAGCGCGCGGAGCTGTTCCCGACGCCCGAGGACTACCTCCCGCAGTGCCCCGTGCCGCTGTCGGCCTACGGCTTCTCCAAGCTCACCGGCGAGGTCTACTGCCGCGCTGCCCACGCCGAGCACGGCTTCCCCTACACGATCTGCCGCCCCTTCAACGCCTACGGGCCCGGGGAGGTGCCTGATGCCGAGCCCGGAATCGCCCACGCCGTGCCCGACCTGATCAACAAGGTGCTGTCCGGGCAACGGCCGCTTCAGATCTTCGGCTCAGGCGAGCAGACCCGGACGCTCACCCACGTGGACGACATCGCCGACGGCGTCGTCACGGCCATGAGCTCGCCGGCGGGGCTCAACGAGGACTTCAACATCTCCGCGTCGCGAGAGCTCACGGTGGCCGAGATCGCGCGCATCGTGTGGGACGCGTGCGGTGAGGACCCTGACGCGTTCGCGCTCGAGCACCTGCCCACCTTCACGGTGGACGTCAAGCGTCGCTGGCCCTCCGTGGAGAAGGCCCGCGAGCTGCTCGACTGGCAGGCGCGCATCGAGGTCGAGGACGGGATCGCCGCGACCGTGCTGTGGCTGCGCGAGCGCGGCCGGGCAGCCACATCGGCGAGGTCGGCGTCCGCCTCCGTCGCGTCGTGATGACCGCGTCCTGTCGGTCGTGCGATGACCGTCCACCGCGTGGGCTCCGCCCGTCGGCGCCTGTCTATAGGCTGCCGCGATGACCGACCGCCGCACGGCGTTGATCACCGGTGTCACCGGCCAGGACGGCTCCTACCTCGCGGAGCTGCTGCTCGAGAAGGGCTATGAGGTGCACGGCATGGTCCGCCGCGCCTCGACCGAGAAGTTCGACCGGATCGAGCATATTCGCGACCGCATCACCCTCCATCAGGGCGACCTGCTCGACCAGCGCTCGCTCGTGGATGCGCTACGGGCATCCGATCCGGCCGAGATCTACAACCTCGCCGCGATGTCGTTCGTCGCGGTCTCCTGGATCCAGCCGACGCTCACCGCGGAGTTCACCGGCGTCGGCGTCACGCGCATGCTCGAGGCGATGCGGGAAGTCTGTCCGCGGGCGCGCTTCTACCAGGCCTCCTCCAGCGAGATGTTCGGCAAGGTGCTCGAGGTCCCCCAGACCGAGACGACCCCCTTCTACCCGCGCTCGCCCTACGGGGTGGCCAAGGCCTACGGTCACTTCATCACGGTCAACTATCGCGAGTCCTACGACCTGCACGCGACCTCGGGAATACTGTTCAACCACGAGTGCGTCTCGGAGAGCACCCCGCTGATCATCCGAGAGCTCGGGCATGTCGCCGTGAGGACGCCCGGCGATCTGGTGCCGCTGCGGCGAAAGGGTCAGAGCGTGCAGAGCTTCGCGCCCAAGAACGTGCTTGAGGTGTGGGACGGCGAGGACTGGACGCACGTTCGCGCTATCACCGCGACTCGACGGAGACGGCGTGACCCTGACCATCAATTGTTGAGCATCCAGGCGCGTGGCGGTGTGGTCGATGTGACTGCCCACCACACCATGCTCGATGACGACCTCCAGCCGGTCAGTGCAAGAGCCGTGAAGGAGGGTGACCATCTCGCAATCGCCAACTGGATGCCCGACGCGCCTGGTTGGACCGCCATAACGCCCGAGATGGCCGAGCTGCTGGGCCTGCTCGCCGCCGACGGCCACGTCTCTCGCGACGCGCACGACGTGAGACTCACAAACAACGACTTCTTGATTCGCAGCCGGGCGATGGAGCTGTGGTCACGCGTCTTCCTCGGCCTCTCGAACGAGTCGAGCGGCACTTCCGGCTTCGACGCCGAGGCATCGGTCGGCCTCGTGGACTTCTCGGGCGCGGGCACCGTGGCGCCATGGCTGCGCGAGCAGCTCTACACATCGACGGCCTTCAAGCAGGTGCCACCAGTCGTGCTCAACGCGAACCGCGACCTGCAGCGCTCGTTCCTCGCCGGCTACTACGCGGGCGACGGGCTCAAGCGGGGCAACGGAGATTCGATCAAGACCAACAGCGCCGTTCTCGCTCAGGGTCTCTGCCTGCTGTATTGGAATCAGGGACAAGCCGCATCTGTCTACCTCGAGCAGCGCGCGGGACGCAGCTATTACCAGCTGAACCTGCGCTCGGCAGTGCGCGTGGGCGCCAAGGGCGCACATCTGCTGCGGAGCCCGTCCGAGGTGCGCCGCGTGGCGAGCGCCACCGTGGCCAGCGACGAATGGGTGTTCGATCTCGAGACCGAGAGCGGAGTCTTTTGCGCGGGCGTCGGACGACTCGTGCTGCACAATTCCCCGCGCCGCGGCCTCGAGTTCGTCACCCGCAAGATCACATGGCACGCGGCCGCGATCAGGCACGGGCTGGCGAACGAGCTGCGCCTGGGCAACCTCGACGCCGAACGCGACTGGGGCTATGCCAAGGACTACGTGGAAGCGATGTGGCTGATGCTCCAGCGCGACATACCCGAGGACTACGTGATCGCCACAGGCGAGGCGCACTCGGTGCGCGAGTGCTGCGAGATCGCCTTCGACGAGGCCGGTCTCGGCGACTTCGAGAGGCACATCGTGATCGACCCCGCGTTCGTCCGCCCCGCGGAGGTGGACCACCTGATCGGCGATCCTTCGAAGGCGGAGCGTGACCTCGGATGGAAGCCTCGCACGTCGTTCGAGGAGCTGATCCGCCTGATGACGCGCTCCGATCTCGAGCTGCTGAAGCCGCGCTGAGCGCGATGGGGGTCGCCCTCTTCGACACCTCCGCCCCGCTCGCTGCCCTGCAAGACGAGCTGCTAGGCGCGATCGAGCGGGTGCTCGCCTCCAAGCGCTTCATCCTGGGGGACGAGGTCAGCGCCTTCGAGCGAGAGTTCGCCGCGTACTGCGGCGCCGAGCATGCCGTGGGCGTGGCGAACGGGACCGAGGCGATCACGATCGCGCTGCGCGCAATGGGCGTCGGGGCGGGCGACGAGGTGATCGTGCCCTCCTTCACGTTCTACGCCTCCGCCGAGGCGATCCCCCCCACCGGCGCGAGGCCGGTGTTCTGTGACGTCGATCCCGAGACGTTCTGCGTGACCGTCGACACCGTTCGCGCGGCGCTCACGCCGCGGACCAAGGCCGTGATCGCCGTGCACCTGTTCGGCAACGTGGCCGCCGTCGCCGACATCGAAGCGCTCGGCGCGCCGGTGCTCGAGGACGCCGCCCAGGCAGCGGGCTCGACGTCCACCGCCGGGCGCCCCGGCGCACTCGGGGCCGCTGCGACGTTCTCCTTCTATCCCTCCAAGAACCTGGGCGCGTTCGGCGACGGCGGCATGATCGTCACCTCGGACGAGCGGATCGCCGAACAGGCGCGGATCCTGCGCTTTCATGGCTCGCGCGACAAGATCGCCTACGAACAGCTCGGTTACAACTCCCGCCTGGACGAGCTCCAGGCGGCGATCCTGCGGGTGCAGCTGCCCCACCTCGACGAGTGGGCCGAGGGGCGGCGGCGAAGCGGGCGCCACTACGAGCAGGCCGGGCTCGGGGAGCTCGCCGGGCTTCCGCGTCCCGTCGCGGGATGCTCGCCGGCGTGGCACCTCTATGTAGTCAGCCACCCAGACGTGGAGAAGCTCGAAGGCTTGCTCCGCGCCGCGGGGATCGGCCACAAGGCCTACTACCGCACACCGGTCCATCGCCAAGCCGCGATGCGCCAGTGGGGCGCAGGCGTCGAGCTGCCCGGAACCGAGCAGGCCGCGCGCTCTCACCTGGCCATCCCGATGAGCCCGCTGCTGAGCCGCGAGCAGGCCGAGGAGGTCGCCGCGGCGTTTCGCCTCGGCTCGGTCTAGCGACGCCAGCGCTCGAGCAGATCCTCCTCGGGAACCTGCCGCACCACCCGGGCGGGCACCCCCATCGCCACCGCGCGGGCGGGAACGTCGCGCGTGACCACCGCTCCCGCGGCCACGAACGCCTCCTCGCCGATCTCCACACCGGGGGTGAGCACCGTGCCGGCCCCCACACGGCACGCACGCCTGAGGATCGCGCCGCGCAGCGGCCGGGCCGCGTCATGGCGGCCCATCGTGTCGTCGTTGGTCGTCGTCGCGCCGGGCCCGATGAACACGTCGTCCTCGACCACCGTGAACGCGGTCAGGTAGACGCCCGACTGGACGCTCACGCGGGCGCCCACCTGCACGTCGTTGTCGACCACGCTGCCACGTCCGATCACCGAGCGGGCCCCGATCGAGGAGCGCTCTCGCACGAACGACTGGTCGCCGAGGATCACCCCCTCGCCGACGCTCGAGCCGGCAAGCACCACCGCCGCGGCGCACACCGTGACCCGCTCGCCGAGCTCCAGCGGGCCGACATCCCCGCGCGCCATGGAGCGCGCGGTCAGTCGCGGTCGCCTGCCGATCACCGCGTGATCATCGAGCGTGCAGCCGTCGCCGATCCTCGTGTGGTCGTGCACCACCACATACGCGCCGAAGGAGACCTCCTTGCCGACCTGAACCTCATCGCCGAGCATCAGGCCAGGGGCGCGGGGAGCTCGCCGTCAGCGACACCGCAGCTCCTGCGATCTCCGGGCGCGCCCGGAGTCCGCGCGCATGGCCGGACGGCCGGACGCCCTCACAGACGCACGACGTTGCCGACGTGCCGCCCGCGCGTCACGCCGCGCAGATCCACGACCAGGCGGGCGCGCCGCACGATCAGGTCGTGGTCGAGGCTCGGATGGGCGGTGACTATGAGCGCCAGGTCGGCGTCGTTGAGGGCCTCCTCGAGCGGCCTGTTGACGAGCCCGAACTCGCTCAGCGCGGGCACGTGCGGGTCGTGGTAGGAGACATCCCCGCCGAGATCTCGCAGCAGCGAGATGATCTTCAGCGCAGGTGACTCTCGGACGTCGCCGACCCCCGCCTTGTAACTGACACCCAGCACGGCGATCCGCGCGCCTTTGACCGACAGGCCGACGTCGTTCAGCGCGCGCTGGGCCTTCGCGACGCAGTGATAGGGCATCTGCTGGTTCACCTTGCCCGCCAGCTCGATGAACTCGGTCGCCATGTCGAACTCGCGTGCGCGCCAGCTGAGGTAGAACGGGTCCACGGGGAGGCAGTGACCGCCCATACCCGGACCGGGGTCGAAGCGCATGAACCCGTACGGCTTGGTCGAGGCCGCCTCGACGACCTCCCAGACGTCTATCCCCATCCGGTCGGTGAGCATCGCCAGCTCGTTCACCAGCGCGATGTTCACCGAGCGGAAGATGTTCTCCAACAGCTTCGAGAGCTCCGCCGCCTCGGGACTGGAGACGCGCACGATGCGCTCGCAAACCAGCCCGTACAGCGCCTCCGCGCGCTCGGCGCACGCCTCGGTCAGCCCGCCCAGCACCTTCGGCGTGTTGCGCAGCGTGTAGTCCGTTCGCCCGGGGTCGACCCGCTCGGGCGAGAAAGCCAGATGAAAGTCCCGCCCGGCCGCGAGGCCCGACTCCTCGAGCAGCGGCGCCAGGCGCTCGCGCGTCGTGCCCGGGTAGGTGGTCGACTCGAGCACGACGAGCTGATCGCTCTGCAGCACCTCGGCAAGGGCCCGTGCGGTGTCGAGCAGCGGGCCGAGGTCCGGCTCGCGGTTGGGGGTGAGCGGAGTGGGCACGCAGATCAGCACGGCATCCGCCTTGGCCAGCCGGGCGTAGCGCGTCGTCGCGTGGATGCGATCGGAGAGCTCCCTCAGGCGCTCCGAGGGGACGTCCTCGATGTAGGAGTCTCCCTCCTTGATCGCCGCGATCTTGCGCGAGTCGACGTCCACGCCGATGACCTCGCAGCCCTCCTGCGCAAACGCGACCGCAAGCGGAAGGCCGACGTAGCCGAGTCCGATGATGCCGACGGTCGCCATCCAGAATGCCAGTCTAGGGCGTCGCTTAGACGGTAGGCCCCGAGCCCGCTCGCGCGGCCTGCAGCGCGCGCAGGTCGGCCTGCACCATGCGCTCAACAAGCGCTTGGAACCCGACCAGCGGCTCCCAGCCCAACCGCTCGCGCGCCTTGCGCGGATCGCCGACGCTCGGAGTGCCCTCCGCGGGCCGGACGAGCGAGCGATCGACCCGCAGATAGCGCTCGGCGTCGAGGTCGACGCAGGCGAACGCGGTCCGTGCCAGCTCGGCCACCGTGCGCGGCTCGCCGCTGGCCAGGACGTAGTCGTCCGGGGCCTCCTGCTGGAGCATCAGCCACGCACCGCGAACTATGTCCCCGGCGAACGACCAGTCGCGCACCGCCTCGAGGGATCCCAGGGTCAGCTCGTCCTTGAGGCCCAGCGCGATCGCGGCCGCCCCCCGGGTGATCCTGCGGGTCACGAACCGCTCCGGCCTGCGCTCGGACTCGTGGTTGAAGAGGATGCCCGAGCTCGCGTGCAGCCCGTCGTGCGCGCGCAACGCCCCCGCCAGCTCGTGCGCTGCCAGCTTGGCGATCGCATACGGCGTGGCAGGCCGGCAGGGCGTGTCCTCGTGCTGCGGGCTCTCGGGCGCGTCGCCGAACATCGACCCGGACGAGGACAGGAAGAGTCGAATGTCGCGGTCGAGCTCTCGCACTGCCTCGAGGATCGCCCCGGCCGAGGAGGAGATCGCGCTGATCGTCTCGGCCGGGCGCTCCCACGAGGCGGGCACGAACGAGGGCGCGGCGAGGTGGTAGATCTCGGCGGGACGCACGCGATCGATCGCCTCCCGCAGGCTCTCGGGCTGAAGGAGATTGCCCGAGATCAGCTCCACCCGATCGCGCAGATGCTCGGAGGAGCCGAGCGAGCGCTCCGGCGCACCTCTGAGAAGACCCGTGACCCGATAGCCCTTCTCGAGCAGCAGCTCGGCCAGGAATGAGCCGTCCTGGCCTGTCAGTCCCGTGATCAGGGCGGTGCGAGCGCGGGACACAGCCTGAGCTTACGTGCTCGGTGAACGATCGTCGCGGCCGTCGTACACCTCCGCGAGCCGGCTCGCCACGACATCGGGGGCACACATCGCGTACACACGCTGAAGGCCCCGCTCGCCCGCGCCCCGATCTCCGGCCAGGCGGGCTATCGCGCGCGCCAGAGCACCGGCGTCTCCGGCCGGCACGAGTGCCGTCTGCTCGACCAGCTCGGGTAGCGCTCCCACCCGGCTGGCGGCCACCGGCAGGCCGGCCGCCATCGCCTCGGCCGCCGCGAGCCCGAAGGTCTCGGCCGAGCGCGAGGGCGCCAAGGCGATCGCCGCCCCCGCGCGCAGCTTCGCCAGCTCTGCGTCATCGACGCGTCCGACGAAGCGCACGTCGCCGGCGCCGGCGCGCATGCCCAGAGCGGCCCGCTCGGGGCCCTCCCCGGCCACCACCAGCGATATGCCCGCAAGCCGGCAGGCGTCAATCGCCACGTCAACTCCCTTCTCGGGCGCCAGTCGCGAGACGACGAGCGCATAGGACCCCCGCTCCGTTGGGGGTCCGCCGTCCGCCAGAGCCCGCACCGGCGGAGCCAGCACGCGCACGCGCTCGGCCGGCAGCCGCGCGCCCAGCGCCTGCAGGCGCTCGCGCGCGAAGGCGCTCGGGACGACCAGCGCGTCGGCCTGCTCCACCAGGCGACGCTGCCACAAGGACAGGGATGCACCATAGGCGGCAGCCTCCGGCAGGCTGCCGCGGCATTGCAGCCGCACCCCCGGGAGCGTGTCGCGTCCGTGGCATCGCGTGCACTCGGCGCCCCGTGTGAAGCACACGCCGATCGCGCACACGAGCCGGTACTGATGCAGGTGCAGCACCACCCGCGCACCGGCGGCGCGCGCCGCGGCGAGCGCCCGCCAGCCGAGCGTCGGGTGGAGGTTGTGCGCATGAACCACTCGCGCCCCCGTCTCGCGCACCGCTCGAGCCACCTGCTGCGGCTGAAGGCCCCCCCGCAACAGCCCGGCCGCCGCCCGGCCCCGCCCGAGCTCGACCGAGTCCCGGGCGAGCAGCTGTGCGGGCTCCGCCAGCCGCTCGCGCACGAGCCACATCAGGTCGTCGACCACACGTTCCTCCCCGCCGGCGGTGCGGTAGCGGTTGTGCAGGAACAGGACCATCGCTGTGCCTGGAGCCTATTCCGATGGGCCGGACCGGACCCGAACCTAGACTGTTCCGCTGTGACCCCGCCCGCGTCGATCGTGATCCCCACGCGTGCGCGTCCAGGCTATCTCGAGGTGGCGCTCGGTTCGATCGCCGCGCAGGCAGCCGACGCCGGGGCGGAGGTTCTGGTGATCGACGACGCTGGGCCGTCGCCGCTGATCCGTGCGCTGGCCGAGCGCTTCGGCGCCCGCTATGAGCCCAATCCCGGGCCGCGCGGTCTGAACGTCGCGCGCAACACGGGCGTCGAGCGCTCGCAGGGCGAGCTGGTGGTGTTCCTGGACGACGACGTCCGGGCGAGCCCGCAATGGCTGCGGGCGCTGCTCGACGCGGCGCAGGAGAACCCGGATGTGGATGTGTTCGCCGGCCCCATCAGGCCCCGTCTGGAGGGGGCGCGGATACGTTCATGCGGGCGCGAGGGACCACCCATCACGTCGCTCGACCTGGGCGAGGCGGACACGGACACACGCTACGCATGGGGCGCCAACATCGCGATTCGCCGGCGCGCCCTGCAGCGCGTCGGGCCATTCGACGTCTCCCTCGAGCACGGAGGCGACGAGCAGGAGTGGCAGGACCGCATGCGCTCAAAGGCGCCGCAGTCCCGCGTCCGCTACGTGGCCCGCGCGGCGGTCGAGCACCGCCGCGCCGGAGCCGACGTGCGCCTTCGCTCGCTTGCCCGCGCAGCCCATGCCCGCGGCCGTGCCGCTCGCCGCCTGGACGCCCGCTGCGGAAGGGCACCGTCGCTCGGGCGCGAGCTCCTCACGCTCCTCGGCTGCCTCGGGCACGTGATCCGTCGCCGCTGCCCGATGGGACTGACGATGGCCGCCCACAGCGCAGGGCGTCTGCGCGAGGGCCTCCACGAACGCCGGCGCGTGTCCGCTCGATCCCCGGCGCAGGGCGCCGGGGATCCGCAGGAGGACTTCCTCTCCGGCTCCAGTGGAACCGTGGGCGGGATCGGCGCGCTGGGCCGCGGCGCCCGCGACGAGGCGGTGAACGCCTGGGAGCTGGCCAGCGGAAGGCGCCTCGCGCTGAAGATCGCCGCGCGACACGCCCCGCCGCGGCGACGGGTGCTCGTGCTGGGGGTCGTGCGAGCAGAGCGCCGCGTCCTCGCCGAAGCGATGCGGGCCGAGCTGTCGCGCTCGCGACACGACGTCGAGCTTCACACCTGCCCGCCCGAAGGGCGGGGGAAGTTCCAGAACCTCAACCGGCTGCTCGAAGCCCACCCGGGCGAGGACCACGACTGGCTGCTCGTGGTCGATGACGACGTGGAGCTGCCGCGGGGGTTCCTCGACCGCTTCCTGTTCCTCTGCGAGCGCTTCTCCCTGCAGCTCGCCCAGCCGGCTCATCGCCTGCGCTCTCATGCCGCCTGGCAGGTGACGCGCCGTCGCGCGCTGAGCGTCGCGCGCGAGACCTGCTTCGTCGAGATCGGCCCCGTCACGGCCTTCGCCCGCGCGACGTTCTCCACCCTGCTGCCCTTTCCCGAGCTGGGGATGGGGTGGGGCCTCGACGTCCACTGGGCGGCCCTGGCCCGCGAGCATGGCTGGCGTTGCGGCGTGATCGACACCGTCTCGATCCGTCACCTTGCCGCGCCCGCGGCCGATGCCTACTCGCACGCGGCCGCCGCCGCCGAGGCGCGCGCCTTCCTTGCCGAGCGGCCGTATCTGAGCGCCCGCGAGGCGCAGCGCACCCTGACGACCCATCGCCACTGGTGAAGGTCCTCGTAGTAGCCGAGTTCTACCCGACCCGCCGCGATCCGGTGATGGGGATCTGGGCCCACCGCCAGGCGCTCGCCGCGCGCGATGCCGGCGCCGAGATCCGCGTGCTCGTCCTGCACCGCCTGGTCCCCCCGCGCTCCTCGCTCGCCGCCGGGACCGGTGGCGTCGGTGGCGCGATGTCGAAGCTCCTCAGCGAGCCCCGCAAGCAGACCCGCGACGGGCTGCCGGTCACCTACGTCCCCTACGTCTCGCCCCCCCGGGATCGCTCCTATCCGACCTGGGGGGCATGGGCAGCACCCACGCTTCGGCTGGCCCTCCGCCGGCTCCGTCGCTCCTTCCCGTTCGACCTCGTGCACGCACACAACGCCGTGCCGGCAGGCGACGCCGTGCGCCGCGCACTGGCCGATCGCCAGCCGGCCGGCGCGCCGCTGGTCGTCTCCGTGCACGGCGGGGATGTGCTCTACACCGCGCGCCGTGGCCGGGCCGGCGCCGAAGCGGTGACGCGCGGCCTGCAGGCCGCCCGCCTGGTGCTCGCCAACAGCGAGGGCATCGCCGAGCTCGCCCAGGCACACGGCGCTCGCGAGACGCGCGTGGTGCACCTCGGCGCCGACATGCCCACCGGCCTGCGCCCGCCCCGGGACGGCCCCCCCACGCTGGTGACGGTGGCCCATCTGGTGGGTCGCAAGCGCCACGCCGACGTGCTGCGCGCGCTCGCGGTGCTGTCCCAGCGCCACCCCACGTTGCGCTACGCGATCGTCGGCGACGGGCCCGAGCGGACCGCGCTGGAAGGGCTGGCCGTCCGCCTGGGGATCGCCGAGAGGGTCTGATTTCCACGGTCAGCTTCCCCCGGCGAGAGCAGTCGAGCAGGCGCGCCGGTGCACCCTGTTCGTGATGCCCTCCACCGAGGAGGCGTTCGGCGTCGCCTACGTCGAGGCGATGGCGGGCGGGCTGCCGGCCATCGGCTGCCGCGGAGAGCCCGGGCCCGAGGAGATCGCGGCCGCCGGCGATGGATTCCTGCTGGTGCCTCCCGGTGACATCGAGCGGCTGACCCAGCGGATCGACGAGCTCCTGTCGGACCCCCATCGACTGCGCGAGGTGGGCCAGCGCGCGCGCGCCACCGTGGCCGCGCACTTCACGTGGGAGGGCTGCGGCCGCCGGACGCTCGCCGCCTACGAGCACGCCCTCGCATGAAGCCCCCCTTTCCCCCGGATGAAGCCCCCGCCCCCTGCATGAAGCCCCCGCCCCCGCATGAAGCCCCGCCTCCCAGCATGAAGCCCGTCCTGTTCGTGACCGGGCATGCTCCGGGCTACCGTGTCGGCGCGTTCGCGCGCCTGCACGCGCGCGAGGACATCGAGGTCGCGCTCTTCGGGGGCCGCTCCAGGCACGGCGGCGCCGCCTTCGAGGGGGAGCTGCCCTTTCCCCATCGCCGAGCGCGCCCGCACGAGCTGTGGGCGCTGGCCGCCAGCGGCTCCTATCGCGCCGTCTGCTGTCCCACCGGCGGTCGCCTGGCGCCGGCGGCGGCCTGGGCAGGCGCACGCCGCGCCGGCGTACCGCTGATCCTGTGGGCGTCACTGTGGGCGCACCCGCGCACCGTCGCCCATGCGTTCAGCTACCTCCCGCTCCGACGGCTCTACCGCTCGGCCGACGCCGTAGTCACCTACGGGCCGCACGTGAGCCGATACGTCAGGGCTCGTGGTGCGCGCAATGTGCACGTTGCTCCGCAGTCGGTGGACAACGACTTCTGGAGCGCACCCGAGATCTCGGCTCCGAGCAGCCCTCTGTGGCCCCGCGCGGCAGGCACGAAGATCCTGTTCGTGGGTCGCCCGGCTCGCGAGAAGGGCCTCGGGGTGCTGATCGAGGCATGGCGCGAATCGGGACTGCGGCCCCCCGACGCCGCGCTGGTGCTGGTCGGTGGCCGAGCGGGCTCGACCTCGCTCCCAGCCGGTGGTAGGACCGGGCCGGATGGGATCGTGAGCCTTGGCTCCGTGGCGCCCGCTGAGCTGCGCAACCTCTACGCCGCAGGGGACTTGCTGGTGGTGCCCTCGATCGAGACCCGCACATTCCGCGAGCCCTGGGGACTCGTTGTCAACGAGGCGATGAACCGGGGGCTCGCGGTGATCGCAAGCGACGCGGTGGGCGCGGCCGCCGGTGGCCTCGTGCGCGACGGCGCGAACGGCCTGGTGGTGCCCGCCGGCGACAGCGTCACGCTGGCGAGCGCGATCCTGCGGCTGGTCGCCGATGCGGGTCTGCGTGCCCGGCTGGGTCGCACAGGCGAACAGGACGTGCGCACCTACAACCACGACGCCTGGGCGGATGGCTTCTCGGGAGCCCTCGCCAGCCTCGACCTCTCCCTGACAGGCGCTGGTAGCGTGCGTCGATCGAAATGACCAGGACCGCCTCACATCGGCTGTCGGCCGGCCTCTTGACCGCGCTGGTGCTCACGCTGTGCCTCGCCGCGCCGGCCGGCGCGGATGTGGGCGCCACGATCATCAACCGGTGCACGCACGGCCAGTCGCTGGCGGGCTTCACCCAGCAGGACTACAGCAAGGCCCTACAGGAGCTGCCAACCGAAGTCGAAGAGTATTCCGACTGCGCGAACCTCATTCGCCGCGCCCAGCTCGCCTCGGCGGCCGGTGGCGGGGGGCTGGGCTCAGGAGCCGCGGCGATACCCCTGACACCGGCCGAGCGCAGCACGTTGGCGCGTGCCCTGAAGGCCCCCACCCCCGTCCAGGTGGGCGGGCGGATCGTCAGCCCGGGCGTCGTGAACGCAAACGTCGCCTCGGCGCTGAGCATGCTTCCCGACCCGCTGCTTGCGCTCCTGGCCTTCCTGCTCGCGTGCGCGCTCGTGCTCGCGGGCGGAGCGATCCGGAACCGTGTCCGCTCACGCCGCTCCAGCTGAGCGCCCGACCGCCGGCCCAGGCACGGCGCGCTCGCTCGCGGACGGCGGCGCGGACGACGCGGGCGGCCCCGGCGACGCGGACGGTGCCACCGGCTCGCCGCGCGGCCTTCTGCCGGTGCGGATCGGAGACCGGCAGGCACTGGTCCTCGCGACGCTCTTCACCGCCGCGATCCTCTGCTTCATAGCGTTTCTCGCGGGGGGAGGCCTGAGCCTCAGGCGGATGACCACGGTCGAGATCGTCCTCACGATCGGCTCCGGTCTGGTCGTGGCGGGCGCCGTGCTGTTCGCGCCCGTCGGAGCTCGCGTGTACGGCGCGTGGTCGGTGGGGCTGTTGCTGGCGTTCACCTGCTTGACGGCACTCTCGGTGGTGTGGTCGGTGCAACCTGACAGCAGCTGGGGGGACGCTGGGCGGATGCTCGCCTACAGCGGCTTCTTCGGGGCCTCGGTGGCGCTCGCGCGAGCGGCTCCCAACCGCTGGCCCGCGGTGCTCGGCGGGGTAACGCTGGCCTCGGTGGTCGTGTGCGGCTACGCGCTGCTCACAAAGGTGTTCCCCGCGCAGTTCGACGCCAACGACATCTACGCCCGCCTGCGTGCGCCGTATGACTACTGGAACGCCATCGGGTTGACGGCGGCCACCGGGGTGATCTGCTGCATGTGGCTCGGTGCGCGCCGGGCCGGGCACGCGCTGCTGAGCGCACTGGCCTATCCCGCCATGGGCCTGATGCTCGTCACCCTGCTGCTCGCCTACTCGCGCGGCGCCCTGGCCGCGCTGGCAGTGGGGGTGGCCCTGTGGTTCTGCATCGTGCCATTGCGCCTGCGTGGGGCCGCCGTGCTCCTGGCGGGCGCGACCGGCGCCGGGGTGGTGGTCGCGTGGGACTTCTCCCGGCACGCGCTCAACACTGACAACGTGGCCCTCGGCGCGCGGGTGACCGCCGGACACGAGCTCGGAGCGATGCTGGCGGCGATGCTCGTCCTGCTCACGCTCCTCGGGATCGCGGTCGGCTTTTACACGGGCATTCGCGCGCCCACGCGCAGGGCACGCCGGCGCGCAGGCGCTGTCCTGCTGGCACTCGTGGCGCTCGCCGTGCTGGCGTTGGCCGGGGGGCTCGCCGCCAGTCACCGCGGGCTGACCGGCAGCATCTCCCACGGCTTCGGGTCGCTCACCAACCCCAACGCGAAACCTCCTCCGAACACGCCCAACCGCCTCACGGCGATCGGCAGCGTGCGGGCGCGCTACTGGAACGAGGCGCTCGAGATCTTCGAAAACCATCCGGCGCTGGGCGTGGGGGCCGCGGGCTATGAAACGGCTCGCCTGCGCTATCGAACCGAGACGCTCAACGTCAAGCACGCCCATGGCCTCGTTGTGCAGACGCTCGCCGACCTGGGGCTGTTCGGCCTCGCTCTCGTCCTCGCGCTGCTCGCGGTGTGGATGGCAGCTGCCGGGCGCCCCACGCACCCGTTCAACAGGCGATGGACGAGCTGGCGCGCCCTGCGGAACATTCGAACGGGCTCGCGGCCGGGCTGGAGGCGCTTCCCCGCTCCCTACACACCGGAGCGCATCGGCACGCTGAGCATGCTCTGTGCGGTGGTCGTGTTCGGCATTCACTCGCTCGTGGACTGGACGTGGTACGTCCCCGGCAATGCCTGCGTCGCCCTGCTGTGCGCAGGCTGGCTGGCCGGCCGCGGGCCGCTGGCGGGTGCGGCCGAGGACGCTGTCGGATCGGGGGCGCGGGAGGACCCCGGCCTGCCGCCCGACGGTTCGCTCGGTCCTCCGCCCCGGCCCTCCGCCGCGCCGGCCGGCGCGCCGCTCCCCGGCGAACAGGCGGATGCCTCCGCCGGGCCGCGCCGCCCGAGCTCGGCGCGCGAGCTCAGCGCCCTGCGCGTCGGCGTGGCCGCGGCGGCGATCATCGCCGCGCTGATCGCGGCGTGGGCGCAGTGGCAGCCGGAGCGCTCGGTCAACGCCAGCCAGACGGCGCTCGGGCTGCTGGCCCACAACCCAGCCAGGGCGCTGTCGGCGGCACAGACCGCTGTCGCCCGCGACCCGGTCTCGGCACAGGCGCTGTTCACGCTCGCGACGATCGAGCAGGCCGCCGGCCAGTATGCGCTCGCGAGAGCCACCCTGCAGCGAGCGGTGCGCCTGCAGCCGTCCAACCCGCAGACATGGCTCGCGCTCGCCCGGTATGACCTCACCGTCGGCAACCCACCGGGGGCCCTGAGCGAGTTTCAGGCCGCCATCTACCTGAACCCCGAGTCGATCGCACCCGAAGCGATCGCCTACGGCGACCCCGAAGCCATCAACATCCAGAACCAGTATGTGCAGGCGCTGCGTGCCGCCGGCGGAGGGTAGCCATGAGCGCGCTCACGAGGCATCCGTCCTAGTGTCCTGACTCAGGACACTAGAACCGCGACCGCTGCGCCGAGGCCAGCAGCAGCCGCCGGGCGCCCGGAAACCCTCCGGCACGGCGCACCTCGATGTCCTTGAAGCCGAAGTCCTCGAGCAACCGTGAGAGGGTGCGCGAGCTGTAGAAGCGCAGGTGGTCGGCCCGCGGATCGAAGTGGGCGTCAAACGCTCCTCGCCACAGCGCCAGGCCGAGCAGTGCAAGCCGCCCGTGCTCAGGCGTGCTCAGCAGCAGCGTGCCCCCCGAGCGCAGCACGCGGCGCACCTCCGAGAGCCAGCCCGCGGTGTCGACCACGTGCTCGATCGTCTCGCCGGCCCACACCACGTCGAAGCTCGCGTCCGCGAGCGGCCAGTGGCCTTCGGGGGGCACGATCCGCACGTCCAGGCCGGGGTGTCGTGCACGCGCGCGGCGCAGCGGCTCCACGGCCACGTCGACTCCGACCACCGTCATGCCCGCTCGGACGAGCTCGGCGGTGAGCTGACCTTCGCCGCAGCCGACGTCCAGCACGCGGGGCGGGCACGCGACGCGGCGTGGGCCCGCCGATCGCGCATCCGCCGGATCGGAGGGCACGCCGGCCGCGCGCACGCCCGCCAGCAGAAACGCCCTGCGCAGGCCCAGATCCGGCGGATCGAGCCCCTCGGGCACCCCCTGCCACAACCCCTCCCAATAGTCGCGCGAGACCATCGGCTGGCAGGCTAACCGGGCATCCCGCGGCCCGTGTTGTGCTGCAGGTTGGCTGTCATCTCTGCACGGAGGTGCCCAAACCGACTATTTTCCGTGGGGCTGGTTGGTCGGGTGAGGCAGCGAGACATTCGGGGTGAAGGAGAGAGACGTCAGGTGAAGGTCGCGTTCGACAGCCGTCCGATCGCAGATCCGAATGGCGTGGGGCGCTACTCGCGCTGCCTGCTGCGCGCGCTGCGCGAGGCCGACGGATCCGAGGAGATCGTCGAGACCCACCGGCCGCGGCGAGCGGATGTCTTTCACTCGCCCTGGATGCACGGGGCGATGCTGCACAGCCCCTGTCCGATGGTGGTCACGCTGCACGACCTCGCGGCGCTGAAGCGCCGCAGCGAGCACCTGCGCACCGGCCTGCGCATCCGGTTGCGCCAGCTCGCGGTCCAGCGGGCGGTGCGGGTGATCGTGCCGACGGAGGCCCTCGCTGGGGACGCGGTCGCCGGCCTGGGGCTCGATCGCGAGCGGGTGGTCGTCATTCCCGAGGCGCCGGACTCGATCATGTACCCGCGCCCGCCGCAGGAGATCGCGGAGGCCCGCGAGCGGTTCGGGCTCCCCGAGCGCTACCTGCTGTGGGTCGGCTGTCTGCGCCATCCTGATCCAAGCAGGCACGTCGCCAAGCTCGCCGCGACCCCACGAGAGCTGCCACTCGTGCTGGTCGGCCCCACCCGCCCATGGGCGCACGAGCTCCCCGACGTGATCCTCACGGGGCAGGTATCCGACGAGCACCTCGCGGCCATCTACAGCGGGGCACACGCGCTCGTGCTCCCCTCCGAGGACGAGGGCTTCGGGCTGCCCGCCGTGGAGGCGCTGGCCTGCGGCACGCCCGTGGTGGCATGGGACGCCCCGGCTCTGCGGGAGGTCTTCGGCGAGCGGGCCACGCTCGTCGAGTCCGGCGACTTGGGAGCGCTGATCGAAGCCGCGCAGGCGGTCGAACGTCCGGCTCCGGCACCACCCTCCTGGACCTGGGAGGACGCAGCACGCGCGACTTCCCGCGTGTACCGGCAGGCGGTCGCCCAAGCCGATGGGTCGCGCACCGCGGGGCGCGCCCTGCGCCGCCGGCCCGCAGGCGGAGGCCTCCGGGAGCCTCGCTAGCCGCTTAGTAGGCCCCGCGCTGGGAGAGCACCGCGGGGATCGTCTTCAGGAGGATCGTCACATCGAGCGCAAGCGACCAGCGCTCGAGATAGATGAAGTCCAGATGGACCAGATCGTCGAAGTCGAGCTCCGAGCGCCCGGAGACCTGCCACAGCCCCGTGATCCCGGGCAGCACCAGGTAGCGCTTGCGGTGCCAGTCCTCGAGCATCTCGTAGTCGCGCTCGGGCAGCGGACGGGGACCGACGAGCGACATGTCGCCCCGCAGCACGTTCACCAGCTGGGGCAGCTCGTCCAGGGAGAAGCGTCGCAGCAGCCGGCCGACGGAGGTCAGGCGCGGATCGTCGCGGATCTTGAACAGGGCACCCGTCGCCTCGTTCAGCTCTTCGAGGTCGTCCTGGCGCTGCTCGGCATTGGAGTACATCGTGCGGAACTTCAGGCACGCAAACGGCCGCTGGCCGATTCCGCGGCGCGTCGAGCGGAACACGATCGGCCCACGCGAGGACACGCGCACCGCGAGAACGATCGCCAAGAGCAGCGGACTGAGCACGACCAGCAGCAGGCTTGCGCCGACGATGTCGAACGTGCGCTTCAGCGCGAAATCGATCCCCTCGAACACGGGCGGGCCGAGCTCGAACAGCGGCACCGAGTGCCCGGGCACGAACTCGGCGCGGTGGATCAGGATCTCCATCGTGGACGGTGCGAGCCGCACGCGAACCCCGTGCTGATGACACTGGTCGACCAGCTCAAGCGCGTCGACCTGGGGAAAGTCGGGATCGGCGATGATCACCTCGTCGATCCGTTCACTGCCCAGCACCTTGCGCAGGTCACGCAGCGTTCCCAGAGGGCGCAGGCCGTTTGCCGAGAGCGCCCGCGGCGCGAGGAACCCGACGACCTCGATCGGTGAGTGCGGCGCGTCCTTCAGCGCGTGGGCGAGGTCGCCGATGTGTTTGCCCGTGCCCACGAGCACCGCGCGCCGGCGGTAGCCGGCGGCGCGCAGAAGCGCCCCCGTGAGCCGCTCGAAGCCGAACCGCAGCAGCGACACGTAGAGCAGCGCGAACGCAAGCGAGCCGTAGAAGAGGTAGTAGCTCGAGAAGTGTTCGCCGTTGACCACCGCGAAGATCAGCGCTACGAAGGCGACCTGGAAGAGCGACCCCACGATCCGCGAGAGGCCCGGACGCTGGCCCCGTTCGGCATACAGGCCCGACCGCGCGAAGAGCAGAGCGGTGAGCAGGTACGCAAACGCGATGATGCGTTCGGTTTCGTGCAACGCCGGGGTCACCTGCACGTTGCCGAGCAACGCCGCCTTCAGCACCAGCGCCGTGAAGACGGCCAGCGCAACGCCGACAAAGTCGAGCGCAAGCAGCGCGAGCACGCGCGCCACGCGCCGGACGGTGGCGATGCGCAGCAGGAACGACATCGCAGGCGGCCGCTTGCGGCGAATGTCGTGATCTGAGGGCTCGCGGCGCACCGTGCTCTCGGAGAGCACCTGCCTGGCCAGCGCCGATCTCCCCGTGGCCGGCGGCGCGTGAGCCGATGATTCGGGCTGGTAAGGCCTCGGTCCGGGCGCTGGCGCCGACGTTCCCCCTGAACGTGGTCCCATCTCACTCCTCACAACGCTTCAGACTCGCAGATGTAGCGGTCGGGGGGTCGGTTGGCCGCCGTCGGGCGACGCTTCAGCGAGGCTCAGTTCGAACCGCCTCCGACCAGAAGCTCAACGCCGGCCTGCTCGATGGTGCGCTCGAGCCCCTCCCGCAGCGACACCTCGGGCGACCAGCCGAGCAGCTCTCCTGCGAGCGTGATGTCGGGCTTGCGCTGCTTGGGATCGTCGACCGGCAGCGCCTCGAAGACGATCTCCGAACGCGCTCGGGTCAGCTCCTTGACCGTCTCGGCAAGCTCCAGCAGCGTGAACTCATCCGGGTTTCCAAGGTTCACGGGGTCGTGGTAGCCGGACTCGGCCAACGCGATGATCCCGCGTATCAGGTCGCTCACGTAACAGAAGGACCTGGTCTGGCGGCCGTCGCCGAACACGGTCATCGGGCGGTTTGCGAGCGCCTGGCGCAGGAACGTGGGGACCGCGCGACCGTCATGCGGGCGCATCCGGCTCCCGTACGTGTTGAATATCCGCACGATCGCCGTGTCCACACCCTGCTGGCGGTGGTAGGCCATCGTGAGGGCCTCCGCGTAGCGCTTGGCCTCGTCATAGACCCCCCGCGGCCCGATCGGGTTGACGTGCCCCCAGTAGCCCTCGGACTGCGGGTGCTCCTTGGGATCGCCGTACACCTCGCTGGTCGAGGCCAGCAGGAAGCGGGCGCGCTTCGCCTTCGCCAGGCCCAGCGTGTGATGCGTGCCGTAGGAACCCACCTTCAGCGTGTGCAACGGCAGGCGCAGGTAATCGATCGGCGACGCCGGCGAGGCCAGGTGATAGACGAACTCCACCGGCTCCTCGATGAAGTACGGCTCGATGATGTCGACGCCGACATGGATGAACCGGTCGGGGTCGCGGATGTGCTCGATGTTCGCCAGCGAACCGGTCTCCAAGTTGTCCGCGCAGATCACGCGGTGACCGCGCGCCAGCAGCTCGTCGCACAGGTGCGAGCCCAAAAAGCCGGCGCCGCCGGTGACCAGGCAGGTGGCCATCGCGGACAGCTTAGTCTCTTCCACGACTATCCTTCTGGAGGTGGCCGCCACCGAGGAACACCTGACCGTCGCGCCCGTCGTCGGACCCGAGGACCCCCGCCGCTTCACCGACTCGGGGATCGAGATAGCCGAGCTCTACGACCAGGCGGATCTGCCCAGGGAGTTGGACCTGGGCGATCCCGGCGCCTTCCCATACACGCGAGGCGTGCACCGGGAGATGTACCGCAAGCAGACCTGGACGATGCGCCAGTACGCGGGATATGCCTCCGCGAAGGAGTCCAACGAACGCTACCGCTACCTCCTCTCAAAGGGCTCGACCGGACTGTCGATGGCCTTCGATCTGCCCACTCAGCTGGGCCTTGACTCCGATGACCCGCGCTGCCTCGGCGAGGTCGGGCGCACGGGCGTCGCGATCGACACCATCGACGACATGCGCGCCGCGTTCGACGGCATTCCCCTCGACGAGGTGTCCACCTCGATGACGATCAACGCGCCCGCCGCATGCCTTCTGCTGCTCTACGAGCTGGTCGCCGCCGAGCAGGGCGTCCCGTCGCACAAGCTTCGCGGGACGACCCAGAACGACGTGCTCAAGGAGTACATCGCGCGCGGCAACTACATCTACCCGCCCGTCCCCACCATGCGTCTGACAACCGACCTGTTCCGCTACTGCCACGAGCGCGTGCCCAAATGGAACACGATCTCCATCTCGGGCTATCACTTCCGCGAGAAGGGCTGCTCGGCCGTCCAGGAGGTCGCGTTCACGCTCTCCTCGGGGATCGCCTACGTGCAGGCGGCGATCGAGTCGGGGCTGTCCGTCGACGACTTCGCTCCGCGGCTGGCCTTCTTCTTCAACGGCCACAACAACGTCTTTCAGGAGGTCGCCAAGTTCCGCGCGGCGCGGCGCATGTGGGCTCACATCATGCGAGAGCGCTTCGGAGCCACGAACCCGAAGGCCACGATGCTCAGGTTCCACACCCAGACCGGCGGGGTCACCCTGACCGCCCAGCAGCCCGAGAACAACATCGTTCGTGTCGCCCTGCAGGGCTTTGCGGCGGTCTGCGGCGGCACCCAGTCGCTTCACACCAACGGCTTCGACGAGGCTCTCGCACTACCCACCGAGCGGGCCGCGAAGATCGCACTTCGCACCCAGCAGATCCTGGCGCACGAGTCCGGCGCCGCCGACACCGTGGACCCGTTCGCCGGCTCCTACTTCGTCGAGTCCCTGACAGACGAGATCGAATTGCGCGCGCGCGAGCTGATCGAGAAGGTCGACGCACTGGGCGGCTCGGTCAACGCGATCGAGTTCATCACCGGGGAGATCGACGAGTCCGCCTGGGGGTACCAGGAGCGTTACCGCATCGGCCAGGACATCGTCGTCGGCGTCAACGCGTACAGGGAGGACGACATCGAGGTCCCCGACCTGCTGCGGGTCGACCCCGCCTCGGAGCGGCTGCAGGTGGAGCGGCTTGCGGAGTTCAAGGCCAACCGCGACCAGGCGCTCGTGCAGCGCCGCCTGGACGAGCTGCGCGAGCTTGCCCGCGGAACCGAGAACCTGCTGCCCGCGATCCGCCAGGCCCTGCATGACCGCTGCTCGCTGGGCGAGGTGTGCGGAGCGATGCAGGACGTGTTCGGCAAGTACGCGCCGACCTTCTGAGCCGGATACGGTTGAGCCGTGCTGCTCGCCGCCTCCGCATACGAAGTCGTCCTCGCCATCCACGTCATGGCGGTGGTCGTCGCCTTCGGCGTGACGTTCGCCTTTCCGATCATGTTCGCCGTGGGTGCACGCCAGGACGCAAGCAGCCTGCCCCTCCTGCACCGGATCGAATACACGATCGGGCGCTGGCTGATCAACCCGGGGCTGCTGCTCGTCCTGCTCGCCGGCATCTACCTCGCCAGCGACGGGAACCACTGGAGCGAGTTCTTCGTCCAGTGGGGACTCGCGGCGGTCGTCGTGATCGGAGGACTTCTCGGGGCCGTGATGATGCCCGCCGCCAAACGCGCCGAGCAGCTCGCCGAGCGCGACCTCGCGTCCGGCGCAAGCGGGGAGAGTGCCGGGGGAGCGATCACGATGAGCGACGAGTACCGCGCTGTGACCCGCCGGCTGGCGATGGTCGGCTCGCTGTTGAGCGCGATCGTTCTCGTGACGATCCTGTTCATGGTCACCAAGCCGTAGAGCTCGCCCGCGATACCCTGAGGTGCCTATGGACAGCGGGTACCGAGTAGCCGTCGTGGGCGCGACCGGCCAGGTGGGAACGCTGATGCTCGAGCTTCTGCGCGAGCGGTCCTTCCCCGCGCGCGAGATCGTCCCGATCGCATCCGAGCGCTCGGTGGGGCGCGAGCTCGACGGGGGCCTGATCGTTCAGGGTCTCAGCGAGCAGACGATCCAGGGCTTCGACCTTGCGCTCTTCTCTGCCGGAGGATCGACCTCGGGCGAGTGGGCGCCGAGGTTTGCCGACGCCGGCGCCGTGGTGATCGACAACTCCTCACGCTGGCGCATGCAGGACGACGTGCCGCTGGTCGTCAGCGAGGTCAATCCCGGCGCGCTGGCGAGCCATCACGGGATCATCGCGAACCCGAATTGCTCCACCATGCAGATGGTGGTCGTGCTGAAGCCGCTGCACGACGAGGCAAAGATCGAGCGGCTCGTCGTCAGCACCTACCAGGCCGTCTCCGGCACCGGCAAGCGGGCGGTGGACGAGCTGCTGGACCAGTCGCACGCCCTCCTGCACGACCGGGAGATCGCATCGCCGACCGAGTATGAGCATCAGATCGCGTTCAACGTGCTCCCTCACGCGGGCGGCTTCCTCGACGGCGAGGACCACACCGACGAGGAGCGCAAGCTGATGAACGAGACGCGAAAGATCCTCGACGACCCGTCGATCGGCATCAGTGCCACCTGTGTGCGCGTGCCGGTCCTCACAGGGCACTCCGAGGCTGTCAACGTGCAGACACGCGATGCCATCTCGCCCGAGAGGGCGCGCGAGCTGCTGCGCGCCGCACCCGGCGTGACCGTCCTCGACGAGCCCGCGGCTGCGCTCTACCCGCTTGCGATCGACGCCGCCGGCAAGGACGACGTGTTCGTCGGGCGCATCCGCCGCGACCCCGGCAATGAGCGCGCGCTCGACCTGTGGATCGTCGCGGACAACCTGCGCAAGGGCGCCGCCACGAACGCGGTCCAGCTGGCAGAGCTGTTGCACGAGCGCGGGCTGATAACCCCGCGCCCGGTGCGCTCGGCCGTTTAGTCGGGAGGAGTAACGCGAGATCGCTCGAAGCTTTGGGGCGATGATCTCTCTCGAGGTGCGGCGCACCATCGTCAAGTCTCCCCCGGAGCTGTGGGCCGAGCTGAGCGACCCCGCCAGGCTGGCCCGCCACCTGAGCGAGCTTGGTGACATCAGGATCGTCAGGACCGATCCCGAGCAGATGGTCGAATGGGAGGCGCAGGACGCGCGTGGCAGCGTGCTCATCAAGCCCTCCGGGTGGGGCACCAAGGTGACCCTCACGGTGCTCCGCGAGATGCCCGAGCCCGAGCCGCCGGCCACCTCAACCACCCCTGCCGAGCCGCAGACGCCTGCCATCCAAGACGCCGCGGCCGAGCAGGAGCCACCGGCCGAGCAGCCTGACGCGCAGGAGACTGCCGCCGAGCACGAGCTGCTCTGGAGGTCAGGGGCCTCGCCAGAGCCCGAGCCACCGGCCGGGCAGGAGACTCGGCCCGCTGAGCACGAGCTGCCCTTCACACCTGATGCCCATGAGGAGCCTGAGCCGCTCGATATCCCCGAGGCCTCTGCCGAGCCCGAGTCGCCCGAGGACCCGGAAGCGACCGATCGCGAGCCGGAGCTCGAACCGCGTCGGGGCTTCTTCGCGCGCCTGTTCGGTCGGCGTCGCATCAAGGAGGCCCGGGAATCGGATCCGCCCGACTCCATCAACCCTGCTGAGCCGACGACCGAGACGACCATGGCCCCGGCGCCGCATCAGGCGGCGCCCGGCGCCGGCCAGCCCGAGGTGGCCCCCCCGGCGCGGATTGGCGCCCCCGCGACCGAGGCAGGCCGCCGGCCCGGCCATAACGAGCCGGGGTTCGCCGCGCTCGTTAGCGACGCGGAGATGGACGCCAAGCAGGACGAGCCGGGGTTCGCCGCGCTCGTTAGCGACGCGGAGATGGACGCCAAGCAGGACGAGCCGGGGTTCGCCGCGCTCGTTAGCGACGCGGAGATGGACGCCAAGCAGGACGAGCCGGGGTTCGCCGCGCTCGTTAGCGACGCGGACATGGACGCCAAGCAGGACGAGCCGGGGTTCGCCGCGCTCGAGAGCGACGCGGACGTGGACCCCAAGCAGGACGAGGCGGCGACTGCCGCTGATCAGCCTGCCGCGGTCGAGGCGGGCGAACGGATGCGGGAGACTCCCCCTGCGGGGGTCCCGGATATCTCGGCCGAGCTCAGGACGGCCGAGGAGGTCGCGGCCGAGCACGTGAAAGCGGTCCTCACCTCGATGCTCGACCGGCTGGGCGCAGCGCACCACCGGCCGTTCTCGCGCGCGTAGCGCCGGCAAGAGCACAGCCGCGGGCATCGAAACGCGAATAGGATCCGCGTTTGATGGCCGGGAGCTCGCACAACCGACAGACCGATGCGGCATTGCTGGCGGCTTCGCGCAGCGGGCACAGACGGGCGCCACGTCAGAAGGCGCCCGAGACCTACGAGGAGAAGCTCGCCCAGCTGAAGGAGCTGCGCGAGGCGGCACGGCATTCGGCGCCGGAGGCCGAGGAGAAGCAGCATGCACGGGGCAAGTACACGGCCCGGGAGCGGGTGGAGAAGCTGCTCGACCCCGGCTCCTTCCAGGAGCTGGACACGTTCGTGCGCCACCGCACATACGACTTCGACATGCAGAAAAACCGGCCCTGGGGGGATGCGGTGGTGACCGGGCACGGCACGATCGGCGGCCGGACCGTGTGCGTGTTCAGCCAGGACTTCACGGTGTTCGGCGGCTCGCTGGGCGAGGTGATGGGCGAGAAGATGTGCAAGCTGATGGACCTTGCGGCCAAGATCGGCTGTCCCGTTATCGGCATCAACGACTCCGGCGGCGCCCGCATCCAGGAGGGAGTCGTCTCGCTCGGCGCCTACGGCGACGTGTTCGTGCGCAACGTGAAGTGCTCGGGAGTGATCCCCCAGATCAGCCTGATCATGGGCCCGTGCGCGGGCGGCGCGGTTTACTCGCCGGCGATCACCGACTTCATCTTCATGGTCAAGGAGACCTCGCACATGTTCATCACCGGCCCCGACGTCATCAAGACGGTCACCGGCGAGGACGTCGGCTTCGAGGAGCTCGGGGGGGCGATGTCGCACAACACGAAGTCCGGCGTGGCGCACTTCGCCTCCGAGAACGAGGACGAGTGCCTGGAGGACTGCCGCTATCTGATCGGGTTCCTGCCGCAGAACAACCTGCAGACGGCCCCCCGCGTCACGCCGACCGACGACCCGCAGCGGATGGACCCGAGGCTCGACGAAGTGGTGCCGGAGAACCCGAACAAACCGTATGACATGCGGGAGGTCGTGCGGTTGATCGTCGACGATGAGGAGTTCTTCGAGGTGCACGAGCACCACGCCAAGAACATCATCTGCGGCTTCTCGCGGCTCGACGGCTTCTCGATCGGTGTCGTCGGCAACCAGCCGGCTCAACTCGCGGGCGTGCTCGACATCGACGCCTCAGCCAAGGCGGCTCGGTTCGTGCGCACATGCGACGCCTTCAACATCCCGCTGCTCACGTTCTGCGACGTGCCAGGCTTCCTACCCGGCACGGCACAGGAGTGGGGCGGGATCATCCGACACGGGGCCAAGCTGCTGTACGCCTTCACCGAGGCGACGGTGCCGAAGCTGACGGTGATCACGCGCAAGGCGTATGGCGGCGCCTACGACGTGATGGCCTCCAAGCACCTGCTCGCGGACTTCAACTTCGCCTGGCCGACCTCCGAGGTGGCAGTGATGGGGCCGGAGGGAGCTGTGAACATCATCTACCGGCGCGACATCGCCGGGAGCCCGACGCCCGAGGAGCGGCGCAGGAAGCTGATGGAGGACTACAAGGCGCGCTTCGCCAACCCCTACACGGCGGCCGAGCGCGGGTACATCGACGACGTGATCGTCCCCCACGAGACCCGTCCGAAGCTCGTGGTCGCGCTGCACACCCTGCTGAGCAAGCGCGAACCCGGCCCGAAGCGAAAGCACGGCAACATCCCCCTCTGATCGCCCGGGGAACGACCGCACCCATGGCCCCCTCGCGATCCTCCTCGAGGCTGATCACGCCCGCGGCGTCTCCCGAGATGACGGCGGCGATCGTGGCGGCGATCGAGCGGTTCCGGCGGGCGACCGCTCCGCGACTCCTCGGGGCGCAGGAGGATCGTGACCCGTGGCAGCGCGCGGCTATCCTCGAAGGGGTGCTGCGCGAGCAGGAGACGGATGCGCGCGACCCGTGGATAAACCCCTGAAAGCCGCTAGGCTTTAGCCTCAATCAGTCTCTCCGCCGGCAGGACAACGTCGAAAGCAGCCCGGGCCGCGCGCCCGGATCAGGAGGTTCGCATGGAGACCGCTTCCATACCCGCACAGCGCGGCACGCTCGAGGACCCCGAGGTTCTGCAGAACGTGCCCGGGCACGTGATCCCGATCCTGCAGCGCGAGTACGACGACTTCAAGACGGAGTCGACGAAATTCCTCCAGGGCGACACCCCCGAAGACGACTTCATCAAGTTCCGGCTGAAGCAGGGCGTCTACGGCCAGCGCCAGCCGGACGTGCAGATGATCAGGGTGAAGCTGCCCTTCGGCGGGATCACGCCGGAGCAGATGGAGAGCTTCGCCGACGTGATCGAGAAGTACGTGCCGCTGAACAAGGGGCACATCACAACGCGCCAGAACATCCAGATGCACCACATCCCGCTGCCGGAGGTCGAGAAGGCGATCCGCGTGCTCGGCGAGGCGGGGCTGTCGAGCCGCGAGGGCTGTGGGAACACCGTGAGGAACGTCACCGGCGATCCGTGGGCGGGCGTGGCGGCCGACGAGCTGTTCGACATGACCCCCTATGCGGGAGCGTACGTGCGCTACTTCGTGCGCCACCCCACCACCCAGGCGATGCCGCGCAAGATCAAGACGGCGTTCGACGGCAGCCCGCGCGACCGCGCGATCGGCGGGATCCACGACATCGCCTATCGGGCGCGCGTCCGCGAGATCGAGGGACGCGGCGAGGTGCGCGGCGCGGAGATGCTCGTCGGCGGCGGCACCTCGATCATGCCGCGGGTCGCCCCCGCGCTGTATGAGTTCGTCGAGCTCGACAACGGCGAGTACCTGAAGATCGCCGAGGCCGTCTTCAGGATCTTCGACCGCCAGGAGTGGCTGCGCGTCAACCGCGCGCGCGCCCGCATCAAGGTGTTCGTCGACAAGTACGGCATCGACGAGCTGCGAAGGCAGGTCGAGGAGGAGCTGCTCGGCGATTGGGTGAGCGAACGCGACTTCTCCATCGAGCACCGCCTGTTCCTCGACGACGAGCGCGAGTCCGCGCCCCCGCCGCCACATAGCTACGGCAGCCCCAACGGAGACATCTCGGAGTTCGAGCGCTTCCGCTCGGCGAACGTGGCCGCGCAGAAGCAGGAGGGCTTCGTCACGGTTGAGGCGAAGGTTACCCGCGGCGACCTGACCCCGGAGCAGTTCAGGGGTCTCGCCGACATCGTGCGCTCCTTCGCGGGCGGCTACGCACGCACGACCGTGCAGCAGAACCTGCTGCTGCGCTGGGTGCGTCAGGAGAGCGTCTACGACGTCTGGAGGGCACTCACGGAGCTGGGGCTGGGCGACGCCGGGTCGCGGGAGATCAACGACGTCGTGTCCTGCCCGGGTACCGATTCGTGCAAGCTCGGCATCACGAGCTCGATGGGCCTCAACGAGGCGGTTCAGGAGCGGATCGAGGCGATGGACATCACCGATCCGCTGACCCGCCAGATCCACATCAAGATGAGCGGCTGCCCGAACGGCTGCGCGCAGCACCACGTTGCGGACATCGGCTTCTACGGCGCGTCGATCAAAGTCGGCGAGCACACGATTCCCGCGTACATCCCCCACGTCGGGGGTGTGTATGAAGGCGGAAGCGTCGCCTTCGGAAAGCGTCTGAAACTGCGCCTGCCCGCGAAGCGGGTCCCCGAGGCGATCGAGCGGTGGATTCGCCACTACGAGTCGACCCGCAGCGGGGGGGAGGGCTGGGGCGCGTTCGCCGAGCGCGTCGGCACGACCGAGCTCGAGGGTCTCGTCAAGGACCTGTCGATGCCCGTGGACTTCGGCCTGGAGACGATGAACCAGTTCATCGACTGGAACCGCGACGTCCCCTTCGAAGTGATTCGCGGTGAGGGCGAGTGCGCGGTCTAGCGCACTCGGGAGCGAAGCCCTGATGAACCCGACCAAGAGCCACCCGGCCAAGCCGCTCTCCGGACTCGACCCGGCGGTCAGCCTGCGCGACACGCTGTGCGAGGCGGTGAGCCGCCACGGCCGGCGCGCCGTGCTGTTGTGCTCCTTCCAGAAGGAGGAGTCCGTGCTGATCGACGAGCTGCTCTCCGTGAGCGACGGCAGGACCGACGCGGTGAGGATCGTCACGATCGACACGGGAGTGCTGTTCGAGGAGACGATGCGGACGTGGAAGGAGTTCGAGCAGCGTTTCGGCGTGAAGATCGAGGTAGAGGACGCCTCCGGCCCGAACGGGCCGTGGACCGGTCCGGACAACTGCTGCTCGGCCGCGAAGGTCGCCGCGCTCGAGCACGCCCTGCATGGAGCAGACGGCTGGATCACGGGAATCCGCCGCGAGCAGGGGCCCACCCGCGCCGCGACACAGCTCGCCGAACGCGATGAGAGCCGCGGCCTGTGGAAGTACAACCCGCTCGCCCACTGGACCGACAAGGACCTGTGGCGGCGGATCCACGACCGCGGCCTGCCCTATCACCCGCTCCACGACCAGGGCTACGAGTCGATCGGTTGCGCGCCCTGCACCCAGCCGGGCAGCGGTCGCGAAGGCCGCTGGGCGGGCACCGACAAGACGGAGTGCGGGCTGCACGTTGAGCCCGCGACCCGATGATCGCCGCAGCCCGCCCCCAGCTCAGCCACCTGCGCGCGCTGGAGTCAGAGGCGATCCACGTGATGCGCGAGGTGGCTGCCGAATTCGAGCGCCCCGTGCTGCTGTTCAGCGGCGGGAAGGACTCGATCGTGCTGCTGAGGCTTGCGGAGAAGGCGTTCCGGCCGGCGGCCTTCCCGTTCCCGCTGATGCACGTGGACACGGGGCACAACTTCTCCGAGGTGATCGAGTTTCGCGACAGACGCGTGGCGGAGCTGGGCGAGCGGCTGATCGTGGCCAGCGTGCAGGAGTCGATCGACAAGGGCCGGGTGGTCGAGGAGACCGGGCCGCGAGCCTCCCGCAACCGGCTACAGACGGTGACGCTGCTGGACGCGATCGCCGAGCACGGCTTCGACGCGGCATTCGGCGGAGCTCGGCGCGACGAGGAGCGCGCACGGGCGAAGGAGCGCGTGTTCTCATTTCGCGACGACTTCGGCCAGTGGGACCCCAAGAACCAGCGCCCAGAGCTGTGGAACCTCTACAACGGGCGCATCAAGAAGGGCGAGAACGTCCGCGTCTTCCCGATCTCGAACTGGACGGAGCTCGACGTGTGGGAGTACATCGACGAGGAGCAGCTGGAGGTGCCGACGATCTACTTCGCGCACGAGCGCGAGGTGTTCCGGCGCGACGGCATGCTCTATGCGTGGCGCGCCGGCACCGAGCTGATCAACGGCGAGGAGGTGTTCACCGAGATGGTGCGCTACCGCACCGTGGGCGACATGAGCTGCACGGGCGGAGTGCGCTCCCGGGCGGCGACGCTCGCCGAGGTCGTCTCCGAGATCGCGGCGACCCGGATCACCGAGCGCGGCGAGACGCGCGCCGATGATCGCGTGACCGAGGCCGCCATGGAGGACCGCAAGAAGGCCGGGTACTTCTGATGGGGCGCCGGTGCACTCGCGCAGCCGTGAGCAGGGGCTCGCGGCCTCGCTTGGCCGGGACCGCCTGCCGATGACGCTCGATCTACTGCGCCTCAGCACCGCCGGCTCGGTGGACGACGGCAAGAGCACGCTCATCGGGCGGCTGCTCTACGACACGAAGCAGATCTTCGAGGACCAGCTCGAGCACGTCGAACAGGCCAGCGAGCGCCGTGGTGGGGAGGGAGCGCTCGACCTCGCGCTGCTCACCGACGGCCTGCGGGCCGAGCGCGAGCAGGGGATCACGATCGACGTCGCCTACCGCTACTTCGCCACCCCAAAGCGCCGGTTCATCATCGCCGACTGCCCGGGGCATCGCCAGTACACGCGCAACATGGTCACCGGCGCCTCGACGGCGGACCTTGCGATCGTGCTGATCGACGCACGCCACGGCGTGCTCGAGCAGTCAAAGCGCCACGCCTTCATCAGCGCGCTGCTCGGCATCCCCAAGCTTGTCGTGGCGGTCAACAAGATGGACCTCGTCGAGCACTCACGGGCGCGCTTCGACGAGGTCGTGGATGAATTCGAGGGCTTTGCGCCCATCCTCCGCCGCGACGGGCGCAGGGCGGGCCATCAGTACGAAATCAAGTACATCCCCATCTCGGCGCTGAACGGCGACAACGTCGTCGAGCCCTCCCAGGCGATGGGCTGGTATCAGGGACCAGCGCTGCTCGACCTGCTCGAGTCCGTCGACGTGGCCTACGACCACCCGCACGACAGGCCGGCGCGCTTTCCTGTGCAGTGGGTGATCCGGCCCTCGAGCGGACCCGGCGCGGGGGACTATCGCGGCTACGCCGGGCAGCTTGCCAGCGGGGCGCTGCGCCAGGGCGACGAGGTCGTCGTGCTGCCGGGCGGCGAGCGCACGCGGATCGCCGGGATCGACACCTATGAGGGCGAGCTCGAGGAGGCGGTCGCTCCGATGTCCGTCGCTCTGCGCCTTGAGGATGAGCTCGACGTCTCGCGCGGCGAGCTGATCTGCCATCCCGACCGAGCGCCGCTGGTCGCTCGCGAGCTGGCGGCGGATGTGTGCTGGATGGCGGACAGACCGCTGCGGGCCGGCGGGCGATACCTGCTGAAGCAGACGACCCGCAGCGCGACGGCGATCGTCGACGAGATCGAGGACCTACTGGACGTGCACACGCTCGAACGCGACCCGCCGCCCGCCGAGCTCGCGCTCAACGACATCGGTCGCGTGCGCCTGCGCATCAGCGCCCCGCTCGTGTTCGATCCCTACAAGAGCAACCGCCGCACGGGCAGCTTCATCCTGATCGACGAGGCCAGCAACCGGACCGTCGGCGCGGGGATGATCTCCGATGTGGCCTGACCCGGCCCGCGCCGAGCGCCGGGAGGCGCCCAGCCGCTCGGGGCCCCGACCCGTTCGCTCCGGGCTGCGCCCCGTTAACTAAGCTAACCGCCCCATGTTCGAGAAGGTACTGGTCGCCAACCGCGGGGAGATCGCGGTCCGCATAGAGCGTGCGCTCGATGAGCTCGGCGTCGGCAGCGTCGCGGTCTACTCCGAGCTCGATCGCGACGCACCGCACGTGGGACGTGCGGGCGAGGCATACAACCTCGGCGATGGCCCGGCGGCGGAGAACTACCTGAACATCGAGAAGATCCTCGACGCGGCCGCCCGCTCAGGTGCCCAGGCGATTCATCCCGGCTACGGCTTTCTGGCCGAGAACGCACCGTTCGCGCAGGCCTGCGAGCAGGCCGGCGTCGTGTTCATCGGCCCGCCGGCGAGCGCTATCGAAGCGATGGGCTCAAAGACGCGGGCGCGCGAGCTCATGCAGAACGCCGGGGTGCCAATCGTGCCCGGGACCACCGAGCCGGTCGAAACCGTCAAGGACGCGCTCGCGATCATCAAGGAAGACATCGGTTTCCCGGTTGCGGTCAAGGCTGCGGGCGGCGGCGGCGGCAAGGGCTTCAGGGTGGCGCTCTCGGAGGACGAGCTCGAGGCGGCGTTCGAGGGAGCGAGCCGCGAGGGCGAGAAGTTCTTCTCCGACCCAACCGTGTATCTGGAGCGCTACCTCCCGGACCCTCGCCACGTCGAGGTCCAGGTGCTGGCCGACCGCCACGGAAACGTGATCCACCTGGGCGAGCGCGACTGCTCGATTCAGCGCCGCCACCAGAAGCTGATCGAGGAGTCCCCGGCGCCCGAATGGGTGGTCGATCCACAGACGCGCGAGCGCATCGGGCAGATCGGAGTGAACGCGGCGCGAGCTGTCGACTACGTCGGCGCGGGCACGATCGAGGGGCTGTTCACCGAGGGCCAGGGCGACCTGCCCGAATACTTCTTCCTGGAGATGAACACGCGGGTGCAGGTAGAGCACTGCGTCACCGAGATGACCACCGGGATCGACATCGTCAAGGAGGGCATCCGCGCGGCCGCCGGCGAAGAACTGTCCTACGCCCAGGCGGACATCGAGCTGCGCGGACACGCGATCGAGTGCCGCATCAATGCCGAGGACGCGTCCAAGAACTTCGCTCCCGCCCCCGGGAAGATCGGTGCCTACTCTGAGCCAGCCGGGCCAGGAGTCCGTGTGGACTCGGGCGTGCGAGCGGGCGGCGAGGTCTCGCCGATGTATGACCCGATGGTGGCGAAGCTGATCGTTTGGGATACCGACCGCGCGCAGGCCACCATGCGGATGCTGCGCGCGCTGGGCGAATACGAGATCGAGGGACTGAAGACGCTGATCCCGTTCCACGAAGCGCTCCTGGCCACCGACCAATGGGCCAGGGGCGAGACGTGCCGCGACCTGCTCGAGGACAAGAAGTGGCTGAAGACGCTCGCCTTTCCGGCCCCCGGCGATCCAGGGGGCGTGGCCGGCTCCGAGGAGGAGCAGAGCGTCGAGCAGGCCTACGCCGTCGAGGTCTCCGGCAAGCGCTTCGAGGTTCGGGTGATCGGGCCGCCCTTCACCGGCGCCGGCTCGAGCAACGGAGTCCTTCCTGCCGGCGCTGCGCCGAAACGCGCCCCTGATCGACGCAAGGGCGCCGGCTCATCCGGCTCGGGCGGTCCCGACACGCTGCCCTCGCCGCTGCAGGGGAACGTGTGGAAGGTGCTGGTCAAGCAGGGCGACACCGTGGAGGAGGGCCAGCTGCTGTGCATCATCGAGGCGATGAAGATGGAGAACGAGATCACCGCCCACAAGGCGGGCACGATCGCGGAGCTGCCCATCACGGAGGGGGCCGCGGTCCAGGCCGGAGCACCCATCGCCACGATCAGGAGCCCTGACAGCTGAGCGCCGCGACGTTCTCGCTGTGCAGCTTCCGCTGCGCCGCCCCGCGCCTGCCCGCGGGCAGCTCGACCTCGATGCGCCGCTCGCGCAGCGCCCGCAGATAGACGCCGTCCTCCTCGAGAGCGCTCAGCGCTCGCGGACCGTCCATCACCGGGCCGTGGCCCGGCACGACGTGCGCAGCCGCCGCGACCAGCGGACGGAGGCGCTCGAGCGTGGCGAGGTAGGCATCGAGTTCTCCCCCGTCTCTCAGCGTGGGCAGCTCGACGGTCGAGAGGTAGTCGCCCGGCACGAGCACGCTCGCCCATGGGATCAGAACGGCCATGCCGTCCGGCGTGTGCCCGGCGGCGCCGTACACCTCGAGCTCTCGGTCCCCGACGGCGCAGCGACCGGGGACGGGCAGTGCCTGCACTGCGCCGAGCGCGAGCGGGCGGTCACGCTCGATCAGCAGGTCTTCGTCGAAGGCGCGCAGATCGCGCTGAGCCTCACCCGGCGACGCCTGCAGGCGCTCCGCGGTGCTCTCCGCGCAGCCGAGCGCAACGCCGGGGAAGGCGAGCCGGCCGAGCAGGTGGTCCCAGTCTCCGTGCGTGACGAGCAGTCCGCCGGGGCCGGGGAACCCCGCCTGCTCGACCAGCGCGGGCAGCGCGTCGAGCTCGTCGGGGAGCACCGGCGAGTCGATCACGAAGGTCTCGCCGGCCTGCATGTCCCCGCGAGCGGGCAACTCCCCGCCGGGCTGGCGCTCACGGCCGGCCTGGCGCTCTGCAGGTGCGCCCCGCACGATCACGCAGTTGACCTGAAGGATCGCGCTCGTGACGACGATCACGTCACGATGGAGCGAGATGGCGCGCATGCCGGCGCCGACGCTAGGTGACGCCGAGCAGCTTGGCCGCCTCGCGCAGATTGCCGACCTCGGCGGTCGGCTTCTTCTGCGAGGAGTCGAGGGTCTCCTTGTTGCGGTTGACCCAGATCACGGGCACGCGCTGTTTCACGCACGGCGCCACGTCGTGGTAGTGGCTGGCGGCGACGTGCACCCAACCGCGCTTGCCGCCCATGCGTCTGGCGCACTCCGTGAAATGGGCAAGCTCGGGCTTGTAGGAGCGCACCTGCTGCGCGGTGACCACCAGGTCGAAGTCCGTCGCGATGTGGCGGCGGGTCTGCCCGAGCAGCTTGTCGTCGATGTTCGCGAGCAGGCCGAGCTTGTGTTTCTTGGAGAGCTTCTGCAGCTGGGGAGCGGTCTCCTTGAACGGCTTCCAGCGCTGCACCGAGTCCGGCAAGAAGCCCGAGCGCGAGGGCTCCAGAGGCCATTCGATCCGTTTGGCGATCTCGATCGCGGTGCGCCTCAGCACCTCTGCATAGAGCTCGTAGGAGCCCCCCTCGATCTCGCGGGAGACCTCGTGGAACAGCGGCAAGAGCTCGGCCCGATCGATCTCGAAGTCGTCGCGCGCGGCCTCCTTGGCAAAGGCTTCATAGATCCCGGTCTCCCAATCGATCAGCGTGCCATACGCATCAAATGTGACAAAGGTGACGTTTTTCGGGATTGGCATCGGGGCGGCATTATGACCTGCCGGGCGCCTCCCCGCGCTCACCTCACCCCTATTGCGCTAGAGTCCCGCGCCGCGAATGGACCTGTTGGAGTACCAGGGCAAGCAGCTGCTGGCCCGCCACGGACTGACGGTATCGCCGGGCAAGGCGGTCACCACTGTCGAAGATGCAGTGACCGCCGCCAACGAGATCGGCTACCCGGTCGTCGTCAAGGCGCAGGTGCTGATCGGCGGACGGGGCAAGGCCGGCGGGGTGAAGCTCGCGGCCGACGAAGCCGAGGCCCGCGAGCATGCGGGCAACATCCTCGGCCTTGACATCCGCGGGCACATCGTGGGCACGCTGTGGATCGAGCACGCCTCTGACATCGCGAGCGAGTACTACGCGTCGGTGCTGCTCGACCGCTCGGCCAAGCAGCCGCTCCTGATCTTCAGCGTCGAAGGCGGCATCGAGATCGAGCAGGTGGCCAAGGAGAGCCCCGAGAAGCTCGTGCGCCACCACGTCGACGCCCTCGAGGGCCTCTCGCGCGAGGAGGCCGTCGCGATCGCCACCGCGGCCGGGGCCGACGCGGACGTCATCCAGGGGGTGGCCGACGCCCTGCTGGCGCTCTATGAGGTGTGGACCGAGGAGGACGCGACGCTCGTTGAGATCAACCCGCTGATCGTCACGCCGGCGCGCGAGGTCAAGGCGCTGGATGCGAAGGTCTCGCTCGACGGCAACGCGCTGTACCGCCACCCCGAGAACCAGGCGCTCTCGGACGGCGAGAACGAAGACCCGATCGAGCGCCTGGCCTCCCAACAGGGCCTGCAGTACGTCAAGCTCGACGGCGATATCGGCGTCCTGGGCAACGGAGCCGGCCTTGTCATGTCCACGCTCGACGTCGTCGCCCGGGCGGGGGGCGCTCCGGCAAACTTCCTCGATGCGGGCGGCGGATCGGACGCGGAGAAGATCAAGCAGGCCGTTCGGCTGATCCTGGCCAACGAATCGGTGAAGGCGGTCCTGTTCAACATCTTCGGGGGCATCACCCGGTGCGACGAGGTCGCCAGGGGGCTGATCGCCGCGTTCGAGGAGATCAGGCCGTCCGTTCCGTTCGTCGTGCGCCTGGACGGGACGAACGACGTCGAGGGACGCAAGCTCCTGAAGGAGGCGGCGCTGCCCAATGTTCAGCCTGCGCGCACGATGAACGAGGCCGCCGAGAAGGTCGTGGCCCTGGCCGCCGTCCAGAGTGTGGGATCGCCCGGCTGATGGCAGTTCTCGTCGATGAGCACACGCGGCTGGCGGTAGCGGGCATCACCGGCCGCGAGGGGTCGTTCCACACGCTCAACAACAGGCGCTACGGCACGACGGTGGTCGGCGGCGTCACCCCGGGCAAGGGGGGCCAGGACGTCGAGGGCATCCCCGTCTTCGACAGCTGGGCGCAGGCCGCCAAGGAGGCCCAGCCGAACACCGCGATGATCTTCGTCCCGCCTCGGTTCGCCGCGGACTCGATACTCGAGGCCGCTGCCAGCGGGGTCGAGCTGGTGGTCGCGATCACCGAGGGCATTCCCGCGCACGACGAGTTGCGCGTGTACAACACCCTCAAGCGCGACCACCCGGAGACCCGCCTCATCGGGCCTAACTGCCCGGGAATCCTCTCGCCCGGCAAGGCGAACGTCGGGATCATCCCCGCGTCGTTCTTCAAGGAGGGCAACGTCGGGGTGGTGTCGCGCTCGGGCACCCTGACCTATCAGATCGGCAACGAGATCGCCCAGGCCGGCTTCGGCTGCAGCACGATCGTCGGCATCGGCGGCGACCCGGTTCCCGGCTCCTCGTTCGTGGACGTGCTCGAGCTCTTCCAGGGCGATGATCAGACCGAGCTGATCGTGCTCTCCGGCGAGATCGGGGGCTCCGCCGAGGAGGAGGCAGCCGAGTACATCGCCGAGCAGATGACCAAGCCCGTGGTCGCCTACATCGCCGGGTTCACCGCACCGGAGGGCAAGCAGATGGGCCACGCCGGGGCGATCGTCTCGGGATCGGCGGGCACCGCCATCGCGAAGGCGCAGGCGCTGGAAGCAAGGGGTGTGCGCGTGGGGCGCACCCCCACCGAGGTCGCCGAGATCGCAGTAGAGGTGCTCGGCGGGGCATCCACCCCCGCGCGCTGATCCCGCCAAGGACGCACCCCCTCCCGGCCGGGGCGGGCGATCGCGCGCGCTCAGCCGCCGCCCGCCGGCCGCTGATCCCGGCGGCGACCGCTACGCTAGCGCCGTGGACGAGGACGTGGCCAGAACGCTGGGCGAGCTGGAGCGAAAGCTCTTAGAGCTCGAGCGAACGCTCAACGCGATCGGCCGTGACGGCGAGCCGGGTGCCGTTCCCCCCGCCTCCGCATCCGTCTCCGCGCAGCCGCCGAGCACGGGCCGGCTCGTCGACGAAGCGATCGAGCGCGATGAGAACCGCTCGATGGCGGCGCAGCCGGCCACGGCGCTCGACGCGAGCCCGCCGCTGTCGCCCGGTCGCGCGACGCCGGGCCCCGCACAGCCGCCGAGCGCGGCCGAGCTCTTGAGCTTCCGCGATCGACTGGAGGCGACCGCGCGGGAACTGACCCACGACTACGATCGGCTGCTCGGCCGCCTAAGCTCCGCTCCCATACCGACCTCGGCAGGCCCCACGATCTCATTCGCGCGCGGCGCGCCGTCGCTCGACATCATCGACGTGGACGGCCTGCGCGCCGCAGCCGCTCGCGCGTTCGAGAGCGACCCCGGCGGCACGACCGCCTACGGCACGGCCGTGGGCTATCCCAGGCTGCGCGCCTGGATCGCCGACCGGCACGGTGTCGCGCCCGAGCGCGTGCTCGTCACGAACGGCTCGATGCAGGCCGATGCCTTCCTGTTCGAGCATCTCGTGCGCCCCGGCGACGAGGTGGTCGTGGAGCGGCCCACCTACGACCGCACGCTGCTCTCATTGCGCCAGCGCGGCGCACGGCTGCACGCCGTCGAGCTGCAGCCCGACGGAATCGACGTCGATGGCCTCGCGCGCCTGCTCGGCGGCGGTGCCGGTGTGCGACCGAAGCTCGCGCACATAATCCCCAACTTCCAGAACCCGGCCGGCTACACCCTCTCGCTGACCAAGCGCCACGCTCTGCTCGCGCTCGCCGCCAAGCACGGGTTCGTCGTGTTCGAGGACGACCCGTACGTGGCGTTGCGCTTCCGCGGCGAGCCGCTGCCGACGATGCTCTCGATCGACCCCGAGCGGGTCGTCTACGCCTCCTCCTTCTCCAAGACGGTCTGCCCGGGGATCCGCGTCGGCTACCTCGTTGGACCGCCCGAGCTGATCGACGGGATCGCGCAGCTCGCCACCAGCACGTACATCTCGCCGAACATGGTCGCCCAGTCGATCGTCTATGAGTTCTGCGCCTCGGGTGCGATCGACCGCTCGATCGAGACGGTCAGGGCTGCGCTTGCCGAGCGCGCTGAGGCGCTGGCCGCCGCGCTGCGCAGCGAGCTCCCCGAGGCCGAGTTCGTCGCGCCGGAGGGCGGCTACTTCATGTGGGTGACCCTCCTCCCGGGCACGGACGTCCACGCGCTGCACCGCGCCGCGGCCGCGCGCGGGGTGGCGTTCGTGAAGGGCACCGACTTCCTGCTGGAGGGCGGCGAGAACACGCTGCGCCTGGCCTACGCCGGCGTCACCCCGGCGCAGATCGACGAGGGCGTGGCGCGCTTGGCGGCCGCCTTCCGCTCGCTCTGAGGCCCCAGCGAGGCGGCTACCTGCCGTAGCGCTGCCCCAGCACGAGGTGCTCGGGCAGCGCGGTGCGCGGCGGGGGCGAGGGGTCGGCCACGACCGATACGGTCTCGGCGACGCTCGCGGTGACCGCGCAGCGCCTGCCGTCGGGCGCCTTGACGACCACCTGCTCGTCGTCCCGCTGCTCGAGGATGCCATGCAGGCCGGGCTCGAGGCCCGAGGCCTTCAGGTAGTGGAGGAGGTCCTCGGCCTCGTTCTCGAAGCGCAGCACCCTCACGGAGGCCCCGACTGCCACGTCGGCCAGCGGCACGCCGGTCAGGCGCGCGCCGGCAACGATCGGGTGCCCGTGCGGACAAGTCTTGGCGTCACCGATCGCCGCGAGCATGCGCTCCTCCAGCACGGGGGACATGGCGTGCTCAAGGCGCTCGGCCTCCTCATGCACCTCGTCCCAGGGCACGCCCAGGACGTCGGTGAGGAACCGCTCGATCAGACGGTGGCGGCGCACGATCCCCTCGGCGTGCTCGGCGCCCGTCGGCGTGAATGCGATCGCCCTGTCCTTTGCGCGGGTGATGTAGCCGTCGCGCTCCAGGCGGCCGACCATCTCGTGCACGGTGGGCGCGGAGAGCTGCATCGCCCGCGCGACGTTGGCGCCGGTCATCGGCAGGCCGGCCTCCTGCAGCCAGAAGAGGCTCTGCAGATACTCCTCCTCGGCGACCGTCGCGCTCTCGCTCGTCATGGCGCGGATGCTAGACGACGGCCGGCCGGGCCCGGCTGCGCCGTGTCCCGGCGGGGCCGCTCAGAGGGACAGCTGATCGACCGTGCACTCGCGCGGGTCCTTGTCATCGCGCCAGCGTCTCAGCTTCGCTCCGTGGCGGATGCGCCCTGCCGAGACATGGTCGAAGTCGATCTCGACGACCAGCTCCGGACGCAGGGCCACCCACTCGAGATCCCGCCCGGCGCTCCAGCGGCTCGGATCCGCGGTGCCGCGCTCTCCCGTCTGAAACGGCTCGAGGAACTCGACCAGGCGACGCTTCTCGCGCGCGGTGAACCCCGAGCAGTGCCCGACCACGCGCGGCTCGGCTCCCTTCCCCCGGCCATCGTAGAGGCCGAGGATCAGCGCCCCGACCGTGCCGGGCTCCTTGCCGGGGCGCCAGCCAAGCACCACCGCGTCGATCGTGCGCACGCGCTTGACCTTCGCCATCCCCTTGCGCTCACCCGGTCTGTAGGGCGCCGAGCGATCCTTGGCGATCGCCCCCTCGGCCGAGAGCAGCCACCGCCGCGCATCCTCCACTGCGCCCGTCGCCGGCATCAGCTCGACCGGCGCCGCACCGAACCCGTCGCCGCCCAGCAGCCGCTCGAGCGCCCCCCGGCGCTCGGCGAACGGCAGTGGGAGCATCGACTCGTCCTCGAGGGCGAGCAGGTCGAACGCCACGTAGACCGCCGGCGTCTCGACGGCCAGGCGCTCCACCCGCGAGGCCGCCGGGTGGACGCGCTGACCGAGCGCGTCGAAGTCCTCGCGGCCGTCAGCCCCGCGTACGACGATCTCCCCGTCGAGCACGAAGCGCCCCGCGGGGAACGAGAGCTCCGGGAAGTAGCGACCGAGCGGCCTGCCGTTGCGGGACTGCAGGAACAGCTCATCGCCGTCCACGAAGGCAAGGCAGCGAAAGCCGTCGAGCTTGACCTCGTAGGAGTAGCCCTCCCCCGCCGGCAACTCCTTGCGCGCGAGCGCCAGCTGCGGCTTCACGGGTGGCGAGAGGGGCAGCGTCATCGCATCGATCGGCCGAGCCTGTCAGCCCTCTGCGCCCGCCGAGCGGGTTCGGCGCGCGCGGCTCGGCTGCACGCGGCGCGGCTCGTTCTTCTGCTTGCGGAAGTGTGGCGGCCATGGAGCGTCGCCGAGCCCATCCCGCTCGTCGCGCGCGGCCAGCTCCAAGAGCGACTGCACCCGGCCCGGACGCTCGTCGATCTCGGCCGCCGGGTCGCCCCGCGCCCGCAGCCGCGCGGGGACCGTATCCAGGCGCAGCTCGGCCGGATCCACGTCGGCCACCTCCCCCCACTCCAGCGGGCAGGAGACGCGGGCGTCGGGCACCGCCCGCACCGAGTAGGCCGAGGCGACGGTGCGATCGCGGGCGTTCTGGTTGTAGTCGATGAAGACGCCCTCGCGTTCCTCCTTCCACCAGCGGCTGGTCGCCCGGCCCGGCATCCGCCGCTCGACCTCGCGCGCGAGGGCGAGCGCCGCACGGCGCACTTCTTCGAACCCGTGCTCCGGCTCGATCCGCACGTAGACGTGCATGCCCCGCGAGCCCGAGGTCTTCGGAAAGCCGCGCAGGCCGTGCTCGTCGAGCACCTCCCGCACGCCGCGCGTCACCTCGCGCACCTCCGCAAACGGCACGTCCGGGCAGGGGTCGAGGTCCACGCGCAGCTCGTCAGGATGATCGAGGTCCGCGCGGCGCACCGGCCACGGGTTCCAGTCGATCACGCCGAGGTTCACCCCCCACGCCAGGTGGGCGGCGTCGTTCGGGACCAGCTCGCGGGCGTGGCGGCCGCTCGGAAAGGTGACCGTCGCAGTCTGCAGCCACTCGGGAGCGCCGTCGGGCACGCGCTTCTGAAAGAAGGGCTTGCCCGCCACTCCGTCCACCCACCGCTTCATTACCGTCGGACGCTCTTGCAGGTGACGCACGACCGCCTGCTCGCACTCCAGGTAGTAGCCGAGCAGGTCCATCTTCGTCAGTCCCCGCTCGGGAAAGAACACCTTGCCCGGATTGCTGACCCGAACCTCGTGGCCGCAGACATCCACGACCGCATGCTCGCCTCTCTGCGAAGCCATTGCTGGAAGGATGCCGGATCGTGATCCCCCGGGCGATGCTCGTTGCCGCGTGCCCGTTCTCCGGCGCGCTGAGCGCCCGACGCGTGGCCTCGGCGATCGGACGCGGCCTGGAGGACGGCGGCCTGCAGAAGCCCGACCTGTGCCCGCTGGATCCGGGGAGCGACGTCCCGCCGCGTCTTCGCGAGCTGCTCGCCGCGCTGGACTTCGACGCGCGCATGCGCCGAGCCCGCGGGGTGGTGCTCGCAGCCGGGCGTCTGCAGGAGCGCACGCTGATCGGCAGCCCGCCCTTCGAGATCGCCTCCCGGGCGCGCCAGGCCGGCGTCCCGGCGTACGCGATAACCGGCGAGAACGCGCTCGACCCGTTCGACGCCCGCATCCTCGACCTGCAGGCGATCCTCGAGGCGCGCAACGCCCGCGAGCTCCGGGCGGCCGCCAAGAAGCTCGCCCGGCTTGCCTAGGAGCGCGCCCCGTCCTGCTCGGCAGCGTGCATCGGCCGCCCCTGAGGGTGGCCGGGACCGTCGGAGGGCGGTCGCTCGGCGAGCGAGCGAGCGAGCTCGTGCACCAGGCGGGTAGCGTCGGCCACCGTGAGGTAGTCCAGGTTCGCCGGCACGTCGCTGGGCAGGTGGTAGTTGGCGGGACTGCGCCACGCGGTCATCGACACGAGCGTCGCGATCGGATAGCCGGCCCGGCTGGGAATCACGCTGTCGGTGGAGGCGCGCGCACGGAAGCCCCGGTGCAGCTCGACGCCCGTGCGCTCGGCGCATGCGGCGAGCAGATCGCGAAGCCACGAGCCGGCGTAGCGCTCCATCCAGACCGGCCCCTCAGCCTCGAGCATCACGAGGTGGGGCGAGCCCACCGTGTCGAGGTTCACGAAGCAGGTGCGCCCGCCGGCGAGCTCGGCCCGGTGGCGCGCCATGAATGCACGCACCCCATCCTGAAGGGTCTCCTCGGCACCGCAGGAGACCAGCAGCACGCGCAGGCCCGCAAGCGGGCGCTCGGAGAGCAGCTCGGCCAGCGCGACGAGCGACGCCACGCCCGAGAGGTTGTCGTTCGCGCCCGGCACCGTGCGGCTGCGCCAGATGTCTGCCACGAGAGCGGTCCCGAGCGCACCGATCACCAGACCCGCCCGGGGGAGCGAGCGCCGCCGCGCCGCCGCGCCGGCAATCGTGGACAGCGGCCCTGCCAGGCCGATCCACCACTGCGGCGCCGGCGTCTTGAACCTTTCGATCAACCCCGGCGCCAGCTCGAAGAGTCGACGCTGGAGCGTCTGATCGAAGAGGAGGCCCGTCTGGGGCGCATCGTGGTGGGCGAGCACCACGAGCGTGCGGGACGCGTCGCGATCGCCGGCACGAGCAACCACGTTGACCGTCGTGCGCCGGCGGCGCACCATGCGCCGCAGAACGCGCGGCCCGTTCTGCGCCTCGTCGAGGATGCCCGCCAGCCCCGCGGCCGCCAGCAGCGCTCCCGCGGCGGGCCGTCCGCGCAGGGTGAGCGCCGCGGCGAGCATGCCGAGCATGCCGAGCCCTGTCGCGGTCGGCGGGAAGGTCCCCCAGGAGGGCTCGTCCTCGAGCGCCGCTTCGACGCCTGGGACCGACCCCAGGCGCGCGGCCAGCCACTCGCCGGCCGCGCGCTCGCCGGGCGAGCAGGGTGTGCGGTCGATCGGCGCAAGCCTCTCGACCACCTCCCGCATGATGCCCTCCAGCCGGTTTTCGTCGATCTCGCTCGTGTGGCGCGTCACGCATGCATTGTCGCCTGTCTCCGCTCGGGCCCGCGGACCGCTAGGCTCGCCCGGCCAATGGCAACCGAGCACGAGCCCGAGGCGGAGCCCGAGGCGACCCCGCTCTCATCCCCCGTTCCCCCCTCGCCCGCCGCGGCATCACGCGACCCCGGCACGGCCCCGAGCCCGGCCGCCCGCCTCTCGCGAGGGCGCTCGCGGCACGCGCCCGGGGCGAAGCGCGCGACCGTGATCGGTGCCGGATCGTTTGGCAGCGCACTCGCGGTGCTGCTCGCGCGCGGCGGGTTCCGCACGACGCTGCAGGCGCGCACCGCCGAGCAGGCCGATCGCCTCGACAGCGAGCGTGAGAACGAGAAGTATCTGCCCGGCGTTGAGCTGCCTGCCCAGCTACGCATCGAGGCAGCCTCCGTCGGGGTGGTGCGCGCCGACTACGTGTTCCTGGCGGTGCCCTCGCGTGGACTGGGCGAGGTGATCGAGACGCTGGGCGCAGCCGGGCTCGGCAAGCGGGCTGCGGTGGTGTCGGTGGCCAAGGGACTCGTTCCGCCGAGAGGCCTGGCGCCGACAACCCTCCTGGCCGCCCGATTCGGCGCCGATCGGGTGGCGTGCGTCGGCGGACCGGCACACGCACAGGAGATGGTGCACGCAGGGGCCGGCCTCGTGGCGGCCTCGAGCTCGGAGGACCTCGCGCGGGCGCTGGCCCAGGTGTTCACCCGCGCGGGCGTCGTGTGCGAGCAGTCCAACGACCCGCTCGGGGTAGAGCTGGCCGGGGCCGCCAAGAACGCGGCCGCGCTGGCCGCCGGCGCGACCGAGGCGCAGGGGCTGAACGCCGCCGGCGCAGCGGCCGGCCACATCTTCGCCGAGGTCTGGCGCTATGCCGAGGGGCTCGGCGCCCGGCCGGAGTCGATGATCGGCCTTGCCGGAACGGGCGACCTGGTGGCCACGGCGCTCGCTCGCGACAGCCGCAATCGACGCGCCGGAGAGCTCTTGGCCGCCGGCGCCTCAGCCGCGGAGATCCCCGCGCTGATCGGTCAGGCGGTCGAGGCGCTGGAGTCGGTGCCCCTGCTCGCCCGCGCGTTGGAGCGCGCGGGCGTCGCGGCGCCCGTGACGGGCGCCCTCGGGCGTTTGATCTCCGGCGAGCTGCCGCTGAACGAGTGGGTGGCCCTCGTCCGCGCCACCGTCCCACCCCCCGCGCGCTGGCGCCGGCGCCCGCAGCCGGGATTCCTGCGGCGCACGTGGCGACGGCTGTCGGGCCGCTAGTTGACCGAGGGGCGAACCCTGCCGGCGCTCGGAGCCGCGGGGCTCGCCAACCTAAGAACCGCCGCTCTGGATCAGAGAGCGGCGGTCCCAGGAGGGATACACCCGTCCATGGGTGCGCGCAGCCTATTGGCCGGGCGCCGGCAATCTGCAAGAACATCACCACCGCCGAGACACGGAGATGGGAGGCATCGTCGGGCCCCGCGTGCGCTCAAGAGGTGGAGCTCATGAGCGTCTGCAGGACTGCCTCGTACACCCCGGGTCCGTGCCCTGCCTCGGCCACCCGCACGTTGTCGTGGGCCGCGATCGCCTCGCGCATCGAGGGATCGCGCGTCACCGCATTGGCGACCAGCCACAGGACGCCCACGTGCGCGGCACATGCGAGATCCTCGCGAGAGTCGCCCACAGCGAAGGTCTCCTCGCGGGAGTAGCCGCGGACGCGGCGGTGGAAGGCGACCGCACCGGCCTTCGAAGCGCCGGCGGGCAGCAGATGGTATCCGCGGACGTGCGCCAGCCCGGCGAGCGCCTGTGAGCGGCGGTTGACCACGCCGTTGTCCACAAGCCGCAGGCCCTCGTGGCCGCGCTCTGTCAGCAGGCGGTCCACCTCGGAGGCATCCACGAGCCCCCGGAACAGGTGCGAGACCTCACGCTCCAAGTGCCATGGGTCGTGATACTCCAGCCGCCCCCGGTAGCTCTCGAGCAGCAGCGCCGGAGCGCCCGAGAGCTCGATCTGCTCGGCGATCGTCAGCTCCCCCGGCAGCAGCTCGCCTGTCAGCCAGTGCTCCTCTCCCGAGAGGACCAGACAGGCGCCCGACTCGAAGATGAAGGAGCTCTGGCCCAGCAGCCGCGCATCCTCGTGCACCTGCACGCGCCGGCGTCCGGACATCAGCACGACCTCCACGTCGGCCCGCAGGCAGGCCTGCATGGCCCGCACCCCCTCGATCGAGACCCTCCCCTCGCCGTCGTGCAGCAGCGAGGCGCCGCGACCGAGCAGCGTGCCGTCGAGGTCGAGGTACAGACAGCGCACCCCCGCCGAGGGGCTCATGCCGATCTCCTCCGCCGGGCCTCTGACCCCCGCGCCGGGCGGGCGGCGCCGGCGCCACGTCGGAGGCTCGCGAGCGGCGGACGTTCGACAGGGCCATCGACGGCCAGCAGCAGCCGTCCTTCGGACTCCAGACGGCGCGCCACGGTGGCCAGCACCGCGACCGCCATCGGCGTGAGCGCGGACAGGCGCTGGTGGCGGTTGCGCCGCTCGTCGAGGTCCACCTGGGCGATCTCGTCCAACCCGACGGTCCGCCAGACATCGATCAGCATGGCGATCTCCACGCCGTAGCCGGTAACGAACGGCAGGGCCTCCAGCAGGTCCTTCCGCGCGGCCACCTCGCCGGCCAGCGGCTGGCGCACCGACCCGAGCTGCGGATAGAACAGCTCCAGCGCGGGAAGCGCCGTCAGGCTGTTCACCCGCCCCCCTCCCTCCACCAGCGAGACGCCGTCCTGGACGAAGGGCCTGCGGTAGAAGGCCTTGACGAACGAAACCGCCGGCTCGCACACCAGCGGCCCGAGCAGCCCGGCGGCGAAGTGGGCGGAGAAGCCCTGGGTGTCGGCGTCGAGAAAGCAGACCAGCTCGCCGTCGAGCACCGTCAGGGCGCGCCACATCGCGTCGCCCTTGCCGAGAACGGGTCCGAACGAGGGCATCAGCTCCGCCTCCTGCCAGACCACCGCTCCGGCGCGTTCGGCGACCGCGGCGGTGCCGTCGGCCGAGGCGGCGTCCACCACGACGATCTCATCGACCGCCCCGGCCAGGCGAAGCGAGCCCAGGGCGGCCACGATCTCCCCCACGGTCTGGGCGCATTCGCGGGCGGGCAGGCATACCGACACCGTCAGCCCGCGCGCCGCGCGCTCGGCTGCGATGCGCTCGGGCGGGTAGGACGAATGGTGAAAGCAGCGCGCCGGCCGGCGCTCCTCAGAGGCCGTGGAGACCGTGAGCGGCGCGGCGCTCCGATCAGGCGAAACGCGGTCGTTGCTGCCTTCTTCTTCAGGGAAAGCGACGGGACGGGGCATCGCCTCTCTACTATCGCAACCCGTGGCCCAAGACCGCCGAACCGAGCCGTGGACGGCGCTACTCGATGCGGGGCTCAAGGACGGACGGCTCGTGGGCGAGGCCCGCGAAGGACCGGGCCGCGCGAGGCTGGTGGCGCCCCCCGCGGAGCTTCACCCGGACGTCCTCGCGGCCCTTCTGCACCTTGGAGTCAAGCGGCTGTACTCCCACCAGGCAGAGGCGGTCCGCTCGGCCTGGGAGGGCCCGACGATAATCACCACGGGGACCGCCTCGGGCAAGTCGATGTGCTTCAACCTCCCGACGCTCGACGTGCTCTGCCGCGACCGCCGGGCCAGGGCCCTCTACCTTTACCCGACAAAGGCGCTGGCCCGCGATCAGGCCCGGGCGCTGGCCGCCTTCGGCATGACCAAGCGCGTGCGGCCGGCCATCTACGACGGCGACACCCCGCGCGAGGCTCGTGCGGAGATCCGCCGGAGCGCCAACGTGGTGCTGACCAACCCGGACATGCTTCACGTCGGCATCCTGCCCAACCACGCCGCGTGGGCGGATCTGTTCGCCAACCTGGCGGTCGTGGTGATCGACGAGGCGCACGTCTACCGGGGCGTGTTCGGCTCGCACGTCGCCAACGTGCTGCGCCGGCTGCGGCGGGTCGCCGCCGCGTATGGCACCGAGCCGCGTTTCCTTCTGACCTCGGCCACCATCGCCAACCCCGTCGAGCTCGCGAAGCGCCTGACGGGCCTTGACGACGTGGGCCTGATCGATCAGGACGGCTCGCCCGCCCCGTCGAGGCGGATCGCGATGTGGAACCCCCCGCTGACCGACGAGGCGCTGGGCGCTCGACGCTCGGCACTCGGCGAGGCGGCCGAGCTGCTGGCGAAGCTCGTACGCGACGGCACGCGAACGATCTGCTTCATGAACTCGCGCAAGGGCGTCGAGGTGCTGAGCCGCCTGGTCAAACAGGACCTCAAGGACACCGACCCCGAGCTCGCCGAGCGGGTCGCGCCCTACCGCGCCGGCTACACCGCTCAGCAGCGGCGCGAGCTGGAGGGGCGGCTCACGCGGGGCGAGCTGGCAGCGGTGATCACGACCGACGCGCTCGAGCTGGGGATCGACATCGGCGATCTCGACGCGGCGCTGGTCGTGACGTTCCCGGGGACCGTCGCGTCACTTCGCCAGATGTGGGGGCGTGCCGGGCGCTCCTCGGTCGGTCGCCGCGGGCGGGGCCTTGCGATGTATGTGGCGGGCGAGGACGCGCTGGACCAGTTCTTCTGCCGCCATCCCGAGGACTTCCTCGACCGGCCCGTCGAGGCGGCGATCCTCGACCACGAGAACCCTCTGATCTACCGCCAGCACCTGCTCTGCGCGGCGCACGAGGGCCCTCTCTCGGCACCCGACGCCGAGTTCATGGGCCCGCGCTGGGAGGCCCACGCCGAACTGCTACTGAGCGCCGGCGAACTGCGTCGCAGGCCGGGTGCGCGCTCCGGCCGGGGCGGCGAGGAGCATCGAGAGGACTCCACCGGCGCGACGTTCGCAGCGAGCACCTACGTCCTTCGCCGACCGGGCGGATATCCGGCGGCGGACGTCTCTCTGCGCTCGGCCTCACCCGAGCAGTTCGCGATCGTGGACGTCGCATCGGGTGAGCTGCTCGGCTCGACCGAGGCGGCGCGCGCGCACTCGACCATCCATCAGGGAGCCATCTACCTGCACCTCGGCCAGCCCTACGAGGTGCGCGAACTCGACCTCGACCGCAGGCGTGCGCTGGTCGCGCCGTTCGAGGGCGACTGGTACACGCAGCCCAAGCGCGAGACGGACACCGCGATCGTCCGCCTGCTCGACCGCCGCGACACGCTCGGGGTGACCCTCTCCTTCGGCGAGGTGGACGCCACGGAAACCGTGCTCGCCTACCAGCGCAAGCGCGTGGGCGACCACTCGCCGCTCGACCTCGTCTCGCTCGATCTCCCCCCCACGAGCTTTCCCACGCAGGCGCTCTGGTTCGAGCTGGCAAGCGGAGATCGCGAGCTGTCTGAGACCCTCCCGCTGGAGACGCTCCTTGGCGCGCTGCACGCGACCGAGCACGCCCAGATCGCGGTGCTCCCGCTGATCGCGATGTGCGACCGGTGGGACATCGGCGGCCTGTCGACCAACTTCCACCAGCAGACCCACGGGCCGACGATCTTCATCTACGACGGACACCCCGGGGGGATCGGCATCGCCCGCGCGGCGTTCAGCCGCTTCGAGGAGCTGTGTGGCGACGCACACCGCCTGATCGCCGAGTGCCCCTGCTCGGGCGGGTGTCCCTCCTGCGTGCAGTCGCCCAAGTGCGGCAACCTCAACGAACCCCTCTCAAAGGCCGGTGCCCGCCTGCTGCTGGAGCGGATGCTTGCGGTTCGCTCGCAGCCGGCGATCGCAGCGCCGCTCTGAATGGCGCCGGCGGTTGTTTGTAGGACTGCCGCAGTGATCGTCAGAATCGGCGGATCTCCCGCCCGCTTGCCGAGCTCGTGCCCACCTTCCTGAAGAACACTCCACTGGCCGTCCTATCGGCCTGCGTGACCCTCGCGGCGGTCGCGGCCGCCGCCCAGGCGCCCGGAGGCCGATCGCCGATCGCGGAAGGGCCGGGCGGGCGGACCGCGCTGACCCGCTGGGTGCTCCGATCAGATCCCGCCGATCGCGGCGTCTCGCTCGGCTGGCAGCGGGGCGGGTTCGCCGGCCGGTCGGTGACCGTCCCGAACGACGTCGATCCCAACGACATAAGCGGTCCCGCCGGCACGCGCAACTACGAAGGCTCGGTGGCGTGGTATCGCACGAGCTTTCAGGCGCCCACGGCCGGGACCTACGCGCTGAGCTTCCAGTCGGCCAACTACCTCGCCAGGGTTTGGGTGGACGGCCGCGCGGTCGCCTCGCACCGGGGGCCCTACCTGCCGTTCGAAGCGCGCAGGAGCCTTTCCGCCGGCAAGCACACCCTCGTCGTGCGCATAGATTGGCGCAACCCGGGCGCGCAGACGCCCGAAGGCTTCCACCGCACGTGGTTCAACTGGGGCGGGCTCAACGGCTCGGTCAGCGTGCGAGCGATCGGCGAAAGCGAGCTGCTCGAACCGACCGTCCGCACGACGCTCGTGCCCGACGCGGGCAACGGTGGGCGGGCCGTCGTGCGGGTATCGGTTCAGGTGCGCAACGACGGACCGTCACGCACGATCGCCCCGCAGGGCACGCTCGCCAACGGCACGCAGTCGATCCCGCTGGTGTTCTCCTCTCAGACCGTCCCGGCCGGCCAGACGGTCGCCATGAGCGCGACCGTCACCGTGGAACGGCCGGCGTTGTGGTCGCCGGGCAGCCCCAGCCTCTATGACCTCAGCCTCGGGGTGAACGGGGAGAGCAGCTTCTCCGCGCGCGTCGGGCTGCGTCAGCTGAGCTGGAGCTCCGGGAGCGTGTATCTGAACGGCCGGCGCCTTCAGCTTCACGGTGCCTCGATCTCGCAGGACGCCCCCGGGCATGGCGACGCTCTCACGCCCGCCGACCAGGACACGCTCGTGCGCGAGCTCAAGGCGATCGGGGCCAACGCGGTTCGCTCCCAGCACCCGCTGGACCCGGCGCTGCTCGAACGTCTGGACGCCGCGGGGATCCTCGTGTGGCAGGGGGTCGGCCCGGTTGAAGGCGCAGGCAACTGGTTCTCCAGCACGCCTTCGCTGTTGCGCGGCGCAGAAGCTCAGGCGCGCACGGCGGTGCTCGCGGCTCGGCTTCACCCCTCGATCGTGGCCTGGAACGTCGTCAACGAGGTGGCCGGCAACGGACGAAACGGGGCCGAGGTCCAGTACGTGCGCTCGCTGACCCGCTGGCTGCATGCGACCGACCCCACGAGGATGGTGGCGGTGGACGTGTGGGGCGACCACCCGCCGAAGCGCGCCGGCGAACTGTATTCCGGAGTGGACGCCGTAGCCGAGACCGACTACACAGGCTGGTATGACTCGCCCCAGGACACCCCCGCGCAGCAGCGCGCGATGATCGGCTCCCGCCTTGCGGCGATGCACCGGACCTTCGCGGGCAAGGTGCTCGTGATCAGCGAGTTCGGCGCCGAATCGAACACGCTGAACCCCCCCGGAAGCCCTGGGAGCTTCGGCTTCCAGGCCGACCTGCTCGCGCGCCACATTGCGGTCTACGAGCGCGATCGCGCGCTCAGCGGAATGCTGATCTGGAATCTGCGCGACTACCCGCTGAACCCGAAGTTCGAGGGCGGGTCGATCCACACGAAGCTGCCGCACGTCCGGTTGATCGAAGGCCTCAACCAGAAGGGCCTCTACACCTACGGGGGCAGCCCCAAGCCCGCCGTGGGCGTGGTGGCACGACTGTTCAGGGCCCTGCCCGCGGGGTAGACGGCGCCGCGAGCGCCCTCGAGCGGCCCGCCCGCCCGTCGGCGCGCGCTCTCCTCAGAGACTCACGAGCTGGTAGACCCGCACCTGACCTTCCGGCGTGCTGCCGGGAAAGGACGACACGCCGTAGGCTCTGCCGCGGTAGCGAACCGCTCCTTCGAGCGGCAGGCGCGGCGGTCCCGGGTGGGTGCTGCCGGCGATCTGGCGGGAGCCCATGCGGACGTAGGCGAGCCCGCCGATCAGGCTTTCGATCGCGTGGACATATGCCGACGCGGGCGCCCCTGCCAGTCTGAAACGCAGCCAGATCCGTTCGGCGATATGGCCGAGCGCTGAGACCTTGAGCTGCTGACAGCTCATGGCAGCAGAGAGCGAGCCGGGCGCGGGCACGAGCAACGAGATCCGCAGGTGCCCGCTCGGGAAGGCCTCGGCCGTGAAGGAGAACACCTGATAGCTCCTCCCCCGGTAGCGAACTGTCCCGCGCAGCGGGATGCTCGCGGCGGGGACCGAGAGCGCGCCTTCCAGCGGAAGCGGCTCCGAGCCGCTGTACAGGACCAGGGGAACGCCGATGAAACGCGTCTCGAGCTTGACGTAGCCGAGGTCGTCCTGGACCGACAGCAGGTAGCGGCCGACCGGTCGTCCCCGCAGGCGCAGGACGCCGCCGACCGGCGCGAGGATGTAGGGGCCTCCGACGTCGGCGAGCACCGCGCCGCCCCGCGTCACGCGCAGCCGCACCACGTGGGTGTGCGAGTAGACGAGGCTCGTCACGGCCTTCCCGACCGCCGCCCGATCTCCGCTCGCCAGGGCGTTCAGCAGAGGCGCGTAGGTCTCGACCTGCCGCTGGTCGGCTCGCACCCCGGGACTCGCGAGCTCGCGCCGGTAGATCCGCGTCGCAACGAGGCCCACGCTGCTCGTGAGAATCTTCCCGGCGGCAGCGCCGCACGGGGGTCCGGACGGGCGCGGCACGACCGTCGAGGAAGCGCGTGCCTGGATGGAGGCCGGCGGCGGTTGCCGGGTGCTCGTGCCCCGGGCCGAGCCGCCGCAGGCGGCGAGCAAGACCGCGGGCAGGACGACCGATATCCACGCGGGCGCCCAGCGCACTACTAGGCCTGGTTCCCGCGTGCGATACGTCGCAGATCGATGGTCTCGTCGTAGAGCTTGGCGTCTACCCCCTCCTGCAGCGCCACCTCGCGCAGCGGACGCCCGGAGGCCATCGCCGTCTTGACGATCAGGCTGCCCTTGTCGTAGCCGATCGCGCTGTTGAGCGCCGTCGCGACCGCCAGGGTGGCACCGGCGGATGCGTCGGTGCCCGTGCGGTTCACCTGGATTCCGTCAACGCATCTCTCCGAGAACACGCGGGCGGTGGCCGACAGCAGCTGAAGCGACTGGAGCAGGTTGCGCGCGATCAACGGGATCCGCACGTTCAGCTCGAACTGCCCCTGCAGGCCGCCGATCGTGATCGCAGTGTCGTTGCCGATCACCTGGGCGGAGACCTGGAGCACCACCTCGGGGATCACCGGGTTGACCTTGCCCGGCATGATCGAGGAGCCCTTCTGCAGCTCGGGCAGGCGGATCTCGGCGATGCCCGTGCGCGGGCCGGAGCCCATCAGCGCAAGGTCGCCGGCGATCTTGGTGAGCGACACGGCCACCACCTTCAGCGCGCCCGAGAGCTCGACGAGCGCGTCGCGGTTGGCCTGCGCCTCGAACGGGTCGAGCGGCGGGGCTATCTGCTTCAGGCCGGATTCCTTCTTCAGGCGCGCCCGCACGAGCGCTGCGAACCGCGGGTGGGTGTTCAGCCCGGTGCCCGTGGCCGTGCCGCCGAGCGGAATCTGGCCGACGTGGACGAGGGCCGCCTGTACCCGCTCTGCCCCCAGCGCCATCTGAGCGGCGTAGCCCGCGAACTCCTGACCGAGCGTGACCGGGACCGCATCCATCAAGTGGGTGCGCCCGGCCTTGACCACGTTCTGAAAGCTCTTCGCCTTTCTGGCGAATGACCGCTCGAGCTGCTTCAGCGCGGGCAGCAGCTCGTTCTGGGCCACCTCGAGCGCCGCGAGGTGGACGGCCGAGGGGAACACGTCGTTCGAGGACTGGCCCATGTTGACGTGGTCGTTGGCGTGCACCCCCTCGCCGGCAAGCCGGGCGATCACCTCGTTGGCGTTCATGTTCGTGGATGTGCCCGAGCCCGTCTGGAAGACGTCGATCGGGAACTGCTCGTCGTGCTTGCCGGCGGCGATCTCGGCGGCTGCCCGCTCGATGCGGGAGGCCGTGCGCTTGCCGAGCAGGCCCAGCTCGCCGTTGACGGCAGCAGACGCGCCCTTGATGCGCGCCAGCCAGCGGACGACAGACGCCGGCACCCGCTCTCCCGAGATGGGGAAGTTCTCAACGGCCTTGCTCGTCTCCTCCCCCCACAGCTGCTGCTTGGTCGGCATTTCGTTCTCCATTCTGAGCGGGGTTTCCCCTGGTTGGCGACGGGTCTTCGCTGGCGGGCGGCCATCCGGCCGCCGCGCGGCTCGCGCAATGATGATCGACCGGGACGTTATCCGCAGAACGCGGCGAGCTCGCGCGCGAGCCCGACCGGATCGTCATAGGCCATCAGAAATCCCGTGCCCGGCAGCACGCGCAGCTGCCCGTCCGGCAGCAGTCCGAGCGCCTCTTCGGCCGCGTCGAGCGGGTGCAGCGGGTCCTGATCGGCCCACAGCAGCAGCACGGGCATATCCAGCCTCGGATAGAGCTCGAGCAGGTGGGTCTGCGCGCCGCGCGGCCAGCTCCGCGCGCATCTCGCCCATGAGCGGGCAAGGCTGGAGTCGCCCGGCACGTCCGCGAACGCATGGCGCATCAGGTCGGATGCCGCCGGATTCCCGCGCGCGGACAGACGCAGGCCCCGCTTCGGGGTGAACACGGCGCGGGTCCCGTAGGAGAGCAGGTTGTCCAGCCCGGGGATCGCCGCGGCGCTGGTGGCAAGTCGCCAGGCGCCACGCAGCAGAGGCCGCTCGGGGCGCGCGTGCAGGCGGGATCCCATGAGGACGAGCCTGGAGGGCCACACGCGACCGGTGAGGACCGCCTGCAGGAGGATCTCCGCGCCGGCGTCGTGGCCGGCTATCCGCGGTCTCGGGCCGAGCACCTCGGCGGCGAACCCGCCGAGCACCTCGGCGAACCAGTCGAGCGTGTAGGGATGGCGCGGGCGGTGCTCGGAGTCCCCGTGCAGCGGCAGGTCGGGAAGCACCACGCGAAAGCGGTCGGCGAGCTGCTCGACCGCGGGCTCCCACTCCTTGTGGGAGAGCAGCGCGGAGTGCAGCAGGGCGAGCGGCGGTCCGGCGCCGAGCTCCCGGTAGGCGACACGCGCCCCGTCGGGATGGTGGTAGAGGCGGAGCCTCACGATTCCATCCTAAGGACCGCCCTTGGCAGCCCCGGGCGAGGAACGACCCGCGTCGCCCTTGGCGGCCCCGGCGAGGAGCGACCCGCGGGCCGCGGGAGCGGGCTGGGGACCCACCTACAATGGGCCGCCCTGTGACAGGCCAATCGCGACACCCGCTGATTCCACGCCGCGAGGTCGATCCTCGCCAGAAGCTGCCCGCGCTCGAGCTGGAGGTGCTCGAGCGCTGGCGCGATCGCGAGGTGTTCGCGCAGTCGCTGCAGATGCGCGACGGGGCGCCGCGATGGGTCTTCTACGAGGGCCCTCCGACCGCGAACGGCCCGCCGGGCTCCCACCACGTGCTGTCGCGCGTCTTCAAGGACATCTACCCGCGCTTTCAGACGATGCGCGGCCATCGCGTGGAGCGCAAGGGGGGCTGGGACTGCCACGGGCTGCCGGTGGAGATCGCCGTCGAAGAGAAGCTCGGGATCTCCTCGAAGGCCGAGATCGAGCAGGGAATAGGCATCGAGCAGTTCAACGCCGAGTGCCGTGCGTCGGTGTTCGCCTATCTGCAGGAGTGGAACCGGCTGACCGAGCGGATCGGATTCTGGCTGGACCTCGAGCACCCCTATCGCACGCTCGACGAGAGCTACATCGAGTCGGTCTGGTGGGCTCTTGCCCGGATAGGCGAGCGAGACCTCCTGTACGAGGGCCACAAGGTCGTGCCCTACTGCCCGCGCTGCGAGACGACGCTTTCCTCGCACGAGGTCGCGCTCGGCTATGAGGACGTCGTGGACCCCAGCGTCTTCATCAAGCTGCCCGTGTCCGGCGGCGAGGAGAAGCTGCTCGTCTGGACGACCACGCCGTGGACGCTCCCGGGGAACGTCGCGGTGGCGGTGTCGCCTACCGCGCAATACGCCAGGGTGCAGGTGTCCGATGAGATCTTCCTGCTCGCCGAGGCTCGCGTGGGGCCGGTGCTCGGCGATGGGTCAGTGATCCTCGAGCGATTCTCGGGCGCCGAGCTCGTCGAGGCGTACAAGAGCTATGCGGGGCCGATCTTCATGCTCGCCGATCGCGCGCCGGGGCCCCTGCCGATCCTCGCCGACTCGTTCGTCACGACCGAGGACGGCACGGGCATCGTGCATCTCGCGCCGGCCTTCGGCGAGGACGACTACCGGGTCGCGGCCGGCGCACCGAACGTGCCATTCGACCCCACCGACGCGAGCACCCTCTACAACCCGGTCCGGCCCGACGGCACCTACGACGAGCGCGTGCTGGGCCCCGACGGGCAAACGCTCGAGGGACGCTTCGTCAAGGACCCCGCCCTGACCCGCGATCTGATAGCCGACCTGCGCGAGCGCGGCCTGCTCCTGAGAGTCGAGGAGTACGAGCACTCCTACCCTCACTGCTGGCGCTGCGGCACGCCCCTGCTGTATTACGCCAAACCCTCCTGGTACATCGCGACATCCCGTTTGCGCGAGGAGCTGCTGGCCGCCAACGAGACCGTGAGCTGGTACCCCCCACACGTCAAGCACGGGCGGTTCGGCGACTGGTTGAAGAACAACGTCGACTGGGCTCTCTCCCGCGAGCGCTACTGGGGCACGCCCCTCCCGGTGTGGCGCTGCGGGCGGGGACACGTCCATCTGATCGGCTCGTTCGCCGAGCTGCGCGAGCGCTCGGGAGTGACGCTCGCCGATCACCACCGCCCGTTCGTGGACCGGGTCGAGTTCCCCTGTCCACATGCCGAGCAGGCCGGCGGGCAGGCGTGCGGCGAGCCGATGGGACGGGTGCCGGAGGTGATCGACGTCTGGTTCGACTCGGGGGCGATGCCGTTCGCCCAGCACCACCACCCCTTCGAGCACGAGCAGCGGTTCAGGGAGAGCTTCCCAGCCGACTTCATCTGCGAGGCCCAGGACCAGACGCGCGGCTGGTTCTACTCGCTGCTTGCGATCTCGACGCTTCTCGACAGGCCCGCCCCCTACAGGAACGTCGTCTGCCTCGGCCTGATCCTCGACGAGGACGGCCAGAAGATGTCGAAGTCCAAGGGCAACACGGTGGACCCCTGGCAGGTGATCGACGCGTATGGCGCCGACGCCTTTCGCTGGTACTTCTTCACGTCCAAGCAGCCCTGGGACGGCTACCGCTTCTCATCCGATGCGATCGCCGCCGGCGTGCGCCTGTTCCTGAATCAGCTGTGGTCGACCTACTACTTCTACGCGCTCTACGCCCATGCGGGCCGCCGCGCGCTCACCCTCCCCCCGGCCGAGCGCCGACCGGGCGAAGGGCCCGGACCGCAGGACGCCCTCGACCGGTGGGCGCTGTCGCGCACGGCGGGCACGGCCGAGCTGGTGGCCGAGCGGCTGGACGCGTACGACGCGACCTCAGCCGGCCGGGAGATCGCCGGTCTGGTGGAGGATCTCTCGAACTGGTACGTGCGCCGCTCGCGACGGCGCTTCTGGGACGCCGACCCCGGCGCCTTCGAAACCCTGCGCACGTGCCTGCTGACGGTGACGAAGCTGCTCGCGCCCTTCTGCCCGTTCATCGCCGACGAGATCTACGAGAACCTCGACGGGACCCTGGCGAGCGTGCACCTCTGCGACTTCCCCGCCGGCGGGGAGCTGCCGGCGCGCGACGAGGCGCTCGAGGAGGCGATGGCGCTGGCGCGCGAGACCGTGCGCCTGGGACTGGGCGCGCGCAGGCAGGCCAACATCAAGGTCCGCCAGCCGCTGGGCGAGGCCGTCGTGCTGGCGGACGGACACGAGCAGGAGGCGATCGAACGGCTGTCGGAGATCGTGAGGGAGGAGCTGAACGTGAGGCGCGTGCGCTTCGTCGGGGCAGCCGAGGAGCTGGGCACCTACGAGGTGAAGGCCAACTACCGCACGCTCGGCCCGCTGTTCGGCAAGGACATGCCGTTGGCTGCCGAGGCGATCGCGGCGCTCGACCCCGCCCGCGTGGCGGCCGCGATGCGCGGCGGCTCACCCGGCGCCGTGGACGGCGACGCGGCGCCGTTCGGAGACGGCGACGGGGCGCCAGCCGCGGGCCACGGCATCGGCATAGCGGTCGGCGGGCGAGAGCACCGCCTGTCGGCCGACGACGTGATTCTCACGATGCGCGCGCCCGAGGGCTACAGCGTCGAGCGCGACGGAGCGCACGCGGTGGCGCTCGACCTGACGATCGACGAGGACCTGCGTCGCGAGGGGTACGCCCGGGAGACCGTGCATGCGGTGCAGAACGCCCGCAAGACCGCAGGCCTTCACGTGGAGGACCGGATCGATCTCGCCTTGAGCGGCGATCGCGCCCTCCTGCAGGCGGCCGACGCACACCGCGACTATCTCGCCGCCGAGACGCTCGCGGTGGACCTCCTGCTCGCCGGCGACGCCGAGCAGACCGCCGCAATGGACTACTCCGAGCAGACCACCATCGACGATCTCGCGCTGACCATCAGCCTGCGCCGCTCGGCCCGCTCAACCTAGCTCGAGGACGCCGACCGATCACAGATCGGCCAGCGCCGGCCCTCAGGTCAGGCGGCGGTGAGCGCGGGCTCGAGCTCCTGCTCGAGCTTCTTCTTGGGGTAGGCCCCGATGACGGTCTTCACGGGCTGGCCGGCCTTGAAGAGGATCATCGTGGGGATCGAGAGCACCTGGAAGCGCGCCGCCGTCTGCGGGTTCTCGTCGATGTCGAGCTTGACGATCCGCAGATCGGGACGCTCGGAGGCGATCTCCTCCAGCACCGGGGCGACGACGCGGCAAGGACCGCACCATGGTGCCCAGAAGTCCACGAGCACGGGACCCTCGGCCTCTAGTACCTCGGCGTCGAAGTTGGTGTCGGTGACTTGATTCAGGGTGCCTGCCATGGTCGTCTCCTTGATCGCTTTCCTATTACTATACAAAGTGTAGTGCCCTTCGCAGCGGTGGCCCGGCGGCCCGCCGAACCTCAGCGAACTGTCACGATCCAGCCTTCGGAGGAGCGCACGATCGGCGGGTGGATATGGGTCAGCGCGCTGAACAGGTGCGGCGAGATGTAGACCTCGACGAAGGCCGCCGCCACGAGCACCGGGACCGCGACGGCAACGGTCACGGCCGTCGCGGCGAGCAGCTGCTCCCACTCCCCGCGCCGGCTGGCGATGATCCACGCGGCAAGCGGCAGGAAGAGCGCGACCAGCTCGGGGATCGCGTGCGGAAGGACGCCCAGCAGCAGCAGCCCGGGCGAGACCCGCAGGAAGTGCGACACGCCGGCCAGCGTGCGCCCGATCAGGTACGCCTGGGCGCTCAAGGAGAAGGTGGTCGCACAGACGACGAACGCGATCGCGATCCGCCCGCCGTGTTCGTGCACCCAGCGCGAGAGGCCCTGGCGATGCTGTGCCTGCAGCGGAAGCGAGCTGCCCGCGATGAACCCCGCTACGCAGGCCATCGCGTGGAGCGCGAGCACGAGCATGTTGCGCCGCAGCACGTTCAGCACGTCGCCGCCGTCCCCGACGGCGAAGGGCGGCTGCAGCGAGATGATCTGCTGCTGACCGCCGGACACCGAGGAGACGATCCACACTGCTGCGAGCAGGCCCGCGGCGGCCACGGCGGACCCGGCGACCCAGCGCCCCACGACGGGACCCGGGGCTCGCTGCCAGGCGCGCAGCGTCGCTCTGGTGTGGCGCACGCCGTGGGCGAACGCGTATGCCGAGGCATCCATCGCCTCTCCATCGGCCGGAGGGCGTTCTACTTGAAGCGCAACAGCGGCACCAGCCACATCGCCTCCGCTGCGATCCGCCAGGACATCTTGCTCTGGCCCCGCTGGCGGTCACGAAAGATGATCGGCACCTCCACGACGCGGAACCCGGCCCGGACCGCGCGGTAGGTGAGCTCGACCTGGAAGGCGTAGCCCTGGGATCGGACGCCCTCGAATTCGATCGCTTCGAGCACCTCCCTGCGGAAGCACTTGAAGCCGCCCGTGAGGTCGCGCACGGGCAGGCCGAGCACCCAGCGGGCGTATGTCGAGCCGCCCTCGCTGATGAAGCGCCGCAACGGTCCCCAGTCGCTCACTCCGCCGCCCGGCACGTAGCGTGAGCCCAGCACGAGATCGCCGCCGCCGTTGGCCGGGCCTCTGACCGCGGCATCGAGCAGGCGGGCGAGATCGGCCGGGTCGTGGGAGAAGTCGGAGTCCATCTCCATCACGTACCCGGCGCCGTCGTCGAGCGCGCGACGAAAGCCCGCGAGGTAGGCGGGCCCGATCCCGTTCTTCTCGGTGCGGTGCAGCACCTCGAGCCAGTCGTGCTCGGCGGCGAGCCTGTCGGCGATCTCACCTGTGCCGTCGGGGGAGCCGTCGTCGACCACGAGCACCCGGTATCCCTGCGGCGCGGCACGCGCGAGCACCCCGCCGGCGGCGCTCGTGATGGCCTCGATGTTCTCGGCCTCGTTGTAGGTCGGGAGTATCAGCCAGGGCTCGCCGGGCATCGGTCGGCCTACCCTAGAGCGTGCCTGCGCTGCCCGCCTCCACCTGCCGCACGCGAACGGCGGGCTGCGGGGGACCCTCCGGGCCCGGCCGGACGGGCCCGTGTGCAGGGCCCGTGTGCACGTACCCTGATGCCCGTGACGCAACCGGAGCCGTCCAATGGCGCGATCGCCTCCGCCCTGGAGGAGCTGGGCGACATGTACGAGCTCGACGGAGCCGTGGTCCACCGCGTGCTGGCCTACCGGACGGCGGCCAGGGCGGTGCGCGAATCGTCGGTCTCGGTCGCCGCGCTGGCCCGCGAAGGCCGCGCGACCGAGCTCCCCGGGGTCGGCAAGACGCTGCAGGAGAAGATCCTCGCCCTGCTGCAGACCGGTTCGATTCCTGCGGCGGACAAGCTTCGCGCGAAGTTCCCGCCGGGCCTGATCGCGATCACGCGGCTGCCGGGCCTCGGTCCCAAGCGCGCGCGGCTTCTCCACTCGGAGCTCGGCATCGACTCGCCCGAGAAGCTGCGCGAGGCCGCTCTGCACCAGCGGCTGCGCACCGTGCGGGGACTCGGGCCGAAGTTCGAGGTGAGCGTGCTGGAAGCGCTTCAGGCCGGCGCGGCCGAGCGCGCTGCGCCCCGCATGCTGCTGCCGCGGGCCGTCGAGATCGGCGAGGGCCTGGCGGGCGGGCTGGCCGAGCGGGGAGGCCCGGGGACCCACGTGGAGCTGGCCGGGTCGACCCGCCGGCAGGCCGACAGCGTCAAGGATCTCGATCTGATCGCCGTGACGACGCGCCCGACGGCGCTCGCCAAGAGCCTCGCGAAGCTCGACGCGATCGAGCGCGTCGACTCGGCGGGCAAGGCGGGCGCGCGAGGGCGCACGCACTCGGGCGTGGCGGTCGATCTGCGAATCGCCAAGCCGTCCCAGCTCGGCAACCTGCTTCAGCACTTCACGGGCTCCGGGCGCCACAACGCCGCGCTGCGCGAGCGAGCCGTGCGCAAAGGACTTCACGTGTCCGAGTACGGCGTGCTCAACGACTCCTACGGGAGCACCGTGACGTGCGCGAGCGAGCAGGAGGTCTACGAGCTGCTCGGCCTCTCCTACATCGAGCCCGAGCTGCGCGAGAACCGGGGCGAGCTGCAGGCGGCCGAGCTCGCGTCGCCGGGGGGGCTGCCGCGGTTGATCGAGCTCTCCGAGGTCCGCGGCGACCTGCACTGCCACACGGTCGCATCCGACGGGAGAAACACGATCGCAGAGATGGCCCTCGCCGCGCGCGAGCGCGGATATGAGTATCTGGCGATCACCGACCACTCGGCCACACACGGCTTCGGCAACGACGTGTCGGCCGGAGCGCTCGAAGGCCAGATCGAGCTGGTCCGCGAGGCGAACGCCCGCATCGAGGGCATCGAGCTCCTGGCCGGAAGCGAGGTCAACATCCTGCCCGACGGATCGCTCGACTACGAGGACGGGCTTCTCGCCGAGCTCGACTGGGTGATCGCGAGCGTGCACACGGCGTTCGGGATGGGCGAGCAGGCGATGACCGAGCGCATGATCGCCGCGATCGAGCATCCCCTGGTCGATGCCATCGGCCACCCGACGGGCCGGCTGATAGGGCGTCGCGAGCCCTACGCCATCGACCTGGAGGCGGTGTTCGCGGCGGCCGCGCGAACGGGGACGATGCTCGAGATCAACGGCAATCCGGACCGCCGTGACCTGTCTGAGGCGAACGCGCGCGCAGCGGCGCAGGCGGGCGTGCGGATCGTGATCGACTCGGACGCCCACCGGACGCGCACGCTCGCGAACATGCGCTGGGGGGTCGCCACGGCACGTCGCGCGTGGCTGACCGGGGGCGATGTGGCGAACACGCGGCCGTGGGCGCAGTTGGCGAAGCTACGCAAGCAGGCGAGGCAGTAGCTCCTCGGCGACCAGCCTGTCGACCGCCTCGCGCCTGAACGGGCCGAGCGCCTGCCGCGCCCGCAGGGCGTAGTCGGCCGGCGGGTCATCCAGCGCGGCGCGGAGGGCGGCCCCCAGGTCCTCGCCGACCATGCGGGGATCGAGCGCGCGAGCGATCGGCAGCGCCGCGTAGGGACCGGGCGCCGGGGTCGTGACGAGCATGCAGCCATCCGCGAGCGCCTCGAGCTGGGCGATCCCGTAGTCCTCGCGCCGCGGAGCGCACACGAACACGCGGGCGCGGCGAACCAGCGCGCGGTATTCCTCGGAGCGGAGCGAGCCCACGACCCGCACCCCTGGCTCGCCGGCGCGCAGGTGCCCGGCCCGTTCGAGCTCCTGCGCGGACGCCCCTGCCACCACGAGCTCCGTAGCGCAGGCCGATCCGAGCTCGCCCCGCACGCGCCGCCAGGCGGACAGCACACGATCGAGCCCCTTCTTCGCGGGGTTGGCGGCGTAGGTGATCGCGGCGATGTCCCGAACGGGAGCCGCGGGACCCGAGGGCTCCACCGGGACCGGCAGCACGAGCGCGCGGTCTCCCTGCCGGGCAGCCGGCGGGACCTCGCGCAGAGCGCCCTCGCTCCAGGGGAGCAGCAAAGGCGCCCCGCGCAACCGCCGGCGCTCCAGCGGCCGCTGCCACAGCCCGTGGCGTCCCGGCCGGTTGGCGGCAGCGGGGGCATCGAAGCGGATCGCCCCGGGCGCCGGCCACAGCATCGCGGCGGTGGTGCTCGAGTAGACGACGGCCCCGTCCCGAGGGCGCCCGCGCCGGCGGAGCATCTCCCGCGCCTCCTCCCGCGCCGCCCGGGCCCACAGGAGGTCCGTGAGCATCATCGTGGGAACCTCGGCGGGCGGCGCGGGCCGCGCGACGGCCACGCTCGCCCCCGCGCGCCGCAGCGAGTCCCGCAGCTCGTCGTCGGCGATGCGCAGGCCTGACGTGGAGCCGAGAGAGACGATCAGCACGTCAACCGCCTGCTCGGAGCGCATCTCAGGTGACGGCGCCGTTACCGCGCTCCGGGCGCAGGGCCTTGAAGCCGGGCGTGCGCTCCAGCGCCATCGGGCGCACCGGGGAGGTGCGCCGCACGTAGAAGGACGCCCCGTCGCGCTCCTCGATTGCCGCCACCGCCGCGTCCTGGCGACGCCAGGCGAGCGCCCAGATGATCGCGAAGCCGGCCCCGATGCCCGGTATCTGGGGAGCGAGAAAGGCCAGGCCGCCCGCCGCCAGCGTCACCAGCGCGAGCGGCCACAGCCGGTTGATCAGGGTCGCGCTCGGATGATGCGCCGGGAGCGTGGTGCTCACCTTGGCGCCGGACAGCAGCCGTGCGATCGGGGGATTCGCTTCGGCCCGCCTGCCCAATCGCAGCCCGATCAGGGCAGCGAGCACCCACCATGCCACCGCGACCAGGACCAGCCGCTCGTCGGAGTTCTCGGAGGCCGCGAGCACGGTGACCGCAGCCAGAGCCGTGGCCGCGCCGGCACTCAGAAGGACGGTGGTCTTGAGGAAGTCTACGAAGCGCACGGTTGCGAGCGCCTACAAGAGCGCCTCTAGAAGCTCCCGCACGCCCCCGGTGCCGTCGACGGTCAGATCGGCCTCCTGCGCTAGCTCGGGGGGCGCTTCGTCGGAGCTGACCGCCACGCACAGCGCGCTCGCCAGTGCACCGGACCCGACGAGCGCGCGCAGGCCGCGGAAGGCATCGAGGTCGGTCGTGTCGTCGCCCACATACAGCGCCGCGGTGATCGGCGCCCCGCGCAGGAGGGTCGCGATGCCGAGCCCCTTGTCCAGCGCCACCGGCGGGCGCACCTCGAGCACCTTGCGCCCCCAATGGATCGCGAAGCCCTCCTGCTCGGCGAGCCGCGCGATCTTCCTGACCGCTGCGGCCGCCGCCTCCTCGTCGGGAGCGCCGCGCCAGTGAAACGCGGCTATCGAATCCTTGTCCTCGCTGCGCACACGGATCCGCTGGTGCTCGCTCGTGTAGGCGCGCGCCGCGAACTCCCGCACGCGGGCGGTCCAGGCGGCCACGTCGGGGTCCACCTCGGGACGGGTGGTGCCGGGGCGCAGGAGCTCGCCGCCGTGGTTGCCGATGTAGGCGATCGTGCCGATCGCGACGATCTGGCGCGCAGTGGCAGCGCGACGGCCGCTCACACAGCCGACGATGCGATAGCGCTTGGCGATCTCGATGAGCAGCGCGCGCGTGGCCTCGGGAACGTGCGCGTCGGCCGCGTGCCGGACGATCGGCGCCAGGGTGCCGTCGATGTCCAGCAGCACAGCGGCGCGGGCGCGATTCTCGCGGAGTGGCTCGAGCGCCTCCACGAGCGTGGCAGCGGGGGACACGCCGTCTAGTATGGCGCGCATGGTGGCCGACCTGTCCCCTCGTGCACGTGGCAGTTGACAGGTCGCTCAACCGCACGCTGAAACTGATGGTCATCGGCACGCTGGCCGGCGTGTTCAGTGGTCTTTTCGGCGTCGGCGGCGGGACCGTGATCGTGCCGCTGCTCGTGCTGTGGCTCGCCTACGGCGAGCGCGTCGCGACGGGCACGTCGCTTGCGGCGATCATCTTCATCGCCGCCTTCGGAGCCGCAATGCAGGGGCTGTATGGCAACGTGAACGTGCTGGATGCGGTGCTGATCGGCGTGCCGGCGGTCGGCGGGGTGCTGATCGGCACGGCCATGCAGCAGCGCCTGCGTTCGCGCTGGATCTCGCTTCTGTTCGCCGCCGTTCTCGTGGCGAGCGCGGTCGAGCTGATCCTGCGGTGATCGGCGCGATCGCGATCGGCGTGGCCGCGGGGATCGTGGCCGGCCTGCTGGGAGTGGGCGGCGGCGTGCTGTTCGTCCCCGGTCTCGTCATCTTCCTGAACCTCAACCAACATCAGGCCGAGGCCACATCGCTGCTGGCGATCATCCCGGTGGCGATCGTCGGCACCTACAAGCAGGATCGCTACGGCAACGTGCGGCGCGACGACGCCGTCCTGCTCGGGGTCCTCTCCGTGGCGGGCGCGGCCGGTGGCGTGGCGCTCGCGAACGCCCTCTCAGGCGCGGTGTTGCGGGATGCGTTCGCGGCCTTCATGGTGATCGTGGCCGGCCAGCTCGTGCGCAGGACGCTTCGCGAGCCGGGCTAGCGGATGGTCTAGACTCCAAGCGAGCACATGGGACTCGACAATCCACTGCACATCGCCTTCCTCGTGGTGATCCTGTTGCTTCTGTTCGGAGCCAAGCGGCTCCCGGAGATAGGCCGCTCGCTGGGAAGCGGGATGCGCGAGTTCAAGGATTCTGTAACCGGCAATTCGAACTCGGACCAGGCGGCACTCCCCGCGCCCCAGCAGGCGCCCGTTCAGACGACGCCCGTGGCCCAGCCCGCCCAGCCGCAGGCGACTCCAGCCCAGGCGGCACCAGCCCAGCCGACCCAGCCGCAGCCGGCTTCAGCCCAGGCGGCACCAGCCCAGCCGACCCAGCCGCAGGCGGCCCCGGCGCAGGCGGCCCCGGTCGAGCCCCAGCAGCACGGCTGAGCGCCGCCGAAGTCGCAGGCGACCCCCGCTCGCGCCCTGCCGGCCCGCCGGCAACACGGCTGAGGCTGAATCACCCGCGGTGCAGGATCGGCCCCGAGCGCACCGCCTCGAACGCCGATCCGGGAACGCTCTTGAGCTGGTTCAGGTCTTCGTCGTTCCAATGGGGGTCGGGCGCTCCGGTGACGTACCAGGAGGAGCCGTTGTCGGCCACGATCAAGCCGTAGCGCTTGAGCGCGCGCAGCACCACCAGGGCCTCGCCGTGGTAGCGGGCGAGACTGAAGCTCGCCTTCAGTCGCAGCCTCAGACCCATCGGGGGCAGACTGGGATCCGCGCTTGAAGAGGCGAAGTGGATGGCCGGATGGATGTAGCCGCGCTGGGTGTGCTCCACGGTGACGCGCAGCGCATGGTCGATCCGACCCGCGCGAACCTCCGGATAGCGAACGAGCAGCGGAAAGATCGGCAGGCCGGCAGCGTCGGCCGAGGTGAAGCCTTCGGGGCGCAGAGCGTTGGAGCGCAGGTTGAAGACCGCCCCCGAGCCCGCTTCCCAGCCCGCACCGCTGCGATGGGCGTGGTAGAGCTCATACAGCCGGCAAGCTCCCTTCTGCAGGATGAGCACATGCCGGTCGCCTTCTTCACCGGCACCCTCGACAGGTGCGTTCGACGGGATCGGGTAGGGGCCGCGGTCGGATTCATCTCCGTATTCGTTGAACGCGATCGGCACCTTCGGCTGGCGGGGGCCGACCACCGCGAAGGGGATTCCGTAGCTGGGGTTGGTCCCGAAATCAGCGTGCAGGTGAAGGCCGGCGCCGATGGCGGCGATGTAGCTCGCCGAGCGGGGATCAACCGGAGCCCGGGAGATGTCCCTGTTGAACGGGCTGCTCGCGGGGAAGATCGGACAGGAGTACTCGCGCGGCGCGCTGCGGGACGGCGCCGCCGCGAGCGCGTACGCGCTCGCCATCAGGACGAAGCTCGACGCCAACGCGGCAGCCATCGAGTGTCGGCGCATGGTGATAAGGCTAGCCCCACGGCCGGCCCTCTCACGGGGCCCGGTCAGGTTCAAGTGGCTTGCCCGCGTGCAGGCTCAGGCGGGTCTGGGCAGGTCTGCTACTCCTGCGCGCGGGTCATCGCACAAACAGCCGGGCTCGCTTCGCGATGAAATGATGCATCTCGCCTCCTGGGATCGCGTCGGTTTCGTCCTGAGGAAAGGATTCTACACAATTGCGATCAGGAAGCCGCGGTTTGCCGCCGGGCCCAGGCACACCCTTACAGCAGGGTGTTGGTCATCCGTTCGACCTCGGCGATCGTGAAGGCGCGGCTTGCCGCCGGGCCCAGGCACACCCTTACAGCAGGGTGTTGGTCATCCGTTCGACCTCGGCGATCGTGGTGACGCCCTCGCGCACCTTCGCCAGACCGTCGTCGCGCAGGCTGGCCGTCCCCTCGCGCACGGCGGTCGCCTGGATGTCGTCGACCTTCGCGCGCTCGAGGATCAGGCCGCGGATCTCTTCGCTCACGGACATCACTTCATAGACCCCCACGCGGCCGCGATAGCCCGACCCGCCGCAGCGCGAGCATCCGACGGCTTCGAACGGTTCGGTGCCTGTCAGGCCGTGCTCGGCGAGCACCGCATCGGAGACCTTCAGCGGGCGCTTGCAGTGCTGACAGAGGACCCGCAGCAGGCGCTGGGCGACGATGCAGTCGACCGCCGAGGACACCAGGAACGGCTCGATCCCCATGTCGATCAACCGGCCCAGCGCGCTCGCGGAGTCGCGTGTGTGCAGCGTCGAGAGAACGAGGTGGCCGGTCAGCGCGGCCTCGATCCCGATGTGGGCGGTCTCGCGGTCGCGGATCTCTCCGACCATGATCACGTCGGGGTCCGCGCGCAGCATCGAGCGCAGCCCCACGTCGAAGGTGACGCCCGCCTTGGGAGCTATCTGCATCTGCTTGATCCCCGCTATCCGCTGCTCGACCGGGTCCTCGATCGTGAGGATGCTGCGGGCACCGTCGTTCAGCACGCTGAGGGCGGCGTACAGCGTGGTGGACTTGCCCGAGCCCGTCGGCCCAGTCACGAGCACGGCGCCGTTCGGCTTGTTGATCGCCTTGGTGAAACGCTCCAGAGCGATCGGCGGCATCCCCAGCGACTCCAGGTCCTGGACCACCACACCCTTGTCGAGGATGCGCATCACGACCCCCTCGCCGTACACGAGCGGGAGGGTCACGACCCGGATGTCCACGCGGCGTCCCTCGACGGTCAACGCGAACCGCCCGTCCTGGGGCATCCGCTTCTCGGAGATGTCCAGGTCGCCCATGATCTTGATGCGCGAGACGACGCCCATCGCCATCCGGCGCTTGATCGTGGCGGCCGGGAAGAGCACTCCGTCGACGCGGAACATGACCTTCGTGTCCCCCTCTTCGGGGTTCACGTGGATGTCTGAGGCGCCCTGCTGCACCGCCTGAGCCACGATCGAGTGGACCAGCTTGATGATCGGCGCGTCCTGCTCGCCCTCCTCGAGCTGCACATCGGCTTCGGCGTCCTCCTCGTGCGCGTCGTCGACGATGTCCTCGATCGACTCGCTGGTCCGTACGAGTCGCGTGAGGAGCAGGTTCAGGTCCTCCACCGATGCGGCCGCCGGCCTTATCCGCTGGCCGGTCATCATCGCGATGTCGTCGATCGTCAGGACGTTCGTGGGATCCGCCATCGCGAGCAGCAGCGCGCCGTCGTCGGTGAAGCCGACGGGGACGGCCTGATAGCGCTTGGCGGCATCGGCGCTCAGGAGGTTGACGGCACCCATGTCGAGCTCGTAGACCGCCAGGTCGACGAAGTCCAGGCCGAACCGCTCGGCGACCACCCGGGCGAGCTGGTCGTGGCGCAGGACGCCCTGTTCGATCAGCACCATGCCCGTGGGGCGGCCCTGCGCGCGGGCGACCGCAACCGCCTCCTCGACCGTGTCGTAGTCGGCGAAGCCGAGGTCGACGATCACCTGGCCGATCATGCGCGTGGAGCGTCCCGAGCGGCGCGGAGGGTGAAGGCCCTTGACCGTCTCGCCCGTGCCCAGGTCGTCCGACTGCGGCGGGCTCTCCTCGGCACCCTCGGAAGCCGGTCGGCCCGGCTTCTTTCCGGGCTGCGTCGGACCGCCGGTCTGCGCACGGTTCACGTGTGGGCCGCCCTCGCGCGAGCGGCCGGCTTCCGGATGCTCGCTCCCGCTGTCCAGGGGCTCGGCGGGCGCCGGTGCGGCTGTTGGCATGGCGATGTCGCCCATCACCGCGTGTATCGGCATTGCGGGAACGGGGCTTTACCGGGAATTGGGCCCTACCGACCAGGGGGGAAACCGCGCTCGAATGCACCCTTGACCTGGGCGTCGAGCGCGTTCAGCCTGTACAGCGCAAGCGCCTCAGGCGAGGCGAACCGCTGCCCGGCGGTCATCTCAGCCCCGTGGTGGAGCATCACGCAGTGCTCCAGGGCGAGCCTGCGCTCGGCGGCGAGCGCGTGCGGAGCGTTACCGGCGATCAGGCGCAGGCCGAGCTCGACATGCCCGAGCAGCCTGCCCTCGGGGCTGCGCGCGATCTCCGCGCCATAGGTGAACTCGCGCGTCTTTCCGAGATCGTGGACGATCGCCGCGCTCAGCAGAAGGTCGCGATCGAGCCGCTGGTGAAGCGTGCACAGCTCGAGCGCCATCGTAGCGACGGCGACCGTGTGCTCGAGCAGACCGCCCATGTAGGCGTGATGGGCGGACGCCGGCCGCGCCGGCGCGCCGTCCTGCGAACGGCGCGCGCCGGGAGCGGAGAGCGGCACCGAGCAGGGTGCGCGACGGATCTCCGCTCGCAGCTCGCGGTCGCCGAGCAGCCGCTCCAGCAGGGCCTTCAACCCGGGGTCGTAGACCTCCCGGGAGAGGTGCTCGAGGAAGCCTTCGAGCTCGTCGAGGTCGCGGTAGGCCACCGGCAAGAAGCGGGTGGGATCGGCGTCGGGCCCATCCGCACGCGCGATGGTGCGGACCTCGATCTGGAGCTCCTCGCGGAAGCGCTCCACGCGCCCCTGCACCCGCACCAGCTCGCCCCGCTCGAAGCGCCCGGCCAGCACGTCGGCCCCGCGAAACGCGCGCGCGACGATCGTCCCGGTGTTGTCGCGTAGCTCGACCGTCAGATACGGCGTGCCCGTCCGGGAGACCTGACGCTCCTTGCGCGTGCATGCGAACACCGCGTCCACCTCCTCCTCGGCGCGAAGCGTGGCGACGTTCTGGGTGTCGATCGGCTCGGAGCTGGTGGCGGAGGCCATTCGCTCATGATGTACGGTGGTTCGGATGCAGCCCCTCATCTGGGACCGCCGTCCGGATGGCCTCAGGGCCCCCGCCATGGTGTGCGCATTCGAGGGCTGGAACGACGCGGGAGACGCCGCCTCCAGCGCGGTCTCGTTCCTGGCGTCGGCCCTCGACGCCCGTCGCTTCGCGCGGATCGATTCCGAGGAGTTCTACGACTTCCAGGCAAACCGTCCCTGCGTCCGGTTCAACGAGCGAAGCAAGCGGGAGATCGTGTGGCCGACGGTCGAGGTCTTCGAGGCGCCCGCGCCGAGAGCGCCGCGCGACCTGGTGCTCGTGCAGGGCATCGAGCCGTCGATGCGATGGCGCGCCTTCAGCTCCCACCTGGTGGACCTCGCAGAAGCGCTGGGCGTGCAGGTGGTCGTCTCGCTCGGGGCGCTGCTCGGTGACGTGCCCCATACCCGTCCGGTGGCGATGACCGGGTTCGCCTCGGACCCCGCGCTTGTGGAGCGGGTCGGGCTGCAGAGCTCGACCTATGAGGGCCCGACCGGGATCGTCGGGGTCCTGCACAGCGCCTGCGCCGATGCGGGACTGCCCTCGGCCAGCCTGTGGGCGGGCGTGCCGCACTACGTCGCCGCCGCCACCAACCCGAAGGCGGCGCTGGCCCTGCTGCGCAAGGTGGAAGCGCTGATCGGGGTCTCCGTGGACGTGTCCGAGCTCGAGGCGGCCGCCGCGGACTACGAGCGCCAGGTGGGGCTCGCCGTGCAGAGCGACCCCGACATCCAGGCCTTCGTCGAACGACTCGAGCAGGCCGCCGAGAGCGAGGAGGAGCACGCGCCCGAGAACGTCCCCTCTGGAGACATGCTCGCCCGGGAATTCCAGCGCTTCCTGCGCCAGCGCGGGCCCGAGGGAAGGTAGGCTCGCGCGGGCGCTCGGAGGCTCAGGTCTCCGCGGCCGGGCAGACGATGCGGTAGTCGCAGATTGAGCACGCGGCGCGGGAGGGGGTCGGATCGAACTCCTGGGCGAGGATGCCCTCGCCGACCTCGAGCACGACATCCCTGATCGAGTCAGCGTCGCTCGCGGCGCGTTCAACGGGGACCTTGCGGTCGTCGAGCACGTAGTAGTAGGCCTGTCGCGAGGAGTCCAGCCGCCAGTCTTCGCGCGCGGCGAGCGCATAGAGCGACAGCTGCACGTCGTCGCGCAGCTGCTCGCCGGTCTTCGGACGGGAGGTCTTGTAGTCGATCAGCTCGTGCTGTTCGCCGGGCCCGCCGGCCAGCCGATCGACGCGGTCGACCCTTCCCCGCAGGTGGTGCGGCCCGAGCCGGAACGCGAACGGGCGCTCGAACCAGACCGGCTCGGAGTCCTCGTCGGCCAGACGCGAGTGGTAGCGCGTCAGCGCTGTCCGGGCCTTCTCGTGCAGCCCGCGCTCGCCCTCCGTTTCAGCAAAGCCCGCCCGGCGCCAGCCGACGTCGAGCAGATCCAGCATCTGAGCCAGCGTCTGGCCCCCCTGAGAGTGGTAGCGCTCGAGCACCTGGTGCACGGCGATCCCGAACCGCTGGTGAATCGTCTGCTCGGTGGGGATGCGCAGCACGCGCGCGAACTTGTACCTCAGGGGACAGCTGCGGTAGACCTCGATGTCCGAGGCCGACAGCGCCAGTCCGATCCCCTTGCGCGGCAGGAACGGCCCGAGCGAGGACTCTTCGCGAGGGGCGAGCGCCTGCGCTCGGGCGCGGTCGAAGGCGCGGTCGGCGTCACCGCCGCCCCTACCGGTGACATCGCCGAGCTCTGCGGGGTCGGCCAGCAGCGTCTCGTCGAGCGTCGAGGTCTGGAAGATCTCGCGCTGCAGCGGCGTGGTCGCGGCGAGCAGGCGCACGTTGACGTCCGACAGCGCATCGGCAAGGCTCTGTCCGGGCGGGCGCTGAACCAGGGCGGCCAGCTTGAGCAGCTCCAGGTAGCGGACCACCCCGTGGGAGATGTCCAGATCGGTGTCCAGCCGCAGCTCGCCGAGACGCCCGCCGATCCGCGCGACGCTGCAGAGCACCTCCTCGCGCATCAGCTGGAGCGTAGACTCGAGCGGCGCCTGCCCCGGATCGGCCGCCTCCGGCTCGACGATCGCCGGGCGACCCTCGCGCTGATCCTCCCACGGCGTCTGCGACACCACCGCGGTCAGGTGGCGAGCCAGCTCGCGAGGTGTCGATCGTGGCTCGTCACGGGCAAACTCGACCGCCAGCTCGTGCAGGCGCGCGAGGCTCGCGCGCTGTTCGGCCGCCTCCGCGGGCGCGAGCAGCGGAAGTGCGCGCATGCCCAGGCGATCGATCAGCCAACCGATGAACGCGTCCGGCTTCATCGAGTCGATCCGGGCGGCGGCTTCGCGGTGAAGCTCGCCGAATCGCTGGATGCGTTCGCGCGCCTCGGGGGGAACCTGCGGGGACTCACTGGCGGCGGTCAGCCCCGCGACCAGATCGAGCTTGCGGCGCCGTGCGACCTGGATGACGCGCGCGAGGTCCACCTGGCGCAACTCGATCGGGGGACGGGCGAGAGCGCGCACCACCGCGGCAGCATCCTGCGGGTCGACCAGCAGGCGCATCCACGCGAGCACGTCGCGCACCTCGGCCCGCTCGAGGAACGCCGATGCCGTGTGCTCCTCGGCCGAGCTGTCATCCGGCGGCGCGGACGCGATCCTTGAGACGGGCACAAGCCTAGGATACGAGCGTGCCCTCGGCGAGGGGTCTCGCCCTTCCTCGTCCGCTCCGCATCGGGCGAGAGCCCCGTGGGGCTACGCTCTTGGTGTGGACGTGATCGATTGGGGCGCAGCCCAGCGGATCGGCGAGCTGATCGCCGGCTCACCGCCCAACGGCGGGGTACGCGCCGCATCTGTCGAGCCCCTTGCGAACGACTTCGCCCGGCGCGTAAGCGCCTACAGCGGCCTGCAGGCCCCGGCGGAGCTGCCCGCCGTGGAGGCGGTCGACCGCTCGGCGTGGATCGCGGCGAACCTGAAGAGCATGCGCCCGTTGCTGGCGCCGTTCACGGAGCGGATCGGCGACGGAACCGGCCCGCTCTCGGGGCCGTTGCGCTCGGCGTCGGGCTTCATGTTCGGCGCGCAGCTCGGCGCGATGACCGGCGTGCTCTCCCAGCGGGTGCTCGGCCAGTACGACATCGCGCTGCTCGACGCCTCCGCGCCGCCAAGGTTGCTGCTGCTCGCTCCGAACCTGGCACAGGCCGCGCGCAACCTGAGTGTGGACCGCGACGAGCTGGTTCTGTGGGTGACCATTCACGAGGTCACCCACGTCGTCCAGTTCTCCGGGGCGCCCTGGCTGCGCGACCATCTCGCGGGCATGCTCAGAGAGCTGATCGACGGCCTGCAGGCGACGATCGGCGGAGGTTCACCGATCGCCGGACGGCGCCCCGGGCTGCCCGGGCCGGGGCAGCTGCGCGATCTGCTGGAGCGCGCTCGACGAGGAGAAATGCTGCGGCTCACGCTGGGCGAGGATCGCTGGCGACTGGTCGAGCGCGTCCAGGCGACGATGTCGCTGATCGAGGGGCACGCCGAGCACACGATGGACCAGGTCGGCGCGGAGGTGCTCCCGTCGCTTCCCCGCCTCAGAGCCGCGATGAACCGTCGGCGGGAGACCAACCGCAGCGGGGTCAGCGGCCTGCCCTGGCGGGTCCTCGAGCGCCTGCTCGGGCTGGAGTTGAAGCTGCGCCAGTACGAGGAGGGGCGCCGCTTCTGCGACGCGGTCGTCCGTGAGGGCGGCCCCCAGGCGCTCGCGCGGGCCTGGACCGGGCCAGGGGCGCTGCCGACGAACGCCGAGCTGCAAGCGCCGGCGAACTGGCTCGCCCGCACGGCAGCCTGATTGCCCCCCGGCCGGCAGCTGATTGCCGCCCGCCTGACCGTGGGGCTCTTGCGTGCCATGCCGCCGGGTCCTCTCGGGTGCTTCCACGGTGTTGCCCCATTTTGCGAACAGGCCACCGAACACATGTTCCTCCTGTTACAAGCTGATCCGTGTGAAGGCCTTGTTATTAGCGGAACTAGACGCGGTGCTACGATCGCGTGTAACAAAGTCCCTGGAGCGGGTTACAAACAGGTGTTCGTGCTAGGCTCAGCACAACCCCGAAAAGAGACAACCCCGTATTCGTTCCTCGTCCGAGAGAGGAAGAACAGGAGACCCACCGAGATGCCGACTGCCAACACCACCTCCCCCCGCCGCACAAAGAAAGCCGGAGCAAGCACTTCTGGCGCCCGCCGCAACGGCTCGACCGCGGGTAAGACCGCCGCGCGCAAGACCACCCGGACCAAAACCACCCGCGCCAAAGCCGGCCGCGCCAAGACCGCCCGCGCCAAAGCCGCGCGAGCGCGCGCAACCGACCAGACCCGGTCGGCGGTCCGCCAGGCCGGGGTCGCGGGCCAGTGGCCGATCTCGGATCGGTCGGCCAGCGTCGTCTTCGGCGACTATGCCGAGCGTGCCGTCCTGATCCCCGTCGGCGCCGCGCTGATCGTGCGCGACCGCGTCATCTCGAGCGTGAACGACACGCTCTCGATCTACTCGTCAACCTCCAAGGCCCAGGCCCAGCTGCGCCGGTTCGAGCGACGCGGCGCCACCGCGCGCAACCGCCTGGAGCGCGAGGTCCGCAAAGCCCGCGTCCGCGTCGAGCGCGATCTGCGTCAGCGCCGTCGCGAGATCGAGAAGACGGTCGGCGACCTCGACGACCGGCGCGACGCCGTCACCAAGAACGGCACCGAGCTGGCCAACCGAGTGCAGGAGCGCATTCTCAGCCTGGTCTAGGTTCACGCGAGCTTCCCCCGCCCCGGGCCGGAGAGGGCCGGGGGTCGGGAAAGTCTGCCAGCCTCATATCCCGCTGGCAGTCGTAGCACCCTCTCCTCCCTCGACCCGCGGGGCAGCCCCACTGCCCCGCGGGTCATTTAACGTGCCCGGCGCGGAAGGTTTGTCAGAATGACTGTCATGACCAGCAGGGATGAGGTGCTCAAGGCGCTCGAGGTGGTGATCGACCCCGAGCTGCACCGCTCGATCGTCGAGCTCGACATGGTGCGCTCGATCGAGCTCGGTGAGAACGGCGTGGCCGACGTGACGGTCTCGCTGACCACACCCGGCTGTCCGATCAAGGGGCACTTCCAGACCGCCGTCAAAGAGGCCGTCTCGGCGCTTGACGGAGTGGCTCACGTGAACGTCTACTTCGACGTGCTGAACGACGCGCAGAAGGCGGCGCTGCAGCAGAAGCTCGGGCGGGGGAGCCTGCCCGACGGCGCGCTCGCGCAGGTCTCAAACGTGCTGTGCATCGGCTCGGGCAAGGGGGGAGTGGGAAAGTCCACGCTCACCGCCAATCTCGCAGCGGCGCTGGTGGGAGACGGCAAGCGGGTGGGCGTCCTCGACGCGGACGTCTGGGGCTACTCGATCCCGCGAATGTACGGCCTGGGCTCGACCCGTCCGCCGGTCTCGCCGCAACGCAAGATCATTCCCCTCAGCGCTCACGGGGTCAACGTGATGTCGATCGGCTTCTTCGTCGAGGAGGACGCCGCCGTCGTGTGGCGCGGGCCGATGCTGCACAAGGCGCTCACCCAGTTCCTGCAGGACGTCGACTGGGGGAACCTGGACTACCTGCTGATCGACCTGCCCCCGGGCACCGGCGACGTGTCCATGACGCTCGCCCAGCTGCTGCCGCAGGCCCAGTTCTTGATCGTCACGACTCCTCAGCAGACCGCCCAGAAGGTCGCACGCCGCGCGGCCCAGATGGCGAACAAGGTGTCGCTTCAGATCGGCGGCGTGATCGAGAACATGTCCGGTTTCACCACGCCCTCCGGCGAGCGCTTCGCGATCTTCGGCGAGGGCGGAGGCAAGGAACTGGCGGACGAGCTCGACGTGCCCCTGCTCGGCCGCGTTCCCCTGACGATGCCGTTGCGCGAGCACGCCGACAGCGGCGTGCCGCTGGTGATCGAGGATCCCGAAGACCCAGCCTCGCAGGCGATCCGCCATGTGGCGCGCGGGCTGATCGCGATGGCGCCTGTCGATCTGCCGGTGCTTCCGGTCATCGAAGTGGCCGGCGGCGAACGCCCCCCGGTCGCCGCGCCCGCGGACGCGCCCGCCGAGCGAAAACCGGCAGGCATGTCGCTGCCCATGGCTTAGCAGCGGTCGAAGGCCCCTCGCGGACATCCCGCTCGACCGCTTGACAAGCTCAACCACTTGAGAGGATCGTCTGAATATGCCCGCATCGGGACATCAACAGGAGGACCCGCAGGCCGCGCTCTCAGAGCGTGAGGACCCGGCGGCCGCGGCGCACGACGCAGCCGCTCCGAGCGGCGCGCTCGAGGACGCGGGCACGGGCCCGGATGCGAAAGCCGGCGCCGTCGAGGTAGACGAACGACGCGCCAAGATGGAGCGGCTGCGCGCCGAAGGGATCGACCCCTACCCGCCGGTGAGCCTGCCCGATCGCACGTTGATCGCCGAGGTGCTCGCGGCGCACGACCCCTCCGAGCTCGCGGCCGGTGAGCATCCGCAGCTGCGCTACCACGTCGCAGGCCGGCTGGTCTCACGACGGGGCCACGGCAAGACGGCGTTCCTCGACCTGCGCGACCTGTCGGGCTCGATCCAGGTGGTCGTCCGGGTGGATGTGCTCGGACAGGAGACCTACGACCGGATCCTCAACCTCGATATCGGGGACATCGTGGGGGTCGAGGGTTGCGTCTACGTCACGCAGCGGGGCCAGCTCGCGCTCGCCGTGCTCGAGTGCACCCTGCTGACAAAGACGCTGCGCCCGCCGCCCGACAAGCACCACGGGCTCGGCGACACCGGCACCCGCTACCGCTACCGCGAGCTCGACCTGATCGCCAACGAGGAGACCCGCGAGCTCTTTGTCACGCGGGCGAGGATCGTGGCCGCGATCCGTCAGTGGCTGAACGAGCGGAACTTCGTGGAGGTGGAAACGCCGGCGCTACAGTCGCTGGCGGGCGGCGCCGGCTCGCGGCCGTTCACGACCCACCACAACGCGCTGAACCGCGATCTGTATCTGCGCATCTCTGTTGAGCTGTTCCTCAACCGCTGCATCGTGGGAGGCCTCGAGAACGTCTACGACATGGGCAAGGTCTTCCGCAACGAGGGCATCTCCCCGAAGCACAGTCCGGAGTTCACGATCATCGAGTTCATGTTCGCGTACGCCGATTACAACGACGTGGCGACAGCAACCGAAGAGATGTTCAGGTACGTGGCCCAGCAGGCCATCGGCCGGACCGTCATACAGCGCAACGGCGAGGAGATCGACCTGGCCAAGCCGTGGCGAAGGATCACGATGCGCGAGGCGATCATGGACGCCACGGGAGTGGACTTCATGGAGTCCGACCGCGAGCAGCTCGCCGAGGTGCTCGACGAACCGGTGGACCCCGCCGCGAGTTGGGCGGAGATCGTCGCAGACATCTACTCGAAGCTGATCGAGCCGAACATCAACCAGCCAACACACGTCTTCGACTTCCCCCTCGAGCCGTTCCCCATCACCAAGCGACACTCGGTGCATCCCGAGCTCGCGGAGCATTTCGACGCGGTGATCGGCGGGGTCGAGCTCGTCAGCGGAGACACCGAGCTGAACGATCCGGTCGACCAGTGGCAGCGGTTCGTCGACCAGCGCAAGCGGCGCATGATCGATGACGCAGACGTGCCCCATCCCAACGACGAGGAGTACGCGCGGGCGATCGAGTACGGCTACTCGCCGACCGCCGGCGGCGGAATGGGCGTGGACCGCCTGGTGATGATCCTCACCGAGCGTGACACCCTGCGCGAGGTCATCCCGTTTCCAATCGTCAGAGATGTCCGATGAGCTCCAAGCTCGATCTCGATCCCGGCGTCATCGCCTCCTGCCGGGCGGCCGCGGCGCAGATCGCGGCGCAGGTGGGCGAGCGGATCGCCAACAAGACGACGGTTTCGGTCGAGCGGACCGTCGCGCGACTGCTCGGCGTGGACGGGGCGAACGAGCTCGACGCGCCGCTGCCCAACGTGCTCGTCGATCACGTCTCTGACCACGGGCAGCTCGGGAGGGGGATCGCCTACTGGCTCGGCAACGCGATGCTCCACGATGAAAGCCGCACGGCGCAGCAGATCGCCAAGGACGTGGACGCCGGCAAGCTCGAGCTGTGCAAGCTGCCGCGCGCGCAGGACGGCGCAATCAGGGCGCGGGTCACGCAGGCCTGCGAGGAGCGCCTGGCCGAGATGAGCGCGCGCATGCACGAGCGCCGGGAGCTGCGCTCACGCCTCGGCGAGAGCCCGCCGCCGCTGCGTTACGTGCTGACAGCGACGGGGAACGTCTACGAGGACGTCGTGCACGCCCTCGCCGTCGCCGAGGCCGGCGGTGACATAGTCGCGGTGATCCGCTCGACCGCGCAGAGCCTGCTCGACTACGTCCCGTACGGTCCCACGACCGAGGGATACGGCGGCACGTTCGCCACCCAGGAGAACTTCCGGATCATGCGCGCCGCGCTGGACGAGTGGTCGGCCAGGAACGGCCGCTATGTTCGGCTGTCGAGCTTCTGCTCGGGCCTGTGCATGCCGGAGATCGCCGCCATGGGTGCGATCGAGGGCTTCGACAACATGGTCAACGACGCGCTCTACGGGATTCTCTACCGCGACATCAACCCGGTCCGTGGACTGATCGACCAGCGGGTCTCACGGATGGTCAACGGCTACTTCGGGGTCGTAATCAACACGGGCGAGGACAACTACCTGCGCACCGCCGACGCCATCGAGGCGGCGCCTTCGGTGACCGCCTCGCAGTTCATCAATCGCCAGCTGGCACTCGACTCGGGCGTGCCCGACGAGCAGATCGCGCTCGGAGACGCGTTCGAGATCGACCCGCCGGTGGTGAACGGCCTGCTCCTCCAGTGGGCCCAGGCGCAGCTCACGCGAGAGCTCTTCCCCGAGTGCCCGGTCAAGTACATGCCCCCCACGCGGCACATGGACGGCAACCTGTACCGCACGCACGCGTGCGACTCACTCTTCAACCTCGTCACGATTGCGACCGGACAGGGCATCCAGACGATCGGGGTGCCGACCGAGGGAATCTTCACACCTCACGTGCACGATCGCGTGATCGGCCTTGAAAACGTCAACTACGTGTTCGACTCCGCTCGCGACCTCGGATCTGAGATCGAGTTCAAGCGCGGGGGCATCGTGCAGACGCGCGCCCAGCAGGTGCTCGGCGGAGCTCACGAGCTGCTCGAGCGGATCGCCGAGATCGGCCTATTCGCGGCGCTCGGGGAGGGGGTGTTCGGAGACGTGGCCCGCCGGGTCGACGAGGGCAGGGGAGCCGAGGGGATCGTCGAGACCCACGAGGACTATCTGAACCCGGCCAGCGAGTTGATGAGGGGGGCGCCGAGTCGTGTCTAGCGCGCCGTCCGCGCCCTCTGGAGACCCGCGCGCAAGGATCGACCTCGAGCGCGTGAAGCCATACGCCGACCACCTCGGCGACGGGATCGTCCAGTTCAGCTTCACGCTGCCGGTCCCCTATGGCCTGGCCGCGCGCAAGGCCGCCCAGGAGCTCGCGGCGAAGATGGGCTTCGAGCACCCGGAGGTCGTCCACTACCAGAGCCTGACCGACGGCTACACCTACTTCGTGATGTTCGGCGAGTGCACCGAGACCGTCGACTACGCCTCGCTGAGCGAGGAGGGCTTCGACGTCGAGTACATGAACGAGGACGAGATCGAGGCGTTCGCCGGAGAGCACATCGGTCGCCCGATCGTGATCGTGGGGGCAGCCACCGGCACCGACACGCACAGCGTGGGCATCGACGCGATGCTCAACCTGAAGGGCTTTCACGGGCACCACGGCCTGGAGGGCTACAAGGCCTTCCAGACGCACAACCTCGGTAGCCAGGTGCCCAACAGCGTGCTCGTGGCGAGAGCCATCGAGCTCGACGCCGACGCGATCCTCGTCTCCCAGACGGTCACCCAGCAGAACCTGCACGTTCAAAACCTGACCGAGCTGGTGGAGATCGTCGAGGCGGAGGGGCTGCGCAAGCAGCTCATCCTCACCTGCGGCGGCCCGCGGGTGTCCAACGAGCTCGCCAAGGAGCTCGGCTACGACGCGGGCTTCTCCAAGGGCACCTACCCGCACCATGTGGCGAGCTTCATCGTGCGCGAGCTCGCTGCGCGCATGGCCGACTCAGCCGGCTCGGGCAAGGCCGGCGCAGCGAGCGCATCCGGCGCGGATGGCTAGCGACGCGCGCGCGCGGCTGAGCTCCCTACTGTCCGGCACGCGGCGCCTTGCGCTCGTGGGGCTCGCCAAGAACACGGGCAAGACCGAGACGCTCACGGCGATCCTCGCCGAGCACGCCGCCGCCGGAACGCCCATCGGCGTCACCTCGATCGGGCGCGACGGCGAGGCACATGACGTGATCGACGCCCGCATCGAGAAGCCCCGCCTGCATCTCGTGGCCGGGAGCCTCGTGGCAACGACCGGCGAGCTGCTGCGCTCCAGCGGCCTCGCGCACGAGCGCCTGGCCCGCACGGGTGTGAGAACTCCGCTCGGAGAGGTCGTCCTGGCGAGGCTCTCGGAGGCGGGCATCGTCGAAGTCGCCGGCCCGAGCGCCGCCGCGGACCTGCGTGCGGTGAGCGAGGCGATGGCCGAGCTCGGCGCCGAGCAGGTGCTGATCGACGGCGCGATCGACCGTCGTGCGGCCTCCTCCCCGGCCGTCGCGGACGGGCTGCTGATGGCTACCGGCGCGGTCCTCGGCGAGAGCATCGAGCAGGTGGTCGCGACCACTGCGGACGCCGTCGACCTGGTCAGGCTGTCCAGGACCGCCGGAGACGCCGCGAGCGGCGAGGCGGACGCACCGCGGCGATCGGGAGCAGGAGCGGGTGGCGCTGGAGCGCCGGCTCGTCCTGCATGCCGAGCCTCTCGAGATTGCAGCGTTCCTCGCCGAGCATCCGCGGGCGAGCACCCTCATCGTGGACGGCGCCCTCTCGGAGCGCTTCCTCGAAGGGGTGCTGGCCGCCCGCCGCGAGCGCGCGGGCCGCGAGCTGAGAATCGTCGCGGGCGATCCCACCAGGGTGTTCCTCTCGCGCCGGGGTCCGCGCTGGTATGAGCGTCAGGGACTCTCCATCGAGGTACTGCACACGCTCGAGCTGAAGGCGATCACGGTCAACCCCGTCGCGCCGCAGTCACACCGCTTCGACTCGCGAGCGCTCTGCGAGCAGATCCGGGACGCCGTTCCCGACGTGCCCGTCCTGGACGTCCTTGCCCCGACCTACTTGGCGTTGGCGAAGTAGTCGGCGTTGATCTGCGTGTACCTCTGCCACTCCTCCGGCAGCTGATCCTCGGCGAAGCAGGCGTCGACCGGGCATGCCTCGACGCACGCGTCGCAGTCGATGCACTCCTCGGGATCGATGTAGAGCATGTCGGCCGCGTCATATCCGGGCTCGTCGGGCGTCGGGTGGATGCAGTCAACGGGGCACACCTCGACGCAGGAGTTGTCCTTCGTGCCGATGCAGGGCTCGGCGATAACGTAGGCCATTCGCTTCTTTCCTGGTTCGTTTGCGGGGTAGATCCGGGAGGCGCAGATTTTACGGAAAGCGGCTCTGCGGCCGAGCCTCATCCTAGATGATTGCCGGATCAATCATCCGCGAGAAAAGGCGCTCCTCGCCCACTTCGCTACGTTGGGGCGATGTTGCTGCTTACCGGCGCCACCGGCCTGGTGGGCTCGGCGTTGCTGCGCCGGCTCGTGGCCGAAGGCGCCGAGGTGCGTTGCCTCGTTCGCGACCCGCGGCGGCTGGGGGCCCAACGCGTTCGCGTGCAGATCGCGCTGGGCGATCTCACCGACCCGCCGTCGTTTCGCAACGCGATGCGGGGCGTCCACACAGTCGTTCATCTCGCGGCCTCGATCCGCGACCAGCCGCGGGGATCGATCGAGGAGCTCAACGGCATTGCCACCTGGCGCATGGTCGAGGCCGCCGAGCGGTCCGGGGCGGAGCGGTTCCTGTTCTTCTCCGCGCTCGGCGCCTCCACGCACAACCGCGGGCGCTGCTTTCGCGCCAAGGCGCTGGCCGAGCAGGCGGTGCGCGAGTCCCGCATCCGCTCGACGGTGTTCGCCCCCTCGATCGTCTATGCCCCCGGGGACCCCTGGCTGACGCTGCTTGAGCGTCTGGCCCTGTTCCCGGTGATGCCCGTGTCCGGCCGCGGGCGCGCCGTCTACCAGCCGATCTGGGCCGAGGACGCAGCCGACTGCGTGATCGCCGCCCTGCGCTCGCCCGACGGCTCGCCCCACGAGCGCTACGAGCTGGCCGGGCCGCAGACGCTCACCCACAACGACATCGTGCGCACGGTGCTCCGGTCGCTGCAGCGCAGGCGGCCGCTCCTTCACGTTCCAACACCGATCGTGTCTCGCACGCTTCGCCTGCTCGAGGCCGTGTGGGGGCCGCGCGCGTTCGCGACCTGGGACGAGGCCGAGCTGATGGAGGTCCCGATGGTGGCCACGAGGGGGACCGCCGACGCCGAAAGCCTGGGGGTCAAACCCCAGCCGATGCCGGCCGTGCTCGGAACCCGCTAGTGACTAGTCCCGGGCGCGCTCGGTCATCGGCGCCCTGCGCCCGGCCCACGGCAGCGCCTCTTCCAGCTGGGCGGCCAGCGCCAGCAGTGAGCCCTCGCCCGCCGGGCGCCCGACGATCTGAACCCCCAGTGGCAGCCCGTCCTCCCCGTGGAACAGCGGCACCGATATCCCTGGCTGACCGCTCGCGTTGAACACTGGCGTGAACGGCGTGAAGAGGCCCGAACGCGTGAACGTCGACATCGGATCGGCTGCCGAGGTGTCGAGCGTCCCAAGCGCGAGCGGGCGCTCGGCCAGCACCGGCGTGAGCACGGCGTCGTAGGGTGCGAGGCTCGCGACGATCCGCCGTGCAACCGCCTGCAGCTTGACCGCCGCCTGCATCCCCTGCAATGCGTTGACCCGCTGGATCATCGAGAAGATCGCCCAGCTCATCGGCTCCACGTCCGCCGGCACGAGCTCGCGTTCGATGACGGTGGCGCAGAATGCGATCGACAGCGCCACGTGATTGGAGAAGACCACACCGAACAGCTCCCGCAGCTCATCGGACCCCCACGGCGGATCGATCTCCTGCACCTCGTGCCCGAGCGAGCGCAGTATCTCGGCCCCCTCAGAGACCGCCTGCGCGCTGAGCGGATCGACGACCGCCTCGGGAACGGGCGGGACCGTGGTCGCAGCGATCCGCAGCCTGCCGGGCGTCCGGGTCATGGCCAGGGCGAACGGCTCGGAGGGAGGCGGCGCCCAGGTCGCGTCACCGGGCTCGTAGCCGGCGAGCACGTCGAGGATCGCTGCGGTGTCGGCGACGGTGCGCGTGAGCACCCCGTCGATCGAGAGCATCGAGTCGCCCAGCACGGGAGCCGGCGAGATTCGCCCGCGACTGGGCTTCAGGCCGACGAGCCCGCAGCAGGCCGCCGGGATGCGGATCGAGCCGCCGCCGTCGTTTCCGTGCGCCACGGGGACCATCCCGGCCGTGACGGCAGCCGCGGCTCCGCCGGAGGAGCCGCCGGGCGTGCGCTGCAGATCCCATGGGTTGCGCGTGGGCCCGAACAGGCGCGGCTCGGTGACCGGCAGGATCCCGAACTCCGGCAGCGTGGTCGTGCCCACTATCACGAACCCGGCGTCCCGCAGGCGTCGCGTGACGTTGTGGTCATAGCCCGCCACATACTGGGCGAGCGTCGAGCAGCCGTGCGTCAAGCGAAGTCCCTCGACCGCCCGATTGTTCTTGATGGCAATCGGAACCCCCGCGAACGGGCGCCCGTCGCCCGGCGCGATCTCATCAGCGCTGGCCAGCGCCCGCTCGGCGTCGACGTCCACGAAGGCGTTCAGGACGGGGTCGAGCTCCTCGATCCTCGCGAGCGAGGCTTCGACGAGCGCCCGCGCGGAGATCTCTCCGGAGCGCACGATCTGCGCGAGCTCGATCGCTCCCCGAAACATCAGGTCATTCTCGGAGATGGCTCCTCCTCGGCGGCGGTTGCCGGGCGGGCGCCCGTTCGCCTGCAGCCTACTCGGGCGGGCATTCCTGCGACCATATGCCTCTGCCCACAAGGCAGCCACCCCGTCAAGCATCAAGCTCAGAAAGCGAGTGCCATGAGCGCGGTTCAGACAGCACCAGAGGTCCAGTCGGGCCTCGAAGGCGTGGTCGCCTTCGCCACCGAGATCGCTGAGCCCGACAAAGAGGGCGGCGCGTTGCGCTATCGCGGCGTCGACATCGAGAACCTGGTCGGCGCCGTCCCCTACGAGCAGGTGTGGGGCCTGCTGGTGGACGGTCGCTTCAAGCCCGGCCTGCCACCGGCCGAACCGCATGCCCTCACAGTGCGCTCCGGCGATCACCGCGTCGACGTGCAGTCTGCGCTTGCGATGCTCGCGCCCGAGTGGGGCTTCGAACAGCTGATCGACATCTCAGACCTCGAGGCCCGCGAGAACCTGGCCCGCGCCTCGGTGATGGCCCTCTCCTTCGTCGCCCAGTCGGCGCGCGAGGCCGGCCAGCCGCCCGTGCCCCAGTCGGAGATCGACAAGGGACGGACCATCCCCGAGCGCTTCTTGATCCGCTGGCGCGGGGAGGCGAACCCCGACCACGTCAAGGCGATCGACGCCTACTGGATCTCCGCCGCCGAGCACGGCATGAACGCCTCGACCTTCACTGCGCGGGTCGTGGCCTCGACCGGGGCTGACTGCGCAGCTGCGCTCTCGGCCGCCGTGGGCGCGCTCTCCGGGCCCCTGCACGGCGGCGCCCCCTCACGCGTGCTGAAGATGCTCGACGAAGTCGAAGAGACAGGCGATGCCGAGCGCTGGGTCTCCGACGCCCTGGACCGCGGCGAGCGTCTGATGGGGTTCGGCCACCGCATCTACCGCGCCGAAGACCCGCGCGCGCGGGTGCTGCGGCGGACCTGCCGTGAGCTCGGCTCGCCGCGCTTCCAGGCCGCCGAGGCACTCGAGAAGGCCGCACTCGAGGAGCTCCACGCGCGCCGGCCCGACCGCGTGCTGGCGACGAACGTCGAGTTCTGGTCGGCTGTCATCCTCGACCTCGCCGAAGTCCCGCCCGAGCTGTTCACGCCGATGTTCACGTGCGCGCGCGTGGCCGGCTGGTCAGCGCATATCCTCGAGCAGAAGCGTGAGGCGAAGCTGATCAGGCCCACGGCGAAGTACGTGGGTCACGGACCCCGGACGGTCGCCGAAGTGGAATAGGACCACCAAGAGAGAGGGCCCGGCATCCTGCCGGGCCCTCGTCCTTCTCCTGCACCTCGAGGATTCGGCTACATCATCCCGCTCATGTCGGGCATGCCGCCGCCACCGCCGCCGCCGGTTTCCTTCTCGGGCACCTCGCCGACGATCGCCTCGGTGGTGAGGATGTTCTTGGCGATCGATGCCGCGTTCTGCAGCGCCGAGCGGGTGACCATCGCGGGGTCGATCACGCCTGCCGAGACGAGATCGACGATCTCGTTCGTGGCCGCGTTCAGCCCCTGGCCCTTCTTGGCCTTGCGCACGTCGTTGACGACAACCGAGCCCTCAAGGCCCGCATTCTCGGCCAGCTGACGCAGCGGCTCCTCCAACGCGCGCAGCACGATGCGCGCGCCGGTGCGTTCGTCGTCCTCGAGGACGCCGTCGACCGTCACGGCTGAGGATGCCTGCAACAGCGCCACCCCGCCGCCCGGCACGATGCCCTCCTCGAGGGCCGCACGGGTGGCCTGCAGCGCGTCCTCGACGCGGTGCTTCTTCTCCTTCATCTCCGTCTCGGTGGCCGCTCCGACCTTCACCACGGCGACACCGCCGGAGAGCTTGGCCAGGCGCTCCTGGAGCTTCTCGCGATCGAAGTCCGAGTCGGTGTTCTCGATCTCGGCTTTGATCTGGTTGATGCGACCCTTGATCGCGGCCGCGTCACCGGCACCGTCGACGATCGTTGTCGTGTCCTTTGCGACCACCACGCGACGGGCCCGGCCCAGTTGGGAGATCTGGGTGTTCTCGAGCTTCAAGCCCATCTCCTCGGTGATCACCTCGGCGTTCGTCAGGATGGCGATGTCCTCGAGCATACGCTTGCGGCGGTCGCCGAAGCCCGGCGCCTTGACCGCGACCCCGGTGAACGTCCCGCGGAGCTTGTTCACCACGAGCGTCGCGAGCGACTCGCCCTCGACGTCCTCGGCGATGATCAACAGCGACTTGCCGCTCTGGATCACAGCCTCGAGCACCGGCAGGACATCGCGGACCGAGCCGATCTTCTGGTTGGCGATCAGGATGTAGGGATCCTCCAGGGTCGCCTCCATGCGGTCCTGGTCGGTGACCATGTAGGGCGAGATGTAGCCCTTGTCGAACTGCATGCCCTCCGTGAACTCGAGGTCCATCCCGAACGTCTGGCCCTCCTCGACGTTGACCACGCCGTCCTTGCCAACCTTCTCGATCGCGTCGGCGATCACGTCGCCGATCTCCTCGTCACCTGCGGAGATCGTCGCCACGCGGGCGATCTGGTCCTTGCCGGAGACCTCCTTGGACTGGGTGGCGATGTTCGCCACGACCTCCTCGACAGCCCGCTCGATGCCGCGCTTGAGCGCCAGCGGGTTGGCCCCGGCGGCGACGTTCTTCAGGCCCTGGCGCACTATCGCCTGAGCGAGCACGGTGGCAGTGGTCGTTCCGTCGCCGGCAACGTCGTTGGTGGCGGTCGCCACCTCGCGCACCAGCTGGGCACCCTGGTTCTCAAAGACGTCCTCGACCTCGATCTCGCGAGCGATGGTCACGCCGTCGTTGGTGATTGTCGGAGCGCCGAACTTCTTGTCGAGCACCACGTAGCGGCCCTTCGGGCCGAGCGTGACCTTGACCGCATCTGCAACCGCGTCGACGCCTGTCTCCAGCGCCTTGCGGGCCTCTGAGCCGTACTTCAGTTCCTTGTGAGCCATTGTTTCTCAGTTCTCCTTATGACTCGACGCGGGCGAGGACATCGGACTCGCGCAGCACGAGCAGATCCTCCCCGTTGTCGGGGTCTTTGATCTCGGTCCCGCCGTACTTGCTGTAAAGGACCTCGTCGCCCTTCTTGACCTCCAGCGGGATGCGCTTGCCGTCCTCGTCGAGCTTGCCGTCGCCTACGGCGACGACCTTGCCCTTCTGCGGCTTCTCCTTGGCCGTATCGGGGAGGACGATGCCGCTTGCGGTCTTCTCGTCCTCTTCGATCGCCCGCACGATCAGACGATCGCCCAGGGGCTTGAGCTTCATATTGAAAAACCTCCATCTAGAAAATGCGGCCGTCGGCTCACGATCCGTGCTTCGGACCGGCGCCCGATTGGCACTCCCGGGTCGAGAGTGCCAACCACGGCCTCAATATATCGCTGAATTGGCACTCTCCAGGAGAGAGTGCCAACGACTGGGCCCAATATATAGAAAGCCGGAGGAGATCACCGATCCGCCGGCGCGTCGGGGCGGGTGCCGCGCGCGATCAGTTCTGAGCGCCGCCGTAGCCCTTCATGGCCTCGGTCATGCCCGTCGGCTGGTCGAGGATCCGCGAGAAGCGCACCACGGTCACCGTGTCGTCCATCGAGACCGTGCGCCCGTAGATCTGTTCGAGGAAGTGGATCAGCTCCTCGTGGCGGCGGAACTCGGGGTTGTCGTGCTTGATGTCCCGCGGGGAGAGGTCGGTGATCTTCATCACCTCGACCTGGTCTATGACCGCCTCGAAGATCCTCTCTCGGGGCGAGTACTGGTAGCCGATCGTCACGAGCACCGCCTGGTTCTTGCGGTACTTGCCCGACTTGTCACCGAGGCGGATCGTCGCGGTCTTGCGACCCCGCTTCAACTCGTCGGCAAAGATCGTCGAATAGAAGTTGAGGACCTGCACGTGGCTGGCAGGCTACCGGTCTTTGGGGGCGCCTTCCTCCAGGCAGGCCAGCGCGAGCCCCACCATCTCCCGCTCGGCCTCGTGGGTGAGCGCCTTCTGAGCCTCCTTCAGCCCGATCCACCGGACCTCCTCGACCTCGTCGTCGTGGTCGGCGGTGTCCCCCCCCAGGTGGGTGAACAGATAGAAGGAGACGGACTTTCCGATCGTCCGCCCGTTCCGTCTGTACCAGTAGCGCGCTTCGCCCAGCTCGCGCACCGCCTCGGCGATTATTCCCGTCTCCTCGCGCACCTCGCGCTCGGCCGCCTGGATCGCTGTCTCGCCCGGGTCCACGTGCCCCTTCGGCAGCCCCAGCACTCGGCTGCCGTCGGACGCGCGCCGCGTTGGGACGATCACCAGCATCTCCTCGCCGCGCACCACCACCCCGCCGGCCGAGATCTCCCGCGCCGGCGCCTTGCGGCGGCGGCCGGCCTTTGGCCCGGGTTCGCGCTCGCGCGCTGGTTGCTGCTTGGACTTGGACTTGGACTTGGGCTCGGACCTCGACCTCGACCTGGGCTTGGCCTCGGACCCGCCCTTCGGCTTCGCCTCCGAGCTCGATCTCGACTTCGCCCCGGACCCCCCGTTGGACTTGGCGCCCGACCCGCGCTTGGGCTTCGCCCCGGAGCTCGACCTGGAGTCCAGTTGCGAGGCGCCCGTGGACCTGGCCTGCGACCCTGAGCTGGACCTGGGCTTCGGCGAGGTGGCCTTGGGCGAGTCGGCCTCTGACCGCGCCTTCGACCTGGGCGCCGGCTTGCGATCAGAAGACATACTGCTTCAGTGCCTCGGGGTCGTGCACGACGAGACGCCCCCGCCCCTGCGAGATCACGCCGGCGCGCTCCAGCACCGCCAGGAAGCGGCTGGCCGACTCGCGCGAGGAGCCGGCGAGCTGCGCGAGGTCGGCCTGCGTGGCTGTGACGAGCACGTCTTCCCTGCCGGATCTTGTGGGTGCGGGCCCCGTCAAGGCTCCGTCGCGTTGCACACCGTCTCCTGCTGCGCCTGCGGCCTGCGCGCGCCCTGCGCCGTCCCGTTGACGGCCCCCTGCCACGGCCAGCTCCTGCTCGACCAGGTCCCCGAGCACCCCCGCCACGCGGCTCTGCACGGTCTGGAAGGACTGGCGCGAGAGCCGCTCGTTCGCTTCCCGCAGGCGCCTGCCCAGGGCGATCACCAGGCGCGTCGAGATCTCCGGATGCTCGGTCATCAGCCGGCGCATGTCCGGACCGAGGACGGCGACGACAGCCGTCGGCTCGACCGCCTCGACGGTGGCCGAGCGCAACTCGTCCTCGAACATCGCCAGCTCGCCGAAGATGTCTCCCGGCCCGAACGTCGCCAGCGTGATCGTGCGCCCGTCCACGTGCTCGTGGATCGCGCGCGCGAGGCCCTCGCGGACGATGTAGCAGGTGTCGCTCGCGTCGCCCTCGCGGAAGACCACGTGACCCGGCTCGAACCGGCGCGGCACGGCGAGCTCGGATATCCGCTCCAGGTCGCTCCGCACGAGCGTCGAGAACACGGGCACCCGCCCGAGCAGCTCCACCACATCCCCTGAGCGCATCGGTGCCATGGCGCAGGCATATCACACGCCGCTCGCCGATCGGAGCACACGAGCCGGGGTCACGAGCGCATCGATCGCCTCGCCGGCGGTATCTTCACCTAGATGATCCCCCGGAAACCGATCCTCGCGTCGCTGTGCACCCTGGCGGTGCTCCTGCCGGCACCCGCGCTGGCTGCTTCCGCGCCCTTCAGAGCAGCCAAGACGACGACGAGCCTCCGTTCGCTGCTGAGCTCGCGCCAGCTGTGGGCCACCATCGACGTCTGCAACCCCTTCGACCAGCCCGACATGATCGGCGTTCGCGGGTCGATGCCGGGGGACGGACGGCCTCGTGACACGATGTACATGCGTTTCGGCCTTCAGTACCTGAACACGACCACCAGGCGCTGGACAAGCCTGGTCACCGGAGCGGAACCGGTGTATGTGTCGGTCGGCAACGCAAAGGCGGCCCGGCAGGCGGGGCGGAGCTTCCAGCTGATACCGGTGCCGGGCAAGCCGGCCTTCACCCTGCGCGGGGTCGTGAGCTTCCAGTGGCGGCACGGGAAGACAGTCCTGCAGTCGACCTCACGGTCCACGACGGCGGGACGCCAGAGCCTCGCGGGATCCGACCCGTCCGGGTTCAGCGCCGCTACGTGCCTGATTGGCTGAACAGGCGTGGATCGTTCGTGATGATGCCGTCCACCCCCATGGCCGTGAGCCTGGCTATCTGGGCCGCATCGTCGACGGTCCAGACGTAGAGCTCGCCGCCGCCCTCTGCCACGGCCCGCACGAGCGGCCCCGAAACGACGCGCCAGTGGGCCATGATCGCGTCGAAGCGGCCCTCTTGCAGCGCGGTGCGCGCGCGGCGCGGGAGGATCGCGCGGTAGCCGCTCAGGATCGCCAGAGCGGGGATCGCCGTGAACAGATGGGTGGTGTAGTCGCGCCGCACGCGAGGGACCGACCAGCCCAGACGCAGCGCCGGTTCGGCCGCGCGGATCCGCGCCAGGCCGGCCGGGTACATGCCGCTTACGAGCGTGTTCGCCACCAGGCCGAAGTGGCGCAGGGCCTCGAGCACGCGCAGCTCGTAGCCCGGCAGCTTGATGTCCACGTCCAGCTCGATGTCCTCGAACGGTTCACCCGCGAGGTGCTCGAGCGCCTGCTCGAGACTCAGCGGCGTCCGCGAGCGCATGTCCTCGAAGTCGTGCGCCACGAGCAGCCGACCCGTTCCGTCGACGTGCTCGCTGAGCACGTCGAGCTCGATCATGTCCACACCGTGGCGCAACGCCGCGTCGAAGCTCGCCAGCGTGTTTCCGGGCTCGATGTGCGCGGCTCCCTTATGACCGACGCGATGGGGGCGGTCGGCGCTTGTGCCGCTGCGACTCATGCCACAGAGTAAACGGCATGGGGTCCCGGAAGACGAGCATCGCTTGCAGGGCATCCACGACGCCCGGCCGGGGGCGGCGGACCGCGGCTCAGGCGGTCAGGGTGAGCCGGCGGGGACCGGATTGGAAGCCCAGCTCGACCAGCGCCCCGGCGAGCTCTGAGGCGATCGCCGGCTCGCCGTCGATCCGCTCGAGCGCGAGCTTCCCGACTCGACCGGCGCGCACGTGCTCGGCCAGCGCCCGCAGGGCCACGGGCACCGGCTCGGCCTCCTGAGCCTTCTCGTCGGTGCCCGCGCGCGAGGGTGCGTCGGCGAGCGTCACGAGTCCGCGGCCGCCGCGCTCGACGTAGAGCACCGGCTCGTCTGCCACGAGCACCACGTAGGCCCCAGCGACGCGCGCCGGGCGGCGCTCCTGCCCCTCGCGTCTCGGCCACGGCAGCGCGGCGCCGTAGGGCTGGGCTGGATCGGCTGCTGCGATCACCAGCGAGCGCTCTCGGTCGATCGGAGCGGCTCGGGCGCCCGTCCGCGCCGCCCGCAACCGCTCGACAGCGCCGGGCAGCGCGAACTGCGCCCCGCCCATGCCCTCGATGAAGTACCCCCGACGGCACACTCCGAGCGTCTCGAGATTCGAGAATGTCCCGTAGAGCAGCGCGAATCCGCCCTTGATCCCCTCGGCGAGCACCTGCTCGCGCGTGACTATCCCGTAGCGCTCGAGCAGCAGCTCGGCCAGCGCGCGGCGCCGGTCGGCCTCCGAGACGGCCTGCGCGCCGCCTGCGAACACGGGCTCGGTGAGCGACCAGCGCCCCTGCACCTGAGCCTGCCCGCCGGGGCGCCGTGCGCCGAACCGCCTGACCGCGGTCCGGCGCTCGGAGCGCCCGCGAGCGAGGGCGAGGCGGGGCGCCCGCAGCGGCGCCCAGGCATCGTTCGTCGCCTCACCCAGCCACACCAGGTCCCACAGCGCCTCACGAAGCGCCTCGGCGGGGGCGTCCAGCTCCACGAGCAGGTCGGAGAAGAAGCACGGGCCATCGGCGAGCCGGGCACGCAGCAGGGCGTGCTCGGCAGAGCCGACCGCCCCGCTCGCGCGCGAGAGCTGGGCGGCGGGCGGCGGCCCGATCGCGGATGCGTCCTCGCGGAAGTACAGCGCCACCCGCCCGGAAGCGGCCCGCCCGGCCGTGTGCGTCCCGAGCGGCCCGGCGCCGACCCACACGACCTCGCCACTCGCACACAGGCTGTCCAGCCACGACTGGGAGTAGGCGCCGATGCGCCGCGGCAGCACGTCGCGCTCCCAGATCTCGGCGGGCAGCGCCAGGCCTTGCAGCGGCACCAGCACCTCGCGCAGCCTGTCGATGCCCGCGCCCGCCCCGGAGAAGCGATCGACGCCCTGCCAGGAGGAGAGAAAGCCCGCGAGGCTCCTGCGGTCGGCCGGCTCGATCTCCTTTCGCAGCGCTGCCAGCGACGCCCGCCGCAGACGCCGCAGGACCTCCACGTCACACCACTCGCGCCCGGCGCCCGGGAGAGGGGCGCCACCCGCTGGGACCGGCGAGCCCCCAACGGGGGCCGGCTCCGACGAGCGCGACGGGATCCCCTCGGGGCGCAGGGCGCCGCGGACCAGATCCCCGCCGCGCTCGAGCTCGCGCAGGACCGCGCTCGCGTCGACCCCGTAGCGCGCGCGCAGCTCCTCGGTGGTGAAGGGCCCGTGGGTACGCGCGTAGCGGGACACAATCTGCGCCAGCGCGTCGCCGACGTCCTGCAGGAAGGCGGCGGGCAGGCCGCCGGGCGGGACGGCCGCGAGCGCGTCGCGATAAAGGCCGGCCTCGTCTGCGGCGACGTAGCGCTCCTCCCCCCCGACGCGCAGGCGGATCGCGCGCCGTTCGCGCTCGAGCTCGCGCAGCAGGCCGGGCGCATCGACGCCGTCGAACACCCGCTCGAGGATCTCCTGCAGGCTGAGGTCCCCGACGCGGCGCAGCACGTCGTGCAGCGCGTCCCGGTCGGTGGCGCGGGTCATCTCCGAGCGGTGCTGCAGATCGTCCTGCAGGCGCACGAGCGCGCCCGGGTCGATCAACTCGCGCAGCTCCTCCTGGCCGAGCAGCTCGCGCAGCAGGTCGCGGTCAAGCGACAGCGCGGCGGCCCTGCGCTCCGCGTTGGGCGTGTCGCCCTCGTACATATACGTGGCGACGTAGTCGAACAGCAGCGACGAGGCGAACGGCGAGGCCCTCGGCGTCTCGACCTCCACCAGCGAGATCTCGCGAGTCTGAAGGCCGCGCAGCAGCGTTTCCAGTCCCGGTAGGTCCAGCACGTCGCGCAGGCACTCCCTGTAGGTCTCGAGCACGATCGGAAAGTCCTCATAGCGCCCGGCCACCTCGAGCAGGCTCTGGGCCTTCAGCCGCTGCTGCCACAACGGGGTGCGCCTGCCCGGATAGGCACGCGGGATCAACAGCGCCCGCGACGCGTTCTCGCGGAACCGCGCGCCGAACAGGGCCGAGCCGCCCAGCTCGGCCACGATCAGCCGGGCCACCTCCTCGGGCTCGACCAGCACGAGCTCGGCCGCCGAGGGCAGCGGGCCGATCTCCGACTCCCCCGACGGCTCCGCGTCGAGGTCGGGTAGGTGAACGACGATCCCGTCGTCGCTCCAGATTGCGTCGGCCTCCAGGCCGAAGCGCTCGCGGATGCGCGCCGATATGGCAAGTCCCCAGGCGGCGTGCACGCGGCCACCGTAGGGCGAGAGCAGGCACAGCCGCCAGTCTCCGATCTCGTCGCGGAACCGCTCGAGCACGATCGTCTGCTCGCTGGGCAGCACGCGCGTGGCCGCCTGCTGCTCGCGCAGGTAGCCGAGCAGGTTTCGCGCCGCCCGCGCGTCGAGGTCGTACTCGCGCTCGAGCGTCTCGGAGTCCTGCAGGACCGCCCAACGGGCGAACGCTCCGATCGCCTTGCCCAGCTCCTTCGGCCGGCCGATCGAGTCGCCCTTCCAGAACGGCACCGCGCCCGGCGCTCCGGGCGCGGGTGTGACTATCACCCGGTCGCGGCCGATCTCCTGGATCCGCCAGGTCGAGGCGCCCAAGAGGAAGGCCTGCCCGGGCCGGGCCTCATAGACCATCTCCTCGTCCAGCTCACCCACGCGCCGTCCGTCCGGCAGCGTGACCGCATAGAGCCCGCGGTCGGGGATCGTGCCCGCGTTCGCTACCGCCAGTTGGCGCGATCCCCTGCGCGCGCGGATCGTGCCGGCGACGCGGTCCCACACGATGCGGGCACGCAACTCGCCGAACTCCTTCGACGGGTAGCGCCCGTCGAGCATGTCGAGCACGTTCTCGAGCAGCTCGCGGGACAGCTCCGAATAGGAGTAGGTGCTCCTTACGAGCGCGTACAGCTCGTCCACCGACACTCCCGCGGCGGATGACTCCTCGTTCGCCTGCTCGGCGGCCGCGCTCCGCGAGGCGCCCGCGGGCGCCGGTTCGCCGGCCACGGCGATCGCCACGATCTGCTGGGCGAGCACGTCAAGCGCGTTGCGCGGCACGACCGTCGGCTCGATCAACCCTTCGCGCATCCTTCGGCAAACGACCGCGCACTCCAGCAGATCGCCCCGGAACTTGGGGAATATCCGGCCTCGGCTCACCTCCCCCACGCCGTGGCCGGCCCGCCCGATCCGCTGCAGCCCGCGAGCCACCGACTTCGGCGACTCGATCTGCAGCACGAGATCGACCGCACCCATGTCGATGCCCAGCTCGAGCGAGCTCGTGGCGACCAGGCAGGGAAGCTCGCCGGCCTTCAGCAGCTCCTCGACCTTGGTGCGCTCCTCGCGCGCCAGCGACCCGTGATGGGCACGCGCGATCTCGGTCTGTGCGAGCTCGTTCAGCCGCAGCGCGACCCGCTCTGCGGCACGGCGGTTGTTGACGAACACGATCGTCGAGTTGTGCTCGCGCACCAGCTTCAGCAGCTCGGGGTAGATCGCGGGCCAGATCGAGGCTCCCGACTCGCCCGGCGGCTCGAGCCCACCCTCTGGCTGCGGAACGGCCCACAGGCCCGTCTCCGCGCCGGCGCCGGGTTCGGCCATCGACTCCACGGGCACCTCAATCCGCAGGTCAAGCGGCTTGTTCGCGCCCGCGTCGACGATCGTGAGCTCGCGCTCCGGGCCGACGAGAAAGCGGCCGATCTCCTCCAGCGGGCTCTGAGTCGCGCTGAGGCCGATCCTCTGCACGGCGCGGGCGGGACCGTCGGCGGGGGACCGCCCGGACTGCGTCTGCGCCTGCAGGCGCTCGAGCGTCAGGGCGAGGTGGGCTCCGCGCTTGCTGTGGGCGACAGCATGGATCTCGTCGACGATCACCGCCTCGACCCCGTTCAGCATCGCGGCGCTGCGCGAGGTCAGCAGCAGATAGAGCGACTCCGGGGTCGTGATCAGGATGTCCGGCGGGTTGCGCGCCATCGCGGCGCGCTCGCGCTGGGGGGTGTCCCCGGTGCGGATCCCCACGCGAACGTCAGCTGCGCCGACTCCGCGCAGCGGAGCGCGAAGGTTGCGCTCGATGTCATAGGCGAGAGCCTTCAGCGGGCTCACGTAGACCACGCGCGTCGCGGGCGGCCGGTCGTCTGCGCTCAGCCGATCGAGCGCCCACAGGAACGCCGCCAGCGTCTTGCCCGACCCGGTCGGCGCCGAGACGAGCACATGCTCGCCGCGCGCGATCGCCGGCCACGCTTTGCTCTGCGCCGGGGTGGGCTCGGCGAAGGCCCGCTCGAACCACGCTCGCACCGGCGGGCTGAAGTTGGACAGCGGCACGCGCCTGAGGCTAGCGCGGACCGGCGCGGCCCTGCCCGCGCCTTCGAGCACCCGCATCTCCGCCGGCATCCGGCGGGGATCCGATCGTTCGCCCCCGCCAGCCCGGCGCATACACTCAGCGGTCCATGCCGAGGGACAAGCGACCGCGGAGGTGACCGGGACGGCCCATCCGGGAACCGAGTCCGACCGCGCGACGGAGGGCCTGTCGAACGTGACCGGCGTGCTGCCGTCACAGCGGTTGCGCGATGCCATCTCGCGCGGGTGGATGGTCGCGGGAGCGTGGCGGATCCCCGCCGAGTCGGTTCAGCCGGCGAGCATCGACCTTCGACTCGGCGAGTTCGCCTGGGCTCTGCGCTGCAGCTTCCTGCCGGACAGCTCCTCGAGTGTGGAGGAGAAGAGCGAGGGCCTGGCCTTCGAGAAGATCGACCTGCGCGACGGCGCAACGCTCGAGCGCGACCGCCCCTACCTCGTCCCGCTGATCGAGCAGCTCCGCCTTCCTGCGGAGATCCGTGCGAAGGCCAACCCCAAGAGCTCGACCGGCCGCCTCGACGTCTTCACACGGGTGCTCACTGACCGCAATCACCGCTTCGACGAGATCGCGGCCGGGTATCACGGCAAGCTCTATCTGGAGATCGTCCCCCGCACGTTCGCGATCCGCGTGAAGACCGGCCTCGCCCTCAACCAGGTGCGGTTGATCTCCGGAAACGCTCGGCTCAGCGACGAGGAGCTGATTGCTCTTCACCGGGAGTGCCCCCTTCTGTACCTGGACTCCGAGCCCGTCCGCCAGGACGAGCTCTCGCTCGCCGACGGCCTGTTCCTGAGCCTCGACGTCTCCGGTCCACCGGACAGCATCGTCGGGTATCGCGCCAAGAAGAACAGCCTTCCGATCGACCTCACGCGGGTCAGCGCGCTGCGCTGGCAGGACTACTGGGACCCCGTTCATCCGGAGAAGGGCAGGCGCATCGTCCTCGAGCCCGAGGTGTTCTTTCTCCTCCTGTCGGCCGAGGGAGTCAGCATCCCACCGTCCTATGCCGCCGAGATGCTCGCCTACGACCCGACCGCCGGGGAGCTCCGCACGCACTACGCGGGCTTCTTCGACCCGGGCTTCGGTTGGTTCCCGAATCGCCGCGGTCATGGCAGCCGCGCGGCGCTCGAGGTGCGGGCTCGGGATGTGTCGTTCATGGTCGAGCACCGCCAGCCCGTCTGCAAGCTCGCCTTCGAGCGCATGGCGGGAGACCCGGACGTGCTGTACGGCGAGGACGTCGGATCCAACTACCAGGGCCAGCGCACGATGCTGAGCAAGCACTTCGTCGAGCAGACCGCGGGAATCGCCCAGATGAAGCTTCCCGGCGCTGCCGAGGCCCTGGAGTCGACGTCGCGTCAGCGCAGCTAGGCGCGACGTCCCTTCGGCCGGGCCCGTCGCGTAGGCTCTCAGGCAGGCATGAACGTCTCGCTCAAGCGTCCCCCCACGCTGCTCTGCCTCGCGCTGTCCGCGCTCGGGCTCGCGGCGTGCGGAACCACGGTCTCGACGGCCGGCTTCCAGGGGGAAGACCACGAAGTCGCACAGGCGCTCTCCAACCTGCAGTCCGACGCGACGGCCGGCGACCAGCACAAGATCTGCACGAGCGATCTGGCGAAGACCGTCGTGGCGCGCCTGAACGCCACCGAGCTGAAATCGGGGTCAGCTGCCGCGAGCACGGTGGCCGGGTGCGAACGGGCGATCAAAGACCAGCTGGCCGAGGTGGACCGCTTTGACCTCAACGTGAAGTCGGTCCAGGTCAACGCGGCGGGCGCGCCGCCGACCGCGACGGCCCGCGTGACGAGCACCCGCGCAGGCAAGACGCGACCCGGCACGGTTCTACTGGTGAAGGAAGGCGCGAAGTGGAAGATCAAGGAACTGGGATGAGCGGTGCATGCCGCACCGCCCCGGTGCGGAGCGGACGTCGGTCAACCCAGCGTGCGCCCGTACTGGCGTTGGTAGTACTCGCGATAGTCCCCTGAGCGGATCGGCTCCCACCACCAGGAGTTCTCCATGTACCAGGTGACGGTCTGCTCAAGGCCGTCACCGAAGCGCACGCGCGGCTCCCAACCGAGCGCCCTGACCTTCTCGGAGGACAGCGAGTAACGACGGTCGTGCCCCGGCCGGTCGGCCACGTGGACGATCTGGCCCTCCTCGGCGCCGGTCAGCTGCACTATCCGCCGGACCACATCGATGTTGGCCTGCTCGTCGGGTCCGCCCGCGTTGTAGACCTCGCCCGGAGCACCGTGCATGAGCACGTGAGCGATCGCACGTGAGAAATCGGTGCTATGGATCCAGTTGCGCACCTGCATGCCGTCGCCGTACACCGGCAGCTGATCGGAGTGGAGCGCGTTCAGGATCATCAGGGGGATCAGCTTCTCGGGATACTGATAGGGGCCGTAGTTGTTCGAGCCCCGGCAGATCAGCGTCGGCAGCTGATAGGTGTGGAAGTAGCTCTGCACGAGCAGGTCGGCGCCCGTCTTGGTGGCCGAGTAGGGCGAGGAGGGGCGCAGCGGGGACTCCTCGGTGAAGGTGCCCTCCTCGATCGAGCCGTAGACCTCGTCGGTGGAGACCTGCAGGTAGCGCAGGCCGCGCGCGCGCGCGGCCTCGAGCAGGACGTAGGTGCCGAGCGCGTGCGTGGAGACGAACGCGTCGGGCTCGGCGATCGAGCGGTCGACGTGCGTCTCGGCGGCGAAGTTGACGATCGCCTCGCAGGCGTGCGCGTCGAGGGCGGCGGCGACCGCCGCCGGGTCCTCGATCGCTCCGCGCAGGAAGCGGAAGCGAGGGTCCTCGGCGAAGTCGTGGAAGTTCTCCTCGCGCCCTGCGTAGGTGAGCTTGTCGAGCACCGTGACCTCGTCGTCGTGCTCGAGCAGCCGCAGGCGGACGAACGTCGAGCCGATGAACCCGGCGCCGCCGCAGACGAGTAGCTTCACGCCCGCATCATCCCAGCACGCGCGGCGAGATACCCCGCCAGGCCGTCGCGCCAGTCGGGCATCGGCACGACGTCGTCGCGCTCTGACTCGAGCGCCGACCAGCTCGGGCGGGGCGCCGGCCGCGCAAGCTGCTCGGTGGTGGCCGGCTCGACGCCGCAGGCGACCTCGGCCTGGCGGAAGATCTCCCGGGCAAAGCCGTTCCAGGACACGTGACCGGTGCCGGCGAGGTGCAGAAGCCCCGCCACCTCGCGCTCGATGAGGCCCAGCAGCGCGGGGGCGAGATGGCCGGTCCAGGTGGGAGAGCCGACCTGGTCGGTCACGACCTGCACGGCCTCGCGCTCGCCCGCGAGACGCAGCATGGTCGCCACGAAGTTGCCCCCGCCCACGCCGAACAGCCACGAGCTGCGCGCGACCGCATGGCGGGGCGAAGCGGCCAGCACCATGCGCTCGCCGGCGAGCTTCGTCTCGCCGTAGACCGAGCGGGGCCCGGTCGGATCGGACTCCACATAGGGGCGCGGAGCGCCGGCGGCGTCGTGCGGGGCGTCGCCGGCGAACACGTAGTCGGTGGAGACGTGCACGAGCCTCGCGCCCGCCGCCGCGGCGGCGACCGCGACGTTGCGCGCGCCGTCGGCATTGACTACCCGCGCCTGCTCGCGATGGGACTCGGCGCCGTCGACGTCGGTCCACGCGGCGCAGTTGACTACCGCGTCGGGCCTCGCGCGCTGAAGCGCCGACGCCACCGCGTCGGCGTCTGTGACGTCGAGCTCGGCGCGCGCCAGCGCGAGGAGCTCGTGTCCGGCGCGTTCGCCGGCTTTGAGGACATCTGTGCCGAGCATCCCGGAGGCCCCGGTGACGAGCAGTCTCATGCTCGTCCGCTACCCGTCGGCGCCCGGCGGGCGGCGTGGATTCCCGCCTCCGGGCGTCACAGGACCGAGATGTCGGAGTTGTCCCCGACCATGAAGCGGTAGGCGCGCGGCTGGCGGTCGCCGCGGCGCACGGTGACGTTGCGGCCCAGCAGGGAGGACTCCATACGTCCGTCGAGGTCTGAGATCGTGCAGCCCGCGAGCAGGATCGAATGCTCGACCTCCGCGCCCGTGATCACGCAGCGCTCCCCGACCGCGGTGTAAGGGCCTATGTAGCAGTCGCTCAGCCTCGCGCCCGCCCCGATGATCGCCGGCCCGCGCACGGTCGTGCGTTCCAGGCGGGCGCCCGGCTCGATCACAACCCGCCCGTCCACCTGCGAGTCGATCAGCTCGCCCTCGACCCGCTCGAGGAGGTTGTCGAGGATCAGGCGGTTGGCCTCCAGCATGTCCTCGAGGCGCCCGGTGTCCTTCCACCAGCCGCGCACGATGTGGGGCTCGACGCGCATGCCCTGGTCCAGGAGGTACTGGATCGCGTCCGTGATCTCGAGCTCTCCGCGCGCCGAGGGCGTGATCGCCCGCGCGGCGTCGTGGATCGCCGAGGTGAACATGTACACGCCCACGAGCGCCAGGTCCGTGGCGGGCTCTGTCGGCTTCTCGACGAGACGCAGGACCCGGCCGGTTTCGCCGGGAGCCGAGCGAGCGAGCTCGGCGACGCCATAGTTCTCGGGGTCGGGCACGGGTGTGAGCAGGATCAGCGCGTCCGGCGCGTGCTCGCGGAAGGCCACCACAAGGTCGGAGATCCCGCCCTGGAGCAGGTTGTCGCCCAGGTACATCACGAACGGGCTCGTCCCGAGGAAGGCACCGGCGGTCAGCACGGCATGTGCGAGGCCGAGCGGCTCGTCCTGGACGATGTACTCGATGCGCACCCCGAACCGCGACCCGTCGCCCGCGGCCTCTTCGATCTCCCGCCCGGTCTCCGGGGCGATCACCACCCCGACCTCCTCGATCCCCGCCTCGGCCATCGCCTCGATCCCGTAGAACAGAACGGGCTTGTTCGCCACCGGCACGAGCTGCTTTGCGCTCGTATGGGTGATCGGTCGCAGGCGCGTGCCCTTGCCCCCGGAGAGGATCAGCCCCTTCATTCTTGGTTGAGAGTAACGGGGATCCGGGCGTCCGGGCGCCGCGCACGGCGTGCCGTCCGCAACCGCGTCTACCTTCAAAAGCGTGCTCGTGAACGAACTGAGCGACGGCGCCGAGATCGACCAGGTCCTGCTGGTCCGCGAGGCCGAGCGCCGGCGGCGGCGCGACGGCGGGGAGTATCTGCGCCTGCTGCTCGGCGACCGAACCGGAGCGATCGCCTGCATGGTCTGGGAGGAGCTCGACGAGCTGCAGGAGCTCGCGCGCGCCGGCGAACCGGTGCACGTGAGCGGCCGCTACACCGTGCATCCGCGATTCGGACCGCAGATCAACCTGCGCGAGCTGGGGCCGGCCGCCCCCGGAAGCTACGACACGAACGACCTGACGAGCGGTCCGGCGCGCGAGGTCGAGCAGCTGGAGCGCGAGGTGCGCGAGCTGCTGAACACGATCCAGGAGCCGCACCTGCGCATGCTGCTCGAGCGCGTGTTCAGCGAGGACTCGGAGCTGTGGGCAGGCTACCGGGTGGCACCGGCCGCGAAGTACTACCACCAGGCCTACCGCCACGGCCTGCTCGAGCACTGCCTCGGGGTGGCCCAGGCGGTGAGCGCGATCAGCGCCACGTTTCCCGGTATCGACCGCGACGTCGCGGTCACGGGCGCGCTGCTGCACGACATCGGCAAGCTCGAGGCCTACACCGACGACCCCCAGAACATCGACCTGACCGACGTGGGCCGGCTGCACGGAGAGATCGCGCTGGGCTACTACCGCATCCGCCGCGCGATCGAGGACATCGAGGACTTTCCCGTCGAGCTGGCGCGGGCGGTGGGGCACATCATCCTCTCCCACCACGGTGCGCTGGAGCACGGCAGCCCCGTGGTGCCATGCACGCGCGAGGCCACGCTCGTGCACATGATCGACAACCTCGGCGGGCGGCTGGGCAGCTTCGACCGGCTCGAACGGGAGCTCGCGCCTGACCGGCGCTGGTCGGGCTTCGACCGCGCGATCGGCGGGGGCGCGTTCTTCCCCGGCCGGTCCGCGGAGCACCGCGACGGCGAGCAGCAGCCGGCGCCGGCACGCGAAGCCGCCTGAGCCCGGGGAGCGTCGCGGCCGTCTCGGCGCCCGCCAAAGTCCGCAAATAGCGTCCGCGCTATGGTCCCGCGCCGCAGCCGTCTCCCCGGCGGGTTCTATGGTTTGGCTCGATGGCAAAGGACACCGAGAAGCTGATCCGCCAGCTGTCGCTCATCTCCTACCTGATGGCCGAGAGACGGCCCGTGACGGCCCTGGAGATCCGGCGCGACGTCGAGGGCTACAGCGGCATGAACGAGGATGCGTTCGCGCGCCGCTTCTACGCCGACCGCTCCGAGCTCGAAGCGCTGCGCATCCAGCTGACCGTCGAGCGACCGGCCGACGGGGCGGCCGAGCAGGAGAACTACTCGCTGCGCCCGGAGAACTTCCATCTTCCGCCGATCGCGTTCACCGACAAGGAGCTCGCCGCACTGCAGACCGCGCTCAGCCTGCTGGACGGCGAATTCGCCTACGCCGAGCCGCTGCGCCTGGCGCTGCAGCAGATCACGTGGGGTCGTCCCAGTCCGCTGCGAGCGCCCGAGCAGCGTTCGGTCGCCCTCGGGATAACGGCCTCCGCCGGCGGCCATGAGCTCTCGGCGCGTTTGGCGAAGGTGGAGACCGCGATCTTCCGCAACAAGACGATCATGTTCAGCTACTACACGATGGAGCGCGACGAGGTGGGACCCCGTCGCGTCGATCCCTACCACCTCCTCTTCCAGGGCGGCGAGTTCTACCTGCTCGGCTACGCGCACGAGCGCAAGGCGATCCGCGTCTTCCGCCTGTCGCGCATCCGCGGCAAGGTCTCCTACGCCACCAAGGCCGAGCACGACTTCCGCCGGCCCGCGGATTTCGATCCTCGCGCGTACGCCAACCGGGCGGACTGGCAGCTGGGCGAGCAGCGGGGAACTGCGGAGATCCTCATCTCGGAGCGGATCGCCTGGCAGATCGCGCGCCATTACGGTCGCTACGGGGAGATTCGCCGGCTGACCGACGACCGGACGCTGGAGGGCGAGGGCGCCGGCGACCAGGCGGGCGCGGCCGAGGCCGTCACCTCAGAGCCCGAGGACCGCCCGGAGGAGACCGGAGGCGACAGGATCTTCCTCACCGGCTACTCGAGCCTGCGCGGCATCATCTCGTGGGTGCTCAGCCTCGGCCCCAACGCCCGCCTGCTTGGCCCGGAGGACCTGGGCCGCGAGCTGCAGCTGCGGCTCGAGCTGCTCGCCGAGCGTCACGGCGAGACCCCACCGGTCGCGCTCGATCAAAGCTCGCCCGGCGAGCGCGCTGCGCTCGCCGGGAGCGCTAGGTCACCCCGAGGCGCGGCCCTCGAGACGCCCCCGGCCGACCGATCATCCGGCGCACCGGGCCGGAGCCGGGGTGCGGCCTCGGGCGACGACGACGAAGCGCCCTCCGACCGGACCGAGGCGGCGATCCGCCCCGAGCGCTTCGCGCGCCTCGTGACGCTCGCGAGCATCCTGATCAAGGCCGGCCGCGCCGGCGAGCGGGTGCCGATCAAGGAGATCTGCGAGCGGTTGCAGCTGAGCGAGGAGGAGCTGCGCGAGGACGTGAACGTCCTGAACGTCGTCAACTTCGGCGGAGGCTCCTACGTCCTGTATGCCGAGATCAACGAGCAGGATGGTGAGATCGAGGTCGACCCGGAGCCCTACAGCGACAACTTCGACCGGCCGGCCCGGCTGCTGCCGGTCGAGGCGAAGGCCCTTGTGGCGGCGATCGATCTGATCGGCGAGCACATCCCCGAGGGACTGCTCACGTCCGCGCGCGAGAAGATAGTGGCGGCGCTCGGAGAGGACCCGATGGAACAGGGTCTGCAGGTCGCGCACTCGATCGGCGATGACTCCGGCGTGGCCCGCCTGGTCTCCACGGCGATCGTCGAACGGAGGATGGTCGAGCTCGAGTACTACAAGGAGAACGAGGACGAGCTGTCACTGCGCCGGGTCGAGCCCTACGCGCTGACGAACGGACGAGAGGGCTGGTACGTCGCGTCGTTCGACCCCGAACGTGACGGCATGCGCCATTTTCGCCTGGACCGGATCAAGCGCGCCACGGTCACCGAGGAGACGTTCGAGCCGCGTCCCGAGGTCGATCCTGCGGCCGAGGTGGACGGCTGGCTGCGCACCGGCGAGGTGCAGGCATCGCGCACCGCCCGCGTGTGGGTTTCCCCCGAGCGCGCGCGCTGGGCTCGCGAGGCGCGGCGGGTCGTGCAGGAGCTCGACGACGGGGCGGTGATAGTCGAGCTGAGCTTCGCCGGCGTGGACTGGCTCGTGCGCGAGATCCTCAAGGAAGCCGGCGACGCCGCGGTCCTCGAGCCCGAGGATGCGCGGGAAGCGGTCCTCGCCGCGGTGATGAAGCTGCGCGCGGTGCCCGCCGGCGTATAGCGACGCCCGGTAGCCTGCGCCGGGTGAGCCGGCGCGATCAGATCACGCTGTCCCCTGACGAGGTGTCGGCGTTCCTCGCCGAACAGCGGGTCCTCACCTGCGCGACGCTCGGTCCGCGCGGGTGGCCCCACCTGATGCCGCTCTGGTATGTGCTGCGAGCCGGTCCGCCGGGATCGCCGCCCGCGGCGTCCGATCCGTCGGGCGCCGGCGAGCCCGGGCAGAGGATCTGGTCGTGGACATATGCGGCCTCCCAGAAGGTGCGAAACCTCGAGCGCGACCCGCGCGCCACGCTGCTGGTGGAGACGGGCGAGCAGTATCAGGAGCTGCGCGGGGTGATGTTCGAGTGTGAGGTGACGATCCACACCGACCTTCACGACGTGACCGCCCTCGGGCTCGAGATCTTCAGGCGCTACGCGCCGCCCGGCGCAGAGCCCCCGGCCAGGCAGCCACCGGCAGGACCGCCGCCGCCCGACGAGGCGGCGGAGCAGCTGAGCGCGATGGTCGAGAGGCAGGCCGCCAAGCGCGTGGGTCTCGAGTTCACAGAGCTGCGCAGAGCCAGCTGGGACCATCGCAAGCTCGCCGGGGTCTACTAGCGGCTCCATTCAGAGAGCCCGAGGCCCTACAGGACCACCGGCCGATCGGGCGGTTCGGGGGTCAGGGCTCCAGGCGGTGGGGTCCGCGGTAGAGGAAGGTCACCTCGCGGACGTTGTCCTGGCCGAGCAGCTGCATCAGCAGGCGGGTCAGACCGAAGCCGAAGCCGCCGTGGGGCGGTGCGCCGAAGCGGAAGAAGTCGAGGTAGTACTCGATCGGTCCGGTCTCGACGCGCTTGTCCTCTGCCTGTGCGACGAGCTGCTCGTGGCGGTGCTCGCGCTGGGCACCGGTCGTCAACTCGATACCCCGCCAGAGCAGGTCGAAGCTCCTGGTCAGGGTCGGGCGATCGGGGTGGCGCATGTGGTAGAAGGGCCTGACCGCCGTCGGGTAGTCGGTGACGAACACGAACTCGTGGCCGTGCTGCTCGCGCACGATCGCCGACAGCGCGCGCTCGCTGGGCGGGTCGAGGTCGTCCTCGGGGCCCGGCGCCGCGTGGCCGTGTGTGCGCAACAGCTCCTTGGCCTCCTGGAGCGTCACGCGCGGAAAGGGCACCGCGGGCACGACCAGGCCGGTGTCGAAGGCCCGGGCGATCTCATCCCCGTGGGCCTCCTTGGTCGCCGCCAGCACGTGGGTGAGCCAGCGCTCCTCGAACGCCATCACATCCTCATGGGACTCGATCCAGGAGATCTCGACGTCGACGCTCGTGAACTCGGTGTCGTGGCGCGAGGTGAAGGACGGGTTAGCGCGGAACACCGGGCCGATCTCGAACACGCGCCCGAAGCCCGCGGCCATCGCCATCTGCTTGTAGAACTGCGGGGACTGCGCCAGGTAGGCGGTGCGCTCGAAGTACTCGACCTTGAACAGCTCCGCGCCGGACTCGCTGGCCGAGCCCATGAACTTGGGCGTGTGCAGCTCGATGAAGCCGTGGTCGCGCCAGTACTCGCGCATCGCCTGCTCGACGGTGGTCTGCACTTCGAAGATCAACCGGCGCTCCGGGCGGCGCAGGTCGAGGTAGCGCCAGTCGATGCGCTTGTCCAGGGCCGAGTCGGGCGCGATCGGCAGCTCGGGCTCGGCGAGCGAGTCGACCTGCAGGCTTTCAAGCCGCAGCTCGAGGCCGCCGAGCTTGACCCGCTCATCGGCCACCACCGTCCCGGTGACGGTCACGGCGGACTCGGGGGTCAGCCGAGAGAGCTCCTCGTTGAGCTCGCTCGCCGGGTCGTCCTTCCCGAGCACCACCTGCGCGAGACCCGATTCGTCGCGGACCACGACGAACTGCATGCGCTTCTGGTCGCGCACGGCATTCACCCAGCCACGGATCGTCACCTGCTCTCCGACCTTCGCCGGAAGCTCGGCTATCAGCGTGCGCGTCACGCCGGGGACCCTATCTATGCAGCTGCCTGCGGCGCCAGCTCGACCTCCACGGCGAACTCCTGCGCCACGACCGGCGCGAGGTCTTCGATCGAGCCCGCCTGCAGCAGGTCGTCGCAGCAGAGCTCAAGCGCGCTCAGCCGCTCGGCCGTGTCGCGCACGACCACGCGCATGACAGGAGCGCGCATCGGGCGGCGTGCCTGGGACTTGGCCTTGCGCACCTCGCCGAGCACATCCGCGGCGACGGTGAGGGCCTCGTCCTCGCGCGCGGCATCGCCGGCCGCGCGGCGGCCGCCATCGAGAGCGCCGGTCAGCTCGGAGGCGAGCGGCCAGGGCGCGCGGTGCACCGAGCCCGGCTGCCACCAGGACCACACCTCCTCTGCGACGAACGGCAGAAACGGGGCGAACAGGCGCTGAAAAGCCGACAACGAGAGGCGCAACGCACGGCTCACCGACGCCGCGGCCTGTGGCGCCGAGTCGTAGCGGCGCCCCTTGACGAGCTCCAGGTAGTAGTCGCAGTACCACCAGAAGAAGCTCTCCGCGCGCTCCAGCGCGCGCGCATAATCGTAATCCTCGAAGCTGTCGGTGGCGTCCTTGACCACCGCGGCAAGGCGAGCGATCGCCGCGCGGTCCAGCGGGTGGGTGAGCTCCTCGCCCGGCTCCGGAAGGTCCGCGAGCGCGAACTTCGAGGCGTTCAGCAGCTTCACGGCGAGCCTCCGTCCGACCTTCATCTGCTGGGGGTCAAACGCGGTGTCGGTGCCCGGCCGGCCGCTCGCGGCCCAGTAGCGCACGGCGTCGGCGCCGAACTCCTCCAGGAGGTGCATCGGGGTCACGACGTTGCCCTTGGACTTCGACATCTTCTTGCGGTCCGGGTCCAGCACCCAACCGGAGATCGCTGCATTGCGCCAGGGCAGGACATCGAGATCCAGCTGCGAGCGCAGGATCGTGGTGAACAGCCATGTCCTGATGATGTCGTGGGCCTGGGGGCGCACGTCCATCGGGAACACCCTGCCGAACAGGTCCCCCTCGTCCGCCCGTCCGGCGATCTGCGGCGTCAGCGAGGAGGTGGCCCATGTGTCCATCACGTCCGGATCTCCGGCGAAGCCGTTCGGCTGCCCGCGTTGGCCGGGCTCATACCCCTCGGGGACGTCCGTCGAAGGATCCACCGGGAGCCGCTCGCGCGCAGCGGGGATGGGCTGGTCATAGAGAACCGCGCCGGTCGCGTCGATCGGATACCAGACGGGGAACGGCACCCCGAAGAAGCGCTGGCGGCTGACGCACCAGTCGCCTGTCAGCCCGTTCACCCAGTCCTCGAATCGCGCTCGCATGTAGGGCGGGTGCCAGCTGAGCTCGCGGCCGCGCCTGATCAGCGCGTCACGGTGCTCGACCGTGCGGATGAACCACTGACGGCTCGTGACGATCTCCACCGGCCGGTCGCCCTTCTCGAAGAACTTCACCGCCCGCGTCACCGGCTGGGGCTCGCCGACGAGGTCGCCCGACTGCTCCAGCAGCTCGACGATCCGCCGGCGCGCCTGGTTGATCGACTTGCCCTGCAACTCTGCATACTGCGTTCGCGCACGCTCGACGTCCTGCGACTCCCAACCGGGGGCGCCCCAGGGCACCTCAGCGAGGCGCCCGTCGGGGGCGAGCACCGAGCGAACCGGCAGACCCAGCTCGCGCCACCACATCACGTCGGTCAGGTCGCCGAACGTGCACACCATGACAAGTCCCGTGCCCTTGTCCGGCTCGACGAGCGGATGGGTGAGCACGGGCACGCGCGTGCCGAACAGCGGCGTTATGACATGCCCGTCGCCCAGCAGCCGGCTATGCCGGGCGTCCTGCGGATGGGCGAGCAGCGCGACGCACGCCGGGATCAGCTCCGGGCGGGTGGTCTCGATCAGTGCGTCCGCGCCGCCGTCGGCCGGCTCGAAGCGCACCCGATGCATCGCCCCGGGTCGCTCACGGTCCTCCAGCTCTGCCTGCGCCACGGCTGTCTGGAAGTCGACGTCCCACAGGGTGGGGGCCTCGACCTGGTACGCCTCCCCGCGGGCGAGCAGTCCCAGGAACGAGCGCTGGGAGATCCGCCGTGCCAGCGGGCCGATCGTGGTGTAGGTCATCGACCAGTCGACCGACAGGCCGAGCCGGCGCCACAAGGCCTCGAACACCTTCTCGTCGCTCTCGGTCAGCTGCAGGCAGAGCTCGACGAAGTTCGGCCGCGACACCGCGATGGGCTCCTTCTCGGACGGCTCGGCGGGTGCGACGAAGTCCGGGTCATAGGCCTTCGAGGGGTCGCAGCGCACGCCGAAGTGGTTCTGCACGCGCCGCTCGGTCGGCAGCCCGTTGTCGTCCCAGCCCATCGGGTAGAAGACGGCCTTGCCCCGCATGCGCTGATAGCGCGCGACCAGATCGGTGTGGGCGTAGGAGAAAACGTGGCCGACGTGCAGCGACCCGCTGACCGTCGGCGGGGGCGTGTCGATCGCGAAGACCCGCTCGCGCTCGGCGGCCCGGTCAAAGCGGTAGGTGCCCTGCGCCTCCCACTCCGCGGCCCACTTGACCTCGAGCCCCTCGAGCGTCGGGCGCTCGGGGACGCTCGGCCGCGCCTCAGCCACGCCGGCCTCGTCCATGGCGCCTCGTCTCTGGGATGGCTGTTTGCACCGGCAAGGCTGTGGATCGTAGCCGCCGTCAGTGCACGCCGCGCCCGAGATGCCCGGTCGCCGGAAAAAAAAATGACACGGGCCGCTGGTCCGTGTATAGACTGGCGCCACCTGGGGGCAGAGCGGCTGAAGCGGAGTGGGACGTGAGCCTATTTGCGAAGAAGGTCTTAGGGGTGGGTGCCGCAGTGGTGGCGCTCGGCGTTCTGATCGGCCTGTACGTCGCCGACTGGGCCACGAGCTTCCCGAAGACAGTCGCGGCCACGAGCGCGCCACCCAGCAGCGGGGGCACCAACCTCACGCTCGAGACGGTCGCGGCGGTGGGCAAGAAACTCAGCCCGTCACACCCCGACTGGGTCTCATACCTGGTCAGGAGCGGCGGTCAGTGGGTGCGCAGCACCGTCTACTCCGTCCCAGCCAACTCGATCGTTCACCTGACGATCTATCAGTTCGACTCCCCAACCGGCCTGCGCAACCCATTCCTCTCCCAGATTCAGGGGACGGTCGGCGAAACGGCGGAGCTCGACGGGAAGACCTTCAACTCGATCCCACCCGACGAAGCGTCACACACCTTCGCCGTGCCCGAGCTCGGCGTGTTCGTCCCCTTGGCCGGGGTGCCCGAATCAGCCAAGCACCCATGCGAAGAAGGGCCGTGCGAACCCTCGACCTACGACCATCGCACGATCACCTTCAGCTTCCGAACGGGCAAGAAGGGACGCTACCGCTGGCAGTGCTTCGTCCCGTGCGCCGCCGGGTGGTTGTTCGGCAACGGGGGGCCCATGCAGACGATGGGCTACATGGGCGGGTTCATCGATGTGGTCTAGGCGATGAACGAGCCCAACCACACGCGCCGCTTCGGGGCCATCTGGGTTGTCGCGTCGCTTGTCGCCACCCCGTTGGTGATCGTGCTCCTGGGCCCAATTCTGCCGCCGGGCAAAGCCAGCGAACAGGCCGCCGGTCAGGTCACGACAAACACAGTGCTGCTGGGGATGGCAACACCCGTCCTGCTGCTGGTCGTGATCTACTTGGTCTACGCCGTAATCTACTTCCGCCAGCCGAGGGGCGGGGTGCTGGAAGGCCCCGCTGTGGGCGGCAACGCTCGCGTGCAGACGACCTGGATCGTCGTCACCTCGGCGCTCGTGCTCTTCCTCGCCGTCTACGGCTCGGCCCGGCTGATCGCCGACTATGGCTCCGGCTCGGGAAGCGGGCCCACGCCCCTGACCGTCCCCAAAGGACCCAAGCTGCCGGTGCAGGTGATCGCCCAGCAATGGGCCTTTACATACCGCTACCCCACCTACGGCGGGGTCGAGACCCCCCACCTCGTCCTGCCCGAGGGCCAGATGATCGAACTCAACGTCACCTCGCTCGACGTCATCCACTCCTTCTGGGCAATTCAGCTGGGCGTCAAGGCGGACGCGAACCCGCAGGTGAACAACGTCGCGTTCGTCAGGCCGACGAAGCTCGAGGCCTTCGAAGTGCGCTGTGCAGAGCTGTGCGGCATCTGGCACGGCGAGATGTTCGACAAGGGCCAAGTGGTGACGCCGGCCGCATTCAGCACATGGATCCGTCAGCAGCAGGTGGCCTTTGCCCCCGCGACGAAGGCCCTGCCGCCGTACAGCAAGACCTATCAACCCGAACCAACGAGGCGTGGCGAATGAGCACGACGACAGAAGCTGCTTCCACCCCCCAACCGCCGGAGCGGCCCCCCTGGCGGCGGCTGATCGGCTTCAACCTGCTGACCGCCGTCCTGCTGGGCGTAGGCGGCTACTACCTCGGCTGGTTCATCGGACATCAAATCTCCGGGAAAAGCTTCGAATTCCAGAGCGCCAGCAACGAGAACGACGTCGCCCTGCTGCTCGCCTACTTCTTCGGGGTGATCGGCTTCTTGATCGGCCTGGGATTCGCCAACTACCCGGTCTCGCGCCTGCTTGGACGGCCGGCATCGCTCCGGGAGAAGGAGAGCGAGGGGATCGGACGGTACTTCGGCCTCTGCACCGACCACAAGGTCGTCGGGATGCAGTACCTCGTGGGGATCGGGCTCTTCTTCTTCGTCGGCGGGCTGAACGCGATGCTGATCCGCACCGAGTTGCTGCACACCACCCCGACCGTCGTCGGCCCCAACCAGTACCTGTCCATTGTCGGCATGCACGGCACGATGATGATGGGGATGATGACCTCCGGCATCCTCGGCCCGTTCGCGAACTACTTCGTTCCGATCATGATCGGCTCAAGGCGAATGGCCTTTCCCCGTATCGAGGCGCTCACGTTCTGGCTGTTGATGGCCGCCGGCTTCATCCTGACCTCGACGATCTTCTTCGGCGGCTTCCCAACCGGCTGGACGGGCTATGAGCCGCTCAACGACCAGGCCGTGATGGGCATGGACTCCTACATCTGCTTCTTCGCCCTGGTCGGGGTGTCGATGGCCCTGCTCGGCCTGAACATGATGGCCACGATCATCACCATGCGGGCGCCCGGGCTGACCTGGTCGCGACTTCCCATCTTCGTGTGGTCGGTGTTCGCCACGTCGATACTGATGGTCCTGGCCGCGCCGATGCTGATCGCCACGCTGCTGATGGCCGCACTCGACCGGACGATCAGCACCTCGTTCTTCATCCCGGGTGGCGGGGGGAGTTCCTACCTGTTCCAGAACCTCTTCTGGTTCTTCGGTCACCCCGAGGTGTACGTCCTCGCCCTTCCGGGGTTCGGGATCGTGCTCGAGCTGCTGCCGGTCTTCACGCGCAAGCCGCTGTGGGGCTACCGGCTGGCCGTGGCGGGCATGCTCGGCGTCACGCTGATGAGCTTCTTCGTATGGCAGCACCATCTGTTCGTCAGCGGGATCAACGCCGACCTGCGGCCGTTCTACATGCTCTCCACGGAGATCATCTCGATACCGACCGGCTTCATCTTCCTGTGCGTGATGGGGACGCTGTGGAAGGCGCGAACGTCCTTCTCGGTGCCGATGCTGTTCTGCCTGGGATGGACGTTCAACTTCCTGATCGGCGGCCTGTCGGGGGTGTTCCTCTCCGATGCCCCGAGCGATACCACCACCCACGGCAGCTTCTTCTCGATGGCCCACTTCCACTACACGATCATGGGTGGGCTCGTGTTCAGCTTCTTTGCTGCCATCTACTACTGGGTGCCGAAGATGACGGGACTGCGCTTCAACGAGAGGCTGGCGAAGGTGCACTTCTGGCTGATGTTCGTGGCGTTCAACTCGACGTTCATGCCGCTGTTCGCGGTCGGCTTCAAGGGGCAGCCCAGGCGCGTGAGCGAGTACGCGCCACACCTGCACGCTCTCAACGTCTGGGTATCGATCTCGGCCTTCGTGCTCGGCTTCTCGATGCTCATCTTCCTCTACAACACCGTCTATTCCCTGATCTTCGTGCGCCTCCGCGCCGAGCGGAACCCGTGGCGCTCGAAGTCGATCGAGTGGCAGATACCGACCCCTGTGCCCGTCAACAACTTCGAGCAGATCCCCGTTTTCGACTCCGATCCCTATCCCTACGGCACGCCGCTTCCCGTGGGCGGTAGCCAGCCGGCTGCGGCCGGGGCGTGAGGGTGGCCTCTTCGAGCGAAAAGCTCCCGCTGGGAGGGATGGTGCCGCCGGTCTCGGCGAGCGCCGAGATCCCGCCGGAGCCACCCGATGTCGGCGCGCGCGCGCTGTCGGTTGCCTCGAGACTGCTCGCCGGCGCATCGATCTTCTTCTTCCTGGCGTTCGTGTTCGCCTACTTCTACCTGCGCTCGCTCAACGTCGGCAACCTCTGGCGGCCAAAGAACATAAACCCCGATCAGGCGCTCGGCGCGGCCATGATCGCGTGCGTGATCGTCAGCGCCGCCGTCACGATCATCAGCGGGCGGCAGATGAAGGGGGGCTCGCGCAGCTGGCCCAGCGCCGCGATCGGCGGCGTCGCGCTCGGACTGGCGGCGGTGGGGCTGCAGTGCATCGAGTACACGGCCCAGCACTTCGGCCCCACCGACGGCGCGTATGCCAGCGTCTTCTGCGCCTGGACCGGCTTCTATCTGATCGCCGTGCTCGCCACGATGTACTGGCTCGAGACCCAGGTCGCGACCGAGCTGCGCGCGCGCCGCTCGCCGGCCACGAGCGAGGGCGATATCAAGGACCCTGACAGGCTGATCGCGCCCGGACTGGACGCCGCCGTCTTCTACTGGGGTTTCCTGGCCGCGATCGGAGTGGTGACCTACGTGACCCTGTACCTCCTTTAGTGCTCGCGACCGCGGCAACGACGCCGGGGTTCTGGGACTGGTCCTTGGACCCGCCACTCGTCCTGCTGATCGGTCTGGCGATTCTCTACTGGGTCGGCGGTCGGCGAACCGTGACGCCCGAGCGCACAAGGGTCGCCCGGCGCTGGCGGAGCGCGTGCTTCTACGCGGGCCTCCTGGTGCTCGCGATCGCACTCAGCTCGCCGCTCGACCGGTTGAGCCAGCAGCTCTTCTGGGCCCACATGGTCCAGCACGTGCTGCTGCTCATGGTCGCGCCGCCATTGATCGTCCTGGCCCGGCCGTGGGTTCGGCTGTGGCGCTGCCTGCCGCTCGGCACCCGCCGGTCGCTCGCCCGCAGCCTCGCCATAGGCGAGCGGATGGCTCTCCTGCGATCAGCCACTCGGCTACTCGGCAGCCCACTACCCGCCTTCGTGCTCTTCTCCGTCGTGCTGCTGGCGTGGCACCTGCCCGTGCTCTTCGAAGCTACGCTGCGCTCGGAAGCGCTGCACGCCTGCGAGCACGTGCTGTTCTTCGGCAGCGCGCTCGTCTTCTGGAAGCAGGTGATCCCCTCGCCGCCGTTGCACGCGCGCCTGCTCGCCTCCCAGCGCGTGCTGTATGCGGTCGGGGCGATGATCGTCAGCTGGGTCCTCGCCGTCGTGCTCGCCCTGGCTCCCCATCCGCTGTATGACTACTACGCTCATCTGGCGCGCCGCCCCGGCGGCATCTCGGCGATGGCCGATCAGCAGCTCGCCGCCGGGATAATGTGGGTGCCGGGCTCGATCACGTTGGTCATAGTGATATTCATCTACGTCAACGACTGGCTCACGCCGGCCGCGGTTCCGGCGGGTGCCTCCCGGCTGGCCGGTGAGCACTAGGAGGATTCACGTGTCGAGTATCGCCCTCCCGCTCGCGTCTGACTTGCAAGCCGGATCGATTCTCACCCTGGTCATCCCGGTGGCGGTCGTCATCGTCGTCACCATCTGGTACGTGCTCCTGTGGCGCCGCGGCATGGGGGAACGCTGAGGAGCATCTGGCCGAGTCATAGTCCGCTTCGACAGGCCGCACACTCGCAGGGCGCAGAGCGAACAGAGCCGGCGTCCGGCTAGCTCTCGGGCGCGGGCTCACCCCTGAAGCGCATCGTCTCGGGTATCGCGACGACGGGCACCGGTGCGCGCTTCAAGAGCTCGCTCGTCACCGTGCCCAGCGCGTTGTGCAGCGCCGAGTGGCGCTTTGAGCCCACGACGATCGCGCGGGCATCGTGACGCCGCGCGGCCTCGATCAACGCCGCCACGGGCTCCTCGTCTGGAACCTCCGCCTCGATCTCCACATCGTGGAGCGCATTGTCGCCCTCCAGCATCAGCTCGTCGATCAACGCTCGTCCGAACCGGTGGCGCTCCTCGACGGTCGAAAGAGGGGAAGCTCCGAGGTGCTGGGCCCGGGCGGCGTGAAGGATGACGAGCTTTCCCTCGGGACGGAGCTCCCGGGCCGCCCACGCCGCGGCTGTGCGCGCGCCCTCGGTCCTGTCGTAGCCGAGGATCAGGCAGTGACTCTCCGCGCTCACCTCACACCTCCGCCCTGCTGTCCAGGCCCTCCAGATACGGCGCGAGGTACTTCGCCGAGATCTTGGCCGGCGGTGAGGAGCCCGGGGTGTCGGTGATCTCCGAGCTGAAGCCCTGCCCACCGGTGATGCGGGCGTGCAGGTAGCGCGGCTTGCCGTCGGTGAGCAGCATGCCCCGGATCTCCGGGGTGAAGGTTTCCGGCTCGATCGGAGCGCCTGTCGATGCGGCTATCGCCTGGGCCGCGACGTCCGCCTGCTGGGCGGCGATTCCACCGAACTTGACCGGGAACTCCGTGGCATCACCGACGGCGTACACGGGGCCGGCGTCCGGTACGTGCACATGGCGATCCACCCGGATGAAGCCGTGCTCCCCGAGGGGGATGCCGCGAATCGACGGACCGTAGAGCTCGGGCAGCGCGACGACCCGGTCCACCGCCAACTGCCTGCCGCCGGGGTTGATCACCACCTGCTTGGCCGTCGGGACCTGAGCGTGGGCGGAGGTGATCGTCTCGATCCCCGCCTTCTCGAGCATCTCGGCCACGGCGGCGCTCGCGATGCTTCCGAAGATCGCCAGCGGCGTGTCCTCGGGCGTGACGATCGTCACGGCTAGCTCCACGCCCGTGTCAAACGCCCGCCCTACCGTCATCAGCGCCAGCTCGTAGATCGGGAACGGCCAGGCCATGCGGCTGGGCGCCACGAATGCCAGGCTGGAGACGTAGCCGCCCTCGATGTCCTGGATCAGACCGTGCAGCGCCTCGTCCATGCGGCGGTCGTCGATCGTCAGGGCGTGCGTGTAGCGCGTGGATGCCTGCGCTCCGAGCGCGATCACGAGCGCGTCGTACTCGAGCTCCCCGCCGGACGCCGTGTGGGCTGCCCGGGCGGGGGCATCGACCCAGGCCAGCCGGTCGGCGAGCAGCTCGGCTCCCGCATCCTCGACGATCTGCGCCAGCGGGTAGCGAGCCGCGGGACCGTAGGAAAACGGTTCGCGGACCGTCATCGGGCGGTAGACGAACTCGGGACCGGGCGCGATCACGGTCACCTCGGTGAGATCCCGCGCGAGCTCTGCGAGCGCCAGGGCGCACTCCAGTGCGCCCACCCCTCCACCCGCGATCAGCACGCGCAGCTTGGACGGAGGGCCGGATTGATTGGTCATTGGCCGATGTGAGGGGTAGTCATGGCCGGAGATTACGCTCTCGGGAGGGCGCGGCCAGCCGAGTAAAGCCGCCGCAGTCGGGGGAAAACTACGCAATCTCCGCGATGCCTGCAGCCGCATGACGCGATCGGGCGAAAGCTTGGGGTTTCTGCGGGCCGGCTTGCGAGCGGTTCGACTTGCGAGCGGTTCGACTTGCGAGCGGGTCGGATTCGGGGATAACCTGTCCGCTGATGGGAGAATCCTCAGAGGAGCCGCGGATCCGCCGTCTGCTCGGCGTCGGGCGTGTCCTGATGCGCGAGCTCGACCCCGAGGTCGTGCTCGACAGGCTGCTGGAGGCGGCGCGCGAGATCACCGGGGCGCGGTACGCGGCGCTCGGGATCCTCAACGAGTCGCGCACGGGGCTCGACCAGTTTCTGGCGGCGGGGATCGACGAGGAGACCCGTCGCGCGATCGGAGCTCTCCCGCGTGGGCGGGGGGTGCTGGGCGTCCTGATCGCAGAGCCTCGCCCGCTGCGCCTGAGCGACGTCGGCGAGCACCCGCGTAGCTATGGGTTCCCGGAGGGCCACCCCGCGATGCGCAGCTTCCTCGGCGTGCCGGTGCTGATCCGGGGCGAGGTGTGGGGCAACCTGTATCTGACGGACAAGCAGGGAGGCGACTTCACCGAGCTCGACGAGGAGGCTGCCGTGATCCTCGCGGACTGGGCGGCGATCGCGATCGAGAACGCGCGGCTCTACCAGGTCAGCGAGCGCCGGCGTGAGGAGCTCGAGCGGGCGTTCCGCGGTCTCGAGGCGACCAGAGACGTGACGGCGGCGATCGGCAGCGAGACCGCGCTCGAGCGCGTGATGGAGCTGATCGTCAAGCGTGGACGTGCCCTGGTGAATGCCCGCAGCCTGGTGATCATGCTGCGTGAAGGCCCCGAGCTGGTCGTCACGGCGAGCGCCGGCCATGTGGAGGATGCCCGCGGCGTGCGCCTTCCGGTCGAGGGGTCGACGTCGGGGCAGGTGCTCGAGCGAGGCCGTCCCGAGCGGATCACCGACGTGGCTGCGCGCCTGCGGATCGCTCCCAGGGAGTTCGGCGTGCTCGACGCACACACGGCCCTGCTCGTCCCGATGGTCCACCGAGGCGAGCGACTGGGGGTGCTGGCTGCCTTCGACCGAAGCGATGCGGGCCGGGTGTTCCCCGAGGACGACGAGCTGCTGCTGCAGACCTTCGCGTCCAGTGCCGCCACCGCGGTTGCGCTGGCCCAGAGCGTGCAGGCCGACCGGCTGCACAGCTCGCTTGCCGCTGCGGACCGCGAGCGGCGCCATTGGGCGCGGGAGCTGCACGACGAGACGCTGCAGGGACTGGGCGCTCTGCGCGTGCTGCTGTCCTCGGCCGTGCGCCGCGGCGACCCCGAGCGGACGAGGGTGGCGGTCCAGGAAGCGATCGAGCAGATCGAGGGGGAGATCGGCAACCTGCGCTCGATCATCGCCGAGCTACGGCCGCCCACGCTTGACGAGCTCGGGTTGCGTTCCGCGATCCAGGCGCTCGTCGAGCGTCATCGAGACCACGGCGGCTTTGAGATCGACTGCAAGCTGGTGCCCCCCGACACCGCCGCGGACGAGCGCCGCATGGAACCCGAGCTCGAGACGGCCGTCTATCGGCTGGTGCAGGAGGCCCTCACGAACGTTGCCAGGCATGCCCAAGCAGACCGCGTGCGGGTGGTCGTCGGCGAGTCCGGCGGCGAGATGCTGATCGAGGTGCACGACGACGGTGTGGGCTTCGCGGTCAGCGCCGCGAGCTCGGGGTACGGTCTGGCGGGCATGCGCGAGCGGGTCGCGCTGGCCGGCGGCACGCTGTGCATCGACTCCGACGAGCACGGAACGCTGCTGCGGGCCCGCCTGCCGACGAGCCGGCGACGGGCCCCGGGCGGAGTCCCGAGCGACGCCCCCGAACGCCAGCCCGGCCCCGAGCAGGCCGCGTCCTAACGCCGGCGGCGAGCCGCCACGGGCGGGCTCACGTACTGCTCGCCGCGCGCCGCGGCCCGAACCGCCCCGGGCAGCTCGGCGTCGGCCAGGTCCTTCAGCACGAAGCCGACCGCGCCGCTGCGCAGAGCCTCCTGGGCGAACTGCCGATCGGCCTCCATCGTCAGCGCCACGATCTGCGTCCCGGGCACCTCCGCCCGCAGGCGGGTGATCGTCTGGATGCCGGAGCCACCCGGCATTCTCAGGTCCAACACGAGCACGGCGGGACGGTCCTCGCGCACATGCTGGACCGCCGAGTGCAGGTCCTCCGCCTCGGCGATCACCTCGAGGCCATCCTCGCCTTCGAGCAGCAGCCGCAGGCCACGCCTCATGAACGCGTGGTCATCGGCCAGCACCACCCGGATGGGGTGCTGGGCGGGGGTCTCGAGGGCCTCGACCGGAGGCGTCGGCGCCAGGCGCAATTCAACCATCTACCGAGCCTAGTCTCGGGCAGGCGGTTCGACCTCCGCGCAAAACCCACGATCGGTTGCGGGAAAGCACGCTCTCCGCTCGGTGAAACAGTGCTCCGAGGGCCGGGCCCTCGGGCGCCCGCGGGCGCCGCCGGGGGCGGCAGATTACGCCGCAGTCGAACCGCTGCACGTCCTTGTGCGGGCGCCGCCTGCGGGGCCTGCTCAAATCAGCATCATGGGATCACGGCGTTCGAGCGTCGCGCGCGACCCGGCGGGGGTGTAGGGCTTGCTCCAGCAGGTCTCCGTCGGGCGATGGTCGCTGGATGCCTACCAGGGCATCGTGCCCGACCCCATTCTCGAAGGGCTGCGCGAACAGGCCAAGGCGCTGCGAGGCGCCCGCATCCTGCACGTCAACGCGACCCCCTACGGAGGCGGCGTCTCGGAGCTTCTGCGCTCCTCGGTGCCGCTGCTGCGCGACCTCAGATTGACCGTCGACTGGAAGGTGATCGGCGGGCGCCCGGACTTCTTCCGCGCCACCAAGGCGCTGCACAATGCGCTCCAGGGCTCATCGGAGACGTTGAGCGAGGCCGAGCGGGCGGCCTACCTGCACTGCACGCGCGAGAACGCGCCGCTGCTCGACGGCGGGTACGACTTCATCGTGCTTCACGATCCCCAGCCGGCGGCGCTGCTGAGCGTTCACGGCAAAGGAGACGCCCGCTGGGTGTGGCGCTGTCACATCGACACCTCCGAGCCCAACGCCGACGCGTGGCGCTTTCTGCGGCCGTTCCTAGCGGACTTCGACGCGGCGGTGTTCACGATGCCCGAGTTCGTGCCGCCCGACCTGCCTGTGGCCCGCGTGCGCACGATCGCACCCGCGATCGACCCGCTCAGCCCTAAGAACCTCGAGCTTCCCGGTCCCACGGCCAGCCAGATCCTCGACTGGATCGGGATCGACTTGCCCGGGCATGGCGGCGGGCGGCTGGTCACGCAGGTCTCGCGCTTCGATCGCTGGAAGGACCCTTTCGGGGTGATCGCCGCCTACCGGCTCGTGCGCGAGGAGATAGCCGGCCTGCAGCTGGCGCTGGTGGGCTCGATGGCGCTCGACGACCCCGAGGGCTGGGAGGTGTACGGCCAGCTCTCAGCGCTCGCCGAGGGCGACCCGCTGATCCACATCTACACCAACCTGACCGGCGCGAGCAACGTCGAGGTGAACGCCTTCCAGCGCCTGTCGGAGGTGGTAGTGCAGAAGTCGATCCGCGAGGGCTTCGGTCTGGTCGTCTCGGAGTCGCTGTGGAAGGGCACGCCGGTGGTCGCCGGGCGCGCGGGAGGCATTCCGATGCAGATGCCCGATGAGGTCGGCGGGCTGCTCGTCGAGTCGGTCGAGGAATGCGCCGCCGCGCTGCTCAGGCTGCTGAGCGACGGCGAGCTGGCGCGCGAGCTCGGTCGCGCCGGGCGCGACCACGTGCGCGAGCACTTCCTGCTCCCGCGGCTGTTGCTGGATGAACTGAGGCTCCTGTCGGAGCTCGACAGCTCGTCCTAGTCGTCGATCACGAAGGCTCGGCGGATCGATAGTGCTCGCGCCAGATCAGCTTGTAGAGCGGGATCCAGCGCGGGATCCTGTTGATGACGGGGATGAACGGTATGCAGATGAACGCCAGGCTCAGCACGCCCATCACGAGCATCACGAGGATGTCGGCGTTTTCCGAGGCCTTGAACGGTTCCACCTGGTACCAGAGCGAATACAGCCACAGCCACGGCTGGCCGGGGTAGCTGCCCGTCTCGTTCATCATGCCCCACTGGTCGCCGAGCAGGTGCTGCGCCTCGGCGCGTTCTTCGAGCAGCCCGCCGTCCGCCATGAACAGCAGCGGCTTGGTGTAGTCGGTCTGGAAGAACTGGCTGCTGGTCACCAGGCCCCCTTCGAGGCCCCCGCTCTTGGCGAGGCTGAGCAGGCTGGTCATCATCGTCGGCACCGGGCCGGCGCCGCTGGCCTTGACCGTGACGGTGCCGGCGCTCGAGTCGACCGCCACCGTGCTGGGCGGAGTCTTCTTTTCTTCTTCCGCGGTCGCATATTCTTCAAGCGGCTTCGCGTAGGCGTCGGCCCATTCCTGTTTCTGCTTTTCGGGCGCGGCCTTGTATTCGGCGAGCGCGCTCTGCAGCGCAGGGTCGTTGGTGATCGTTTCAAGCGGTTTGACCACGAAGTCGTCGGCCGTGTTGATCGGGTGGCTTACGCCGAGCCATTTCTGCGGGCGCAGGAACCAGGCCTGGGTGCCTTGGCTGTTGTGGTTGTAAGGGGGGCCGTATCCGGCGGTCCCGCTCGTGCCGTTGAGCTCCGTCGCGGCCGCGGTCATGAAGTTGGCCGGCAGTTCGTGCGACCACTGGCCGATCGTGTTGGACTTGTCGTCGGGCGAGGAGAACAGGACGGTCAGCAGCACCGCGAGCAGCGTGATCACGCCGACCGCGATACACGCCTCCTTGATCAGGTCGTAGGGCTGGTAGCGGCCTTTCCATGGCTTGGTGGCGTCCTTGGGACCGAGGATGCTCATGACTGCGCACCGGTCGATGCCCGTGCGGAGCCGTCCCCGCCGGGACTCGGAGCCGGCGCGGCCGCCAGCTTCTCGTCGAGCTCGAATGGCGGCACGACCCCGTTACGGCGCACGAGCAGCACGTGCGCGCTCACGAGCACAACGACAGCTATGGGAAGCAGCAGGATGTGCCAGCTGTACATCTGGCCGAAGTTGGTCACGTTGAAGAAGGCGCCGACGCCGACCGAGTTGAGCCCGTCCTTGGCCTGCGTGGAGATCCACTGCGCGTCGAAGTTCAGCTGGGAGACGTAGCCGGTGAGCGCGGCGGGCACCGCGACCAGGAACGTGATCGCACCGGTGACCCACACGCGGCCGCGGCCCCCCCGCCAGGCCGCCATCCAGTACTTGCCCCACAGGTGGACGACCATCACGAAGAAGAACAGCTCGACGCTCCACAAGTGGATGCTGTTGAAGAAGTGCCCGAGGCTGGTGAAGTGCCACCAGGCGGGCCCCTTCAGGGCGAGGATGCAGCCGGAGCCGATGATCACGACCAGCGACGCGATGCTGGCCACCCCGAACACATAGATCCAGGAGGCCACGTAGGTCGGCTGGCCGTCGGGCAGGAGTCGCTCGGGCGGCAGCGCCTCGACGCCTTTTTCGCGGACTTTGACGGTCCAGGACTTCGACGGCGTTGGGGTGACGGGCGGGGGAGCGCCGACGCTGCTCATGATGCCCCTCCGCCCCGCCGAGCGGCGTCTCGCGCGGCGGCACCGGGGAACGGCAGCAGGATCGCCAGGAAGAAGACGATGAACATCAGGACGATGACCACGACGTTCGCCACCGACAGGTGGATGAAATGCCAGTCGACCGTATGGGCCGGGTGGTTCAGGTTGATGATCGCCCCCATCACGCTGCCCATATGTGCGCCGCTCCTCTCCTGCCTCCGTCGGTCTGCCTGGGGCAGAACTGAGGCGCCCGATTGGGCCGCCTCAGGACTGCGCCGAGAAAGTTAGTCGATGCCGAGGACGTTTGGTCCGTAGAAACTCCCCTATTCCGTACGGGCTTTCTCTGAAGGTGCCACGCGAGCACGCCCCTGACCCGCCGCGCGATCTCGAGGTCCTCACGATCCGCACGTTCGGCCCACGGCTCTCCTCCGGGCGGCCTGCACGCCCGCTCGGTAGAAGCCCGCAGCTCGACGCGTGCTAGCCCCGGAAGCCCCCGGCAGGTCCCCACGTCTAGCATGGGTCCGACCGATCGAAGGAGATGACATGTTCGACACCGTGATCGTGGGAGTTGATGGAAAGCCGGGCGGGCGGGACGCGATCGCACTTGCATCGCGCCTCACGGCCTCACCGGGAGAGCTGACACTCGTGCATGTGCACAGCCGAGCGCTCAGCATCGAGCGGGAGCAGTCCCACGAGCTGCTCCAGGGTGAGCAGACGGCGTCCGGGGTCAGCGCGCAACTGGTCAGCTTCGTCTCGCTCACACCGGGCCGCGGCCTGCACGACCTGGCCGAGGAACAGCAGGCCGACCTGCTGGTGGTCGGCTCGAGCAGTCGCGGGCTTCTCGGGCGGGCGCTCTTGAAAGACGACACGCGAGCCTCGCTGAACGGAGCCCCGTGCGCGGTGGCGATCGCCTCCCACGGCTACGGCGCGGATCCGGCCGCGATCGCCACGATCGGCGTGGGCTATGACGGCTCGCCTGAGAGCGACGCCGCGCTGGCGACGGCACGCGCACTGGCCCAGCAGGTCGGGGCGAGCATCCGGGCCCTGGAGGTCGTGTCGATCCCGACCTACGCCTACACGGGAATCGTTCCACCCGCGATGGGCGAGGGCCTCGAGACGATGCTCGAGCAGGCGAGCGGCCGCATGGCCGCGCTTGCGGGCGTCGAAGGGAGCGCCGTCTACGGCCTGCCGGGCGAGGAGCTTGCCGAGTTGGGCGATCAGGTTGACCTGCTGGTGGTCGGCTCGCGCAACTACGGGCCGATGCGACGGCTCGTCCTCGGCAGCACGTCTGACTATCTTGCCCACCACGCCCGCTGCTCGTTGCTCGTGATGCCGCGAATGGCGGACAAGAGCGGGCAGGCCGAGGAGACCTGACCGCCGCGGCGCCGCACGGCGACGGGCACACCGTACCGGTCGTCTGCGTGCACGGCCGGCCGGCCGCCACGGGACCGGGCGAGCGCGGCTCCCCGCCTCGGTCGCGGTTTGCGCCCGCGCCACGCGCTACCGTCCTTACATGCCCCGCCGCCACTCAGAGCAGGCAGACTCCGCCAAGACGGAGGCCGATCCGCCGCAGGAAACCGTGCGAATCGTGCTCGCCGACGATCACACGGTCGTGCGCAGCGGCCTGCGCATGCTGCTCGACAGCGAGAGCGACTTCGAGGTGGTGGCCGAGGCCAGCGACGTGGAGGGCGCACGGCGCTACGTGCGGGGCCACCATCCCGCGGTGCTCGTCCTCGACCTGAACATGCCCGGCGGTTCCAGCCTCGAGGCGATCCCGATGATTCGCAAGGATTCGCCGGAGACTCAGATCGTGATCCTCACCATGCAGGACGAGCCGGCCTTCGCCCGTCACGCGCTCAGCGCGGGCGCGATCGGCTACGTGCTGAAGGAGGCGGCCGACGACGAGCTGGTCGAGGCGATCCGTCGCGCGGCGGCAGGCGAGCGCTACCTGAACCCGAGGCTCGGGGCACGCCTTGCCGCCGAGCCGGTGCCCGGTCCGCCCGACGACCTCTCAGAGCGCGAGGTCGATGTGCTGCGACTGATCGCCCTCGGGCACACCAATGCGGAGATCGCCGAACAGCTGTACCTGTCCGTGCGCACGGTCGAGACCCATCGTGCCCACATTCAGCAGAAGCTGCGGCTCACCACCCGTGCGGAGCTCGTCCAGTACGCGCTGCGACGCGCCCTGATCAGCACCTGAGAGCTACTTCGCGCGGACGCTGCCTGGCATCGGCGGGAGGGTCGTTACTGCGGCGTTTCCGCGCCTGACGCGACGGTAAGCCCCGGATGCAGACTCGCAGCTTGCGGGCGTAAGCTTCATGTAATGAGTACTCAATCGCAGGACGGTCGGGCTGGTCTGGATTCCGCGGCGGTGTTTGGGGAGATCCTGTGCGCCGTCGACGGCAAACCAGGAGGCTTCGTGGCCGTGGAGCAGGCAGCCGCCCTCGCCGGGCCCCAGGGCCACCTGACGCTGCTCGTCGTGACCTCGTTCAGAAACGAGGGCGAGTACAGGTCACCGGCGATCGGCCCAGCAGAGGCCACGCGCGTACTCGAGCGCGCCACGCGGATCGCCCACGAGGCCGGGGTGCCCTCCACCGTCGAGGCGGATCCGGCGACTCCGCCCGCGCAGGTCATCCTCGACTGGAGCGCTCGGCACGACCTGCTCGCGCTGGGAGCGCCCGCAACCTCATGGCTGGGCGGAATGTTCATCGCGAGTGTGGGCGATACGGCGCTCGGCTCGTTCACCACCCCTCTGCTCGTCACCCGCGCAACACCGACCGAGGGCCACCTCGGTGATCGCATCCTGGTGGCCACTGACGGTCGGGAGGGCTCCGACCAGCTGGTCGAGCTCGGCCGCCGACTGGCGCAGGCCCGGGCGGCCAACATGATGCTGCTGCATGCGACGGGCTACGAGTCACACGCAAGACGCGACCGCGTCGAGGAGCAGGGACGCAGACTGGAGCTCGCCGCCCCTGGCATGAGCGAGGTGCGAGTCGAGCGCGGCCATGCCCACGACGTGATCGTGGCCGCGGCCCAGAGCGTGGGAGCCTCCCTCGTGGTGATGGGCAGCCGCCGGTTGGACGGGCTGCGAGCGATCGGGAGCGTCAGCAGGCGAGTCGTGCACGAGGCGCACTGCTCGGTGCTCGTGGTGTCACCGGAGTATCTCCAGGTTTAGACACGGAGGTGATCTCGGGCACGGTGACGTGCACCATTGCGCCAGCGCGCCGGCAGATCCCGACGCTCACCACCAGCCGTGGGCGCCCGCGTTGGCCGCCCGCATCGCGCTGACGTAGCCGGCGCGCTCGTATGCCGCCCCTTCGGCACCGGACGGCACCGAGAGCATGCCGCGCAGCTCGTCCACCGTGTGGAACCCCTTGCGCGCCATCCAGGCTGACAGCCCGTCGAGCAGCGCGGTCGCGTGCTCGGGCCCGTGGCGCAGCAGCGCCGAGGCGGTCATCACCACATCGGCGCCGGCGAGCAGGTACGCGGCGACGTCGGCGGGGCCCTCCACGCCGGTGGTTGCCGCGAGCGCGGCGGACAGCCTTCCGCGCAGCAGCGCTATCCAGGTGCGTGCCAGCCGGGCGTCGGCTGGGCTCGAAAGCGTGACGTTGGGCACGATCGCCAGCGCCTCGGGGTCGATGTCCGGTTGCAGGAAGCGGTTGAACAGCACGAGCGCGTCGGCGCCCGCCTCGTCCAGGCGCAGCGCGATCTCCCCGGTCGAGCTGAAGTACGGGCTCAGCTTGACCGCGACGGGCACAGTGACCGCCGCCTTGACGCGCTGCAGCACGTCGACGTGGCGCTGCTCGACATCGCGGCCGGAGACGTGCGGGTCGCCGGGAAGGTAGTAGATGTTCAGCTCGATCGCGCTCGCGCCGGCGTCCTGCATCGCGCGCGCATAGTCGGTCCAGCCTTCGGGGGTGACGCCGTTGAGGCTCGCGATCACGGGCACCTCGACTGCGGCCGAGGCGCGCTCGAGAACGCTCAGGTAGCGGCGTGGGCCGGCGTCCTGCTCGGCGCTCGGCGGGAAGTAGCCAAGCGCCTCGGGGAAGCTCTCGGCAGGATCGTCCACGAGTCGGGCGTTGCGGGCGGCCTGCTCTCGCAGCTGCTCCTCGAACAGCGAGAACAGCACGACCGCGCCGACGCCGGCATCCGCCAGGCGTCGGACGCCGTCGACGCTGTAGGACAGCGGCGACGCGGATGCCACGAGCGGGTTGCGCAGCTCAAGGCCCATGTAGCTGGTCGAGAGGTCCATCACCGCTCCCTGCGGGCGTCGGCTGGGAAGTCCTGCGCGCCGCGGGTTGCCATCTCCTCGTAGGTTCGCCAGCGCTGGTAGACGATCTGCTGGGCAAGGCCCTGCAGGCGTTCGGCCTCGGCAGGGTCGGCGTTGGCGAGCGCGCCGAAGCGCAGCTCTCGCTTTCTGTAGTCGGCGAGCGGCATCCGCGGCCTCGGCGAGTCGAGCAGGAACGGGTTACCGCCGCTCGCGCGCACCACCGGGTCATAGCGAAGGAGCGGCCAGTGACCGCTGGCGACTGCGCGGTACTGCTGGTCAAGCCCGTCTTTCATCTCGTAGCCGTGCGCGATGCAATGGCTGTAGGCGATCACCAGCGAGGGCCCGTCGTAGGCCTCGGCCTCGCGCAGCGCGGTGAGAGTCTGCTGGGGATCGGCGCCCATCGCGACGCGAGCGACGTATACGTTGGCGTAGGCGATCGCCTGCAGCGCGAGGTCCTTGGTCGGCATCGTCTTGCCGGCGGCGGCGAACTTGGCAACCGCGCCCAGCGGCGTCGCCTTGGACATCTGCCCCCCGGTGTTGGAGTAGACCTCGGTGTCGAGCACCAGCACGTTGACGTTGTGTCCGCTGGCGAGCACGTGATCCAGGCCGCCGGAGCCGATGTCGTAGGCCCAGCCGTCGCCGCCGACGATCCACACGCTGCGGCGGATCAGGTGGTCGACGACACTGCGCAGGTCGGCGACCACCGACCCGTCCAGCCCGTCGAGCCGGCGCTCGAGCTCCGCCACGCGTTCGCGCTGCGCGCGCAGCTCGGACTCGCGCAGCTGCGGCGCCTTCAGGATCTCGTCCACCAGCTCTGCGCCCACGAGGTCGCCCAGCTCGGACAGGCGCCGGCGCGCGAGCTCGGTGTGGCGATCGGCGGCGAGCCGCAGGCCGAGCCCGAACTCGGCGTTGTCCTCGAACAGCGAGTTCGACCATGCCGGCCCGCGCCCGTCGGCGTCGGTCGTCCACGGCGTGGTCGGCAGGTTGCCGCCGTAGATCGACGAGCAGCCCGTCGCGTTGGCGATCGTCAGTCGGTCCCCGAACAGCTGCGAGATCAGCTTCAGGTAAGGGGTCTCGCCGCAGCCGGCGCACGCGCCCGAGAACTCGAACAGCGGCTCCAGGAACTGGGTGCCACGCACGGTGCCGAAGTCCACCCGCGAGCGGTCGTTGGCCCCCAGCTGCTCCAAGAAAGCGATGTTCTGGCGCTCTGCGCTCAGCAGCGGCTCGCCCTCGAGGAGGTTGATCGCCTTGTGCACCGGGTCTCCGCCCGCCGAGGCCGGGCAGGCCTCGACGCACAGTCCACAGCCGGTGCAGTCCTCGACATAGACCTGCAGCGTGTAAAGGGTGTCGGGAAGCCCGGGAGCGTTGAGTGGAGCCGAGCGGAAGGACTCGGGAGCGCCGTCCAGCGCAGACGGCGCGTAGTAGCGGGAGCGGATCACGCTGTGTGGGCACACGAAGCTGCAGTTGCCGCATTGGATGCACAGCTCCGGGTCCCAGACCGCGACGAGCTCGGAGATGTTGCGCTTCTCATACGCCGTCGTGCCGCTCGGGTAAGTGCCGTCCACCGGCAGCGCGCTCACCGCGAGCTCGTCGCCGCGGCCGGCCATCATCGCCGCGGTCACGGTGCGCACGAACTCCGGCGCGCTCGCCGGCACGACCGGCGGGGGCTCGCGCTCCGAGGTCGCGCGCTCGGGCAGCGCCACCCGGTGAAGCCCCTGAACGGCGCGATCGACCGCGGCCAAGTTGCGCTCCACGACCTCGGCGCCGCGCCTGCCGTAGCTCTTGGCGATCGACTCCTTGATCCGCTCGATCGCAGGCTCGCGCTCGAGCACGCCCGAGATCGCGAAGAAGCAGGTCTGAAGCACCGTGTTGACCCGCCCGAGAAGGCCCGCCTCGCGCGCGATCCGCCCGGCGTCGATCACGTACAGCTCGATCCCCTTGGCGAGGATCTGCTCCTGGACCGGGCGCGCCAACGCGTCCCAAACCCGATCCGGAGAATGATGGGTGTTGAGCAGCAGGCTCGCGCCGGGCGCCGCTCGCTCGAGCACCTCGGTGCGCTCGAGCAGGCCGAAGTGGTGGCACCCGACGAAGCTCGCCTGCGAGACGAGGTAGGGCGCACTGATCGGCTGCGGCCCGAAGCGCAGGTGCGACACGGTCTGCGACCCTGACTTCTTGGAGTCATAGACGAAGTAGCCCTGGGCGTGCAGGCGCTCCTCGGAGCCCAGGATCTTGATCGTGTTCTTGTTCGCCCCGACGGTCCCGTCGGCACCGAGGCCGAAGAAGACCGCGCGCACGGTGTCGGGTGGCTCGATGTCAAGCGAGGCGTCATACGGGAGGCTCGTGCCGGACACGTCGTCGTTGATCCCGATCGTGAACCGGCGCCGCGCTCCCCGCTCGAGCTCCTGCAGCACCCCGGCGACCATCCCCGGGGTGAACTCCTTCGAGGACAAGCCGTAACGCCCGCCGATCACGCTCGGCATCAGCTCGCGCTCACCCTCGGCGTGCGACTCGCTGAGCGCTGCCAGCACGTCGAGGAACAGCGGCTCGCCGAGCGAACCCGGCTCCTTCGTCCGGTCGAGCACGGCGACGCGCCGCACGCTCGCGGGCAGCGCCTGGAGCAGCTCCCTCGCGGGGAACGGCCGGTACAGCCTGACCTGCGCCACGCCGACGCGCTCGCCCCGCGCCTGCAGGAACGCGACCGTCTCGCGCACGGTCTCCCCGCCCGAGCCCATCACCACCAGCGCCCGCTCGGCCTCGGGGTGGCCGCTGTAGTCGACCAGCCCGTAGCGGCGGCCGGTGCGCCGGCCGAGCCGGTCCATCGCGTCCTGCACCACCTCCGGCGTGCGGGAATAGAACGGGTTGACGGTCTCGCGCGCCTGGAAGTACACGTCCGGGTTCTGCGCTGTGCCCCGGATGAACGGCCGCTCCGGCGACAGCGCCCGCGCCCGGTGCGCGCGAACGAGCTCCTCGGAAACCAGTGCCCGCACATCATCGTCTGAAAGCAGCTCGATCGTGCTCAGCTCGTGCGAGGTCCTGAACCCGTCGAAGAAGTGAAGGAACGGCACTCGGGTGGCAAGCGTCGCCGCCTGCGCCACCAGCGCCAGGTCGTGGGCCTCCTGCACCGACGCCGAGGCCAACAGCGCAAACCCCGTCTGGCGTACAGCCATCACGTCGGCGTGGTCGCCGAAGATCGACAGTCCCTGCGCAGCCAGCGAGCGCGCGGCCACGTGCAGCACCGCGGCTGTCAGCTCGCCGGCGATCTTGTACATGTTCGGGATCATCAAGAGCAGGCCCTGAGAAGCCGTGAACGTCGTTGCCAGCGCCCCACCCTGGAGCGCGCCGTGCAGCGCGCCCGCCGCGCCCCCCTCGCTCTGCATCTCAACCACCGCCGGCACGCTGCCCCACACATTGGCCCGCCCCTGGCTCGACCACTCATCCGCCAGCTCGGCCATCGGCGAGGAAGGCGTGATCGGATAGATGCAGCAGACCTCGTTGCAGCGGTAGGCGACCGATGCCGCCGCCTCGTTGCCGTCGACCGTCGCGCGCATCAGCGTGGCTCGGGGAGCATCTCGATCGAGTGCACCGGACACTGCTCAAAGCACGCCCGACAGCCTGTGCAGCGGTCATAGTCGAACCGGTAGCGCAGCCCCGGACCCAGCTTGATGACCGCGTCCTCGGGGCATGCGCCAAGGCACCCGTCGCACTCGCAGCAGTTTCCGCACGACAGGCACCTGTTCGCCTCGAACGTCGCCTCCTGTGCGGAGAGGCCGCCGACCACCTCCTCGAAGCCCACGACGCGTTCGGCGGGCTCGAGCTCGGGCTGGCGGCGACGCGCAGCATCACCGAAGTACCAGAGATGAAGCATCTCGAACGTGGCCGGCGGGTGCTTCGGGGTGCGCTCCAGCTCCCCGCCCCGCAGCCACGCGTCGATCTCGCGCGCAGCGCGCTTGCCGTGCCCCACGCCGACCGTCACCGTGCGCTCGGCGGGCACCATATCCCCGCCCGCGAAGACGCCCGCGCACCCGGTCATCAGCGAAGGGGACACCCGAACGGTGCCGTCGCGCTCGAACTGCACCCCCGGCACCGTGCGCAGGAAGGCCGTGTCGGTCTCCTGGCCGAGCGCCAGGATCACCGTGTCCGCAGCCAGCGCCTCGAACCGCCCGGTCGGCTGCGGGAACCCGGACTCGTCGAGCTCCATGACCTCGACCTGCAGCTGCGGGCCCTCGAACGCCTTGATCGTTCGCAGCCAGTTGATCCGTACCCCCTCCCGCTCGGCGTCCTGCGCCTCCTCCTCATGCGCCGGCATCTGCTCGCGGGTCCGGCGATAGACGATCAGCGTCTCCTGCGCCCCCAGGCGCCGCGCCGTCCGCGCGGCGTCCATCGCCGTGTTCCCGCCGCCGTACACCGCGACACGGCGCCCGATCGCCGGCCGCTCACCCGACGCGACGCCGCGCAGAAATGAGACTGCGTCCACGATCGGGCCCGCATCCCGGGCGGGGATCTCCACCCGCTTCGACAGGTGCGCGCCGACCGCGACGAACACCGCGTCAAAACCACCCTCGCGACGCTCGGACTCCAGATCGACCACCCGGTGGTTGCCTGTGAAGCGCACGCCGAGCGCCGCGATCCGCTCGACCTCCCCACTGAGCACGTCGCGGGGCATCCGGTAGGCCGGGATCCCGTAGCGCATCATCCCCCCCGGCTCGGGACCCGCGTCGCGGATCTCGACCTGGTGACCGAGCCGCGCAAGGTGATAGGCCGCCGAGAGCCCGCTCGGGCCGGCACCGATCACCAGCACCCGCTTGCCGCTGCGCGGCGGCGGAGGATCGAACAGCCACCCTTCTTCGAGCGCCAGGTCGCCCAGGAGGCGCTCGACGGCGTGGATCGAGACCGCGCTGTCGAGGTGCGCGCGATTGCACTGGCTCTCGCACGGGTGGTAACAGATCCGACCGTGGATCGCCGCGAACGGATTGTCCGCGACAAGCACGCGCCAGGCCTGCTCGTGCTCGCCGGCCTGCATGTGCGCAAGCCAGGCCTGGATGTCCTCGCCCGCCGGGCACGCCGCATTGCAGGGCGGCAGCAGATCGACGTACACCGGGCGCTCCTCGCGGACCGGCCCCGCGCGCGAGTGCCCATGGACCAGATCAGGCAGCGGCGTGACATCTCTCGAGGGACCGCTCATCCGGGCACCGCCGGTCCCGGCCGGCCATCGAACCGCTGTCCTCGCGCAGCCATGCCCTTCAATCTACGCCCCACGGGCGCGGGCGGGCCGCACAGTCAGCGTCCGCGGATGCGCCCGCCCGGCGGATGCGTCGCACACACGGCCAGGACTGGATGTGGACCCCGGCCAAGCACAGCGTGCCGCTAGGTCCGACGGGCGCCGGCGGTCGGCGTCCCGGTCGGCGATGGGGTCGGCTTGCGCTTCGATGAGGTGCGTTTGGTCGGCGGCTTCGGTGCCGCGGCCCGGAACAGCATGTCCAGCTCGGTGAAGCCCTGTTCTACCCCCTCGGCGAGGACGTGGAGGTCGGGCGTGGAGTCGCAGTCGGCGCCGAGGCCGAGCACCATGCCCCCGTTGTAGGAGAAGATCGCGATGCCGACGGCGTGCTCGGCGGCGAGCGGGACGATCGGGTGGATCTCGCGCAGCGGCGCGCCGAACGCGTACAGCGGGATCCGTGGTCCCGGCACGTTGGTGATCGTCAGGTTGAACAGGCGAGTCGCGTACAGCGAGCGCGCGATCAGCGTGTGCAGGAGCGGCGGGGCGAGCGCGGCGAGGTCGATCATCGTGGAGGTGCCGAGCGCCGCGTTCGATGACTTCAGCCTGCTCGTCAGCTCGACGATCTTGCGCAGGCGCGCAAGCGCGTCGGGCTCGGCGACCGGGAGCTCCACGAACAGCGAGCTGACGCGGTTGCCGAGCGCAAGCTGCTCGGAGCCGGCCCGGACGTTCATCGGGACCATTGCCCGAAGACCATCGGGTGGGAGCGGCTCTTTTCGCGAGATCAGCAGGCGGCGCAATCCGGCGGTGCAGGCGGCCAGCACGACGTCGTTCACCGAGCCCCCGAGCTCGTGTCCGATCGCCTTGAGCTCGAGCAACGAGGCGCGCACGATCTCAAACCGGCGCGTCGGGCCGATCGGAACGTTGAGGCTGGCGTGCGGCGCGGCGACGAGCTCGTCGCGCACGATCACCTCGGCCAGGGAGCGGGACTTCTCGAACGTCTCGCGTGGATGCAGCGCCGCATGCGCGCCCGCGCTTGCCGCGCGGGCGCCGGTCCGCGCCAGGTCGACGATCGCGTCCGGCGGGTGCGGGATCAGCGCCTGCCACACCGATCCCGGCTCATCTGCCACTGGTTTGGCGAACGTGCGGGGTGGGGGCGAGGGCTCGGCGTCGAGCAGCAGTTGCGCCACGCCGACGGACCCGACCCCGTCCACGAGACAGTGGTGCGTCTTCGTGGCCAGCGCCCAGCGTCCATGCTCGAGCCCCTCGACGAGCGCCATCTCCCACAGCGGGCGCGTGCGGTCGAGGCGGTGTGAGAAGAAGTCCGCCGCCCATTCGCACAGCTCGGCATCGCCGCCCGGGGCGGGCAGCGCCGCTCGGTGTATGTGGTTGCGGATCTCGAACTGGGAGTCGGTCTGCCAGCGTGGCCATGCAAGTCCGCCGGTGCGCTCCGAGGAGAGCCGCTGCGAGTAGCGCGGCAGCAGGGTCAGGCGCGGGGCGATGTTCGTGCACATCGCCTCGACCGTAGGGACGCCTCCGTCGGGCGGGGGATCGAACACCATCACGCCCCCGATGTGCATCGTCGCTCCCTCGTCCATCTGCTCGAGCTCGAGGAACGTCGCGTCCAGTGCGGTGAGCGGGTCGGGCATGCTCGGCAGGGTAGGCCGCTGCCCCTATCCTGTCATCGGTAGCAACGTGCGAGCCGCCACCGTAGTTATCCGCGCGTCGCGCTGCTCGGCGCCGGGTCGAGGTTCCGCTCGACCTCGAGGATCTGCTGGGTCGTCTTCAGCACGGTGTCGGGGTTGAGGCTGATCGAGTCGATGCCCAGCTCGACGAGGTACTCGGCCATGTCTGGGTAGTCGGAGGGCGCCTGCCCGCAGAGCCCCGAATGGATCCCGTTGCGGGCACATCCCTCGACCGCCAGGCGGAGCATCTCCTTGACGCCCTCGTCGCGCTCGTCGTAGTCGAACGCCACTATCTCCGAGTCGCGGTCGACGCCGAGCGTCAGCTGGGTGAGATCGTTGGAGCCGATCGAGAAGCCGTCGAACCGCTTTGCGAACTCATCTATCAGCAGGACGTTGTTGGGGATCTCGCACATCGCGTAGATCTCGAGTCCGTCCTTGCCGCGCTCGAGTCCGAGCTCGGCCATGCGCTCGAGGACGCGATCGGCCTCGCCGAGGCGGCGAACGAAGGGGAGCATCAGGATCACGTTCGTCAGACCCATCTCCTCGCGCACCCGCGTCATCGCCCGGCACTCCAGCGCGAAGCCCTCGGCGTAGGCGGGATGGGCGTAGCGCGAGGCGCCGCGGAAGCCGAGCATCGGGTTGGCCTCCTGCGGCTCGAAGTCGGCGCCCCCGACGAGGCTCGCGTACTCGTTGGTCTTGAAGTCGGACATGCGCACCACGACGGGCTTGGGCCAGAAGCCGGCGGCGATCGTGCCGATGCCCTCCGACAGGCACTCCACGAAGAAGGTCTCGCCATCGGGGTAGCCGCGGATCAGGCGTGCGAGCGTCTCGCGTGCCTGTGGGTCCGTGACCTGCTCGGGGTGCACGAGGGCGAGCGGGTGGGCCTTGATGTACTCGCTGATGATGAACTCCATGCGCGCCAGCCCGACACCGTCGTTGGGCAGGAATGAGGTCTTGAACGCGAGATCCGGGTTGCCGAGGTTGACCATGATCTTCGTCCTCGGGCGGGGGATCTCCCCGACCTCGGTGCGCTCGACGTGGAACGGCACCTCGCCGCGGTAGACGCGCCCGGAGTCACCCTCGCTGCAGGACACCGTGACCGTGCCGCCGGCGGCAAGGGTCGTGGTCGCGTCTCCGGCGCCCACGACCGCGGCGATTCCGAGCTCGCGGGCGATGATCGCGGCGTGGCACGTGCGCCCGCCTCGGTTGGTGACGATCGCCGCGGCCGTCTGCATCACCGGCTCCCAGTCGGGGGTGGTGATGTCCGCCACCAGCACCTCCCCGGGCTCGAACTCGGACAGGTGCGCGACGTTCTCGATCAGGCGCGCCTTGCCCGAGGCGATCTTCTCGCCGACGGAGCGACCTTCGGTCAGCACCTCACCGCTGCCCTCAAGGACGTAGCTCTCCAGCGACGTGGCCTTGCGCTGGGAGGCCACCGTCTCCGGCCGCGCCTGAACGATGTACAGCTTGCCGTCGAGGCCATCCTTCGCCCACTCCATGTCCATCGGGCGCCCGTAGTGGCGCTCGATCTTGATCGCGTAGTCGGCCAGCTCCAGCACGTCCTCGTCGGCGATGCAGTAGCGCTCACGGTCGGCCTTGGGCGTGGGGACGTTGCGCGTGGTGTGCTTGGTCTCGCCTTCGACGTAGATCATCTTCACCGCCTTGTCTCCCAGCATGCGTCGCAGCACGGCCCGGTGGCCCGCGGCGAAGGTCGGCTTGTGGACGTAGAACTCGTCCGGGTCCACCGCTCCCTGCACGACGTTCTCCCCCAGGCCGTATGCGCCGGTGATGAACACCACGTCACGGAAGCCCGACTCGGTGTCCAGCGAGAAGAACACGCCCGAAGCGGACAGATCGGAGCGGATCATCTTCATCACCCCGATCGACAGCGCCACTGCGAAGTGGTCGAACCCCTGGTCGATCCGGTAGTGGATCGCGCGGTCGGTGAACAGGCTCGCGAAGCAGCGACGACACGCGTCGAGCAGGCTCTCATCGCCGTGGATGTTCAAATAGGTGTCCTGCTGGCCGGCGAAGCTCGCGGTCGGCAGGTCCTCCGCCGTGGCGGAGCTTCGGACCGCGAGGCTCAGCTCTTCCCCGTACTGCTCCTGCAGGAGCCGGTAGGCGCCGATGATCTCGCCTATGAGGTCGGCGGGCAGGGTCGCGCCGTAGATGATTTCCCGCGCGCGCTTTGCGCGCCGTGCCAGATCGGTGACGTTGGCCGGGTCAAGGCCGTCCAACGTGTGACGCAGCGCGTCCGAGGCGCCGGCGGCCTCGAGCATGTAGCGGTATCCCTCGGCCGTGATCGCGAAGCCGTTGGGGATGCGCACGCCCTCGCTGGAGAGATTGCGGTACATCTCGCCGAGCGAGGCGTTCTTGCCCCCCACCAGCGGGACGTCGTCGATGCCGAGCTCCTCGAAGAAGCGGACGTACTTGAACTTGGTCATGAGCGACGCTCCTATAGCCGTTTCGGTGAGCATACGGACTGGCGTCCGAGCGAGGTGTGGCGCAGGGTTGGGATCGCCACTGCAGATCGGCGCCGAATGACGCCGGTTGCAGTGGAGTAGGCTCGCACGATGGGACTCGCTGAAGTCTCCGTCACCCCGCTGGACCCCGAGCGCCTGCGCAGCGTGCTCACCCCCGACGCGCTTGCTGCCTTCGAACACACGCTCACCCGCGGGCGCGAGCTGCTCGAGTCGCGGACGCTCTGGAACGTCAACTCGACCGCCCACGGCGGCGGCGTCGCCGAGATGCTGCGCTCGCTGATCGGCTACACGCGAGGCGGTGGGAGCGAGGCACGCTGGATGGTGATCGAGGGTGACGGCGAGTTCTTCCGCATCACGAAGCGCCTGCACAACCGACTGCACGGACAAGAGGGCGACGGCGGCCCGCTGGGCGAGGCCGAGCGCGCCGCCTACGAGCGCTGCTGCGTTGAGAACGCCGAGCTGCTGGCAGAGCTCGTCCGTCCCTCCGACGTCGTGCTGTTGCACGATCCGCAGACAGCCGGCATGATCCCGCGGTTGCTCGACACGGGTGTGCCGGTGATCTGGCGCTCGCACGTCGGCATCGACCCTCCGAACGATCTCGCGCGCGAAGCCTGGCGGTTCCTGATCCCCTACGTCGAGCCTGCCGACGCCTATGTGTTCTCCTATCCGCTCTACTTCTGGGCGGGGCTCGATCGCACCAAGCTGACGGTGATCGCGCCGTCGATCGACGCCTTCTCGCCGAAGAACCAGGCGATGGCGTTCACCAACGTGACCGCGGTGCTGCGCGCCGCCGGACTCGCCGCCGACCACCGCCACAGCTCCAGGGCGGTCTTCGAGCGGCTCGACGGCACGCTCGGTCGCGTTGAGTCCGCGGCGAAACTGGTCGAGGAGCACCGGCTGCGGCTCGACGTCCCCCTGCTCGCGCAGGTCTCGCGCTGGGACCGCCTGAAGGACCCGCTCGGCGTGCTCGCGGCGTTCGCCGAGCACGTCCACTCCGAGGAAGACCCACACCTTCTGCTGGCGGGCCCCGACGTGGCGGCGGTCGCGGACGATCCCGAGGGGGAAGAAGTGTTCGCAGAGGTCGAAGCGACCTGGTCGGAGCTGCCTCGCCGGATCCGTCGTCGCGTGCATCTCGCCCTGCTGCCGATGGCCGACGACGACGAGAACGCGGTGATCGTCAACGCGCTTCAGCGGCGCGCCGACGTCGTCGCACAGAAGAGCCTGGCGGAGGGCTTCGGCCTCACCGTCGCGGAGGCGATGTGGAAGGCCCGCCCGGTCGTCGCCTCGGCGATCGGCGGCATCCGCGAGCAGATCGAGGACGGGCGCACAGGCTTCCTCGTGGAGCCCGGCGACCTGCGAGCCTTCGGCGGCCACGTGAGCGCGCTGTTGGATGATCCCCATGGAGCGGAGCGCATCGGCGCAGCCGCGCAGACGCGCGTGCGTGACCTGTTCCTCGGCCCACGGCACCTCGGCCAGTACGTCGAGCTGCTCGAGAGCGTGCTGGCCACCAAGGGTAGGTGACCACGGTGACCGAGACCGCTCACCAAAGCCTGCCGAGCGCCGACGCAGCGTGGCTGCACATGGACAGGCCGACCAACCTGATGGTGATCAACTCCGCGATGCTGTTCGACGAGCGCCTCAGCGAGGAGCGGTTGCGCGGGGTGATCCGCAAGCGCCTGGTGGAGCCCTACCCGCGCTTTCGCGGGCGCGTGCTGGAGAGCCGCCTGCCCCTGCGAGGGCCCTCCTTCGAGACCGACCCCCACTTCGACCTCGACCGCCATCTGCATCACCTCGGGCTGCCGGAGCCCGGCGACGAGGCGGCGCTTCGCGAGCTCCTCGGCGATCTGATCGCGACACCGCTCGACCGGACGAAGCCGCTGTGGGACATCTACCTGATCGACCGGCCCGGCGGGGGCTGCGCGCTGTTGGTGCGCATGCACCACTGCATCGCCGACGGGGTCGCGCTGGCGCGGGTGATGCTGTCGCTGACCGACGCGGCGCCCGAGGGCGACGGCTTGCTCGCCCCCCGTGCCCGCCGCGCAGGAGCGCGGCGGGGGGGAGTGACCGGAGCGGTGGGCGGCGCCATCGGCGCGTCGGTCACGGCAGTGGCCGCTCCAGCGATCGCCGCGACCCAGCGGGTGGCCTCCGGGATGGCGCACGAGGGCATGGAGCTGCTCGCACACCCTGGCCACGCGCGCGAGCTCGTGGACCGGGCAGCGGCCGACGCGCAGACGTGGGCGAAGCTGCTGTTCACCCCCGCCGACGCCGATACCGCGCTGCGGGGCGAGCTTGGTGTGGCGCGGAGGGTGGCGTGGACCAAGCAGCTGGATCTGGCGCATGTCAAGGCCACCGCGCACGCGCTGGGCGCCACCGTCAACGACGTGCTGCTCGCGTCGGTGAGCGCCGCGCTCCGGCGCCATCTGCTCGACAGCGGAGAGGTGCCCCGCGAGATCAGGGCGTTCGTGCCCTTCAACCTGCGCCCGCCCGAGGAGCCGATCCCTCGCGAGCTGGGCAACCACTTCGGACTGGTGGTCCTGACGCTGCCCGTGGATGTGGCCGGCCGGCGCGCCCGCCTGGAGGAGTTGAGGCACAGGATGGATGCGATCAAGCACTCGCCGGAGGGGCCGATCTCCTACGCGATGCTGGAGGCGATTGGCCTGACTCCGCAACAGGTCGAGAGCCGCATCGTGGACATCTTCACCGCCAAGGTCAGCGCGGTGATGACCAACGTGCCGGGCCCGCGCGAGGTCGTGTATCTCGCCGGCACGCCCGTGCGCGCGGTGCTGGTGTGGGCCCCCACGTCGGGCAGCGTGGGGATGAGCGTGAGCATCTTCAGCTACCGGGAAGAGGTAACGATCGGGCTGCTCGTGCACGCCAGCCTGGTGCCCGACCCGCAGGCCATCATGCGGCACACAGAACAGGAGTTCGCGGCGCTGGCCAGGCTGAAGCCCGTGAAAGGGACCGGCCCGGACAGGCCGGCGAAGGGCACCAGGGGCGCGGGGAGCTGAGCCTTGGCGGATGCGTCGGAGACGCAGCCTTCCGCGGACGGCGCCGACCCGGGTGCAGAGGCGCGCATGGCGATCTTCGCGCCGCACCCGCTGCTGACGGTCACCCTCGAGGTGGAGGGCGAAGACCGCCAGAGCATCCACTTCCACGCCGGCGGGCAAGCGGTGTGGGTGACGCGCATGGCCGCATGCCTGGGGGCGAGTCCGGTGCTGTGCGGCTTCTTGGGCGGCGAGAGCGGAGATCTCCTGCTGCCGTTGCTGGAGCGCACCGTCGGCAGCGGGAAGCTGCGCTTGGTGAGGACCGCCAGCGCCAGCGGCTGTTACGTTACCGACCGCCGCACCGGCAGTCGGGAGCTGCTGGCGATGAAGCTGAGCGACCCTCCCTCGAGGCACGAGCTGGACGAGCTCTTCTCGCAGACCTGTTCGCAGGCGATCGCCTGCGGCTGGTTGGTGGTGACCAACCCGATGCCGGGCGAGCTGCTGCCGCTTGAGATCTACGAGGATCTCGTGGCCGATGCCCGCGCGGGCGGGTGCCGGACGCTCGTGGATCTGTCCTCGCCGCGCTTGGACAGCGCCCTGCGGGGCAAGCCCGATCTGGTCAAGATCAACGACTGGGAGCTTGCGGAGTACGTGCGCGGCCCCGTTTCCACGCCCGAGCTCATGCAGGCCGGAGTGGAGCGCCTGCACGATGCGGGGGCGCGCAGCGTGATCGTCACACGCGGCGAGCTGCCCGCTGTGGTGCTGCATGACGGCCGCTTCGCGCAGTTGACCCCGCCGCGCTTCGAGCACGGTTTCCGCGAGGGTTGCGGCGATTCGATGATGGGCGCCCTGGCAGCGGCCTGGGCGCGCGGCGAGAGCTTCGAGCGCGCGCTGAGGCTGGGTGCCGCAGCCGGCGCCGCCAACTTCCTGCGCCGCGGTCTGGGTGGCGCCTCGCGCGAGGTGGTGGAGCAGCTGGCCGAGCAGGTCGTGTTGGAGGCATGGCCCGCACCGGCGGCAGCCTGAACCAGCCACCCAGGCACCGCTCACCGCTGCTCGGCCTGCGGGCGTGTCAGGTGCGACGGCGCGCACTCCCCGAGCGACCGGACCACGGCGGGGTCACGGGCTCCCCGCGCAGCACCGCCCACGGCGCGTCTTCGGCGATCCACCTGACATGGTCTGCCGGCAGCTCCTCGCCGAGACGCGCGAGCCCTCCGCTCAGCCGCACCGGACGGCCCCCCAAGGAGGAATGGGCGTCTGAGCCGAGCAGGTGCACCAGCCCGTCGCGCGCGAGGCCCAACACGAAATCCCCGCCCGTGCCCTGCGCTATGAAGTCAGCGGTCCACTGGATCAGGCATCCGCGCGCCACCAGCTCCAGCAGGCGCTCCTCCAGGTCGACGCCCGCGTGGCGCTCGGGGTGCGCGACGACGGTCCTCATCCCCGCCGCGGCGAGCCGCTCGACGAGCGCGTCAAGCTCGACCGAGAGCGGCCCCGGCGCCGGCTCCAGCAGGACCCAGCCGTTGCCGCCGAGCGAGAGTCGACGCAGCTGCGGCACGGTGAGCTCCTCCGCGGCGTGCTGGCCGACCTCGCCCCCGAGGACGACCCGCACCCCTACCCCCTGGCGCTCGAGCTCCCGCTCCAGCGCGAGGAGGCGCACAGGCAGCTCGGAGACGCGCACGTCGTGGTCCTCGCGGATGTGCGGTGTGGCGCACACAACCGCGATCCCGTCCGCGCGGGCCTGACGCGCCATCGCCACGCTATCGCGCAGGCTGAGGGCTCCGTCGTCCAGCTCCGGCAGGATGTGGCAGTGGACGTCGACGAGCCCGCGGACAGGTCGATCCGCTGTTGCGCTCACGCGATCGATGAAGGTAGCGTTGTCGGCAAGCTCGGCACTTGGTCGGAGGTCAGCATCTACTCTGCCACGCTGAGGACAGTCGAAACAGGCCTGTCACCCGACTGACCAATCTCGGCTCCCAATGCCAATAGTGCCCGACTCCCTACGTACGCTCGTCGATCGCTATGACCCGAGCGTCTTCGACGCGCGGCAACGCCGGACCCGCATCCGGCTCGCCGTGCGCGACGGGGACGCCTGGGACGTCGTGATCGCGGACGGCACAGCCACGATCGCGGCTTCACGTGCACGCCCGGACGCGGTGCTGAGCGCCGACGCTGCGACATGGCGCCGCATCGCCGCCGGCCTGCGCGGCGGGATTGAGGACTTCCGCTCCGGGCGTCTGTCGGTGCGCCGAAACCTGCACGTCGGCGTGGGGTTCCTGGCCGCCACGAGCGGGGCGACCGAGCCGGGACGGCTGCGCTTTCGGGACCTCAGCACGTCCAGCGTGCGCATGTCGATCCTGGAAGCCGGCACGGGGCCGCCGGCTCTTGCCGTGCACGGCCTCGGCGGCACCAAGGGCTCGTTCCTGCCGACGGTTGCGGCGCTGGCCGGTCGGTTCCGCGTGATCGCGCTCGACCTACCGGGATTCGGCGACTCCGACAAGCCCATCGGCGCGGCCTACGACGCTCGGTTCTTCGCCAACGCCACCATCGACCTCCTGGACGCGCTCGAGCTTCACCGCGTGCATCTGATCGGCAACAGCCTGGGTGGACGCGTGGCGCTCGAGACCGCACTGCTTCATCCCGGCCGCGTCGGGCGGGTTGCGCTGCTCGCCCCCGCGCTGGCCTGGCGACGCGCGCGGCCCTGGCTGCCGCTGCTGCGGCTGACGCGCCCCGAGCTCGGGCTCGTGCAGCTGGCTCCGCGACCGGTCGTCCAGGCGATCGTTCATCGCCTCATCCCCGGCGCGGACGAAGGCTGGACCGCTGCCGGTGTCGACGAGTTCCTGCGCGCCTACCTCACACCGGCCGGCCGGGCCGCGTTCTACGCCGCGGCCCGTCAGATCTATCTCGACGAGCCGCACGGGAAGGAAGGCTTCTGGCCGCGGTTGAGGACACTGAAGGCTGATGCACTGTTCGTCTGGGGTCGCCGCGACCGCCTCGTGCCGATCGCCTTCGAGCGCCACGTCTCCGACGCTCTTCCGCTCGCACGCCACCTCGAGCTCGACTGTGGACACGTGCCGCAAGTCGAGCGTCCCAAGCAGACTCACGCGGCGCTCGCGGCGTTCTTCTCCGCGTCTCCCGGCGGACTCACCGCGGCGCAATCTCGCCGAGGTCGGTAGCGCTCGCCAAGAGCGCGCGCACCAGTGGTCTTCCGCATCGCTTCTGCCGGCGTCTTGCGCCGATACCGACCGACGCGCACGAGGAACACGCCCCGACTCGGGCATCCCCGCTTCGGGGCGTGCGGGTTCTCCACAGTCGGTGTGTGGCTTTATGCCCCTCAAAGCCACCTTGACTCGGCGTAGTGTCGTGGATTCTGAGAAAAACCGACTTTGAGGGAGTGACCGACAAATGGCCGAGACCAAGACTCAGCGCAGCACAGCGGCAAAAGCGACGGCGACTCGGCGGCGCAGCCCAGCGGCAAAGGCGACGGCTACTCGGCGGCGCAGCGCAGCCGCCAGCACGTCCAAGACCGCCGTCGAGAAGACGACGCAGCTCACCGACGAGGTGGCGCAGTCCATCGAGGACGGTCAGCGGGCGGCGATCGAGGCGGTACGCAAGTTCGTCGACACGGTCGACCGAGCGTTGCCTGCGCTGCCGCACGGCGAGGGCCCGTCCAGACGGCAGGAGATCGTGGACTCCGCCTTGGAGATGGCCGACCGGCTGGTCCGCACGCAATACGACTTCCTGCGCAAGGTCGTGGACAGCGCCGGCAAGTCGCTGAAGAGGTAACCGGCACACGAATCCAGCCGGGGCGGCACGGCCGGGGAGCTACGGTCGGTTGCGGCCGAACCGGTCGTGCGCCTGCACCCACTCCCCGGCCACGATCGCCCAACCGAGCGAGAGCTCGCCACAGAGCACCGTGGCCGCGACGATCTCGGCCAGCTTGCGAACCTTCCCGGTCCCGTAGCAACCGAGCAGCTCGAGGCACTCGCGCTGGGTCGCGAGCCCCGTGCCGCCGCCGTAGGTGGCGACGATCAACGACGGGAGCGTGATCGAGCCGTAGTAGTCGCCGTTTCCGAGCAGTTCGCTGAAGCCGAGCGCCGCGGAGGACTCCGCGACGTTGGCGGCGTCCTGCCCGGTCGCGACGAACACAGCAGCGATCCCGTTCGCCGAGTGGGCGCCGTTGTTGTTGACACCGGACATGAAGCCCCCGAGGTTCGACACCTGCCGCGCCCGGAACAGCTTCTCGCCGGTCGTGTGCATGTGCTCTTCGATCAGCGCGGCGGGGACCGTCGCCTCGGCGACAACCCGCTTGCCCCGGGTGCGAAGTATGTTGACCTGCGAGCTCTTCTTGTCGGTCGCGAAGTTGGACTCCAGCAGGAAGTTGGTGATGCCCTCGTAGTTGGAGGTGATCCAAGCGCAGGCCGCGGCGGTCGCCTTGCTCGTGAGGTTCTGCCCGGCCGCGTCGCCGGTCGTGTAGTCGAAGCGCGTGAACAGGATCCGGCTGGCGGAGTACTGCTCGATGCCGCGCAGCCGCCCGCTGCGCGTGGTGGTCTCGGCCACCCGCTTGATCTCGGCGAAGTGCTCGGTGAGCCATTCTCCGAATGCGCGCGCCTGGCGTGCGCTCTCGAACACGAAGGCGGGAGCGCGCTGCATCGCGTCGTCGAGGATCGTGGTCGTCACGCCGCCCGCCTCGTACAGCATCTTCATGCCGCGGTTGTAGCTCGCGACCAGAGTTCCCTCGGTCGTCGCCAGCGGCACGTAGAACTCGCCCTGCGCGTGCTCCCCGTTGACGAGCAGCGGCCCGGCGATGCCGATCGGCACCTGCGCGACCCCCGTGAAGTGCTCGACGTTCCCGGGGAGAGCCGACGGGTCGAAGGAGTAGTGAGAGACGTGCTCCAATGCCACGTCCGTCTGCTCTGACAGGAAGGCCCGGCGCGCCGCGGCAGCCCCGGGCGTGTAGTCATCTTCGCGATCGCGCGGGATCTTCTTGCGCGCGCGCTGCATCTGGGTGCCGCGCGGTTCCAAGCCTCAGTTCGCGCCGATGATTCTTACGATGTCGAGCGTGGAGACCATGCCGGAGGGCAGGCCGGACGGTCCCACCGCCACGACGTGGCTGATGTCGTGCTCGACCATGAGCGCCGCGGCACGATCGAGCGACTCGTCCTGCGAGACGGCAATCGGCGCGGTCGCGGCGATCGTGGCAGCGGGCTCGGCGAGCGCCCGGCGATGCGCCGCGCGCACGAGATCTATGTCCTCGATGAGGCCCCAGGAGAGGTGCTGGCCACGGGGACCGGTTGTGTCGATGCCGCTCACGGACACGCAATGGACGCGGTGCTCGGCCATGGTTCGCGCCACGGTCGAAAGCGCCACGTCCGGTGTGCACGTGGCAAGGCCGGGGTGCATGACGTCGCTCACCCTCGCCTCGCTCAACGTGCGGGCGCTCGGGGAGGGTCGTGCAGGGGCGGGCCGCAACATGCGCGCGAGGCGGGGCTCCCAGCCGCCGAGGATCGCCACCAGGTCGAGGGTCGAGATTACGCCGGCCGGGGCGCCGGACCCGGGGTCGACGGCGAGTATGTGGGTCACGTAGCGCTTGGCCATCAGCGCCGCCGCGTCGTCGAGCTCCGCGTCCGTTGCCAGCGTTGCCACGGGCTCGGACGCGAGCTCGCGCGCCGGCGCGTCCTCGCGACCCTCGAGCGCGGCCCGGACGAGCTCACGATCGGTCACGACCAGCGGCGCGCCGGAGTCCGCCGGCGCCAGGATGACGGCATGGATGCCGTGTATCAGCATGATCGCGGCGACGGTCGACGGCCCGGCCTCGGGCAGACAGGTGACAACCCCCGGACGCATGGCCTCGACGACGGTCACGCCGCTCAGGGAGGAACTCGTCGCGGGCGGCTGGGCGCTCATGCGCACACGACGTTACACCCGGCCGTCGCGCGATGTCGCCAGCGAGAGCTATCCGCCGATCGCCGGCGGCGCCGGCGGCGAGGCGCACGGCGCGTGTGACTCATCCACGCCTGCCTAGCTGATCCCGCCGTCCGCATAGCTGATCCCGCCGTCCGCATAGCTCATCGATCTAAGGCCTCACAGTGTCCAATACTGGCTGATCTGCGCGGCGGCCCGGGACGTGAGCAGCGGCTCGGGTGCCCTGGATTGCGCCTGCGCCTCGCCGCTCAGGGCGTCGAGCGTCCCGCGCACGCAGAGTGCCAGCGCGCTCGGCGCATAGCCGCCCTCCAGAACCGCTCCGAGCGGAGCCCCGGCGCCGCGCGCCATGTCGTGCACGTGGCGAGCCATCTCCGCGAAGGAGTCCGTCTGCAGGCGGCAGCCTCCGAGCGGATCTTCCAGATGAGCGTCGAAGCCGGCGGAGATCAACACGAGATCCGGCTCGAAGGCGGCCGCGGCGGGCAACAGGATGTGCTCGAGCAGGGACAGCCACACGTCCTCTTCGGTCCCCGGGGGGACCGGCAGGTTGATCGTGTAGCCCTCGCCCGGGCCCGAGCCCACGTCGCTCAGGGAGCCTGTGCCCGGAAACAGCCCCGCCTGGTGAATGCTCGCGAACAGCACGTCCGAGCGGCGGCGGAACGCCTCCGCGGTCCCGTTGCCGTGGTGCACGTCCCAGTCGAGGATGAACACCCGCCGGGCGCCGAGGTCCCGGATGGCGAGCTCCGCGGCGACGGCGACGTTGTTGAAGAGGCAGAACCCCATCGCGCGGTCGTGTTCTGCATGGTGGCCGGAGGGGCGTACGCCGCAGAACCCGAGCCCGGCCTCGCCGGCCATGAGCGCCCGGGCCATCTCACACGCGCCTCCGGCGGCGTGCAGCGCCGCCCGGTAGGAGGCCTCGCCCACGAACGTGTCGGGATCTACCGGCCCGCCGCCGGAGAGGCAGAGCTCGCTGATCGCATCGACGTGGCGGGCGCTGTGAACGAGCTCGAGCTGTGATCGGTCGGCCGCCGGTGCCGCGCGTCGCTGCCACCCGAGCCAGCCGGCGTCCGACATGAGCTGCTCGATCGCCAGCAGGCGCTCGGGCGTGTCCGGGTGCGTCGGGATGTACGCCCGCGGATCGTGCTCGAGGCATGCAGGGTCACTGAAGTACAGCCCGGGCGTCATCGCATCCGGCCCTCGAGGAGCGGCCAGCGACGATCTGCTGCCAGCGCCGTCGCCGCGCTGGGCGACGACGCCCGTGAGGCTGCGCGTGGGACCATCCGGAGGTTCTACCGAATATGCACGCTCCAGGGCGCTCGCCCATGATCACCTCCCGGGCTGCGGTGAGCCGTCGGGAAGGTTTGCGCAAGCGCGGCGTCTTACTTCCCGAGGCGTCCATGCTCATACCCCAGAGATCAGGAGGAAGACCGTGAAGCGAACCCCCATGCTGCTGGCTGGCATCCTGCTCGGCGCGGCGGGCGTCTCGGCGGCCGCGAGCGCGCACACGGCCGCGCCGGCCGGTCAGACGGCCCGCACCGCCAGGGTCGGGCTGGCGCGCACGAGCCTTGGCAAGATCCTCGTCACCGCCTCGGGCTTCACGCTTTATGAGTTCTCAAGGGACCCCCGCAACAAGAACACGTGCGCAAAGGTCCGCGAATGCTCGAACACCTGGCCGGCGCTGACCACGAGCGGGAACCCGGTCGCCGGGGCGGGACTGAAGGCCTCGCTGCTGTCCACCATCAGGTTGTCCGGCGGCACGCGACAGGTGACCTATGCCGGTCACCCGCTCTACACCTACGCCCCGGCAAGTGAACGCGGAGAAACCGCCTACGTCGGAGCCGGCCAGTTCGGCGGCACGTGGTACGCGGTGAACGCCGCCGGCGGGCGAGTCAGATAGCGGCCGGGACGCCGCCCTCGCGAACGCTCATCAGCGCGAGCGGGATCGCGAGCCCGGCGGATCGGCGCAGGGTGGCGATCCGCCGGGACGGCTGGACCGCGGGCCGGATCGAGCCGACACGCTCGCCGAGTCCCTCCGCCGCGCGATCGAGGTCCTCGACGGTCACGGCGAGACCCCAGAACCGGGCAGGCTGATCCGGCCCGCCGGCCCGCTCCACGAGATCGTCGGGCACCTGAATCACCTCGAGGATCTCTGCTCCGAGCCGGAAGAAGGCCTGGCGCGGCGCCCCGGCCGGCGTCGGCTCGTCGCGGATCCTGCGCAACGGCAGCCCTGCCGCCTGCAGCGCTTGGACCGTACGGTCGAGCGCCGGCGACATCGCCACGACGTGGTCGATCGCGAGCGCCCCGTTGGCGTGCGTGGGCGCGCTCTGCGCAGCACGGGCCTCCGAGCGGACGGTCGGGAGCCCATCGAGCTCGGTTGCGGCGATCCCGCGCAGAGACCAGCCGACGATGCCCTGCCCGGCGGCAGGACCGGCCAGACGCACGCGGACCAGACCGAGCTGGCAGCACCCGTCCGCCACGGTGAAGCCGAGCTCCGCCCAGCGCTCGGGCTGATCGGCGAGCACGAGCTCGTCGATCGTGGGGGCGGCCGGGGGCGGGCTCTCGGAGTCGGTGCCTTGCATGCGCGCAGCATGCCACGCCCGCGTAGGCTTCCGAACGTGAGCCCGCTGACCTTCCGCGAGCGGCCCGCGTCAGGCGAGCCCGAGGGCCTGCTCGTGCTGCACCACGGACGCGGTGCCGATGAGCACGACCTGCTCGGACTCGGCGATGTGCTCGACCCGCAGGGCCGGCTGCACCTGGCGACACCGCGCGCCCCGCTGACGATACCCGGCTGGCCCGGCAACCACTGGTACGTCGTGCCACGCGTCGGCTACCCCGACCCCGACACCTTCCACGCCGCCTACCGCGACCTCGCCACCATGCACAGCGAGCTGTGGCGGCGCACCGGCATCGCACCCGAGCGCACGGTGCTCGGCGGGTTCTCGATGGGCGCGGTGATGAGCTACGCGCTCGGCCTCGGGGCCGACCGTCCGGCGCCCGGGGGGATCCTCGCGTTCTCCGGGTTCGTACCGACCGTCGAGGGCTGGCAGCCCGCCCTCGCCGACCGCGGGTCAGTGCGCGCGTTCATCGCGCACGGCCGTCGCGACCCGGTGATCGGGATCGAGTTCGCGCGGCGCGCGCGCGACGTGCTGCAAGACGGCGGGGTCGAGGTCGACTACCACGAGTCCGACGCGGCCCACCAGATCGACGCCGCCAACGCCGCGCAGGCGGCGGACTGGCTCGCCCGCACGCTCCAGCCGGTCGGCGAGCGCTCGGGCTAGCCGCTGGGCGCCTCGCGGCTGCGCCGGCCGACGCGCGAGGGTGCGTGATAGCGTCGAGCGATCGAGATCGTGAACCTGCACGAGAGCCGCGCGAGCGAGTTCGCCGTCGGACACATCAAAGCCGTCTGGCGCGACCTCGGGCGGGAAGCGAAATCGCACACCGTCGGGCTGCGCCGGATCGAGATCGCCGAGGGACACTTCTCGACGCCGGCACACGAGCATGGCGCCGACGAGGAGATCTTCTACGTGCTGGACGGGGAGGGCCTTCTGTGGCTGGACGGCAAGACCTACCCGGTCGGAGCGGGTGACTGCATGGTGCATCGGCCGAAGCGCGGAGTGCACACGCTGCGCGCCGGAGCGCCCGGCCTCGACGTGCTGGTCTTCGGGGAGCGACGCGACCCCGCGCTGACGGCGCTCCCGCGCGCCGGCGTGGCCTGGACGTTTCCGCGCTGGGTGGAGCTGAGCTCCGGCGATTCGCCGTTCGCCCGCGAGGCCGCGGCCGGTCCGCCCGACTGTCCGCCGCCGGAGGCGGAGCGCCCGCGTGGCGTGGTGGGGCTGGCCGATGTGCCCGCCACGATGGAGGGACGCGTGCGTCGCCTGGGAAGCGCCGCCGGAGCGCACGCAACCGGCCTCAACCACGTGGTGCTGGGCGCCGGCGAGCAGGGCGCCCCTGCGCATTGCCACTCGCTGGAGGAGGAGGTCTTCGTCGTCCTCGATGGCTCTGGAGTCCTCGAGCTGTGGGCCCGCGGGGCCGACGGTCCCGAGGAGCACTCCCTGCGCCCGGGCGACGTGATCTCGCGGCCCGCCGGAACGGGCGTCGCCCACGCGCTGCGGGCCGGCGCACGGGGACTCACCTACCTGGCCTACGGCACCCGCGACACGAGCGACATGTGCTTCTATCCCGCGTCCGGGCGGGTCGCGCTGCGCGGCCTGGGCATCGCGCTGCGCTCCCCCGAGATCGAGCACCTGCCGGCGCGGTGATCGCGTCGCTCAGCGCGCGGCGCGACACGCCGGTGAGCTGATCAGACGACGGTCTCGCGCCGCTGCTCGGTAAAGAGGGCAAGGGCGTAGCGGCCTGCCGGATGCTCGCGCGCCCGTTCCACGAGCGCTGCCGTCTTCGCGGGCAGCACGTCCGGCTGCGGGAGCGGGACGCCGTAGACCGGGGGGACGATGACCGCGGCAGACAGCGCCGCGAACGTCAGGTCGGCGGCGCCGAAGCGCTCGCCGCACAGGTGCGCACGGCCGTCACGGAGGAGGTCTGCGACGAAGTCGAGCTCACCGAACACGGTCTTCTCGTCCTGCGCCTCGACACCGGGACGGATGTCCAGCGCGTGACACGCGAAGCGGAGCAGCACGGGCCAGCCGGCGCGACTTGCGCGATCCTCCCAGGCGGGGATGCCGGCGTTGTTGAAGCTCAGCATCAGGTCGCGCTCGGCAAGCATCTGGATGTACATCAGGCGCCGGCCGGCTGGTCCAAGCCGCTCGTCGAAGCGAGCGCACAGCCGTTCGACCTCCGTGCGCGCCGCAGGCTCGGAGGGCAGCAGGCGATGCTGCTGCGGCGTGCGCTCATCGATCCACGCGAGGATCTCCGAGGACTCCCCGATCGCGCCGTCGGGGGTGACGAGGACGGGGACCGTCGAACCGCCACCCGCGCGCCGCGCGGCGAGCCGATGGACACCCTGCAGGTGGCGCTCCTCCCGATACGGCATTCGCACACGCTCGAGCGCCCAGCGCGCCTTCTCGCAGTAGTGACTGATCGGGATCGTGACGAGCCGGAGCACCCGGGCGAAGTATCCCCTCTGCTCGCTTATCCGCGGGGGCCGCGTTCGCGCAGCCCCGAGTCGTGACGGCGCGCAACCCGCGCTGCTCTGCGGCGACCCGCCGAGCCTGTACCTTCAACGCCTGTGCCAGGCGAGACGGTCCCATCACGGATCCAGACCAGCCTCGAGCGCCCGAGACCCGGTGCTCGCAGCCCTCGGCGGCCGGGCGCCCCGGCGGCGGGCGCATCGGCGGCTGGCCGGCACCGACTGGCGGATCGCTGGCTGACGGCGGATCGCTGGCTGACGGTGCTGGTCGGCCTGTGCGCCGCCGGGCCGGTCATCGCCTCGACGCTACGCGCGCTGAGCGACCGCTGGCTGCCGGCCGGAGACCAGGCGAACATCGCCGTGCGCGCCCACGACGTGCTCGGCTCCAACACCCCCCTCGTGGGGCTGCATTCGGACGCGAGCGCCGTGCTTCACCAGCCGGTCTACAGCCTCGGGCCGATGCTCTTCTGGCTGCTTGCTCTGCCCGCGCGCTTCGGCAGCCCCGAGACGCTCATGCTCACCATGGGACTCGCGAACGCCTTGGCGATCATGGGCGTCGTGGCGCTCGCCCGGCGTCGTGGCGGGCGGGCGCTCATGTTCGCCGTCGCGGTCGCCGTCGCGGTGATGTGCCGATCGCTCACCCCCGAGGTGTTCCACGACGTCTGGAACCCCTCCGCCGGTCTGTTCCCGTTCACGCTGCTGATCTTCCTCTGCTGGTCTCTGGCATGCGGCGAATATCGACTGCTGCCCCTCACCGTCCTCGTGGCGAGCTTCGTGGTGCAGTGCCAGCTGGCGTTCGTGCCGCCTTCACTGGCCCTCCTGGCCGTTGGCCTCGGAGGTCTGGCGGTCTCGCGCATGAGCTCTCGAGCCGCCGCCGGTGAGCCCACGCGACCGCACGGCGGCGCGCCCTCGCACCTGTGGCGCTGGGTCCTTGCCGCGGTGCTCGTCGGTGCGGTCTGCTGGACGGCGCCCGCCATCGATCAGCTCCAGGGGCATCCGGGCAATCTGACGCGCGTCATCAAGACCGCCACGGCGCGGAAGGCCACGCTCGGGCCCACGGTCGGATGGCGGGCGGTCGTGCGCGCCGTCGGCGTCCCGCCCTGGTGGCTTGAGAAGCCTCGATCGCCATGGGAAAGGAAGTTCGAAGTGCGGACCCGGCCCGACACGCTGGCGAGCGTGTCCTGCATGCTGATGCTCTGCGCCCTGGTGGCGATCGCCGCCATCGGGCTGCTCCGTCGCCGCGCCGCGATCTGCGCTGGAGCCCTAATCGCGCTGGCACTGTGCGTCGCATTGGCGGTCGTGGCGGCCACAACCCCGAGCACGAACCTCCTGGCGGCCACCCTGGGGTACACGATGTGGTGGGGGTCGCCCGCCGGAATGTTCGTGTGGGTGGCCCTCGGTTGGTCGATCGCCACGTTGCTGACCGAGCGACTGGTGAAGCGACCGGAGCAGCCGGCCGAGCGACCCGTGCGCCCGGTGGAGCCGTCCGAGCGGCTGGTGGAGCCGTCCGAGCGGCAGGTCGAGTCGCCCGAGCGGCCAGCCGAGTCGCCCGAGCGGCCAAACGAGCGACGCTTGCCCCGCGTGCGCGCGCCCGCCGTTGCGATCGCGGTCGGAGTCGGGGCGGCGGCGCTTGCCGGCGGGGCGGTGGCGGGGACCCAGGGCCCGGACTACCACCTGACCGAGTACCAGCCGCTCAACGCGATGTATGCGGGCCTCGAGAGAGCCATCCCCAAAGGGCGCACGGTCCGGCTCACGGCAGCGCTCGGCGAAGCGACGTTTCGATTCAAAATGGCTGCCCGCTTCGCGATGGTGCGGCGCGGCATCCGCCCGCTCTCGCCCGGCACAGACACGCGACTCGGAGCCTGGTATGAGCTCGACCACCATCGCTACGACTGCGCCGTGTACGTCAACGACGGGAGCGCGCGTCCAACGCGGGGTGCCACGGTGATCGCCCGTGTCACCTACAGGGAAGGCGCCGGCAGCTACCCCATCACCATCTGGGTCTCACCCGCAGGCTGCAGGTCCTAGTCGTTTGCCGTGACCGCGTCGAGGAGATGCCCGAAACGCTCGCGCGCCTGCTCGCGACGCGTCGGCAGGTGCTCGCTGGGGATCTCGTCCGCGGGCGGCCGGTAGCCGTGCAGGATGCGGCGGGCGACGGTCTGGCGGTGAACCTCGTCGGGACCGTCGTAGATGCGGGCCGCTCGGGCGAAGCGGTACATCTGCTCGAGCGGTAGGTCGGTCGAGTACCCGAGGGATCCGTGCAGCTGGAGCGCGCGGTCCACGACGTCGTGGAGAACCTTTGCGCCGTAGAACTTGATCAGGGCGACATCGACGATCGCCGCGCGAGCGCCCTGGGTGTCCATCACCCACGCGGCGTGCAGCGTCATCAGGCGGGCCGCCTGCATCTCGGCCGCGCTGTCGGCGATCCAGTTCTGCACGGTCTGCTTCTCGGCCAGCACCGAGCCGTGGGCGTGGCGGTAGGTGGCGCGCTCGCACATCATGTCGAAGGCTCTTCGCGCGACGCCCAGCCAGCGCATGCAGTGGTGAATGCGGCCCGGACCGAGTCGCTGCTGGGCGAGCACGAAGCCTTCGCCCGCGCTGCCGAGCATGGCGTCCGCCGGCACCCGCACATCGTTGTAGAGGATTTCGGCGTGGCCGCCGTAGGCGCCGAACTGCTCCCACGGATGCTCCATCGTGGGGACGTCTCGCAGGATCTCGACCCCCTCGGTCTCGCGCGGCACGATGAACATCGACGCCCGCTGCGAGGGCCGGGCGTCCGGGTCGGTGACAGCCATGACGATGAGGAAGTCGGCGATCGACCCGTTGGAGGAGAACCACTTGTGCCCGTCGATCACCCAGTCGTCCCCGTCGCGAACGGCACGCGTGCGAAGCTGGGTGGGATCGGATCCGGGCGTGTTCGGCTCGGTCATGCTGAACGCACTTCGCAGGTCGCCCGCGAGCAGTGGATGCAGCCAGCGATCCTTCTGCTCGGCCGTGCCCGCCATCGCGAGGATCTCCGAATTGCCGGAGTCCGGCGCGGCGTTGCCGAAGGCAAGCGGCGCTATCGGCGAAGTGCCGAGGATCTCGTGCATCAGTCCGAGTCGCACCTGCCCCATGCCCTGCCCGCCCAGCTCCGGCGGCAGGTGCGCGGCCCAGAGCCCGCGCCCCTTGACCTCATCCTGCAGCGGCGCGATGGCCTCGCGCAGCCCGTGCAGGCCGAGCTCGTGCCAGATCGTCTCGAGCGGCCAGATCTCCCGGCGGACGAACTCGTCCATCCAGTCGAGCTGCTCCTGGAAGTCGGGATCGGTGGAGAAGTCCCAGCTCATCAGATGAGTCCTTCCTGTCGGACGCGCGGCAGTGCGGTCCCCCAGACTATGTGCTCCCCGGCCCGAGACGAACGCCGGCCGCGATCGCAGCGCGGTCTCTCAGGCAACTCTCAGGAAACTCAGCGCATACCCTGAGGGGTGAACGCGACGCTGACGGTCGATGGTGGAGGATCCACAAGATGCCTGACATCCCGGCCGTTCATCGCGTGCTCGTGGTCGACGATGAGCCGAACCTCGCCGAGGTCGTGACGATGGCGTTGCGCTTCCAGGGATTCGCCGTCGAGACCGCCGGAACCGGACGCGAGGCTCTCGCGGCGGTGACCGCGTTCAAACCGCATCTGATCGTGCTGGACGTGATGCTGCCCGACATGGAGGGCTTTGAGGTCGCGAGGCGACTTGGCTCCCAGCGAGCGGGCGTGCCGATCATCTTCCTGACCGCTCGCGACGCCACCGAGGACAAGATCCGCGGCCTGAGCGGTGGAGGCGACGACTACATGACGAAGCCGTTCAGCCTCGAGGAGCTGGTTGCACGAATCCGGACCATCCTGCGCCGCACAGGACAGGCCACGCCGGAGTCGGGTCGCCTGGTCTTCGAGGACCTCGAGCTGGACGAGGAGTCGCGCGAGGTGACCCGCGCGGGCGAGCCGGTCGAGCTCACCGCCACCGAATACAGGCTCCTGCGCTACCTGATGCTGAATCCCCGCCGGGTGATGACGCGGGCCCAGCTGCTCGACCACGTGTGGAACTACGACTTCGGCGGGGACGGCCGGGTGCTCGAGACCTACATCAGCTACCTGCGCAAGAAGCTCGATGCGCACGGGCCGTCGCTGATCAGGACCGTGCGAGGTGTCGGGTACGCCCTCCGGGCCCCGCGCCCTTGATGGCTTCGCTGCGAGCCCGCGTGCTGGTCAGCGTTCTCGCGCTGTCCGCCGCCGGATTGGTTCTCCTGGCGGCCGTCACCTACGCCGAGCAGCGCTCTTTCCTGCTGAACCGTGTCGATCAGCAGCTGAAAGGGGCCGGCCCCGCACTCTCGTTTGCGCTGGACAACGCGGGCTTCGGACCTGCGGGCGCTGCCCGCCCCGCCGCCGCCGCTGCGCCTCGCAACGGCACGGGGCAAGGTAATCGGGGCGGACCGCCCGGCGGGGGACCGAACCTGAACCTTCCTCCCGGGACCTACGGCCAGCGCCGGGACGCCACCGGCAAGGTCCTCGGGCACATACTGATCACCTACGGGCAGGCGGCGCCCGCGCTGCCCCGGATCCCGGCGACGGTTCCCATCGGCAAGCTCTTCACGGTCGGTTCGGTCGGCTCGTCCGGATTGCGCTATCGCGCCTTCGCGATCCACGATCCCGAGGACACGGGTCTCACGGTCGTCGCTGCTCCGCTGCGCGAGGTCGACCAGACCCTGGCCCGCCTGAAGGTCGTCGAGATCCTGGTGATCGTCGGCGTGCTCCTGGCGCTGGGCGTGACCGCTTTCTTCGTGGTGCGGCTCGGACTTCGCCCGCTCGACCGAATGGAGGCAGACGCCGGGAAGATCGCCGCCGGCGATCTGTCCCGGCGGGTGAGCCCCGCGACCTCGCGGACCGAGGTGGGCCGGCTGGGGCTCGCTCTGAACGCGATGCTCGAGCGCTTGGAGCGGGCGTTCTCCGAACGTGAGGCCAGCGAAGAGCGCCTGCGTCAGTTTCTGGCCGACGCGTCACATGAGCTGCGAACGCCGCTGGCCTCGATTCGCGGCTATGCCGAGCTCTTCCGCATGGGAGCCACGCGCGACCGAGCCGAGACCGAGGTCGCGATGCGGCGCATCGAGGACGAGTCCAAGCGCATGGGGATCCTCGTCGAGGACCTGCTCACCCTCGCCCGTCTCGATGAGGCCCCTGCGCTCCGGCAAGAGCCGGTCGACCTTGCGACTCTTGCGCGTGACGCCGTGAAAGACGCCCAGGCGACGGCGCCCCAGCGACCGATCAGCCTGAGCGCCCCACCCAGTGCGGTGATAGCGGGTGACCCGCACCAGCTTGCTCAGGTGCTCGCGAACCTCCTGCGAAATGCGCTGGTGCACACATCCGGCGAGACGCCCGTCGAGGTGTCTGTCGAGCAGGACGATGAGACCGCGACGGTCAGCGTGCGCGACCACGGGCCGGGCCTGCCCTCAGACCCGCCGGAGCGCTTGTTCGACCGCTTCTGGCGCGCCGAGGCCGGGCGCGAGCGCGGGAAGGCAGGAGCCGGGCTGGGGCTGGCCATTGTGGGCGCCGTCGTGGAGGCCCATGGCGGGCAGATCAGCGCGCTGAACGCGCCGGGCGGCGGAGCGATGTTCATCGTGCGGCTGCCGAAGGAGCCTGCGACCGGCGCCGCGGTCACGCCGACGTCCTCCTGAGGTCGCGGTCACGCCGGGTGCCTCTCAAGGGCGCCCCCTCACGCCGAAGTCCTGCCGGGGAGCGGTCATGCCGGGGGCAAACGTGAGGTCGCAGTCATGCCGACATCCCGCTGAGATCCCCCGCCCGTCGTTCCTCGCGGATCCCTCCGCTCGGGGTCGCTCTCATCAAGCACCCGGACGATCCCCAGCAGGCTCTCAGGCGCGCCTGCTGGGATGCTCGTCATGACCGTGAGCTTGCCGCACCTGTTGGCCACCGCGGTGGGTCCCCACCTGTACTGGATCACGAGCCGGGCGGCGGGCACCGCGGCGCTGCTGCTGTCGAGCCTCTCGGTGTGCGTCGGCCTGCTGATGGGTGGCCGGCTGCGCAGGGGCCGGGGTCCGGACCTGCGGGTCACCCACGAGGCCCTGTCCCTTGCGACACTCATCGCGCTCCTCGTACACGGGCTGACGCTGCTCGGCGACGGCTTTCTGCACCCGAGCCTGGGGGATGTCTCGATCCCGTTCCTCAGCGGCTACAAGACGCTCTGGACTACCGCCGGGATCATCGGCTTCTGGGCGATGCTCCTGCTCGGCCTGTCCTACTACGCGCGTGCGCGCATCGGCGTGCAGCGCTGGCGCGTGCTTCATCGCTTCACCGCGCTCGGCTGGATCCTCGGGCTGGTCCACTCCCTCGGTGAGGGCACGGACGCCGGACAGACGTGGTTCCTGGCGATGACCGCGATCGCGGTGGTCCCGGCGATCGGCCTGTTGCTCGTGCGCTGGCTGGGCTCTCCGGGGATGGGACGGACGGGTGCGACACGGCGAGCCTGAGCGCCGCCGCCACAACCGCATCCGGTGAGCGCTCAGGAAGCTCTCAGGGTGATTGGAGCCAACTCGCACACGCGCGGCCGACACTCGGTGGCATCGACCCGACGACATGCCAGGAGTGACCATGAACCCGCGCCATAGCCTCCCGTCTCGACCCTCCCTCGAAGACGATCCCCAACCGCTCCGTAACCGAGCTCTCGCCGCAGACAGGCGCGCGGCGCTGCGTCGGCGCGCCAGTCGCATTCGGCGAACCGTCGCCGCCCTCGCGGCGGGTCTGTTCAGCGCCGCCTTTCTGGTGGTCTACGTGCAGCTCGCCTCAGGACAGGATCCGGCGCTCTCGGCCGCCGCTCACATGAAGGCGACATCAGCAGTGCCCAGCACATCTACCGCGACGACGACGGCCGCCGGGCAGGCGGCGGCTGAAACGGCAGCGGCGTCATCGACGAGCTCCTCGGCGACGGAAGCCTCAGCGCCCTCAGGTTCGGGCAGCGCCGAAACCTCCGCGAGCTCGCCCTCGGGGAACGCCGAATCACAGAAGGCTGCGTCTGCCGTGACGACCTCCCAGTCATGATGACCGGAGCCGAGGTCACGGAGCGCTTCAGCTGCTTTGGCTCCTCCTGCTCGGTCTCCCTCATCGGGGCCGGTCCGGAGCGTGTCGCGCGCGAGCGTGCGAGCCTCGTCAGGCGTGAGCTTCAGGCGTGGCACCGCGGCTTCTCGCGCTTTCTGCCCGACAGCGAGCTGTCGCTGGTCAACGAGGACCCGCGGGAGCAGGTGCCGGTGAGCCACCTGATGGCACGACTCGCCCAGGCGGTGGTGATCGCCGGATCGGTGACGGGCGGCCTCGTCGATGCGACGCTGATCGATCAGATCGAGACGGCGGGCTACACCGGCGATCTCGGTGGGCGATTGCCGCTCGAGACGACCCTGGGGCTGGCTCCCCCGCGCAAGCCGGCCGCGGCGTCGGCCGCGCGGGCCTGGCGGCAGATCGAGGTGAACCTCGCCGAGCGCACCATCGCGCGCCCCCCAGGCGTAAGGCTCGACAGCGGAGGCTTGGCGAAGGGTCTGTTCGCCGACGTTCAGGCCGAGAGACTCGCTAGCCAGCCGAGCTTCGCGATCAACTGCGGGGGGGATCTGGCCATCGGAGGGGCCGAGGGCCGGCTACGTCAGATCAGAGTCGAGAGCCCGTTCGACGGATCCACCCTGCACACGTTCGAAGCGCGACGGACCGGCGTCGCCACAAGCGGGATCGGCCGGCGCAGCTGGCGGGACTCCGACCGGCGCCCCGCCCACCACCTGCTGGACCCCTCGACCGGCAAGCCGGCCTTCACCGGCATCGTTCAGGTGACGGCGCTCGCGTCGAGCGCGCTGATGGCCGAGATCCGAGCGAAGGCCGCGCTGCTCAGCGGCCCGACCGCAGCCGCCGGATGGTTGACACACGGCGGCGTGCTCGTGCTCGAGGACGGCACGCATCGGGTCATCGATCCTCCCTGGTCCGTGACGCTCGGCGAGCTCTCACGCTACTCGCATGCCGCCCTCGGCCGAGCGCGCGAGAGTGCCGGCAGGTCGGACGTTCTCGGCCCCCGCAGATCCCCCGAAAGGAGCAACCCATGTCCACTCCCTCGATAGCCGCACCCGGGCGCGCAGGCCGCGGTCCGGCAAGCTCCCGCACGCGTGCGGCCGGCGGGGCCATGGGCAGGGTGATCGCGGGGAGAGGGGGCGATCCGGCGTGGTCGCGACCGCTGCTGTGGCTCGTTGCGCTCCTTGCGGGGATGCTCACGCTCTGGGGCCTGACGCGTAACGGGTATGCCAACACCTACTACGCCGAGGCCGCCCAGGCGGCAAGCCACAGCTGGAAGGCCTGGCTGACCAACTCGCTCGACGTGAGTGGATCCGGCAGCCTGGACAAGGGGCCGCTGCCGAACATGCTCATGGGTCTGTCGGGGCGCCTGCTCGGGTTCTCGAGCTTCAGCATGCTCCTGCCGGAGGCGCTCTGCGGCGTTGCCTCGGTGCTCGTGCTGCACAACATCGTCAGGCGCAGCCTCGGGCACCGCGCAGCAATCCTCGCCGCGCTGACGCTGGCGCTGACCCCGATCTTCGTGGCCATGAGCCGCTTCAACAACCCCGACGCGCTGCTCGTGTTCACCCAGATCTGCGCCGCATGGGCGCTCGTGAGAGCCCTCGAATCCGGGCGCACGCGTCATCTGGCGCTGTGCGGATTGTTCGTCGGGCTCGCCTTCAACGTGAAGATGCTCGAGGCATATCTGATCGTGCCCGGCCTGGCCCTCGCCTTCCTGATCGCCGGTCGCGGTCGCCTGCGCCGGCGCATCGTCCAGCTCGCCGCGGGCGCGGCGGTGATGCTCGCCACGAGCTTCGCCTGGTACGGCACGATGATGCTCCTGCCGGCGGCGGACCGCCCCTGGGTGGGCGACACGACCGACAACTCGTGGTTCACGCTGATCTTCGGAGCGAACGGCCTCAGCCGGGTCTCCGGCGGGACCGGGGGGCCGGCGGGGGCCGGCGGCTTCGGCGGTGCCGCGGGTCCGCTGCGGCTGTTCAACTCCATCCTCGGCGGTCAGATCGCCTGGCTGCTTCCCCTCGCCCTGGCGGGCCTGGTGCTCGGGCTGTGGACGCACCGAGGCACACCGCGCACCGATCTCGCCCGCTCTGCCTACCTGCTGTGGGGCAGCTGGGGCCTCGCCTCCTTCATCGTCTTCAGCTTCTCGCAGGGCGTCTTTCACCCCTATTACACGACAGCACTGGCGCCCGCCGTGGCGGTCCTCGCGGCCGGTGGACTGGTCGTGATGTGGGACCGCTCGCGGCGATCCGCCGGATGGAGTGCCGCGCTCGCGGTCGCGATCGTCGGCACGACGGCCATGGGGGCGCTGCTGCTCGGTCGCACGAGCGGGTTCCTGCCGTGGCTGGCCCCGTCTGCGATCGTCCTCGGGGCGCTGGCCGGCACGGCCCTCCTGCTCGCGCGGTGGGTCCCTTCCCTGCGGGTGTCGCCCTCGCATAGAGCGATCGGCGGGTGTGCGGCCCTCGCCGGGCTGCTGGCCGTGATGGCCGGACCCGCGTCGTACTCGATAGCAACCGTCGGCAGGTCGTTGACCGGGAGCAACCCGCTCGCCGGACCAGCCTCGGCCGCGTCCGGGTTCGCCCATGGCCCCGGCGGGGGACCGCCGTCCGGGGCAGGGCGGCCGGCCTTCGCCCCCCGCGGCGGACCACCTGGGCTCGCGGGTGCGCCCGCCGGGTTCCCCGGGGCCCGTCCGCCGACGGGGGCGGGTGGGCTCGGGGGCGTCCCGGGCGCGGCTCCGGGCGCCTCCGTGGACCACGCGATGATCAGCTACCTGGAGGCCCACCAGGGCAGCGCCCGGTACCTGGTCGCAGCGGTGGGTTCGTCCACCTCCGCCACGATTGCGCTTCAGAGCGGCAGGAACGTGATCAACATCGGCGGGTTCATGGGGTCAGATCCCTTTCCCAGCCTCGCGCAGCTCAAGCATCTGGTCGAGACGAACCAGCTGCACTACGTGCTGCTCTCCGGCGGGCGGGGCGCCGGCACGGGCGGACCCGCTGGTGCAGGCGGCGGGCCCGGCGGAGCGAGCTCGGCAACCCGGGCGCGCGACAGCTGGATCAAGAGTCATGGGAGGGCCGTGAGGATCTCCGCATCCGGGGCCACCACGACGAGCCTCTACTACCTCTCCGGTTCGGCGTAGACGCCGGCGTCCTTCCCGGTTCGCACAGGCGCAGGACGCGCAGCGCCCCCGCAGCGGCGCGGTCGGGGCGGTCCCCCGGCGGGCGCCGGCCAGCCGGTAACGTTTCCGAGATGAGCTCGAGCGTCTCCACCAACGGGCGCGTCGGCCCACTTGGCCGTGCGAGCTCGGTCGCAGTGGTCGGCGGTGGCTTCGGCGGCGTGTGCGCCGCGGTGATGCTGCGCCGCGCCGGCTATCACGACGTGACCGTGTTCGAGCGGGGCGGGCGGGTGGGCGGCGTCTGGAACCACAACACCTATCCCGGCGCGGCGTGCGACGTCCCCTCGCACCTCTATGAGTTCTCGTTCGCGCCAAACCCGCGCTGGTCGCGCCGCTATGCGCCCCAGGTCGAGATCCAGGCCTACCTCGAGGAGGTCGCGCGCAGTCACGGCGTTCTCGACAGCGTCCGCGCGAACACCGAGGTGACTGCAGCGCGGTGGGACGGCGCGCCCGGCAGATGGACGCTTCAGACCAGCGCCGGCGAGCACGAGGCTGACATCCTCATCACCGCCTGCGGCCAGCTCTCGGTCCCCAAGCTGCCTGAGATCCGGGGGCTCGACAGCTTCGAGGGCCCGGCGTTCCACACCGCGCAGTGGCGCCACGACGTCGAGCTCGCGGGCAAGCAGGTGGCTGTCATCGGGACGGGCTGCAGCGCAGTTCAGGTCGTGCCCCAGATCCAGCCCAAGGTGGCATCGCTAGACGTCTACCAGCGCTCCCCGGGCTGGACCATCCCGAAGATGGACTTCGCCTACGGGGAGCGCACGCAGCTGCTGCTCGAACGATACCCGCTGCTGCAGCGGCTCGACCGCGCTTGGATCTTCGCGTTGATGGAGTTCGGCGCGCTCGCGATGACGAGCCAGCGATGGCTGCTTCCTGCCGTCCGCACGCTCGGCCGCCGCCAGATCGAGAAGGCCATCAGCGATGATGCGCTGCGCGCCAGGGTGACTCCGACCGACGAGATCGGGTGCAAGCGGCTGATGCTCACCGACGACTGGTACCCGGCGCTCGCCAAGCCGAACGTCGAGCTGATCACCGACCGGATCGAAGCGGTCACGCCGACGGGGATCCGCCTGCAGGACGGCACGGAGCGCCCTGCCGAGGTGCTCGTGCTGGCGACGGGCTTTCAGACCCACGGCTTCGTGGCGCCGATGGAGGTCGTCGGCGCCGGCGGCCGCACGCTTGCGCAGGAGTGGGCCGGCGTGCCGCGCGCCTACCTCGGGATGAGCGTCCCGGGCTTTCCGAACATGTTCCTGCTCTACGGACCCAACACGAACGGGGGAACCGGCTCGGTCATCTACACGATCGAGTCCGGCATGCGCCACGTGCTCGCGGCCCTTGACGCGCTCCGTCGCGCCGAGGCCAGGCGGATCGAGGTCCGCCGCCATGCGGCCGAGGAATTCGACCGCGAACTGCGCGCCGCGCTGGCCGGGACCGTGTGGCACACCGGATGCACGAGCTGGTACGTCGACGCGCAGGGCAACGACCCCAATCAGTGGCCGTGGCTGTGGAGCACCTATCGCCGCCGAACCGGGCGAATCGACAGGAACGCCTACGAGTTGGGGGCGCCCGCCGGCTAGCGGCGCCGGGCCCGCGGCGTCTAGCGAACGGAAGGACAGCGCAGATGCCCCGAGCCACGTTCTACTTCGACCTCGGATCGCCGTATGCCTACCTCACCGCCGAGCGCCTCAGCGAGCTGCTGGGAGAGCCCGTCGAGTGGCAGCCGGTCCTGCTCGGCGCCCTCTTCAAGTTGACGGGAAGGAGCTCCTGGGCGCTCGGCGACTACCGCCGCCGGCAGGCGGGCATGGCCGAGATCGAGCGGCGCACGCGAACCTACGGACTGCCGCCGATGCGCTGGCCGGACCCCTGGCCGGCGGACTACCTGATCGCGATGCGGGCAGCCACGTTCGCCTTCAGCGTGGGACGGGGGCGCGAGTTCGCGCTTCATGCCTTCCGCGGCGCCTTTCAGAACGGGCGGGACCTGAGCGTCGCGGGCAACGTGCTCGACGCCGGCGAGCAGGCCGGACTCGAGCGCGCGGAGGTCGAGGCCGCGACGCGCGACCCGCAGATCAAGCAGGCCCTGCGCGCCGCGACCGACGCCGCCCATGAGCGCGGCGTGATCGGCGTGCCCACGATCGCCGTCGACGACGAGCTCTTCTGGGGGGATGACCGGCTCAACGACGCCGCCGCCCACCTCGGCGGCGTCTCGGCGCAGATATGATCCTTCGTCCCGAATGCAACAGTTCAGATATCTCGGGCCGGGCGAGCTTGCCTGGCAGGAGGTCGCGGCGCCCGGGCTGAGCTCCGATCACGCGGCGCTGGTGCGCCCGCTGGCCGTCGCGACGTGTGATCTCGATGCGCTGATCATCACCGGCTCCTCGCCGTTCCAGGCTCCCTTCGCGCTCGGGCACGAGTGCGTTGCCGAGGTCATCGAGATCGGCGATCGCGTAAAGAGCGTCGGCCCCGGTCAGCGGGTCAGCGTTCCCTTTCAGATCTCCTGCGGAGAGTGCCCGGCATGCCGCCGCGGGCGAACCGCCAACTGCCAGACCGTCACGCCGATGGCCACCTACGGCTTCGGACCGGCCGTCGAGGAGTGGGGAGGGTTCCTCGCCGACACTGTGGTGGTGCCGTTCGCCGATCATATGCTGGTTGCGCTGCCCGACGCGCTGGCGCCCGCAGCAGTCGCGAGCGCCTCGGACAACATCAGCGATGCCTGGCGCGCGGTCGGACCGGCGCTGGAAAGCGAGCCGGGCTCACCGGTGCTTGTCGTCGGTGGCGCCGGGGCCGGCTCGATCGGCCTCTACGCAGTGGCGATCGCCCGGGCACTCGGTGCCGAGGCGGTGTGCTACGCCGACACGGACCAGGGACGGCTCCAGATCGCCGAGCGACTCGGCGCGGAAACCGTTCCGGCCCCCTGGCCGAAGCGGCTCGGGCCGTATCCGATCACGGTCGAGGCGAACGCGGGCGAGGATGCGCTGAAGCTCGCGTTGCGTTCCACCGCGCCCGACGGAACCTGCACGAGCACGGCCATCTACTTCGGCGAGCAGCCCCGGCTGCCGCTGCTCGAGATGTACACCAAGGTGGTCACATTCAAGACCGGCCGAGTCCACGCGCGGCCGATCATGCCGAAGGTGCTGGAGCTCGCCGCGCGCGGCGCCCTGCAGCCGGAGCTCATCACCACGCGCGTAGTCGGCTTCTCCGAGGCCGTTGATGCGCTGCTCGAGCGCGACTGGACGAAGCTCGTTCTCGAGCGCGCGTGACGCTCCCTGGGGTTGGCCGTCGCCTTGCGACGGCGGCGTCCGGCGGATGCCCGAACGCCTCGGCGTCCTAGCCGGCGCGCTCGGCCGATGCGAGTCCCCGTCGCGCCCACGTCGCCATCACGACAGCGCCCGTGAGGAGCAGCCCGAAGGCGAGTCCCACTTTGACCGGCGAGCCGGCCAGGAGCCCCCGCGCGGCCTCAAGGCTCACGGTCGCCGGATTCACGCGCGCGACCCCATGGATCCAGCCCGTCAGAAGGCGCAGCGGAACGTACACCGGGGCGAGGAAGAGCACGATGAAGACCGGCATCTGGATCAGCGCGCCGGCCTGCTCTGTGCGCAGGAACATCGCGACGCCACACGCCCACAGCGCGGCCACGAGGTTGACGATGATGCCGAGTCCCAGCAGGCCGATCAGGTCGATCCCGCTCCCCAGCACGTTCATCCCGGCGAGCAGCGCCGCGATCGTGACGACCGCGCCCGTGGCGCACCAGCGGACGAGCGCTCCGATCGCGTACCCGGCGATGATCCCGCTGCGCCTCGGCGCGCACAGCAGCAGCCGGCGCGCGAACCCCGAGTCGAAGTCCCGTGCGATCGCGAAGCCGGTGAACACTCCCCCGAACGCCGCCGACTGCAGGAACACGAAGGCGAACTGGAACGCGGTGTAGCCCGGCTTGTAGTTGAAGTTCGGGATGTTCGAGATCCTCGACAGCCCGCCCGCGAACGCCGCCAGGAAGAACAGCGGGAAGATGATCGACGGAAGCAGGATCGCGGGACTCACGAAGGTGTTGTGGATCGAGCGCCAGGCCACCCCCTGCGTCACGAACAGGAAGCGCCTCATGTCCGCACCAGCCGGTTCTTCATCGCCGCGCTCGCGAAGGAGAGCGTGAGGGTGCTCAGCAGCAGCGCGAAGCCGAAGCCGAGCGCCAGCGCCTGGCCGTCCCATCCGGTGATGATCAGGCTGCGCAGTCCCTCGATCATGTAGGACACGGGGTTGTACGTCGCGACTTCGTGGAACCAGGGAACCCTGATCAGGTTGCGTGGCAGGTTCGACGAGCTGAGGAACACGGTGACGAACAGCAGCGGGAAGAAGCCCTGCACGGCTTCGCCGGTGCCGAAGCGCAGGGCCAGCAGGGCGCCGAGCCCGGCGAACCCGAACGCGATCAGGATCGAGAGCGCGAGCAGGACGAGCACCCCCGCGAACCCGCTGGCGATCCCCACCCCGCTGATGACGCCCACCGACAGGTAGATGAGCGACTGGATGCAGGCAACGACCACCGAGCCGCCAAGCTGCCCGGCGAGCAGCCCGGCGCCGCTCAGCGGGGTCAGCGCGAGCCTGTTGAAGAAGCCCGACTCGATGTCCCGCGCCAGATCGGTGCCGGCGCTGACGGCCACGAACAGCGCGCCCTGGATGAACGTCACCGCCAGCACGAAGCTGCCGTAGCTGACATGCGGGAACCCGTGAATCCTCGTCGCCGCGCTCAGCCCGCTGCCGTTGATCGCGAAGAGGATCAGGGGAAAGAGCAGGGGGAACACGAGCAGGCCCCGCTGGCGCACGGTCCGCTTGATCGACCGGCCGCCGACGGCCCCCACCTGCTCGAGCAGCCCCGGGGTGCGGAGCGCCTCAGCGCCCACCGCGACGCCCGCCCCCCCGCGGGCCCGACTTCCCGTCCACGCCCTCCTGCGCCACGGCGGCCCCCTCCAGCTTGCGCCCGGTCTTGGCCAGGAACACATCGTCGAGCGTCGGCTGATGGAGCTGCAGCGAGGCCAGATGAAGGTCGGCCTGATCGAGCACGCGAAAGACCTGGGCAAGTTGCGCCTCGCCCTCGGGCAGTTGCACGGTGATGCTTCCGCGGCCGTCCCGCGCGATCGCGCCGAAGCCGGCGAGCAGCTCGACGAGCGCGTCGCCGGCGCCCGGATCCGCGGGCGCGACCTCGACGCTCGGGCTGCCGATCTCCTCCTTGAGCTGCGTCGGCGTGCCCTCGGCGACGATCTTCCCGCGATCGATGATTCCCACGCGATCGGCCAGTGCGTCCGCCTCCTCGAGATACTGGGTGGTCAGAAAGACGGTCATTCCCTCGTCGTGGGCGAGGCGGCCGACCTCCTCCCAGAGCGCGCTGCGGCTCTGCACATCCAGGCCTGTGGTCGGCTCGTCGAGGAACAGGATCCGCGGGCTGTGCACGAGGGCGAGCGCAAGGTCGAGCCGTCGCTTCATGCCGCCCGAGTAACCGCCGACGCGGCGGTCCGCCGCCTCGGTCAGCCCGACGCGTTCCAGCAGCTCGCCGGCGCGCCGGGAGCGCTCCGCCCTGGGTATGCCCTGGAGGGTCGCCTGCAGCTTGAGGTGCTCGCGGCCGGTGAGGATCGCATCGAGCGCCGCCTCCTGCAGGGCGGCGCCGATCGACGCTCGCACCCTCGAACCCTCGTGCACGACGTCATGGCCTGCGACCCGCGCGCACCCGCTGGTCGGCGGCAGGAGGGTCGTGAGCATCAGAACCGTCGTCGACTTGCCCGCGCCGTTGGGGCCGAGGAAGCCGTAGATCTCCCCGGGAGCGACCTCGAGGTCGATGCCGTCGACGGCGCGCGGGCCCTTGCGGAACTCACGCGTGAGCTGTTCAACCTCGATTGCAGGCCCGGGGGTCGCCACCCGGCGGCTGACGATAACAGCGGGGGGTCCCCAGCTCGGGCAGATCGCGACGGGACCGGATACATTGTGGCGGGAGGAGCCCATGAACACGACAGTCACGCCATCGGGGACGCACAAGCGGGCGGCACTCAGCGCCGCGACGGTCGCGGAGGCCTTTCGGCTCACGGCGGCAGAACGCGCCGACGAGGTCGCCATCCGCACGAAGGGCGACGCGTTCACGATCACCTGGGGACAGCTTCGCGAGCGCGTGGATGCCCTGGCTGGGGGGCTCGCTGCGCTGGGCCTCAAGCGCGGTCAGACGATCGCCCTGATGCTGTCCAACCGCCCTGAGTTTCACATCTGCGACCTGGCGGCGATGATGATCGGCGCGACACCGTTCTCCATCTACAACACCTACGCGCCCGAGCAGATCTCCTATCTCGTCTCGGACGCCGACGCGAGGATCCTGATCTGCGAGCAGCAGTTCCTGGCGCGCGTGCTGCAGGCGCGCGAGGAGCTGTCCGGTCTCGAGCACATCGTCGTCGTCGACGGCGATGCGCCGCCGGGCACCATCGCGATGTCCGAGGTGGAGAAGAGCGATGCCGGCTTCGACGTGGAGGCGTCGGTCGCGACGCTCCAGCCGAGCGACGTGCTGACGCTGATCTACACCTCGGGCACGACCGGCCCCCCGAAGGGCGTCCAGCTGGTGCACCGCAACCTGCTCGCCGCGGTGGAGGGCCTCGAGACGCTCATCGAGTTCCCATCCGACGGCCGAGTGATCTCCTGGCTGCCAGCCGCCCACATCGCCGAGCGCAACGCCCACCACTACCTGCCGATCGTCTACGGCCTGCAGATCACCTGCTGCGATGACCCGCGCCAGGTCCTCTCCTACCTGCCCGAAGTCCGTCCGAGCTGGTTCTTCGCGGTCCCGCGCATCTGGGAGAAGCTGAAGGCGGGCCTTGAGACGATGATCGCCGGCCAGCCGCCGGAGCAGCGCGAGAAGATGCAGGCGGCAATCGACGCCGCCGTGCGCAAGGTGCGCCTCGAACAGCGCGGCGAGGAGGTTCCCGCCGAGCTCGCCGAGCAGGTGGCCCAGGCCGACGCGGAGATCTTCGCGGGGCTGCGCGCCAACCTCGGGCTAGATCAGGTGGAGGCGATAAACGTCGGCGCCGCGCCGACGCCCGTGGAGGTCCTCGAGTTCTTCCACGCCATCGGCCTGCCTCTCGCCGAGCTTTGGGGAATGAGCGAGACGTGCGGTGCCGGGTCGGTCAACCCGCCGGGGAAGGTGAAGATCGGCACGGTCGGGCCACCCGCTCCCGGTGTGCAGATCAAGCTCGATTCCGACGGCGAGGTGCTCGTGAAGTCCGATGTCGTGATGCTCGGCTACCGCAACATGCCCGATGCGACGAAAGAGGCCTTCGCAGGCGATGGCTGGCTGCGCACCGGCGACATCGGCGAGTTCGACGAGGACGGCTATCTGAAGATCATCGATCGCAAGAAGGAGCTCATCATCAACGCGGCCGGAAAGAACATGTCCCCGGCGAACATCGAGGCGACCCTGAAGTCCGGATCGCCGCTCATCGGGCAGGCCTGTTGCATCGGAGACCGGCGCCCATACAACACGGCGCTCCTCGTGCTGGACGCCGACTTCGCTCCGGCCTGGGCGGCCCAGCAGGGCATCGAGGAGTCCTCGCTGCAGTCACTGGCAAACGACGAGCGCGTGCGCGCAGCCGTGCAGGACGGCGTCGACGCGGCGAACGCGAAGCTCGCGCGCCCCGAACAGGTCAAGAAGTTCACGATCGTGCAGGGCGACTGGCTGCCCGGCGGGGAGGAGCTGACGCCGACGATGAAGCTCAAGCGCAAGCCGATCACCGAGAAGTACGCCACCGAGATCGACGCCATGTACGCGAGCTAGCGCCCGGGCCGGGGAGGACCGCGATGGCACACTTGGCGGGCAGCGCCAGCAGCGAGGTCGACGCCCCTCTGGCCGAGGTCTGGGCGGTCGTCGAGGATGTGCTCTCGGCGCCGGACTGGCAGGGCGGCCTCGACGCGATGACCGCGCTCGAGCACGATGCCGAGGGGCGTCCGACGCTCGTCGAGACCGAGAACGACCTCAAGGTCAGGCGCGTGAAGGCGCGCGTCCGCTTCCGCTACGAGGGACCCACGCGCCTGGCGTGGACCCAAGAGCAGGGAGACATGAAGTCGGTCGAGGGCGCGTGGGAGCTCGAGGACCTCGACGGGCGGCGCACGCGCGCGACGTTCACCCTCGATGCCGATCTTGGGCGCATGCTCGGGATGCTGATCCGTGGGCCGGTCGAGGCGGCCACGCGGGCCATCTTCGTGAACGGCCGCCCCGGTGAGCTGAAGCGGCGGGTCGAGGGCGACCGGCCAGCGGCGTGACGCGCCGATCCTCGTCGCGCTTCTCCACGAGCTCGGGCGTCCTCCTCTAGCTGGCGGGCAACGATGGCGACCTTGCCCTCGAGCCGGCCGGTCATGCCGATCTGCTCACCGCGCTCCTGGTGACCTGCTCGACCGTTGTGTAGCCGCTGAGGGCCAGCGTGAGATCGAGCTCGGCGAGCAGGCAGCGCAACACGTGTTCGACACCGGCCTGGCCATCGAGGGCCAGGCCCCACATGTAGGGGCGACCCAGACACACTGCGTTCGCGCCCAGGGCAAGTGCCTTGAAGATGTCCGCGCCGGTCCGGATGCCGCTGTCGAAGAGGATCGGGAACTCATCTCCCACCGTGTCGCGAATCAGCGGGAGAGCCCGCAGTGCGGCGATCGCCCCGTCCACCTGGCGGCCGCCGTGATTGGAGACGATCACCCCGTCCACGCCCGCCTCGACGGCCCGTCGCGCGTCGTCCGTATCAACGATGCCCTTGAGCGCGATCGGCAGCTTCGTCTGCTCGCGCAGCCAGCCCAAATCGTCCCACGTCACGCTTGGATTGGAGAACTGTCGGGCCCAGTGAGCGATCGCCGGACCGGGGTCCTGCTCGGGAGCCTTCTCGAGCGCCCCCCGGAATACGGGATCGCTGAAGTATGTGGCCACGCCCTCGCCTTTCAGAAAGGGCAGATAGGCATTCTGCAGGTCGCGCGGGCGCCAGCCCAGCATCCAGGTGTCCAGGGTCACGACGATCGCGCCGAATCCGGCTTGCCCCGCGCGATCAACGAAGCTCGCCGCGAGGTCACGGTCCTTCGGCCAATAGAGCTGATACCAGCGGCTCGCCCTGCCCATCGCCTGCGCCACGTCCTCGATCGAGTGCGAGGAGGCCGTGCTCATGATCAACGGCACGCCGCAAGCGGCTGCCGCCCGGCCGGACGCCAGCTCGCCCTCGGGATGGACTATCGACTGCACGCCCACCGGCGCCAGCATCAAGGGAGCGGGCAGCGCGGTACCGAGAAGCGACGTGCCGAGCTCGCGCACCGAGACATCGCGCAACATGCGCGGAACGATCTGCCAGAGCTCGAACTCCCGCAGGTTGGACTGCATTGTGAGCTCGGCGCCGGCGCCGCCGGCCACGTAGCCGAAGGCCTCGGCGCTCAGCACCTCGCGCGCGCGCTCGAGGAGCTCGGAGACCGCCACCGGGAGCTCCGGCTTCTCACCGGCCAGCCCGCGAGCGTAGATCTCGAGCTCGAAGTCGGCGAAGACCCCTGCGGGTGGATCGGCGCCGACGCCTGCCATTGCTTCAGACCCTACAGGTGACGCTGCGCTCATCTCACAAAGCAGCGCGCAGCCGCGTTCAACCAGTGCCGGAGAAGCCCGCCGCGCAAGACGGTTCAACCGGCGCCAGCGGGCTCGCGACCGGAAGCCCATGGTCCTTCGATTCCACACATTCCTGTTCGCCGACCTGGTCGGCTTCACGGAATTCACCGCGCTGCACGGAGATGACCGAGCCGCCGATCTGGCTGTTTCCTTCCACGAGCACGTCCGCGGGCTGGCGGCCGAGCTGGGGTGCCACGTGGTCAAGGTGATCGGCGACGCTGTGATGGTGCGCGGCGAGGACGGAGTGGCCGCCGTGGAGCTCGCCGAGCGGATCCTCGCGCTCGCCGCCGAACGGGACTTTCCACTCGCCCGCGTCGGTCTTGACACCGGACCGGCGATCGAGCGCAACGGCGACTGGTACGGCTCAACCGTCAACATCGCTTCGCGGGTCTCCTCGGTGGCGAGCGCCGGCGAGCTTCTGATGACCGAGCGAACGCGCGAAGCCTACGCTCCGAGCGCACGGGCGCAGATCGCCGAGCGCGGGCCGCGCCGCCTGAAGGGGCTGCCCGACCACACCCTGTTCGGGCGCGCCCGCGGCGAGACGGGCTGACCGAGGTGAAGGTGGGCGTCCCCTACCCGCAGGCCGCGACCGGAGTGGTCGCCGCAGAGCTCGCGCCGCATGCCGCGCGAGTCCTCGCGCTGGGCAACGAGCCCGATGGGGTGAGCGAGGCCCAGAGATGCTGCACGGCATACGCCCGATAGGGCCGCCAGGCCTCGGCGAGCTTCACGGCTGACGCCGGCCTCCCGTCGCGGCCGTGCCGCTCGAGCGCGTGACGCACACCGAGGTCGCTCGGGAGGAACGCGTCCGGATCGCGCAGCGCACGCATCGCGATGTACTCGGCCGTCCACGGCCCTACCCCGGGGAGCGCCAGCAGGCGACGCCGCGCCTCGGAGCGATCCGCTCCGGCGTCGATCACCAGCTCGCTGCGGGCGAGCGCCGCGACCAGGCCGAGCAGACCGCGCCGGCGCGCCGCGGGCATCGCGAGGCGCGCCTCCTCGACGGCGAGGAGCATCTCCGCGGACGGGAACACATGCGTCACCGCGCCGTTCGCGCGCCCGAGCTTCTCACCGTGCTCGGCGACCAGTCGAGCGGCGAGCGTGCGGGCTCCGCGCAGTGAGATCTGCTGGCCCAGAAGCGCGCGGACGGCGAGCTCGTGACCGTCGACGGCACCCGCCACCCGTCGCCCCGGAGCCCCGTGCAGGAGGGGCGCGAGCAGCGGGTCGCCGCCCAAGACCTCTGCAACGCTCTGCGGGTCGGAGTCGAGGTCGAGCAGCGCTCGCGAGCGCTGCATCGCGGCGCCGAGGTCGCGCAGATCAGCGAGCCGATATCGGGCTTGCACGTGCCCGTCGGCGGGCCGCAGCTCGACGGTGCCGGTGCCGTGCGGCAGGCGCAGGCTCCGGCGGTAGGCGCCGTCGAGCTCCTCCTCGACGCCCGGAACAGCGCGAACCCCGAGGAATGCGAGCAGTCCCCACGCGTCGAACGGCGCGCGGAAGGGCAGACGCAGCGACACCGACCCGCTGTCCTCGGGACGTCCATACCGCCGCGCGCGCTCCCGCAGAGCGCTCGGCGTAGTCGCGAAGACCTCCTGAACCGTCGCGTTGAACTGGCGCACGCTGTGAAAGCCGGCCGCGAACGCCACCTCGGTGATCGCCAGCGCGGTCGTCTCCAGCAGGGTGCGGGCAGTCTGCGCGCGCTGGGCGCGCGCGAGGGCAAGCGGGCCTGCACCCGCCACGGCAGCGACCTGGCGGTGCACGTGACGCTCGGTGTAGCCGAGCCGTCCTGCGAGACCGGCAACCCCCTCGCGGTCCACGACGCCGTCGGCGATCAGCCGCATCGCGCGCCCCACCAGGTCCGCGCGCAGATCCCACTCCGGCGAGCCGGGCGTGGCATCCGGCCGGCAGCGCTTGCATGCGCGAAAGCCAGCGGACTGCGCGGCTGCCGCCGACGCGAACAGGCGGACGTTCTCGCGCTTGGGCGTCCGCGCCGGGCAGCTCGGCCGGCAGTAGATCCCTGTGGTCCTCACGCCGCAGAAGATCCACCCGTCGAAGCGCGAATCACGGGCCTCGATGGCCCGCCAGACGCGGTCTGAGTCGAAGTCCATCGGGGGACCGTGACACAGCGGGCCGCTCGCGTCTAGCGGAAATCGGACATCGATGGGCAGGCGCCTGGATGCCCCTAGTCACGAGCCTCCTGACCCCCGCTGGGAAGGCCGGCCCAGGATCGCTAGACTCGCCGGCGATGGCCGAGTCCGACGATGATCTGTTCGGCGAGGAGCACGTCCGTGTCTACCGGGAGACGGCCGGCGAGCGCGGTTATCGCTGGCGCGGGACGACGATTCTGCTGCTCACGACCGAGGGGCGGAAATCGGGTGAGTCAAGGACGACGCCGCTGATTCACCGGACCGACGGTGATCGTTGGATTGTGGTGGCCTCGAAGGGCGGAGCGCCGGAAAATCCGGGTTGGTATGAGAATCTGAAGGCCAATCCCGACGCCACGATCCAGGTCAAGGGCGAGACCGTGTCGGTTCGTGCCACAGTCGCCGAAGGCGAGGAGCGCACTCGCCTCTGGTCGCTAATGACAGAGGTCTGGCCGGCCTACGACGAATACCAGGCGAGGACCGAGCGCAGGATCCCGATCGTGGTGCTCTCGCGCCGCTAGCTTGTGTGGGCTGGTGCACCTGGACCGCGACCGTGCCCACCTGATCGAAGGACCCGCGCCCTGACGCCGCGACGGCGGAATTGGCGCTGACTTGAGAGGAGAGTTCGCTGAGCGCCGTTGGTGAGCAGATGCGGGCGCGCTGGCCGTGGGCCGGCAGCCGGGATGGGCCGCTCCCCTCGCTGCTCGTCCTGCTGACCGTCGTCACGGGCGTTGTCGACGCGGTGAGCTATGTCGCTCTCGGCCACGTGTTCGTGGCCAATATGACGGGCAACGTCGTGTTCCTCGGTTTTGCTCTGGCCGGAGCATCGGGGCTGTCGGCACTTGCATCGCTGGCCGCCCTTGGCGCATTTCTCCTCGGAGCGCTCGCGGGCGGTCGTATCGTCGTCCGCCATGCCGAGCACCGAGGTCGGCACCTGCGGACGGCGAGCGCGATCGGGGTTCCGCTCGTGCTGCTAGCCGCCGTGCTTGCGGCGATCGTCGGTCAGCCGGTGTCCGGGGGAGCCCGTTACGCGCTGATCGTGCCACTTGCCATCGCGATGGGGATCCAGAATGCCACCGCGCGGCGCCTCGCGGTGCCCGACTTGACCACCACGGTCCTGACGCTGACGCTGACGGGGATCGCGGCCGACTCCCGGCTTGCCGGTGGGCCGGGAGGCCACACCGCACGGCGGCTGATCTCGGTAGTGGCGATGTTCACCGGCGCTCTCGTCGGGGCGCTGCTCGTGATCAACGTCGATCTGGCGCTCCCGCTCGCGCTCGCAACCATCCTGATGGCCACGAGCGCCATCGCCGCCCACAGGCTGTCCGGCGGGGACGCCGCCTGGGCGCGGCCGGCCGGGGTCCCCTCGGCCCGGTAGCCCGCTCGGGCGCCGGCAGGGCCTTTCTTTGATCGGCGTTACTCGCTCACCGCCAGGTTGACCAAGCTGTCATGGGCTCCCCGCTAGATCGCACGGTCGCGTCCTCGCCAGTAGGGCTCGCGCAGGAGGCGCTTGAAGATCTTGCCCGAGTCCTCGCGCGGCAGCGAATCGGTGAGCTCGACGACGCGTGGCGTCTTGTAGCCGGCGAGCTTCGAGCGGATGTGGTCGCGTACGGCATCGGGGCTCAGCATCGCTCCGTCGTGCGGTTCGACGTGTGCGGCGAGCGCCTCGCCGTACTCCTCGTCGGGGATCCCGAACACCGCGCAGTCGCGGACCCCCTGAAGGGAGAGCAGGCAAGCCTCGATCTCGGCGGGGTACACGTTCACGCCTCCCGTTATGACCATGTCGATGCGGCGATCGTTGAGATAGAGGTAGCCGTCGGCGTCGAGGTAGCCGATGTCCCCGCAGCTGATGAGACCATCGCGCTCGACCTGGCGGCGCTTCTCCTCGTCGCCCGAATACGTGAAGTCGGGCCAGACGTCGAGCCACATGTAGACCTCGCCCGACTCGCCGGCGGGGAGCTCGCCCCCATCGGCGTCGAGGACCTTGACCACCGCCCGCTCGATCGGCCGGCCGACCGTCCCGGGATGAGCGAGCCACTCCTCGCTGGTGCAGAACACGACGGGCCCCGTCTCGGTTCCGCCGTAGTACTCGTCGACGATCGGGCCCATCCACTCGATGATCGAGCGCTTCACCTCCGGTGGGCACGGCGCCGCGGCGTGCACTACGCGGCGCAGCGAGGAGACGTCATAGCCGTAGCGCGTCCGCTCGGGCAGGGCGAGCAGGCGCACGAACATCGTCGGGACCATCTGCACGACCGTGACCTGATGGCCGGCCACGATCCGCAGGAACTCCTCGGCGTCGAAGCTGGTCATGATCGTCATGTCCATGCCCCGGATCGCGGCCGAGAGCGCGTAGACATTGGGCGCCGTGTGGTACATCGGCGCCGGGATGACCGTCCGCTCGCCCGGCGCGAGTCCGAAGATATCGCCGAGCAACGCCTGCGTCGCCTCGCGCTGGTTGTCGGTGGCGGGCCTGCGCACGACGCCCTTCGGGCGCCCGGTGGTCCCCGAGGTGTAGATGATGCTGACCGGCGCACCCTCGGGCGGCTGCGCCCACGGCTCCTCTCCCGCCAGCCAGTCGGGCCAGCACAACACGCCGTCGGGCACGCTTGCGGGGTCCTCCCCGCCGGCCGGCACGACGACCACTGATAGGCCGTCGGGCAGGCTCGGCGCGACCGTCCGCCAGAGGTCCTCGTGCGCGATCAGCACCTTGGCGGCGCTGTCGAGCAGCACGTGGGCGATCTCATCGCCCCGCCAGTGCCAGTTGATCGGCACCGCGCTCGCACCGAGCGGCACCGTCGCGATCGACGCTTCGAGGAACTCGGTCGAGTTGTGAAGCAAGAGCGCAACCCGATCACCCGCGCCGACGCCGAGCCCGCTCAGGCCCCGAGTCGCCCGCAGCGCCCGGTCGAACAGCTCGGGATAGGTGGTGAACCGACCGTCACAGCGGACGCCGATCTGCTCGTGTGCGGGCATCTGGGCGGATGCTAGTCAGGATCTCCTCGTTCGTGTGGCCGGGCCGTCCAGCCGCCCACGTCGAACCCGCCGTGGGTGAAGCAGGGTGTCCGATGCAGCGGAGCGATCCGCCTCGAGCGAACGGGCCTGGCGGACGTCGTCATCGGGTCGTCAGCGACCTTGCTCGTCAGCCATCGAGGCCTGAGAGCGTGCCGCGCGCGGCAGGACGAGCAGCGAGCAGCGGGCGTGGCGCTGCAGGTGGTTGGAGGTGCTGCCGAGCACCAGACGATGCCACGGCCCGTAGCTGCGCGAGCCAACGACCAGCAGGTCCAACTCGTCAGAGAAAGCCGAGAGCTCCTCGCCGACCAGACCGTAGACCGCGCGCGCCTGCACGCCCTCGAGCTCCGTCAGCCGCTCGTTCGCCTCTGCGAGCATGTCGTCGATGCTCTCGCCGGTGGGGGGAGGGATGACGCTCGTGAACGCATACGTGGGCAGGTTGACCACCTGCATGGCACGCAGCGACGCGTCATGGCGCTGGCCGATCGCGCGCGCCGCGGCCAGCGCGGCCTCGCTCTCTTGCGAGCCGTCGTAGCCCACGCCGACCGTGCTGATCGAGGCCGGCTGCTCGCCGTACCCGCGGCAGGCCACCGCGACCGGGCATGGAGCGCCGTTCAGCGATGCCCGCGTGTCATCGCCGAGCATCGCGCGTCCGAAGGCACCGCGCTCGCACGAGCCCACCACGAGCAGGTCGGCTCGGTGCTCTACGGCCTGCTCATGCAATCCACGACCGGGCGTGGGCGCGATGACGCTGACGAGCCGCGCGCTCACCCCGGCGGCCGCGCGCTCGCGCTCCAAGAGCTCGTCGGAGGCGTTGCGCTCGTCCTTCAGCAGCCCGTGGGCCAGCACGTGCGCCGGGTCCGGCGCTCCTGCATGGACGTTGGCGAGCATCAGCTGCGCCCCGGGATCCGCAAGGCGCGTGGCGAGGGCGATCGCGTCGCGGCCGTTGGCCCGTCCGTCAACTCCCACGAGCACGTTCTCGAACATCTTCATTTCCCTCTCCTCGTCATGCGGGAGCCGTGGCGAATTGCCCTGAGCCTCTCCGCTGCAGGCGGCGGCGCAGTTCGTCCGCTCCCCACACGACGAGCGGGTAGGGCACCAGCAGGACCACGTAGCGCGCCGGCAGCGCGGCGGTTCCCAGGAGCGCCTGAAACGGCGGGGCGTAGATGAACAGGGCGGCCAGCACGAGCTCCGCCGCGATCGCATAGATCAGGTAGCGGTTGCTGAAGACGCCGATCGAGCGCAGGGAGGCGCGGCGGCTGCGCACCGCGAAGGCGGTGCCGATCTGTCCCGCGATCATTCCCGCGAACGTCATCGTGGTCGCCTGCAGGTATGCGTGGTGAAGCGGATGCCCCGCGCCGACCGGGTCCCCCGGCTGCCAGCCGGCCTGGGTCAGCACGTAGAAGAACCCGCCCAGCGAGAGCGCCGCCACCAGCATGCCGAGGAAGAGCCACGCGCGGATGAGCATCGGGCGGCTTATCACCCCCTCGGAGCGGGGGCGCGGCGGGCGGCTCATGATCCCCGGCTCGGGGGGGTCGCGCCCCAGCGCAAGCGAAGGCAGCGTCTCGGTACCGACGTCGAACGCAAGCAGCTGCAGGACGGTGAGGGGCAGCGGCACCGCGCCTCCCGCGAGCGCGAACACGAGAAACGGCACGACCTCGGGTGTGGCGTGGGCAAAGATGTAGACGATGAACTTGCGAACGTTGTCATAGACCTGCCGGCCGGCCGCGATGGCCACGACGATCGTCGCGAAGTTGTCGTCGGTCAACACCATCGTGGAGGCCTCGCGGGCGACGTCGGTTCCCGAGCGACCCATCGCGACGCCGATGTCGGCGCGGCGCAGCGCGGGGGCGTCGTTGACGCCATCGCCTGTCATCGCGATCGTGTGACCTCCGGCGCGCAGCGCCTCGGCGATCTGCAGCTTCGTCTCCGGTGAGGCGCGAGCGAAGATCAGCTCCTTCCCGCCGGCCAGCAGCTCAGCGAGCTCGCGCTCTTTGGTGTGGTCGATCGCCGAGGCATCCACCGCCGTGGGGTCAGCGCCTCCGATTCCGACCTGGGCGGCGATCGCCGCCGCAGTGAGGGGATGGTCGCCTGTGATGACGATGATGCGGATACCGGCGCTGTGGCAGTCCTCGACAGCGGCGCGAACCTCCGGCCGAGCCGGGTCACGCATCGTGACCAGTCCCAAGAAGCACAGCTCACGCTCGGCCTGCTCGCGCGCCGGCGGCGGCGCCCCGCTGGGCAATGATCGACGGGCGAGCGCCAGCACCCGCAGGCCCTGCCGAGCGAACGTCTCGACCTGTCCTGTGATCCGCCGGCGCTCGCCGCTGCCGAGCGCCACCTGCTCGCCGTCCGCCGAGAGCGCGGCGGGACACAGCGGAAGCACCGACTCGGGTGCTCCCTTCGTGTGCAACACGTCCTCGTGCTCGCCCGCCTCGAGCGTCGACATCAGCTTAAGCTCGGGGTTGAAGCTGTAGAGGACGCGGCGCCGCCGTTCGCGAGCCTCAGGATCCACATCGGCCCCGAGGAAGCGGGCCGTGAGCAGCACCGCGATCTCCGTCGGGTCGCCCACCGCCGGCGCATCCTCAGGAAGCCGGGCGTTGTTGCATCCCGCCGACGCCGCCCCGAGCGCCTGCACATCCCCGGGGTGCGCGGAGCCGGCCGGCGGCCCGTCGCCGTCCCCGATCTCGAGCTCCCCGTCCAATGTCCAGACAGCCACCGGTTTCATGCGGTTCTCGGTCAACGTCCCCGTCTTGTCGGTACAGATCACGTCGGTGCAGCCGAGCGTCTCCACGGCGCTCAGCCGCTTGACCAGCGCCCCCCGGCGAGCGAGGGCTCCAACGGCCACAGCCAGCGCGAGAGTGATCACCGGCAGCAGACCCTCCGGCACGTTGCCTGCGAGCAGGCCGACGGCGAACACCACGCTGTTGCGCAACGAGAGCCCGGCCCCGAAGTAGGCGGCCGGCACGAACGCGACGGCCATCGCGACGGCGATCCCGGCGATGAGCCAGGCAACCCGGCGCACCTGGCGCTCCAGGGGACTGGGCTCCTCCTTGACGCGCTCGGACAGCGCGGCTATCCGGCCCAGCTCCGTGTGCATGCCCGTCGCAAACACGATCCCGTGCGCCTCGCCGGTTGTGCAGCTTCCCCCGCTGAACACCAGGTCTCGCGCTGCCAGGCGGGCCACGCCGTGGTCCACCAGCTCGGCGGATCGCAGCACCGGCTCGGACTCGCCCGTCAGCGTCGAGAGGTCGACCTCGAGAGCGCCCGAGAGGAGGCGCATGTCCGCCGGAATACGCTCGCCCTCTTCGAGCAGCACGACGTCCCCCACCACCAGGGCGGACGCCTCGATCAGCCGCGGCGTGCGGTCGCGCAGCACCCGGACGTGCTGGGGCATGTACTCGGCCAGCGCCTCGACTGCCCGCTCGGCCTGCAGCTCCTGCACGAACGCGAAGGCCGCGTTCAACAGGATGACGAGCAGCACCGCGATCGCGACCGTCTCGCTGCCGACCGCATACGACAGGGCAGCGGCGACCCACAGCAGCAGCGCGAGCGGGTGGGTCAGCTGGCGCGCGAGCTCCCGCGGCCACTGCACTCCGCCGCGCCGGCGCAACTCGTTGGGCCCGTATTGAAGCAGCCGGCGTGCCGCCTCGGGCGAGGACAGGCCGTCTTGCGAGCTGTGCAGGTCGCGCAGGAGCAGCTTGGCGCTCTCGGTCGCGTCAACACTCTCGGTCGCGTCAACTTCGTCCCCGGCCATATCCCGGACTACGCTACGACGCGACGGCCCCGGGGGCATCAGCGCTCATCCCGCATGCGAGCACCGGGAAAGCCGCAGCACCCGCGCGCGGCGGGACCGGGTCTCCGGCGCTACTCGGACGTCGTGCTCACGTCGGGCGGGTGTGCTTGCGCTGCAACTCTCGTATCCGCTCGAGCAGCCTGCTGTTCTCGAGACGAAGCGCGGCCGTCTGCCGGCGAGCGCTTGCCAGTTCGTGAGCAAACACGGGCACGATCGTACGCAGGTTCTCCAAGCGCTCGAGCAGATGGTCCCGGTCGGCGGCATCGGCGTCAGGGCCAGGCCGGGATGCGACGATCGTGGGGACAGACTCGATCTTGCGCCGATCACCGTTGCGTCGCTCGCTGCTGGGCCCGGCGCGCTTCTTGCGCGGGATGCGCTGCAACGCTCGGGCCGGGCTCGCACTCGCCGACTCGGCGCTGGCAGTTGATCCGGCTGACATATTTCGGCCCTCCCTCAGGCCCTCCCTCTTGAAAACGGTCACATCCCATGCTCGGGCCTGTGTGAGGACTCGGCATCCGAGAACACCACGGACTCCTCTCAGGGATTTGCCACAGCTTCAAGGACGCTGATCGCGCTCAACGACGGCCGGGATCTGACGCGCTTTGGCGGGCCGCGTCCAGCAACACGCGCTGCTCGGCGGCGGCGATCAGGCGGCGGGTGGAATCGACCGCGTCCACACTGACCGAGACATTCTGGATGCCCAGGCGCACGAGCAGCTCCGCGTACTCAGGGTGCACCGACGGCGCCTGCCCGCAGATCGAGGTTTGCAGCCCAAGCTCGTGGGCCCGCGGGATCAGGGCCGACAGATAGTCGACGACCGCGGGGTCGCGCTCGTCGAAGGTCCCGGCCAGTAGCTCCGAGTCGCGGTCGGCCCCGAGCATGAGCTGGGTCAGGTCGTTCGACCCGATCGAGATGCCCGCGATGCCGAGCTTGGCATAGCGCTCGAGGTTGAACAGCACCGACGGCACCTCGGCCATGATCCACAGCTCGAAGTTGCGCCGCTTCAGCAGCCCGGCCTCGGCGACGAGAGCGCGACAGCGCTCGAGCTCGTTCGAGGTGCGTACGAACGGCAGCATCACGTGAAAGTTCTCGTGGCCCGCGTCCCAAACGCGCCGCACGGCCTGCATCTCCAACGCGAAGACCTCGGGCTCCTGGATGTAACGCAGGGCTCCGCGGTAGCCGATCATCGGGTTGGCCTCCTGCGGCTCGAAGCGCTCCCCGCCGCGCAGCCCGCGGAACTCGTTCGTGCGGAAGTCGATCGTGCGGTAGGTCACCGGGCGTGGGTGAAAGCCGGCAGCGAAGGTGTTCAGCGCGTCTGCCATCCGCTGCACGAACTCCTCGGTACGCCCCTCCTCGATCAGCTGCTTGGGGTGGGCCCCCCCAAGCGCCTCGATGACCATCAGCTCGGCTCTGAGCAGGCCGACACCCTCGACATCCAGCGCCGCGGTCTCATCGACCTGTGAGGGCTCTGAGAGGTTGACGAGCAGACGAGTGGCGGTGACCGGATGGGCGGCCCTGAGCTCCGAGGCCGAGGCTGCGACGGTGCGTGCGCCGGCTGTAGCGTCGGGCGGCTCTGTCACCGCGGCGCCCTCGAGCACCGTCCCGTGCGTCGCATCGACCGTCACGATCTCGCCGTTGCGGAGCTTCTTCGTGGCCTCCCCGGTGCCGACGATGCAGGGGATCCGCAACTCGCGCGAGACGATCGCAGCATGGCAGGTCATCCCACCCGAGTCGGTTACGATCGCCGCGGCTCTACGCATCAAAGGCACCCAGTCGGGTGTCGTCATGTGTGCGACGAGCACGTCGCCCTCGTGGAAGCTCGTCGTGTCGTGAGGATCCTCGAGCAGGCGCACGCTGCCGCTCGCGCTTCCCGGCGCGGCCCCGAGACCACGCACGAGTACCTCAGCGGGAACCTGGTCGGGCGCGGTCGTCGTGGTGATCGGCCGGCTCTGCAGCATCCACACATTCCCGCTGGGGTCGAACGACCACTCGGTGTCCTGTGCGCTGCCGTAGTGCTTCTCGATCTCCACGCCCAGCCGGGCAAGCTGAACGACCTCCGCGTCGTTGAGAGCCGGCTGCGTGCTCTCCCGGGCGCCCAGCTCGCGTGTCAGCGTGCCGCCTTTCTCGGCAGGTTCGATCGTGAGCTCCTTCGGTCGCACGGCCCGAGTGGTGATCGCGAGGTCGTCCTTGCGCACGATGTAGCGATCAGGTGAGACGCTGCCGGACACCACGGCCTCGCCGAGGCCGAACGACCCCTCGATCACGAGCCGGTCGCGCTCGCCCGTCGAGGGATCGACGGTGAACATCACGCCGGCACGCGTCGAGGGGATCTGCACCTGCACGACCACGGCGATGTCCATGTCGGCCTGGCTGAAGCCTCGCTGTCCGCGGTAGTAGATGGTGCGTGCTCCAAACAGCGAGCCCCAACAGCGTTTCACCGCCTCGACCACCGCGTCGCCGCCACGGGTGTTCAGGAACGTTTCGTTCATACCGGCAAACGACGCAGAGGCCGTGTCCTCGGCCGTCGCCGAGGAGCGAACGGCAACCGGCAGGTCCGGGTCAACTCCTGCGAGATCCCGGTAGGCGGACACGATCGCATCGCGCAGCCGGGGCGGCATCGGTGCGTCGAGCACTGTTTCGCGAGCCTCCTTCGAAGCCGCCTCCAGGGCTGCGCCGTCCTCGACGTCGACCGCGCCGAGGATCGCGTCGAGGCGGCTGCGCACGCCGGATTCCTCACAGAACGCGGCGTACGCCGGGGCGCCGATGACAAACCCGGGTGGCACCGGCAGGCCGGAGCGTGTGAGCTCTCCGAGGTTCGCGCCCTTGCCTCCTGCGTAGGCAACATCGTCGCGGCCCAACTCGGAGAACGACCGGGTGACGGCGACGGGAATGGCAGAGGTGCTCATCCCGGTCACCCTTCCACGCGCTCACGCCCGCGTCATCCGGGTGTTCCCGGCGAGCCGTCGGGTAGTTCCTTGCCAGCCCTGCGGAACTTCACGGATGCGCGGGCGGTGCGGCTGGTTCAACATCTTCGGGGAGGGCGACAGGGAACGTCCGCACAGATGAGTTCGTCCACCCTCCAGATCGATTCCGGCGAGCCAGACCGCGGGGGGCGCGTCGACTCCTCGCTTCTTCGTGCGCTCGAGGACCCGGCGACGTACGGCGGCGATGCGCCTGTTGAGGTGCATGAGACACATGCCTCGTGGGTCTTCGTGACCGGCGAGCGGGCCTACAAGCTCAAGAAGCCGGTCGCACTCGCGTTCCTGGACTACAGCACGCTCTCACGCCGGCACGCCGCCTGCCGTGAGGAGGTGCGCGTCAACCGAGAGCTGGCTCCCGACATCTACCTCGGCGTGCGGGCGATCCTCCCAAGCGAGACGGGCTTCGAGCTCGCGCCCGAGCATGCCGATGGAGCGATCGAGTACGTGGTCGAAATGCGTCGCTTTCGCGAGTCGGACACGCTCGCGGGGCTGATCGAAGCCGACGCGCTCGTCCCGGAGCAGATCCGCGCCGTGGGGCACCGCCTGTCGGAGTTCCACCGCAAGGCGTCCGTCGCCGCCGGTGGCAGCGCGGAGGATGTGCTTCACATGTGGCGCAAGAACATCGCCGAGCTTGCACAACAAGGCCATGCGTCGCGCTGGCAGTTGGGGGTCACCGAAGCGTTCGGCGAGGCCTTCGCTCGCGCTCACGAGGCAGAGATCGAACAGCGCAGGAGTGCGGGACTGGTCCGCGACGGGCACGGCGACCTGCGCTGCGAGCACATCCTGACGGTCCCGACGGTGCGCGTCGTCGACCGCGTGGAGTTCGACCCGGCGCTGCGCAGGACGGACGTGGCCTGCGATCTGGCGTTCCTGCTGATGGATCTGCAGGCACGGGGTCAGCGCTGGGCAGCGCCCCACCTGATATCCGCCTACGTTCAGGGAGGGATGGACCCCGGCGGCGAGGCGCTGCTGGCCTTCTATGCCGCGCACCGCGCCCTGGTTCGCGCAAAGGTGGGACTGATCGCCGCCGGTGAGCTCGAGGTCAAGCACCGCCAGGAGCAGCTCGATCAGGCAGAGGCACTGTGGGCCCTCGCCGAGCGATTGTGTTGGCGCGCGCGGTCACCCGTCGCCCTAATCGTCTGCGGTCCCGCCGCGAGCGGAAAGTCGACGCTCGCAGCGGAGCTCTCGCGCCGCTCGGAGATGCCCGTGGTCTGCTCGGACGCGGTACGCAAGGCAGCCGCCGGTCTTGCGCCCACCGAGCGAGCCGCCCCCGAGCATTACAGCGAGGGGTTCACCCGCACGACCTACGAGCTCCTCGCGCGCGAGGCGCAGCTCGCGTTCGGCAGCGAGCAGGGTGTGATCGTCGACGCGACCTGTCGTTCGCGAGCCGATCGCGCCCCCCTGCTCCGGCGGCTGGGCGGCGCCGGTGTGACGCTCCTGGTTGTTCGCTGCGAACTCCCCGTCGAGGTGGCCCTCGAGCGCGCCGAGCGGCGCATGCGCGAGGTGGACCGCGTCTCCGACGCCACGCCGGCGGTCGCGGCCGAGCAGTATCGCTCCTTCGAGCCGCTCGACGAGCTCCCCCGCGAGAGCGTTCTGGAGCTGGATACCGCCGAGGCCCTGGACGCCCAGGCAGCGAGGGTCACGCGCGCGGTGGACCGCCGGCTCGCCGAAACCGTGATCACCGGATGACCGACCGGCCCCAATCGATGCCTGCGCGGGTCTCGAGAGCTCTTCTCGAGTCCGTAGTAACGCGCACCGTGAGTGCGAGAACTCACCGATGTGCCGCCACCCACCAGCACCTAGGTTCTGAACAAGGCATTCAGATCACAACCATTGGAGATCAAGCCCATGGCAACCACCGAGCAGTCCACGACCTTCGAGGCTCCGGGGCAGCCCGGCAGCTCCGTGCAGTGCAAAGCGCGATACGACAACTTCATCGGCGGCCACTGGGTCGCGCCGATCGACGGTGAGTACCGCGAGAACCTCACCCCAGCCACTGGACAGCCGATCTGCGAGGTCGCGCACTCGGGCGCCCAGGACATCGAGCTCGCCTTGGACGCGGCCCATGCGGCGAAGGACGCGTGGGGGGAGGCGTCCACCACCGAGCGCTCAAAGGTGCTGAACGCCGTCGCCGACGCGATCGAGGAGAACCTCGAGATGCTCGCGGTCGCCGAGAGCTGGGAGAACGGCAAGCCCGTTCGCGAGACGCTCGCCGCCGACATCCCGTTGGCTGCCGATCACTTCCGCTACTTCGCCGACGTGATCCGCGGCGAGGAGGGGCGGATCTCCGAGATCGACAAGGACACCGTGGCCTACCACTTCTCCGAGCCTCTGGGCGTTGTGGGGCAGATCATCCCCTTCAACTTCCCGCTGCTGATGGCGGCATGGAAGATCGCCCCCGCGCTCGCGGCCGGCAACTGCACGGTCGTCAAGCCCGCCAGCCCGACGCCGTGGTCGATTCTCAAGCTGGCCGAGATGATCGAGGACATAGTTCCGCCCGGCGTGCTGAACATCGTCAACGGCCCTGGTGCGGAAACCGGCAAGGCGCTTGCATCGAGCAAGCGGATCGCGAAGATCGCCTTCACCGGCGAGACCGTGACCGGCCGACTGATCATGCAATACGCGGCGCAGAACATCATCCCATCGACCACCGAGCTCGGCGGCAAGTCCCCGAACGTGTTCTTCGAGGACGTGATGGCCGCCGACGACGAGTTTCTGGACAAGGCCGTCGAGGGCCTCGTGCTGTACGCGTTCAACAAGGGCGAGGTCTGCACCTGCCCGTCGCGCGCACTGATCCAGGAGTCGATCTATGACGAGTTCATGGCGCGCTGCCTTGAGCGGATCCGTGCGATCAAGCAGGGCAACCCGCTCGACCGCACCGTCGCGCTGGGCGCGCAGAACTCGAGCTCGCAGCTGGAGAAGATCGAAAGCTATGTCCAGATCGGCAGCGAAGAGGGGGCCGAGCTTCTGATCGGAGGCAAGCGCAACATGCTCCCCGGCGAGCTCGCCGGCGGCTACTACTACGAGCCGACCGTGTTCAAGGGCACCAACGACATGCGCATCTTCCAGGAGGAGATCTTCGGTCCCGTCCTGGCCGTCACGACCTTCAAGGACGAGGCCGAGGCGCTGCACATCGCCAACGACACGCTGTACGGGCTCGGCGCGGGCGTATGGAGCCGCGACGGCAGCCGCGCGTTCAGGATGGGCCGCGCGATCAAGGCCGGCCGAGTGTGGACGAACTGCTACCACCTCTACCCCGCCCACGCCGCCTTCGGCGGATACAAGGTCTCGGGCGTAGGCCGCGAGAATCACAAGATGATGCTCGACCACTACTCCCAGACCAAGTGCCTGCTGGTCAGCTATGACAAGAACCCGCTGGGGTTCTTCTAGGACCGGGGCCGACGTGGATGAGGCGAGCGTGACCGCGACCGATGCGGCGCTCGAGGCGATCGAGCGACTGCGCGCCGTGCACGGTCCGCTCGCCTTCTTCCAATCCGGCGGCTGCTGCGACGGCAGCCTTCCGATCTGCCTGAAGGACGGGGAGTTGCCGCCCGGTCCGGGTGACCTGTTGCTCGGCACCGTCGCAGGAGCGCCCTTCTATGTGGACGCCGAGCAGCATGTGCGCTGGGGGCAGCCGTCGTTCGTGCTCGATGTGAGCCCCGCCCCGGCCGAGGGGTTCTCGCTCTCCCCTCGCGATGCGCACTTCGTTACCGTGCCCGCGCAGCAGTCGGCCCCGCGATCCGGGTAGGGTCGCACACGGCCTGCTTGCAGTGCGCAGGGCTCAGAGGGAGAATGGACAAGCATGCCTCACCCCGGCAGCTACATCGTGCAGCGCGACCGGCTCGATGAGCTCTTCGCGGCTCTGCAGCGCCGCGGGTATACGGTCGTCGGGCCGACGGTTCGCGACCAGGCGATCGTCTACGACGAGGTCGATTCCTGCGCGGATCTTCCGATCGGCTGGACCGACGAGCAGGACGGTGGCCACTACCGGCTGCGCCGCCGCGCCGATGAGGCGCTGTTCGGCTACAACGTCGGCCCGCACTCGTGGAAGCGCTACCAGCTGCCACCCGAGGTGCGCCTGTGGCGCGCCCGTCGGGCGCCGGACGGCGGTCTGGCAGAGCTCGCCGAGGCTCCGCGCGAGCCCCCTCGCTACGCGTTCCTGGGCGCCCGCTCGTGCGAGCTGCACGCGATGGGCATTCTCGACCGGGTGCTGCTGGGCGGCACGCATCCCGACCCGGCCGACCGCGCCCGCCGGGCGGACGTCTTCGTCATCGCGGTCCAATGCACGCAGGCCGGCGGCACCTGCTTCTGCGCCTCGATGGGCTCCGGCCCCACCGCCGAGAGCGGTTACGACATCGCGCTCACCGAGGTGCTGCAGGATGCTCGCCACTACTTCGTGCTCGACGTCGGCAGCGAGCAGGGGGCGGACCTCCTGCGTGAGCTGCCCCACGCCGATGCCGGCGAGCAGGAACGCCTCTCGGCGGCCGCGGCGCACGGCCGCGCCGCCTCACAGATGGGTCGCGAGCTCGACGTCACCGACATCAGGGATCTGCTCTACCGCAACTACGAGAACGACCGCTGGGACGAGGTGGCCGAACGCTGCCTGTCGTGCGGCAACTGCACGATGGTCTGCCCGACGTGCTTCTGCACAACCGTCGAGGACGTCACCGACCTCGCCGGGGAGCACGTCGAGCGCCACCAGCGGTGGGACTCCTGTTTCACCATCGACTACTCGCATATCCACGGAGGCGCGGTGCGCGCCTCCACGCGCTCGCGCTATCGCCAGTGGATGACCCACAAGCTCGCGACCTGGATCGACCAGTTCGGCAGCTCCGGCTGCGTCGGCTGCGGGCGCTGTATCACCTGGTGTCCGGTCGGCATCGACATCACAGAAGAGGCGCGGGCCATCCGCGAGAGCGAGGTGCCACCCGATGCGCACGCTTGAGGACCTGATCACCGCCGCCCCGACGTTCGCGGGACTGTCGGAGGAGCACCTGAGCCTGATCGCCGGATGCGCCGCCAACGCGCGCTTTGCCCCAGGCGAGCAGCTCTTTCGCGAGGGCACCCCCGCCGATCAGTTCTTCCTGATCCGCGAGGGTGCCGTGGCGCTCGAGGTCGATGCCCTCGCTCGCGGCACGATCATCATCGAGACGCTGCATCGAGACGATGTGGTGGGCTGGTCGTGGCTGTTCGCGCCCTATCGCTGGCAGTTCGACGCCCGCGCGAGCGAGCCGACGCGCGTGGTGGCATTCGACGGCGCATGCCTGCGCGGCAAGTGCGAGGACGATCATGAGCTCGGGTACCAGCTCATGAAGCGTTTCGCAGCGTCCCTCATCGAGCGCCTGCAGGCGACGCGGCTCCAGCTGCTCGACGTCTACGGCCATGCTCAGACCCCCTGACGCCCCGACCGCAGCCTCCGGCGGCGGCGTCCCCGAGCCCGGTCCTATGGTGCCGGCGCCGTTCGCGCTGAGGACCAAGCGCCAGGAGACCGCGGATACCTGGACGCTCGAGCTCGAGCCGCGCGGGGGCTCGGCGCTCGAGTTCTCGCCCGGGCAGTTCACGATGCTCTCGGCCCTCGGGACCGGCGAGGTGCCGATCTCGATCAGCGGCTACGCCGACGGCGAGGGCCTGCTCGTACACACCGTGCGCGCGGTCGGTCTGGCCACGAAGGCGATCTGCGCCGCAGCTCCCGGCGACATTCTCAGCGTTCGCGGCCCGTTCGGCCAACCCTGGCCGATCGACGATCTCGCCGGCGGCGATGTCCTCATCGTGGCCGGCGGCATCGGCTTGGCCCCGCTGCGACCGGCGATCCTCGCCCTGCTCGCCCGACGCGGGAGCTACGGGCGGCTCGTGCTCCTGTATGGCGGACGCTCGCCTGATCAGCTGCTCTTCGCCGGCGAGCTGGCGGAATGGGCCGACCGCGGGCTGGACGTCGCGGTCACGGTGGACAGCGCCGGGCCCGAGTGGCTCGGGCACGTCGGGGTCGTCCCGCGCCTCGTGCGTCGCGCGCAGTTCGACGGCGCGAGCACCTCCGCGGTTCTCTGCGGACCGGAGGTGATGATGCGCTTCACGGTCGCAGCGCTCGCGCAGAGCGGAATCGGCGGCGATCGCGTATATGCATCGATGGAGCGCAACATGCAGTGTGGGATCGGCCACTGCGGTCACTGTCAGCTCGGGCCGACGCTCGTGTGCCGCGACGGGCCGGTCTACGCGTGGAGCGAGCTGGCGCGTTGGCTGGCCATCCGGGAGCTGTGATGGCACCGCCAGCGAAGCAGACCCTTGCCGTTTGGAAGTTCGCCTCCTGCGACGGCTGCCAGCTGAGCCTGCTCGACTGCGAGGATGAGCTGCTGATGCTCGCCGACAGGCTGCAGATCGCGCAATTCCTCGAGGCGAGCAGCGCGACGGTCGAGGGCCCCTACGACGTCTCGATCGTCGAGGGGTCGATCACCACAGCGCACGACGCCGAGCGCATCCAGGAGGTCCGCCGCTGCTCGCGCGCGCTGATCACGATCGGCGCGTGCGCGACCGCCGGGGGCATCCAGGCGCTGCGCAACTTCGCCGACGTGGAGGACTTCACATCGATCGTCTACGCCTCGCCGGACTACATCTCGACGCTTGCCACCTCGACGCCGATCAGCGCGCATGTACCCGTCGACTTCGAGCTCAACGGGTGCCCGATCAACAAGAGCCAGCTGTTGGAGGTGATCGGCGCGCACCTCGCGGGGCGCCGCCCGCACGTTCGCGGACACAGCGTCTGCGTGGAGTGCAAGCGCCGCGGCACCGTCTGCGTGATGGTCGCTCACGGCACGCCCTGCCTGGGTCCCGTCACGCACGCGGGCTGCGGCGCGATCTGTCCCGCCTACGACCGAGGCTGCTACGGATGCTTTGGGCCGATGGAGTCGCCGAACACGGCCGCCCTGAGCTCCCAGCTCGCCGCGTTGGGCTCAAGCGAAGTGGACCTCGTGCGCGTCTACCGGACGTTCCACGCCGGCGCCGAGCCGTTCCGCGCGGCGAGCGAGACGCATGAGCGGCGAGACGGATGAGCAACGGTAAGCGAACCCGGGTGATCCGCACCGACTACCTCGCCCGGGTCGAGGGCGAGGGCGCGATGTACGTCAAGCTCGACGGCCGTACGGTTTCCGAGGTCAAGCTGCGCATCTACGAGCCGCCGCGGTTCTTTGAGGCGCTGTTGCGCGGGCGGGCGTTCACCGAGGCACCGGACATCACGGCGCGGATCTGCGGCATCTGCCCTGTCGCCTACCAGATGAGCGCCGTGCGGGCGATGGAGGACGCCTGCGGCGTCGCGATCGACGCGGGTCCCCTGCGCGATCTGCGGCGACTGCTCTATTGCGGAGAGTGGATCGAGAGCCACAGCCTCCACGTCTACATGCTGCACGCCCCCGACTTCCTCGGCTACCCGGGCGCGATCGAGATGGCCCGCGACCACCGCGAGATCGTCGAACAGGGGCTGCAGATGAAGAAGGCCGGCAACGCGGTGATGGCTCTGGTGGGCGGACGGGAGATCCACCCCATCAACGTCCGCGTCGGCGGCTTCTACCGCGTGCCCACAAAGGCTCAACTGCGTACGCTCGAAGACCCGCTGGAGCGGGCACGCGAGACGGCGCTTGCGACCGTGCGCTGGGCGGCCACACTGCCGTTTCCCGAGGTCGAGTGCGAGCCCGAGCTCGTAGCGTTGGCCGAGCCCGACGCCTACCCGATCGACCTGGGTCGCATCGTCTCCGACCGAGGCCTTGACATCGCCCCGCCCGACTTCTATCGCCACATCGTCGAGGAGCAGGTGGAGCATTCAAACGCTCTTCACGCCCGCATCCGCGAGCGCGGCACCTATCTGACGGGGCCACTGGCCCGCTACGCGCTCTCCTCGCAACACCTCCGGCCAGTCGCTCGGGAGGCAGCGCGCCAGGCAGGTCTCCAAGCCGTGTGTCGAAACCCGTTCCAGAGCATCATCGTGCGGGCGGTCGAGCTCGTCCAGGCATGCGACGAGGCGCTTTCGATCATCGCCGCCTACGAGCGCCCGGACGCACCCGCCGTGGAGGTCACGCCCCGACGCGCGGTCGGGCACGGCGCGACCGAGGCCCCGCGCGGCCTGCTCTACCACTCCTACGAGATCGATGAGGACGGGACGATCCTCGACGCCAGGATCGTGCCTCCAACCTCGCAGAACCAGCTCGCGATCGAGGAGGACCTGCGCGCGGTGGTCGAACGCGCCATGGACCTTCCCGACGAGCAGCTTTCAATCCGCTGCGAGCAGGCAATCCGCAACCACGATCCGTGCATCTCCTGCGCCACGCACTTCCTCGAGCTGACCGTCGATCGTGGCGCAGAGCGCGTCTGAGGGCAGCGGCGCGGGGACGGTGGGCCGGCCCCCGTCTGTGATGGTGATTGGCCTCGGGAACGCGCTTCGCCACGACGACGCGGCCGGCCTCGTGATCGCCCGGCGGCTGCGCGCGCGGGCTCGCGAGGCCGAGATCACGGTGTGCGAGCACGAGGGCGAGACGCTCGCACTGCTCGACATCTGGCAGGGCGCCGACGCGGTCGTGCTCGTGGACGCGATTCAAAGCGGCGCGCGGCCGGGAACCACCCACCGCTTCGACGCGACATCCGCGCCCATCCCCGCGCGGCTGCAAAGCTCCTCCTCGACTCACGCCTTCGGGGTCGGAGAAGCGATCGAGTTGGCCCGCGCGCTCGACCGCCTGCCCAGGCGCGTCGTTCTCCTCGGCCTCGAGGGCCGTCGCTTCGACGCGGGGAGCGGCCTTTCCGATGAGGTGCAGGCGATGACCGCTCAGCTTCTCGAGGCCGTTTCATCCGAGGCACGTCAGCTGGCCGGCTGACCAGGCCCGCGCGGCGCGGGCGGACGCCTCGGGCGGACGCCGCGAGCATCTGCAGCTGCCGTCCGGCCCGCTCAGGCGTGGATGTATCGGGAGGCGCCTACGGCAAGACGATCGCGCGCATCGTGTGCTCATCGGGCAGCTTGTCCAGGATCGCACGCAGAATGTTTCGAACGGAGGCCTGCTCGCGCTGGGAGTCGTCGAGCAGGAGCTTCACCGAGCTGTGCGTGATCTTCATCTGCTCGGGAGTCAGCGAGACCGTCAGCCGTCCGTGCGCATCGGGCTCTGCCTCGAGCTCGGCGAGGACCTCGCGCGCCAGGCGGCGAATCTCAGGTTGATGGGCCTCGTCTGAGATGAGCAGGCGGAGCGCGCTGGCCGTCACCGGCACCTCCTCCGGGTCCAGGAACAGGTGATAGCCCGGCTCCGGCTCCTGCGCTGCCTCGCTCATGGCCGTTAGCCTATCGACGGCCCCGCTGCGACGCTGTGGGAATACACGGTGCAGGTCGGGGGAATCCCCGGATGCCCCTGCGCCGGGCGGGGCATAGCTTGTGGACATGACCGAAACCCAAGCCCCCCAGCCGCAGGATGGCCAAGCCACTTCCGGCTCCGACCGGGTGTTCGCCGACATCCTCTGTGCGGTGGACGGCACGCGAAGAAGCTTCGCCGCGGTGGAGCAGGCGGCGGTGCTCGCCGGCCCGCATGGGCACCTGACGCTGCTGGCCGTCACAGCGGTCACGGGGTCGGGCGCCTACCAATCGGCGGCAATCAACCCGGCACGCGCAGAGAGCATCCTCGACCACGCCGCTCAGATGGCACGCGACGCGGGCGTGTCCTGCACGGCCGTGGTCGACCCGGCCACTCCCCCGGCCTCGGTCATCCTCGAGCGAGCGAGCGGGCACGAACTGCTCGCGATGGGAGCGCCGGCCACGTCGCGGCTGGGCGGGATGCTCATCGGCGGCGTCGCCGTCGAGGCGGTCCGGTTGTCCACGACGCCCCTGCTCGCCGCACGGCTGATGGGCGCAGCAGAGCAGAGCTTTGCCGAGCGCATCCTCGTGGCGAGCGACGGCCTGGATGGCTCTGATCAGCTGGTCGAGTTGGTCGGGCGACTGGCGAAGGCGCAGAACGCCTCGGTGGTCCTCATCCACGCAACCGGCGGCGAGCCACGCGAGCAGCAGCAGCGCGTCGATCGGCAGGCGCGACAGCTCGAGGCTGCTCTGGATGATGCGAGCGAGATCCGGGTCCAGAGCGGTGACGCGGCGGACGCGATCGTGCACGTAGCCAAAGAGAAGACAGTCTCACTGGTGGCGATGGGCACCCACAGGCGCGGGGGCCTGAAGGGGATCGGGAGCGTGAGCAGGAGGGTCGTGCACGAGGCGCACTGCTCGGTGCTGCTGGTTCCGCCGGAGGGCGTTCACTCCCACTAGCCGCTCGCGGCCCAATGCGAACGGCGGCCGCGGCGCTCTGCGATGCGATCCGCCGCGCTGCGCCACAGCCGCGCAGGCGCACGTTCCTTGACGCGTATACCTTGGTGGTTCTCGATGGCGGCGATGATCGAAGTGGAGGCGGTGGCCAAGCGGTTTGGGTCCACACGGGCACTCGCCGGGGTTGACCTCGACGTGCAGGAGGGCACGGTGCTCGCTCTGCTCGGCCCGAACGGGGCGGGCAAGACGACGCTCGTGCGGATTCTCGCGACACTCCTGAAACCCGACAGCGGCCGCGCATCCGTGGCCGGCTGTGACGTGATCGGGGATGCCGAGCGGCTACGGTCGATGATCGGCCTGACCGGCCAGTTCGCAGCCGTCGACGAGCTGCTGACCGGGCGGGAGAACCTGGAGCTCGTCGGGCTCTTCTACCACCTGAAGAGGACCGAGCGCCGCCGCCGGGCCCAGGATGTGCTGGAGCGCTTCGCGCTCACCGATGCCGCCGAGAACCTCGTGAAGACCTACTCCGGCGGGATGCGCAGGCGCCTCGACGTCGGAGCCAGCCTGATCGGCCGTCCGCGGGTTCTCTTCCTCGATGAGCCGACGACCGGACTTGACCCCCGCACCCGCAACGACGTGTGGCGATTCGTCGAGGACCTGGTCGCCGGAGGAACGACCGTGTTGCTGACGACTCAATACATGGAGGAGGCAGAGCACCTAGCCCACCGCATCGTCGTGATCGACGCCGGCGCTGTCGTGGCGCAGGGGACCGCGGGCGAGCTCAAGGATCACCTGGGCGGCGACGTGCTCGAGGCCCGCGTCGCCAGTCTTGACCAGCTCGACCGGGCCGCAACCCTGATCGCAGAGCTAGGCCGGGGATCCCCCCGCGTCGATCGCGAGCGGCGGCGGGTGAGTGTGCCGACCAAGGGCGCCACGACATTTCTCATAGCCGCAGGCCAACGCCTGCAGGAGGAAGGGGTCGTCCTCGACGACCTCGGCATCCGCCATCCCTCGCTGGACGACGTGTTCCTTTCGCTGACCGGCAAGACCGCCACCGCCGCGATCGAGAGCGGCGGGGCCGACGGACGACCGTCCCGCGCGCCACCAGCCCCGCCGCACCCGCAAGCGACGAGAAGGCGACCCCCGGAGCGCGTGCGGCGGCCGAGCGCAGCGGGCGCTCGCGACACCGCCGGCGTCGCGAAGAGAAACCTTCTGCGCATCGTGCGCAACCCGAGGCTCCTTGTGATCTCCGCGGTGCAGCCGGCGTTGCTGCTCGTGCTCTTCCGCTACGTCCTCGGCGGCGCGATCCACGTTCCGGGGGGCAGCTACGTCGACTACATCGTCCCGGCGATCTTCATCGAGGCGGTCATGATCGGCGGCATGGCGACCGCCATCGGGTTGGCCGACGACCTGGGCAGCGGGATCATCGACCGGTTTCGCAGTCTGCCGATGGCCCGCCCGGCCGTGCTCGCCGGACGCACGCTCGCCGACCTTGGCCGGAGCGTGTTCTCGCTGGCGCTGATGGTCGGCTTGGGCCTGCTCGTGGGATTTCACTTCCACGGGAGCGTCGGCGAAATCCTCGGCGGGTTGGCCCTGGTGATCGTGTTCGGGTATTGCTTCTCATGGGTCTACGCGACGATCGGCCTGCTCACGAGGGATCCCGAAACCGCCCAGGTCGCCGGCATCCTGCCCTTCTTCGTGCTCGTGTTCGCAAGCTCGGCCATCGTGCCGGTCGCAACCATGCCGAGTTGGCTTCAGCCGTTCGCCGACCACCAGCCGGTCAGCATCACCATCAACGCCGTGCGGGCGCTGCTCGGAGGCGAACCGACGCACAACTGGGTGTGGCAGTCGCTCGCATGGTCCGCCGGCATCTTCGCGGTGTTCTTCGTGATCGCCGTGCGCCTGTATCGCAACGTCACCGCCTGAGCGACCGCCGAGGACGCTTCTCGAGCCGGCTCCCCCGGCCGGCGCCACCCCGGCCGACCGACGCGTCCGCTAGGTGCCCGACAGCGCCCTGAGCGGGGTCATGCGGGTCACTCTCCACGCGGGATAGATACCGCCCAGCACTCCGATCGCCACGCCCACGAGCAACCCGCGCCCGAGGCCCCACGCGGTGACGGTGGGCGAGACATATGAGCTCACGCCGAGCGCTCTGACGAGCAGGCCACCGCCGATGACCCCGACGAACAGCCCCACCGCGGCGCCCAGCACGCTGACCGCAACCCCTTCCCCCAGGATCAAAGAGGCCACGCGCACCGGAGACCATCCGACTGTGCCCAGCAGGCCGAGCTCCCGCTGGCGTTCCATGACCGACATGGCCATCGTGTTCGCGACGCTGATCGCACCGACGATCAGCGCGATCACCACGATGACGAGGATCGCCTTCGAGATCAGCGTTCCGTTGGCGCCGGCCCGCAGCGCCTGCTCAGGGTCGGTGATGACCTGGGTGCCGATGAACGCGTGCTCGAGGCTCCTGGCAGCGCTGTCCGCGCGGGTTCCGGGGGCGAGCCGTACGACGATGTCGGTCGCCTCGCCGGAGCGACCGGCGAGCTGTTGCGCCGTCGAGAGCCCGAGCACCGCCCCTGAGTCCTCGAAGAAGATGCCCGAGTGGTAGATCCCGGCGACCCGCAGGGCATGCCCCTTGATCTCCAGGGTGCCACCGGGGCGCAGGTGCTGCTGGGCGGCAAGTCGATCTCCGACGAGCACCTCAGGAGCACCCGCGAGCGGACGGCGACCGCTGAGCACGACGAGGCTCTGCGTGAAGAATCCGCCGGGTTCCGCGCCGAACACGATCGCACTGCGGTCGGTCTTCACCGCTTCGACGACCAACAGCAAGGGCGTGGCCCGCGCCACCTCCGGGCGGGCGGCCAGGCGCCCCGCCATCGAGACGGGCAGGACCGAGGCCGTCGGATCTGCCACGTTGGCCTGGAAGATCCCCAGATCCGAGCCGCCGAGATGAACGAACCCCGCCGCGGTCTGCTTCAGCCCTTCGGTGAAGGACAGCAAGGCCACGATCGTCGCCACACCCAGGGCAATCCCAAGCGCGGTGAAGATGGTGCGCGCCGGTCGGCGCAAAAGGTTTGTGGAGATGATCCCGAACACAGGGCGTGGGACTCCTAGCGTTGGAACTGTGCCGCGTCGGCGGACTCGATCTTGCCGTCCGCCAGGGTCACCGTGCGGTCGGCTCGCACCCCCACCGAGCGGTCGTAGCTGACGACCACGAGCGTCATGCCGAGGCGGTCCCGCAGGCGGAAGAGCATGTCCAGCACACGCTCGGAGGCGACCGAGTCGAGCGCCCCCGTGGGCTCGTCCGCCAGCAGCAGGCGCGGCTCGTTGGCAAGCGCGCGCGCCACCGCAACGCGCTGGCGCTCCCCGCCGGACAGCTCCGAGGGCAGGTGCTCGGCGCGGTCGTCCAGCCCAACCTCCTCCAGCAGCGCCTGCGCGCGCTCGCGTCGTGCGGCCCGGTGCACCCCGGCCCCGATCAGGGGGACTTCCACGTTCGCGCGGGCCGACAGAGATCCGAGCAGCAGGTGGCTCTGAAAGACGAAGCCGACCACCTCACGTCGCGCGCGGGCGGGGCGAGGCTCTCGCCAGATCTCCCGGCCGTCGATCAGGACCTCCCCTGCGTCGGGCTGCTCGAGCCCGCCGATCAACGCGAGCAGCGTGCTCTTGCCAGAGCCCGAGCGCCCGGCGACGGCCACGGCCTCGCCGGGGTCAACGTGCAGCGAGGCATCGCGCAGCGCACTGACGCGGCCAAAGCTCTTGCTGACACGATCGACGATGACCTCCGCGCCCGCCGGCGCGCTCACGTGGTGACCTGAACCGCGTAGTCGAGGTTGATGGTGACCGCTCCATGGGCGATCACCGCCCGGAACGTCAGCGGATACCCGACCGCCGAGGCCGGCCACATGAACACGTCCGAGAAGTGCCCGGTGAACGTGTAGTGAGAGCGGCGCGCAACAACCTGGCCGCCGAACAGGTACTCGTAGCTGACGCTTGCCTTGACCGGGACAGCGCCGGATGTGACGGTGAAGTGGATCGGCCAGGGCGCGTTGACCTTCGGATGGTGGGTGCCCGCGTGCATCGTCGCGGTCACGCCGCCCGAGGAGGCGCTGACCGTTGCGGCTCCTGTCGAGGACGAGGCGCCGGTGGCTGGTGGTGCCGACGCGGTGGAGGCAGCGGTCGACGAGGAACCCTGTGAGCCGGAGTGGGCCGGCTTGGCCGACGATCCCCCGCAGCCGAGAAGAGCCAGGACGACGCCGCCTGAAAGGACGCCACCAACTGAGCGCAGCCGCCGGGCCGCGCGGCAGGATCTCGGCTGCATGGGCGACATGATCCCAGTTGACCACGACGCGTTTCAGCGACCGCGCCCTGCAGCGTCACGGGCAGCAGGGCGCCCGCAGGCGGCAGCGATCACGCCGTCGTCGGGGTGAGCACCGCCCGGGAGGTCAGACCTCGTGGGCGACGGGCACGAGCACCCTCTGCACGAGGTCAACCAGACGACTCGAGTAGCCCCACTCGTTGTCATACCAGGCCACGACCTTCACCAGGGTGCCGTCGATCACGCTGGTCAAGCCGGCGTCGAAGATCGACGAGTAGGCCGAGCCGACGATGTCGCTGGAGACGATCGGATCCTCGGTGTACTGGAGAATGCCCTCCAGCGAGCCACGCTCGGCGCCGGCGCGAAACGCGGCGTTGATGTCCTCCACGCTTGTCGCCTGGGGCGTCTCCACGGTGAGGTCCACGAGCGAGCCGGTCGGGGTGGGAACGCGCACCGCAAAGCCGTGCAGTCGCCCGGCGAGCTCTGGTATGACCAGGCCAAGCGCCTTGGCGGCGCCGGTCGAGGTCGGCACGAGGTTGAGCGCCGCGGCACGCGCGCGGCGCAGATCCTTGTGGGGCCCGTCGAGCAGGTTCTGGTCGGCGGTGTAGGCGTGGATCGTCGTCATCAGACCGTGGCGGATGCCCACCGCGTCGTGCAGCACCTTCGCGACGGGTGCCAGGCAATTCGTGGTGCACGAGGCCATGCTGATGATGTCGTGCCGCTCGGGATCGTAGTCGCTGTCGAAGTTGACTCCGAGGACGACAGTCGCATCGACGGGCTCCTCGCCCTTGGCGGGGGCCGAGATGATCACCTTGCGGGCACCGGCGTCCAGATGCCTTGCCGCCTGGGCGCGTGTGCGGAAGCGACCGGTCGACTCGATCACGACCTCGACGCCGAGCTCACCCCACGGCAGCCTCGCGGGATCGGTCTCTGCAAGCGCCCGGATCTCGTGGCCGTCGACGATGATGCCGCCCTCGGTTGCACGTACATCTCCGGGGAACGGCCCGTAGCCGGAGTCATACTTGAGAAGCTGCGCGAGCGTGGCAGAGTCGGTCAAGTCGTTGATCTGCGAGTGACCCTCACGACGCTATCCGGCGACGATGGGGCGCTGCATCGGGGAGTAACCTCATCTGCGCTGCGTAGTAACTCCGTGCGGTCTGCGGCAGCCTGGCGGCCCGACCACCCTTGATGCCATGGCCGATCGCCGCGATCTCGATTTCACCTACTCGCTGACCGATCGGATCTTCCGGCTGAGCCTCGGCGAGCTGGCCGACTTCAGCGGGGCGAAGTACGACGGCGACTTCTCGCTGAGCCTCGAGCAGGCCCAGCGACGCAAGCACGAGTATGTGGCCGAGCAGATCGGGATCGGGCCGGGCCGGCGCGTGCTCGACCTCGGCTGCGGCTGGGGCGCGCTGCTCTCCTTCATCCGCAGCAAGGGGGGCACCGGGGTGGGCGTCACGCTCTCCCGCGCCCAGGCGGCTGCATGCCGCAGGCATGACCTCGACGTGCACCTCGCCGACGCGCGGCAGATCACGCGCGAGAGTTTCGGGCCCTTCGACGCTGTTGCGAGCCTCGGCGCGTTCGAGCACTTCTGCTCACCTGACGACTACCGCGCGGGGCACCAGGAGGACGTGTACCGGGCTCTTTTCGCCCGCATCGCGAGCCTGCTTCCCGAAGGCGGGCGGCTGTATCTGCAGACGATGGTCTTCGGAGCCAAGATGATTCCCGCCGAGCAGGCCATCGCGACCCTGGACACGCTTCCCGAGAGGCATTCCGACGCCTGGTACATCGCCCTCATGGGCCGCCAGTTCCCCGGCTCCTGGCTGCCCTTTGGCCGGGAGCAGGTCATACGCTGCGCCGAGCCGAGCTTTCGCCTGCTGTCGAGCGCCAGCGGCCGTCTGGACTACATCGAGACGATCACCCAGTGGAATGCGCGGATCGGGGCACCGAGCCTGCGGAAGTCATTGCTGAAGCTTCAGCTGGTGCCCCGCTGGCTCACGAGCGCCGACTTCCGCCTCGCGTTCACCTCCGGCGTGAGCGCCAACAAGGTCTGCTTCGAACGCGAGCTGGTCGACCACTACCGTTTCGTGTTCGAATTGCTCACGAACGGGCCGCAGCCGGGATGAACCCGAGCAGCCCCGGCTGAACCTGAACAGCCCTACGTGAAGATGATTTGCCCGCCGCCGGCAAGTCCGTAGAACTCCCCGACCGTGATGATGTCCTTGACCTGCGGAATGAAGTCCGCGCTGCTCAGCTTGAAGAGATCGACCGACGCCTTGCAGGCATACAGCCCGGCGCCCGAATCGGCGATCATCTCGACGAACTCCGGGATCGGCGGGATGTCGAGCCTCTCCATTTCTCGGGCCATCTGGTGGGTCACGAGCGCTGATACCCCGGGGACGCCGCCGGCCCACGTGGCGAGGTGCAGGCCCGGGTTTCCGACGGTCGCGACCTTGACGTGCTCGTGCTTGGCCCTGTTGATCGCGTCCATGCCGAAGAACGTGAAGAACACGCTCGTCTCGATGCCCTCCATACGGGCCCCGTTGGCCATGATCAGCCCCGGATAGATCCCCTCGAGCGAGCCCTTGGAGATGATGATTGAGACCTTCTCGATTGTGTCGCTCATGTGCTCCTCGATCGCATTGGGGGGTCTAGATGCAGCCGCGCGGCTTCGGAATGCCGCCAATCTTGGCCGCGAGCTTGGCGGGACCTCTGGGGAACAGCTCGTAGAGCTCCTTGATCGGGACTCCCGAGGTCTTGCCGAGGCTGCGAACTGACGGAGCCGAGCCGCTCTGAAGATAGGCGTCACGCATGAAGTTGATGACCTGCCAGTGACGCTCGGTGAGTTGCTCGATGCCGTTGGCGCGGGCGATCTCCTCGCCGATCTGCTCGTTCCACTGGCCGGTGTCGAGCAGAAAACCCTCGGCATCCACCTCGACGGCCGACCCGGCAAGTGTGACGGTGCTCATGGCAATGCCTCCGATCCCCTTGTTGAAAGCGGCGCAGCGGCGCCGTGGAACCGCGAGCCGACACCCGGGATGTCGTGGCCCGGCAGCAACACGTGCCAGTAGAGCGGTTGAAAGGCGAGCTTGGCGAGGTGGTTCAGCCGGGACTCGGCGAGCAACGGCAGTGGCCCTAGGTGGGGCTCCGGAAAGCGTCCCGTCATGGGCTCCACCTCGTAGCTGAAATCGATCAGCAGCGCCTTGTGGAAGCCGGTCTCGACGAAGCAGTTCGCGTGCCCGTCGTAGGAGCCCGTCAGCTCGTCGCCTGCAAGGAGACGGGCGATGTTCTCAACGACGGTCTCGCCCTCGAAATGCGTCACGGAGCCCGCCTTCGACGTGGGAACATCTGTCGCGTCGCCGATCGCGAAGACGTTCCGCGCAGCCTTTGCCTGGAGCGTGTGGCGGTCGGCTTGCACGAAGCCCAGCCCGTCGCCCAAGCCCGGGGACCGCGCGACGTAGGCAGCACCCCCATGGGCGGGGATCGTGACCAGCAGATCGAATCCGATCTCGCGCTCATCCCAGCTGTGAAGCCGGCCCGCCGCGGTGTCCACACGACCCGTCGCGAACTCCGACTCCAGCCGGATGCCCTTGTCGGTCATCAGGGAGCCGAGCTGTGCCGCGGCAACGGGCGTGGTGAAGGCGGCGTCGAGCGGCGTGACGAAGGTGAGCTCCACGTCGTCGCGCAGACCACGCCCTCGCAGCTGCCAGTCCGCGAGAAAGCAGAACTCCAGGGGAGCGACCGGGCACTTGATCGGCATGTCTATGACGTTGACCACGATCCGACCCGCTCGAAAACCCTCGAGGGCCTCACGCAGCGCGATCGCACCGTCCATGGAATAGAAGGTGTGGACCGACCTTCCCCACTCGGGTCCCTGAAGTCCCTCGGTCTCCTGCGGCTGAAGCTCCGCGCCGCTGGCGACGACCAGCACGTCGTACCCGACCTGCTCCCCGCCGGCCAGGCGCACGGTGTTCTCCTCGATCGCCACACTGGCCACCTCGGCGAGCCGGAACTCGATCCCGTCGCGAAGCTGCGCCCTTCGCGACCGGACGATCTCGCTCGGCTGCGCAAGGCCGAACGGGACGAACAGGAGTCCCGGCTGGTAGACGTGGGTGTCGTCGCGGTCTATCACCGTGATGCTCGCCGAATCTCCGTAGAGCCGCTGGAGCCGGTTGGCCACGAGCGTCCCTCCGGTGCCACCGCCGAGAATCACGATCCTGTTCGCCATCGCCCTTCCTATCCTTGCCCATGTCAACCTGCGTTCCAAGGTGGACAAGCCGTGCCGTCGCTGCGGCATAGTCCTGAGGGCACCACGGGGTGGGCCGGGCCAGCTGCCGGCTGCCGGCGGGCGGGCGGCGTGCGTTCGGCGTCGCTCTCAGGAGTGCCCGAAGCGCACGTCGGGGAGCACCCGACGAGCCCACCGGGGCAGATACCAGGCGCGGCGGCCCATCAGGCGCAGCAGGACCGGGAGCAGGAGCAGCCGGATCAGCGCGGCGTCGAGCAGGACGGCCACGCCGAGAATGATCCCCATCTCCTTCGGCGGCAGCGGGCCGGAGAGCGCGAAGGTGAAGAACACCGCGACCATCACCGCCGCGGCGGCGAAGATCACCCGTCCGGAATGCGCGACCCCGCCGACCATCGCAGCCTTGGCGTCGTGGGTGTGGTCCCAATGCTCCTTGGCGCTTGAGAGCAGGAACACGGTGTAGTCCATCGAGATCGCGAAGATCATCGCGAAGAAGAAGACCGGTCCCCAGGCGTCGAGGAACCCCTGCGGCTGGAAGCCGAGCAGGGAGTGCAGGGCTCCGTCCTGGAAGATCCACTTGGCGATGCCGAAGGCGGCCGCGGTGGCCAGCAGGTTCGTCAGCACGCCGGCGGCGGCGAGCAGCGGCGCCTGCACGGCGACCAGCAGCAGCAGGAAACCGAGCACCAGCACCACGCCGATCACCAGTGCGGTCTTGGCGGACAGCAGATGCTGCAGGTCGTGGTTTTCGGCGACCGCACCGCCGAGCAGCGTGCCGGCGGGCTCGTGGGCGCGCAGCCGCTCGATGGTGGCGCCGACCGCCGGGTTCGAGGGATCCTGGCGGGGGACGGCCGTGACGAGGGACAGGCCCCCGGCGCCGGGCTGTGCCGGGAGCACCTGGGCGATGCCGGGATCGGCCATGGCGACCTGCGCGACGCCGCGCAGCCCGGCCGGCCGGCGCGATCAGCTGGAGCGGACCGGTCGCGCCGGGCCCCATGGCGGACTGGACCTGGTTGTAGCCGACGCGCGAGGAGTCCGTCGTGGGTACGACCTTGATCGAGGGCATCGAGGTCTTCAGCTGCGTCACCGGGTAGGCGAGCACGAGCAGCGCAACGAGCGCGGGGATGCCGTAGCGCAGCGGGTGGCGCCACAGCCGCTCGCCCCACGCGGCGAAGCGCGGCGAGCGGTGCTCACCGGAGTGAGCCCAGGGGAGCGACAGGTTGTCCACCTTGGGGCCGAGCCTCGCCAGCACCGCGGGCAGCAGCGTGAGCGTTGCGGCGAGCACGAAGATGACCGCGAGCATGATGCCCAGGCTCATGCTGCGGAAGGCCGGGCTCGGGACGAGCATCACCGCCGTCAGGGAGATCAGGACTGTCGCTCCGCTGAACAGCACGGCCTTGCCGGCCGTGTCCATCGTCACGGCCGTGGCCTCCTCGGCGTCGAGCTCGGAGCCGAACAGCGCACCGCGGAAGCGCATGACGATGAAGAGCGCGTAGTCGATGCCGAGCGCGAGCGCGAACATCAGCGCGAAGTTCATCGCCCAGATCGAGATCGGCGTGATCTGCGTGCCCAGGTAGAGCAGGCCGGCTGCCGACAGCAGGCCGACCATCGTCAGCATCAGCGGCAGGCCGGCGGCCACCAGCGAGCCGAAGGCGAGCAGCATGATCCCGAGCGTCACCGGCCAGGAGATGACCTCCGACTTCAGCATCGCCGAGCGGTTGGCGGCGTTGAAGTCAGACCACATCCCGGCCGCACCCGTCAGGTTGACCACCACCGCCCCCGCCGAGAGCTTGTGGAGAGCGCCCTTGAGGCTGTCGGCCGCCGCGACCATCTCGTTCGGGTTCTTGGCGGCGCCGGCCTGCACGATCGCGGTGTGACCGTCTTGCGAGATCGAAAGCCCGGGAGACGGAGCCACGACGGTGCGCACCGCGGAGTTCGAGCGCAGCGTCTGTTCGACCTGGGCGATCGCCGAGCTGAAGGCCGGGCTGCCGACCGTCTGGGTCGGCGAATAGACGACCGTCATGAGCCCGTAGCTGCCGAGGCCGGCGAAGTCCTTTTCGACGAGCTTGCGGGCCTGCACGGACTGCGAGCCGCTCGCTTCCCAGCCCGCGCCTGATAGTGCCTTCTCGACGCGCGGCGCGAAGAACCCGAGCACCAGGGCGACAAGCAGCCACGCCACCATCACAACTTTGAAGTGCGTCGCGGTGTACCGGCCGAGCCTGCCTATCGGCCCAACATTTGCCCTGCGCTCGACCGGCGCCCTGACGCGCTCGCCGGCGCTTGGGGCGACGACGGTGCTCACAAGCTCGCCTCCCGGCCGGGGTAGAGCACGGAGCGCAGACCGAGGACGCGGCGCAGCACGACCGATGCGGGGCACGCGCCGACGAGCACGTACAGCCACTGGTTGACGCCGACGAACGCGGTCAGAAGCAGAAACCATGGCGACACGAGCGCCGACAGCGCCGCGCTGAGCAGGGCCATGGTGCCGGCGAGCGCGAACAGCACCCGCTCGAGTGGCCAGCGCGAAGCACCCGCGGCGGCGTCCTGTGAAGCCGGGCGTTCACACGAGATCGAGCTCATCGGCTAAGTCCTCCTTGGAGTAGGGCATCGAGATCGTCCAGCTGGCGGCGCATACCGCCGCAGACCTGCTCGCACAACTCGAACACGCCCTCGTCGGCGATCGCGTAGAGCGAGAAGTTGCCTTCCTTGCGGCGGCTCACCAGCCCGCTGCGCAGCAGTACCCCGAGATGCTTGGAGACGTTCTGCTGGGAGGCGCCGGTGGCCTGCTGAAGTCCCTGAACCGTTGCCGGTCCTTCGCGCAGCGCATCCAGGAGACGGATGCGCATCGCCTCACCGAGAACGCGAAAGCGCTCCGCAATCACCTCGGCGAGCGGCGCCGGAAGGGGGTGAGGAACTTGGGTGACGGCGCTCATGCCGAGAAAGATAGCACAACTAGATCGTTGTTTGCTACTGTCGTTGTATGCGTAAGGGCTGCGGATCCGGTGGAGTAGTTGCTGCGGATGCCCGATCGGGCCGCACCCGGCAATATCGAGTCACGGCTCACTCCAGGAGGCGAAAGATGGTCAACAGCACACAGCAGGCACGACCCGATCGCGGTGTGGCCCGATGAGCACGATGAGCGCGACAGCCCGTCGGGTCGGCGGTGGGCTCGAGCACGAGGTCGACGTGAACGGCCGCCACACGATCATCACCGACGAGCCCGAGCGCGTCGGGGGAAGCGACCTGGGGCCCGCCCCTCACGAGCTGCTCGCGGCGACGCTCGCCGCATGCATCGCGACGATGATCGCGATGTACGCGCAGAACCGCGGCTGGGACATCGGCGAGACGGAGGTCGATGTGCACTACGACCCCGACAGCGTCCCGCGGCGCATCGCCGTGGACATCCACCTCCCGACCGGCCTGTCTGCGGACCAGCGACGGAGGCTGGAGCGCGTTGCGGAGACCTGCCCGGTGCGCCGGGCACTCGAAGCCGGCTTCGCGTTCGAGGAGCGGATCGTCACCGCGCCCGTCCCGAGAGCCGCCGCCTAGCCGACCGTCCCGCGCCTCGGTGTAGCCTCCTGCGCGTGTGTCTGACCCGAGCCGCCGCCCAGAGCAGTCGCTGAGACGCGTTCCAGTCCTCGCGGATGTCGTTGACTTCCTGGGCGCGCACGCCCCGTTCGAGGCGGTCGATCGGAGCGACCTCGAGCGGGTCGCCGCGTCCGCCGAGGTCGAGTTTCACCTCGCCGGCACGGTGATCTTCTCGCAGGGTGCCGAGCCCATCGAGCACCTGCGGGTGGTGCGCAGCGGCGCGGTCGAGCTCGTCCTTGACGAACGCGTGCTCGACCGGCTCGAGAGCGGTGAGCTGTTGGGTCATGCCTCGATGCTCTCGGGGCTCCCGACCGGGTTTGCCGCGCGCGCGGCCGAGGACACGCTCTGCTACCGCATCCCCGCGGACGTGGCCCGTGAGTTGCTCGCGCGGCCCGCGGGTATCCGCTACGTGGCACGCTCGTTGCTCGAACTGCCCCCGGAGGCCGCCGGCACCTCCCCGGCCGCCGCGGCGCTCACCTCCGCGCACCGGCCAGTGGGCTCGCTGATTCGCGGCGTGCCGGTCGTGTGCGGTCCGGACACCCCGATCCGCGACGCGGCGCGGATGATGACCGACGCCGGTGAGGCCTCGGTCGTGGTGGAGATCGGCGACGGTACGCTCGGGATCCTCACGGATCACGACCTGCGCACGCGCGTGGTGGCAGCCGGGATCTCCGGCGATGCACCGGTGTCTGTTGCGATGACCGCGCCCGCCTATACGTCCAGGCCCGACCGGCTCGCCGGCGAGCTCCTGCTCGACATGCTCGATCGCGGCCTGCGCCATTACCCGGTCGTCTCGGTCACCGGCGAGCTGCTCGGCGTGGTCAGCGACTCCGACCTCGTCGCCGTGGAGACGCGCTCGTCGTTCTACCTGCGACGGGCGATCGGCCGCGCCCAGAACGTCGAGGAGCTGGTCGCCGCTGCGGCCGAGCTGCGACCGACGGTGATCGCGTTGCACGACGCGCGCGTGGACAGCGCCAACATCACGTCGGTCTACACTGTCGTCCTCGACGCCATGACGCGCCGCCTGCTGGAGCTGGCGGTCGCAAGCCGCGGCGGAACCGCGCCGTCGTTCGCGTGGTTGGCGCTCGGCAGTCAAGCCCGGCGCGAGGCCACCCCGGGATCAGACTCCGACAGCGCGATCGTGTGGTTCGAGGACGGCGAGGACACCGAGATTCGCTCGTATCTGGCGAGCATCGGTGCCGAGGTCGTCGCCGGGCTGGAAGCATGCGGGTTGCGCCGTGACGCCCAGGGGGTCACCGCGGCCGACGCGCTCGTCGTGCGCTCGCTGGACTCCTGGCAGCGCGCGGTGCACAGTTGGCTTGAGCGCCCCACCCAGAAGCAGGCGGTGATGCTCGTGTCGGTCTTCGTCGACAGCCGCCCGGTCTGGGGCCTGCACCTGGGCACTCAGCTGGCGGACACGTTCCGCAGCGCGCCGCGCAACGCGACGCTGCTGCGGCTGCTGGCGCGTCTGGCACTTTCCTACAGGCCGCCTACCGGCTTCCTGCGGGGCCTGGTCGTCGAGCACTCGGGCGAGCACCGCGGCCGGCTGGATCTCAAGCGCGGGGGGTTGCTGCCGGTCGTGGACCTCGCACGCTGGGCCGGGATGGCCGCCGGGGTGACGAGCGCCTCGACGCCTGAGCGTCTGCACGCCGCCGCTGAGAGCGGCACGCTGTCGCGCTCGGACGCGCGCACGCTCGAGGACGCGTTCGAGCTGATCGTCGGCCTGCGCCTCGAGCACCAGGTCAATCAGCTGCGCGCCGGCGTTGAGCCGGACGATCACGTCGACCCCGACTCGCTCAGCGCGTTGACGCGCAGCTATCTCAAGGAGGCGTTCCGCGCGATCGCCTCGGTTCAGAAGCGCGTCGCCGCGGAGCTGTCGCTGGTGGTGCGGTGAGGCCGCTGCGCATGCGCAAGCTCCGAGGAGCGGCGGCGGCGTACGCGGCTGCGCGCCCGCCGGCGCCGCGAACCCCGTGGAACGCGGCCTCCTGGTGCGTCGTCGACCTCGAGCTGAGCGGCCTCGATCCGCGACGCCACGAGATCGTCTCGTTCGCCGCGGTCCCCGTCGAGCAGGGACGCGCACAACTCGCCGACGTCGTGTACGGACTTGTCCGCCCATCGCGTCCGCTCACCGAGTCATCGGTGCGCATCCACGGCCTGCGCGCCGCCGATCTCGACCACGCTCCGCCGCTGCGGGATGCCATCGAGCCGCTGCTCGAGGCGATGGCCGGCCGAGCCCTGGTGGCGCACGTCGCGCAGATCGAGCGTGCATTCCTGGGCCGGGCGCTACGCGAGCAGGGCGTGCGCCTGCGCGGGCCGCTCGCCGACACGAGCGTGATCGGGCGCCTCTGGCTCTGCGAGCGCGACGGCGGGGCACCGGCGCACCTCGCGCTCAGCGATCTCGCCCGGACGCTCGGGCTGCCGGTCCACGCCCAGCACGACGCGCTGGGCGACGCGCTGACCACCGCTCAGGTCTTCATCGTCACCGCCGCCCACCTCGGCGCCCTGGGCGAGGAGACCGTCGGCAGCCTGACGCGGGCCGGGCGCAGGCTCGACGCGGCGCTGGCCTATCCGGCAGGGAACCGCTGAGCGGCTTCAGCGTGGCTTTACGCGACGGCCCCTTCACGGCGCGGCACGGTCACCGCAGTGGCCCCTCGCCTCCCGCCGATGCAACCATTCGTCGCGCGGCCACCGCTGCCTGGCCGAAGGAGATCCCGCCGTCGCCGATCGGCATTTGCCGGGGCACGATCACCCGCAGGCCCTCGCCGTGAAGGCCCGTCATGAGCGCCTCGAGCAGACGCCGGTTCTGGAACACGCCCCCGGAGAGCACGACGAGCTCGCTGCCCTCCGAGGAGGCGATGCGAACCAGAGCCTCGAGCGCCACGGCGGTCAGGGCGGCATGGAAGCGGCTCGCGATCACGCCGGGCGCCACGCCGGCATTCAGATCGGCGCTGACCGCGCGGATCGTCTCGCGCGGGTCGATCAGGATCAGCTCGCCGTCCCCCTGCAGCGAGATCGGGTAACTGCCCCGCTCGGAGCGGTCGCACGCCGCCTCGAGCTCGATCGCGGCCTGGCCCTCGTAGTTGACCTGTGTTCGAAGTCCGCACAGCGCGCCAACCGCATCGAACAGCCGACCCATGCTCGTCGTGACGGGCGAGCTCACACCGCTGCGCGCCAGCTGGGCCACCTGGCGCCACGCCCGCTCGTCCACGCGGCCGCGCAGCGCCGGCGGAATGCCCGGCACCGGCTCGCCGCCCTCGTCGCCGTCCGCGGCCGACAGCCACGCGCATGCCATCCGCCAGGGCTCGCGGATCGCGCGCGCGCCGCCCGGAAGCCGGACTGGCAGGAGCGTCCCAACGCGTCGGAAGTCCTCGAGGTCGCCGACCAGCAGCTCGCCGCCCCAGACGGTACCGTCGAGTCCGTACCCGGCGCCGTCGAAGATGGCGCCCACGGCGCTGCCCAACTCGCCGTGCTCGGCGAGGCACGCGGCCAGATGGGCGTGGTGATGCTGCACGCCGACGAGCTGCTCGACCTCGCGGTCCATCGCGTACTTGGTCGACAGATACTCGGGGTGCAGGTCGTGCACGACCACCTCGGGCGCCACCCCGAACAGCCGCTCGAAGTGCTCGATCCCTTCGGTGAACGAACACAGCGTCTCGTAGTTCTCGAGGTCGCCGATGTGATGAGACACCCACGCGCGGGTCCCCTTGGCCAGACAGAAGGTGTTCTTGAGCTCAGCACCGCAGGCAAGGATCGGGCGCTCGGCGCCCTCCGGGAGCGACAGGCGTGCCGGCACGTACCCGCGTGAGCGCCTCAGGAAGATGCCGCGCGAACCGCCGGGCGCGGCCACCACGCGCAGCACGGAATCGTCGGTGCGGGTCTGGATCGGACGGTCGTGAACGAGCAGCAGATCGGCTATGTCGCCGAGCCGGGCGAGCGCATCGCGGTCCCGGTAGGCGATCGGCTCGCCGGACACGTTGGCGCTGGTCATGACGAGCGTGGCGGCGGACTTCGCTCGCGAGCCCGCAGCGGGCGCGGCCACGGCGTCGAAGTCGGCGAGCAGCAGGTGATGAAGCGGCGAGTAGGGCAACATGACACCGAGCTCGGGCGCCCCTGGCGCGACCGAGGGCGCAACCGGCGCCCGGTCCAATCGCGGAGCGAGCACGATCGGCCTCGCGGGCCCGCAGAGCAGCTCACGCTCCTCGCGCCCGAGCCGAACGAGGCCGCCGGCCGCCTGCAGTGATTCCACCATCAATCCGAAGGGCCTGTCCTCGCGGTGCTTGCGCGCGCGCAGCGCGGCGACGGCTGTCTCGTCGTCGGCGCGGCAGGCGAGGTGGTACCCGCCGATTCCCTTGACCGCCACGATCTGACCCTCCCCCAGCGCCGCGGCAGCTGCGGACACCGCGTCGCGCGCGCCGCCGATCGGAGCGCTTTCCCCGTCCGCTCCCAGCAGCGACACCGACGGCCCGCACTCCGGACAGGCGTTCGGCTGCGCGTGGAAGCGGCGGTCGCCCGGATCCTCGTACTCGACACGACAGCGCGCGCACATCGGGAAGCCGGCCATCGTGGTGAGCTCACGGTCATAGGGGACCCCGCGAACTATCGTGAAACGCGGTCCGCAGTTGGTGCAGTTGATGAACGGATAGCGGAAACGGCGGTCGCGGGCGTCGAACAGCTCGCGCAGGCACTCCTGACACGTGGCGCTGTCCGGCGTGACGGGTGCATCGGCAACTTCGGCGCGCGGGCTCTGGAGAATCGCGAAACCGGTCTCGCCCTTCGGTGCGCGCTCTTCGGCGCGGACCCGCTCGATCACGGCTAGGGGCGGCGCGTCGGGACCGAGACGGGTCAAGAACTCCTCGACCGCCGAGGCCCTTCCCTCCACCTCGAGCAGGACCCCCCGTGAATCGTTGAAGACGAACCCGGCCAGGTCGTGCTCGCCCGCCAGCCGGTGCACATAGGGCCGGAATCCAACTCCCTGGACCGTCCCCTCCACCCGCGCGCGGGCGCGCCGCGGCGCCGCGGAGTCCTCCCGGGCGGCCGGCGCGCGGACGCTCACGCCTGGCCCCCTGCGCCGGGCACGAGCTCGACGAGCTCCCGCAGGGCATGATAGGCGCTGGCCTGGGCCTCCTGGATGCGCGGGATGTGCTCGGAGCGGGTAATCACAACGTGGTCAGCAAGCCCCTCGTACCCGACGCGCCCCCCGTCGTAGCCCACCAGGGCGATCGTCAGCAGCCCCTGGCCACGCGCCTGGCCGAGCGCAGCGATCACGTTGCGCGAGCTACCCGAGGTGGAGAGCGCGAGCAGCGCGTCGCCACGCTCTCCGTAGGCGATCACCTGGCGCGAGAAGATCGCGTCGATGCCGATGTCGTTGGCGATCGCGGTCAGGATCCCGGCGTCCTCCGTCAGATCGATAGCGGGTCGAGGCCGGCCCGCTGCGCCCGCCGCACGAAAGTCGGCGACGAGGTCCATAGCATCCGTCGACGAGCCCCCGTTGCCGATCGCGAGCAACTTCCCTCCACGCTCGAAGCTTTCGCGCAGCGCCGTGGCCGCAGCAAGCAGCACATCGCGATTCTCATCGAGCGTCTGGACCCTCAGGGCGTCGATCTCGTCGGCCTTCATGAGCGCCGAGCGGCGCACGTTCTCGACGACCGGCTCCAACTCGTGCTCGCGCTCGGCCAGAAACGGGTACAAGAAGCTCGAGGCACCGGCATCGTGGACATCGCGAGCGTCGCGGCCGGCGAGCAGGCCGCGATGGTCGAAGAAGACGTGCACCAGCTCCCAGAGCACGTGATACAGGGTCTCGATCAGCTCCTGACGGACCGACGCATCGTCGCCGGGCGGCTCGAACTCCCATTCCGCGCCCACCCGCGAGAAGGCGACCGTCAGACATCCGCGCCGCCGGGCGAGCGCGGTCGCCCGAGCCGCCTCAGCTGCGTCCGCGTCCCCGGCGACAAACGCGAGCACGATGTCATCCCCACGCGCGATGAGGCCCAGCTGGGACGGCAGATCGCCGCCCGCTCGCGTCAGGCTCCTCGCCGGCAGCGCGCGCTTGCCCACAATCACCGGATGGACGAACTCCACCGCGACGTGACGCGCGTCCGAGCCCGCCGCCGGCGAGGCCCCGAGCGCGATCAGCCGACCGCCGCGCGCGAAGCGCTCGGCCATGCGGTGGCAGAGTCGCGCTAGCCTCTCGGCCTCCTGCGCGAAGAACCTGCCGTTGGCCTCCCTGCGGCGTCCGAGCAGCTCGTCGAGGTGTGCAGCCGGCGCACCGTGGGTGGCCGTGGGGGTCAAAGGAGCGCCCTCTCGCCCGAGCGAGCGGCGACGTCAGCCAGCCAGTCGCGCCATGCATCGATGCCCTCCCCGGTGCGGGCGCTGACCAGCAGCCGCTGCACACCCGGGTTCACCTGGTCGAGGTTGTAGAGGAACCGATCGAGGTCGTAGTCCAGATGCGCCAGCAGGTCGATCTTGTTGACCAGCACCAGATCGCAGGTGCGGAACATGAGCGGGTACTTCAGCGGCTTGTCCTCCCCCTCGGTCACCGAGGAGACCATCACCCGCGCGTCCTCGCCGACCTTGAACTCCGCCGGACAGACGAGGTTGCCCACGTTCTCGATCACCAGCATGTCGATTTCCTCCAGGGGCAGCGCATCGAGAGCCGAGCGCACCATGTTCGCGTCGAGGTGGCACTCGCCGCCGAAGCTCGGATCGGTGTTCAGCTGGGTGACCGGCACGTGAAGGCCGGCCAGGCGGTCGGCGTCCAGCGATCCCTGCACGTCTCCCTCGAGCACTCCCACCCGAGCGCCCGGCACGTCGCCGACCACCCGCTCGAGCAGCGACGTCTTGCCGGCGCCCGGCGCGCTCATGAAGTTCACGACCGTCACCCCGGCGCGGTCGAAGTCCGCACGGTTGGCCCGCGCGATCGTGTTGTTGGCGTCAAGCGCGTCCTCGACGATCCTCACTCTTGTGCGATGCACTCCGCCTCCTCTACCTCGATGGACTCGACTTCGAACTCGTTTCCGCTCGCCACCGCCACCTCGGCGCCACCGCAGGTCGGGCAGCGGAAGGCCGGGCGTTCGATCTCCCACGCGCTCTCGCATGCGTCACAGCGCAGGGTCGCCTCGACGATCTCCTGCTCGAGCCGCGCGCCCTCGCAGACGGTGCCCCGCGCGACAAACTCGAAGTAGAACTCGAGCGTGTCGGGGACGACCTGGCGCAGACGCCCGACCCGCAGGCTCACCACGATGACGCGGCGCTCGCCGGCGTGCTTGACGACCGTGTTGAGCACCGCGCCGCTGAGCGACAGCTCGTGCACAGCATCAACAAATCCGCGGCAGCGGGTCACCGACGAGCTGATCCATCACCCGTCGTCCGCCGAAGCTCGTCTCCACCAGCACCATCCCGGGCGGCTCGGTCCGGACCTCGCCGATCTCCGCAGCCCGCTCGCAGCCGGGCACCGATCGCAGCGCCGTGAGCGCCGCGTCCGCGGCGTCAGGCGCGACAAACGCCACAAGCTTGCCCTCGTTGGCGACGTACATCGGGTCGATCCCGAGTATCTCTGCGGCGCCGGCCACCGCCGGTTGCACGGGGATCGCTTGCTCCCGCACGAGCATCGCCACCAAGGAGGAGCGCGCCAGCTCGTTGAGCACCGAGGCCACGCCGCCCCGCGTGGCGTCACGCAGGCACCGCAGCTCGGGGCCCGCCGCATCGAGCAGCGCGTCGACCGCGGGCCACAGCGACGCCGTGTCCGACTCGATCGACGCGTCCAGCTCGAATTCGCCGCGCGCAAGCATGATCGCCATGCCGTGCTCGCCGATGCTGCCGGACAGCAGGATGCGATCGCCGGGCGCCACCCTGGAGGGCGAAAGGCCCGCGCGGGGATCTCGCTGACCCAGACCAGTGGTGCATACGTACATCCCGTCCGCATGTCCACGCTCCACGACCTTCGTGTCCCCGGCGACGATCTCGACACCGGCCGAGCGAGCAGCCAGCGCGATCGCGTCGACCTCGGCACGCAGCTCATCGGCCGTCAGCCCCTCCTCCAGCACGAGCGACAGGCTGAGGGCGAGGGGACGGGCTCCGGACACCGCGAGGTCGTTGACGGTCCCGTTGACGGCGAGCTCGCCGATCGAACCTCCCGGGAAGCGCAGCGGCCTGACGACATAGGAGTCGGTCGTGAGCGCCAGCGTCGCGCCATCCACGGCCACCTCGCCCGCGTCCGACATCTGGCTGAGCGTCGTGCCGCCGAAGGCCGGGACGAACAATCCCTCGATCAAGCTCTGGGTCGCCTTGCCGCCGGCGCCATGAGCCATCGTGATGCGCTCGTCGCGGAACTTGGCGCGCTTGCTGCGCGCCGTCTCGATGATGCCGAGAACCTTTTCCTCGCGCCCAGGGACGGTCGCCTGCTCGGCCATCAGACGACCTCCCGCTCGCGCGCGAGGCGCCCGAAGTTGTAGTAGGCGGCGCAGGCACCCTCCGATGAGACCATGCACGTGCCGATCGGCCGCTCGGGGGTGCAGGCCGTCCCGAACACCTTGCACTCCCACGGCTTGATCACACCCTTCAACACCTCACCGCATTGGCACGCCGTCGGATCCGCGATGCGAGCGCCGGGCACATCGAAGCGGCGCTCGGCGTCGAGGTCGGCGTAGGCCTCCGAGAGCTTCAGCCCGCTGTGCGAGATGAAGCCGAGGCCCCTCCACTCGAAGTGCGGGCGGAGCTCGAAGACCTCGGCCAGGACCTCGAGTGCGCGGAGGTTGCCCTCGTAGGGCACGACCCGCTTGTACTGGTTCTCGACCTCGCATCTGCCGTCGGCGAGCTGTCGCAGGATCATCGCGATCGCCTGCAGGATGTCCAGCGGCTCGAAGCCCGCCACCACCACCGGCTTGCCGTGGTCGGCGGGGATGAACTCGAACGGCCGCGCCCCCACGACGGTCGCGACATGGCCGGGACCGATGAACCCGTCGAGGCGCAGATCGGGGGACTCGAGCAGAGCTCGCAGCGGGGGCACTATCGTGACGTGGCTGCAGATGCAGGAGAAGTTCTTGACGCTCTCCGCGCGCGCCCGCTTGAGCGTCAACGCGGTGGAAGGCGCCGTCGTCTCGAACCCGATCGCGAAGAAGACCACCTCTCGATCGGGGTTCTCCCTCGCGATACGCAGCGCGTCAAGCGGCGAGTATACGACGCGCACGTCGGCGCCGGCGGCCCTCGCCTCGAGCAGGCTCCCATTCGATCCCGGCACCCGCATCATGTCCCCGAAGCAGGTGAAGATCACACCGGGGAGCTCGGCTATCGCTATCCCGTCATCGACGCGCCCCATGGGAATCACGCACACCGGGCAGCCCGGCCCGTGCACGAGCTCGACGTTCGCCGGCAGCAGGTCGTCGACGCCGTACTTGTAGATCGAGTGGGTGTGGCCGCCGCACACCTCCATCACCTTGTAGTGGCGACCGGGCTCGACCAGCGACAGGATCTCTCCGGCGACGGCTCGCCCGAGTGCCGCGTCGCGGAACTCGTCGACGAACCTCACGCCCGCACCTCGGGGGCCGGCCGCCACGCGGAGGGCGCCGGCCCGAGCGTTGCATCCTGCTCACCGCGAAGCGATGCGATCGCCACACCCGCGTGGACGAGCACCTGCCCGCCGGCCGCGACCGGCTCGACCAACGCGGTCTCCACGGTGTGCTGCACACCCGCGGCCTCTGCGCACAGCGCAAGCCCCCTCTGCTCGTCGACGCGCAGGACAGTCATCGCCACTGCCTCATCGGAGCAGGTGATGCAGCGCCCGACTGCGCACGAAGAGGTCGCCGGCGGCAGCGAGCTCACTCGATCACGCTGGCCTTCAGCTCCTCGAGCTCCTGCTCGTAGTCGGCGCCCATGCGCTCGAGCAGCTCGCGCGTCGCCCGGGCCTGCACTTCATCCACCTGCGAGATTGCAAAGCCGACGTGAATGAGGACCCAGTCGCCCGGGCCGACGCCGCCATCGTCCCCGTCGAGCAGGCCCACGTTCACGGCGCGCCGCACCCCCGCCACGTCCACCATCGCGAGCCGATGCTCGTCATCGACCAGCTCCACGATCTGACCCGGGATGGCGAGGCACACGCCGCACGCCCCTTCTTTGGATTGGCCGCCCGCCGCTAAACCGCGGTGGCGCGAGAGCCTGCTTGTTGGCCGGCACAGACCTTTCTATCACCGTCGCCGACGCCGAGCGAATGCGAGCCCAACGCGACAGCCTTCACTTCCCCCCTGCCGTTGCACCGGCTCACGAATGCCGGTGGGTGTGGCGAGCTTTGCGCGGGCGCGCCGCCGAGCACGCCGCGCATCTGCCGACGATCGCGAAATGGTCGAAGCGTGCCTCGTACCCGTATCGCTCCTTGATGCGCCTGCGCACAGGATCGAGCTCTCGAGGCGCCAGCGCGGTGACGGCCCCGCAGCGATCGCAGTACAGGTACTCGCTCTCCCCGCGGCCGAGCAGGGCATACAGCCCGGGACCGTGGCCGAGGTGAACGTGGCGCACCAGGCCGTGGCGCTCGAGGGTCTCGAAATTGCGATACACCGAGGCGGGGTCCAGATTCGATCTGCGCGCGACGTGCTCCGCGGACACAGGGCCCTCTGCCGCAAACAGCGCCTCGAGCACAAGTCGCCGCGAGGTGGTCAGCCGAAGCCCCCGCCGGCGCAGCGCAGCGACGGCGTCGGCGAGGCCGGCCGCCACGAGCGGCGGAACGTCAGGAGACACGGTCATCGCATCTGCGGCCCGCTCTCGGCAACGTGCCGAGTCCAGCGCTCCTCGATTCGGGCGAAGCGCCAGATGCCAAGCGCGATTGACCACGTGGCAACGAACATCCCGACGATGATGAATCCGAGCGTGTTGATGTTGACGTGCGCCCACCAGGCCCAGAAGGAGCCTTGCGCGTTGAGCTTCTGCACGAGCAGCCCGACGATCTCGATCGTGCCGATCACGAGGGCTACGGCCACCGACAGGCCGGTGATGGTGATGTTGTAGAAGACCTTGCGCACAGGCGTTGAGAACGCCCAGCCGTAGGCGTAGTTCATGAACGAACCCTCGATCGTGTCGAGCAGCGACATTCCGGCCGCGAACAGGATCGGCAGGCAGAGGACCGCGTAGAAGGGCAGCCCCGCCCCGGCTGCGCCGGCCGCCAGGAACAGCAGCGCGACCTCGGTGGCGGTATCGAACCCAAGGCCGAACAGCAGGCCGACCGGATACATCTGCCGCGGCGTCCTGATGATCCTCGTGAAGCGGCCGAACAGACGGTTCATCAAGCCGCGCGAGTTGAGCTGCTCTTCGAGCTGGCCCTCATCGTATGCTCCGCTGCGCATCTCGAAGAACAACTTGACGATGCCCCACAGGATCATCAGGTTGAGCGCAGCGATGACGTACAGGAACGTACCCGAGACGCCGGCGCCGATCCAGCTCGTGAGGTTGTGCAACTGGCTGTTGGCGTCCCTGACCTGTCCGTTCACGGCCCTGACGCCGATCGAGAACAGCAACGCGAGCGCGAACACGACCGTCGAGTGTCCGAGGGAGAAGAAGAACCCGACGCTCATCGGACGCCTGCCCTCGGCCATCAACTTACGGGTCGTGTTGTCGATCGCCGAGATGTGGTCCGCGTCGAAGGCGTGACGCAGCCCGAGGGTGTAGGCCGTCACGCCGGTACCCACACCGAAAGCCCCGGACACACCGAGCCGATAATGGTGCGGCGCGACGACGGCGATCAGCAGGAAGAACCCGAGCGCGTGCAAGCCCAGCACGACGGCCGCCATCATCCCCACCGTCCGCCACTGGCCCGAGTCCAGCGAGCCCGTGAATCGCCGCCAGCGAGACGCTGATCGGACACCAGCAGCCATCGACTCCATATCGCCCTCCCGTCCTTCCCGCTCGCCGGTGGGACCGACCGTGGCGACGCTATATCGATGCACTCGCTATTGCAAGTACCTCTCAACTGGCGCAGTCGGCCGAGCGAGCACATCTCGCGCGCGCGGCCAGGCGGCTGGAGGACCTCCGCCTACTGCTCGACCAGATGCGCGCCCGCGCCGGGACGCACCTCGAGCGTCCCGGCGGGTGGGCGGACGCCGGGCGCGAACAGGCCGAGTACGCTGCCGCCGAATCCGCCGCCCACGAGACGTGCGCCGCTGGCGCCGGCCCGACTCAACGCCTCGACGGCCGCCTCGACCGCGGGAGTGGACACCTCGTAGTTCTCGCGCAGGCTCTCATGGGAGGCGTCGAGCAACCCGCCGATCGCCGACAGGTCGTCAGCCCGCAGGGCGGCGACGGCCTGGCGCACACGCTGGTTCTCCGCCAGCACGTGCCCGGCGCGGCGCCGCAGGGGCTCGGGCAGCCGCGCGACCGCCTCCGCGCCGGCCTGACGCAGGGACGGCACGCCCAGCAGCCGGCAGGCCTCTGCGCACTCGGCACGTCGCTCGTTGTAGCCCGAGCTTGCGTGCACATGGCGCTCGCCCGAGTCGAGCAGCACGAGCCGCCAGCCACCGAGACGCAGCGGCACGGGGTCGATCTGCAGGCTGTGGAAGTCGATGCACAGCGCCGCGTCGGGCTCGCCGTAGAGGCAGGCAAGCTGGTCGAGCAGACCCGTCTGCGCGCCCACCCAGTCGTTCTCCACGCGCGCGCACAGCCGGGCGATGTCGGTTCGCCGCACGACTCGGGCCTCGCCGGGCCGGGCACGCGCTCCGAGGTCGACGAGGGCGAGACACAGCGCGACCTCGAGCGCGGCCGAGGAGGACAGGCCGGCGCCGAGCGGCAGCTCGCCGCTGATCTGGAGGGTCGCACCGACGAGCGGAAACCCGGCGCGGGCCAGTTCCGCGGCGGTCCCCCGCGCGAACGCGCGCCATCCCGGCGCGCGCGAGGGCGCGGTCAGGGAGAACTCGTCGCGCTCGTCCAGATCGCGCGCATACACGCAGACGCGCTCCTCACCGGCCGGGCCTTCAGGGAATGCCTCGGCGCGCACGGTGACGCCCTCGGCGATGGCGAACGGGAGCGCCAGTCCCTGGTTGTAGTCGGTGTGCTCTCCGATCAGGTTGACTCGCCCGGGCGCGAACGCCACGCTGCGCTCAGGCGGCACGGGCGATCGCTTCGCGCAGCTTGACGGCGGACTCCTCGGGCAGCGTGTCGGAGATGAACGTGCCGGCGCCCTGCTCGGAGCCGGCGAGGTACTTGAGCTTCTGCGCGGTGCGCAGCGGCGGGTAGAACTCGACGTGCAGGTGTCCCCTTCCGACCGGTACCGATGGGGCGGCTGCGCCCGGCGCGCCGGCGGTGGGCGCCTGGTGCACGACCATGACATAGGGAAAGGACCTGTCGAACAGGGCGTCGTATCCGCGGACGAGCGCCTGCAGCCCGGCGGCCAGCAGGCGCAGCTCCTCGGGCTCGCAGTCGGCCAGGCTCGGGCGGTGCTCGCGCATGACCACGTGCGCTTCGTAGGCCCAGCGGGCGGCATACGGGACGTAGGCGACCACGCCGTCGTTCTCGTGGACGATCCGCCGCCCGTCCTCGAGCTCGCGCCCGAGCAGCGTGCACGGCGCGCACCCGGCCAGGCGCTCGTCGGCTGCGAGCTCGAGCCCGGCCACGGGTGGCAGGAAGGGGTAGCCGTAGATCTGGCCGTGCGGGTGGTGCAGGGTCACGCCGACCTCGACCCCGCGGTTCTCGAAGATGAGCACGTAGTCGATGTCCTCGCGCGCGCCGAGCTCCAGATAGCGCTGGCGCCAGACCCACATGAGCGCCTCCGCACGCTCGGCCCCGAGCGTGCCGAACGAGGCGTCGTGGTCGTCGGTGTAGACCACGACCTCCGCGGCCCCCCGGGGCTTCGTGAACGCGGGAAAACGGTTGTCGAAGACGGCGATCTCGAAGGCCGGCCGGGGTATCTCGGTCGGTGGCTTGCCCGGGAGGGTGGCGCACAGCGGGCAGTGGTCGCGCGAGGGCAGGAACGTGCGCTCCTGGCGGTGGATCGCGTAGACGACCTCCTCGCCCCGCAGCTCTTCGAAGCGCAGCTCGCTCACGTCGTCTCGGGTCTCGCGCGGGTGTAGAAGATCAGCGCGCGCCCGTCCTCTTTCACACCTCGCGTGATCTCGAGGACACCGTAGCCCTCGCCGTGTCCCGCCTCCACCGCGGCCTCCTCCCCTACGGGCTCGGCCCGCGATCGCTCCGAGGGCGGCGGCCATGTGGATCCTCCGGCCATGTCTCGAGGGTATACCCACGTGCGCCCGGCGCTCCGGGCGCTCCGCGGGGCTGGGTCGCGCACGACCTCGGCCGAGGGAATGTCAGCGGATTTTCCGTCCCAATTCTGCGGGTTTTCCGTCGAGCCGGAGGTTGACTGTCGGTCCGGGACGCGAGAAGGTAGTGTCCAATGTCGCTAGCCGGGAGCCTGCAACAGTCGCTGGAGAGGAGAACGCAATGTCAGACACAGACCGAGCACACGAAGCAGTAGAGCATCTCGAGTATCTCGATCGGCCGGAGGCCGATCGGCCGGGCTTCGACCGGCGCTCATTCCTGCGCCGCACCGCGCTGACGGGGGCGGCGGTCGGCGGGGTGAGCAGCCTGCTGGCGGCCTGCGGTTCCAGCGCGTCCAGCAGCAGCAGCGCGAACACCATCTTCGGAACGAGCGAAAGCTACAAATTCACGTTCGTCAACCACGTCACCACCAACCCGTTCTTCGTCCCGACCCAGTACGGGATCCAGGACGCGTGCAAACTGCTCGGCTGCACCTACCAGTGGACGGGCTCGGAATCGAGCAACGTCAGCCAGATGGTCAACGCCGTCAACAGCGCCGTCAGCGCCGGCGCCAACGGCATCGCCGTCTCGCTCGTCGACCAGACGGCGTTCAACGCGCCGGTGCAGGCGGCGCTGAACGCCAAAATCCCGGTCGTCGCCTACAACGCCGACGCGATCACCAACCCGCGTCTGGCATACATCGGCCAGGACCTGTTCGTCTCGGGCGAAAAGATGGGCGAACACATCGCGAAGCTCGTGCCATCGGGCGACGTCGCGTTGTTCATCGCGACGCCGGGCTCGCTCAACATCCAGCCGCGGATCGAAGGTGCGCTGAAGACGCTGAAAAAATACCCGGCGATCACGACGCACGTGATCGCCACCGGCGCCGCGGTCCCGAACGAGCTCACGGTGATCGAATCGTATTTGGCGGGTCACCCGAACACGAAGGGCATGTTCGCCGTCGACGCCGGCTCGACCCAGGGCGTCGCCCAGACGATCCAGAAGCACAACGCCTCCGCCTCGGTCAAGGGCGGCGGCTATGACCTGCTGGAAATCACCGAGCAGCTGCTCGCCAAGAACCAGATCCAGTTCACGATCGACCAGCAGCCCTACCTGCAGGGCTTCTTCCCGGTCATCGAGCTGTACCTCTACAACGCATCAAAGACGCTCACCGGCATGGCCGACGTCAACACCGGCCTGAAGTTCCTGACCCCGGCAACCGTCGTTCCGTACAACAGCACCAAAAGCCGCTACGAGGGCACCTCCTCGTCGCCCGGAGTCTCCTAGGCTCCAGTCGTGGCGGCCGCGTCCGGCAGCGAAGCTCCGGCACAAGCTCCAACCGAGGGTCCGGCAGGCGCGGGCCGGGCCCTCGGGACGAGCCTGATGAAGCTCGTCCGCAGGTTCCTGACGCTGCGCGAGGGCAGCATCATCGTCGTCACGATCATCACGATCGTGTACTTCTCGACCAACGCCCACGGCTTCGCGACGACCTCGAACCTCAAGACGCTGTTGCCGTACTTCGCGCCGCTGGCGATCCTCGCCGCGGGCGAGGTGTTCGTGATGATCAACGGGGAGATCGACCTCTCGATCGGCGCCGTCTACCTGCTGACGCCGTTCATCTTCTACAAGCTGTTCCACGCCGGCGTGCCGCTCATCCCGGCGGTGATCCTGTCACTGGTCTGCAGCGGCGTCGTCGGCTTCATCAACGGCTTCTTCGTCGCCGTCGTCGGCATCTCGTCGTTCGTGACGACGCTCGGGATGCTGTTCACGCTCGACGGCGTCACGTTGATCATCTCCCACACCGCGCCCGTCTCGACGCCGGGCACCTCGGCGCTCCACGTCAACACGTTCGCGCGCGTGTTCGGCGGCGGCACCTACTCGGAGCTGATCTGGGCGCTCGTGATCGTCGTGATCCTGCAGGCGGTGCTGACGTTCTCGCGCTGGGGCGTCTACACGGTCGCCGTCGGCGGCAACCGCCTCGGCGCCGCCGAGGCGGGCATCCGTGTGCGGCTCGTGCTGATCCGCAACTTCATCCTCTGCGCGACCTGCGCCGGGCTCGTCGGGATTCTCGAGGCCGTGCGCACCGTGACCGCGACGCCGGACCCGTCGGGCTCGAACGAAATCCTCTTTCAGGCGATCGCCGCGGCCGTGATCGGCGGCACGCTGCTGCTGGGCGGGTCGGGAACGGTCGTCGGCGCCCTGATCGGCGCGCTGTTCCTCGGCGTACTCCACGACGGCCTGATCATCAAGGGCGTCAGCGCCAACTATCTCAGTCTTTATCTGGGGCTCGCGATCCTGATCTCGATGACCTTCAACGTCTACGTCCAGCGCGTGCGCACGGGGTCCGGTCTTGGCTGAGCCGCCGCTCTCCTCCCAGAAGCTCGTGGCACCGAGCTCGGCGCCCGACGACGTGCTGCGCGTCGAGCACATCTCCAAGAGCTTCGGCCCGACCACGGCGCTGCGCGACGTCAACCTGCACCTGCGCAAGGGCGAGATCCTCGGCCTGCTCGGCGACAACGGCTCGGGCAAGTCCACGCTGATCAAGATCATCTGCGGTTTCCAGAAGCAGGACGGCGGGCAGATGTTCCTGCACGACGAGCCGTACGAGCCGAAGAGCGTCGACGACGCTCGCGCGCAGGGCATCGACACCGTCTACCAGGACCTCGCGCTGGTCGACCAGCTGTCGGTCTCCCACAACATGTTCCTGCGCCGCGAGCGCGTGCACCGGCCGATCCCGTTCCTGAACAACGGGCTGATGCGCCGCCAGACGCGCGAGGCGCTCGACGAGATCGGGATCAACATCCCCAGGCTCGACGTGCCGGTCGCGCGCCTCTCCGGCGGCCAGCGCCAGGCGATCGCCGTCGCGCGCACGGTCTCGGGCGAGGCCAACATCCTGCTGCTCGACGAGCCGCTCGCGGCGATGGGCGCCAAGGAGGGCGGGATGATCCTCGAGCTCCTCGACCGCCTCAAGCAGGAGGGCGAGGTCTCGGTGATGATGATCCTGCACAACTACGCCCACGTGTTCGCGACGTGCGACCGCGTGAACCTGCTCCAGGACGGCGTGATCGCGCTGGACAAGCCGGTGGCGGAGACGTCCGTCGAGGAGCTCAACGAGATCGTCGTCGAGGAGTACCGCCGCGCGCGCCAGGCGGCGATCGCCGAGGACACCGCGGCAAAACAGGCGCACGGGGACACGACGGACCCCCGGTGAGCCGGCCCGCGTACGCGATCGGCGTCGACTTCGGGACGGAGTCGGGTCGCGCGCTGCTGCTCGACCTGGGCAGCGGCGAGGAGGCCGCGGTCAGCGAGGTTCGCTACGCGCACGGCGCGATCGACCGCAAGCTCCCGTCGACCGGCGAGCGGCTGCCGCCGGACTGGGCGCTGCAGGACCCCGATGACTGGGTGGCCGTGCTCGAGAGGGCGATCCCGGCCGTACTCGAACAGGTACCCGCTGCGTGCGACGGCGTCGTCGGTGTCGGCGTCGACTTCACCTCGTGCACCGTGCTGCCGGTGACCTCCGAGGGGACGCCGCTGTGCACGCTCGAAGCCTTCAGCGAGCACAGGCATGCCTGGCCGAAGCTGTGGAAGCACCACGCCGCGCAGCCGATCGCGGATCGCCTGAACGAGGTCGCCGCGGCGCGCGGCGAGGCGTTTCTCGAGCGCTACGGCGGGCGGATCTCCTCGGAGTGGTACTTCCCGAAGCTGATCGAGCTGTGGCTCGAGGATCGCGATGTCTATGACGCGTCCTATGGCTTCATCGAGGCGACCGACTGGATCGTCTGGTTCCTCACGGGCAACGAGCGCCGCCAGAGCTGCACCGCCGGCTACAAGGCGATGTGGTCGCAGGAGGAGGGGCTGCCGTCCGCCGAGTACTTCGAGGCGGCCTACCCCGGGTTCGACCGGCCGGAGGCAAAGCTCGGGACGGAGTTTGCGCCGCTTGGCACGCGCGCGGGCACGCTGCGCCCGGCGCTCGCGGCGCGCCTCGGCCTGCCTGAGACGGTCGCGGTCGCCGTCGGCAACGTCGACTCGTTCGTCTCGGTCCCCGGCGCCGGCGTGGAGTCGCCAGGGACCTTCGTGATGGTCGTCGGGACCTCGATCTGCGACCTCGTGATCGACCCGGTCGAGGTGCGGCTGCCGGGGATCACGGGCGTCGTGCGCGACGGCATCCTCCCGGGCCTCTATGGCTACGAGGCCGGGCAGGCCGCTGTTGGGGACATGCTCGCGTGGTTCGTGCAGAGGCTCGCGCCGCCGGGCGCCGAGCACGCGACGTTCGAGCGATCGGCGGCCGCGATCGGACCAGGCGCGAGCGGGCTGGTGGCGCTCGACTGGTGGAACGGCAACCGCACGATCCTCGCCGACGCCGACCTCAGCGGAGCGCTCTTCGGGTTGACGCTGCAGACCACGCGCGAGCAGATCTATCGCGCGCTGCTCGAGTCGATCGCGTTCGGCAACCGGCGAATCATCGAGAATTTCGAGGCGCACGGGCTGAGGCTGAACGAGATCGTCGCCTGCGGCGGGATCGCCGAGAAGAGCCCGCTGACGATGCAACTGCTCGCCGACACCAGCGGCCTGCCCGTCAGCGTCCCCGATTCGACGCAGATCCCCGCGCGCGGCGCGGCGCTGTTCGGCGCCGTCGCAGCCGGCCACTTTCCCGACATCGCCAGCGCGATCGCGGCGACGCGACCGGATATCGCGCGCAGCTACACGCCGGACGCTGACGCGCAGGCCATCTACGATCGGGTCTACGCGATCTACCGCAGCCTCTACGAGCGGCTCGGGCGCACGGAAGCCGAGCTGCTCCACGGCCTCAAGCGCATCCACACCGAAAGGAGCGTGTCGTGAAACCCCGGATCGGACTGCTCGGGATCATGCAGGAGCTCTACGACGAGATGCTCCCGGGGATCACCGAGCATCAGGCCGAGTACGCGCGCGCCGTCGCGACGCGACTCGCCGACGTCGCCGACGTCGACTTCATCCGCCCGGCGCGCAATCGCGACGACGTCGAGGAGATCGTGCGCGAGTACGGAGCGCGCGGGCTCGACGGCATTGCGATCGTGATGCTCACCTACGGACCGGCGATGCGCACCGTGCGAGCGCTGCTGCAGACGCCGCTCCCGCTGATGCTCGCGAACATCCAGCCGGAGCGCGCGGTGACCGCCGCCTGGGACATGGCCGATCTGACCTACAACCAGGGGATCCACGGCGCCCAGGACCAGGCGAACGCGCTCGTGCGCTCGGGAATCCCGTTCTCGGTGGTCACGGGCGAGTGGGACTCGAATGAGTTCGCCGAGGAGTTCGGGGACTGGGCGCGCGCCGCGGCGGCGGTCTCGGCGCTGCGCTCGACGCGGATCGCGCTGTTCGGCTACCCGATGAACGGGATGGGCGACATCCTGTATGACCCGCCGGCGCTGCTGCGGCGGTTCGGCGCGCTCGTCGTCGCCGAGGATCTCGGGGCGCTCTACGCGCGGATGCAGCGCGTCGGCGACGATCGGATCGACGCGCTGATGGCGCAGCACGGCGAGCTGTTCGAGGTCGACCCGGCGCTGCCGCGCGCGGCGCACGCCTACGCGGCGCGCTACGAGGTGGCGCTGCGCGACCTGCTGCAGGAGAAGGGCTACCGCGCGTTCTCGGCGCACTTCGACTCGGTCGGCGGCGATGGCCGCTTCGAGCAGCTGCCGCTGCTCGCCGCCTCGAACCTGATGGCCGACGGCTACGGCTACGCCGCGGAGGGAGACACCAACACCGCCACGTTGATGTGCGCCGCGCAGACGCTGATCGGCGACGCCAACTTCAGCGAGCTCTACGCGATGGACTTCGAGCTGGGCTCGGTGCTCGTCAGCCACATGGGCGAGGGCAACTGGAAGGTCGCGCGGCGCGACCGCCCGGTGCGGCTGATCGACCGCGAGCTCGGCATCGGCGGCCTCGGCAACCCGCCGACGACGGTGTTCTCGGCGCAACCGGGACCCGCGACGACCGCCGCGCTCGTGCCGCTGGCGGGCGAGGAATACCGCCTGCTCGTAGGGCACGGAGAGGTCCTCGACACTCCCGAGCTGCCCAACGTCGAGATGCCCTACTTCCATTTCCGCCCGCAAGCCGGCATAAAGGGCTTCATGGACGAATGGCTGCGCCTCGGCGGGCCCCACCACTTCGTCACGAACCTCGGCGACCAGACCGGGCGCTGGCGCCGGCTGGCAGAGCTCCTCGACCTCGAGCTCGAGGAGCTCTGATGCGCGAGGCGGTGCTCGCGGCGAACCTCGCTCTGCCGGCTCACGGGCTCGTGACGCTCACGTGGGGCAACGTCAGCGGCATCGACCGCGAGCGCGGGCTCGTCGCGATCAAGCCGAGCGGCGTGCCGTACGAGTCGATGACGCTCACGGACATCGTGCTCGTGGACCTCGCAGGCAACGTCGCGGCGGGCGAGCGGCGGCCCTCGACCGACACGCCGACGCACCTCGAGCTCTACCGCTCCTACGAGAAGATCGGCGGCATCGTGCACACGCACTCGCCGTGGGCGACGGCCTGGGCGCAGGCGGAGCGGGAGATCCCGCCGCTCGGGACGACGCACGCCGACCTCAGCGACCGTCCGATCCCGCTGACGCGCCCGTTGACCGAGCCCGAGATCGAGGAGGACTATGAGGGGGCGACGGGTCGCGCGCTGGTCGAGGCGACCACCGAGCAGGACAGCTGCGCGCTGGTGCGCGGCCATGGCCCGTTCGCCTGGGGCGTCTCGCCGGCGGCCGCGGTGGAGGCCGCGGTCACCCTCGAGCAGGTGGCGCGCCTGGCGCTCCTGACGACGCTGCTCGCCCCCGACGCGCCGCCGCTCGCCACCGCGATCCGCCGCAAGCACTTCGAGCGCAAGCACGGACCGCACGCCTACTACGGGCAGTGATCTTCGTCGAGCAGGGCGCCCTCGACCGGGTCGCGGCGCACGTGCCGAGGCCGGCGTTGGTGGTGATGGACCTCAACACCGAGGCGGTGGCCGGCGCGCGCGTGGCGCGCGAGCTCGGCGCCGATGTACTGCGCCTTCCGGCTGACGTGCACGCGACCGAGGACGCCGCGGCGCAGGTGCGCGCACGGGTGCGCGACGGACTCGTCGCTGTCGGCTCGGGGACGTTGACAGACATCGTCCGCTACGCCGCGCACGGTGCCGGCTGCGACTTCGTCAGCGTCCCGACCGCGGCGTCGATGGACGGCTATGCGTCGAGCGTCGCGGCGCTCGAGCGCGACGGCGTCAAGGTGACGCTGCCGGCGCGCGCGCCGGCAGCGATCTTCGCCGACCCGCGGATCGCCGCGGCGGCACCGGTCGAGCTGACGCGGGCCGGCATCGGCGACCTGCTCGCGAAGACGACCGCGCGGGTCGACTGGCTCGCGGCGCACCTGCTCTACGGCGAGGACTGGCGCTCGCTCGATCCGCTGCCCGAGCTCGACGTCGCTGCGCTGCTCGGCGGCGACGTCGACGCCGTCGCCGTGCTGCTGGGCGCACTGATCGAATCGGGGCTCGCGATGGCCGCGGTCGGCAGCTCGCGCCCCGCGAGCGGCTGCGAGCACCATGCCTCGCACTTCTGGGACCTGCTCGCCGGCCGCGGCGCGCGGCCACGCGCGCTCCACGGGCTCCAGGTCGGCTACGCGACGGGATTTGCGATGCGCCTGCAGCGGTTTGCATTCGGCGGCGGCGTGGTGCTCCCGCGGCGGCCGGAGCCGGCCACCGAGCCGCTCGACGCCGCTGCGCGCTCGTGGCTCGGCGAGCCGCCGCCAGATGTCCTCTCCGCAGTCGCCGAGAAGCAGCGCTTCATCGCCGCTGTGCCGGCTTCCTGGCCCGACGACGCGGCGCGCTGGGCCGCGCTGCGCGCGCGCCTGGAGCCGTCGCTCGATACCTTCGATGCGGTCGCCGATGCGTTGCGGCGCGCCGGCATCCCCGATCTCCAGGCGGGCTATCTCGCGATCGACGCGGCGATGCTGCGCGCCGGACTGCGCTACGGAGGGCGGCTGCGGGCGCGTTATACGGTCGTCGACTTCCTCGAGGGCCAAGGCGTGCTCGATGAGGCGCTCGACTCGGCGCTGTAGCCGCTACCAGCGCCCGTGGACGTGTTCGCGGATCAGCCTGTCGTAGACCTCCACAACACCCTCGAGCTGCTCGGGGCGCAGCGGCGGGAGCGCGGCGGCGGCGACATTCTGGCGCACCTGTTCGGCGTTCCGCGCGCCGGGGATCACTGCGCTGACTCCCGGCTGGTCGATCACCCAGCGCAGCGCGAACTGAGCGAGCGTCGTCCCGTCGTCGAGCAGCTGCTTGAGCTCACGCGCCGCGGCCAGCCCCGTCTCATAGGGCACGCCCGCGAACGTCTCGCCGACGTCGAACGCCTCGCCGTGGCGGTTGTAGCTGCGGTGGTCCTCAGGCGCGAACGTCGTCTGCTCGTCGTAGCGTCCCGAGAGCAGACCGGACGCCAGCGGCACGCGCGCGATGATCCCGACGCCGGCTTCGTGCGCCGCGGGCAGTACCTGCTCGAGGGGCTTGAGCCGAAAGCAGTTGAGGATGATCTGCACGCTCGCCACGCGCGGACGTGCGATCGCGCGCAGCGCCTGGTGGCAGGTCTCGACCGAGACGCCGTAGGCGCCGATGTGGCCGTCGTCGACGAGCTCGTCGAGTGCTTCGAAGGTGGCATCGTCCTCGTAGACCTCGTCGGGCGGGCAGTGGAGCTGCACGAGGTCGATCCGCTCGACCTTGAGGTTCGCGCGCGAGCGCGCGTTCCAGACGCGGAACGCCTCGCGGTTGTAGTTCTCCGGCAGCTGCTCGACGCGCCGGCCCATCTTCGTCGCGACGAGGATCTCCGGGTGACGCGCATGAAGCTCACCGCAGAACTGCTCGCTGCGGCCGTCGCCGTAGACGTCGGCCGTATCGAAGAAGGTGACCCCGGCGTCGAAGGCCGCGTCGAGCACGGCGTGCGCCGCCTCCGACGTGACCGCGCCCCAATCAGCGCCGAGCTGCCAGGTACCGAGACCGACAACGCTGAGGCTGCGTCCAAGTCGCTCGATGTGGCGCTGCTCCATCGAGCGCATGGTGGCACGCCCGCTCGCGCGATGCCGTCCGATCTAGGCGAGCAGCGCGCCGAGCTCCGCGGGGCGCTCGAGGAGGAAGTCCGCGTCGCGGAGCTCCGCGCGGTCGCCGATGCCCCAGGTGACGCCGATGACGCGCAGGCCGCAGGCGCGCGCGGCGTCGATGTCGTAGTGGCGGTCGCCGACGACGACGGCGTCATCCGCGCCGAGCGCCCGCTGAGCCCGGGCGACGGTCTCGGACTTCGGCTCGGCGAGCGCCGGCGCGCTGACGACCGCGAACTCCAGCCCGAAGTGCTCGAGCAGCGGCACGACGAACTCGCGGGTCTTGGATGTGGCGAGCGCGAGCGGCAGCGGCAGGCTCCGCAGCAGCTCGGGCATCCCGTCGACGAGCTGCGTCTGCTCGAGGTACACGCGCGCGAAGATGTCGTGGTAGGTGGCGACGCAGGCTGCGACCATCTCCGAATCCTCCGCGGCGCCGGTCAGCTCGGCGAACGCCTCCAGCACGGGCGGGCCGATGAAGCGCGCGGTCTCGGCGGCGCTGCGCGGGGGGAAGCCGTGGGCGAGCAGCGCCCCGTTTATCGCCGCCTCGACCGGGACCCGCGAGTCGATGATAACCCCGTCGAAGTCGAATATGGCGGCGCCCGCGGGCGGCGTCAGCGGCATGCGCGCAACGCCGGGTAGAGGGCACGGAAGCGCTCTCGCGCGTCACGGTAGGGGCCGATCCACTCCGGCACCGGCTCGATCAACTCGCCCGGGCGCACCGTAGCGGCGACCGCCGCGGGAACGTCCGGCCAGACGCCGCCGGCGACGCCGCCGAGCAGCGCGGCCCCGAACGCTGCGGCGTCCTGAACCGCGACCCGCTCGAGCGGCAGCTCGAGCACCGAGGCGAGAATCCGCAGCCACTCCGCGCTCCGTGCGCCGCCCCCGGACACGCGCCCGAGTGCCGGGGGCCCGCCCAGCTCGGCGATCAGGTCGAGCGAGTCGCGCAGGCCGAAGGCGACGCCCTCGAGCAGCGCGCGCACGAGCGCGCCGCGGTCATGGCGCAGGCTGAGACCGGTGTAGGAGCCGCGCGCGTCGGGGTCCGCGTGCGGGGTGCGCTCGCCGGCGAGGTAGGGCAGGAACACGAGCCCCTCGCTGGCGGGCGGCCAGGTGGCTGCCTCGGAGGTGAGCACGTCGTAGTCGACGTCGAGGATCGACTGCAGCCACTGCAGCGAGCCGGCCGCCGAGAGCATCACGCCCATCGCGTGCCAGGCGCCCGGAACGGCGTGACAGAAGGCGTGCACGCGCGCCTGCGGGTCGGAGGCGTAACGCTGCAGGGCGGCGAACACGACCCCGGAGGTCCCGAGCACGACCGATACGGGACCCGCCCGATCGACGCCCACCCCTAGTGCGCCCGCGGCCTGGTCGCCTGCGCCGGCGGCCACCGGGACGCCGTCGGCGGTCGCGCCACTGACCTGCGGACTCTCGAGCACGCGCGGCAGCCACGCGGGGTCGAGCTCGAGCGCGCCCAGGACCTGCTCGCTCCAGCGCCGCCCGGCGACGTCCAGCAGGAGCGTCCCGGAGGCGTCGGCGACATCTGTGGCATGTTCGCCGCAGAGGCGCAGCCGGACGTAGTCCTTCGGCAGCGCGATTCGTGCGATGCGGGCGAACACGTCCGGCTCGTTGTTGCGCAGCCAGAGCAGTTTCGGCGCGGTGAAGCCCGGGAGCGCGCGGTTGCCCGTCAGCGCGATCAGCCGCGCCAGCCCGAGCGTGGACTCGATCTGGCGGCACTCCGCGGCGGTGCGCTGGTCGTTCCAGAGGATCGCGGGCCGCAGCACGCGGTCCTCGGAGTCGAGCGCCACCAGCCCGTGCATCTGTCCCGAGAGCCCGATGCCCTGCGGCGGGCCGGCGGCGGCGCGCAGCCGTTCGAGCACCGCCTCCCCGGCGCGCCACCAGTCCTCCGGATCCTGCTCAGCCCAACCGGGGCGGGGCGTGGACAGCGGATAGGCGGCCTGCGCTGCAGCGATCACCTCACCCTCTGCGTCGAGTGCCAACCCCTTGACGCCGCTGGTGCCGACGTCGAGCCCGAACGAGCTCACGTCAGGGGCGCGGGGCCTCGCCGCCACTCACGCGCCCAGCGCGGCGTAGACGAGCTCGTAGGCGGTGACGGCGTCCTTGCGGGTCTGCGCCTCCGCGAGCGCCGCATCGTCGATGCGCGCGGCGACGGAGTCGATGAAGTTCCACTGGATCACCGAGCGCCTGACGGCCCCGACCTGGTCCTCCGTGTAGGGATAGAGGTCGAGCCCGAGGCGTTCGCCGTTGGCGCCGTAGTTGCAGCGGCGCAGCTCCAGCGCCAGCTCGATGGTCTCCATGAACGCGGTGGCGCCGACCATGTTGTCGTCATCGAAGGTGCCCCAGCCGGAGTTTCCATGCTGGTGGCCGAGCAGCCCCTCGGAGTGCAGCAGCGCGGCGTACTCGGGCAGGTGCTCGTCGTTCATCAGCAGGTGCTGCCAGTCCATGTTGATCTGGACGTTGTCGAGCCCCTCGGCGCGCAGCTTGTTGGCGACGTAGATCGTCATGCCCATGTTTCGCATCAGGATCTTCATCGCCGGCTCGGAGTTCTTGTGCTCGAGGAACAGCTTGACCCCGTGACGCTTGCAGATCTCCGCCGCCTCGCCGATGCCCTCGATGAGCCAGCGCCAGGAGTCGACGTAGGGTGTCTGGAAGGGGTAGTTGTAGCCCTCGACCCCGGGCCAGATGATCATGTTCGCGCCGAGCGCCCCGGCGAACTCCGCACCCTCGCGCACGATCCGCCGCGCCTCTGCGCGGACGTGCTGGTCAGGGTTGACGAGACCACCGCGCCCGAAGCGCGGGTCGAGGTGCAGCCCGCCGGCGACGCAGTAGATGTCGTGGTCGCCGAGCGCCGCCTGGACGTCGCTGAGGTTCTCGTGGGAGATCTCCTGCGGGTAGTGGAACTCGTAGCCGTCGATCAGCTCACCGAGGCCCTGGACGGCGCGGTGCACCTTCTCGGCGACCGGTTCGGCGTCGTAGGCGTGCGCCGGCTGGTAGCCGCCGGGAACGAAGCGCGTGATCATCGGGCCGAACGCCCAGATGCCGAGACTCGTCTTCATCGCTCTACCTCCGTCGGTTCGTTGGCTTCGGCGCTCGCGTAGATCGCGGCGATCGCACGCGCCTGCGCGACCGCGTCGTCCCGTCCGTAGCGTGGTGGGCGCTCGCCCGCCACGGCGGCGGCGAAATCCTCCAGCTCGCACCCATAGGGGTCCAGCGGCTCCACCTCGATGCGCTGCACCGAGCCCTCGGCACGTCGCAGCTCGATGGCGGGGCTCCGGCAGTGCCAAGGATCGTCGAGCCAGAGCACACCGCGCGTGCCCGTCACCTCGAGCTCGTCGCGGGCCGCCAGGTCGAGGCCGCAGTCGATGCTCGCGAGCACGTCGGCGGGAAACCGCAGCAGCCCGGTGAGGCGCACGTCCACGCCGTCCACGCCGCACACCTGCTGGGCACTGACGACGAGCGGCTCGCCGGCGAGCAGCCGGGTGGCGCTCAGGCAGTAGCAGCCGACGTCCATCAAAGCGCCTCCATCGAGGGCAGCGCTCAGGCGCAGGTCGCCGGGGCGCTCGAGCAGGAACGAGAACGACGCCCGGATCAGGCGCAGCTCGCCGATCTCTCCCAGCAGCTCGATGAGCCGGTGCGCCTGCGGGTGGTGGCGCCACATGAACGCCTCGGCGAGCACGAGCCGGTTGCGCTCGGCGACGTCGAACGCGTGCGCGACGTCGTCGGGGTGACGTGACAGCGGCTTCTCGCATAACACGTGCCGGCCGGCTTCGAGCGCGCGCAGCGACCACTCGATGTGTAGCGAGTTCGGCAGCGCGACGTACACCGCCTCAACGTCCGGATCCGCGAGCAGCTCCTCGTAGGAGGCGTGCGCCCGCGGAACGCCGAGCGTCTTCGCCTGGGCCTCGGCGCGGGCGCGATCGCGCGAGCCGATCGCGACGACCTCGACGCCGCGCGCCCGGCGCGCGCCCGCGACGAGCTTTTCGTTGATCCGCGCCGTCGAGAGGAGACCGAGTCTCATGGGAGGCCCATCCTATTGCCCTGCTCGCGCCGCATTCGACCGAGGAACTGGACCGTAGTTTCTATGGCGGGCCACGGTCACACGCGAGTGGCATGAGTATCGCCCGCGGGATGGCTTCAGGCTTTGCTCGAGGTCGCCCAGAGGTCGATCCCGCTGTCGACGGCGTGGCGCTCGATCTCGGCCAGTTCGTCCTCGGAGAAGTCAAGGTTGGACAGCGCCGCAACGTTCTGCTCGAGCTGGCCAACGCTGCTCGCGCCGATGAGCGCGGAGCTCACGCGCGGGTCGCGCAATACCCAGGCGATCGCAAGCTGGGCCAGCGACTGGCCGCGCCGTGCCGCGATCTCGTTGAGGGCGCGGACGCGCCCGAGGTTCTCCTCGCTCAGCAGGCGCTCTTCAAACGCCTCGCCACGGCGCACGCGCGAGTCCTCCGGGACGCCATTCAGGTAGCGGTCGGTGAGCAGGCCCTGGCCGAGTGGCGAGAACGCGATCGCGCCCACCCCGCGACGGTCCAGCACGTCGAGCAGACCGTCCTCGATCCAGCGGTTCAGCAGCGAGTAGGACGGCTGGTGGATCAAAAGCGGCGTTCCAAGAGCAGCCAGGATCTCGATCGCCTGCTCGGTGCGCTCCGGCGAGTAGGAGCTGATCCCCACGTACAGCGCCTTTCCCTGGCGCACGGCGCTGTCGAGCGCCCCCATCGTCTCCTGCAGCGGAGCGCTGGGATGGAAGCGGTGCGAGTAGAAGATGTCGACGTACTCGAGGCCCATCCGCGACAGACTCTGGTCGAGACTCGCGAGCAGGTACTTGCGCGAGCCGAACTCGCCGTAGGGTCCGGGCCACTGGTCATAGCCCGCCTTCGTCGAGATGATCAACTCGTCGCGGTAGGGGCGGAGGTCCTCTCCGAAGATGCGACCGAAGTTCTTCTCCGCGGCGCCGTATGGCGGCCCGTAGTTGTTCGCGAGGTCGAGGTGCGTGATGCCGAGATCGAAGGCGCGGCGCAGGATCGAGCGACCGACAGCGAGCGGCCGGTCGTCGCCGAAGTTCTGCCACAGGCCGAGCGAGATCGCTGGGAGCCGGATGCCGCTGGCACCGACGGGCCGGTAGGGCATCCGCTCGTAGCGGGTCTCATCGGGCAGGTAGACCGGATCAGCGCGAGCGGGATCGAAGGGCACGGCGCGATTGTTGCACTGCTGGTCGGTGCTGTGGCGTGCGCGGCGACGTGGGCGAAGCCTGATTGTGCCTCGCCAGCACGCCGCCTGCCCCGGGAGCTAGCCGGATACGGCTTCCGCGGCGTCGCCTACTGGTTCTGAGCTCTGACGCTTCCCCAGGCGGCGCACAGGTAGTCGCAGAGCAGGGCGTCGCGCTCTTCCTCGCTGCTGGCGTCGATGTCGCCGACCACCCGGATGACCAGTTCGGCGGTGATCGAGTCGATGGGCAGGTTGTCCGGTTCCATCACATGGCCCCGGGGCGGCGCGGTTGGACGACTTGTATAAAGCGCAGATCAAGCGGTTTCAACTGGTACATGGCTCCACACACGAGACTTTCTGAGCGAGATAGACGATGCTTGCTTGGTTTGGAACCCGAGACCACACCCCTCAGTTTCGCTGCTCCGCTCGACGCCCCCGTCCAAAGTCGCCAGCCTGCGTTGGCCCTTTTGGAGCATGAGACAGGTGCCATTGCATCCGGCTGGCGCCTGCCGGCCGCCGGCAGGCGCTGGACGTGTTTTCCTGAGAGCCGATGAGCCGCACGCGTGGGACACGTTGGCCGCCAAGCAAGCGCACACGCCAGGTTGCAGGCGCGGTGCTCGCTCTCATCGTCCTCGGGTCGGCCGTGCTCGTCCTTGTCAACCGATCGGGATCCAGAGGGCACCCCGAGGCAGCGGGCTCGGCCTGCAACGGCGCTCGGACGTTGTGCGAGCGCCGGCTCGACGAAGTGGTCTTCCCGGGCACGCACAACTCGTTCGCCGCCTCCGAGGAGCCGGGCTGGTACTTCGCCAATCAGCGCTACGGGATCTCGCGCCAGCTCGACGACGGAATCCGGGCGCTCTTGATCGACGTTCACTTCGGCGTCCATGACCCGGCGAGCGGACGCGTGCGGACCGATCTCGGCGCCGAGGGCTCCGATCGCAACAAGGTCGCCGAACGGGTCCCCGCGCGCGCCCTGCGTGTCGCCGATCGGGTCGCCGGGACCGTGGGCGTCGGAACGTTGAACGGCCCACCCGAGCCCTACCTGTGCCACACCCTGTGCGAGCTGGGAGCGGAGCCGCTGAATCAGGAACTCGAGGTGATCAGGCGGTTTCTGGACCGTCATCCGAACCAGGTCCTGATCGTGATCGTCGAGGGCTACGTTCCTCCGGCGACCATCGCGCGGGCGTTCGAGCAGGCGGGGCTCTCGAGCTATGTCGCCACGCTCGACCGCGGCCAGCCGCCCCCGACACTGCGAGCATTGATCGCGAGCGGGCGCCGACTGGTCGTGTTCGCCGAGGAGAAGGGCGGGTCGCCGGCCTGGTACATGCCGGCGTTCTCGTTCATCCAGGACACGCCGCTCGGCGCCACGCGCCCGGACCAGCTGAGCTGCAAGCGCTATCGAGGCGAACAGCACAGCCCGCTTCTGCTCGTCAACCACTGGATCCCCCCGTTCCCGCCGAGCCCCACCCTGAACGCGGGAATCGGCCGGGCGCCCTTTTTGAAAGGACGCACCGAGCGCTGTCTGCGAGAACGCGGGTTGAAGGGAGCGATCCTCGCCGTCGACTTCTACGAGCGCACGTCGGCCGTCGAGGTCGCACGGGAGCTCAACGACCGTCCCTAGAGTGTGTCGGGTGCCGCCCGAATTGCGTACACGAGCCGCGCCTGACGCGGCCTTACCGGGTCTCTCCGCGTGACTGCCCCGACCAACGCGACGCTCCAGTCGGGCGAGGCCGCAGAGCGGGGCCGGGCGGCACGCCTGGCCACGCCCCGGTCTGTCCACGGCGACTGGGCCCCAGCGGCGGACCGGCCGGACCCCGTGGCGGTACTCGCGGCTCAAGCGGCCTCGCGCGTGCAGGAGCTTGTCCCGATCCGCTACGGACGGATGCTCGTCTCGCCGTTCACCTTCTACCGTGGCGCGGCGGCTGTGATGGCAGCGGACCTCGCGGCGACTCCGGACTCGGGCATCGTCGTGCAGGCATGTGGCGATGCCCACATCTCGAACTTCGGCGGATTCGCGGCACCCGATCGCAGACTCGTCTTCAGCCCGAACGACTTCGACGAGACCCTTCCCGGGCCGTGGGAGTGGGATGTCAAGCGGATGGCGGCCAGCGCCGAGATCGCGGGCCGTGACGTCGGCCTGCCCGCGGATCGCCGCAGGCGGATCGTGACGGCCTGCGTGCGGGAGTACCGCGAGGGGCTGCGGGGCTTCGCGGCCCGGAGCCACCTGGACGTCTGGTACGAGCGCCTCAACGCGAGCGAGCTCGTCGATCGCTTCGGCGGGAAGCTGGGTGCGAAGGGTCGGATCGTGTTCGCGAAGCCGTTCGCCAAGGCGCCGCGCAAGACGAGCCTGCGGGCCGTGGAGAAGCTGACCGAGCGTGTGGCCGGCGAGCTGCGCTTTCGCAGCGTCCCGCCGTTGCTGGTCCCGTTTCGCGAGCTGTTCGCCCCGGCCGACATGCGCGATGAGACCGCCTTCATACGGGAGCTGCTGGACGAGTATGCCGCGAGCCTCGATCCCGAGCGGCGCTACCTCTTCGAGACCTACCGGTTCGTCGACATGGCGCGAAAGGTCGTGGGCGTGGGGAGCGTCGGGACGCGCGCCTGGGTGTTCCTGCTCGTCGGTCGCGAAGGGAAGGACCCGCTCGTGCTGCAGGCCAAGGAGGCGCAGGCCTCGGTGCTCGAGCCCTACCTCGGCGCGAGCGAGTTCGAGAACCACGGCGAGCGGGTCGTCCGCGGCCAGCGCATGTCGCAGGCCGCGAGCGACATATTCCTGAGCTGGCAACGAAGTGAGGGGCTCGACGGCGAGGAGCACGACTTCTACGTCCGCCAGCTGTGGGACTGGAAGGCGTCCGCCGACCTCTCGGCGCTCGCCGAGGCTGGCCTGCACGCCTACACGCGGGCGTGTGGGTGGTCGCTGGCACGGGCGCACGCCCGCTCGGGCGACCGGCTGGCGATCGCGTCGTACCTCGGCGCCGGCTCGGCGTTCGACCGGGCCATCGCACGCTTCTCCACGGCCTACGCCGATCAGAACGAGCGTGACCACCAGCGACTGGCCGAGGCGGTCTCCACGGGCGAACTCCCCGCCGAGTTCGGCATCTGACCTCGTCGCAGGGCCGCGCTCACGCGAGGCCGACTCACGCGAGGTCACGGTCTGCGGCAGATCTGGCCTGCTCGGCCCCGTCCGTGGCAGATCTGGCCTGCTCGGCCTTCTCGGCCTGCGAGCCCCCCCGAGCCGCGCCCGCCGTGAGGGTGGCGCTCAGCTTGATCGCCCTGACTGCTCCCGTGGCGCCTGCCTGCAGCGAGAAGCCCAGAGAGAGCACGAAGATCCCGGGGATCCGCAGCGCGCTAGAGCCAAGCATCAGAATGCCCAGGCGTCCGAGGAGGTACGGGGGCGTGCAAACCGTGGCGCTCAGAACACCGCCCAGCAGCGAAGCCGTCAGCTTGTCGCGCCTGGAGTAAGTCGTCCTCATCCCGATGAGCCTCGACGGCACGGCGACGTAGGAGATCATCATCACGCCGATGACGGTCCCCAGGCACAGCGCAAACCAGGGGCGGCCCCAACGCGGCGCGACGGTGGTCGCCAGCGCGAGCAGGACTCCGACGACGGCACCCGAGGCAGCTATCGGGCCCACGCGAAGGCGCGCCTGTGCAAACGCGGGCCGGATCGCCGGGGGGCGCGATCCGGCGATCGCGAATGCGAACACGGCATTCAAAAAGAAGCAGCCCACGGTGATTGCGACGATGCCCAGGCCGATCGGGACGAGAACCGGACCGCGCAGCGAGTTGAAGGACTTGCCGTGCAGCACGTGGGCTTTGAGGTCGTACATCGCCAGCCAGATCCACACGGCCGGGAGGATCTGCACCAGCGTCAGCCGCCAGTTGGTCAGGAGCATCCTGAGTCCCTCGAAGAGCATCGCGAACGCGCCTACTGCGAATGCAAGGGGAGCGAACAGGCGTCGCGATCGGCTGACGCGCAGGATCGCCTCGATCGTCGCCTCGTCATCGTCCTGAATGGCACGCACCAGCGCTCCGATCCTCTGCGACGGCACGACGCGGCGGAGCTTCTGACTCACGGTCACCACCCGCGAGGATCCCACAGCGGCGCTCGCGCGACGATCGCCGGGCGGCTCGTCAACCTGCTGGTTGTGAGATCAATCCGGCCCCGGTGGCTGCCGGGTCCTGCCGCTGCGCACGGTGCCGCGGCGATACGAGCCACTGCGCATGCGGCAATGCCCCTTCAGCGCCGCCGGACCTGGACGGATATGTCATCCATTAGCAGGCTTTCTCCGGGGGTTGTGGTACCGGCGGGGGCGACCAGTACCAGTTGACGAGGTCGGCTATCAGCAGGAAGTTTCCTGGCGGTCGCAGGTACGTTTGCGCCGAGCCTGGCGCATGCCGCGCCGCCGGGATGATCTACGGCCCTGAGAACGGTCCGATGCCGGCCAGGAATCGGCGCAACAAAGGGCTCGTGAACCGCCAGTCTCCGCGCCCGCGACTCTCGATGATCGCTGCATCGCGCGACGATTCAAGAGCCCGCCGCACCGCGCCACGCGGCAGCTGGTGATAGGCGGACTGACCACGCGCAAGCCGCTCGGCCACGACGAGACCGAGCCGATCACCGTTTTTCGGCGCTGCTTCACGATCCTCGAGCCGCGCTCGGCACTCGTAAGGGCGCCGAACCGGTATTGGAAACGCGCTCGGTGCCACTTCGGTACCAGATCGCGCGCGTTGGGATGACGCCCGCTACGCGACAAAGGCTCGTAGTTGCAGCGGCTTCTCAATGGCGAGACCCAGACTCGAACTGGGGACACCACGATTTTCAGTCGTGTGCTCTACCAACTGAGCTATCTCGCCCCGCCGGGCGATGCTAGCGGCTCAGCGAGGCCTCGGCCTAGCCCCCGGCGCCCTGATGGTCCCACGCCTGCAGATAGGCCAGCGGGTCGATCGGGTGCCCGGCGGGCGCCTGCCAACCCCCCACCCACATCTCGAAATGCAGGTGCGGGGCCGTCGCGCTGCCGGTCTGCCCGGCCCTGCACAGCGCCTGTCCGGCGGCGACGGCCTGGCCGGTGCCCACGGCGAGGGATCCGGCCTGGCAGTGGGCGAACATGAAGTCGAAGCCGACGCCCGTGTGCTCGACCGCGTAGTAGCCGGCCCCGCCTTCCTGATAGCTCGCGGTGAGGATCGTCCCGGCGAACGGGGCGACCACGGGCGAGCCTTCCGCCGTCAGCACGTCCTGGCCCTGGTGGATCCGGCCAGCCCCGCGGGGCGCCCCGAAGCGGTTTTCCGGACCTCCGAAGCTGTGCGCGGCCGCCACCGGGAACACCGCGCCGGCCGCTGCGGACTGCGCCGCGGTCGGCACGCCCGCTTCGGGCGCCCCCGTAGGGGATGGGACCGGCGCCACGGGAGTCCTCGCCGGCGCCCTTGCCGGCGCCTTGATCGTGAGGTTCGCCTGGCCGGAGCTGTGTGCTCTGCGAAGCAGCATCTCGCCGCCGTGATCGCGGGCGGCCAGGGTGACCTGGTAGCTGCCGGGCTTCAACATCGCGCGACGCGGCCAGGCCACCGTGACCGTGCGGCCGGTGGGCACCCAGCCCATCGCGACAGAGACGACCGGCCTGCGAGTTGACAGGTCGATCACCGTCACCCGCACCTGAACCGAGCGCACGCCCGCCTCGTCGATCCGCAGCGCGACCCGCGGCGGGCGGCCGGCCGTGGCGCTGCTCGGAACGCTCAGTTCCCGCACGACCGGGCGCGGCATCACGACCGATTGCGCCACGATGCCGTACTCGCTGCCTCCCGCCAGTGGTGCCGAGGGCGCCTGTACTCCGCCGGACGACTGCGCGTGTGCCGCGGCCGGAACCGGGCCCCAGGACACGGCCAGCGCGATCATGGCAGGCGCGAGCGCCCTGGGGGCAGCCGACATGCGGTTCTATCGGTTGGAACCGATCCTTCCGCGATGTCTGCGCCCGGAGTTGCAGACCGTTGCTGACTGCCTCGGGCCGGGGCGCGACCCTGGGGCCGTCTTCGCCGGCCCGGCGGCTCAGCTGCGCACGAACTCCTGAACGAGCGCCTCATATGTGATGCGCAGCCCCTCGGCGATCGGCACCTCTGGGCGCCATCCCAGCTCGCGCTCGGCCAGGCCGATGTCGAGGCAGCTGTGCTTCAACTCCCCCGCGCGCAGGTCGGCGAGTTCGGGCTCGAGAGTCGAGCCGGCGGCCTGCCGCAGCTCTCTCCAGAGCGTCATGACGTCGGTCTGCACACCCGTGGCGACGTTGTAGGTGCCCGACCTGCCCGACGCGGCGATCAGAGCTCGCACCACGTCCGCCACGTGCACGTAGTCGCGGGTCGGGGTGCCATGCCCGTAGAGCTTCGGAGCTCGCCCTTCGTGCAGGTGGTTGGTGAAGATCGCAACGACCCCGGCCTCCCCGTGCGGGTTCTGCCGCGGTCCGTAGACATTGCCGAGTCTGCAAACCGCATGGGGAATCCCCGATGACAGCGACCATGTCTTCACGTACGCCTCCGCCGCCCACTTCGAGGCGCCGTACGGCGACAGCGGTGCGGGGATCCGGTCCTCGCCGGTGGGCATCGGGGCGTCGTCTCCGTACAGGGCGCCGCCCGTTGAGGTGAACACGACAGAAGCGCCGCACCTGGCCGCAACCTCGACGACGTTCAGGGTGCCCATCACGTTCACTTCACAGTCGCGGCCCGGGTCCTCCACCGATGCCACCACGCTCGCCTGCGCGGCCAGATGGAATATGGCGCGCGGCTTGAGCTCCTCCACGACCTTCCCCAGCGCCGGAAGGTCGACGATGTCCATCTCTCGCAACTCGGCCCCCTCGGCGACGCGGCGGGCGTCGCCCGAGGAGAGGTCGTCGATCACCGTGACCTTGTGGCCCTCACCAAGCAGCGAATCGACCAGGTGCGAGCCGATGAAGCCGGCACCGCCGGTGACGATCGCTTGAGAGGTCACACGCGGGAATCTATAGCGACGGCTCGGATCGGGTGCCGCCGAGTATCTCTTCGACGGCTTCCACCGACTCGTCGATGCGCTCGAGCACTCTCGTACCGTGCCGTTCATAGGGCAGGCCCCCGCCCACCGCCCCCCCGCCGAGCACGATCGGTATGTCGGGGTGGCTCGCGCGCAGATCGTCGACCGCGCGCTCGAGCGCCTGCGCATCGTCGGAGGTGGCCCCCAGGACGATCAGGTCGGGGGATTCGCTCTCCACCATGATCCGTAGCCGCTCAACCGACAGGTGGGTGTCGAGGATCGTCCTGTACCCGGCCGCCGCAAGCTGGTCGTGCATCATCTGTAGTCCCAGGGCGTGCCCGTCACCCTCCGCTCCTGCGAGCAGGACGCGCTCGCGAGTCGGCTCGACGCCGTCGAGCATGTACCTGTAGAGCGTCGCCAGCACCCGCCGCGTGATGGCTGTCGCGCGCTCCTCGCGCTCAGCGTCTATCTCACCCGCCGCCGACAGCCTGCCGATCCTGCGCAGCGCGGGGGCGATCACCTCGCCGTGGAGCATCGTCGGTGGGATTCCGCCCTCGACCGCCGTGGCGATCGCCTCCTCGGCCATCTCCGCATCACCACGCTCGAGCGCTGTCGAATACGCGCCCAGCGTGCTCTCGACCAGCACCTGCGGATCGACTCTCGTCTCCTCGCGCGCGTCCGGACCGGACCTGCCGAGCACTTCCATGAAAGCATCCAGCAGCACCGGGTCGAAGTGCTTTCCGCGCTGCTCGAGCATCATCCGGACCGACTCGTCGACCGGGAAGGCCTTCCGGTAGGGGCGATCACTGGTCAGGGCGTCGAATACGTCCGCGACCGCCACGATCCGGCCCTCGATGGGAATCGCCTCGCCGGCCAGCCCCCGCGGGTAGCCGCTCCCGTCCCACTTCTCCTGGTGACTCAGCGCAATCGTCGCCGCCAGGTCGAGAATCGCGGACGAGGACCCGCGTACGAGCCTGTGGCCCTCCTCGGCGTGGGTCTCGATGATCGCCCGCTCCTCCGGCGTCAGCGGGCCGGGCTTCAGCAGGATCGCGTCGGGAATCGCCACCTTTCCGACATCATGCAGCGGCGCGGCGTGACTGAGCCTTACGCAGAAGTCCGGGTCCATCCCGATCTGTTCGCCCAGCAGCCTCGAGAAACGTCCGATCCGCTCGATGTGGGCGCCCGTGTCCTCGTCCCTGAACTCGACGGCCATCGACAGCCGCCGCACGGTCTCGGCGTGTGCGATCTCAAGCTCTGACAGCGCGCGCTTCAGCTCACCGGATCGACCGTCGATCTCCTGCTGAAGCGCCGCCCGGCGGTACTCGCCGCCGCTCCATACAAGGGCCGTAGCCGCACATGCCAGCACGACCCCGCCGATGACCGCAGCGACCGACCCCGTGGCCAGCACCACGCCGAGGCCCGCCGCGCCAAGCGCCACCCACGGAGCCCAGCGCATCGTCGAACGGCCCAGCGAGGGCTCCCCATGGGATGACGGCTCGCGGCCGGGCGGCGGTTTGCCGGCCGGCCGCACGCCGGCGCGCTTCTCTGCGCGATCGAGCTCACCGCCGCGATCGCGCGGTCGAGCGGTTACCGTCGGGTCCTTGCCCGACCCGTCGCCGCCCGGAGGGTCGTCGCTCGGACGGCCGCCGACGGGCGGGTGCGGCGGTGCCGCCCCGCGGTTGGCGGGCCGGCGAAGGCTCACTTGGGTTGCGCCGCTCACGTTGGCTTCACGTCCTGGTCCTACATCTGACTCCTAATTCCCAGTACATCCCCTCCCTCGGTGGCCCCTGCGCCGGCCTAAAAGACGCGCAAGGACGATAGACATATGTTCGACTTTGTCCCCCGAATTCGACGCTGTCACAAGGGCAACGGGCCGAGACGGCGGCCACAGGGCGGACTACCGCCGCGTGAGGTCGATCGCGTTTTCCGGCGCCGCAAGCGAGACCGGCCCGTTCCAACGATCGAACACGATCGTCCCACCGCTGGCTCCAGCCTTCGTGACCTCGACGGGGTAGGCGGGGCCGCTCGTCGCGACATGAAGGGTCCCGCCGGTCGAGGTGTCGGTCACGGCCACCGTCGGCTGGCCGCGTGTCGTCGCCGTGCCCCCCTTCGCAAGCGGTCCGTGACCCGCGAGGGTCGTGTCGAGCAGCTGACGCAGATCCACCAGCGAGGCGAGCGAGGCGAAGTTCCCCCTGGTCGCGGGCACCTTGAGCCATTTCCCGCGGAACAGGCGCGCCGCCGCGGGGCCGCCGACATGCGCATAGAACGCGGGGCTTCCTTTGATGTAGATCGCGCCGGCGGTCTGGATCAGTTCGAACTTGAGCCCGTTCTCGGAGAGTCGTCCGCTACCGCCCTTGCCGGCGATCAGGTTCATATCCAGCGTGATCGGGGAGCCCGCGCTGGTGATCGCACCCGAGACGTGGACGGAGCTCGCGCTGTCTGCAGCGAGTCTTGTCGCCGCCACGATTTCGGCAGGCGTCTTGGCGGCGATGCCGTTGACCGACTTGGAGCTGGAGCTGCCACAGCCGGCGAGGAGCGTGGCGGCGACCACGAGACCCGGCAGCGCACCGCCTAAAGTCGCAGGCCGAAGACGCATCGCTGCACGGACTCTAGCCGGAATACCCCGCTCAGTGGCCGGAATACCCCGCTCACGGCGGGATCCCCGGGCGATCGAGAGCGTCTCGGGCCGCCTCTGAGGCACTGCGGAGCCCGCCGGATCAAAAGAGCGCGCCTGCCGCCTCCTCTTGGGGTGATGTGCGGTTCGCCACGACCCGTGTACAATCCCGTCCAAATCCGGGTCGGATACAGGTGTGAGCCGTGCGCGCTGCCGGGAGGAGGGCCACCCGGAGCGCCCGCCCGGTCAACGGGCGGCTCACCGACGATTCCGCACCCGCCCATTCCAGGAGGAGGACGACAAGATGTCATCCATGCGTCGGTATCGACTTCGCCCGCGCCGCAGGCTCACTCGAGCGTGGCACGTGGCGGCAATTGCAGTTGTTGTTGTGGCGTTCGGAGCTTCCGCGAGCGCTGCCGGCGCGTGGGGGGGCAACAGCAACGTGAACATCGTTCGCCAAGGTAAGCCGCCCGCCAAGATCCCGGCGAACACTCACTACTACAAGACCATCCAGGCGGCAGTCAACGCCTCAAAATCCGGCGACTGGGTGCTCATCGAACCGGGTGTATATTACGAAGAAGTCACGGTTACCAGCGCCCAGTCGGGGATCTGGATCAGGGGCATGAACCGCAACGCCGTGATCATCGACGGGAAGAACAAAACCGGTAACGGGATCGAAGTCTACAAGGCGAACGACGTCTGGGTGGAAAACCTGACGGTGCGTAACTTCGACACGAATGAAACCGGTGAAAGCTGCAAAAAGCAGGACTGCGGCAACGAGATCTGGTGGAACGGAGGCGCCGGCTCGGGAAAAATCGGTGCATCCGGCTGGTACGGCAGCTACCTGACCGCATACAACACCGACCTTTATGGCGGCTACGGGATCTTCACCAACAACGAGACCGAAGGTTCCTGGGAAAACATCTACGCGTCGGGATACAACGACTCGGGCATGTACCTGGGCGCCTGCCAGGAATGCAAGGCGCGTATCACGGGAGCGACGATGGAAAACAACGCGCTGGGCTACTCCGGCTCCAACTCGGGGGGCAAGCTGGCAATTGAAAACTCGGTCATTCGACGCAACTCGGCCGGCATCGCGCCGAACTCGGAAAACCCAGGCGACGGGCCTCCGCCGCAGGACGGCCGATGCAACCGGCCCGAACAGCCCGCCACGTCCACGCCGTCGATCACATCGACAAAAATCCCGCGGTGCACGGTCATCCGCAACAACGTCATCACCGAAAACAACAACCTCACGGTCCCGGTCAACGGATCAACGGCTCCCGCGCCTTGGGGAGTCGGCGTCTTGCTTCCGGGCGACTACGCCGATCTGGTCGAAGGTAACGTGATCGCCAAGAACGTGAACAACGGGGTGCTCGGATTTGAGTACCCGAACCCGTTCCCGCCGCAGGAAAACACGATCTTCTTCCAGCTGGCGGGAAACCGGATCAGCAGCAACGTGCTCAGCAAGAACGGCACCAAAGGCGGCGCGTTCACCGGTGACGTGGCACTTATGGGTGGTTTCTTCCCGTTCTCGGAATCCACTAACAACTGCGTGAGCTCCAACGTCTTCACGGGCGCCACCTTCCCGGCCAAAATCCAGGGAGCCTGGGGCTGCCAGAACAACACCACCCCGCAACCGGGTGGCGGCGAAGCGGCTATCGGCTATCTCCAGCAGCTTCCGACGGAAGCAGCAATCGCGAGGGCCGAAACACCGCCGGTAGGACAGCCGGCTCCTCCGCCGCAGCAGACCATGCGGAACCCATGCTCAGGAGTGCCGAAGAACCCGCTGTGCCCGTGACCCCCTAGCTCGCAAGAGCAGAAGACCACGGAGGTGATGGGGCCGCCGCTCCCGATACATGGAGCGGCGGCCCCTCACACCGGGAAACCCAACGCGCTGTTCCCCGGCGCGGGCAGGCACACGAGCCAGTTCGGACGGCGACGAGCCGCGGCGCTCAGACGAGCGCCATTCCAGGGGCCACGTCGACCTGCACGAGCCGCGGGCCCGGCTTGTCCAGCGCGGTGATGATCGCGTGGTGCAGATCCTCGCGTCCGGCGACGGTTCGCGACGGGACGCCGTAGCTCAGAGCGGTGGCGGCCACATCCAGGCGCGGGAGGTCGAGCGCCGGCGCGCCCGCCACGTTCTCGAGCGACGCGAACCACTTCAGGATCGAGTACTCCTGATTGCGCAGAATCAGGAACTTGACCGGGATCGCGTAGGCGGCGGCCGTCCAGAACGCGGTTATCGCGTACTGCGCGGATCCCTCACCGAGGACGCAGACGACCTGGCGGTCCGGCTGGGCGAGCTGGACGCCGAGCGCGGCGGACAGACCGAAGCCCAGTCCGCCACCACCGCTGAAGTAGTAGGAGCCCGGACGCGAGAGCCGCAGCTGGTTGCGAAGCGCCGGGGTGCTGGACGGCGACTCCAGAACCACGATCCCATCCGTGGGGAAGGCCGCGGCGAGCGTCGAGTGCACCGCGCTCGGTGACAGAGGGTCGGTGTCCTCGGGGGCCTGTGCCGCCTCGCGCGCGACCGCCGGCTCGCGGTCCGTGCGCTCTGAGAGCTGCTCGACGAGCGCGCGCAGCGTGAGCGCAACGTCGGCGAGGATCGCGTCGCCCATCGGGGCGCGCGCGGCCTCGTCCGGGTCACTCGTGATCGCGACCAGATCGGTCCCGCTCGCGAGGAAGTCGCCCGGGATGTTCGGGTAGTAGGGGAACACCGACGAACCGGCAACGAGCACCAGGTCATATCCCGCCAAGAGCTCGCCGAGCGGGCCCACCGCCGGTGGAAGAACCCCCTGGAACGCGGGGTGGCTCTCGGGAAACCCGATCCGATTGCCTCCGGTCGCCGGAGACGCCCACACGGGGAGGCGCTGCCCCTCTACGAGCTCGATAGCGGCATCCCAGCCGCCCGACGCGTCGATGTCCGGGCCGGCGACGAACACCGGGCGCTCAGCCGACCGCAGCCGCTCCAGGAGGGCTGCCAGCTGCCTCGGGTCGGGTCCTGCGCGCCCGCCCACGCCACGCTCGATGTGACTCGAGAACTCGACCGGCTCGATCTCGCTCTGCCAATCGTCCATCGGTATGGACACGAACGCGGGCCCGGCGGGCGGCAGGGTGGCATGGTGGATCGCCTGCGCGAGCGCAAACGGGACGTCCTCCGCCCGCGGCGGCTCGTGGCTCCACTTGACGAACGGCTTCGGCACCTCGACAGCGTCGCGGTTTGTGAGGTTCGCCTGCATCGTGATCAGCGAACGGGCCTGCTGGCCCGCGGTGACCAGCAGCGGCGCCTTGTTGGCCCGGGCATTGAAGATCGCCCCCACGGCGTTGCCGAGGCCCGGCGCGGTATGCAGGTTCACGTGCGCTACGGCGCCGCTCGCCTGCGCGAATCCGTCCGCCATGCCGACGGCGACAGCCTCCTGCAGTCCGAGCACGTAGCGGAAGTCCTCTGGGAACGGGCCGAGCATCGGCAGCTCCGTTGACCCCGGGTTCCCGAAGATCGTCGTCAAGCCTCGCCGGCGGAACAATTCGAAGGCAGCTTCGCGGACTGTCGTCAACTTCGCCTCTCCATGCAGTTTGGATTCGGAGCTTCTCGCGTAGCTAGGAGCTGCGAGAGCCTTTGGGCGCCAGCTTGAACTCACCGAGGCCGAAGTCCTGGTTGCAGGTCATCGTCGTCCTGGTGTCGTGGCAGGAGAGGCTCTGGGGAAACACCAGCTGCTGGCTCGTCGGCAGGGTCTCGCCGCGACGCACGAGCCTGAGCCTGATCGATTTCGCACTGCCGGTCGGGCGGAGCCGGTAGGCGCGTCCAGACGCGAGAAGCTCGCAGACGACGTTGTTTGGGCGCGGTGTCCAAAGGCACCGTATGTTGCCGCTCGGCGTAGAGAAATGACAGGGTTCACGGGAGCTGTTCGCCCGGCTGCAGGCAGAGCGGACGACTGCCCCTCGCACCGACCGCGCTCCCGCCGACCCGGGCACCAAGCCGGCGAAGGACAGGCAGAGCAAGCATGCGGCAGCACCCACCGCGAGCTCCGCTGCCGAGCGCACGCGTGCGACCTTGGGACGGCCGATCCCTTCAGTCTTCATCGCTCGGATTGTCACACACGAGCCGCCATGTGCCAGTGACACCTTGTCCCCCACGAAGCGAGTAGGCCCAAGTTGCCATCCGGGCTTTGGCTCGGTTGCGACCGAGGCTCAGGCTGGGTCGGTCGCGTGCGGCGGCCATCCCTGAACTCGGGCGGCAGGCGCATGGCAGGCGGGAGCGCGGAATACTTGTTCGATGCTCTGTGCTCCCGACCTCGCCGGTTGTGCCCTGGACAACCGATATGAGCTTCACGCCGTGATCGGCGAGGGTGCCTTCGGCCGCGTCTACCGAGGGCTCGACAGACGCCTCGCGCGCCCCGTCGCAGTGAAGGTGATCAAGCCCTGGTGGGCCGAGGACGGGGCGTGGGTGGAGCGTTTCCAGCGCGAGGCGCAGCTGCTGGCGCGCGTCAACGACCCGGGGATCGTGCAGATCTTCGACTTCGGCCACGCCGAGGAGGGGCCCTATTACGTCGCCGAGCTCGTCGAGGGAGAAAGCCTTGCGGAGCGCCTGCGGCGCGGTCCGCTGTCGGTCGCCGAGGCGCGCTCCGTCGCGGAGCAGCTCTGTCGCGCGCTCGGAAGCGCCCACGCGCAGGGGGTCGTGCACTGCGACGTCAAGCCGGGCAACGTCCTGCTCACGGCGGGCGGCGAGGTGAAGGTAGGTGATTTCGGCGTCGCTCGGTTCGCCGAGGGGACCTCGCAGGCAATGTCGGCCACCGTCGCCGGGACCCCGCGTTACATGTCGCCCGAGCAGGCCCGCGGCCGCCGTACCACCTCGACGACGGACGTCTACAGCGCCGGGGTCGTCCTCTACGAGATGCTCGCAGGGCAGCCGCCGTTCATCGGCGGATCGGCCGTGGAGCTGGGGCTGCGCCACCTTCAGGATCGCCCGCCGCAACTTCCCGATCGGGTCCCGGCGGCGCTGCATGAGGTGGTGGGCAAGGCGCTCGCCAAGGACCCCGCCGATCGCTATCGTGACGGCGCCGCGATGGCAGCGGCGTTGCGCGACGCGGACTGCTCGGCAGCGGCCCCTGCCGCTCCGACGAGACCGGCGGAGAACGGCGGAGGGGCCCTTGATCTCGAGGCCGGAGCGCCGGCCACCGCTTTGACGGGCGAGGCGATGACCGTCAACCTTCGGGCAGCCACGACGCTGGTGGACCCGTCCAGGGACTTGGGGGGAACGCCGCCGCCTTTTCCAGAGCGCCGCAGTCACAGACGCGCCCAGCGCCGCAGGAGAATCGCGCTGCTTGCGGCGCTGCTTGCCCTCGGGATGTGCGCGCTGGTCGTGTTCCTGCTCACAGGCGCAGCCGCCCGGACGACGGTTCCCGAGCTGCGCGGGATCCCGCGCGGGGGGGTCGAGGCACGGGCGCGACGTACCCACGTGCAGCCCGCTTTCTCGACGCGCTACTCAGAAGCAGCCGCCGGGATCGCAGTCGCCCAGGACCCGGCGCCCGGAACCCGTCTCACGGACGGTTCGACGGTCAGTGTCGTTCTCAGCGCCGGACCACCGCCCGTGACGGTGCCCGACATCGTCGGCAGGCCCTCCGTCTCCGCCGAGAGCCTGCTCGCCAGCACGGGACTGCGCTACGCCGTGACTCTCGTCGCCGCACCCGGATCCAAGGCGAACACCGTCACGGGGCAGTCTCCTCGGCCGACCGCGTCCGTACCGCACGGCACAACGGTCGCACTCAACGTCGCGGAGGCGCCGCGGTGGCGCCCGTCGACGACGTTCTCGGGCGTCGACGACGGCCGATCGCGCGCCTTTCGCATCCTCGGCAGCCAATGGAAGGTCGCCTACAACATGGCCTATCAGGGGACGTGTCTTCTCCTGCTGGTGTGCCTCGGCCCGAGCGCCGAGGCCCGCAACATCCAGACCGACTCAAGCTTCGGTGGCTTCGAACTCGGGGAAGGCAGCTCCCAGACACACATCTTCCACAGCGGTCCCGGTCTCTACCGTCTTGAGATCTCCGCCGGCCGGGATTCCGCGCGTTGGTCGATGACCGTCGAGGACTACTACTAGTCACAGCTGGTGTCCCTCATCCCTTCGGCGAGGAAGCCGATCGTCACGGGCTCGACTCTGCGCGACGCTCCGAGACGAGCCAGGCGTGAGGTCGAGCTCATGAGGAATATCGATCACCCTAACGTCGTTGAAGTTTGCGTCGCATCTCGCGGAGCTCGTTGAAGTTCCACGTGGAGCGGCGTGGCTCGAGGAGCACAGAGCGAGCGGCGATCCCTCCGCGGCACTCAGCGCATATCCGATAGTACGTCCGCGCGACAAATCCCCGGCGCCGCGCCTCGGTGCCTGGAGCGCATGGACCGGTGCGCCCGCGACTCGCAAGTGGCCATCTTGCTTGCTACGGTTGTCGCGGAGGGGAATTGCTGTTGCGCCGGGCTCGTCCCGGTCGAGAGGGCCTTGAGCGACTGGGGTCATGAATATTCTTGCGCAAGATCGAGCCCGGAACTGGCTACGTCGACCATGGAGATGGCGGTTACGCGGGGTCGGGGTCGCGCTGGTTGTCGTATCGGCGCTTGCCGCGGGTGCAGCGACGGCCTCTGCGGTGGTCGTGCATCTGGAAAACGGCAAGACGCTGAGCTATCACCCGCTTCGCGGCAGCACCACGATCAGGCCCTTCGACGCGTTCTTCAAAAACCTCGACTACAACGGGGGCCCGGTGATGGCGGCGAACACGAACTACGCCGTCTACTGGCGCCCCTCGACCGGCCCCAAATATCCCTCCGAATACCAGGCCGGAGTCAACCAGTACCTCACTGACCTGGCCCACGACAGCGGAGGGCATGAAAACGTCGACTCGGTCTCGGCCCAGTACAACGACGCCGCCGGTGAATTCGCCAACTACAGCTCGCACTTCGGTGGCGCCCTGATCGACGAAGACCCCTACCCGGCGAACGGCTGCAAACAGGCGACTATCTGCCTGACCGACGAACAGCTGCAGGCGGAGCTGTCCAAATTCGTGAAAGCCCAGGGGCTTCCCACCGACCTCGCCCACGAGTACTTCCTGCTGACGCCGCCGGGGGTGGAAGATTGCTTTGAAGCAAACGGCTTTGAATGCTCGGCCGGCTCGAAAAAACCGGTCTATTGCGCCTACCACGGCAACATCCCCGTCGGTGCGGGCGAGCTGATCTACTCGAACGATCCCTACGTGACAGGAAACAAAGGCTGCGACGACGGCAACCACCCCAACGGCGACCACCTCCGACGGGGTGCTCCAGGGCGGGCTCAGCCACGAGCACAACGAGTCGATCACCGACCCGGAACCGAACAACGCGTGGACGGACTACGCCACCGGCGAACTCACGGGCTATGAGATCGGCGACAAGTGCGCTGGAAGTCAAGGCACCCCGCTCGGCACGGCATCCAACGGCGCCAAATACAACCAGGTCATCAACGGCCACTTCTACTGGTACCAGCAGGAGTGGAGCAACCAGACCAACCAGTGCCTGCAGCGGCTGACGTTCAGCGGCGCCGAGCCCACGGCGACCTTCACGAGCGCGTCGGGAGCGGGCAACGAAATGACCTTCAACGCGACCGGTTCGACAGCCCCGGGCGGCGTCGCCAGGTACGACTGGCAGTTCAACGACGAACCGGTCTTCCGCACCCCGGTCGAGACCACCACGCCGACCGTTTCCCACGTCTTCCCGACGAAAGGACAGTACGTCGTCGCGCTCACGGTGTTCGCTGCGAACGGCACGAGCATCGGCACCGCGCGGACGATCCGGGTCCTGCCGACTGTCGAAACGAAAGCGGCATCGCCGGTAACGCAGACCTCGGCGACACTGAACGCGACGGTCAACCCCAACGGCGGGACGGTCAGCGACTGCCACTTCGAATACGGCACCACGAACGCCTACGGATCGAGCGCGTCCTGCTCCTCGCTGCCAGGGTCCGGGACCAGCCCGGTCGCGGTGTCCGCGGCGGTCACGGGCCTCACCGCGAACACCACCTACCACTTCAGGATCTCGGCGACCAACCCGGGCGGCACGAGCAAAGGCTCAGACGAAACGTTCACAACGCTGTCGAACGCCCCGACTGTCGAAACGAAAGCGGCATCGGCGGTCACGCAGACCTCGGCGACACTGAACGCGACGGTCAACCCCAACGGCGGGACGGTCAGCGACTGCCACTTCGAATACGGCACCACGAACGCCTACGGGTCGAGCGCGACCTGCTCCTCGCTGCCGGGGTCCGGGACCAGCCCGGTCGCGGTGTCCGCGTCGGTCACGGGCCTCACCGCGAACACCACCTACCACTTCAGGATCTCGGCGACCAACCCGGGCGGCACGAGCAAAGGCTCAGACCAGACGTTCACGACGCTCACGTCGCTGCCCACGCCGCACTGGTACAAGAACGGAGCAGAAATCCCATTGGGCGAAAAGGTGCCGACGATCGCCTGGGGCACGCTCACGCTCGAATCGTCCGCGGGCAATATCACTTGTCACGACTGCAGCGCCGCCAACATCGAAAACACCGCAGGCGCCGCCACGCAGGAAACCGTGGCTGTTCGCCACCTGGGAATGCAAAGCCGTAGGAGGGACATGTGCTGCTGCCGGTGGTGAAGAGCGAGCCAACTCGCGAGACATCTGCCCTGGCCGGCGACGGTCATAGAAGAAGGCGAAGAAGGATCCGAAACATTCAGGCAGGAAGGCTCGGGCGTCGAACTGAACATCGAATGCTACAAGGAGGGGTCAAAACAGGGAATCTGCTGTTCAAGACCGGACCAGTCCTAACAGAAACAGGAACATGGGATCCGAAGGATCCAAAACGGCACCAGCGCCGGGAAGCCGTCCGAAGTCATCTTCGACGCGGCATCCGGCCATCTGTACGCAGAAGCAGAAGAAGAATCGCCGCCAGGATCCAATAACTTCGTCAAAGTGGCAGTCCGGGCACGACCACCGGCAAGCTCAAAGTCGAGGGCTACGAGGACAGCCGCCCCCGTGCCGCTCATCACCCTCGGAAAACCGTAGAAGCCCGTAGGCAGCCGTAGGGCACGCATTGCGGGTTGCCTGTCTACGCTTGGACGGAGCTGCGAGGATCGCGTCACGGACACCGCCTGAGCCGCGAGCCGCCGCCAGGACAGCCACGTCGTCGAGGTGTGCGGCTCTGAGCCACCTTACCGCCTATCCCCCTCAACCCCCAGGGGAGTAAGGCAGCGACCCTAAGCTCGGACGGTAGTTGGTCGCACAATCACTGTCCCCGGCCGCGCCGCGAACCAGGACGGTCGCTACTCCGTCGGCTGCTCCTCGCATCCGAAAGCCCCGCCTCGGTCTATGGCCTACGGTTGCCCCCGCTACGGGGTTGCCCCCGGTCGTCTACCGTCTCTTACGGTTTTGCGACGGTGATGAGCGGCACCGGCGCTCGATCACCGTCGCGAAACCGTAGAAGGCCGTGGCCACCCCATAGAGCACAGGGTCCGAAGCGCCCCAACCCGGGGCAGCGTGGGGCCAGTCATTGCACGCGCAACTACCGTCCGGGTTCGGGGCGCTCCCTTACTCCCCCTCAAACCCCAAGCGCGACGTACTTCGTCTCCAGGTACTCCGAGATCCCCTCGAACCCGCCCTCGCGGCCGAAGCCCGACTGCTTGACGCCTCCGAAGGGAGCTGCGGGGTTCGAGACCACCCCTTGGTTCAGGCCGATCATGCCCGTCTCGAGCTTCTCGCAGACGCGGAACGCGCGGGCGAGGTCGCGCGTGTAGACGTATGCGACGAGGCCGTACTCGGTGCGGTTGGCCGCAGCCAGGGCCTCGGCCTCGCCGGAGAAGGTGACGATCGGGGCGACGGGTCCGAAGATCTCCTCGCTGAGCACTCGCGCGTCGTCAGGCACTCCCGAGAGCACGGTGGGCGCGAAGAAGTATCCGCGGCCCTCCGCGCGGTCGCCTCCGAGTAGCACGTCTGCGCCGCGCGCGACCGCGTCCTGCACCAGCTCGGTGACCTTCATCCGCTGGTCCTCGTCGATCAGCGGTCCCACGTCGGTGTCCGGATCGGTTCCCGGACCCACCTTCAGGGCGCCCATCCTCTCCGCCATCCTCTGCGCAAACTCCTCTGCCACCGACTCGTGCACATGGAAGCGGTTGGCCGCCGTGCATGCCTCGCCGACGTTCCGCAGCTTGGCCACCAGCGCGCCCTCCACCGCCGCGTCTAGGTCGGCGTCCTCGAACACCAGGAACGGCGCATTGCCGCCCAACTCCATCGACACGCGCAGGATCTGCTCGGCGGACTGTTCGATCAGTCTCCGCCCCACCTCCGTCGAGCCCGTGAACGACAGCTTGCGCGTGCGCGGGTCCTTGAGCAGCGGCTCGATCACCGACCCGGAGCGCTTGGCTGTGATCACGTTCAGTACACCCCCCGGCAGTCCCGCGTCCTGGAGGATCCTGGCCAGCGCGAGCATCGACAGCGGCGTCTGCTGCGCCGGCTTGACCACGATCGTGCAGCCCGCCGCGATCGCTGGCGCGATCTTGCGCGTGCCCATGGCCGTCGGGAAATTCCACGGTGTCACGAACACGCACGGCCCCACCGGCTGGCGCATCGTGAGGATGCGGCCCTTGCCCGTGGTGTTCACCATGTAGCGCCCATGAATCCTCGGGGCCTCCTCCGAGAACCACCTGAAGAACTCGGCCGCATATGCGATCTCCGCCTTCGACTCGGCAAGGGCCTTCCCCATCTCGAGGGTCATCAGCAGCGCCAGCTCGTCCGCCTGCTCGACGATCGCCTGATAGGAGCGGCGCAGTATCTCGCCACGCTCGCGCGGCGCCGTCTCGGCCCACTCGGCCTGCTTGTCGGCTGCGGCTCCCAGCGCCGCCAGGGCGTCCGCCACCTGCGCATCGGCTACCTCGATCAGCGGTTCCCGCGTGGCCGGGTCCTCGACCGTCAGGGTGCCGCCGCCCGAGGCATCCCGCCACTCACCGCCGATGTAGAGCTGCGTGGGCACCCCGTCGAGCGCTGCCCGCTCGGCAGCCGGCCTAGGCATCCGCGCCCGCCTCCCGGGCACCTGGCCCCGCCGGGAGGTGCTCGACCAAACGATTGGCCGTTCCGCGGCGGTGGCGCTCATGGGTCGTCGGCATCCGCTCGATTCGAGGCTTGCGCAGGACGCGCCGTTTGTCCAGTGGCCACGTTGCGTGCCCGCAGGACGACGCTCGAACACGGATGCTCACCACGAGATCAACCTATCACCGCATTCATGCGTGCCTGCCGACGGCGGCCGCGTTGCTGGCGGTGCTCACACTCGCCGGCGGGGTCGCCGGCGCATCGCCGGGCATCGCGCACGCGTCAGACCTCGTGATCGACGGGGCGGGAGACGGCCACGGCGTCGGCATGGCCCAGGAGGGCGCGCTCGGCTACGCGCTGCACGGCTTCAGCTACCGGGAAATCCTCGCCCACTACTACACCGGCACCGCGCTCGGGCGCGCGCCGGCCGGCGCGCGCGTACGTGTGCTGGTCGCCCGAAAGGTCCACACGATCCCCCTCGAGACATATGTGCGCGGAGTGATCTCCGCGGAGGTCCCGGCCAGCTGGCCGCTTGCCGCGCTCGAGGCCCAGGCGGTGGCGAGCCGCACATATGCCCTGACATCGCACGCGGGCGGCTCGCGATTCGATGTCTATGCCGATACCCGCTCGCAGGTCTATCGCGGCAGGGCCGCCCAGACCCCCCAGACGGATGCCGCGGTAGCCGCCACGGCGGGCCAGGTCGTCACCTATGAAGGCCACCCGGCGATCACCTACTTCTTCGCGAGTTCCGGCGGCCACACCGAGAGCGTGGAAGACGCGTGGCCCGGCTCCCAGCCGCAGCCGTGGCTGCGAGGGGTCCTCGACCCCTACGACCAGGGACCGCTTCACCGTTGGAGGCTCACCATGAGCTTCGCCTCGGCCGCCGCGCGGCTGCGCGGCCTGGTCAGGGGGTCCTTCCAGGGCATCGAGGTGCTCGCGCGAGGGGTCTCGCCGCGCATCCTCTCCGCCTACGTGCTGGGCTCGAGCGGACGCACGACCGTCAGCGGCGCGCAGCTGGCCGCACGGCTGGGCCTCTATGACACCTGGGCGTACTTCAGCGTGAGAAACGGGTCGGGCCTCGCGGCAGAGCCGGAACGCAGCGGGCAACCGCCGGCGGCGGCTCAGCCGACGGCGGGCCCGCCCACGCCGGCTCCCACTCCGGCTCCCGCCGGCCCGCAGGGCGGCTCGCAGGCACCGGGTGCGGCAGAATCGAGCCCCACCGGCGGCGCTGCGGCCGGGTAGGCGTCCCGGGTCGGACATCCGTCCGCGAGGCGCCGGCCCGATGCCCGATTCCTCCAGAAGCGGCCTCCGATCGCCGAGATAGCCTGCGTGAGGTTGCGCTCGATCATCGCCATGCTCGCGGTCATCGCGGCCGTCCTACCTGCGGGGGCTGCGCTCGGCGCCTCCTCGAGCGGGACCTACGAACAGACTGCCTGGGTGCGCCGGGCGGCCTCGAACTTCGTGGGCGACGAGCTGCGAGGGGACGGCGCCGGGGCGTGCTCGATCCTGAATGCTCCCCTGCGCGCCACCCAACGCCACCGCACATGCGCACAGCGGTGGGATGCAAGGCTTGCGAGGCTCCTGCGGGAACCCGGGGCACGCGGGCGGCTGCGGGCCGAGGCCCGCGCGATCCCCTCGGCTCCGGTGGTCGTGCACGGCAACACCGCCTCCATCCACCTGCCCGCGCCGCTGCTGGGTGGCTCCACCCGCTTCCTGTGGACCGAAAACTGCTGGATGCTCGAGGGCTGAACCGGCTCCCCGGCCCCCAAGGCATGCGCAGCTGACTCGGCCGTGGCAGCGCCGAAGCGCCTACCCTGCCGCCCGCCGCCGAAGCGCCTACCCTGGGCCGATGTCCGGCCCGCTGCTGATCGCCGACGTTCCCTGGCTGTTGTATCGCTCGTTCTTCGCCCTTCCCAGGGCCATCGTGGACAGCGAGGGCAGGCCGGTGAACGCGCTGCTCGGCACCGTCAACGCGTTGCTGAGCGTGATCGATGCCCGACCGGCGGTGAGCGCCCCGCGCTGCGTGGTCGCGTGTCTCGGAGCCGAGCAGGCCGACTATCGCGTCGAGCTCTACCCCCCCTATCACGCGCACCGCGACCCGATGCCCCCGGAGCTGGCCTGGCAGTGGGAGAAGGCCCCCGAGCTGCTCGCGAGCCTTGGCTTCACGGTGAGCGGGAGCGAGGAGCTCGAGGCCGATGACGTGATGTACTCATACGCGTGCGTCGAGCAGGAGCAGGGTGGACGTGCGCTGCTCTTGACGGGGGACCGCGACCTGTACGGAGCCGTGAGCGAGCGAGTGGCCGTGGTCGACCTGCGCAAGGGCGACGCGGTCGCCGAGATCGGCCCGGCGCAGGTCAAGGAGCGCTACGGCGTCGGTCCCGAGCTCGTGGCGGATCTGATCGCGCTGCGGGGCGACCCCTCCGACGGGCTGCCCGGAGCGCCCGGCATCGGGGCCAAGACCGCCGCCGACCTGCTGGGCCGGTACGGCTCGCTGGATGGAGCTCTCCTGGCCGCACGGAGCCCGCCCACCGTGAGGGATGCGCATCGGAAGGACGCCATGCGCCCCCGCACGGCCGTGGCGCTGCGCGAGAACGAACAACTGCTGCGCAAGTTCAAGCAGATCGCCACGCTGCAGCGGATCGACGTCGCGAGGCCCGCCGACCATCCGACCGACTTCGCCCAGGGCGCGGTGGCCGCGCGGGCGCTCGGGATGACGCGCCTGGCCGATCGGCTGCAGAACGCTGCTAGGGGGTGAACTTGACGGTGATCACGTCGCCGTCGGCCATCACGTAGTCGCGGCCCTCCAGGCGCAGGGTCCCCCGGTCCCGGGCGCCCGCGTAGCCGCCGGCGTCCACCAGCTCGCGCCAGCCGATCACCTCGGCGCGGACGAACCCCTTCTGGATGTCCGAGTGGATCTCCCCCGCCGCGTGCCACGCCGTGAGACCGGCACGCAGGTGCCAGGACTGCGCCGGCTTCGCCTCGCCGGCCGTGAAGAACGCGATCAGGCGCAGCAGCGCAAACGCCTCCCGCACGACCCGCTCGAGGCCCGACTCGCTGACTCCCAGCTCCGCGCGCATCGCCGTCGCATCCTCCTGATCGAGCTCGGCCAACTCGGACTCGATGCGCGAGGAGATGGCAACCAGGCCGGCCTGTTGCTCGCGTGCGTGGGCGGCGATCTCGGCCGGGATCTCATCGGAGCCCTCGTCCACGTTCGCCACGAACAGCACCGGCTTGGCCGTCAACGACCCGAGATCGCGGGCGGCGTTCGGGGCGTCCTGCGGCACGGGCACCCCGCGTGCGGGACGGCCGGCCGCGAGCGCCTCCATGACCTCCCGCAGCCACCCCTCCTCGGCGATCGCCGCGCGGTCGCCGCTCTTGGCCTGACGCGCCACCCGCTCGATCCGGCGTTCGGCCTGCTCGAGGTCGGCGAGCACCAGCTCGGTCTCCACCGTCTCGATGTCCTTGAGCGGGTCAACCCGGCCCTCGGGATGCACCACGCTGTCGTCGCTGTGCGTGCGCACGACGTGCACGATCGCGTCCGTCTCGCGGATGTTCGCGAGGAACCGGTTCCCCAGTCCCTCCCCCTGATGCGCGCCCGCCACGAGGCCCGCGATGTCGTGGAAGTCGACCGTGTCCCAAACGATCTCCGAGGCACCCACCGTGCGCGCCACCTGCTCCAGACGCTCGTCGCGCACCGGCACCACGGCGACGTTGGGCTCGATCGTGGTGAACGGGTAGTTGGCCGCCTCGGCTCCGGCCTTCGTGAGGGCGTTGAACAGCGACGACTTGCCCGCGTTCGGCATTCCCACGATGCCGATTCTCGTGCTCATCGGGGCACCGCCGGACGGTCTCGCCGGGCTCCCATGCGCCACCGCGCGACCAACGTGCCCAACAGCGCCCCGGCGAGAACGTCGGAGGGATAGTGCACGCCCAGGTAGAGCCTCGACAACGACAGGCTCCCGGCCAGCGCATACAGCGGGCCCGGCGCAACGCCAAGGCGCGAGTAGGAGAGCGCCCCGGCGAACGAGGTCGCGGCGTGGGCGCTCGGAAAGCTCAGCCTGCTCGGCGTGCCAGTCAGCGCGGGCAGATCTGTGAGGATCGGCCGGGGGCGGCGGATCACGAGCTTGATCGCCGTGTTCAGCGCGTACACCCAGGCCACCGTGGCCGTGCCCCGGCGCCAGCGCGCCCTTTCCGGCCCGCTCAGCGCCTGGCCCACCGCACCGATCGCAAACCACACGCCGCCATGCTCGCCCAGTCGCGAGAACCGTGCCACCACCGGCTCGGAGCGCGGGCCGTGCGCGCGTGTGCGCAGCGTGCGCAGCAGCTGCTCGTCAAGCGAGCGCAAGGGCTAGGCGCCGAAGCCCACGCGCAGCTCGTCGCTCTCAGAGCGAACGTACACCACTTGGGCGAGGTCGAGGCGAACCGGCCCCTCCTCGCTGTCGAGCTCGTGCCAGCCGCCGCCGCCCAGCGCCTTCTGCAGGGCAGCCAGCTGCTGGTCGCTGACGCGCAATGCCAGCACCTGACCACCCTGAAAGCCGATCCCGATGCGCCGGGCGCGCGCCGTCACGCCGGGCTCCCCGGACTCGCGGCCGGCTCGACGATCTCCGTGAGCACGCCCTCGGTTGCGCGCGGGCTCATGAACGCCACGCGCGAGCCCCGGATGCCGGCGCGCGGCTGCTCGTCGATCAGCTCCAGGCCTGACTGCTTGAGCGCGGCGAGCGTCGCGTCGATGTCCCCCACCTGGTAGGCGACGTGATGCAGCCCAGGTCCCTTCTTCGTGAGGAACCGCCCGACGGGAGTCTCGGGACCGAGCGGCGCGAGCAGCTCCACGTGGTTCTCTCCCACGTCGAGCAGCACGGCCTCCACACCCTGCGAAGCCACCACCTCGCGGTGGGCGACACGCAGCCCGAAGCGCTCGCGATATAGCTCCAGCGCGGCCTCGAGCTGCTCCACGGCCACGCCGATATGGTCGATGCGGTCGAACACTCCGGGCAGTTTATTGCCGCGGCGGGGTGGCTGTCGCGGCCGCGACCACCCGCAGCCCGACGCCCGGGGCGCGCTCGAGGCGCGGCACGCCCTCCATGATCCGTTCGATCCCCTCGCGCTCGAGCACCTCCTGCTCGAGCAGCTCATGTGCGAGCGCGTCGAGCTGGGCGCGGTGGCCGACGATCAGCCTCTGCGCGGCGCGCCGGCCCTCCTCGATCAGGTCCTGGCGCTCCTCGTCGCGAATCCGCAGGGTGGTCTCCGACAGCCGCACATCCCCGTCGGGAGAGCGTCCCACGCCCGAGGTGACCATCGCGAAGTCGTGGACCATCGAGTGCGCGATGTCCGCCACGCGCTTCAGGTCGTCCGAGGCGCCGGTCGTGATCGCGCCGAACACGACCTGCTCGGCCACCCGGCCGCCGAGCAGCACCGTCATGTAGTCGAGCAGCTCCTCCCGCGTCTTCAGATAGCGGTCCTCCGCCGGCAGGTTCAGCGTGTAGCCGAGCGCCCGCCCGCGCGGCACTATCGAGATTCGGTGCACTCGGTCCACGGACGGCAGCAGCTCGCCGCACAGCGCGTGCCCGGCCTCGTGGAAGGCGACGACCCGCTTCTCGTGATCGTTCAGCACGCGCCGCGACTGCACGCCGGCGATGACCCGCTCGAGCGCCGCGTCGAAGTCGGCGATCGTGATGGATCGCGCCCCGCGGCGGGTGGCGAAGATTGCCGCCTCGTTGCAGATGTTGGCCAGGTCTGCCCCCGTGAGCCCGCTGGTCTGCTGCGCGACGAGCGCCAAGTCCACGTCCTGCAGCGGCTTGTCGCGCGTGTGCACTGCCAGCACCCCCTGACGCCCCCTCACGTCCGGCGGTGCCACGAACACCTGGCGATCGAACCGACCGGGACGCAGGAGCGCCGAGTCGAGCTTCTCCAGCAGGTTCGAGGCGGCGATCACCACGACCCGCCCACTCGTGGAGAAGCCGTCCATCTCGACGAGCAGCTGGTTGAGCGTCTGATCCTTCTCCCCTGAGATGTCCATCCCGCGCCGGCCCCCGACGGCGTCGAGCTCGTCGATGAAGATGATCGCGGGCTCATGCTTGCGGGCGATGGCGAACAGCCGGCGGATGCGGGCCGCGCCGAGCCCCGCGAACATCTCGACGAACGACGCCGCGGACTGGGCGAAGAACTGCGCGCCGGACTCGTGGGCCACCGCCTTGGCCAGCAACGTCTTGCCCGTCCCCGGCGGCCCGTGCAACAGGATGCCCTTCGGGACGCTGGCTCCCAATGCCTGGAACGGCTTTGGGTCCCGCAGGAACTCGACGATCTCCTGCAGCTCCGCCTTGGCCTCGTCCACCCCCGCGATGTCGGCGAACGAGACCGACTGGTTTGAGGCCGGATTGATCTGCTGGGGCTTGATCCGCGGCATCACCTTCAAGGTGCGCCACATCAGGTAGATCAACGCGGAGAAGAACACCATCATCACGACCGGCGACCACTGGTAGGCCCAGTTCTGGATGTCCTGCACGATCGAGGTCTGCGCCACGGGAACCGGGGTAACGGCCGCCGTGTGCGCCACCACCGCATTGGCATGAGCATTCGCCAGCAGTGCCGACCCGCCGATCCAGCGCTCCACCGCTCCCGCGATCGGGCCCACTGTGTTTTCCAGCTGGCTCACCGTCCCTGGCATGCTCGCTCCCACCGCGTCACCATCCTTGGCATCGCTTCATTATGCGCCTTACGCGAACATCTCCTGCAAAATATTCGTCCACTTTCAGCCGAGTACGCTCATGGCGAGGTCCCTGAAGAACCCAGTGGCGAACTCCAGATCGCGAACGTCGATCCGCTCGTCGGCGGCGTGGACGAGCGGCGCCGTCTGCAAAAGCGACTGGTGGCGCTGGGGGAAGAAGCCGTAGGCCACGCACTCCGGGAACGCGTCACGGAAGTGACGGGAGTCGGTGAAGCCCGGCAGGATCACCGGCACGACCTCGGCTCCCGGATCGTGCTCGCCGATCCACGCGGAGATCGTGTCCATCAGTGGCGACTCCATCGGCGAGCGATTGCCGACCACCCGCTCGGTGAACTCGATCCGAAACCCGTCCTGGCCGAGCACCTCGGCGATGGCGCGGCGGACCTCCTCTTCGCCGAGCCCGGGGGGCACTCGGCAGTCCACCTTGAGCTCGGCGCGGCTCGGGATCACGTTGATCTTCTCCGAGGCCTTGATCCGCGTGGGCGTGAAGGTGACGCCGAGCATCGGCTCGAACATCGTGGCCAGACGCGGGTCGGCCGCCCGCAGGCGGGCCACCGAGCCGCTCGGGTCCTCGGGGTCCTCGCCGATCCCCCGCAGGAGCGCCTCGGGCTCGCTGGTCAGCTGATAGGAGGGCTGGCGCGCCGCGAGCCGCTCGAGCACCGGGCCCATCTTCAATAGCGCATTGTCGCCCATCCCCGGCATCGACGCGTGTCCGGCCACGCCGTCGGTGATCACCGTGAAGCGGAAGACCCCCTTCTCCGCGCAGCACACCCCGTAACAGCGCTTTCCGCCGTACTCGAACACGGTTCCCCCGCCCTCGTTGACGAGCAGGTCGCAGCGCACCTTCTCCGGGTGCGTCTCGGTGAGCCACTGCGCCCCGAACTCGCCGCCGGTCTCCTCGTCGACCACCGCCGCGATCAACAGCTCGCCGCGGGCAGGGCGCCAGCCCGCCCGCGCGAGCGACGCCGCTGCGGCGATCTCCGCAGCGACCTGCGACTTCATGTCCAGCGCGCCGCGGCCCCACAAAAAGCCGTCGGCGAGATCGCCCGACCACGGGTCGTGGGTCCACTCCGCCGGATCGGCGAGCACGGTATCGACGTGGCCGAGGTAGCACACGACGGGACCATCCTTGGGCGCGCGCAGTCTCGCGAGCAGGTTGGGCCGGCCGGGCTCCGCGCCGAGCAGCTCACAGGCGAAGCCCGCCTCGCTCAGGTGGTTCGCCAGGTACTCCTGCGCGGCTAGCTCGTCTCCCGGCGGATTGACGGTGTTGAAACGGATCAGCTGCCGGAGAAGCTCCTGCGCCTCCGCCGCGGGTTGGCCGACCTCTGACCGGCCGGTTCGATCAGTGCTCATCGGGCAGATCGTACGCCGATCTCGGCGACTTCCTCACGCGTCAGCGGGTAGTGGCAAGCGGCCTCAGTGCCCGTGCCCGTCTCCTGCAGCGACGGCTCCTGCCCCGAGCAGCGCTCCCGCGCCTTCGGACAGCGGGTGTGAAAGCGGCATCCGTCCGGGGGATTGGCGGGACTCGGTACGTCTCCGGTGAGCGTCGGGCGCCGGCCCCGCGACGCGGACGGATCGACCACGGGGACGGCGCCCAGCAGGGCGCCCGTATAGGGGTGCCGGGGTGAGCCGTACAGCGCATCGCCCGGGCCGATCTCGACGATCTTGCCGAGATACATGACGGCAACGCGATCGCACATGTGGCGAACGACCGAGAGGTCGTGGGCGATGAAGATGAGAGTCAATCCGAGCTCGCGCTGCATCTCGCGCAGGAGGTTCAACACCTGGGCCTGGATCGACACGTCGAGCGCCGACACGGGCTCGTCGGCGATCAGGAGCTTCGGCTTCAGAGCGAGCGCCCGCGCGACGCCGATCCGCTGGCGCTGACCGCCGGAGAACTCGTGCGGGTAGCGGTTGTAGTGCTCCGGGTTAAGACCGACCCTCTCCATCAGCCCCTGGACCGCGCGCTTGCGCTCGGCCCTTCCCTGCTCCAGACCGTGGATTGCAAAGGGCTCGCCGATGATCGAGCCGACCGTCTTTCGGGGATTCAGAGAGGAGTAGGGGTCCTGGAAGATCATCTGCATCTCCCGCCTGACCGCCTTCAACGGGCCGCCCTTCAAGCTCGTGATCTCGCGGCCCTCGAAGCGCACCTCCCCGCCGCTTGCGTCGAGCAGGCGCATGATCAACCTCGCCGTCGTGCTCTTGCCGCAGCCTGTCTCGCCGACGATCCCGAGGGTCTCTCCGCGCTGCACCTGGAAGCTGACTCCATCGACCGCCTTGACCGCCCCGATCTTGCGCTGCACGACGATTCCGCGCGTGATCGGGAAATGCTTGACAAGGTCGCGCACCTGCACGAGGGGCTCCCCGCCGCCCGCCGGCGCGCCCGGCGCCGGCGCGACGATCGCGCTCTGATCGCGCAGGGAGGGGTCGGGCTGCTGTCCCGCGCCCGCGCTCAAGAGGCCTCTCCCGGGCGGCCGACTGCCGCCATCGCCTGATCGGGCATGCGCCCGGCGCGCAGCTCGGCCCACAGTCGCCGGCGCGTCATCGGCTCGAGCAGACACGCGACGTGGTGGCCGGGCTCGTCGGGCACTGCCTGGAGCGCTGGGTCGATGCGGGCGTGATCGGGTTGCGCATACGGGCAGCGTGGATGGAAGTGGCAGCCCGAGGGGCGGTGGATCAGGCTCGGCGGCGCGCCCGGTATCGGCACGAGCTGCTCGTCTCGCGGGGCGCTCAACGTGGGGATCGACTTCAAGAGACCCCACGTGTAGGGATGCTCCGGTCCCGCGAACAGGAGCTCCGCTGACGCCGTCTCGACGATCCGCCCCGCGTACATCACCGCGACGTCGTCGGCCATTTCGGCCACCACGCCGAGATCGTGCGTGATGAGCATGATCGCCATGTCGAGCTCGCGCTGCAGGCGCTCCATCAGATCGAGGATCTGGGCCTGCACGGTCACGTCCAGCGCCGTCGTCGGCTCGTCTGCGATCAGCAGCTTGGGGTCGTTCACAAGGGCCATCGCGATCATCGCCCGCTGGCGCATTCCGCCGGAGAACTCGTGCGGGTAGTCGTCGACCCGGCGTGCCGGGTCGGGGATCCCGACGAGGCCGAGCAGCTCGATCGCGCGCTCGCGCGCCTTCGCCTTGGACACGTCACGGTGGGCGAGGACGGCCTCGACGAGCTGAAAGCCGATGCTGTAGAGGGGATGAAGCGAGGACAGCGGGTCCTGGAAGACCATTGCGATCTCGTTGCCCCTGATCGCGCGGAGCTCGCCCTCGGGGAGGGCCACGAGATCGCGTCCTTCGAACAGGATCCGACCCGAGATGCGTGCTCCCTGTCCGCGCGTGATGCCGAGCGTCGTCAGCGAGGCGACGGTCTTGCCCGAGCCCGACTCGCCGACGATGCCGAGCGTGCGCCCGCGCTGCACCTCGTAGGTGATTCCGTCGACCGCATGCACGATTCCGTCCTCGGTGGGGAATTCGACGTGCAGGTCCTCGACCCTCAGGAGCGGCCCGGTGGCGCTCACGAGTAACGCACCCTGGGATCGAGGTACGCGTAGGCGATGTCGACGACGATGTTCGCCACGATCACGAAGAAGGACGCGAGCAAGACGGTGCCCTGGACGATGGGGAAGTCCGAATGGGTGATCGCGTCGTAGTTCAGCTTCCCGATCCCGGGGATGTTGAACACCGTTTCGACGAGCACGGCGCTGCCGAGCAGCAGGCCGATGTCAAGCCCGAGGATCGTCAGAATCGGGTTTATCGCGGCCCGCACGCCGTGGCGCATGACGACGCGGCGCTCGGTCAGGCCCTTCGCCCGCGCGGTGCGGATGTAGTCCTCGCCCATCGTCTCGATCAGGCTGCCGCGAATCAGCCGCGCGTAGATCGCCGCGGTGCCCGCCGCGACGACGAACCACGGCAGGATCAGCGACGTGAACCATTTCCAGGGATCCGTCGTCAGCGGCACGTAGCTACCGGCGCCCGGGAAGATCCGAAACACCCCGATGTCCGCGGACACCAGATACAGCACGATCAACCCCAGCCAGTATTCGGGAGCCGAGACGAACACCAGGGCCGTGCCCATGCTGACGCGGTCCAGCACCGAGCGAGGGCGCAGGGCGGAGATGATGCCGATCGTAAGGCCGGTGAATAGCCACACGATCGCCCCCCCGATCACGAGCGCGACGGTGGCGGGCAGCCGGCTGAAGATGAGGCTCTTCACCGACGCGCTGCTGTAGTAGCTGAAGCCGAGATCGAAGTGAAGGAAGATCCCCTTCATGTAGATCCAGAACTGTGTGAGCAACGACTTGTCCAGACCGAGGTCGTGGCGGATCGCTGCGATCACCCTGGGGTTCTGCAGGCGCCCCGCCCGGAGCTTCGCCGGGTCACCGGTCGGCAGGACGCGGAACAGGACGAACGTCAGCGCCGAGACGAGTATCAGCAGCAGGATGCCCCACAGAATCCGGCGGATGATGTAGCGCGTCATGTCGCTCGTCTGAACGGGGTCATGTGGTCACTGCCGGTTGCATGGCCGGTGGGCCTGCTCGGAACGAACAGGCCCACCGGCCGCGAGCATCTACACCGCTCTTACTTCAGGGATGTGAAGTTGTAGTCCCAGCCACCGACGTTCCAGACGTCACCGACGCCCGCGACGTTGCTCGCCTCGATCTGTGGCTGCTTGTCCCAGTCATATGGGACGGCCACGGCTTCGTTGACGAGTTCCTTGTCGATGTTCGCCCATGCGGTGGCGCGCGCCGAGGTGCCGATCACGCTTTCCCCCGCTTCCATGGCGTTGTTGATCTTCGCGTGATTCACCAAGCCCCAGTTGGAGTTCGTTCCGTTGGTGACTATCAGTTTGCCGTTGAACGGCACGTTGAGCACGGCCTGCGGATCACCGAAATCGGCCACCCATCCGACGTTCGGGCAGACATCGATCGCTTCGCTGACCACGCCGCAGTACTTCGAGTACATGACCGACTGATCGACAAGGTTGAGCTTCGTTTTGAAGCCCAGGTTCTTGAGCGTCTGATTGGCGATTTCTGCGTCCTGCGGAGCGGGATTGCCGTTTGAGCCGACGATCTGCAGCGTGCTGGCGCCCGTGTACTTACCCGTCGGATAGCCCGCGAGCTTCATGTACTTTTCGGCGACTGCCATGTTTCCTTGCGGGTGTTCGTTGTAGTCGACCTTCGGCCCTGTCAGCCCGCCGGCCTCTTCGAATCCGGGTATTTCCGGATAGATGAAATGGGTCATCACGTTGGTGACCAGCGAGCCGCCCCGGACCCTCGTCATCGCCTCACGGTCGAGCGCAGCCCAGAACGCCTTGCGCAGGTTCACGTTCGTGAACGGCCCCTTGCTGTTGTTGATTGCCACGTAGTGGTCCCCGGCGCCGGGTGAGATCTGAAGCTGGCTGCGGTATTTTTCATACGCGAGCTTGACGATCGACTGGGCTGGGGTGTCGTTCTGGACGCTGCTCGAGCCTTCGAGCACCTGCCGTCCGATCACCGAGGTGTCGCCGCCGATCTGGATGTTGATCTGGTCGAGATAGGCCGGCCTGAAGTCGGTGCTCGCATTCCAGTTGGGGTTGCGCACGAGCGTCGCCGACTTGCCGGGCTGATAGCCGGTCCCGAGCACCTTGCCTTCGCTGTCGGCCTTGAACATGTACGGGCCCGTTGCCACCTGGTAGTTGCCGTATTCGCTCGGTTTCTTGGCGTCGAACTTCTTTGCGTACTCTTCCGGGACCGGGGCGCTCAGGGGCAACACGAGCGCGTTCGCGACGAGCTGTCCCTTCGGTTCGGTGAGGTGGAATTCGATCGTGTACCTGCTTGGTGTCCTGATGCCGGGAATCGGGCCGCCGGTGGCCTTGCTCGATCCTTCGATCGCCTTGAAATAGCCTTCGAAGTAAGGGTTCGCGACGTTCGGGTTCATTCCGCGGTCCATCGCGTAGGCAACGTCTGCGGACGTGACTTCGCGGTTCACCGGCGGACTGAAGTGCACGCCGTGGCGAATGTGCACGGTGACCGTCTTGCCGTCGCTTGAGATCTGCGGCGGGCCTTCGGCAAGGTCGGGGCTCGGCGCCGCGAACGTGTTCGGCCTATAGGAGTAGAGCGGGCGCTGCGTCGCGTACACGGCCTGGTAGTCGATGTCGAAGTAGGACTGGCCGGGGTCGATGTGTTCGAAGTCCTCGTGGTTGAGCACCGTCAGCGTGCCGCCGCGTTTGCCGCCGGTCTGCGGCTCGCTCGCTGGAGTCTGGACACCCTGAGCGGTCACGAGGCCGTTGTTTGCCGACGTCGAGCTGCTGCTCGAGCCGCACGCGGCGAGAGCGAGCCCGCACAGCCCGGCCAGCAATGCCAGCGTGATCCTTCTTAGCGACCTCATTGGGCGCCTCCTATGTTTGACTTGTTCGATTACCCGGATCACCGGGCGGTCCTTGGGTTAAGGGCATCCCGCAGGCCGTCTCCGAGCAGGTTGAACGCAAGGACGGTCAGCAGCAGAGCGAGTCCCGGGAAGACCATGTACCACCAGGCGGTGTTGAAGATCGGGGTTGCCGAGGCGATCATCTGCCCCCAGCTCGCGGTCGGCGCCCTGATGCCAACGCCGAGGAACGACAGGGCCGCCTCGAGCAGGATGTTCAGCGGGATCAAGAGGCTCGAGTAGACGATGATCGGCGCGACGAGGTTGGGCAGGATCTCGCGGAACATGATGCGCCGGTTCGACGCCCCGAGCGCGCGCGAGGCGACGACGAACTCGCTCTCGCGCAGCGAGAGCACGAGCCCGCGGACGATGCGGGCGACATAGGTCCACGTGAGAAATCCGATCAAGAAGAGGATCTCCCTCACTCCGGGCTGGATCGCTCCGGAAAGACAGCCCCGCACCGAGCAGGCCGCGCCGATGCCAAGACCGAGAAGCAGGATCGGCATCGACAGCACGACGTCGGTGAGGCGTGAGAGGAGCGTGTCGACCCAGCCCCGGTAGAAGCCCGCGAGCAGCCCGATGGCGACGCCGATGAAGGTCGCGATCGCCGTCCCCACGATTCCCACGATGAGCGAGACGCGCGCGCCGTAGATCACGCGCGCCATCACGTCCCGGCCCTGCTCGTCAACTCCGAACGGATGACCGGCGCTCGGGCCCAACGGGCTGCCGAACGAGTCGGTGAGGTTCAGGTTCTGGACGTTCGGACCCGGCAGGCCCAGCATGCCGACTACCAGCGGCGCCGCGACGGCGACCGCGATCAGGAGGATGATGAAGGCGAGCGAGGCGAGCGCCAGGCGGTCGCGTCTCAGCCTTGCCCAGAACAGCTGTGAGGGAGAGCGCGCGGCGATCTCGCCGCCGTCCTTGAGGTAGGACATCTCTCCCCCTGCGCTGTGGAAGAGCTCGGCGGCGCCGACGCTCATGTCAACAGTCCTCCGTGCAGGGTGTGTGGGGTTCTCTCAACGCAAGGCACCAGATGTAGGAGTTCGACGCCGGCTATTCGGCAACCTGCTCGCCGGGCCGCGAGCAGACCTGCCGATACCCGCTGCATCGGCGCCCCGAGCGCGATACTCAAGGCATGGACACCCTGTTTGGTGAGGACTCCGCGGAACGGCCGGGGCCGCTGGACGGTACGCGCCGGGCCCACGAGGGGCGCGGGCCGCTCGAGGCGGACCAAAGCGGCGAGGGACGCCCGCTGGCGGTCAGGATGCGCCCCGCGAGCCTTACGGACTTCGTCGGCCAGTCCCACCTGCTGGGCGAGGGCTCGGCGCTCAGAACCGCCATCGAGCAGGGGAACCCCCATTCGATGGTGCTGTACGGGCCTCCCGGGTCGGGCAAGACGACCCTGGCGCGGATCGTGGCCGCGCACTCGAATGCCGCGTTCGAGGAGCTGAGCGCCGTGCAGGCGGGTCGCGCGGAGGTCCGCGCGGTGATCGAGCGCGCGACCCACCGCCGCGGTACGAACGGAACGCGCACGGTCTTCTTCCTCGACGAGATCCACCGCTTCAACAAGGCCCAGCAGGACGCGCTGCTGCCCGCCGTCGAGGAGGGACTGCTCACGCTCATCGGAGCCACGACCGAGAACCCGGCGTTCGAGGTCAACGGGGCGCTGCTCTCGCGGGTGCGCGTCTACGCGCTGCAGGCGCTCAGCGCCGAGGAGGTGGGCGAGGTCCTCAGACGCGCGATCGCGACCCATCCAGGACCGGCCGCACAGGCCGGGCCGGCCCTGGCCGAGGGCGAGACCGCAGGCGAGGGCCCGCCTGCGCATTGGGGCGCCGGGATCGAGATCGACGGGCAAGCGCTCGAATTCCTGGCGGCACGCAGCGAAGGTGACGCGCGGACGGCGCTGAACGCGCTCGAGCTGGCCGTCGCGACCGCCGGGGAGTCCTCCGATGCGCACGTGACGCTAGCCCGGGTGCAGGACGCGCTGCAGCGCCGCGCGGTCCTCTATGACAAACGGGGCGACCGCCACTACGACTACATCTCTGCCTGGATCAAGGCCACGCGGGGGTCCGACCCGGATGCGTCGCTCTACTACCTGGCGGTCATGCTCGAGGGCGGCGAGGACCCGCGGTTCATCGTCCGGCGGATGGTGATCCTCGCCTCCGAGGACATCGGCAACGCCGATCCGCACGCGCTTTCAGTCGCAGTCGCGGCGGCGCAGGCCGTCGAGCATGTGGGGTTGCCCGAGGCACGCTATGCACTCGCACAGGCGGCGGTGTACCTGTCCCTTGCGCCGAAGTCGAACGCCGCCGGACTCGCGCTTCTGGCAGCCGAGCGTCACGTTCGCGAGCACGGCGCGGCCCCGGTGCCGGCGTGGCTGCGCTCAGGACCGCGGCCGGGACAACAGACGGCCAGCTACGACTACCCGCACGGGCGCCCGGGACGCATCTCCCCGCAGCAGCTGATGCCCGAAGGCGTCGCGGGCGTGTCCTTCTACGAGCCTGCCGAGACCGAACCCGAGCTGCAGGAGCGCTCGGAGCGGATCCGTCAAGCCCGGGCCCTGGACGGGCGATAATCGCCTGATCATGAGCATGGCCTTGAAAGAAGCAGGCACCGGCGCGAGGCAGAGCGCGCGCGACCCGGCCACCGGGGAGATCCTGGGCACCGTGGCGGTCACCGCGCCGGAGGCCGTCGATGGAGTGGTGGAGGCGGTCGCCAAGGTGCAGCCGTTGTGGGCGCTTCTTCGGGTTGCCGACCGGGCGATCTACATGCGCCGGATGGCACAGGCCGTGATCGACGAGTTCGACGAGCTCGAGGGCGTCCTCGCTCGCGAGCAGGGGCGCCCGCGCGCGGAGATCGCGGCACTCGAGCTCCTGGCGGCGATCGACGCGCTGATCTGGATCGGCGACGCAGGGGCGAGCGTGCTGGGCGCCCGGCGGGTCGGGGTCAGCCGTTCGATGTCGATCGGAAAGCGGGCTCGTGTCGCGTATGAGCCCTTCGGCGTCGTGGCGGTGATCGGCGCGGGAAGCGCTCCATTCGCGCAGCCGCTCGGCCAGATCGCAGGGGCGCTCCTGGCGGGAAACGGCGTCACGTTCAAGCCCGCCCGGCGGGCGTGCCTGGCGGGAGAGCGGATCGCGCGCGTGCTGGCGCGTGCGGATCTGCCCGAGGGACTCGTGCGGATCGTTCACGGCGGCGCGGAGCTCGGCGTGGCGCTGGCCCGGGCGCCGGTCGACAAGGTGCTGTTCACGGGCTCACCGGCCGTGGGGAGGGTCGTGGCGCGGGCGTGCGTCTCGCAGGACAAGGAGGTGACGGTCGAGCTCGGCGGCAAGGACGCGATGCTCGTGCTCGCCGACGCCCACCTGCCGCGCGCGGTGGCCGGCGCATTGTGGGCGGGCTGCGCGGGCGCGGGACAGGCCCGTGGTTCGATCGAGCGCGTATACGTCGTCGGCGAGGTCCTCGAGCCGTTCGTCAGCCGGCTCGCCGCCGGAGCGGCTGCGCTCCGCGTGGGCAACCCGTCGGACGCCCGTACGCAGGTCGGGCCGCTCGCCTCCCCCCGCCGTGTCGAGCGCCTGGACGCGCTCGTGCAGGAGGCCGTGGCGCAGGGCGCGCAGCTGCGCTGCGGCGGTCCGGTCACGCCGCCCGGGTGCGACGGGGGGTCGTTCTACGCCCCCACCGTGATCACCGGCGCGACGCACGAGATGCGCCTGCTCCGCGAGCCCCTCGACGGGCCGGTGCTGGCGGTCGTGGCAGTGGACTCCGTGGATGAGGCGATCGCGTTGGCAAACGACAGCGAGTATGGGTTGGGGGCGTCTGTATGGACGGCCGACCGCTATCAGGGGATGCGGATCGCGCGCGAGCTCCACGCCGGCATGGTGTGGCTGAACGACCACCTCCCGGCACCGACCGTCTCGCGAGGCCCGTGGGGCGCCACGACGGGATGTGGACTCGGCCGAACTCTCGGGGAGGCAGGCCTGAGGGCATGCGCCCAGGAGAAGCTCATCACGTGGGACCCCCCAGGCGCGCGCGGGCTGTGGTGGGGCCCCTACGACGAGGTGACCTCGCGCGCTGCCCGGGCCGTGGCGAACATGCGCTCGGCGCGCGACTCAGACCGCCAGCAGGCGCGGCGACATGGCGCCATGGCGCTCGCCCGCGTCGGCGCTCGCGCGCTCGGGCGCGGCCTGCCCAAGTAGGGCCGCGCCGCGCGGGCGCCCTGCGACGTGCGCCCGCGCACCCGAGACGGACAGCTACCCTGTTGGGAATGCCCGCCCAGGCCTACGCAGGCAAGGAGTGCGTCTGCCAGCTGCGCAAGGGGATCTGCGACCAGAGCTGCGTGCAGGGGATGCTCCAGACCCCCTTCTACATCGCCTGCCTGAGGCTGACCGGGCGGCGCTGCCTGGTGATCGGCGGCGGAGAGGTGGGGCTCGAGAAGGTCGAGGGGCTGCTCGCCTGTGAGGGCGACGTGACGTTGATCGCACCCGATGCGCTGGGGGAGCTGCGCGAGTATGCGGATGAGGGGTCGATTCGCTGGGAGCAGCGTCCATACGCCGGCGCGAGCGACCTCGAGGGCGCGTTCCTGGTGATCGCCGCGACTGATGACACCGAGGTGAACATCGCCGTGTTCGGGGATGCCGAGCGGCGGGCGATGCTCGTCAACGTGGTGGATGTGCCCCCGCTGTGCAACTTCATCCTTCCGGCGATCGTGCGCACCGGGCCGCTGGCGATCGCGATCTCCACGGCCGGCGCATCCCCGGCGCTCGCCAAGCGGATGAAGCGTGAGATCGAGGGGCAGTACGGCGAGCCCTACGCGAGGCTGGCTCTGCTTCTCAACGAGGTGCGGGGCTGGGCCAAGGACACGCTGCCGACCTACCGTGACCGCAAGGAGTTCTTCGAGGAGATCGTCAACGGCGACCCCGACCCCGTCGCGCTGCTGCGCGACGGCGAGGAACATGCCGTGCGCGAGTTGATCGCCCGGGCGCAGAGCGCGCACGCGCTGCAGGTGTCGAGAGCCTGAGAGTGGCTGCGCTCCAGGTCGAGCGTCTCGCTCGGCACTACGGCGAGCGCGAGGCGCTGAGCGACGTCTCGCTGTCGCTTCAGAAGGGTCAGACGCTCGTCGTCTTCGGCCCCAACGGGGCCGGCAAGAGCACGCTGCTGCGCGTGCTCGCAACCCTGCTGCGACCTCATGCGGGCACGGTGCGCGTGCTGGGCAAGAGCCTTCCGGAAGAGGCCTGGGCGGTGCGCGGGCGCATCGGGCTGCTCGGTCATGAGCCGCTGCTCTACCGCGAGCTGAGCGCACGCGAGAACCTGCGCTACCACGCACGCCTTCATGGCATCGGAGAGGGGCGGGTGCAGGAGCTGCTCGAGACCGTGGCTGTGAGCGACCGGTCAGCCGAGCCCCTGCGAACGTTATCGCGCGGCATGGTCCAGCGCGTGGCGATCGCCCGCACGGTGCTTCACGAGCCCGAGCTGCTGCTGCTGGATGAGCCGCACGCGAATCTCGATCCGGCGGGGGTGGAGCAGGTGCGGCCGTTGATCGGGGCGGTTTCGGGTCTGACACGCGTGATCTGCAGTCATGACCCGGCGGGCGGGCTCGCGGAGGCTCACCTCGTGCTCGGCCTGCGCGCAGGACGGCCTGCGCTACTGCGCGCTGCTGGGGAGGTGGACAGCGCCGAGATAGCGGGGCTGTATCGGTGAAACCGACGGAGGACGCGCCGGCGCCGCGAGGGGACGTGACTCTGCGGCGGACCGTCGGCGCGCTGCTGCGCAAGGACCTGCTCGTGGAGCTGCGTACGCTCGAGTCCGTCCCCGGGATGTCGCTGTTCGCCCTCACCACGTTCGTGGTCTTCCACTTCGCGCTGAACCGGAACAGCGTCGATGGCGACCTTGCGGCGGGCATTCTGTGGGTGACCCTGCTCTTCGCGGCGATCCTCGGGGTCAACCGGCTGTTCGTCGCCGACGCCGACCAGGGCGGCTTTGACGGGTTTCTGCTCGCGCCGGTGGACCGCACGGCGATGCTGCTCGCAAAGGTGCTCGCCCTGTTGGCGTATCTCGCCGTCTTCGAGCTGATCGCGGTGCCAGGATTCGCGCTGTTGCTGTTGGCACCCCCGCTCGGCCGGGCGCTGCCCGGCCTGCTGGCGGTGCTGGCGCTCGGCGACCTCGGCGTTGCGGTGATCGGCACGCTGGTCGCGGCGCTGACGGTCCGCACGCGCGCGCGCGACCTGCTCAGCCCGCTGCTCGCGCTGCCGCTGTTCGTGCCGATCGTGATCGGCGCCGCCCGCGCAAGCTCGCCGCTCTTCTCGCTCGGTCATTCGGCAGCGCCGCCGGCGCGCTGGCTGCTGACGTTGGGGCTCTATGATCTGGTTTTCGGGCTGATCGCCTACGCCCTATTCGACTTCCTGTTGGAGGACTAGGGACACACATGTACGGAAAGGGTCTTCGAGCGCTGAGCATCACCACGATCGCCGTGATGGCGCTCGGCCTCGGCCTGATCTTCTTCTACGCCCCGCTGGACGCCGAACAGGGCTTCCTGCAGAAGATCTTCTATTTGCACGTGCCCCTGGCGATCATCGCGCTGTGCGGGTTCGTGTTGGGAGCCGTCATGGCCATCCTCCATCTGCGCACGCGCGAGGCACAGTGGGACTTGCGTTCCTACGTGGCAATCCACATGAGCCTCATCTTCGCCGTGGGCGCGCTCATCACGGGGTCGATCTGGGCGAAGGGGTCGTGGGGTCACTGGTGGGTGTGGAACGAGCCGACGCTCGTCTCCTTCTTGATCGTCTTCTTGCTCTACGCGACCTACCAGCCGCTGCGCTTCGCCATCGAAGACCCGGAGCGCCAAGCGCGGTACGCGTCGGTGTTCGCGATAACAGCGGGCGCCTTCGTGCCGCTGAACTACGTCGCCGTTCGCCTGTCCACCGCCTTTCTGCACCCCCGGGTGCTGGGCTCGACCTCGAACCTCCCTCCGCGGATGGCCTTTACGTTCGTCGTGTCGCTGCTCGGGATCGCGCTGCTCTACGCCACCCTGTGCATGTACGAGCTGACCGCCAAGCACACGCGGGCCCAGCTGCGCGCGCTGCGCCGGCTGGCCGATCAGCGCTCGGCGGTGGGCAGGACGGCCGACGGACGGGGGCGGTGGTCGCGCAGCGCAGCGCCGACTCTCACCCCGGCCGCCGGGATGACCGCGCGCCCGGCGGGCAGGCCCGGGGCGTGATGCTCGGCGTCGCGCCAGGTGAGCTCCCGGCCCTGCCGCTGCACGAGGCGGGCAAGTACGTGGCCGGGGCTTACATCGTGCTGTTCGTGCTGGTGTTGATCTACCTCGCGATCATGGCCGTCCGCCTGAGCCGGATAGAGCGCGAGCTGGGCGTCCTGCTCGAGCGCGAGCAGCGCGAGCGCGCGGCGCCCGCCGAGGAGCTCGACGTATCGCGACCGGAGTCGACCCTGGCATGAGCGAGCTTCTGGCGCTCGGCATCTCGCACAAGACGGCGCCGGTGGCGCTGCGCGAGCGACTTGCGTTCACCGAGTCGCAGGCGAGCGAGTTCGCCACGGAGCTCACCGCGACCCCCGAGGCCCGCGAGGCGGTCGTCATCTCGACATGTAATCGCACCGAGATCTACCTCGTGGTGGGCGACCCGGTGCGCGCCGAGTCCGACGTGCTCGGCCTGCTCGCCCGCCGGGCCGGCATCCGCCCGACCGAGCTCGCGGAGACCATCTACTCCCCGCGGAACTGCGACGCCGCGCGCCAGCTGTACCGCGTGACGGCCGGCCTGGAGTCGATGATCGTCGGCGAGGCCGAGATCCAGGGCCAGGTCAGGCGAGCCCACGAGTCCGCGATGCGAGCGGGCTGCACGGGACCGCTGTCAAACCGCCTGTTCGCCGCAGCCCTGACGACCGGCAAGCGCGTGCGCTCGGAGACGGAGATCGGCTCGACCCGCGTGAGCATCCCCTCGGTGGCCGTCGATCTCGCGCTGAGCGTGCTCGGAACGCTGAAGAACCGCCACGTCGTGATCCTCGGCGCGGGCGAGACCAGCGAGCTGACCGCGCGGGCGCTCGCCGACCGCGGCGCGGGCACGATCTTCGTGGCCAACCGCCACGCCGACCGGGCTCTCAGCCTCGCCCAGCGGTTCGGCGGTTCGGTCGTCGGCCTCGATGACCTTCCCGACCAGCTGCTGCTGGCAGACATCGTGGTCTCCTCGACGTCCTCCCCCCACCCGATCGTGGGCCGCGAGGAGCTCGAGCTCGTGATGAGCGAGCGCCAGGCGCGCCCTCTGCTGCTCATCGACATCGCGGTGCCGCGCGACATCGGGTCGGACTGCCGCGAGCTCGAGGGCGTGAGCCTGTACGACATCGATGACCTGCAGGCCGTCGTTGCCCGCAACCTGAGCACCCGCGCCGACGAGGCGCCTCGAGCGCTCGAGATCGTCGAGGAAGAGATCCAGCGGTTCGCCCGCTGGCTCGGCCAGCTCGACGCACTGCCCACCGTGAGCGCCCTGCGCGAGCACGGCAACTCGCTGGTCGAGCAGGTGCTGGCCGAGAACGCCGGGCGCTGGGAGTCGGCCTCGCCGCGCGACCTTGCCCGTGTCGAGGCGATCGCCCGAGCGGTGATGAGCCGCCTGCTGCATGAGCCGACCATCCGCCTGCGCAGTCCGTCGGAGGCCCGGGGCCACGCGAGCCTCGAGCTCGTGCGCGAGCTGTTCGGCCTGCGCGACGAGACGCCCTCGGAGGATCCCTCGGCGAAGCTGGCCGAGGTTCACGACCTTCGCCGACGCCGCGAGCGCTGATGCGGATCGGCACCCGGCGCAGCATGCTCGCGCTGGCCCAGGCCGAGCTCGTGGCGGAGCTGCTCGGAGACTGCGAGATCCTCCCGATCCTCACGAGCGGGGACCGCGGCGAGCAGCCCGGCGACAAGTCGCGGTGGATCCGAGAGCTCGAGGAGGCCTTGTTGAGTGAGGAGATCGACCTCGCCGTGCACTCCGCGAAGGACGTGCCGGGCGAGCTGGCGGACGGGCTGTCGCTGCTGGGCGCCCCGCCGCGCGCCGCGGTCGAGGATGCCCTGTGCGGTGCGAGCAGCCTGGACGGCCTTCATCCCGGCGCACGCGTCGGTACGAGCAGTCTTCGCCGCGCGGCACAGCTGCGCTGCGCCCGGGAGGATCTCGACGTCGTGGCGATGCGCGGAAACGTCGACACGCGCCTGCGCAAGCTCGCCGCAGGCGAGCTCGACGCGATCGTGCTCGCGCGGGCCGGGTTGCAGCGGCTGGGCAGAGAGGCCGCTATCGGCGCGGTGCTCGACCCGGCGAGCTTCGTGCCGGCCCCCGGCCAGGGCACGCTCGCGCTACAGGGAAGAACCGAGGACTCATCCGTGCGGGCGGCGGTCCGGGAGATGACCGATCCACCGTCGTTTGCGTGCCTGAGAGCCGAGCGCACGGTGGCGCAGGAGCTGTCCGCGACCTGCCACACCCCGCTGGGCGCGCACGCCTGGCCCTCCGGACGGGACGCCTCCGATCTCGGCGAGGGCACCCTGCGGCTGCGCGCGTGGGTGGGGCTGCCCGACGGCTCGGCGTGGGCCAGCGACGAGCTCGCCGGTGGGCTCGACGATCCCGAGATGCTCGGACGGGACCTCGCCGGGCGGTTGAGGCTGGCCGGAGCCGGCGAGATGCTCGAACACGCGCAGGAGATGTCAACGCTTGCAGGCGGCTGAGCAGCCGGACGCGGCGCGAACCGCGCCGTCCGAGGACACTCCCGGAGGCTCCCATCGGCAGGGGCCCGATGCCGCGGCCGGACGCGTCTACCTGGTGGGCGCGGGGCCGGGCGATCCCGGGTTGCTCACGGCGCGAGCCCTCCAGCTGATCGCCGCGGCGGACGTGGTCCTCTATGACCGTCTGACCCCTGCCGCGGCGCTCGACGGCGCGCGCGCCGACGCCGAGCTCCTGTTCGTGGGAAAGGAGGGCGGCGGGGCATCTGTGCCCCAGGAGCACACCGAAGCCCTGATGGTCGAGCGCGCGCAGGCGGGCAAGCTGGTGGTGCGCCTGAAGGGTGGCGACCCGTTCGTGTTCGGCCGGGGCGGCGAGGAGGCGCTGACGCTCCGCGACGCCCGCATCGCTTACGAGGTGGTGCCGGGAGTCACCGCCGGAATCGCCGTTCCCGCCTATGCCGGCATCCCGGTGACCCATCGAGGGCTCTCGAGCGCGGTGGCGCTCGTGACCGGACACGAGGACCCCGGGAAGGAGCCTGCGGTCGACTGGCCTGCTCTCGCGGCGTTTCCGGGAACGCTCGTGCTCTACATGGGCGTGCGCCAGCTGCCACGGATCGTCGAGTCCCTCCTAGCAGCCGGTCGCTCTCCGTCCGAGCCGGCGGCCGTGCTGGAAGCCGGGACGCTGCCGGGGCAGCGCACGGTGTCGGGCACGCTTGCCACGATCGCGCAGGAGGCTCGACTGCAGGACGTACGCCCGCCGGCGATCACCGTCGTGGGCCCGGTCGCCGCGCTCGCCCCCGTTCTGTCATGGCTGCCGGCGCGCCCCCTCGATGGGCGGACGGTGGCTGTCACACGCGCACGCGCACAGGCCAGCGGGCTCGCACGGGCGCTGGAAGAGCTGGGCGCGCGCGTGGTGCAGGCGCCGGTCATCCGGATCAGACCTCTGGCGGGGCCCGCGCTCGACCCCTCCCCGTACGATCTCATCTGCCTCACCAGCCCCAACGGGGTGGCCGCGTTGTTCGAGCGTCTCGCCGCCGGCGGACGCGACGCACGGGCGCTTTCGGGAGCCCGGATCGCAGCGATCGGCCCCGGCACCGCCCGAGCGCTCGCCGAACGCGGGATCACGGCTGACGTCGTGCCCGAGCGCTTCCTCGCCGAGGGTCTCGCCGAGGCGCTCGGCGAGGAGCCGGCGCGTCGTGTCCTTCTGGCCCGAGCCAGCCGGGCGCGCGACGTGCTCCCCGACGTCCTTCGTGCGCGCGGCGCCGAGGTGGACGTGCTCCCCCTTTATGAGACGGTCGCCGAGCCCCTGTCCCGGCGTGCGCTGAAGGACGCGCAGGAGGCCGACTACATCACGTTCACGTCGTCCTCGACCGTGCGCTTCTTCCTTCAGGCGGCGGGCGATCGCCCATCGTTGTCCCCGGACACGCGCATAGTCTCGATCGGCCCGGTCACGAGCGCGACGCTGCGCGAACATGAGCTTCAGCCCCACGTCGAGGCCGCTCGCCACGACATCGACGGGGTGATCGGCGCGCTGCTGGCCGACGCGACGGCGCGACGGCGTCCGTGAGCGCCCTCGGCCACCCGCGCGTGCACCTGCGCCGCACCGGCTCGACAAACGATCGCGGGCGGGAGCTGGCGATCGCGGGCGCGCCTCACGGAACGCTCATCACCGCCGCCGAGCAGACCGCCGGGCGCGGACGCGACGGCCGTCGCTGGTCGGCGCCGCCGGGCAGCTCGCTGCTGATGTCGCTCGTCCTGCGCTCCCCCCCGCCCCTGCTGCCCCTCATCGCCGCGGTCGCTGTCTGCGACGTCGTCGGAGAGCGCGCCCTCGTGAAGTGGCCGAACGACATCATGGTCGCGCTGGCCGACGCATCCGTCACCACAGCGCCCCGAACACGCCGCGCGCGATCGGCTCCGGGACAGGACGCCGCGCGACCGCCGGCGTTGGCCAAGCTCGCGGGAATCCTCGTGGAGGCACGGCCCCAGCAGCACTGGGCCGTGCTGGGAATCGGCGTGAACGTCGCGGTGCGCCTGGAGGACCTGCCCGAGGAGCTGCGACCCGACCCTCGCGGCGGCGCGCCGATCCCCGATCGTCCGGCCGCCACGCTCGGCAAGACGCCAGAGGAGATCGAGCCTGCGCTTCAGGAGCTGCTCGATGCGCTCGATCGCCGGCTGGCGCAGGCCCCCGAAGCGACACTCGAGGCCTGGCGCGAGCGTGACGCGCTGCACGGCCGGGAGATCGCCTGGGCGGGCGGGCGCGGACGTGCTCAGGGAATCGACGGCGCCGGGCGCCTGGTTGTAGCCCTATCCGACGGCGCCCGCACGACCCTCGAGGCGGGCGAGGTCCACCTGCGCACGATCGACCAGCCGCCCTCCTGACGACCCGCCTCCCCGCGCGGCCGGAGCTGAGGACCGCCATGGGTCGGTAGGCCGCCCGGCGCTAGCTCGGGCCGCCATGGGTCGTGAGTCGGGCCGCCATGGGTCGTGAGGCCGCCCGCCGGGCGCTCGCCCGGAGGGCGCTCAGGCCGCCGGAGGTGGTTCAGTCTCGGGCGTGATCGAGCGCCTCCTGGACGTTGCGCTGCAGCTTGTCGTCGGCTGCCGGGGCCAGCCCGCTGGCGCCCTCGGCGCTGCGCGCCGGCTTGCTGGAGAGTGCTCCGCTCAGCACCGCGTCGCCGCGCGCCTCGGTTGCCTTGCCGTCCTTGCCGGGCCCCGCGTCGGGGCCCGCGCCGTTTGAACCGCCCTTGCGCCGGCGGCGCGCGTTGCGGGCACGCCGCTTGGGAAAGTTGCGCAGCAGCTCGCGGGCTAGGGCCGGGGGCTTGCGCGCCATCCGTGTCCGCGCACCGCGCAGCGCCTCCTCGGCCTCCGGCGTGTGGGCTAGTGCCGCGGCCAGCAGCGCCGCCGCGAGACGGCGGTCCTGGTTGCGCGCGGCGTGGATCAGGCGGCGCGCGTTGCGAGCGTGCGCGCTTCCCGCCGAGTTGACCAGCAGGCCGAGCAGCCGCTTGGTCTCCGGCCAGCGCTGCACCGCGTACTCCTCGTGGACATCGCGCGTGTACTCCGCCAGGCGCCAGATCCACGCATTGGCCTGGTCGCGCCGGCCGATGCGCCGCTCGACGAGCGCGCGCAGCATGATCTTCGTCGCCTCCTTGCGCTCCTCGCGCGACCAGCCGCCGATGATGTCGATCGCCGTGTCGAATGCGTCAGGGTCGCGCAGCGAGGCGATGTCGGTCAGCGCCCGCAGCCGCAGCTGCGAGTTCTTGTTGCGTTGCACGGCGGTGATGAGAAAGCGGCTCTTCAGCTCGCCGGTGCGATCGAAATGGAGCATCGCTCGCGCCCGGCGCCAGCCGCTCGGGGCGACCCGCGCGCCCGCAAGCGCCGCCCAGACGTGCTGCTCGCCGTAGTCGAGGTGCTCGACGGCAATCCGCCACAGCTCGCGCTCGAAGACCTGAAAGCGCCGGTCCTCCTCGGCGCACACGGGAAGCACGCGGCGCTCGACCCGCATTCTGCGCCCGCGACCGCGGCGCACAGGGCCAACGACGATCGCGCCCCCGCGGTAGACGTCGCGGTCGAGCAGCGAATGCAGCGTGACGACGGGGTCGTCGTGCTTGGTGGCGGGATGGACGAAGTCGACCACCAGGCCCGCCTCCTTGCCGGGGTGCCTGCGCGTGACCCGCCCGACGCGCTGCTGGTAGATGCGCTTGGAGGCCGTCGGAGCCAGGTGCACGCAGACGGTGGCGCGCGGGCTGTTCCAGCCCTCGGCGAGCAGCTGCGCGTTGATCAGCACGTCGATGTCACCGCGCTCGTAGCGCGCGAGGATCTCGGCCAGCTCGCGCTTGGGGGTCTCACCGGAGACCCCCTGCGCCTTTATCCCCTCGGCGCGAAACGCTTCCGCCAGGTTGTACGCATGGCGCACGCCCGCCGCGTACACCACGCCGGGCACACCGTTGAAGCGGGTCCTGTAGAGGCTCGCCACCGCGAGGTTGAAGGGCTGCTGGTCGAGCAGTTTCGCCAGCTCCTCCTGATCGAACTCGGTGTCGACCTCGCCCCTTCGCAGCGGGACCTTGGCGATCGTGCGCACTCCGACGCCGGGCGAGATGCGAACGCACCGAAGCGGCGCGATCACCCCGCGGCGCGCCGCCTGGGCGAGGTCGAAGCGCGAGGTCTGGGTCGGGAACAGGTCGGTGACGTGGCGCGCGATCAACGCCCCCGTGGCGGTCATCCCGATGAAGATCGGCCCGGTCCAATTGCGAATCGCCCCGCTCGTCTTCTCGCCGAGGGCGGTGTGCGCCTCGTCGCAGACCACGATCGTGTAGGCGCCTGAGATCTTCCCCGCGTTGCGCACGAACCACTGGTAGGTCTCGACGGTGACCGGGCCCTTGACGGAGTCCTCCCCCTTGAGCAGCGGACGGCTGATGCGCTTGGAGTAGCCGCGCTCGCGCAGCTCGCCCTCGAACTGATCGACCAGGTTGCGCCGGTGGGTGAGGATCAGCACCCCTCCGGTCTGCGACGCCTCCACGAATCCGAGCGCCGCGACGGTCTTGCCCGCGCCGGTCGCGTGCTCGAACCAGAACCGCTTGGCTGCGTTGGGGTCCTCGGGCTGCTCGGCCAGGGTTTCCTCGTCGTCCCCCTCCTCGACCCAGTCGCGCGGCTCCTCCTCGAAGCCGCTCTCCGGCTCGGACTCCTCCTCGGGCCCCTCCTCGGCAATCAGCTCGACCTCGTCCTCCAGATCGTCCTCGTCCTCCTCCTCGTCGGGCGCGGCTCGCTGGACGGGGCCCAGATCCTCGTCATCCTCCTCGTCGAGGACGTCGTCCTCCTCCGCCTCGTCGTCGGCGTCCTCCTCCGCTGACTCGACCTCCCCGGCTGCTTCGGCGGTCCCCTCGGAGTCATCGGGCTTCATGTCCTGTTGCGAATCGCTCTCCTGCACGACGTCGTCCGGGCCGAGAATGTCGGCCGAGGCGAGCAGCTCCGGCGAGGCCGACGAGGCGGCGCGTCCGTTGCCGTTGGGCGCGGTGCGCTGCGCCTCGGCCAGCAGGGCGGTGAGCGTGCCCGACAGGGCATCGACCTGGTGGGCCGACAGCACCGTGCCATCGGCGAGCTTGGGCTCATCGTCGGACAGCAGTCGCTCCAGGCCGAGCAGCAGCGAGAATTCGCGTCGCCAGGCAGTGGAGGGGTGCTTGGCCTTGGGGTCGGCGTCGAGCTCGGCAAGCGCCACGTCGAGTGCACGGCGGCGCGGGGAGCCGGGTGCGAGCGCGACGGCAGGGTCCTCGGCCCCATGCAGGAAGCGCTCGCGCACGAGCTTCTCCGCGCGAGAAATCTCCGCGGAACTTGGGACGGTCGCGGCCGCGAGGGCCACTGAGGTGGGCTCGGCCATTGAGGCTCTGGACTTCGAGACGGAGCCGCCGCAGAAAGTGGCTTCGGCGTGGCTCAGGACTGCGGACGCTCACCTGGCGCCGTTTCGCCGGGTGCTTAGAGCAACCCGACCCTCCTGTCCGGTGCAGGATATCGCACGCGCAGACATGATTGAAGTGGACGCCATCTGCCACCCTTACCGGCGATGACGCCGAAACGCGTGATGGTCCTATCGGCCGGGGTGGCCCTCCTCGTGCTGCTCGCCGTCGGCCTGGTCCAGCTCGCGGGCAATCGCGCCGGCGCCGGCACTGCCGCGACCCCCACGAAGCTGACGCTCCCGCAGATGCGCGCACGCCTGGCGGGCTCCCCCGCGCTGCTGGCAGCGCTGCATGCGCAGGCCGGCGAGCTGCTTCCCGGTGGATCGCGCGCCCTGCGAGCCCGCCTGGCGGCGCTGCGCGGTCATCCCGTCGTCATCAACAAGTGGGCCTCCTGGTGCGGGCCCTGCCGCTCCGAGCTCGGGGCCTTTCAGGGCGCCTCCGTAGCGCAGGGGCGGGAGGTCGCGTTCATCGGGATCGACTCCGGCGACACCAGCCGCTCAGACTCCCTCGCCTTCATGCGCAGCCACCCGGTGAGCTACCCGAGCTACTACGACCAGAGCGGCCAGCTGGGAACCGCCGTCACCGACTCGACGTTCACGCCCGTGACGGTGATCTACGATCGCCGGGGCGCCCAGTACATCCACCAGGGCCCCTACCCCACCCAGGCCAAGCTCGAACAGGACATCAGGCGCTACGCGCTCGATGCCTGATGGGCGAGATGCGTGCGCGGCGGACCCCAACCCATCGCTGGATGCGAACCCCGGCGGAAACGTGCCTGAGATCCGGATCGACCCGCTGAGCGGGCACAAGACGATCGTCGCCGGCGAGCGCTCGCGCCGCCCCGGCGGAGAGCCCGGCCTCTCCGGCGACGCCTCACCCGAGCCGATCGACCCGGAGAGCGACCCGTTCGCCGAGGGGAACGAGGGCCGCACCCCGCCCGAGCTCTATGCCGTGCGGCCCGGCGGGGGCCCCGCGGACTCGCCCGGCTGGACTGTGCGGGTGGTCTCGAACCTCTATCCGGCGCTCACACCGCCCGGCGAGGATGCCCGGGACCCTCACGAGTCGGGCGCGCAGGCTCGCCCGGAGCTCTTCACCTCGCTGCCGGCAAGCGGGGCGCACGAGGTGATCATCAACGGGCCCCAGCCGGTCCTCTCGCTCGCAGACCTACCGGCCGAGCAGATGGCGGCGGCCGTGGAGGTGTGGCGCGAGCGCATGCGAGCTCACTCCGCGAGCGCCTGCGTGCAGCTGATCGTCAACGAGCACCGCCAGGCGGGGGCCTCGCTGCCGCACACCCACGCCCAGCTGTACGCGCTCGACTTCGTGCCGCTCGCCGTGGCGCGCGAGCGCGAGCGGTTCGGCGCCTACACCACGCGCACGATGGGTCAGAGCCTGCTCGGCGACCTCGTCGCCGAGGAGGTGCGCCTCGGCGAGCGGATCGTGGCGATCGACGATGAGGCGGTGCTGATGGCTCCTTACGCGTCGCGGCTTCCATTCCAGCTCATGCTCGCCCCGCGTAGGCCCCGTGCACGCTTCGAGGAGGGCGAGCCCTGCGGCTCGGCGCTGCTGCACGACGGGCTGTGCAGGCTCGCGCGCCACCTCGGCTCGAGCCCCCCGCTGAACCTGTGGGTGCGCACCGCCCCGCGCGGCGCCGAGCACTTCTGCTGGCGAATCGACGTGGTGCCCCGCCTGACCCACCTTGCGGGGCTCGAGCTCTCCACCGAGTTGAGCGTCAACATCGTCGCGCCGGAGCGCGCCGCCGCCCTGCTGCGCGAGGCGTGAGTCCTCAGCCGCCGTCGCCGGCGAGCTAGGCTGCCCGGCAGCCATGCCCTACGAGGAGCGCTTCGTGCCCCGCTTCGCCGCGGAGCCGCCACAGGAGGACCTGCCCTACGGCCGCTGGGAGGAGCGGCTGCGCGAGGAGTTCTTGGCGGCGACACTCGAGCTTGACTCAGAGCAGGAGGATCTCGGGGAGCCGGGGGAGATCGTGTGGTATCCGGACCGCACCTGGCACGGACGCACCTATGTGCCGGCCACCTCGCTCACCTCGACCGGATACGAGCTGTTCGGTTACGTGCGTTTCGTCCCTCCGGGCGAGGGTGGCGAGCCGAGCGACTTCTCCGCGCACGTGGACTTCACCGACGAAACCGCCGAGCGCAACCCGGATTGGAAGATCGACCTGTGCGAGGAGGTGATCGGCACGTGGCGCGGGCACGCGGGCGCAGTGGCCGCGATGACGCTCGTGTGGGGCCGACCGCTGGTCTCCGGAGGGCGGATCGTCACCGCCGAGCTAGCCGATCTCGCCGTCGACCAGTGCGAGCTGATCAACGAGCGCTTCACCCTGATCGCCCCCGACGAATACCGCGCGGACCTGCTCGAGATCAAGCTGTTCGGCGCCAGGGGCCAAGAGCTCGCGCGAGAGTCGCTGTACGCCGGGGAAGAGGATGAGCAAGAGGACGCGAGCGACTAGCCGCGTTGCGCTGCGGCGGCCCGGCGGTCGGAGGCGCCGGGCGGCCGGCGGTCGGAGTGCGCCAAGGAACCGGCGACCTGTACTGCTGAGGCGCCGCTACTACGGGGCGGCGCGGCAGAGCGCGAGCGCCCGTTCCCTGGCCGCGCCCGCCGGCACATGGGAGGCTTCGAGGAGTGTGAGGCAGGCTTCCTGTGTCGCCTTGCGTATCGCGGCCGGGTCGGTGCTCTGGGCCTGGTCGCAGAGTTTTTCGAGCTTGGCCTTTGCGCTCGCCGAGAGCGAGGGTGCCGACTGCACCCTCTGCCTGCAGCTGGCCTGCGCCTGCGCCACCTGGGCGGGGGTCAGTGGCGGGGGTTTCGTAGAGGTCTGGGTGCTGGTGGTCGTGGACGTCGAGCTGCTGCTCCCGCATCCCGCGGCAAGCGCTCCGCCGGCGAGTGCGACGACCAGCAATGTGAACAGCTTCTGCATCATTGATCCCCTTGGGTTGGAAAGGACGCTCGCCCGCCGGCCCCCCAGCCGCTCGGCAATCATCTGATCCCATCGATGCTACCCGGCGTCGCGACCGGCCGCAAGTCGGCAGACAGGGCCCGGGGGGACGGTCGACGCCGTCCAGCACCGCTCAAGCCCGCCTATCTGGAGACCGATGATGAGGTCATCCAGCGGGCAAGCCCTCGGCTGAACTCTCATGTCGCCACCCGATGCACCTTTGATCTCGAAACAGGGCGAACCCGTCGCGAAGCAGGGCGAACCCGTCGCAGTGGCCCGGTGGCCGTTGCTATGGTCGCTCAGCCTCGTGGCTCTGGCCATCTTCGGGGTGCTGGTGACCGTGCATGCGGGCAACGCACCAGGCTCGACCGCCGTGGAGGACTTCAGCGAGACGCTAGCCGCGCTGATCGCCGCAGCGGCGTGCGCCTCGAGGGCCCGGCGCGATCGCTGGGAAGCCACGCACGAGGGCGGCTCCGAGCAGCGCGCCTGGCGGGCTTGGCGACTGCTCGCCCTCGGGATGGGCGCCTGGGCGGCAGGGCACCTTGCGCGGACCGTCTACGAAGTCGGCTTCGGGGTCACTCCCAAGTCGCCCTCCTACCTCGATGCGGTGCTGCTCACCTCGTCGGTCCTCGTGGTGGGCGGCCTGCTCAGCATGGTGAGCACGCCCGCCGGGCGCCTCTCGCAGCTGCGGGGCGCGATCGAGGGCCTGCTGATCGCCGCGGGGTGCTTCCTGATCAGCTGGTGCGTGGCGATCGCCGCGGTGTTCGCGAGCAGCCACGCGGCGACCTCGGGGCAGATCGTCGACCTCGCGTACCCGGCGCTTGACGCGGTCGCGCTCTCAGCCGTCCTGTTCGTCGCGGTGCGCGCCAAGGAGCAGCTGCCCGCCGGGCTCGCGCTGCTTGCTCTCGGCATCACGTTCCTGGCCATCTCGGACTCCGCCTTCTGGTACCTGGACGCGCTGAACCCGCGCTTCTCCGCGGGCAGCCCCGCCGACGTAGGGTGGGTGGCGGGCTTTCTCGTGATCACAGTGGCCGCGGCCCAGCGCCACCGGCGGCCAAGACGCACGCGCAAGCTGGCCGGCGGGCGACTCCTGCCGGCGTTGCCCACGCTCCCGGCGGCGGCGGGCGTCGCCACCGTGCTCGTCAGCTGGTCCTCCGGAGCAGACCTCGGACCGCCGCGCGTTCTGCTGTGGATCGGCGCGGCGGTTCTGGCGCTCGCCCTTCTCTCGCAGCTGATCGCGGTGTACGAGAACCACGCTCTGACATCCGACCTCGAGCGCCGGGTGGCGGAGCGCACGGCCGAGCTGCGAGCCACCGAGTGCTACTACCGCGCCCTGGTGCAGCATTCCTCCGATGTCATAACCGTGGTCGACCCCGACCTCACCGTCCGCTACGTGAGCGACTCGATGGTGGACGTGTTCGGCCACGAGCCCAGCGAGTTCGTGGGGCGCGGACTGCAGGAGGCGACCGGGGGGCCGAACCCGCTGTCGCACGCACTGCGGCGAGCTATCGCCGAGCCCGGTCAGGTCTCGTGGGTGGAGTGGGAGCTGACCGACGCGACCGGCCGCCTCCGCCATGCCGAATCGGCGATCACCAACCTGATCGACGACCCGAGCGTGGGTGCCCTGGTCGTGAACACCCGCGACGCCACCGACCGGGTCGCGCTGCAGAACCAGCTGCGCCACCAGGCCCTTCATGATCCCCTCACGGGCCTCGCCAACCGTGCCCTGCTCACCGATCGCGCCGAGCAGGCCCTCGCCCGCTCGGCGCGATCGGGAGCCACCGTGGCGGTGGTGCTGGTGGACCTCGACGGGTTCAAGTCGGTCAACGACAGCTTGGGCCACCAGGTCGGCGACATCGTCCTCGGCGAGGTCGCCCGCCGGCTGGAATCGCTCGTGCGCTCCGAGGACACGGTCGCGCGCCTGGGAGGCGACGAGTTCGTGATCCTGATCGACGACGTTGCCGGCCTGGACGACATCACCGTCCTCGCCGAGCGCATTCGCGAGGCTCTGCGCGAGCGCGTGAGCCTGCCGGGCTGGGACTATTCGGTCACTGCGAGCGTCGGCGCCGCCACCGGCTCGGCCGCGGACGTGGACGTTCACGAGCTCCTGCGCGACGCGGACACGGCGATGTACGTTGCCAAGACGGGCGGCAAGGACTCCGTGAGGCTGTTCGCCCCGTCGATGCACCAACGAGCGCACGAGCGCTTCCGGCTGCAGGTCGATCTTCGCGAGGCGCTCGAGCGCCAGGAGCTCCTGCTCTTCTACCAGCCGATATTCGAGATGCTCGACGGGCGCCTGAAGGGCTTTGAGTCGCTCGTCCGCTGGAGCCACCCGACTCGGGGCTTGATGGCTCCCGAGCGGTTCATTCCACTGGCCGAGGAGAGCGGGCTGATCGTGCCGCTCGGCCGTTGGGTGCTACGCGAGGCCATCCGCCAGCTGGCGGCATGGGATCTCCGTCATGAGAGCGCCCGCTCGCTGTCGGTCTCGGTGAACGTCTCAACGGTCCAGCTGACCGCCCAGGACTTGATCTCCGACGTGCGAGACGCCCTCCAGGAGTCCGGGATCACCCCATCGCGGGTGGTACTCGAGATCACAGAGGGCTCGCTGGCTCACGACCCCGAGCGGACGATAAGGATGCTGCACGAGCTCAGAAAGCTGGGGGTGCAGATCGCGATCGACGACTTCGGCACCGGGTATGCCTCGCTCTCCCACCTGCAGCGCCTGCCCGTCGACATTCTCAAGGTGGACAAGAGCTTCGTGGCGGCACTCGATGGCGACGGCAAGAGCCGTGACCTGTTCGAGGCGATCCTCGGCGTCGGGCAGGCCCTCTCCCTCGCCGTGGTCGCCGAGGGCATCGAGGCGCAGAGCCAGATGACCACGCTCCAGGAAATGGGCTGCGAGATGGCGCAGGGGTTCCTCATGGGCAAGCCCAGCCCGGCGGAGGTGGCCGAGAGCCTGCTCGACGGAGACTTCCTGCCTGCTCGCGTGCCGCTCGCCCAGAGCGTGCTCGACAGCGCATAACAGCGCAGAGCTGGCGCCGTGGCGCGGCGCCCAGAGGCGCCGAACAGTGACCTGGTGGTATCCTCCGGCCGCGTATCGGCAGCAAGTGCTTCAAGGAGAAAGGCCGATCAGCATGGAGGCAACTCACCGCCCGCACGGAGGCTCGTAGTGAGCCGCGCCCGCGTATCCGTTTCCGTCGTTCTGGCGGTGCTGGTGTACGCCCACGCCGTGGGCGCCGCTGGAGCAAGCGGCCAGGCCCCCACTTCCGCCGCGCCAGTCATGGGCACGTTCGGCAAGACGACCGTGGGCAGCTCGAAGGATTCGGGCATCTTCGCGAACTACAAGCTCGTCAACAGCGCGACGCTGTCGGTTGTCGCGTCGGTGAGCAAGCTGAGCGTCTACGCGGTTCCCGGAATCAACTCGCCGAGCCCGCAGGCGCTGAGGGCCGTCATCTACGCCGACTCGGGGGGATCACCCGGCGCCCTCGTGGCGAGCGGCACCGAAGTCACCTATCGCGGTAACGTGAACGGATCAGGCTGGTTTGACCTGCCATTCGCCTCCCCGGTGACCCTCAGCCCGGGCACCTACTGGCTTGGCTTCATCGCCGGCGCGAGCAACGAGGGCATGGGATATGTCTTCAGCGGCTCCCCCAACAGCCGTGCCTACACCGCGAACGCCTACACCAGCGGACCGACCAACCCCTTCGGAGCACCCACCAGGGACTCCGAGCAAGCCTCCGTCTATGCGACGTACACGCAGATCGAACCTCCCGTCAACACCGCGCCACCCACGATCTCGGGAACCGCGCAGGCGGGACAGACGCTCAGCGCGAGCACCGGCTCGTGGTCTGAAAGCCCGAGCGCCTATGCCTACCAGTGGCAGCGCTGCGACGCGCAGGGGGGAAACTGCTCGGCGATCCCGCTGGCAACCACGCAGAGTTACACGGTCGACCCGGCTGATGTGGGTTCCACGCTGCGGGTGTCGCGTGACGGCCACGAACTCGGTCGGACCCTCGGCGCCCGCGAGCTCCGCCCAGACGGCTCCGTGCAGCCGGCATCCGCCCAGACCTTCGGCAAGACGACGCGTGGGAGGCTCGACGGGCAGACGGCATCTTCGCGAACTACAAGCTCGTCAACCCTGCGACGCTGTCCGTCGCCGCGTCGGTGAGCAAGCTGAGCGTCTACGCGGTCGCCCGGAATCAACTCGCCGAGCCCGCAGGCGCTGAGGGCCGTCATCTACGCCGACTCGGGGGGATCACCCGGCGCCCTCGTGGCGAGCGGCACCGAAGTCACCTATCGCGGCAACGTGAACGGATCCGGCTGGTTTGACCTTCCCTTCGCCTCCGCCGGTGACCCTCAGCCCGGGCACCTACTGGCTGGGCTTCATCACCGGCGCGAGCACCGAGCGGCATGGGCCTACGTCTACGACAGCGTTCCCAACAGCCGGGCCTACAACACGAACACTACACCAGCGGGCCGACCAACCCCTTCGGGCACGGCGACCATGGACTCCGAGCAGGCCTCGATCTACGCGACCAACACGCCGATCCCTTCTCCGCCCGTCAACACCGCGCCACCCACGATCTCGGGAACCGCGCAGGCGGGACAGACGCTCAGCGCGAGCACCGGCTCGTGGTCTGAAAGCCCGAGCGCCTATGCCTACCAGTGGCAGCGCTGCGACGCGCAGGGGGGAAACTGCTCGGCGATCCCGCTGGCAACCACGCAGAGTTACACGGTCGACCCGGCTGATGTGGGTTCCACGCTGCGGGTGTCGCGTGACGGCCACGAACTCGGTCGGACCATCGGCGCCCGTCGAGCTCCGCCCAGACGGCTCCTGTGCAGTCGGCATCCGCCCAGATCTTCGGCAAGACGACGCGTGGGAGCGCTCGTCGGGCAGACGGCATCTCCGCGAACTACAAGCTCGTCAACACTGCGACGCTGTCCGTCGCCGCGTCGGTGACCAAGCTGAGCGTCTACGCGGTCGCCCGGAATCAACTCGCCGAGCCCGCAGGCGCTGAGGGCCGTCATCTACGCCGACTCGGGGGGATCACCCGGCGCCCTGCGTGGCGAGCGGCACCGAAGTCACCTATCGCGGCAACGTGAACGGATCCGGCTGGTTTGACCTTCCCTTCGCCTCGCCGGTGACCCTCAGCCCGGGCACCTACTGGCTGGGCTTCATCACCGGCGCGAGCACCGGCGGGCATGGGTTACGTCTACGACAACGTCCCCAACAGCCGCGCCTACAACACGAACGCCTACACCAGCGGGCCGACCAACCCCTTCGGCGCGGCGACCATGGACTCCCAGCAGGCCTCGATCTACGCGACCAACACGCCGATCCCTTCTCCTCCCGTCAACACCGCGCCACCCACGATCTCGGGAACCGCGCAGGCGGGACAGACGCTCAGCGCGAGCACCGGCTCGTGGTCTGAAAGCCCGAGCGCCTATGCCTACCAGTGGCAGCGCTGCGACGCGCAGGGGGGAAACTGCTCGGCGATCCCGCTGGCAACCACGCAGAGTTACACGGTCGACCCGGCTGATGTGGGTTCCACGCTGCGGGTGTCGCTGACGGCCACGAACTCCGGTCGGACCATCGGCTCCCGCGAGCTCCGCCCAGACGGCGGTCGTCACCTCGTCCTCCTCGGGCGTCCAGCATCTGGAGTACGTATTCGACGACGGCCTCGTGTCGGTCTACGACATGGATCAGGGCCAGGCTCTGGTCAAGACGATCAGCCTGCCTCAGACCAAAGCCGGGACCCGGGGCGTGACGGTCGCGCCCGTCACGCACATGCTGTTCGTCTCCTACGGCGGCGATGGCGGAGGCAATGGCACCGGCTCGGTGCTGGCCTATGACCTCCTCGCTGAAAAGGTCGTGTGGACCGTCCACCTCAGCACCGGGATCGACTCCGGCGCCGTGAGCACCGACGGCAAGCGACTCTTCATGCCCACTGGCGAGAACGACTCGAGCGGCATCTGGAACATCCTCGACACCTCAAACGGCGCTGTGATCGGGAAGATCCAGGGAGGCGCGGGCGCTCACAACACCGTCGCGTCGGCCGACGGGCGCTACGTCTACATGGGTGGACGCAACCACAACTACCTGGAGGTCTACGACACGACCACCGGCCAGGTCCGGAGCATCGGCCCCTTGCAGAGCGGCGTGCGTCCGTTCACGGTCAACGGCTCGAACACACTCGCCTTCACGACCGCAACCGAATTCGACGGCTTCCAGGTCTCCAGCATCACGAGCGGGAAAGTGCTCTTCACGGTCTCCTTCGCGGCGTTCCCCTCCGGATTCCCCTTCACAACGGCCAGCCACGGAATCTCGCTCTCACCTGACGAGAAGCAGGTATACGTGATCGATGCGGTCAACAAAGAGGTTCGGGTCTTCGACGTATCGAGGGTCTCCGAAGGCATCGCGCCCGCGCAGCTCAGGGTCATCCCGCTGTCGGGACTGAGCGGCAACGAGAGCACGTGCGCGTACGACTGCGGCCGGGATGGCTGGCTCCAGCACTCCCTCGACGGGCGCTTCGTCTACGTCGGGGATTCGGGCGAGGTGATCGAAACCGCCACCGGGAAGGTCCTGACCGTCCTGCCCACGCTCGCGAACACGAGAAAGTCGCTGGAGATCGAATGGGCCAACGGAGTTCCGGTCGCCACGAGCGAACGCCTCGGCGTAGGCCACGTGGGCTGAATCGCAGCGCGCGGTGCCGCCGCATGCGGATTCAATGCGCCGGCTCACAATGCGCCCGGCGCGCGGTCGAGACTCAGCCCACACAGCCCGGCTGTGACGTGCCCTTATTTTCGAGGCGTGCGCGGTCTGGCGCGCCCGCTCGTTCTCGGCCGTGGGTCGAGTCCCGCGGCTGCTTTCGCGAGGTCGGCCGGCTGGCGCAGCGTGCCGATCGTGCGCTCGAACAGTTCGGCCTGCTGCTTCATCAGCGAGGCGGTCTCCTCGAGCGCGCTCCCCGCGGCCTCCAACGCCTCCGCCTGCCGGCGCAGCGTCAGCCCGGTCTCCTCCAACAGATCGAAGACCGCGTCGACGGGCGCGACGAGTCGACCGGCCAGCTCCTTCTGCAGCCGCCGCTCGCGCTCTATGACCTCCTGCAACAGCTCGAGCTGGCGTTGCATCGCCCGCAGCAGATCACGCGGAAGCTCTGAGCGTCCCGCCGTGGACGCGATCACGGAATCCATGAGCGCCTTCCACTCGCGAAGCAGCTCGCGGCCGCTGAGTTCAGGCACTGGGCATCAAACCTCTCGGCCATGATCGCATCCCGAGGCCCCTGCCCCTGCCGTCAGCGCGCGCTGTCGACGAATGCACGAAGCGCGTCCTTTGCGCCGGCGGCGACCGGGTCTCCGTGTGCCAGAAGCAGCACGTCGAAGTCGAGATCCAACAGGCGGCGATAGCTGTCTCTCAGGTCGGCCTTGGTCTGCTCGGGCTCGTCCATGAGCTGATCGGGCACGAACGTCAGCTCGTCCTGGCCCGCCCAGCGCACGACCCCGTCCGCGCACGCGAGCGCGCGGTGAGCGGGTATGTGCAGTGCAGTCTCATCAGGGCAGATCGCGTCCACCTCGTAGGCCACGATTCCGCCGGGGAGCTCCTCACCGAAGTCAAACGGCTCGACCGGACCGCGTCCCGCGAGCTCGTGAAGCCCGTTGCTGATGCAGTGGACCGTGCAGCCGAACGCCTCGTGCATCCGCCACGCGTGACGGTCGTGATGACGGTTTGTCAACAGCACGTGCTCGGGCCGGGCATGAAGCTCGAACCACTCGAGCCCCTCGGCGGGGACCATCGCATCGATCAGCACGCGCTCATCGAGCAGGTAGTAGGAGCTGACGTCGGTGTGGATGTGCTCGTGCGGCGCGGTCCAATGCCAGAGCCCGGGGGCGATCTCCTGCATGTGGGCCACCCTACCGCCGGCGCCTGCGGGCCGCCGGGGAGGCCAGGCGTCCCTGATCGTTCAGTAGTACCCACGGAGCGCTCATGGGCAGCCTTCACCGATGCGCCCGGCCCGCATGTCGAATAGCCTTGAAACGTGTCGAGTCGAGCCTCCAGTGGCAGCTATCTCACGCCACGGCTTGAGCATGCGAAGGTCGCCGACGCGATGCGCCACGGCATCCTCAGCTGCCCGGCCGACACCCCCTTGCGGGACGCCGCACGAACCATGTCGCTGCACCACGTCCACACGATCGTGGTGACCGACCCGGCCGACGGGTCACTCTGGGGGGTCCTGTCAGACAACGCGCTGCTGAAGGCGCTGCTCGAGCCCGACGGCGAGGAGCGCCAGCTGCGCGAGGTTGCGGCCCGCGACCCCAGCACGATCTCGAGCGACGAGCCTCTTGTCTCGGCCGCTGAATTGATGCGTGACCAGGGCACCGCCCACCTCGTGGTCCGTGACGCTCAGAGCGGCCGACCCACGGGGATGCTTTCCATCCTGGATGTCGCCGGCATCTTCGCCTGGGGTGAGGCCTGAGAGACCGGCGTGGCGCAGTCGATAACCACAGAGGAGTTCAAATGAGCGATAACACACGGGAGCTGCGCCCCGAGGAGTGGGTGGAGTACTTCGACGCGATCGCCCCCGGCATCGACGGGCTGCTGGTCACGATCGAGGTCATGAGCGAGCAGCTGGGAGACCAGGTCGATGTCGAGAGGCTGCCGCTGCAGGCGATCGGCTATGACCCCAAGGACAGCGTGCTGGAGGTCGCCGTCGGTGGGCGCGGCCTGCGCTTCCCCGTCCTTTTGCGGCACTTCATCTCCGATCCGCAGGCGATCAGCGTCGAGGAGTCGGGACCGCTCAGTCCCATGGCGATCCTCGTCACGGATGCGAGCGGCGCCAAGACGTTGATTCGCCTGCTCGAGGCTGCCACCGAGAGCTAGCCGCGCCACGCCCGACCTCGCACGGTGCGCCCGCCGCGCGGGGCGCATTGGCGCGGTGGCGCAGACGGGCGTCCGCGAGCTGTTCCTCGGCCCGCGGCACCTCGGCCAGTACGTCGAGCTGCTCGAGAGCCTGCTCGTTGCCCAGTCTCACCGACTGGGGTCGTGAGGGTGTACAGTCGTGTCGTCGGTCCGGTGGCTCGACGCCGGCCGACGTCGATAGGCGGGCAAGCGCATGACCGGCACGGACTTGACCAGCACCCAGGCGAGCAGCGACCCCGACACCGGAGGGCGCCGGCCGAACGAGCTGCGGGCTCTGAGCGCGTTGGCCTTCGAAGAGCTACGGGGCTTTCCCGGCGCTCTCCGCGACATGCACCTGGGCATCGCCGAGCGCGCGTTCCGGGGCGTGGGGCCGGCGGGCCGCCCGGCAAAGGTCATCCACGACACGCTCTCCCGCGGGGCCTACGACGCGATCGGATCAGGAGCGGCGCGACTGGGAAGGGCCGCCGACGCGACCATGCAGTGGCAGGGAATCGGGGAGGAGGTGGCGCTCTCGACGACGCGGCAGGGGAGCGCGCTGATCGCCGCGCTCAACGGCCTGATCGGCGACCGGCTCGAGCGCTCGAGCAGCGACCTGCACCAGCCGGCCTCGGTGCGCGTGGACGGCGAGGCTGTGGCACTCGACCGAGGCTCGCTGAGCGCGGCGTTCCCGGACGCGACGGCAAGGTTGGTCGTGTTCCTGCACGGCCTGATGGGAACCGAGTTCTACTGGGAGCTGGGTGGCGAGCATCCGGGCGACACCTACGGCGCACGCCTGGCCTCCGATCTCGGCTACACCCCCGTGTATCTGCGCTACAACACCGGCCTGCACGTCTCGGAAAACGGCCGATCGGTCGCGGCGCTGCTCGAGGACCTGGTGAGCGCCTGGCCGGTGGACGTGCAGGAGATCGCGCTCGTGGGTCACTCGATGGGCGGACTGATAGCGCGCAGCGCCGGCCACCAGGGGTCAGAGAGCGCCCACCGCTGGACCGAGCTCGTGAGGCACGTGGTCTCGCTCGGCACGCCGCACCTGGGCGCGCCGCTCGAGCAGGGAGCTCACGTGGCCGCCGCGGCGCTTCACGCGCTGCCGGAGACGCGGATGTTGGGCGCCTTGCTGCGGCGTCGCTCCGCCGGCATTCGCGACCTGCGCCACGGTTCACTGGTCGATGAGGACTGGCAGGGCCGCGATCCCGACGCCCTGCGCGCGGCGGCGTGCAAGGAGGTCCCGCTGCTTCAGGGAGCGACGCACTGCTTCGTCTCGGCCACCATCACCACGAGTCCGCACCACCCGATGGGCCGCCTGCTCGGCGACATCCTGGTGCTGAGGCCCAGCGCCACCGGGCGGGGCCGCACCCGGCGGATCCCGTTCGACGCCGAGCACGGTCACCATGTGAGCCCCGCACACCACCTCGCGCTGCTGAACCACCCTGAGGTCTACGAGCGCCTCCGCGGGTGGCTCGAGCCGCCCGGCCGGCGGCTCGCCGAGGCGGACGAAGCGCATCGAACGTGCGTGTAGCCCGCTCGTACCCCTCCCGGATGAGCGCCGGCCAGCGACTGCGGTCGATGAAGAGGTCGTAGAAGGCGGGCCCTCGCAGGAGTCGGTGGTCAGCCGCGTCGATGATCGTGAGAGAGCTGCCGAGAGCTGCGCGCAGCCGCTGCGCGAACTCCAGCTGGACGCCTTGCTCGGCCTGACGGCTGGCCGTGAGAATCCCCATCCGAGTGTCCTGCCAGCCCGTGATGTCCGCCGGCTGAAGTTGGGGCGGAAGCATGAAGTTCACGCCGAACACGTGGTCGAACCCGCCGTCGCTGAGGATCGGCTCGGCGGGCAATAGCTCGATTATCCCGCCGTCCACATACAGGTGCCCGTCGACCTCGACGGACTCGATGAACACGGGCAGCGCGATCGCGATCCGCACGAGCCGCCCCACCGTCAACCCCGGTGTGGACGCGCTGCCGAAATAGTCGACGACGCCTCGGTCCATGTCGTAGACGATCGAAGCGAGGGGAATGCGAAGGTCACCCACCTTCAGGGATTTGAAGCGCTCGTCGAATGTGCGTTCGATCGCCTCACCCTTGGCCAGGCCTGTGAACCCTCTCAACGCGGCGGCCGCGTAGCGGGGCGCCTTCGCCCACTGGATATCCAGGTAGTCCTCGAGGTGCCAGGAGAGCGAGAAGTCGGCCATCTGCTCGGCGCTCATCCCGGCCGCCCACATGGATCCCCAGATCGCCCCGCCCGAGCAGGCCGTGATCAGCGCCGGCTCGACCCCGGCCTCCTCAAACGCTCGCCGCACACCGATCAGCGAGACGCAGGCGCCCGCCCCGCCCCCCGCGATCAGCGCCACGCGCTTGCCCTCGAACGCGTCCACCGGACGCCGCTGAAACCGCGGGAACACTTTGGCGTCCTGAACGGTTGGGCGATCCACGAACGGGAGCGGGAACAGCGCACGCCGGGCACGCAGTAAGAACCGGGGGTCGACCGTCGCCTTGATCAGCTCGCTCTGTTCGCGGGCCCAACCGAAGCCCAGCAGGACGTTGTACAGATCGAGGTCGACACGGCGGGGAGCCATCCCCTCCATTCTCCACGCGGGGGCTTGGCAGCGGTAGCGCAAAACGCCGCAGAGGCGATGCGGAAAACCACGATCGCTGCACCGCGGACCGACCTGCGTGCTCGTTCGGGCGAGACCGATTCCGCGGCTCGCGCGCGTCGCGGTATTCGGGAATCCTGACCGTTGCGCCGACCTCAGTCGCGTCGCCGTCCGGCCGGACATGGGGTAAGCCGTTGGGCGAGCCGGGACGGCTCCGGCTCGCCCAACAGCATGTGATGCCTACGGAGTCGTCGCGGGAAATTTCCCGGCCGTCTCTTCGGCCTCGCGCTGGGCGCTCTCTTTGGCCTCGTGGGTCGCGCTCTCATTGGGTTTGAACGTGCCGCTCGGAGGAGCGCCGTACGGTGCCCCGTTCGGCGGGCCTTCGGTGCTCGTCGGAGTCGCCTTGTTGGTGGTGGCCGCGCCGCTTGAGGCGGCGCCGAACACCGTTGCGCCGAGCGCGCCACCCGCGAGTAACGAGCCGGCGATCGCGGCGGTCATGATGCTTCTGCGGAGGGGATTCATGCTTGTTCTCCTTCTGATCAATGGCGTTCCTCGTCTTCGAGGCTGTCTCCAAAGGTGAACGCGCCACCTCATGGCACCATGTGCGCCGCCTGGGAATACGGTGAGGGCATTCGACCTCGACACCGCGCGCGCTGGGCGCGGGCGATCGAAGGGCGGCTCAGCTGTTGCGCTCTTCCTCGGCCAGGCGCTCCGAGCGGCGTGCACCCACACGGCCTCTCGTTGACGAGGTGAGCCACTTCTCCGGCCCGCCAGTGCCCCCGCCGGGAGTCGAACCTGGATCTACCGCTTAGGAGGCGGTCGTCTTATCCATTGGACTACGAGGGCGAGGGCGCTCGGGGCCCCTGGCTGAAGGCTACCGGCGCTCCTGCGCGGAACGGCCTGCGGGCTCGCCCGCCACGCGAGCGAGCGCCTCGCCGTCCAGCCTGTGCGTGATCCACTCGCCCATCGTGCGCGCGCCGACGCGCCGGTAGAAGCCGAGCGCCGGCTCGTTCCAGTCGAGCGCCGCCCATTCCAATCGCCCGCCTCCTTGCTCGCGCACATGAGCGGCGACCGCGGAGAGCAGCGCCCCGCCAACGCCCGAACCACGGTGGTCAGGCCTCACGAACAGGTCCTCCAGCCAGACTCCCGTCGTCGTGAGGAAGCTCGAGAAGGTCGGGAAGAACAGGGCATAGCCGACGGCCTCGGAGTCCCGCTCGGCGATCAGCGCGGCGGCGGCCGGCCGGCTCCCGAACAGGGCCTCGTTCAACTTCTGCTCGGTGGCGTGCAGCTCGTGCTCCAGATGCTCATATGCGGCGAGCTCGCCGAACAGGCTCAACAGCACGGGCACGTCCGCCGCGCGAGCTGCGCGGATCACGGTCGGGCCGGGTCGGTCGATGCGGCCCATCGACCTCAGGCCTCAGGGCGGTCGGGCCTGTCGGGGTAGATGTCGTCGATCGTCGTGAGCGCAACATAGGGTGCGCCCGCGGCACGCTCGATGGCGGCACCGCCACCTGCGAGTCGGTCGAGCACGCTGATCACCCCGCAGATCTGTCGGTCCGCCTCGGCGAGCGCCTCGATCGCCGCCAGCGTGGAGCTCCCGGTGGTGACGACGTCCTCCACCACCACGCAGCGATCCTCGGGGCCCAGTGGCGGTCCCTCTATGCGCCGCTGAAGCCCATGCGCCTTGGCCTCCTTGCGCACGAAGAAGGCCTTCGCCCGAGCGCCTCCGGCAAGGGCGGCACAGGCGACGGGATCAGCTCCCATGGTCATACCGCCAACCGCCGTGCCCGACCAGTCGGAGATCTGGGCGGCGAGCAGCGTGCTCAGTGCGAGGAAGCCCGCTGGGCGCAGGATGGCGCGCTTTGCGTCGACGTAGTACGCGGCGCGCGCTCCACTCGTGAGCGTCACCTCGCCGATCACGAGCGCGTGCGCGCGAAGCTCTGCTACGAGGCGCTCGCGCGCCCGCGCACGGTCACTCCTACATTCGGCCACGGTGTCCACGGCGAGATCTAATCTAGCGTTGTGCTCTCTTCATTCGCCGGATTGCTGCGCGTGGCCTCACTGGTCATCTGCCTGACGGTGCTCGCATCCTTCACGATCTTTGCGTTCGACCAGACGAGCAGCGCATCGACCCATCAGCAGGAAGAACTCAACGGCGCGGCACCCACCGCGGCCACGACCTCCGGCGCGGCGGGCTCCACCGCGAACGCGCCGGCGCACAAGGGCGCCGTGCACAGCGCCATCGACGACGCCTCCGACGCGCTCACCTCGCCGTTCTCGGGAATCACCTCCGGCTCGAGCAGCCAGTGGGCCACGCACGGCGTGAACCTGGTGCTCGCGCTGGTCGTGTACGGCTTCGGCCTCGGGTTTCTGGCGCGGACGATCCGCGTTCGCGTCTAGCCGGCCCACGGGCCGGTGCGCCCAGTGCCGGTGCGCCGGCTACGGGCCGGCGCGGCCGCTGACCCGGTGGCTTCCCCCGCCGCCCTCGTTGTAGACGTCCACGGCGGTGCCCGTATGCACCCACCCGTAGATCGACGGCGCGTCCGGGATCGGCACGCGCAGGCATCCATGGCTCGCGGCATACGTCGGCACTTCGGGATAGCCGTGGATCGCGTAGCCGCGGATGAAGTAGTTGGAGTCGACCATCCCCTCGGTGTTGACGCCGGGCGTCTTCATGTACACCTGGAAGTGGCCAATCACGGTGGGCGTCGAGGGCTTGCCCGAGCTCATCGTGTAGATCGAGCGAACCCGCCCGCCCGGTTCGACCTCGGCGAGAACCTGCCGGGTCAGGTCCGCCTCCACGTGGCGCCCGTCCCGCCGGTAGCGCACGTGGAAGCTCCCGGCCCCGCGCTGGAGCAGTTCGAAGACACCCACATTCGTGTACGAGACCCTGGCAAGACCGGTCAGCTTGCGATATGCGATCACGGCGCGCCCGGTGGCTTCACCGAAGACCCCGTCCGAGGGCACCGCGAAGTGCAGCGCGTTCAGCTCGGACTGCAGCAGGCGGACCCACGGGCCGCGGGCGCCGGGGCCGAGATTCGTCGAGGAGACGGGAACGTTCCCCGAGTGGGCCGTGAAAGCACCCTGCTGTGGTGTCGCTTCGTGAACCGCCCACGCCTGGACCACCCCGGTGGCGGCGCTCGCGTAGGTGATGTGAAACCGGCCCGAGCCGTCGCCCACCGCGATCACGCTCACCCTCTTGACCTCAACCTTGCGCCCGTCGCGGAACAAGGTCACCTTCACCGTCTGTCCAGCTACGTACGGCACGACGATGCCGGTCACGACCATCTGGCGACCCGCGATCACGAAGGCGGGGTTGCCGAGTGCGCCCTTGACGACGAGCTTCGCGCGCCCGGGGACGACCGCCCCCACGGGAGCAGGCGCCGGTGAGGTGGGCGGGGGCGCCGGAACCGCGCCCTGGGCCGGGGCGGCGCCGGCCGACAGCAGAGCGCCGCACAGCAGCGCGACGGCGGGTAGGCGCTGCCGGTCGGTCATCTGATCGATCCTAGCCTCCCTGGTGGATGGCGAACGCGTCGTGCGGGGTCCCGGAGGGCTCCGGAGCGATCACGCCGCTGCGCATCAGTGCCACTGCGAGCAGCCAGATGGCGGCGAGCGCCGCGCACATCAGGACGGGGATCTGCCACCCCCAGCCCTCGAGGCTGCCGAACGCCAGCGAGTTGTTCAGCGAATGCGCCGCGATACACGGGTAAAGCGACCCGGTTTGGTAGTAGAGCAGGCACAGGCCGAAGCCGAGCACCGCGAGCGGCACGAGGTCCGCCGGCGGGGCCGACCCCGCATGGACGGCGCCGAACAGCAGGCCGGTGATGACCGCCGCCGGCCACACTCCCCGCCAGTTGCGCAGCGCGGTGAAGACGAAGCCGCGAAACAGGACCTCCTCGCAGATGGGGGCGACCACGCATGTCAGCGCCGCGCTGAGCAGCAGCAGGCTCACGCTCTCCCCGGCCCCGAGCTGTTCGAGCAGTTTCTCCTTGCCCACGTGGAAGGCCGTCGCCCAGATCAGGCTGAAGACCAGGAACCCCACGAGCGTCAGCACGACGAGCCGCACCGCTCGCCAGAGGCGAGTGGGGCGCAACCCGAACTGCCACGCCGTCACCGTCCGGCCGCCGAGCTGCGCGAAGAACAGCGCTGCGAGCACGAACGCCACGTCCTGGACTGCGGTGTCCGCGATCTCAAGGCCGGGCGGGATGTGAGAGGCGGTGATGCTCGTGCCGAGCGCCAGCGCGGGGATGTCCACGAGCAGTGCCCCGACCGCCGCCAGCAGGAGCCCGCTCACGAGCGCCGCCGGCGCGGTCCAGGCCGGCCACGGCGGAAGGGGCGAGCCCGGCGGGGAATCCGGCGGCGGAGTCCCGCCCGGCCCCGGTGGCGCGGAGCGGATTGTCAAGTCGCTCATCGGCCTATGCCACCCAATGCCAGGTGGCGAACTCGGCGACGAAGAGCCCCATGAGCAGGGCCGACGCCGCCAGCGCCGGCCTCTGCGCGCGTGGGTGTGCCGCCAACCACACGGCGAGCCAAATGCTCAGCGGGAACAGGACCACGAGAAAGCGCGGAAGCGACATCAGGGGCTGAGGAGCCACCGGATAGGAGAGCGGCAGGGCGAGCGCCGCGATCACGTAGGCCCCGTAGGCGAACGGGAGCACGCGAACGACACCCACGACGGCGGGGATCGCGGCGATCAGGAACGCGAGCAGCAACACGTTGTGTCCTGCGCTCACGAACGGGTCCCCGACGGTGGCGGGGAAGTAGAGGTGATGGCTCTGCAGCGAGAGAAGCTGGCGGGCGCCCTGAAAGCCTGCCTTGATCCCGTCCCAGACGCCGAGGTAGGGCCCCGCGAAGTGCCTGCCCCAGACCTCCTGTGCGTGGAACGGCATCAGCGCATCGCCCCCCGCCATCGCCAGGTAGCCCAGGTAGAGGCCGAGGCCGGCCGGGACAAGCGCAAGCCACAGGACGTCACGGCGCAGGCGGTAGCGGGGGAGCAGTCGACGAGCCCGTGAGAAGTCGGGTGGTCTGTCTTCGCGCGGCCCGTACAGGTAGAGGATCACAGCGGGCAACACCAGCACGACTCCCGCGCTGCGCGTCGCGCCGGCGAGCGCCCCGAGCGCCGCCACGGCCGCCCAGCGCCCCTGGCGCGCGCACCAGAAGACGCCCACCGAGAGGGCCAGGTAGAGCGACTCGGCGTACACGGCCGAGAAGTAGAAGGCCATCGGGGCGAACGCCGTGACCATCACCGCCAGGCGCGCCACGTCGGCGCTGCCCGCGCGCCCGATGCCCAAGCGCCCTGCACGTGCCAGCTCGAGCGTCGTCAGGCGGTGGATGCCGTACAGGGCGAACGCGAGCGCCAGCATCGACAGGAGCACGCCCGCCAGCACGGGTTGCAGCCCGAACCACGTGAACGTCCTGACGCCAAGCGGATACAGGGGGAAGAACGCCGTGCGCGCAGCGGTGAACGGGCCGAGCTCCGGCCTGTAGGCGTAGTGCGCGATCACCAGGTACCAGGAGGCATCCCAGCGCGCCGCCGGGGCCGCCAGCAGGTCGCCGAGCCAGCCGAACCCCCTCGTCATCCCGGGTGGGTTGAACGCGTTCCTGACCGGCCCGAAGCCGAACGCCAGCAGCGTGCCCACCCCTGCGACCCACACGAGCACCCGCGAGGCCCACAACGCCCGCCAGCTGTCCCTGAGGGCGGTCATCCGTGCCGGATCGGCCCGCAAACGCCCCCACGAGCGCATGGCCGGGGCGGCCCATCCCCGGTCGGTGCCCGCCTGCTCGAACGGCGCGACGAGCTCGCTGCCGGCGTCGGCGATTGACATCTCTGCGGTGTCGGAGTTCATGGCTTCTGGCACCGAGCGTAGACGGCGACGCGAGGTAAATGGCAGGAAATCACAAACAGGAGCGGTACTCTCGGTTAGCTCGAACGATGTCAATACATGCTCGACAGCGCCGGCGCAGGCACCATCGCGCGGGACCCACGCGGATCTTCTTGATCGGCGGCGGCGTCTTCGCGGCCACCCTCATCCTGGGCACGATCGGGGCGGTCGCCTATGTCCTGAGCGTCGCGCAGTCGGCCCCCGCGATCGAAACGCTCCGGCCGGCACTGAGCGGAGAATCCTCGCAGGTCTTCGCCGCGGACGGAACGCGGCTGGGCTTCATCCAGTCCGACAGCCTGCGCAGCCCCGTGGCCTATGGCGAGATACCCGCGAACCTGAGGAATGCGACCGTCGCGATCGAGGACCAGCGCTTCTACTCGCACAACGGCGTCGATCTGACGGGAATCTTCCGCTCGGCGGTGAAGGACGTCACCCACGGTGCCGCCCTGCAGGGTGGCTCGACGATCACGATGCAGCTCGTGCGCAACCTGTACCTGGGCAACGACCTGCACACGCTCAGGCAGAAGATCATCGAGGCGAAGCTCGCGATCGAGTACGAGAAACGCCACGGCAAGCGGGCGATCCTCACGAACTATCTCAACAGCGTCCCCTACGGAACCGTCGGCGGACAGACCGCCATCGGCGTGCAGGCGGCGGCTCGCATCTTCTTCAACAAACCCGCCGCGCAGCTGAACCTCGAGCAGTCTGCGCTGCTCGCCGGCCTGCCCCAGGCGCCCTCCCAGTACAACCCGTTCCGCGATCCCGCAGCCGCGCGCCAGAGACGCGACGAGGTCCTCGCGAAGATGGCCCAGCTGCACTACATCTCCGCCGCCGAAGCGGCCGCCGCCAAGGCTGCCCCGCTGGGCGTCACCCACGGCACCTACTACTCCCAGCGCCGCGAGAACTTCTTCTTCGAATACGTCAGGCAGAAGCTGATCGACCGTTACGGGGCGAGCACGGTCGCCCAGGGCGGCCTGAAGGTCCACACCACGATCGACCTGCGGATGCAGCGGCTCGCCCGCAACGCGATCGCCGAAGTGCTCAACCAGCCCGGCGACCCGGCCTCGGCGATCGTCACGCTCAATCCCGCCAACGGCGACATCGAGGCGATGGCGGAGTCCCAGAGCTATGACAAGTCGCAGTACAACCTGGCCTCCCAGGGGCACCGGCAGCCCGGGTCCACGTTCAAGGCGATAGTGCTCGCCGACGCGCTCTCGCGGGGGATCGACCCGAACGGCACCACCTACTTCTCGCACACCCTCCAGCCGGGATGGCTGCCGGGCTTCCCCACCTATGAAGTGAAGACGTTCGAGGGCACCTCGCTGGACAAGTCGCTGAACCTCGTGCAGGCCACGCTCGCGTCCGACAACACCGTCTACGCGCAGCTGGCCGCCGACCTCGGCGAGTCGACCGTCACCGAAACCGCGCGCAAGATGGGGGTCGTCAGCCCGCTCCACAGCTACGCCGCGGAGGCCCTGGGGGGACTGACCCTGGGCGTCACGCCCCTGGAGATGGCGAACGTCTACGCGACCCTCGCCGACGGCGGCTGGCGCAACACCCCGATCGCCATAACGAAGGTCGTGTTCCCCGACGGCCGCGTGGACAGCAACTGGGGAAAGCCACACCGCGTCAGGGCGCTGAGCGAAGCGGTCGCCGCAGCCGAGACCAACATCCTCCAGCAGAACGTGCAGAGCGGCACCGCCACGCGCTCGGCGATCAACTGCCCGACGGCCGCCAAGACGGGTACGACGAGCGAACTGGTCGACGCGTGGCTCGACGGGTACATGCCCAACTACTCGACGGTCGTGTGGATGGGATACCCGAACAAGCGCGTCTCCATGACCGACGTGCACGGCCAACCCCAGCAGGGCGGCTATCTGCCGGCCGAAATCTGGCACGCATACATGTCCTCGGTCACAGAAGGCAAGCCGTGTGTTCCCTTCCCCACCCCCACCGAATCGATCTCCTATCAGCCCTTCTTCGGCAAGTACGCGACGACCGGGCAGGCAGAAGCCGGCTCGAGCGAAGCGGGGCCGTCGGGTCAGGGCGCCACGAAAGGCAACACCCATCGTCACGGTGGCGGCGCTCCTCACAAAGCGGAAACGCGGGGCCAGAACGGCCCCGAACGCGGCAAACCGGCTGAAACCGGCACACCGGCTGCGCCCGCGAAGCCACCCGGCGGGCCCGCGGCGGCTCCGCCCGGTGCCGGGCACGCGCTGAACGGTGCCGGCGGGGCCGCCCCCGGCTGACGCCATCGGGCCGAGCGCTGGTAGTTTGATTGCACAAACCGAGACGAGGAGCCGCACCCCGCCAGGGGCTGGCGGCCCAGATGGGATGACGCGTGGCAAAGGAGGACAAGGTCGAATTCGAGGGCGAGGTGATCGAGGCGCTACCGAATGCGATGTTCCGCGTGAAGCTCGACAACGACCACGTCGTGCTCGGTCATGTGGCCGGCAAGATGAGACGCTTCCGGATCCGCATCCTGCCCGGCGATCGCGTTCGCTGCGAGCTGTCTCCCTATGACCTCGACCGCGCGCGGATCGTCTACCGGCATCGCTGAGCACGAGCATCGCTGAGCTCTCCCTGATCGACTCCATCGCGGCCGAGCTGGCCCGGCCGCCCGCCACACGCGCGACGCACGCGACGGGCCCCGCAGGCGGTGCGGACTCACCACTCCGATCGAGGATCCTTCGCGGGATGGGAGACGACGCAGCCGTCGTTCAGGCGCGTCCAGTGTGCGTGACCTCGGTTGACGCGATGATCGAGGGCGTCCATTTCCGCCTGAGCGAGGGCTGGGCGACGCCTGCCGAGGTCGGCCGCCGCGCGCTGGCGGGAGCACTCTCGGACCTGGCCGCGATGGGCGCCGACCCGGGCGAGGCCTACATCGTGCTGGGCCTGCCCGCCGGGTTCGGCGAGGAGCAGGCGCTCGCGCTCGTGCGTGGCGCGAACGACCTGGCCGCTCGAACGGCCACGACGATCGCGGGCGGCGACGTCGTGAGCGCCCCGGCCCTGACCGTCTGCGTGACGGCGGTGGGCTGGGCGGAGACCGAGGATCAGCTGGTCGGGCGCGACGGCGCGCGGCCCGGAGATCTCATCGGGGTGACCGGTCGGCTGGGCGGCGCCGGAGCTGCGCTGGCCGTGCTGGAGGGCCGCGCCGGGCACGGGCGCAACCCGCAGAAGGCGCTCGACAGGGCGCGCAACCCTTGGCCGCGGCTGAGCGAGGGGCGCGCGCTGGCACAGGCAGGCGTGCACGCAATGATCGACCTCACCGACGGGGTCGCCACCGACGCCGGGCACATCGGCCGGGCAAGCGGGTTGCGTCTGCGCGTGAACCTGGCGGACCTTCCCCTCGAGCAGGACGTGGCGGAGATCTGTGCCGAGCTGGGCATGCCGCCCTGGCAGCTCGCGGCCTGCGCCGGGGAAGACTACGAGTTGTGCTTCTGCACCCCGCCGGATAGCCGCACGCGCACAGAGCAGGCCGTCAGCCGGGCCGGCGCCGTCGGCGTGGCGTGGATCGGAGAGGTCGTCGAGGGCCCGCCTGGCGTGAGCTTGTTAGACCCGCGGGGAGACGAGGTCAGGCTTGAGGGCTTCGAGCACCGCTGGTAGGCCGCTCAGAGACCGGCCGGCCGGGGCGGGTGGCCGGTCCAGCGCCGCGCCGACCGGCACGGCTCGCGTCAGGCGCCCGAAGACCAGAATGCGTCGGGCGGCGCTGAACAGCGGTGTGCAGGCCGACAGCACCAACCTGCTGTAGCCGACCTTCTCGACCGCGGCGCGGACGTCGGTCGGCGCGACCACCCTGTGGCCGACGACCGTGTAGACGAAGTGCGCGTATGGCATGTCGAGCAGAATCCGGTTGCCGGGGTGCAACGCGTCGATGTGGCGGAAGGGAGCCAGGTAGGTGGTTCGGTGCCCGGCGATCGCGGTGGTCCCCGAGATGCCGGGAAAGCCGGTTTCGGGGTAGATTCCCGGACCGCCCTGAAGGTCCGCGCTGCTGGTGCCCTTGACGACCACGAAGCTCGCTCCAATGGACGGAATGCGGATGCGTCCCACGGCGCTCCCCTGAGCGGCCCGGCGCTCGAGCTCGCCCGCGAGAAAAGCGATCCGCGCGCTCTGGTCAGAGACGCCCGCGAGCGCCCGCCGCTCCGCCGGGGTCGGCGGGGCGCGTTCGATCCGCTTCAGCGCACCGCTGAGGTGATCCTGGCGCAGTCTTGCGTAGAGCGCGGAGATCGGCTCCTGCCACACGAGCGTGAGGCCTGCATCGAGGACGATGAGCGCCCCGAGGACGATCAGCGCGGCAGCCAGCCCGTTGACCGCGATCGGCGACCGGCGACGCCGCGGCTTTCGCACGGGCGCGTTCGAGGGGGCCTGGCCGCCGAGGAATTTGGAGGTCGAGAGGATGTCGGACACTCGATTATCGTCGCAGAGCGGACTCGGTTCCTCCAAGCGATCCCGGGCCCGCGTATGACAGCGGCCCGCGAATCGTGACCTCCACGCGCTCGTCGGGACCCGGGACCTCGGGGAGGGCGACGGGCGTCAGCGCAAGCAGCACCGCGACGGCGGCGCAGCCGAGGGCGAGGCTCCACAGCATCGCTGCGACGACCCCCACATGGCCACCCGCGAGCAGCAGCACCGTCATCCGCGCCACCCCGCCCGGCCCGAGGCCGAGCTGGTGGGCGTAGGAGAAGACCAGCAGCGCGAGCGGTGCCGCCGCGAGCGCCACGAGCGCGAGCGCCGCGACCGGGCGCGGGCGCAGCTCCGGCGCGGCCAAGAGCAGCCACAGATGCACGGCGGGCAGCAGCAGCAGAGCCGTGAAGGGATTCGTCGCCCACACGACCAGGCAGACCGCGAGCAGCACCGCCAGCATCGGGGGCCCGGCGGCGTTCGGGTCCGGGCGCACGCCGAGCCCGAGCCGCCGCGCCAGCCGCGGCCACGCGAGCCAGGCGAGGACGAGGACGAGGGCCAGCGAGGCCACCGCGCTGACGGCCGAGCCGTCCACGGGCAGCGCACTCGGCAGCACCGGCACCGCGGTCGCGCCGGCCACCAGTCCCAGCGAGCCCAGCAGGCGCGCGAACAGGGCCGCGGCGAAGAACGGGAGCGCGCAGGTGAGCGTCCACAGCGTCCAGCGCCCGATCGGCTCGCGCCGGCGGCGCAGGCGCGCAAGCGCGTCGGCGACGACGATCAACGGCCCGAGCAGCAGCGCGCCCACGAGGAGTCTCAGCGCCCACGCGGGGACAACCCTGTTCTGGGCGAGCACGCCCGTCTGCATGGCGGGCGAGACGTCCGGCGCAGTGTCGAGAGCATCGATGGCGCTCAACGCACCGCGGCCGAGGTTCGTCAGGCGTTCGGAGCTCACCAGCTCGCCGCTGGACGGGCCCCGTTCGCCGCTGGCCTGGACGAGCACCGCGGGAAGCCCCGCGGCGTTGAGCGCGCCCTGCTCGCGCACGGCGAGCGGGAACGCGAGGCGGGCGAGCTGGCTGAGGCCGCTCGGAGAGCCGGGGTAGGAGCCGGTCTCCTGAGCGATCGCATCGTCAACCGTGCGCTGGAGCTGCACCGGGGCGCTGCCGAACCCGTCGGAGAAGGGCACGACGTACGGCTTGCTGGCGTGTGCGGATGCAAGGTCGCCCAACACGATTGCGGCGTCGAACGGCCCGTGCGCGTGCGCGGCGAAGTCCGCCGCCCCCGCATCGCCGCCGCTTCCGCCGCTCGTCGAGACGAGCACGATCGTGCGGCGGGTCTCGCGCGCCGCGAACACCCGCGCCAGCTCGAGCAGCGCGGCCGTTCCGGACAGTTCGGCCAGATTTCGGCCTGCCGGCGCCCCTGGAGCCCCGCCCGCGCCGCCGCCCGCCGGTGATCGGTAGCTGACCGCGGCGTCGCGATGCGCAAGGATCACTATCGGCGTGGCGGCGGTCGAGCCCGGCCGTTGAGCGATCACCGTCGTCAGCGACCGCCGGCCCTGGGCCGTCCCGGCTTCGAAGCTGCGGGTGCGCACCGAGAAGCCGCCGCCCGCCGTGCCGCCGAGCCCTTCGAGCAGGCGGGAGATGCGCGCGGCGAGCGCCTGATCGCCCGGGCTCCCCGGCCGTCGATCCGGGAATTCGCCGGCAAGGCTCTTCAGGTTCGCGAACGCCCGCGAACCCTTGAAGGCGTCGGGGGCGAGCGTCGAGGCGAGGGGAAGCGGGCGCGCCGTCAGGGAGAAGGCGGCGATCGCCAGGGCGACCAGGACGGGTATGAAGGTCGCACGGTAAAGGCGTCCGTTGAGCATCTGCCTAGACCATAGTTCGGTCGTCGGTCCGCCGCGCGCTGATGATCGCGAGCAACCGTTAGGTATCGTGCGGCCGCGTGCTCCAGCCCGTCTCAGTAGGAAGCAAGACGCTCGCCGATTACACGCACATCTGCGGGCGGGAGCTGATCGCCGAGATTCGCGAGCTGGCCGAGCCCCTGAAGGGCGAGCGCGTGGTGCACATCTCGGCGACCGCATTCGGCGGGGGTGTATCGGAGATCCTCTACACGCTCGTGCCGCTGATGCGCGACGTCGGCCTGGACTGCGAGTGGCAGGTGATCTACGGACGCGAGGAGTTCTTCCACGCGACGAAGCTCATGCACAACGCGCTCCAGGGCGCGCCCCAGGACCTCGACGAGGAGCAGTGGGCGACCTGGCTGCGCTACAACGAGATGAACGCCCGCGAGCTCTCCGGCGGCTGGGACGTCTGCCTGATCCACGACCCGCAGCCGGCGGCGCTGTACGGGCTCGTCCCGGAGAAGGCGAAGGGCTGGGTTTGGCGCTGTCACATCGACCTCTCGACCCCCAATCCGCAGACGATCGCCCGGATGCTGCCCTACCTCGCGGACTACCCGGAGTCGCTCTTCCACATGCGCGACTTCGTGCCGGCGGGCATGAACGGGAGCGTGAATGTCGTGCCGCCGGCGATCGACCCGCTGACGCCGAAGAACATGGCGCTGTCACCCGAAGACGCCGCGTTCGTGTGCGAGCAGTTCGGAATCGACATCGACCGGCCGCTGATGTGTCAGGTCTCGCGCTTCGATCCCTGGAAGGACCCGCTTGGCGTGATTGACGCGTATCGAACCGTCAAGACATCACTGCCGGAGGTGCAACTCGCGCTGGTGGGCTCGATGGCCAGCGACGATCCGGAGGGATGGGACTTCTTCAACGCGACGATCGCCCACGCGGATGGCGACCCGGACATCCACATCCTCAACAACTTCAACAACGTCGGGGCCATCGAGGTCAACGCGTTCCAGTCGCACTCCGACGTGCTCATCCAGAAGTCGACGCGTGAGGGCTTCGGGTTGACCGTCTCGGAGGCGATCTGGAAGGCGCGGCCCTTCATCGGGGGAAACGTCGGCGGCATACCCCTGCAGATCCAGGACGGCGTCACCGGCTTCCTGGTGTCGAGCGTCGAGCAGTGCGCCGACCGCGCGCTGGCGGTCCTCAGCGACCCCGTGCTCGCCGGCACGCTCGGCAGGAGCGGCAAGGAGCACGTGCGCGCGCACTTCCTGACGCCCCGCTACCTGCGCGACTACCTGCGGATCTTCAACGGGCTGAAGGAGTCATGAGCGAGGCGTCGGCACCGCGTGTTCCGCTGGTGCTGGTGAGCAACCGGGGCCCGGTCACATTCCAGGCGGGCGGCGAGGTCCAGCGCGGGTCGGGCGGGCTGGTGACGGCTCTCACCGGGCTGGCCTCCCACCGCGAAGCGATCTGGATCGCCTCGGCGATGAACGAGTACGACGCCGCGGTCTCGCGGGAGCACCACGGCCGGTCCTTCCCCGTGCGCTCACCGGCCGGGGGTGAGTTCCAGGTGCGACTGGTCGTCAGCAACCCGGAAGCGTACGACCGCTTCTACAACGTGTTCGCAAATCCGATGCTCTGGTTCATCCAGCACTACCTGTGGGACCTCTCCAACGCCCCCGACATCCGGCGGGAGGAGATCGAGGCATTCGAGTTCGGCTACAACGCGGTCAACGAGGACCTCGCGCGCGCGGTGGTGGAGGAGTTGGAGGGCGTGGTCGAACCGGTCGTGATGATTCACGACTACCACCTCTACACGCTGCCCGACCTGGTGCGCCGCGCGCGCCCGGACGCGTTCCTGCACCACTTCGTGCACATCCCGTGGACTCAGTCGGATGCCTGGCGCGTGCTCCCCACTCGAATTCGCGAGGAGATCTTCGCGGGCCTTCTGGCCAACGACATCATCGGCTTTCACACCCGTTCTTACCGTCGCAACTTCCTGCAGTGCTGCCGCGACCTGATGGACCTCGAGGTCGACTTCGAGCGCGGCGTGGTGCTGTACGGCGAGCGTGAGGTCTGGGTGAGGGCCTACCCGCTGCCGATCGACCACCGGGCCACCCGGCTCATCGCCCAGAGCGCTCGCGTCGCGGAGTTCGAGCAGGACCTGCTGCGACGGCGACGGGACTTCCTGATCCTGCGCGTCGACCGGGCCGACCTGAGCAAGAACGTGCTGCGCGGCTTCTCCGCCTTCGACCTGTTCCTCGAGGAGCACCCCGAGTTCTCCGAGCGGGTGACTTTCATAGCCCAGATGATGCCCTCCCGCACCGACGTGCCCCAGTACGCCGAGTACCTGGAGCGCATCGAGGCCCTGGTGGCGGTCGTCAACCACCGGCACGGCACGCCGGACTGGATGCCGATCCAGCTGAAGCTGCGGGACGACCTCGAGGAGGCGATGGCGGCCTACAAGCACTACGACGTGCTCCTGGTGAACGCGATGTTCGACGGGATGAACCTGGTTGCCAAGGAGGGGCCGATCGTCAACGAGCGCGAGGGCGTTTCGATCCTCTCGGAGAACACCGGCGCCCACGAGGAGCTCGCGCAGTACGCGCTGTCGGTGAACCCCTTCGACATCCAGGAGCTGGCGAACTCGATCTACGCGGCGCTCACAATGGATGCGGGCGAGCGGCGCCGGCGGGCGAACGGCCTGGTGGAGATCGTCACCTCCAGAGATCCCGGCGACTGGATAGACGAGCAGCTGGCCGACATCCGCGCGAAGGGTTGGACCCGCTAACCTAGCGGGCTCGAGCACATGACATTGCCCGCACCCACATACGACCTCATGCTGCTCCTGGACCCCGAGTCCGAGGAGGCCACGCGCGCGAAGATACTCGCCGACGCACAGGCGACGATCCAGGCGCAGGGCGAGCTCCTGCGCCACGACGAGTGGGGAGACCGGACGCTGACCTACCCGATCGACCGCAAGGCCGTCGCCGAGTACCACCTGCTCCAGTTCCACGCCGGTGCACCGGAGCTGCTCGGCATCCTCGATCGCTCGCTGCGGATCGCCGACGGCATCCTTCGCTTTCGCATCGTCAAGCTGAAGCCGGGCGTCGCGACCGCTCCGGACATGCGTGCCGCCGCGCCGAGTGCCGGCAGCGTGCCCGCGGAGCCGGCCGTCGCGGTCGGCGAGCCCGCCTAGCCCCCTGCGGCTGTTCCGCGGAAGGCGAAAGCGTAATAGAGTTTGCTCTATGGCTTGGTCTGAGGAGGCGCGCGATCGTTCGTTGAGCCGTAGCGACGTGCTGCGCGCTTCGCCGCCGATGTTCGACTCGAGGCTGCTCGACGCCCTGTCCCGCGTGCATCCGGCGGTGCCGGTCCTGATCTTCGCGCCCGTCATCGGGGGCCTCACCGTATGGGGACTGACGAGCGTGAGCGTGGCGGCCATGGTGGGGCTGGGAATCGCCGGGTACGCGCTGTGGACGCTGTTCGAGTACTGGCTGCACCGGGTCGTCTTCCACTTCGAACCGGAGGAGGGTTTCGGCGCTCGCATGCACTGGATCATCCACGGCGTTCACCACGACCATCCCAACGATCCCCTGCGCCTGGTCATGCCGCCGGCGGTGAGCGTCCCGCTGGGGGCGCTCGTGTTCGGCGTGATGTATCTGATCTTCGGCGCGCAATACGCGCCCGGGCTCGGCGCAGGATTCTTCGTTGGCTATCTGGTTTACGACATGACGCATTACTACGTGCATCACTTCCGCCCGCAAGGGCGGCTGGGAAGGGCGCTGCGCGAGCGCCACATGCGCCACCATTTCCAGGACGAGACCCGCGGGTTCGGGATCAGCGCGCCCTACTGGGACGAGGTGTTCGGCACCTCCTCGCGGGGCGAGCGGGCCGGCGTCCGCGATCAACCCGGCCGGGCCCGACCGGGTTGAGCTCGGCCTGCGGGGCCGCGCATCGGCGCCCGCCGTGCCCTCCGGGGCGCGGCCGGGAGCAGGGGGATCTGCAAAACGCCAGGAACTAGCGGGGTCGTGCCGGGCCCGGGCGAGACCTGCGCCCGAGGGCGGGGCTAGACTCGAAGCTCGAGTTCGATGCACACACAGGGTCCCGGGACCGGGACGAGCAAGCCGAAAGGAAGAGCGCCGTGGCCGCCACCAACATAAACAGGGTCGTGATGACCGGAAACCTGACCGCCGATCCCGAGTTGCGTTCGCTGCCGAGCGGCATGTCGGTGTGCAGCCTGCGCATCGCCTGCAACACGCGCCGCAAGAATGGGAGCACCGGCGAATGGGAGGACAAGCCCAACTACTTCAACGTCACGGTGTGGGGCGCCCAGGGCGAGAACGCCGCCCGATTCCTGTCGAAGGGACGCCCCGTCGCGATCGACGGACGGCTCGAGTGGCGCGAGTGGGAGGCCCAGGACGGCACGAAACGCCAGGCAACCGATATCATTGCCGACTCGGTGCAGTTCCTGGGCTCGCGCGAAGACGCCTCCGGCGGAGGCGGGTCGTTCGAAGATCGGCCGGCGGGCAACGGGGCCTCCAAGGGCAGCGACGTCCCGGTCGACGAACGCGATTTCCAGCCCGCACCTGTCGCCGGCGCCGCCGGGGACGACGACATTCCGTTCTAGACCAGCACAGCGAGGTTCTCGTGTCATCCAGCACCACCCCAACCGATCCCGACCACGCCCACGGCGCAGAACGCTGATGGCGAAAGCACGCGCGCGCGGCAAGCCGGTTCGCCGGCGGGACAAGAAGGGCGGGCCCGGAAGCGGGCGGCGCAAGCCGTGCCAGCACTGCCGCGACAAGATCGACCAAGTCGACTACAAGGACGTCGCGTCGCTGAAAAAGTTCATCTCCGAGAAGGGCAAGATCCGCTCGCGACGGATCACCGGCTCCTGCAGGCGCCACCAGGTCCAGATCGCGCGGGCGGTCAAGCGCGCACGCGAGCTGGCTCTGCTTCCGTACGTGAACGAGGGCGGCCGCGACGACAGCCCGCGCCGCGACCGCGGTGACCGCGGCGATCGCGAACGGTAGGAGGGCGCATGCCGGAGGCGATACTGCTGCAGGACGTCGAAACGCTCGGCGAGCAGGGCAGCGTGATCGACGTGTCGAAGGGCTATCTGCGCAACTATCTCGTTCCGCGCAAGCTCGCCCAGCCGGCGACGAGGGGTGCGATCGAAGCGATCCGCCAGCGCCAGGCGGCGGCCGAGCGGGCCGCCCGCAACGCGGTCGAGAAAGCGCAGGAGAACGTCAACCTGCTCAATCGGACCGTCCTGACGATCCCTCAGCAGGCCAGCGCGGACGGCCGGCTGTTCGGGTCGGTCACCGCGCAGGACATCGCGAGCGCGATCCGGGAAGCGCGCGGCCTGAAAATCGACAAGCGCAACGTGCACATGCCCGTGCCGATCAAAAACGTCGGCACCTACATGGTCGTGGTCGAGGTGGTTGACGGCGTGACCGCCACGATCAAGACGATGGTCGTCGCCAAGACATAGACGCCCCTGCGGACGCACGTCGGTGCATCCGCCGGACGCTCGCCGGGAAGATCCGTCGTTGCCACGTGCGAACATGTGTTCGCATTGTGCGAATTCCTCCGAGATAGCGGGGAGCCCGCTCCCGCACGGCGAGCGCCGATCTAGACTCGGCACGCCCGTCAGGCGATCGCAACACAGCCATGAACCCAGTCTCCACAGTCAACGGCACGGGGAGCGCCTCCGCGGGCGTAATCACCCCTCCGCACAACCTCGACGCCGAGCAGTCGGTCCTCGGCGCGATCCTGCTCTCAGACCGCTCGCTGTACGCGCTGGTGATCGAGGAGGGCCTGCGCCCCGAGGACTTCTATCGCGAGCGCCACGGTGCGATCTACGAGGCGATGCTAGCGCTGTACAACGACAGCGAGCCGGTGGACGTGCTGACGGTCACCGACCGGTTGCGCCAGATGGGCAAGCTCGAGGACATCGGCGGGTCCGCTGCGGTGGACGAGCTCACCGGGGTGGTGCCTGCCGCCGGGCACGCTCGCCGTTACGCGCAGATCGTGCGCGAGAACGCCCTGCTACGGCGCCTGCTGAAGGCATCCTACGAGATACAGGAGAGCGTGCTCGGCCACCAGGCCGCGCCGCGCGAGCTGGTGGAGCTGGCCGAGAAGGCGATGCTCGAGGTCGCGCGCGACGATCGTCAGAAGGACTTCCGCGCGATCGAGGACGTGCTGCACGAAGAGCTCGACAAGCTGCACCGGCTGTCGATCGAGGGCACCTCGTTGACCGGCACCCCCTCGGGGTTCAAGGACCTCGACGAGATCACGGGCGGCTTCCAGCCGGGGAACCTCATCATCATCGCCGCCCGCCCCGCGATGGGAAAGAGCGCGCTCGTGTGCAACATCGCCGAGAACGCAGCCGTGGACTCCGGCAAGGCGGTGGCGCTCTTCTCGTTGGAGATGGCCGAGGCCGAGCTCGCTCAGCGCTTCGTGGCCTCCCAGGCGCGGATCAAGGGCGAGGAGCTGCGCAAGGGGCGCGTGGCCGAGCAGCGCTGGCCAAAGATCCTGAAGGCCAGCTCGAGCCTGGCGGCGGCCCCACTGTGGGTGGATGACTCAAGCGACGTGGGGATGCTCGAGATCCGGGCCAAGGCCCGGCGGCTGCACAGCCAGTGCGAGGGGGGCCTGGGGCTGATCATCATCGACTACCTGCAGCTCATGCGCACCGACAGCCGCTACGACAGCCGCGTGACAGCGATCGGAGAGCTCAGCCGCGGCTTGAAGATCCTCGCGCGCGAGCTCGGTGTGCCGGTGATCGCGCTGTCGCAGCTCAGCCGCGCGGTCGAGCAGCGCACGCCGAAGAAGCCGTTGCTGTCCGATCTGCGAGAGAGCGGCAACCTCGAGCAGGATGCCGATCTGGTGATGTTCATCTACCGCGACGACTACTACGAGAAGGAGAACTCCGAGCGCCCCGGCGAGGCGGACCTGATCATCGCCAAGCACCGCAACGGCGCCACGGGCGACGTCGTGCTGACCTTCCAGAAGGAGTACCCGAAGTTCATGAACTACGCGGGGGAGCGCTACGAGCAGTGAATGCCGAAGCTCCCGGTGCGGGATCGATCAGCTTCCCGGCGCCCCTTGATCTCGGATCACCCGGGCTCGCGCCGGCAGAGCGCGCGGCCACGTGCCCGCTCGGCCTGTGCGACGGCGGGGGCTTCGTGGTCGACGAGGCGACGAACACCGCCTCGGACTGTCGCTGTCGGGCCGGCCGTATCGCCACGGCTCGCACGAGGAGCCTCGCCGGGCGCATACCGCGCAGGTATCAGGGCGTCTCCTTCGACCGTCCACCGGTGAGCGACATCGGCCGAACCGCCCCCGATCAGATCCAGTCGGTTCGCCGCTATGTGCGGGAGATCGAGAAGAACCTCGACTCCGGAAGGGGCGTGTGGATCCAGGGCGACGTCGGCACGGGCAAGACCACGCTTGCCATGCTGGTTTCAAAATCGGCGCTCGACGCGGGTCGTTCGGTGGCCATCTACTCGCTGCCCCGGCTTCTGAACCTGCTGCGCGAGGCGATGGACTCCCAGGAGGGCAAGCTCGACTTCCTCGACCGGCTGACCGCAGTGGATCTCCTGCACATCGACGACCTCGGAGCAGAGAACCGGACCGACTGGGTCCTCGAGCAGCTCTACTCGATCGTGAACGCCCGCTATGAGGCAGAGCGGGCGATCGTGGCGACGACGAACCTCATGCCGGACGAGCTCTCCGAGAGGCTGGGCCCGCGCACCGTCTCGCGGCTTGTGGAGATCTGCGGCGATCTGATCCCTCTGTTCGGCGATGACAAGCGGCGCGAGTTTCGCGCAAGCCCGCAAACTGCCTGAGGTCGTTCGGCCTTCTCGCCCGCCGATGGACTTTCGGCCTTCTCGCCCGCCGATCGACCTGCGCCGACGGTCCTCGCCCCGACCCCCCGTAGACTCCCTTCAGCATGTCGGGAATAGTGATAGTGGGCGCCCAATGGGGCGACGAGGGGAAGGGGAAGATCACCGATCTGCTCGCCGAGCACGGCGACGCGGTCGTGCGCTTCCAGGGTGGGAACAACGCCGGGCACACGATCGTGCGCGACGGCGAGGAGTGGAAGCTCCACCTGATGCCCTCAGGGATCCTCTACCCGGGCAAGCTGTGCGTGATAGGCAACGGCGTCGTGATAGACCCGAAGGTGCTGATCGACGAGCTCGACACCCTGCGCTCGCGCAGGATCGACGTGAGCGGTCTGCGCATCTCGGCCAACGCGCACCTGATCATGCCCTACCACCTGGTCCTTGACTCGGTGGGCGAGGCCAAGCTCGGCAGCCTGCAGATCGGCACGACCCGCCGAGGGATCGGGCCGTGCTACGCCGACAAGGCGGCGCGGCTGGGCATCCGCGTGCAGGACCTGCTCGACGAGAAGATCCTCAAGAAGAAGATCGTCGCGGCGATGGAGCCCAAGCGCCTGTCGCTTCGCCCGTTCGAGAAGGACCCGGCGCTCGATCTGCACACGATGACCGAGGAGTACCTCACCTACGGCCACCGCCTCGAGCAGCACATCGCCGACACGGCGAAGCTCATGTGGGACCTGCTCGACGACGGCAAGAAGGTGATCTTCGAGGGAGCGCAGGGGGCGATGCTGGACATCGACCACGGCACCTACCCCTTCGTCACCTCGTCGAACCCGCTGGCCGGCGCTGCGTGCGTGGGCACGGGCGTCGGACCGAAGAGCATCGACGAGGTGTGGGGCGTCTCTAAGGCCTACACGACCCGCGTGGGGGCCGGTCCGTTTCCCAGCGAGCTGCACGACGAGATGGGCGATCTGATCCGCCGGCGCGGCGGGGAGTTCGGCACGACGACCGGCCGCTCGCGGCGCACCGGCTGGCTGGATCTCGTGGCGCTGCGCTACGCGGCGCGGCTGAACACGCTGACGGCGCTCGTGGTGACGAAGCTCGACGTCCTCTCCGGCCTGGACCGCATTCAGGTATGCACGAGCTACCGGGGGGCCGATGGAGCAGTGTTCGATCACTTCCCCTACCACCAGACCGTGCTGCACCACACCGTCGCCGAGCTCACCGAGCTGCGCGGCTGGAAGGAGGATCTCGGCGAGTGCCGCACGCTCTCGGACCTGCCCGACGCCGCGCGGGAGTACCTCGACTTCATCGCCGGGCACGCCGGCGCGCCCGTGACGCTCGTCGGGGTGGGGCCCGGTCGCGAGCAGGTGGTGTGGACGCAGGCCGGCCTGGAGACCCTCGTCGCTCGCGATCGCGCCGGCGCGGCCGGTCGCTGAGGGTGTGAGCTCGCCCCAGCTCGAGACGCCCTATCTCGACGCGTTGCGCGCGTACGCCGAGCGTGACCCCGCGCGCCTGCACGTTCCCGGACACAAGGGCGGCCCTGGCGCCGACCCGCAGCTGTTGAAGGCCATCGGCCCGCGCGCGCTCAGCCTCGACATCCCGGCGCTGACCCGGGGAATCGACATCGGTCCCCACCCGACGCCATTCGAAAAGGCACAGGTGCTCGCGGCGGAGGCATGGGGCGCCAGGCGCGCCTGGTTCTTGATCAGCGGGGCCTCGCAGGGCAACCTCGCGGCCGGGCTGGCGCTCGCCCACCTCGGCCGCGAGATCGTGGTCCAGCGCAACGCCCACTCGAGCACGATCGATGCGCTCGTGCTGTCGGGCCTGCGACCCACCTTCGCGGCGCCCGAGGTCGACGCCGAGCTCGGAATCGCCCATTGCCTTACGGCCGAGACGCTCGAGGAGGCGCTCGCCGCGAGCGCTGACCCGGTGGGCGCCTGGATCGTCTCCCCCACCTACTTCGGGGCGGTCGCCGACGTCAAGGCGCTCGCGGCGGTCGCCCACGACCGCGGTGTTCCCCTGGTCGTGGACGAGGCGTGGGGCGCCCATCTTTCGTTCCACGAGGAGCTGCCCGAACACGCCCTCGCGGCCGGTGCCGATCTCGTCATCTCGAGCACTCACAAGATCGTCGGGAGCCTCACGCAGTCGGCGATGCTCCACCTCGGGCACGGGGAGGCCGGGCGGATCGGCGAGGACATAGTCGACCGGGCGGTCACGCTCACCGAATCGACCAGCCCGAGCTCGCTACTCACGGGCTCGCTCGATGCGGCGCGACGGCACGCGGCGGTCCATGGGCGCGAGCTGCTCGACGGTACGATGCGGGCGCTCGCGCAGGCCCGCGAGCAGGTCCGTGCGATCGACGGCCTGGACGTGCTCGACGAGCGGATGGCAGGACGACCGGGGGTGTTCGCCTACGACCCTCTGCGCCTCGCCATCGATGTGCGCGGGATCGGCGCAACCGGCTACGAGCTCGCCACCCTGCTGTGGGAGCTCGGAGACATCAACCTGGAGCTGTACGGCCAGAACGTGATCGTGGCGGTGTTCGGCATGGGCGAGCCCGCTGCGCCCGAGGCCGCGCGCCTGGTGCAGGCGCTCCACGCGGCCGTCGAGCTGGTCGGACTGGACCCGCAGGGAGCGAGCGCGCGCTTCGCCGCGCCCCCGCCGTGGGGCGAGTTCGCGATGACGCCGCGCGAGGCCTACCTTGGCGCGCAGGAGGTGGTGCCCGCGGCGCAGGCGGCCGGACGGATCGTTGCCGAGTCGCTTGCGACGTATCCGCCGGGCATCCCGAACGTGCTCCCGGGAGAGCGACTCACATCCGAGACGCTCGCCTATGTCCAGCGCACGCTCGAGTCGGGCGGAAGCCTGCGCGGCGCGAGCGACCGGCTGCTGCGCAGCGTGCGCGTAGTGGTCGAGGGCGCCTCGGCGGGGTCGCCGTGAGAGCGCCCAGAGAAGCCCCGCGATACACCGGCGTGCGCACGTTCGCCGGACTTCCGCACGCGCCGCTCGTCGAGGCGAGCGCATCGGCCCGGCCGGTCGAGATCGCGGTCGTGGGCGTGCCGTTCGACACGGCAACGAGCTGGCGCCCCGGTGCGCGTTTCGCGCCGGAGGCAATCCGCTCGGCCTCGGTGCTCCTGCGGCCCTGGCACCCGATCCATCGTGTCGATGTCCTTCGCTCGCGGACCGTGATTGACGCCGGGGATGTCGAGATAACGCCCGGGAACGCCCAGCGATCGACCGAGCAGATCGCCGCCGCGCTGTCGCCGCTCTGCGCACGCGGTGCGATCCCGGTGACGCTGGGGGGCGACCACTCGATCGCGCTGGGCGAGCTCCGCGCGCAGCACTCCGTCCACGGACCGCTCGCGCTGCTGATCCTCGACGCCCACGCAGACACGTGGAACGACTACTACGGCGAGCGGCTGTTCCACGGCACGGTGCTGAGGCGCGCCTGCGAGGAGGGTCTGCTCGATCCGCGGCGCTCGCTGATCGCGGGCGTCCGTGGATCGCTCTACTCGCCTGCGGATCTCGACGACGCGCGCGCGCTCGGGTTCGAGCTCGTGACAGTCGAGGAGCTCACAGGCGCCGAGGCTCCGGCCTTTGCCGAACGGGTCCGCGCCCGCCTCGGCGACGGGCCCGCATTCCTTGGGGTGGACATCGACGTGATCGACCCGGCGGCCGCTCCCGCGACCGGAACGCCCGAGGTCGGCGGGCTGTCCGCGCGAGAGGCCCTCGCGCTGCTGCGCGGGCTCGCGGGCACTCGATTCGTGGGCTTCGATCTCGTCGAGGTGTCCCCCCCGTATGACCCGCCGGGCCAGATCACAGCCCTGCTGGCGGCCGGCCTCGCCTTCGAGATGATCGCGCTGGCCGGGCTCGGCCTCAGGCCCTGACCGCCGACGGCGCGGGCAACGCCGCGGGTGCTCGCCGCGCAAAGGACGGGTGCGCCTGGTCGAGGTACCAGCCAAAGGCGCGATCGACCGTCCTCTGCCCGCCGAGAGCACGTAACAGGACGGTGAGAAGGCGCGGCGAGAGGGCCGGGATCAGGCGTTGCAGCTGCAGGGCGATCGCGAACCCCCGCGCGTGGCTCGCGCTGAACTCCCCGTAGCGGCGCAGGGCCTCGGCCCGTGTGCGCCCCTCATCGAGCACGCTGCGCAGCTCACGCCCGCAGGCGATGCCGAAGTAGAACGCCGTCCTTATGCCCTCGCCCGACAGGGGAAAGCAGTGGCCGGCGGAGTCTCCCACGAAGAACACCGAGTCCTCGGTGGCGGCCCGCAGACGGTGGGGAAACCAGTTGCCCTGGTAGCGCAGGGGCTCCGCGCCGATGCGCCCGGCGAGCTGCACCGTGGGCTTGCGCACGTGCTGGGCCGGCGCGTAGGAGCCGACGCCGATCCGCGCCTCTGCCCCGGCGGGCACGCACCACCCATACCCGCGGCGCACCAGCGAGCGTTCGAGCCAAACGTCAAGAACGCTTGATGCCGGCCCGCTGATCTGCGGATGCACCTCGAGACCACGCGAGAGCGGCGCGTCCGGGGGCTGATAGCCCGCGGCGCCCAGCACCCGCCGCCAGCCGAGCGCGTCCACGACGAGCCGCGCGCGAATCGTGCCGCGGTCGGTCTCAACCGCGAACGGCTCCTCCGGACCCCCGGCAACCGATCCGCCTGCCCTGCCGTTCGGCGCGCGCCCGGGGCCCTCGACCTTGGCCGTCTGGAAGCTCGCATCGCACTGCTCGTAGAGCAGCGCGCACAGCCTGCGATAGTCGAACGACGACCAGCTCCAGGGCAGCCGATAGCGGACCGAGCCATGCGGCGTGGTGAAGCGCATGTGGGGGATCTCCTGGTTGATCGCCTCGGCGACACCCATCGCGTGGAGCCACGGAGTGGGTGCCGCGCACGCCGACGTCGCGCGCTCGCCGATCTCGTAGCGGTCCACCAGCAGAACGCTGGAGGATGACCCGGCGAGCTCCCGCGCCACGGCCAGACCGGCGAAGCTCGCGCCGCAGATCAGCACGTCGACGCTCATCCCGTCAAGCGAGCCGCGCGCGTCGCCGCGCGCCGTCGCCCGGGTGGTCATCGTGGTGCCTGCCCGGCGAGCACGGCCGGCGCGCCCGCGATGCGACGGCTCATCTGGCCATCCCCTTCAGCGTGCGGAACGCCACCGGGCCGATCCGCCACGGGGCAAGCCCCGCGCTGCCGCGCAGCACGTCGAACCCGATCGCCTCCACGCGGTCGAGCACGCCTCCGTAGATCAAGCGCGCCAGGCGCATGCCCGGGCGAACGCCCGGGCTCAGCGCGTCGGGCAGGGTCGCCGTCGCTGCGAACAGCTCGCGCGCCCGGCCCACCTCGCGCGCCAGCAGCGAGCGGAATCCGGGTGTCATCCGCCCCTGCGCGATGTCCTGCTCGCTGACGCCGAACCGCTCGCGGTCCTCTGCGGGGAGATACACGCGATCCAGCTCGTAGTCCTCGCGCACGTCACGGATGAAGTTCGTGAGCTGAAAGGCCACTCCGAGCCGCGCCATCGCCCCGTGAAGCGGCGGCGGGGTGCCGAGCAGCGGTGCCATCAGCAGGCCCACCGCGCCCGCGCTGCCGCGCATGTAGCGGTCGAGTTCCTCCCGAGTGCCGAGCCGCACCGGCCCGCAGTCCACCCGCATCGAATCCATGTAGACCGAGAGCTCGGACATGGGCAGCTCGTGGCGGATGCCGGCATCGACCACCGCCGCGATCACCGGGTGCTCGGAGGATCCGCTCGCGAGGCCCCGCTCCAGCTCGTCCTGCCACGCATCGAGGGCCCGGCGGCGCGCATCCGGGGTCGTTGCGCGTCGCGGCCCGTCCACGAGCTGATCGGCACCGCGCAGGAAGCCATACAACGCGTACACCGCCGGGCGCACCTCCGGGGGCAGCCGGCGGGTGGCCCAGTAGAAGGTCGGGTCGTGGCGCCGTTGCATCCGCCTGCAGGCGCTGTAGGCCGAGCGGAGCCGCGGGTCCACCTCGGCCTTCATGCCCCCGCGCACGGGCCGGCGGTGAAGTTGACGGTCGCTCGGCACTTCAAGGATCCTGACAGAACCCCGCCCCGCTGAGGAGACCTGCCCCGTCCGGGCTCCCCTCGCTGGCCAGCCAGCCAGTAACATCGGCGAACGTCCTGAGAGGCTGATCACGGAGGTTCGTATGGCGTCGGTTGGCAGCGATCTTGAGAACGTGCTCCTCACGCCGCGCGAGCTGTGGCAGGACGGTCCACCTCACGAGCTCTTCGGGCGTCTGCGCCGGGAGTGCCCGGTTCACTGGAACGAGCGGTTCATCGAGTTCCCGCAGGAGGCCGGGTTCTGGTCTGTGACGACCGCTGAGGACATCCATGCGGTGAGCCGCGACTGGCGCACCTACTCCTCCGAACGGGGCGGCGTCGTGGCGGCCTCTGGCGTCTTTCCGCTCGAGCTGGCGCGGGCGATGTTCATCGGGATGGACCCGCCGAAGCACGATCGCGTCAAGGCGCTCTTCCAGGCGGGGTTCACGCCGCGGCGGATCGCCGCCCACGAGGAGGCGATCAGGGCGATCGTGCGTGACGTTCTGCAGAGGATCGAGGGGAAAGAGACCTGCGACCTGGTGACCGAGGTCGCCCAGCCAGTCGTCGCCCGCGTGATCGGCAGCTTCATGGGCATCCCCAGGGAGGACGATGAGGTATGGGCGAACCTCATGAACTCGACGCTCGGAGCGGGGGACCGCGACCTCAACCCGGACGGCGTCGAGGGCGCGGTGGAAAAGGACATCCCGGAGATCTTCGAGCGCTGCCGGCGGCTGATATCAGAGCGCCGGGAGAACCCCACCGATGACTTGACGAGCGTCCTCGTCCACGCCGAGGTTGACGGGCAGAAACTCGAGGAGCACGAGATCGTGATGGGCTTCTTCTTGCTCGTGGCGGCGGGCAACGACAGCACGAAGGCGACCTACTGCAGCGGGATGCGCGCGCTCATCGAGAACCCCGACCAGCGCGATCTGCTGCTCGAGGACCCAACGCTCATCCCCGGCGCGGTCGAGGAGTCGCTGCGCATGTTCCCCGCCTTCGCGCACTTCCGGCGCACCGCCACCTGCGACACCGAGCTTCACGGAAAGCAGATCCGCGAGGGCGAGAAGGTCGTCATGTGGTACGTCTCCTCCAACCGCGACGAGACGCGCTATGAGGACCCCGACCGCTTCGATGTCACGAGGAACCCCGAGCACCAGGCGTTCGGAGCCGGGGGGCGCCACTTCTGCCTCGGCACCGCGCTCGCGCGGCTCGAGCTGAAGGTCCTCTTCGAGGAGACGCTCGCCCGCTACCCGGCGATCCAGTTCGCCGGCACGCCCGCGTTCGTGGAATCGATGTTCCTCAACCAGCTGAAGACGCTGCCCGTCAGGCTCACGCCGTAGAGGGCAGACGGGCGCGCTTCCCGAGGCGCTGAGGCCGATGCGCGCGCTCGTGCAGAGGGTGAGCCACGCCGCAGTGCGGGTGGACGATCGAGTGGTGGCAGCGATCGGACCAGGGCTTCTCGTGCTCCTGGGGATCGCGCGCGAGGACGACCCCGCCGCGGCCGACCAGCTGGCCGCCAAGGTGCGAGCTTTGCGTGTCTTCAACGACGAGCAGGGCCGCATGAACGAGCCGCTCGGCGATCGCGAGATCCTGTGCGTGAGCCAGTTCACGCTGTACGGCGACACGCGCAAGGGCAACCGGCCGAGCTTCGGGGCGGCTGCCCCATCCGGCCAGGCCGAGCCGCTGTATGAGCGCTTCTGCGCCCGTGCGGGCGCGCGCCGCGGCGTATTCGGGGCGCACATGGCCGTCGAGCTGGTAAACGACGGGCCTGTCACGGTGCTTCTTGAGAGTTGAGGGCGAGGCCGACGGGGCTGTGCTTGATGGTTAGCCGGCGAAGTCCTGCGTGTAGATCGCCCCGGCCTGGCCTCGAACGAGCGAGGAGGGGGGGCGTGGAGATACGCCGACGGCGGTGTCGCGGAAGCGGCCGTCAAGGATGTTGGCGCGGTGACCGGGCGAGGCCATCCAGGCGGCGACGATCGCGCGGGGGGTGGCCAGCCATAGCGCGCCCCAGCCGATGTTCTCGGCCGCTTCGTATCCGATCTGCGAGCTGATGTAGCCGGCGCCGCGCATGCGACCGAGCGGTGTATCGCCTCGCCGCCCGACGTGCTGAAAGTAGCCACCGAGGGCCATCCCCACGGTGTGAGCCTGGGCAGCCTGCTCGAGTCGTCCGTTGAGCGCCAGGGGCCTCTCGCCCCGACCGGCTCGTTCCCGGTTGACCAGGCAGACGGTGGCGGCGCGCACGCGGCCGAGGTCTTCCTCGGTGGGCCGCAGGTCGGCGCCGGGGCAAGAGCTGGGGATGTAGCGGGCCGTTATCTGCCGCTTGGTGAGGCGATGGACCTTGGCGCCAGCAGTAGAAGCCATGACCGCGAACAGAGCCACGGCGAGCGCCAGGACGAATCTGTTGCGCGGCACAGAACCGGGCCTAGGCCGGCCAGGGCAGGCCTCGCCCGCATTGCGAGGATCATCAAAAAGCAGCGAAAACTCGTCGCTGAGCGTTCCTTCCCGCACAAGCACAACCTCTTTCGTTGGCCTACGGGGTTAGCTGACGGGCTAGCGCTGAAAGAGCCTGCGCTTCCCACGGCTTTACCGTGAGACTCGCCCCAACAACTTGGGTCCCCCGTTCCCTGACACCTTGGCCAGAGACTCGGCGTTAGGGCGCCAAGCTAGCAAGAGGGCGGGACGACACACCCGGCCTTCGCACGTTCTGCACGCAAATACCGGGAATCTCGTGACCACTCGCCCCCCGGGACGGTCCGAACTGCCGAGTCTTGGTGGCGAACTCGGTGCCCCTCGCGACCTGAGGCGGCCGAGCGGCAGCAGCGGTCTCATCGCGGCATGAGCAGCCGGTCGAGATCGCATCTCCGGGGTCGGAGAGTCAGCTCCTGTGGAGGCCTGTCGCCGTAGAGCGGAAGGAATCTGCCGTTCGGCAGTCTTAAGTTGCAGCGGCCAGAGAGACGACGGCCGATCCCGCCAGACAGGAGTTCACAATGCGGCAATCGATGAAGTTCGTTGTCCCCGCGCTCGCGGCATCCGTTCTGCTGGCGGCGTGCGGCAGCTCGAGCAGCAAAAGCGCCGGCTCAACGAGCGAAACGCAGCCAGCTGCGTCCCAGGCCAGCACCAGTACTTCCAGTGCGCTCGTGAGGACGGCCTCGAACTCGAAACTCGGGGGAACGGTTCTGGTCGACTCGCAGGGCATGACGCTGTATCACCTCAGCGGGGAGCAGAACGGGAAGTTCATCTGCACCAGCGCGGCATGTCTTCAGGTCTGGCATCCGCTCACCGCGCCAGCAGGTGCAACGCCGAGCGGGAGCGTGAGCTCGCTCAGCACGGTGAAGCGCTCGGACGGCAGCGTCCAGGTCACCTACAAGGGCGCACCGCTCTACACGTTCGCGCAAGACAAAGAAGCCGGCGAAGCCAACGGCCAGGGGATCAAGGACGTCGGCACGTGGAGCACCGTCACCGTCACGTCGAGCACGCCGGCGACACCGGCATCCTCCGGCGGCGGGGGAACCGAAACCGGCAAACACGGCGGCTACTGATACTCAAGGGATGCGGGGCTAGCGGCGAGTTGTCTGCGACTTCCCGGGCGCTCCGTCACCCGTCCAGCGTTCTGCCCTGCGCGAGTCGTCGCTTGCGCGTGGGCTGGTGACTCCTTGCACGCGGTGTGATCCGGACACGTGCGAGCGGCGTAGGAACCCTCACTAGCCCATCCACGAAGGGAGACCACATGTCCGGCGACCGGCTCGATCACGAAATCGACCGACGGCAGTTTCTCGGCAGGGCCGGCGCCACAGGCGCCGGGGTACTCGTCGGCACAAGCGCGCTCGGAGCGCTCGCACCCTCGTTTGCGGCCGCCAAGAAGGGCGGCGTCAAGAAGGGCGACCTCGAAATACTCGGCGCCGCCCAGATAGCAGAGGCACTGGCGGTCACGACCTACACGAACATCATCAACACCGCGCCCTTCTTCTCGCGGCTCGCATCCGACGACCAGGGCTACCTGAAGGCTGCGCGCCAGGAGGAGATGTCCCACTACCTGCTCGAGGAAGGCGTGACTCGCAAGCCATCACCGTTTACCACCTTCTACTACCCACCCATGATGTTCAGCGACGCGCAGACGACACTCAACGTGCTCGTCACCCTCGAGGACGCGTTTATCGCCGCCTACCTCGTCGGCGTGCGCGATTTCAGCACCGCGGACCTACGGGTCACCGCCGCGCGAATCATGGGCATCGAGAGCGACCACCGCACGCTCGCGCGGGTCGTCGCCCCGGGCGTCGCCGCTCAGGACGGGGGGCCGATCGAGGCCGTGACGGGAATCGGAAAGAAGGCAGAGAGCGTCGACCCGCCCAACAACAACGGCTATGAGCGCACGCTCCGCTGGAGGAAGATCAGCAAGGCCGTGGCCGCGCTGACTCCGTTCGCCGACAAGAGCGCGGCGGCGAAAGCCGGCTTCGATACGAGCAAGCCCTACAAGTTCGAACCGTTCACGCCAACGCTCCCTGAGCCTCTGGGCGAATTCCATTCATTCCTCGGCTGAATTCCGGGGTAGGCGCCCGTGCGGGGCTCTTGCGGGCCCGGCGGCACCGCTGGGGGAGAACGAGAGGGACGCGGAGGAGGTAGCAGCCGCCGCCGTCGACGTGATGACTGCCGCCGAGGTCGCTGAACTGTTGCGCGTCCCGCGATCCACGGTCGAAGACTGGGCGCGGCGGGGCGTACTGCCGTCAAAGAAGGTCGGCCGCCGGTACCCACGGCCCACTAGCCGTCCGGGAGGGGGCCGTGGCGGACGACGCCGAAACGTCGCTCGACCTCCTCTATGCGCCCGGCGGCCATGCGCGGCCCGTCGGGTGGCGGTTGAAGCCACGGCCAAGCGGCAGGCTCGCCGAGTGCGCGGAAGTACTCCTCGATCCCGGCCGGTGTGCTCAGGATCAGCATCCGGGCGGTGTCGGAGATCACGCGCCAGCCATGCGGCGATCCACCAGGCGCGAACGCAGTCGCTCCCGCCCGGCAGGTGTGCGACGCGTCTTCGCCGACCCAGATCGTCAACTCCCCCTCAAGGATGTAGAACGTCTCGTCCTCCGGGTGGGAGTGCATCGGCGGCGCAGCCCCTCGCGGGAGCGTGACGTCGATAAGTGCGAATCGCCCATCCGTCGCCGCCCCGTCTACCAGGACGCGGACCAGGGTCCCCAGAAACCACAATGGCTCCCCCTGCTGTACCACCTTGGGTTCCCGACCGGTCATAGCTGCTTGGCGATCTCCACGTTCTCCACTCGTCTTCAAAGAAGATTCTTATCGCAGTCGCGCCCTCAAAGGTCCCGGTCCCCGCATCAGACAGACTCGAGCACCGCGTGGGGGGCACAGAAGCTCAGGAGTGCGTCAAGGTCATTGCGGCCCGTCAGCCCGTCGTGGCAGCCGTTCGTGGTGTTGGAACGTTCATCCGGGCATGAGTTGGCCAGGTTCTATCCAGTACACGAACCTGAACGTGCCCTTCTGCGAGTGCGCGGGACCGACGATCGGCACATACGCGATCGTGTACGGACCGAGGTGCTTGGCTCGCGTCAGCCAGAGGCTCACGTTCTTCGAGCAGCCTCCATCGCCTTGCTCGGGAATCACGGCCCAGCCCGCGCCCGAGAAGTAGAACGTCTCCGGGGGCGGCACTCTCGGATGCGCATGGACTAGGCGGTCGCCCCGCTGCCCTGGATGTTGGGTGGAAAGAGGATGTCCACGCCTTCCACCATCCCCCCCGGCTTCAAGGGCCAGACCCAGAAGTCGGTCCATACGGTGAGTCCCTTGAGGCGGCTGGCGACTCGGTAGAACGGCTCACCATCCTCAGTGCGCATCAACCTCAGGCGGCGGCCGTAGCGATGCATCAGGCGCGCATATCCGCCCGAAGCGAAGATGCGGTTGCCGTCCGAGAGACGCCATCCGCTGTTCGGCTTGCCGTCGGTCTGGATCATATGGACGCGACCCTTCGCAAGGTAGACGACGAACAGGCCGCGCGATGGATACTTCGGCGGCAGGCGGAAGTAATCCATCTGTCTTCCGTTGTCCGCAAACGGCCGTCCGAGGTGGGCGACCACCTGCGCGCGGGTCATCCCCAGCGTGATGCCGGCCGCGCCGCGACCCACGGTGATCACGCCGCTGTAGACGCCCTTGGTAAGTGGAGGCTTCGCTGCCGCGGTGGTCGGGACTGCCAGCGCCATCATCATCCCTGCGAGGACAGCCGGAATGGCTCGCACCCTCCGCGGAGAACACCGGTGCCTCTGGGCGCGCCAGCGCAGCCAGTGCCGACCGGGACGTCTCACCTTGACCGACCTACCGTCCGGGGCCAACCACCAACGGCCATCACCACACGACAGCAGGCGCGCCGACTCACACCATCCGTACAAACCACGCGGCGCTAGGCAATGCCCTCGTCCGCGGCACAGACCGGCGTCGCCGGGGAGCCTAGACAGCAATTTCCCGTGATGCCCAATGGTCCATTGGCGCGCGATGGGCATCGCCGCGAATTCCGTCTCGCTTCGCGCGGGAAGCGAGCGCGACGATGGGCGGCTCCGAGATCCCCGCCGGACCACCTGGAGACGCCGGCGCCCTTGAAACCGCATAGGGCTGCGAAGAGCAGCTATTCCAAACGCCCTGCAAGGCCGCCGCCGCCCACCACGCGGCCCTCCGACGGCTGCACGAGCACCCAGCCCTGGCCCGTGAACGCCATCTGCAGCGACTCGCCAGAGCTGCGGCCGATCAGGGTCTTCGCGTTCACGTCGGTCTTCAGCGCCACGCTGACGCCGGACGACCACGTGATCGCCGCCTGGGCGTCGGCGAACGTCGGGGTCGACGCGACATCAAGCAGCACCGGCGGGCCGTCGGACAGCAGCGCGACCCACCCGGAGCCCTTGAGCTCCATGTTGAACAGGCCGCCCGCCATCGCCGACGCGGCGCCCCCGCTCATGCGGTGGATGTCCCAGTCGATGTCGGCGTCGAACGCCAGGAGGTTCGGTCCGTTGATCGTCACAGAGTCGTTGTCAAGGAAAAGGAGGTGGATGTCCTGGGCGGTGTCGGCGAGGAAGACCTCGCCGCTGCCGGACGTCTTCATGAGCGTCGTGCCCTCGCCGCTGATGGCTTTCTTGAGCATCCGGCTCATCCCGCCCGAGCCGGCGTGCTCGAACTTCACCTCGCCCTGGTAGGCGACCATCGAGCCGCGCTTGGCCTGGATCTCCCCGTCGCTCAGGCGCACCTTCAGCAGCTTGGAGTTCTGGAGCGAGAACGCGTCGGTGCTCGTCGTCTCGGTGTACTGCTGCAGCTCGGTCTTGATGCTCACGGGAGAGGCTTCCTTGGCGATCGGCTTGGGCGGCCCGTGCTGGACCGTGACGACCGGCAGACTATCGAGACGCGGGCCGGCCCGCGGTAGCGCGCTTCTCACAGCGGCTGAACGCCCGCATGTGAGCGTCGCGTGACCAGCGGGCGAGCCCGGCATGATGGACCTCTTCCGCACGCCGGAGGAGCGCTTCGAGGGGCTCCCGGACTTCGGCTACGAGCCGCACGACAGGACCGGCGGTAGCTGCGGTTGGCGCACCTGGATGTCGGCGAGGCTCCGCCGGTCCTGATGCTTCACGGGGAAGCCCCCCTGGGCGTTTGACGCGGCATGCGGACGCGAGTGCAAGTGACACCGCATTTCGCGCATCTCCGCACGCGACCCGAGATCATCTCGCGCTGGCTCGGCCGGTCGACTTGGTGGTCGCGGCCACGATGCGTGAGGAGCTGGACTTTGTGGACTTGGCTTTCGCCGGGTTCCTCGGCGCCTTTGACGAGATCAGTGCGCGTAGCTCGGCGAAGCCTTCCTCCACTCCCACCGCGAGGACGTGCAGGTCGGGCGTGGAGTCACAGTCCGCGCTGAGGCCGAGCACGACGCCGCCGTTGTAGGAGATGATTGCGATGCCGACCGCGTGTCCTGCCGCGAGCGGAACCAGCGGGTGGTCCTCGCGCAGCGCGGCACCGAACGCGTACAGCGGGATCTGGGGCCCCGGTACGTTGGTGATCGTCACGTTGAACAGGCGCGGGGCGTACAGCGAGCGCGCGATCAGCGCGTGCAGCAGTGGCGGGGCGAGCGCGGTGAGGTCGATTATCGTGTCAGCGCCGAGCGCGGCGTTCGATGACTTCAGCCTGCGCGTGCGCTCGACGATCTTGCGCAGGCGCGCGGATGCATCGGGCTCGGCGACTGGGAGCTCCACGAACAGCGAGCTGATGCGGTTGCCGAGCGCGAGCTGCTCCGAGGCGCTGCGGACGTTCATCGGGACCATCGCGCGCAGACCGTCGGACGGAGGCGGCTCACGACGCGAGAGCAGCAGCCGGCGCAGACCTGTCGTGCAGGCCGCGAGCACGACGTCGTTGACTGAGCCTCCGAGCTCGTGCGCGATCGCCTTGATCTCGGGCAGCGAGGCGCGCACGATCTCAAACTTGCGCGTGGCCCCGATCGGCACATTGAGGCTGGTGCAGGGTGCCGCGACCACCTCATCGCGCACGAACAGCTCGGCCAGGGAGCGCGACTTCTCGAGTGTCTCGCGAGGGTGCAGCGCCGCATGCAAGCCGGCCACCGCCGCGCGGGCGCCCGTCCTCGCCAGCTCCGCGACCGCGTCCGGCGGATGTGGGACGAGCTCTGGCCAGTGCGATTGCGGCTCATCCGCCGCCGAGGAGGCAGCGGTGGGGGAACCGGTCGGTTCGCCGTCGAAGAGCAAGTGCATTACGTCGACTGACCCAACACCGTCGACAAGGGAGTGGTGAGTCTTCGTTGCCAGCGCCCAGCGACCGTGCTCAAGCCCCTCGACCAGCACCATCTCCCACAGCGGGCGCGTGCGATCGAGGCGGTGTGAAAAGAAGTCCGCCGCCCATTCGCACAGCTCGGCGTCGCCGCCCGGCGCGGGCAGCGCCGCATGATGCACGTGGTTGCGGATATCGAACTCGGGATCGTCCACCCAACGTGGCCAAGTCAGCCCGCCCGTTCGCTGCGAGGAAAGCCGCTGTGAGAAGCGTGGAAGCAAGGTCAGGCGCGAGGCGATGTCTGTGCACACTGCCTCGAGTTCGGGGACGGTTCCGTCCGGCAGTGGATCGAAGACCAGCACGCCGCCGATGTGCATGGTCGCGCCCTCGTCCATCTGCTCGAGCTCGAGGAACGTTGCGTCCAATGCGGTGAGCTGGTCGGACATCGTCAGCAAGCAGCCTATGCTGCCGGCCCATTGCTGCCATCGGCAGCAATGCGCAAACCGTCTCCGTGGTAATCCACAGTGCCCGCCCGAGCGGCACGACACGCGTCGCGGTGGAGGCGGCAGCTCACGGGTGGTGGCTCGGCTGCCGCCGCGGAGATCGAGGAGCGATTCGACGCGCCGCTGTTCCTGGACCGTACCCACGTCGGCGACACGCCTGCTCACCGAGCGTTGCGAGAGCCAACCAGCCCCGTGGACCGCAAACGATTGCAGCCCCAGCGATCGCCGAAGCGGGCTACGCGCGACCGGGATTCGCGGGCATTCTGATGGGCCGTCCGGGAATCGAACCCGGAACCTTGGGCTTAAGAGGCCCCTTACGGCACACTGAGGCGCTTAGTCAGACCCGAGACGATAGACCGAAGCCGCTCCGACGGTTGTCTCTTGGCTCCTTCGCTACCCGCGGTGCTACCCCCGCACATGCCTGCTACCCACGCGCTACCCGACGGGTAGGATTTGGGTCATCCCGAAGAGAAGGCCCCGCGCGTTCGTCTCGCCGGGGCCATCGACACACCGGAGGTACCCGATGTCAGCACGAATCCTACCGCCGCAGTCTTCGTCCTCGAGCGGCGCGGTCAGGCCTTCTTCGGAGCCTTCTGGCGTACAAGAGGAGACACCTCGAACATCGGCTCGGGCGGCGTCGCTCGATCAGAACTGCTCGGGCACATGGACGCCTCGCAAGGGCCGCGTCCGCGCGACTACCTCGATGACGTCGAGCCATCGCCGCCGCCGCCGCACTTGTCGCCGAGCACGTCGAGCAGGCCGACAGTGAGGAGCGTGCAGAGCACGACGCCGCGCCCAGGGCGTCAGCTCCGCGAGGTCGGCCACGCCTACCTGATTGGCTCGCGGGCGTCAGGGCGCCGAGCCCGCCACGCTGCTCGACCACCGCTCTGTTCTCGCCGACCGGGCGTTCCGTACCGGCGCGGAGAGGCGTCACCCTTGGGCAC
>CAWERP010000006.1:0-58745 GCA_963811445.1 uncultured Solirubrobacterales bacterium
GATCGGGGCGGCCGGATTTGAACCGGCGACCCCCTGCTCCCAAAGCAGGTGCGCTACCAGGCTGCGCCACGCCCCGTACTGCTAAGCGTAGAGATCGCCGCGGCACTCGGGGGGACGGGCTGCGCTGCTAGGGTCCGCCACCGCCGATGGCCGACGTCCAACCCCTGCGCGCGCTGCACTACGACCCGTCGGTGGTCGGCGCGCTGGCGGACGTCGTGGCGCCTCCTTATGACGTGATCGACGCCGGTCAGCGGGCTGCGCTGATCGCGCGCTCGCCGTTCAACGTCGTCGCGGTCGACCTTCCCCAGGGCGACCCCGACCCCTACGCCGCGGCGCGCGAGCTGTTCGAGAGCTGGCAGCTGCAGGGAGCGCTCGTGCGCGACGGCGAGCCCGCGTTGTGGGCGCACACGCAGGACTACTCGGGACCGGACGGGCAGGCGCTCACCAGGCGGGGGTTCTTCTGCCGCGTGCGCATCGAGGAGTACGGCCCGGGGCGCGTGCGCCCGCACGAGCGCACCCACCCCGGCCCCAAGGAGGACCGCCTGCGTCTCACGCGAGCGACCCGCGCGAACATCTCCCCCATCTTCTCCCTCTACTCGGACCCCTCGCACGCGGCGTGGGATGCGCTGGCGCCGGCCACCCGAGAGGTCCCGTGGGGCGAGGTCGCCGACTCCGACGGCACCGTTCACCGCCTGTGGCGGGTCTCAGAACCGGCTGCGATCGCCGCCGTGCAGGCCGCGACGCGGGACGCCGAGCTGCTGATAGCCGACGGCCACCACCGCTACGAGACGATGCAGGCCTACGCGCAGGAGATCGGCGGGGAGGGCGATCACCGCTACATCCTGATGTGCCTCGTCGCGCTCGAGGACCCCGGGTTGACGGTGTTTCCCACCCACCGGCTGGTCAGGGGCATGGACGACGCCCGTCGGTCCGCGCTTGCGCAGGCGCTCCAGCGCGACTTCGCGCGCACCGAGGTGCCGATCGAGCAGCTCGCGCCGCCCGCCGGCGGCGGTCCGCTGCAGCTCGGGTACATCGACGACCGGGATGAGCGCACATATCGGCTGACGCTGAAGGACCAGGCGATCGCCGACGCGGTGCTTGGCGGGCACGGCGAGGCCTACCGCCGGCTGGACACGGGCGTTCTCGAGGCGCTGCTGCTGAAGGGCGCGCTCGGGCTCAGCGACGAGGACATCTCCCACTTCAACGGCCTCTTCTACGCGCGCGACACGGCGGAGGCGGTGGCGATGGTCCGCTCCGGCGAGTACCAGGCCGCCTTCCTGATGCGCCCCACCCCGGTGGCCCAGGTCCGCGACGTGGCCGCCGCCGGCGAGAACATGCCCCCCAAGTCCACCTACTTCTTTCCCAAGCTGCTCACCGGCCTGCTGTTCAACCCCCTCTAGAGGTAGCGCGGCCGTGGAGTACCATCCAGGGTAGAGGGACCTACACAGGAGGCCAAGATGACCGGACCGGAAGAGCGCTCGAGGATGAAGGCCACCGCGCGCCGCGAGGGCGCGTCGTTCAGGCACACGGTGCAGGTGCGCGATCATCAGGTCACCGTCGATGAGCCGCTGGACGCGGGGGGACACGACGCCGGACCGGACCCGCAGGAGCTGCTGGCCGTGAGCCTCGCCTCCTGCACGGCGATCACGATGGAGATGTACGCCGCCCGCAAGGGCTGGGACATCGGCCACGTCGAGGTCGCCGTCGAGTACAGCCCGGCCGAGCGGGGCTGCCCCACGAAGTTCGAGCTGTTGATGCGCCTGCCGGACGACCTTCCCGACGAGCAGGTGGAGCGCCTGCGGACGATCGCCGCGAAGTGCCCCGTCCACCGGGCGCTGGACGGCGAGGTCATGTTCCAGGAGCGCGTGGAGCGCGTTCACCTGGTCGCCTGAGCGGTCGGCTGCCCGGCGCCATCGCCCAGACCCCGGTGGCAGACCAGAACCCCGCCGCGACCCAGACCCCGGCCGGGGTGCTCGTGCCGCTGTTCATGGCGCCCGGCGAGGAGGAGCTCCATGTCGTCTTGACCAGGCGCCGCGCCGACCTGCGCCGGCATGCCGGGGAGATCTCGTTTCCCGGTGGCCGGCGCGACGCCGAGGATGCCGACCTGAGGGACACCGCGCTGCGCGAGGCCGAAGAGGAGATCGGGCTGCCGCGCGGCGAGGTGGACCTGCTCGGGGAGCTCCCGCCGACCTCGACCTTCGCGACTGGTTACGTCATCCACCCGTTCGTCGGCCTGATCCCGGCGGGGCTGTCCTGGCGCCCGTCGGCCCGCGAGGTCGATGCTGTGCTCGAGCTGTCGCTGCAGGCCCTTCGATCGGGCAGGACCCGCACGCGGCTGGAACGCCGCGGGATCTCCTTCGAGACCGATGCCTACGTCGTCGAGGAGCACCTCATCTGGGGGGCGACGGCGCGCATTCTCGAGCACCTCCTGGAGCTCGGAGACCCGCTCGCCGAGCTGCGGTCGGCGCCCGGCGCGCGGGCCCCTGACCGACGCCGCGACGCCTGTGCTCGTCGGAGACGCCGTGAGCGCCGAACAGCTCCGCGAACGCCTGCGGTCCCGGGAGTCGGCCGTCACACCTCAGGGGTCCAGCCCGAGAGCTTTGACCATGCGTCCTGCAGCGAGGTCTCCGACGCAGAGCCGCGGCCGAGACCCAGCGGGAGCAGCCCGCCGGCGACCATCGCGAGCGATCCGAGCAGCGACAGCCAGGCTCCCTCGCGCAGCGAGAGCGTGATGAAGCTCGAGGCGCTGTTCGGAGGATCGATCATCCGATAGAGCACACAGGCGACGGCCAGAGCGCCGAGCAGGGCGATAGCCCCTCCGGGCGAGCCCGCGGAGAGGGGCTCGGCCCGAGCGAGGGCGCTCAGCGCGAGCAGGATTCCCGCGGCGGCGACGATCAGCAGCACGACGCTGACGTTTGTCAGGGCCTGGTGGGCGCTCAGCGCCACCACCTGGTGACCCGCCAGGCCGCCCAGATCGGCGTGCAGACTGCCGACCGCGTTCTGCAGCTGCGCGTTGCCGAACTGCGCGGCGAATTGATTGCCCACGCGCTGGATGAAGGCGATCCCCTCTGCGGTGATGCTCACCCCGTACCACGGCAGGAACACCGACACCGCGAGCACGATCGCCCCAACCGCCGAGAGCAGAGGCCCGTATCGGGGACGATCGCCGGCCATCGTGCCCGGATCATCGGACGGTTCGCCGGCGGACTTTATCTTGCGAGGCGTCTATCGACGGCCGAGCAGCGAGTCCACGGCCGCGCGCGCCTGCGCGAGCCAGGCGCTCGTGTCCCTCGGATCGCTCGTCAGGAGCGCCACGGGGATCGCGTTGCGCTCGGCGAGGTCTCGCACGATCCGCTCGCCCGCGAGGAGTGCCGCGCGCGACGCGCTCGGCCCGGAGGACTCGTAGATCAGACCGCGCACCGTCGTGTCGATCGCCATCGCGACGAAGGACTCGAGGCGCGAGCCGTGCAGCGCGCGCAGCTGCTCCGGCGCGCCCGTGGCGGTGCCGAGCAGCCAGCAGGCGATCGTCACGGCCTCGAGCGCCCCGCCGAGCGTGGCCAGACGGTCGGGCGTGCCGAGCCAGCACTCCGCGCCGGACGCCTCGATCTCCGCCCGGCCCGCCTCGGTGCGCGTGGTCACGCGCACGACCTCTCCGGCCCGCACCATATCTGAGGCGAGCTGCCTGCCCCGGCAGCCGCCGCCGACGATCAGGATGCGCGCCACGGCGCGGCATGTTACGCGCCGGGCGGGAGGTTCTCCGCGCAAAGTGGGAGATGCTCGCCGGTGGGGCCGGACGCACCGCAGGCGGGCGATCTAGTCTGCCGGCAACGACGTGCTTTTGAGCTGGACGGCCGGAGGGACGGGCGCCGGGGAGCGCGAGACTGGTGGGGCGAATCCGCCCGCCCGGTCCCTTTGAACAGGGGGAGCATCGGGAGCGAGGCGAGAGCGAGATGGCAGACGTCCACCCGCTGACGCAGCGGCAGATCCGCTGCCTGGAGAAACTACCGGAGGATCACGAGGTCGTGAGCATCGACGAGGGGCCGCCGATCGTGCGCGGGCCGAGAGGGCAGCTGCTGCGGGTGAAGGCGAACGGGCGAATGGTGGAGCTCGTCGAGACGGTGAAGTCCTACCTGTACGTATTCGGGTAGCCGCCCTGCGCACCTGCGGCGCACCTGCTGCGCGGACGCTGTGCGGCAGTCGCGCGCCGCTCGGGCGCCGAGACGCCGTGGGTCGCCTATGATCGCGGCCGGATGCTCGACTCGGCGCTCTCAAGCTTGGCACGGGCGGCGCGCGAGGCGCGTCCCGTCTCGGCCGGGCTCGACCGCCCGCAGGCGGTGGTCGTCGCGGATGGCTGAGCCGAGCACCGACTCCACGCAGGATGCGGTGACGATGGAGAAGGTCGTCGCCCTGTGCAAGCGCCGCGGCTTCGTCTTCCCGTCCTCTGAGATCTACGGCGGGGTCGGCTCGACCTATGACTTCGGCCACTACGGGGTGCTGTTGAAGGGGAACGTCAAGAACGAGTGGTGGCGCGCGATGCTCTCCGAGCGCGACGACATCGTGGCGATCGACTCGGCCATCCTCCAGCACCCCCGCGTGTGGGAGGCCTCCGGCCATCTCGCCGGCTTCACAGACCCGCTCGTGGACTGCCGCGCGTGCGGCCAGCGCTTCCGCGCGGACCACCTTTCAGATCTTCCCTGCGGGCGCAAGCCCTCCAAGCATCCCGGGGAGACCGACGAGTGCTCGCTGACGGAGGCGCGTGACTTCAACCTCATGTTCGAGACGACGATCGGCCCGGTGAAGGAGTCGGGCGCGACCGCCTACCTGCGGCCGGAGACCGCGCAGGGCATCTTCATCAACTTCAAGAACGTGCTGCAGTTCTCGCGCAAGAAGCCTCCCTTCGGGATCGCGCAGGTGGGCAAGTCGTTCCGCAACGAGATCACCCCGGGCAACTTCATCTTCAGGACGCGCGAGTTCGAGCAGATGGAGATGGAGTTCTTCGTGCCGCCCGAGGAGGCCGAGCAGTGGTTCGCGCACTGGCTGGCAGAGCGCGAGCGCTGGTATGTCGAGCTCGGCATCCGGCCCGACCATCTGCGCCTGCGTGCGCACGACCCCGAGGAGCTGTCTCACTACTCCTCGGCCACGAGCGACGTCGAGTATCTCTTCCCGATCGGGTGGTCGGAGCTCGAGGGGATCGCCAACCGCGGCGACTTCGACCTTTCGAGGCACGCCGAGTTCTCCGGGGAAAAGCTCGAGTACTTCGACCAGGCCAGCGGCAGGCGTTACGTGCCGCACGTGATCGAGCCGGCCGCGGGCGCCGACCGGGCGACGCTGGCCTTCCTCGTGGACTCCTACGAGGAGGAACTGGTCGAGCGCGAGGGGGCGGGCGAGGGGGAAACTCGGACGGTCCTGCGCCTGCATCCGCGCCTGTCGCCGGTCAAGGCCGCGGTCCTCCCGCTGGTCGCCAAGGAAGGCCAGCCGGAGCTCGCACGGGAGGTGCATCGCGCCGTGCGCGCACGCGTGCAGGCCGAGTACGACGTGGGCGGGGCGATCGGCAGGCGCTATCGCCGTCAGGACGAGATCGGCACGCCGTTCTGCCTGACGATCGACCATCAGAGCCTCGAGGATCGCACCGTCACGCTGCGCGACAGGGACTCGCTGGCACAGGAGCGCCTGCCGATCGACGGCATCGCCGAGGAGATCGAGAGGCGCGTCACCGCGCCTTGGAAGACACCGAAGCTGGGCTGAGAAGGAGGGACATGGACTTCGAGCTGACCGACGAGCAGCGCCTGATCAAGGAGACCGCGCGCGAGTTCACCGACAAGGAGATCGTGCTCCAGTCACGCGAAAACGCGCGCAACCACCACTTCGACGTGGACCTCGTGAAGAAGGTCGCCGATCAGGGGTATCTCGGCGCGATCGTCCCGCAGGAGTACGGCGGGGCGGGGCTGGACTATTTCAGCTACGGCCTCGTGGTGGAGGAGATCGGTCGCGGCGACTCGGCGATACGAACGGTCATCTCGGTTCAGACCTCGCTGGTGTGCTCGGGCATCGTCAGGTTCGGCACCGAGGAGCAGAAGCGGAAGTACCTGCCCAAGCTCTGCTCGGGCGAGTGGCTGGGCTGCTTCGGGTTGACCGAGCCGGACACCGGCTCGGACGCGGCCAACCAGAAGACGCGCGCGAGCAGGACCGACTCCGGCTGGGTGATCAACGGAGCGAAGATGTGGATCTCGATGGCCAACTACGCCAAGGTGGCGCTGATCTTCGCCCAGACCGATCCGGCGCTCGGACACAAGGGAATCGCGTGCTTCCTCGTGGACACCGAGCAGCCCGGCTACGCGGCGCAGACGATCGAGCACAAGATGGGACTGCACGCCTCCGACACCGGGTCGATATCGCTCGAAGACGTCGAGGTCTCTCACGAGGACATGCTCGGGGAGGTCGGCGACGGCTTCAAAATCGCGATGTCCAACCTCGACTCGGGGCGCTACTCGGTCGCGGCCGGGTGCGTGGGCATCTGCCAGGGCTGCGTCGAGGAGTCGGTCAACTACGCCAAGGAGCGCGAACAGTTCGGGCGTCCCATCGCGAGCTTCCAGCTCGTGCAGGCGATGATCGCCGACATGGTGCTGAAGACCGAGGCCTCGCGGATGCTTGTGTGGCGGGCGGGGTGGCTGAAGGACAAGGGCCGCCCGAACACGACCGAGACGTCGATCGCCAAGCTCCACGCGACCGAAGCCTCCCTGGAGTGCGCGAACCTCGCGATCCAGGTGCACGGCGGGGCGGGTTACGTCGATGACCATCCCGTCGAGCGCTACTTCCGCGACGCCCGCGTGACGACCCTGTATGAGGGGACGTCGCAGATCCAGAAGCTGATCATCGGACGGGCGATGACCGGGGTCAACGCGCTCGTGCCCGCCTGAGGCGCTCGGCGCGGAACCGATCCCGATGTCGAGACCGAGCGCGTGACGGATGACGAGCAGGCCGGCACGGCCGGCCACGCCGCAAACGCCGCAGGCATCATCGGGGTGCTCGGCGCGGGCACGATGGGTGCGGGCATCGCCCAGCTGGCGTGCCGCTCGGGAGCCCAGACGCTGCTCTACGACCCGATCGGCCAGGCGCTCGAGCGTGGAGTGGAGCGCGCGCGGGCGGGCCTGCAGAAGGAAGCCGCTCGCGGTCGCCTGAGCTCAGAGGAGGCACGGGACGCCGCCGATCGGCTGCAGGCGGTGGACGACCTGGCCGCATTCGCGCCCTGCGAGCTCGTGATCGAGGCGGCGCCGGAGCGACTGGAGCTCAAGCACGAGCTGTACGGGAAGCTGTCAGGCATCGTGGGCGGGGACTGCGTGCTGGCGACGAACACCTCCTCGCTCGCGGTGACCGCGATCGCGGCCGGGGCGAGCAACCCCGAGCGAGTGGTGGGAATGCATTTCTTCAACCCCGCCCCGTTGATGCGCCTGCTGGAGGTCGTCGCCGGCGAGATGTCCTCCGAGGCCGCCTTGCAGGTCGCACATGCGACCGGCGCGGCGATGGGCAAGACCGTCATCCGTGCGAGCGACGGTCCCGGGTTCCTGGTGAACCGCTGCAACCGCCCGTTCGGGCTCGAGGCGCTTCGGCTCCTGCAGGAGCGGATCGCGGAGATCGAGACGATCGACCGCGTGTGCCGGCTTCAGGGCGGCTTCCGCATGGGCCCGTTCGAGCTGATGGACCTCGTAGGGGTGGATACTGGATTCGAGGTCTCGAAGAGCTTCTTCGAGCAGAGCTTCGGAGAGCCCCGCTGGCGGCCCTCGGCGATCACGGCGCGCTATGTCGCGGCGGGTCTGCATGGGCGAAAGACCGGTCGCGGCTATTACGAGTACGGCGGCGGGGGATCGAAGCCCGGCGCGGGGGCGGGCGCCGTCCACCGGCCCGCGGACCCCGAGCCGCTCGCCCTCGGCACGCCGGGTCACGGCGAGGGCGTGGTCGTCATCTCGGGGGAATGCATGCTCGCCGAGGAGCTGCGCGCCGCCGCCATGCGGGCAGGGTTCGAGGTCCGCTCACCGCATGCGCCGACGGGAGGCGTGCTCCCGGCGCTCGTCGTGGAGTGCGAGGTGGAAGGCGCGAGGCGCGAGTTCGCCTCCACGTTCGAGGCCCGGCGCCGGCGGGGGCGCGAGGCGCCCGGACAGGGCGGCGCGCGCCTGTTGCTGTGCGCGAGCGGATCGCTCGGCGCGCTCGACCCCGGCGGCAGCGCGGTCGGCTTTCACGTGCTGCCGCCGCTCGACGAGGCGAACCTCGTGGAGCTGACCCGCAGCGACAGCTCATCGCCGGTGGCGGCGGCCCGCGCCGAACGATTCTTCGCGGCGCTCGGTAAGCACGTCGCATGGGTGGGCGACGCGCCGGGGCTCGTCCTCGGGAGGATCGTCTGCCAGGTGATCAACGAGTCCGCGTTCGCGCTCGGCGAGGGCGTGGGCGGCGCGCGGGACATCGACACCGGGATGGTGCTCGGGCTGAATCATCCGCGGGGCCCGCTCGCGTGGGCTGACCAGATCGGCCTCGATCACGTTCTGACCATCCTTGAGGCGCTGTGCGAGGAGTACCGCGAGGAGCGTTACCGCCCCGCCCCCGCGCTGAGCCGCCAGGTGCGCGCCGGGCGGCTCGGGCGTTCAGCCGGAGCGGGCTTCTTCGACCACGAGCCGCCAGAGCTGACGCCGTAGCGGGCATGCCGAGCAGCCGCTCGCCTCGCGTCTCACGTTTTCCCGAGCAGCGGCGTTCAACCCCCGTGAGCAGGGGCCTGCCACCTTTTCAGCGGTTCCTCGACGCCCACCGCGACGCGGTCTGGCGGTTTCTGGTGTCCCTTGTCGGGCGCGAGGAGGCCGAGGACTGCTTCCAGGAGACCTTCATCGCGGCGCTGCGCGCCTATCCGCGCCTGCGGGCCGACTCGAATCTGCGTGCGTGGGTGTTCACCATCGCCCACCGCAAGGCGCTGGACGCGCATCGCGGACGCGCACGAAGGGCGCTTCCGGTGGCCGAGGTCGCCGTCCTCGACGGTCGCACGGCGCCGTCGCCGAGCGCCCGCGACGATGAGCTGTGGCAGGCCGTGCACGGGCTGCCCGAGCGCCAGCGCTCGGCCGTCGTGCTGCGCTACGTGGCCGACCTTCCCCACCGCGACATCGCGAGCGCCATCGGTTGCTCCGAGCAGGCGGCGCGTCGTTCCCTGCACGAGGGACTTGTCAAGCTGAGAGAGGTGGTGCCCGCATGAGCAATCGCGAGGACACAGCGATCGAGGAGGCGCTCCGTCGCGGCGCCCCCGAGGGCCGGGACGCGACGCGGGCGCCCGCCGCGAGCGAGCGCACGGCCGCGGCCGCGGCCGCCCGGCGGGTGTCCGATCGCGCGGCGGCCGAGGGTCTGGCCGATGTGAGCTACGCGCCGGTGGACTCCCCCTTCGGCCCGCTGCTGGGCGCCGTCACGAGACGAGGCCTCGTGCGCCTGGCGTTCCCCGAGGAGGACCTCGACACCACGCTTGAAGGCCTCGCGCGGCGGCTGTCGCCGCGCATCGTCGAGACCTCGACGGGGCTTGACCCGCTGCGGCGCGAGCTCGAGGAATACTTCGGCGGACGCCGCCGCGAGTTCGACCTGCCGCTCGACTGGGCTCTCGTCGGGCCGTTCGCATGCCGCGTGCTGCGCGTCACCTCGGAGATCCCCTACGGCGGCGTGCAGAGCTATGCGGAGGTGGCGAGCGACGCGGGCAGCCCGCGCGGCTCGCGTGCGGCGGGCAACGCGCTCGGCTCCAACCCGATGCCGATCGTCATCCCCTGCCACCGCGTGCTGCGCAGCGGGGGCGCGCTGGGTGGATACGGAGGGGGCGTGGAGCGAAAGCGCTGGCTGCTCGAGCTCGAGGGCGCCCTGGCGCCCCGATCCTAGTGTCCTGAGTCGACTCTGAACACTAGCGCCGGGGTTCTCACGCGCCCGAGGACGGCGCCCACTGAGCCTCGGCGAGGTCTCCCACGGGCATGCCCTCGGGCGTGGGGATCCCCGGCGTGTCGCGCAGGTACCACTCGGCGTCCAGCGCCGCCATACAGCCCGAGCCGGCGGCGGTGATCGCCTGGCGATAGACGGAGTCGACCAGATCGCCGGCGGCGAACACCCCGGGGCGGTTGGTGCGCGTGGACTTGCCCTGCGTCAGGACGTATCCGTCGCCGTCGAGGTCGATCTGCCCGTCGACGATCGCCGACTGCGGATCGTGGCCGATGGCGACGAACGCTCCGGAGGCGGCGATCTCGCGCTCCTCGCCGGTGTCCGCCTGCCGCAGGACCGCGACCCCCAGCGTGCCGTCCTCGCCAGGCCGGAACTCGCTGACGACGTAGGGCGTGAGCAGCTCGATGTTCTCCCTCTCGCGGGCGCGATCGACCATTATCTTCGAGGCTCTGAACTCGTCGCGCCGGTGCACGACCGTCACCTTGCGGGCGAACTTCGACAGGAAGATCGCCTCCTCCATCGCCGAGTCCCCGCCGCCGACGATGACCGTCTCCGCGTCTCGGAAGAAGGCGGCGTCGCAGGTCGCGCAGTAGCTCACCCCGCGGCCGGCCAGCTCCTCCTCGCCGGGGATCTCGAGCTTCTTGTGCTCGGCTCCCATCGCGAGGATGACCGTGCGCGCGCGATGCTCGATGTCCCCCACCCACACGCTGTGCACGCCCCCCGGCTCGTCGGCCAGCTCGACGCGGTCCGCCTGCTCGGTGAGCAGCCGCGCACCGAAGCGCTCGGACTGGTCGCGCAGCTTCTGCATCATCTCCGGGCCCATGATCCCCTCGGGGAAGCCCGGGTAGTTCTCAACGTCGGTGGTCTGCTGAAGCAGCCCGCCCCACGCGAAGCCCTCGACGACCAGCGGGTGAAGGTTGGCGCGTGCCGTGTACAGGGCGGCGGTGTAGCCCGCCGGGCCGCTTCCCACCACGATCACGTTCTCGATGTCGCCCATCGCTCGTCCTGCCCCGTCTCTCGACTCCGCGTCACTCATCGGATCAACTCCAATCTTCGGACTCGCTCGCAGGCGACCAACCGCCGTCCGGCTTGCCGATCTGAGGTCGCTTTACTTTGTAAAGTATAGCGCCTTCCCAGCGCCCACGCCGCCTACCGGGCCTGCAGCGCACCGGTCGGCTCCACCGGCCCCGCAAGTGGCGCCACCGAAGGATATGCGCTCTGCGTCGCGCGCCAGCGAGCCACCTTGCGGCGCAGCTGGATGTAGGCCAGGGCGCCGGGGAGCGTGGGCAGCCAGAAGGAGATGGCGCGATAGGACAGCACGGCGAGCACAGCCAGGTTGAAGTTGACGCCGAACGCCACGAACGCGCCGATCATTCCTCCCTCGACGCCGCCCAGCCCGCCGGGGAGCGGCAGCAGGTTGCCCAGCATGCCCAGGAAGTACGCCATCACGATCACGGTGAACGGGGGCGGGGATCCGAACGCGTGAAACATCGCCCACAGCACGCTGATGTCGAACCCCCACCAGGCGATCGCGCCCAACAGGCCGACGTCGCGCGAGCGGATCAGCTCGATGGACGTGCGCACCCCGCTGGCCGCCAGCGCCGGGACAGTCACGGCCCGCGCAACCCAGTGGGCGAAGCGCCCGGAGCCCGATGCCCAGCGCGCCAGACGCCGCTCGACGTCGCCCGGCAGCATCGCCATCGCGCCCACCGCGGCCAGGAGCACCGCCGCCACGATGGCCGGGACGAGCGTGATCGCCAGGGAGCCGCCCCCCGGGAACAGGCCGGTCGCGAGCCCGAGGCCGTCGATCAGCACCGAGCCCGCATAGACCACATACAGAAGGACCAGGAACGCGACCATGCGACAGGCCACCAGCCGCGGCTCCATCCCCGAGCGGCGCAGCGCCCAGGCCGTGAGCGCAACGCCGCCCGCCCCGGCTGTCGCGAACAGACGCGTCGCGGCGAGGCCCGCCATCGTGATCTCATAGCTCTCCCGCCAGCCGATCGGCCCCGGCTCGCGGACGAACACCGCCTGGAACAGCACCACGTAGCCGCCGAAGGACAGGATCTCGAGCAGCACGCCGATCGCGATCCACCAGCCGTCGCCGCGCTCGATGCGGTGCGCCGTCGCGCCCAGGCCGGCGAGCTTCGGCAGCGCGAAGTACAGGAATGCGACGCTCGAGAGGACGAACAGGACCACGCCCACGGCCTGCCGCCGCGTGAGGCGCACACGCGGCATCTCCTCGGCCATCCGCGCATCGCCCTCCCCCTGCACGGACGCACCGACCGACGGGTCTCCGTCGGTCACGATCCTGGCGGGCCTGTATCCGTCCTGCGGCTCCATCCCTTCCATCCGCTCCATCCCGACGGCCTGCTCCATCCCGTCGGCCTGCTCAATCCCGTCGGCCTGCTCAATCCTGTCGGCCTGCTCCATCCTGTCGGCTCCCCCCGCCCTTCTCAGACCGCCTCGTGGGCGATCGCGTTCAGCGCATCGACAGTACGGCCTACGCGGGCGATCACCGGCGCGGCACGCCCCTCAAGCCGGCGAACCGCTCCCGTCAGCACGGCCCCGGCCAGAAGGTCGATGACATAGTGCTCCCCCAGGTACACGAGAGCGAAGCCGAGGGCCGCCGCGTATGAGCCGGCGAGCGCGCCGGGTACCGGTCCCACCTCGAAGAGCAGGAGGGCGGCCATCACGGATGTGGCGAAGTGCAGGGAGGGCATCGCGGCCAGGGGGTTGCCTCCGAACACACTGTAGAGCGGGCCCCAGCCGTCTCGCCAGAACAGCTCCCCGTACTCCACCATCATCCGCCGCACCGCGGGCTCGCCCTCCACGTCGTGCCCGCCGGTCGAGGCGGCAAACCAGGGAGGAGCGGTCGGCGCGAGCCAGTAGAAGATCGCGCCCACGTCGAACACCACGTAGGTCATGACGGCGGCCCGCGGAAAACGCTCTGGGTGGCGCAGCAGGATGTAGGCGAGCGAGCCGTGCGGGACCAGGAACCACGCCCAGTGGGTCCATACGAGGGCGCGGTCCAGGGCCCGCCATTCCGCGCCCTGCGGCCCCCGGCGAGCAAGGGCGCGCTGCAGGCGCACGGTCGGCAGCTCGCCCAGGCCGATGACTCGGTCGACGACGATCGGGTACTCGACGTGCATCCGTGCCTCCTGGGCGGCCGGGTCGTCGTGGGGGAACTTGTAGGCCGCCACGTAGGCCCACATCTGCAGGCCGCAGGCGGCGAGGTCGCGGGTGCGCGAAGGGCGCATCGCCACCCCTAGGCCGAACGGAGCGGCAAAGGCGACCGTCTGAAGGACGATCGGCGGCACACTGACCCGCTTGCGCACCAACGGCGCCGCCACCCCCGCCGCGACCATGCCCCAGGCGGTTGCTCGGATCGCGCTCGACCGCCGCACTGGGCCTGAGTATATGGGGGCCTACGGCGCCCGCCGGGCGGGGAAGAGGCCTCAAGAGGCGGCTTCGCGCGCGGGCTCGGCGTGCTCGGCGTGCTCCACTTGCTCGGCCGCCGCCTCGACCAGGCCCTTGAGGACGGGGCTCGTGTCATCGGCCTCCGGGTGCCACTGCACGCCGAGCACGAAACGCCGGTCGGGCAGCTCGATCGCCTCCGGAAGGCCGTCGAGCACCGAGGTCCCGCTGACCTGCAAGCCCTCCCCCAGCCGGTCGATGCCCTGGTGGTGATGGGACTTCGTGGTGTGCCGGGACTCGCCCACGATGCGTATCGCAAGCGTGCCGTCCATGAGCTCCACGTCGTGCTCGGCACCGTCGAAGGAGCCGGCCACGCGACGGTGCTCCTCGTGGCCGAAGCTCTCGGGCAGATGCTGCAGCAGCGTGCCCCCGCGCGCCACGTTGATCAGCTGCATTCCCCGGCAGATGCCCAGCACGGGCATCCGCCGCTCGATCGCCGCCCGCACGAGCGCGATTTCGCATGCATCGCGCTCGGGCACCGTTCCGAGCGTCTCCGAGTGCACGTCCTCGCCATACGCGCCGGGGTCGATGTCGGCGCCGCCAGCGACCAGCAGTCCATCGATCAGATCGAGAGCTTCGCCCGGACGCTCGATAAGGCCCGGGTCCGGTGGGACCAGCAGGGCGAATCCCCCGGCGCGGTGAACCTCATCGACGTAGTTGCGCGGCAGCAGCAGCGCGGGCTGGTCCCACACGCTCCAGCGCGCCTGCTCGAGCGCGGTGCAGATGCCGATCACGGGTCGTCGCATGACAACACCATAGGATCAACGCTGCCGGAGGGCCACCACATCGCCTGCGGGCCGCATCGACAGCCGCACACGACGAGAGGAGCGCCATGAGCGAGTCGACCACCCAACTTGAGACCGTCAACCTTGACGTCAGCGACGGCGTGGCCACGGTCGAGCTGAACCGGCCGGAGACGCTGAACGCCTGGAACCGGCAGTTCGGCCTGGATCTGCTCGCGGCGATCCGCGAGGCCGAGCAGGACGACGGCGTTCGCGCCGTCGTGATCACGGGCGCCGGGCGCGCCTTCTCGTCCGGTGCCGACCTGAAGGACGTGAGCGGCGGCCAGACGACTCCCGACGGCCGCCCGGACGTCTACAAGGCGCTCACCGGGCTCTACCACCCGATCATGCAGGCAATCCGCGAGATCCCAAAGCCGGTGGTGGGCGCCGTGAAGGGCCCGGCCGTCGGCATCGGCTGCTCGCTGGCGCTCTGCTGCGATCTGATCGTGGCGGCCGAGAGCGCCTACTTCCTGCTCGCCTTCGTCAACATCGGGCTGGCGCCCGACGGCGGCTCGTCGCTGTTCGTGCCCACCCGCGTCGGCATGGCGCGCGCCACCGAGCTCGCGATGCTCGGAGAACGCCTCCCGGCCTCAAGGGCGCTCGAGTGGGGCATGGTCAACCGGGTGGTCCCCGACGAGCGCCTGCAGCAGGAGGTGGCCGCGCTCGCCGCACGCCTGGCAGCGGGACCCACGCGCTCCTACGCCGCTGCCAAGCGCCAGCTGAACAACTGGCTCTACTCGCGGATGGGCGAGCAGCTCGAGCTGGAGGCCCGCCTGCAGCAGGAGATGGCCGGCAGCGAGGACTTCCTCGAGGGCGTGACGGCGTTCGCCGAGAAGCGCCCGGCGCGATTCTCGGGCCGCTAGGGCGCCCTCGTGGGAGGCGTGATGGCGTGTTCGCCGAGAAGCGCCCGGCGCGCACCTCAGGCCGCCAGTGCGTCCTCGTGGGAGGCGTGATGGCGTTCGCCGAGAAGCGCCCGGCGCGATTCTCGGGCCGCCAGGGCGCCCTCGTGGCGGACGTCATCAAGCGCGTCCGGTCCATGCCTGAATAGAATCCCCGCCGCCTTGGGCCATCTGATCTCCTCAACGCTCGCGTTCGTCACCCCCCAATCGGGCGGCTCGCCGAACGCGAACCAGATCGACAGCCTCTACAAGATCACGATGTACGTGGCGATCGTCGTGTTCGTCGCCGTCGAGGGCGCGCTGGTTTACGCGCTCGTCCGGTTCCGCTCCCGCAAGGGCAGAGTGGCCGCCCAGATTCGCGGGAACACCCGCCTCGAGGTCGGCTGGACGGTCGCGGCCGCGGTGATCGTGGTCGTGCTCGCGGCGCTCACCTTCGCCAAGCTCCCGTCGATCCAGGACCCTTCCAACTCCGGCCCGAACGGCGACAGCCTGGCCGGCAACGGCGGTCTGCTCTACGCCAGCGCCCGGCGTAGGCTTCCGCCCAACGGCAAAGCCCTCAACGTCGCGGTCATCGGCCGCCAGTACATCTGGCAGTACGTCTATCCCGGCGCCAGCGAACCCGACGGCTTGGGCGCGCCGTACTCCTACGAGGAAATGGTCGTCCCCACCAACACCACCGTGACGCTCGACATCGTCTCCGCGGACGTGGTGCACTCCTGGTGGATCCCCCAACTGGGCGGCAAGTTCCAGGCGGTCCCCGGCTACCACAACTACACGTGGTTCAAGATCTCGCGGCCCGGGGTCTACCACGGCCAGTGCGCCGCCCTGTGCGGACGGCTGCATGCGCGCATGATCGCCACCGTCAGGGCGGTTCCGCCGGCGCAGTTCGACGCGTGGCTGGCCACCCAGAAGCAGCTCATCGCGGAGGCAAACGCCGCCGCCAAGGTCGCACGGGCCAAGCTCGGCACCCAGACCGGCGCCGGTCAGGTCTCCAACCCCTAGGACATCGAGGAGGCGAACGCGCGACATGGCCACCTACGCCGCCCCAGTCCCCCAACTGAGCGCCCACCGCTCCGAGCGCGCTCGCCGCGGCTGGGCGAGCTGGATCACCACCACCGATCACAAGCGGATCGGGATCATGTACATGGTCGCCACGTTCGTCTTCTTCTGCCTGGGCGGCGTCGAGGCGCTGGTGATGCGCCTGCAGCTCGGGGCGCCCAACAACACGCTGGTCACCCCTCAGACCTACAACCAGCTGTTCACGCTGCACGGGTCCACGATGGTCTTCCTGTTCGTGGTGCCGATGATGGCGGGGCTCGCGAACTACTTCGTCCCGCTGATGATCGGCGCCCGCGACGTCGCGTATCCGCGCTTGAACGCGCTGTCGTTCTGGCTGCTGCTGTCGGGCGGCATCGTCTTCTATGCGTCGCTGTTCTGGAACCCGCCGGAAGCCGGCTGGACGAGCTACACGCCGCTCTCGAGCACCGTCTTCTCGCCCAGCGGAGGTCAGGACGCGTGGATCTATTTGATCCATTTGACCGGAATCTCGTCGATCCTGGGTGCGATCAACTTCTACGCGACGATCGCCAACATGCGCGCGCGCGGCATGAGCTGGGGGCGGCTGCCGCTGTTCGTCTGGGCGATCCTCACCTACTCGATCCTGATCATCTTCGCGATGCCGGTGATCGCGGGGGCCGTGACCATGCTGCTCACCGACCGGCACTTCGGCACGCACTTCTTCGACCCGGCCAACGGCGGCTCGGCGCTCCTGTGGCAGCACCTGTTCTGGTTCTTCGGCCACCCAGAGGTCTACATCATGGTGCTCCCCGGATTTGGCCTGGTGTCGGAGATCCTGCCGGTGTTCGCGCGCAAGCCGATCTTCGGCTACAAGGCGATCGCAGCATCCACCGTGGCGATCGCCTTCTTGGGGTTCCTGACCTGGGCGCACCACATGTTCACGACGCCGCTACCGGAGGCGATACTCGTGTTCGTGATGCTCAGCTCGTTGCTGATCGCAATTCCCACGGGCGTGAAGATGCTCAACTGGATCGCCACGCTGTGGCAGGGCACGATCGAATTCAAGACCCCGCTGCTGTTCTGCGCGGGGTTCATCGGGCTCTTCTTGATCGGCGGCATCTCGGGGATCTTCCTCGCCCTGTTCCCCGTCGACTGGCAGCTGAACGAAACCTATTTCGTGGTCGCCCACATCCACTTCGTGCTGATGGGCGGCTCGGTGTTCACGATCTTCGCGGCTATCTACTACTGGTTTCCGAAGATCACAGGGCGCATGCTCAGCGAGGGCCTGGGCAGGCTGAGCTTCTACCTCATGTTCTTCGGATTCCTGGCGACTTTCCTGCTGCAGCACGTGCTGGGACTTGACGGCATGCCGCGACGGGTATATGAGTACCAGGACATCGGCCACCTGGCGCTCTACAACGTGATCTCGACGGTCGGCTCCTTCATCCTCGGCGCGGGCGTGCTCGTGACGATCGTGAACGTCGTGCGCAGCCTGAAGACGGGTGTGGTGGCCGGGCCGGACCCGTGGAAGGCGAACACGCTGGAGTGGTTCACGACCTCTCCGCCGCCGGAGAACAACTTCGACACGATCCCGCGCGTGCGATCGGCCGAGCCGATGAAGGACATCCGCCGGGAGATCGAGCGCCGCGGCGCCCAGCTGGGTGCGTCGGGCGTTCGGCGCAGCAAAGCCGCAAAGGTTGGCGCCTAGCATGCTCGACACGCGTGGCGCGGCTTCCTCACTGGAGACACCTGCTCTCGGCCTTGCCCCGCGCACGCGTCAGCTGCTGAGCGACTACCTCGAGCTCACCAAGCCGAAGGTCCAGTCGCTGCTGCTGCTGACCACGATCGCCACGATGTACGTGGCCGGTGACCCCTCGCCCCTGCTGGTGGCGCTGACCTGCCTGGGCGGCTACCTGTCGGCCGGTGGCGCCGGAGCCGTCAACCATTGGTTCGACCGCGACATCGACGCGCGCATGACCCGCACGGCCGGCCGTCCCGTCCCATCGGGGCGCGTCTCCCCGCGGGCTGCGCTGGCCTTCGGCTGCGGGCTGGCCGGCCTGTCGCTGATCGAGCTCTCGCTGACGGTCAACCCGCTGGCCGCAGGCCTGTCGTTCGCCGGCTTCCTCGGTTACGTCCTCGTGTACACGGTATGGCTGAAGCGGCGCACGCCCCAGAACATCGTGATCGGCGGGGCCGCCGGCGCCGTCCCTCCGCTCGTCGGATGGGCGGCGGTCACCGGGTCGGTAAGCGGCACGGCGGTGATGCTGTTCTTCATCGTCTTCTTCTGGACCCCACCGCACTTCTGGGCGCTTTCGCTGCTGATGAAGGGCGAGTACGAGAAGGTCGGCGTGCCGATGCTTCCGGTCGTCCGGGGCGAGGCGGAGACCCGCCGCCAGATTCTGCTGTACGCGGTGTTGCTGTACGCGGTCACCCAACTGCCGTTCTGCGCCGGCGGGTTCGGGGGCGTCTACCTCGTCGCGTCGATCGGGCTCGGTCTCGCCTTCATCGCGGCGGCGGCGCGACTGTACGTCCGCGCCGACCGGCGCAGCGCATTGCGACTCTACCTCTTCTCGCTCGCCTACCTCGCGCTGTTGTTCGCCTCGATGGTGCTCGACGCGCACCTGTGACCGGGACACGGCAGCAGACCTGACGATGGGCGCCGGAAGACCCGCAACGGCTATTCTTTGCGCGCGATGATGACGCGACGCCTGGCACGCAAGAACATCCGCACCGGGCTGATAGTGGGCGCGATCTGCATGATCATGTTCGGGCTCACGTTCGTCGTGGCCGCGGTGTACGTCTCATGAGCCCGCTCGACCCCGAGGTCCCGCCCGTCGGCGAGGAGATCCACCTGCCGGGCCCGAGCGTCCTGCCGGTGCTCACCGCGGTCGGGATAACCCTCACGCTGGTCGGAGTCACGACCTTCATCGAGCTCACCGTCGCGGGCGGCCTGCTGACGCTCGGATGCGTCTGGCGCTGGATCAAAGACACCCGCAGCGAAATCGACGAGCTTCCGCTCGACGCGCACGCCGACGGCTGACAGGCGCCTGCGACGGGCACCTTGAGCCTGCTCAGGGTCGCCGCGACCCTTCTTGGCGGGGCAAACCGATCGCGAGCCCGTCCCGTGGAGTGCTGGACACGGCCCCCCCGGCCGTGTCCAGCCCCGGTAGGCAGTGGCACGCCCGCTCCCCACGCAGGCGTGCCGCCCCTCTCACTCCACCGCCGCGCTCGCCGGCACCGGGCAGATCGCTCCGTCCTCGGTCCAGCAGCGCACGATGTCGCGAACGGAGAGGACGCCCACGGTCCCTCCCCGCTCGACCACGATGAGATGGCGAAAGCCCCCGCGCACCATCGCGCCGGCGGCCTCCTCCAGAGACCACTCGGGCTCGGCGAAGACGACGTCACGCGTCAGGTGGTCGGCGACCCGCTCGGCGTCGGGGTCTTGTTCGGCCCCGATCGACTGAAGGACATCGCGCTCGGTGATGATGCCCGGGCCGTACCCGTCGGGATCGATGACCACCGCCGCACCCACGCCACGCTCGCACATCAGTCGCGCGGTCGCCCGCAGGCTGTGGCCCGGTCCCACGGTGAGGACTGTCGGACTCATCCCGTCCCTGACCTGCATCGCCATCTCCCTTCTCGCCCGTCCGCTCGGCGGGCGCCGGTCTGCAACGTTGCAACGATTGCCTCAATGTAGTACCGCGAGCCTCCGGCGTCAAGCCGCGAGCCTCCGGCGTCAAGCCGCGAGCCTCCGGCGTCAAGCCGCGAGCCGTCCGGGGGTCGAAGGCATTAGGATCACGCCTCGCAATGGAGGCGAACGCCGCAGACAACCCCCCCGCGCACGCCAAAGCCAGGCCTGCTGATGGCTAGGCAGCGCTCGCTGATCCTCACGATCATCGCCGCGGTGCTCGCCACGGGGATCGGCATCGCCCTGAGCTACGCGATCCACTGGTTCCCCGTCCAGGCCAGCACGCAGGCGAAGAACACCGACACGCTCTACCACGTGCTGGTGATCGCCACGATCCCCATCTTCGTACTCGTCGTGACGGTCGTGCTCTATTGCGCCTGGCAGTTCCGCATGAAGCCCGGGGAGGAGCTGAAGGACGGTCCTCCGATCCACGGCAACACGCAGCTTGAGGTCCTGTGGACGGCCGTTCCGGCGATCCTGCTGCTCGGCATGGTCTCCTACTCGTTCGTCGTGCTGCACGAAAACGAGAAGAGACCGGCGCGCGAGATCTCCGTCGGGGTGACCGGCCAGCAGTTCATCTGGCGCTTCCAGTACCCGCCGTCGGTCACCGGCGGAGCCCCCGTGGAATCCGGGGAACTGTACCTTCCCGAGGGGGTGTCGGTGAACTTCGGGCTGCACTCCAAGGACGTCATCCACGCCTTCTGGATCCCCGCCTTCCGCCTGCAGGAGGACGTGGTGCCGGGCATCACCACCAACTACCGGGCGACGCCCGACCGGCTGGGCAGCTACCCGATCGTCTGCAACCTGCTCTGCGGGCTCGGGCACTCGCTGATGCGCGCCACGGTCCATGTCGTCCCGCCGGCGCAGTTTCAGGCGTGGATCAAGAGCCAGCTGAGCGCGGGCGGCTCCGGCAGGGCCACCACGAGCACCGGCGCGGGAGGGGCTACGGGATAATGTGCGCCATGTGGGCTTGGGGCAGCCGATGAAAGCACTGCGGGAGGCCGGCTGATGGCCGCCAAAATCCGTGCTCCGGGCTTCTACCGCGCCGGCGTGATGATGGTGGGCGGCGTCGTGTTCGCGACCGCTCTGACCTGGCTGGTGCGCATGGCCACCGGCCACACGACGTTCCACCACTACCTGTCGGCCGATGCGATCGTGACGGTCTCGCTGCTCGCCGTGCCGCTGTTGTTCCTCGTCGGGATCGGCGGCTTTGACTACTGGTTCTACTGGGCGTCCGGGCGCCCGACGCGGCCGGAGGACCACTCGGGCCACGGTGCCCACGGCTGGAAGGACTACTTCCGGATCAACACCGACCACAAGGTGATCGGCATGCAGTACACGGTCACCTCCTTCTTCTTCCTGCTCGTCGGTGGCCTGATCGGCATGCTGATGCGCGCCGAGCTGGCCCAGCCCGGTGCCCAGTTCGTGGACGCGAACACATTCAACGGCCTGTTCTCGGTTCACGCGACGCTCTTGATCTTCCTGTTCATCATCCCCGTGTTCGCGGGCCTCGCCAACTTCGTGCTGCCGCTGATGATCGGCGCACCCGACATGGCCTTCCCCCGGCTGAACGCGCTCTCCTACTGGCTGCTTCCGGTCGCCGGCATCATGATGCTCGGGAGCTTCTTCGCACCCGGTGGCGCGTTCGCAGACGGCTGGACCGCCTATACGCCGCTGTCCGTCAATGCGCCGATCGGGCAGACGTTCTTCTCCGTGGGAGTCCAGTTCGCCGGCGCCTCGTCGATCATGACGGCGCTGAACTTTCTCGTGACGATAATCACGATGCGAGCCCCGGGGATGAGCTTCTTCCGCATGCCGCTGCTCGTGTGGGCGAACTTCGCGACGTCGCTGCTGGTGGTGATCGCCACCCCTTTCATCGCCGCGTCACAGTTCTTCGTGCTGCTCGACCGGGCGCTCGGCTTCGGCTTCTTCAACGCCGCTAAGGGAGGCGACGTGCTGATGTACCAGCACGTCTTCTGGTTCTACTCGCACCCGGCGGTCTACATCATGATGCTGCCCGGCTTCGGGATCGTCAGCGAGATCCTCGCCGTGAAGTCCCGCAAGCCGATCTTCGGCTACCGGATGATGGCGTTCTCGCTGTTGGCCATCGTCGCGCTCGGCTTCACGGTGTGGGCCCACCACATGTTCACCTCGGGCATGGCCGCGTGGATCCGGATCCCGATGGCCGTCACCACGGCGATCATCGCCGTGCCGACGGGCATCAAGATCTTCTCGTGGCTGGCGACGCTGTGGAGAGGGGTGCTGCGCCTGGATACGCCGATGCTGTTCGCGCTCGGCTTTCTGACGACTTTCACCCTGGGCGGAATCAGCGGCGTGATGCTCGCGATGATCCCGTTCGACATCCACGTGAGCGCGACCTACTTCATCGTGGCGCACATCCACTACGTGCTGTTCGGCGGCTCGCTGATGACGATCTTCGCCGGCGTCTACTACTGGTTCCCGAAGATGACCGGGCGCATGTTCGACGAGCGGCTGGGGAAGTGGCACTTCTGGAGCACGTTCATCTTCTTCAACGCCACCTTCGGGCCGATGCACATCCTCGGTCTTCAGGGGATGCCCCGGCGAGTGGCCACCTACGCCGCGAAGTTCGCCGACCTGAACCTGTTCATCTCGATTGCGAGCTTCGGCCTGGGACTGAGCACGCTGATCTTCGTCTACAACATGGTTACCAGCTGGCGCGGCGGGCCGAAGGCGGCGGACAACCCGTGGCGCGGGCTCACGCTCGAGTGGCAGGTGTCCTCGCCGCCGCCGATCTTCAACTTCGACAGGGTCCCGACGGTCGTGGGCGGCCCGTATGAGTACGGTGTGCCGGGCGCGGTGCATGGCATCTTCGCGCCCGCTCCAGCGGCCGCGGGAGCCGGAATCGGACCGAACGTCGTGCGATCCCCGAGCGAGTGAGGAGGAGCGTCCTGTGCGGGAAATCCTGGTAGTCGCCAACCGGACCCTCGGGGGCAGCAAGCTGCTCGCCACGGTGCGTGAGCGTGCGGCCTCCGGCGACGCGCGCTTTCGCCTCGTCGTGCCGCAGAGCAAGCCCTCCGCGGGGCTCGTGATCTACGACGAAGCGGTGCGCGAATCGGCCCAGGTGCGCGTCGATCTGGCCATGTCGCTGCTCGCCGACGAAGGGATCGAGGCCAGCGGGGAGGTGGGTGATCCCGACCCCTTCCTGGCCACGATGGACGCGATCGCCGAGCGCCGGCCCGCCGAGGTAATCCTCTCCACCTATCCGGCCATGCACTCAGGCTGGCTGCGCAGGGATCTGGTCGAGCGCATCCGCAACGCCTCCGGACTGCCCGTGGAGCACATCGTGACCGACCTCGAGCAGGAGGGTCTTCCCTTCAGCGTGACCCTCGTGCTAGCCAGCAAGACCTCGAGCGGCGAGGAGCTGATCGTGCGCCTGAAGGAAAAGGCGGCGCACGACGGTCAGCGCCTGTTCGTCGCAGTGGTCCCCCAGCAGGACAGCAGCGGCGACGCCCCGCGCGAGGCGCGGGCCCGCCTGGCGAGAATGCTCGACCGGCTGCACGAGACCGGGGTGCTTGCCTCGGGGATGATCGGCGACCCCGACCCCTACACGGCGGCGCTGAACGCGCTCGAGCTGTTCAGGGTCGACGACGTGGTCATCTCCACCCTTCCAGACGAGCGCTCCGGCTGGCTGCGCGCGAACCTGATCGAGCGCGTGCGCAATGCCACCTCGGCGCAGGTCGAGCATGTGGTCGTCGACATGCGTACCACCACCAACGCGGCACCGACCGGGTAGCGAGCCGGCACGATGGAGGCAGCAAGCATCGCGCACAGCGCGGGCCACGGCGAGGAGGAGCATCACGGCCCTCCGCCCGCGAACAGGAGCTCGCGGGTGAATCCGCAGCTGCTGGGAATGCTGCTTTTCATCATCTCCGAGGTGATGGTGTTCGGCGCGTTCTTCACCGCCTATTTCTTCATCCGCGTCGCCTCGGGCGATCCTTGGCCGGCTCCGGGCACCCACCTGCCGGTGGAAGTGGCGGGCATCAACACCGCGATCCTCGTGTCGTCCTCGTTTACGATGCACTGGGCCCAGGAGTCGATCAGGAGGGGCAACCGGTTCGCGCTGAAGGCGGGCATCCTCACCACGTTCCTGCTCGGATGCACCTTCCTGTTCATCCAGATCAACGAGTACGCGAACATCGGCTTCGCACCCCAGGACCACGCACAGCAGACGATCTTCTACTCGCTCACCGGCCTGCATGGTGCGCACGTGTTCATCGGGCTGCTGCTGCTCCTGTTCGTGACGATCCGCTCGTTCCGCGGGCACTACAACCCCGATGAGTACCGTGGGGTCGAGGTGCCCGGGATCTACTGGCACTTCGTGGACATTATGTGGATCGTCGTCTACACGACCGTCTACGTCCTGTAGGCGTGCCGAGCCCGCTGCCCTCCAGGGCATGCTGAACCCGCCCTCCAGCGCATGCTGAACCCGCTGCGCTCCGAGGGCGAGGCGTTTCGCTTCCTGCTCTACGCGATCGCGGCGATCGCCGTGATCGTGGGTCTGATCCTGCTGGTGCGCGCGCTCACTTGACCGTCAGCGTGCCGAGCATCCCGGCCTGACGGTGTCCGGGAACCTGGCAGAAGAACGTGTAGGAGCCCGGTTTGAGCGTGACGGTCACCGAGGTCGTTCCCTTCGTGATGAAGGGGCTCGCGCCGAGCACCGCGCCGCTCGTGCCCAGTTGGATCGCGATGTTGTGCGAGACGCCGGACAGGTTCGGCATTTCGACGGTCACTGCCCCGGCGGTGGCCGAGGCCTTGTTCGTAACATACGCGAGCTGCCCGGTGGGGCTCGCGGCGATCTGCAGCTTGCCGGCCTTCTCGACCGCCGGCTTGCCCGCCCCTGCCACGGGCACCGCGCTGGCCAGCAGGCCGGTGTCCTGGCCCGGACGGTCTGCCGCCTGGGAGACGTAGGCGGCAACGTCGGTGAGCGCCGCCCCGCTGACCAGGTCCTTCGGCATGGAGCCTTCGGGGTTCGGGATCTTCACCTGGCCTTCGACCACGCCGCGGATCGTGCTGCGCCTGAGCCCCGCGGCGATGCTCGCGGCGAAGGCCGTGTCGAGGTTGGGTCCGATGATGCCCTTCGTGCCGGCCCGGGCGAGCGTGTGGCAGGACCCGCACTTTGCGACGAACTGCTGCTTTCCCATGATCACATTGGCGTTCTGGGCGCCCTTCACCGAGCAGCCTGCCGTGCCGAGGGCCAGCATGCCGAGCAGGCCGCCGGCTGCGGCGCGAAGGGCCATTGCCCGCAGGCTCCTGCGGGCATGACCGTCGAAGGCGGTAAATGCGGGCATCGGGCTCATGAGCCGGCGGAACACTATCCGAAGGGGCGCCTGGCTCGGCGGCCGCTTCCCTCGGCCGGCGCTCGCGCTCAGGGCCTCTCCAGAGCGTCCAATCGTCCGCACGCGGCCGCGATCACGCCGCGTGCCACTCCATCCCAGGACCAGCGTTCCCGGGCAGTCGCCACGAGACCGGCGCGAGTCCGCGAGCGCAGGGCGCCATCGGCCTTGAGCCAGCCGACCAGACGCCCGGCGAGCGCCCCCACGGCGTCGTCGTCGACCGGGAATGACAGCCATCGAGCGGCCTCATCGGGCAGCGCCTCGGCCAGGGCATCGGATACCTCCGCCAGCCCCGAGTGGGCGGCGCTGACCGGCAGGGCGCCGCAGGCGGCGGCCTCGGCGGCCACCATGCCGAAGGCCTCGGGAAAAGTGCTCGGCACGACCACCGCCTCGCACGCCGGCAGCAGCTCGGCCAGCTCCTCGTGGTCGAGGCGGCCCGTCAGCACGACGCGCTCCTGCAGCGCGCGAGCGGCGCCAAGGTAGCGCTCGCGCTCCTGCCCGTGGAGGCCGTCGAAGAAGGCGAGCAGGTGACGCAGTGGCCTGGGGTCCGGGGAGGGCGTCTCCAGCGCGCGGCCGGCGAGCGCGATCTCCCTGCAACCCTCCAGATCGCCGTCTGAAAGCGCGGCGCACAGGCGCTCCAGCCCCTGCCGGTAGGCTCCGAAGCCGACGACGACGAGCCGCGCCCGCGGTATCTCGGCGAGCACGAGGGGCCACGCGGCGACGAGCAGGTCGACGCCCTTGCTGACGATCAGCTTGCCCACGAACGCCACCAGTCGATCCTCGTCCGGATGCAGGCGCTCCAACGCGTACGCGGCGGCCTCCTCGTCTCGGGCGAACGCGCTGGCGGGCGAGTCCGGCGCCTGGCTCGCGCGCAGGCGAGCGGCCAGCGCGCGAACCCCCGCGGCGGCCTGCGCCGGACCGCGCGGAGCGAACCGCTCGACGTCCACTCCCGGGGGGCCCAGGCGAGTGCGCTCGACCACCTCTCGTTCTCCGAGGGCCTCCCACAGGCTGGCGGCGGTGTGATGGGAGCCCACGAGGATCGCCCGGGCTCCGGCCAGGCCCTCGCGGGCCGGCGCGAGGAAGCGCTCGGGCTGGGGCTTGACCGTGTACTCCAACGCGCTCCCGTGGACCTTGACTGCATAGGGCACCTCGCGCGGGAGGGCGCGGGCGAGGACCACCGGGCCCATCACCAGGTGGTTGGCGAGCGCAGCCTGCGGGCGCGCCACTGCGAGCACCTCGGCGACTGCGGCGATGTTCGCGTCGACATAGTCGGAGACCTCCTGCTCGCTGCACTGCGCGAAGGTCCGCGCTTCGATCCCCTCGTAGCGGTCGGCCACGTACACCGGCAGAAGACCTCCGATGTTCGGCCTGTAGACCGTGCAGCGCACCTCCTCGCGCAGCGGGCGCACTCGCAGCGCGCGGTCATCCCAATCGCCGACGGCGTCCACGAACGGCTGCTCCTCGGGATGACGGTCCTGGCTGAGCAGGTGCACCTCGTGGCCGAGCCGCACGAGCGCTTCGGCCAGGCGCGCGTTGTACACATTCGACCCCGTCCCGCCGAGCAGATAGCCGTGGAAGATCAAAAAGCGCACCGCGCGCCAGCCTACAGTCGGCCGCCCCGGAGTCATCCTGCGCTGCGCGTGCCACCCCATCCGGGCTCATCCGGGCTCCTCACGCGCGGCGCCGCTCGCGCCGCGGACGCCTGGTGGCGCGCGGTGAAGCGGCCGTTCGGCTCGGTCGCCCACCCGCTCAGGTAAAGTGCCGGCCGTGAGCACGAGCCAGCGCTACCGCCTGCGCAACCCCGCGAGCGGCCGGGAGGTGGTCATCGAGGCCGAGCCCGAGGCGGTGTACGTCGACCGCGAGTCCGGCGATGAGCTGCAGGTCGTCGGTAAGCTGCTTCCCCTCGCCCCCTCGGCCTCGCGACTGCCCTGGGCGGTCGAGAACCTGCGGTTCTGCCCTGGTGCGACCAGCTGGCCCAGAAGGATCTCAACGATTGTCCGACGTGCGGGAGGCGCATGGGACCGCTCGTGCCCCTCACGGGAGCCCGTTGACGGTGCCCCGCGGTAAAGAGGCCCCCGAGGGCGTGGCCCCGTCCCGCGGGAGGCCGGCCGACCCCCCCGCCGGTCCCCTTCACCGGCCACGTCCGCGGTCGGCGTTCGGTCCGGCTGCCCTCGCGGCGTGCGTGGTGGCGCTCGGCGGCACGACCCTCGCCGCATGCGGAGGCTCCAGCGCCAGTTCCGATCAGGTCCCCAAGAGCACGCCCGACATCATCCCCCCGACGGACACGAGCGCCGAAAAGGCGTCCGTACAGACGACCTCGACCTCGACCTCGGCGACCAAATCCACGAGCACCTCGAGCGAAGCCACCTCCTCGGGCGGCTCCGCCGGCGAAGCCGGAAAAAGCGAATCGGGCGGGGAATCTGCAGGCACAGGAGGCTCCAGCGGGTCAAACTCTGCCGGCTCGGCCGGCGGCACATCCGCCTCTGAAAAAGAAAAAGCCGGCTCCAGTGAAGGTGGCTCGAAAGCCGGTGGCGAAAGCGCGAGTCCCGCCGGGGGAGCCGCCGCGCCATAGGAGCCCCGCCGGCCTGGGAGCCCCGCCGGCCTGGGAGCCCCGCCGGCCTGGGAGCCCCGCCGGCCTGGGAGCCCCGCCGGCCTGGGAGCTGCGCCGGGGGAACCGTCTCGCACCCTGGATCCGCGCCCCAGGCGGTCAGGGCGTGGAGATGAGCGTCGTGCTGTAGGTGAGGCGGGCGGTCAGATACAGGCAGTAGTACTGCAGCGCCGTGCCCACCCGCGTGTGGGCGGTCTGCACGCTTGTACTCGCGCATTGGGCCTTGGGCCGGCTGGCCCGCCAGGAGGTGTCCTTGCCGAAGCCCAGCGCCAGCGCCGGAGCCCAGGACGGCACGGTCAGCGCCACGATGTCGCCTTTTTTCACCGGGATCGTGCTCGCGAGCGGAAACTGGGCGGTCTTGCCGAAATACGGCTGGAGCTTGACGAGAGGGCTCTGGGCGATCAGCTTGAAGCTGAGGTTAGGCTTGGGCACGGGGCGCAGGATCGAGATGCCGGCTTCGGAGACGCCGCCCTCGTTCGCGTTGAAGAATTTGATCTGGGTCGCATTGGGCTTGCCGAGCATGATCGTCCAGGCGACGATCGTGCCGTCGCGGGGGGCCATGACGAGGTTGTGCGTGCTGCCCGCCCTGACCTGGAAGCCGGTCGTGCGGCTGACGGCCAGGCACGGGGTGGCGGGGCAGCTGGGAACGGTGGCTGGGTTCGTCGTCGGCGGGATCACGCCGACTTCGCTGAGGGTCGCCGAGGAGCCCGCCGGCAGAATCAGCGCAAGCGCGAGGCTGGCGAGGATCGGTAAGCAAATTGCTCTCATACGGGGCATTCAACACGACCAAAGGGCAGATGTAGCGGTTGAACTACTTCGCTACTCCCGCGCAAGCTCCTGCGCAGCCGCGGCGATCTCCTCCGGATCACCCGGCGCCGGGACCCACGGAAGCCGCAATGGATCGCCCTGGTAGCGCGGAATCACGTGGACATGGAAGTGGAAGACCGTCTGCCAGGCGGCGGGGCCGCAGGAGTTCACGAGGTTCACCCCGTCGGCCCGGAGGCGCTCCTTCGCGCGGCCGGCCAGCCGCTTGCAGGCGACCGCCACGGCCCGCAGGTCCTCCTCCGCGACGCTCAGCAAATCGGTGGCGTGCGTCCGCGGGATCACGAGCGCGTGACCGCGCGTGGCGGGGGCTATGTCCATGAAGCTGATCGTTCGCTCGTCCTCGTCGACGATCGTGGCGGGAACTTCGCCCGCGAGGATCTTGCAGAAGATGCAGTCGGGATCGGCCATGCGTTGAAGCCTAGCCGGATGTGTACTCCTCGAGCGCGCCCGAACCCACCGCACAACCGCGCGCGTACGCGAGCGCCTGCTCGCGCGTGGCGACCTCCCCGGCATACTGCGCCGCGGCCAGTTGCTCGAGCAGCTCCCCGACCCGCGGGCCCAGCGCGATCCCGAGCTCCCCGGCCAGATCGTCGCCGCGCAGCAGCGGCTGGGGCGGGCCCCCGGCGCGCCAGCAGAGCGCATCGGCGAGCAGCCCGCTGGCGACACGCATGTGGCGCTCGATCGACTCCTTGGCGCGGTCCCCGCGCGTGGCCAGGCGGTCGGCGATCGACAGCAGCGTGACGTCCACCTCGACCGGAGAGCACGCGCGCAGGTAGCCGAAGACCGTCCGGCGCGCCAGCGGCTGGGGCTCGTGCACGAGGAAGCCCAACCGCAGGTGATGGCGCACGAGCGCCGCGACATGCCCGCGCAGGCGCTCGCTCGCGCGCAGGCGCCCGAGCACCTCCCGCGCGAGTTCGGCGCCGCGCACGTCGTGGCCTATGAATGTCACGCGCCCGTCCGGGCGAACCTCGCGGGTGAGGGGCTTGGCGGCGTCGTGCAGCAGCGCCCCCCAGCGCAGGGCATCGCCGCGCGTCAGCTCGTCTGCCAGCGGCTCGCCCAGCAGCCCGGCGACCTCTGAGGTGCGCTCGCCGAGGACTGCGTCGAGGTCTGGGGTATAGCGCGGGGAGGGCGCCGTCAGCGCGATCGTCCCCTCGAGGACCGCAAGGGTGTGGCCGTGGACGTCGCGATCGTGAAAGCGACTCTGCTCCACCCCGCGCAGCGCCTCGAGCTCGGGCAGCACGACGGCCATGGCACCCAGCTCGCTGATCATCTGAAGTCCACGCGCCGCCTCCGGGGCGGCGATGATCCGGCGCAGCTCCATGAACACGCGCTCGGGCGAGACGCCCTTCAGCGCCTCGCTCTGAGCGCGAGCGCTGAGCAGCGTCGCGGCCTCGGGCTCGAGATCCAGCTCCACGGCGACCCGCGCCAGGCGCAGGACCCGCAACGGGTCCTCGGCGAATGCGCCCGGGCCGGCCATGCGCAGACGGTGGGCCTCGAGGTCGGCCAGGCCGCCGAGCGGGTCGATCGGCGCTCCTCCCTCGATCGGCTCGGCGATCGCGTTGACCGTGAAGTCACGCAACGCGAGATCGGCCTCCAGCGAGCCGCCGCGCAATGGCTCGACATCAACCTGCCAGGAGCGGTCGCGCGCGACCACGCGCCACGCCCCGAAGTCCTCCGACAGCGCAAAGCAGGGCGCGCGCCCGGCTGCACGGGCCACGGCGCGTGCGGCCTCGGCCGAGTCTCCGTCGACCACTACGTCGACGTCCATCGTCGAGCGGCCGAGCGTCCGGTCGCGGACGGCACCGCCCACGAGCCAGGCGCGTCTGCCGGCGAGGGCCGTGCGGGCGGCCTGCAGGCCCTCGCTCATGCGGGGCTCGTGTTCGTCGGTCGGACGGGCTCCGCCGCGGTCCCGTCGATCGGCGCACCGTCACGCTCGTACGCCCGTGGCACGCGGGAGCTCAGCGAGCAGGTCACCTCGTAGTTGATCGTGTCAAGGCGGCGCGCCACCTCCTCGGCCGTGATCCTCTCGGGACCCTGGGAGCCGATCAGGATCGCCGTCTCGCCCCGCAGGCCCTCGGCGAGCGCATCCGGGCCGAGATCGATGGTGACGTTGTCCATGCTCACCGTCCCCACGAGCGGGTGGCGTCGCCCGCCGACGAGCACCTCCGCGTTGTTCGACAGCGCACGCCGCCACCCGTCGCCGTAGCCGATCGGGAGCACCCCCAGGTAGGTGTCGCGCTCGGCCCTGAATCGACGTCCGTAGCCGGCGCTCTCCCCTGCTCGGCAGCGCTTCACCTCGGCCACCCAGGAGCTCAGCTCGAGGGCGGGCTCCAGCGCACGAGCGTCGGGGTCCTCGCCGAACGGATCCAGGCCGTAGAGGGCGATCCCGCAGCGGACCATGTCGAAATGGGCGCTCCGGTCGCGCAGCACGGCGGCGCTGTTGGCCGCGTGTAGCAGCAGCTCGGGCTGCTCCGCCTTGAGCGTTCGCGCTAACTCGGCGAATGAGCCGAGCTGGTGCTCGAAGAAGCCCGCGTCGTCGCGCTCGTCGGCCGTGGCGAAGTGGGTCATCGCTCCGACGAGCTGCACCCCCGCGGCTGCTCGGGCTGCGCCCGCCACGTTCGACGCCTCGACGGGATCACGCGTACCGAGCCGTCCCATGCCGGAGTCGAACTTGACATGGACGCGGCCACCGCCGGCCGCGGCCACCGCGTGGACGAACTCCTCGCGCCAGGCGACCACGTCCGCATCCGCCCCGAGCGCGTCATGCAGCTCGGCGGCGGTGAGGGCGCCCATGACGAGCAAGCGCTCCTCGCGCAGGCCGGCGTTTCTCAGCTCGACCGCCTCCTGTGCGCCGGCCACCGCCAGCCAGCTCGCGCCTCCGCCGAGCGCCGCGCGGGCGCTGTGAGCCGCGCCGTGTCCGTAGCCGTCGGCCTTCACGACCGCGCAGAGGGCCACCCCGTCTCCCAGCTCGGAGCGCAGACGAGCGCAGTTGCGCTCCATCGCGGCCACGTTGACGCGCGCCTGCGCGCGCACGGCGCTCATCCGCGCTCCGCGCCTTCGCCGGCGCGCCCGATCGGCGACTGTTCGAGGCGGACCGGCGCCGCACCCGCCCGCGCGGCCGGCAGCGCTTCGATCACGTCTGAGGCGACCACGCCCTCCGCCGCTCCGAGCCGGCGCGCGGCCTCCCTGCCCGCGGCAGCATGGATGAAGACGCCGGCCGCCCCCGCGGCGAAGGCGTCCAGCCCCTGGGCCAGGAGCGCCACGATCACCCCGGTGAGTACGTCGCCGGTACCGGCCGTCGCCAGCGCCGGGCTGCCACCGCGGCTCACCGCCACCCGCCCGTGAGGGTCCGCGACGAGCGTGTCATCGCCCTTCAGCACCACGACCGCGCGAGCCTGCTCGGCCGCCGCGCGCACGTGGCGCAGGCGCTCGCGCTCGATCTCCGAGCTTTCGAGCGCCAGCAGGCGGCCCAGCTCGCCCGCGTGCGGCGTGAGGATGGTGGATGCGGGCCTTTCTGCGAGGTCCGCCAAGCGGCCGGCGTGCGCGTTCAGCCCGTCCGCGTCGAGCACCAGCGCGACAGTCGCCCCGCGGGCGAGCGCACGCGCGAAGGCGATCGCCCCGTCGCTGCGTCCGAGCCCCGGTCCCAGAGCGAGCGCCCCGCCGCGCTCGGCGTCCTTCAGCACGCTCTCGGCGGCATCGGCGCTCAGAGCCCCATCGGGACCCTCTGCCAGGCCACGGGTCATCAGCTCGGCGGGGCCGGCGCTTGCGAGAACCCCCTGCAACGAGGCGGGTACACAAGCGGTGACGTAGCCGGCCCCTGCGCGCATGCTCGCCTGCGCGGCCATCCGCGGCGCGCCGATCAGTCCCGGCGAGCCGCCCGCTACGAGCACGTGACCGGAGGAGAACTTCGTCGAAGCGCCATCGCGTCGCGCGAGCAACGCCAGCACGGACGGCTCGATCAGACCGATCGCGGGCGCGCCGGGCGCGCCTCGGGGGATCCCGATGTCGATCGTCTCGACCGTCCCTGCATGCGCCTTGCCCGGCCTGATCCACAGCCCCGGCTTGGCCGCGTGGAATGTGACGGTGACCGAGGCGCGCACGGCACTTGCCGCAACGGCGCCAGTGGAGGCGTCGACGCCGCTGGGGACGTCCACGCTGACGACGGGCGCCTTCGCGGCGTTCACGGCATCGATCGCCTCGGCCACCGCGCCGCGCATGCCGGTGGGCGATCCGCCCGCCTGATAGCCCGTCCCGAGCAGTGCATCGACGATGACCGCCGCCCCGTCGAGGAGCGTCGCATCCGCTCGCGATTGGCCCGCCGGCGGGCGATCGCCGCCGGACAGGAGCAACGGCGGGTCGCCGGGCAGGCGGGTGAGGTTCTCGCGCGCATCGCCGGTGAACTCCTGCGGTGGTGCGACGCACGCGACGGTGACCTCCCTGCCGGCGTCGCGCAGCAGACGCGCGGCGACCAGCCCGTCGCCGCCGTTGTTCCCCTTCCCGCACACCACCACGACCCGGCCGTCGCCGGACAGGCGCTCGACGGCCCGCGCCACGCCGGTGCCTGCGCGCTCCATCAGGTCGAGCCCGGCGACGCCCCGCTCCTCGATCGCCCAGCGATCGATGCCGCGCATCGTCGCGGCATCGGGCAGCGGGATCAGCCAGTCGGGCAGGGCATCCACGACCAGCGATGCTAGATGGTCGGCCCTGAAGCGGCGCGCGGGCCGGGTCGCGCGGGCGCTCGACCGGCGGCGCCCCGGATTCGCGCTTACTCGACCGTTACGGTCTTCGCGAGGTTACGCGGCTGGTCCACGTTCAGGCCCCGCCGCCGTGCGATCTCGTAGGCAAGCAGCTGCAGGGGGATCACCGCGAGGATCGGCTGCAGCATCCAGTCCACAGCGGGCAGCGCGATGACGGCGTCAGCGTGCTGGGCGATCCGGTCGTTGCCCTCCGTAGTGACGGCGAGCACATGCGCCCCCCGCGCGCGCACCTCTTGCATGTTCGAAGCGAGCTTCTCCAGCACCGGGGAGTCCGTCGCCACGCAGACCACCGGCGTGGAGTCGTCGAGCAGCGCGATCGGGCCATGCTTCATCTCCCCCGCGGCGTATGCGTCGGTGGCGATATAGGAGATCTCCTTGAGCTTCAGCGCCCCCTCCAGCGCAACAGGAAGCCCTACGTGGCGGCCGATGTAGAGGAAGAACTCGCTCTGCCAGTAATCATCGGCGATTCGCGCCACCTGCTCGCCGACGCCGGCGAGGACCTCGTCGATGCAGTGCGGTAGGCGCTTGATCTCGCTGACCAGCTCGGCGATGCGCGCGGGCGCGAGAGTGCCCCGCTGCTCTGCCAGGCGCAGGCCGAGCAGGTAGGTGACCGCCACCTGGCAGAGGAACGTCTTTGTCGCCGCCACCCCGATCTCGAGGCCCGCCCGCGTGAACAGCACGCCGTCGGCGTCTCGGGTGGCCTGCGAGCCCATCACGTTCGTGATCGCGAGCACCGTGGCGCCGCGCTCGCGAGCCAGGCGCATCGCGGCCAGCGTGTCTGCCGTCTCGCCAGACTGCGAGATGCCGATGACGAGATCCCCGGGCCCTACCACCGGATTGCGGTAGCGGTACTCCGAGGCGATGTCCATCTCGACCGGCAGCCGCGCCCACTCCTCGATCGCGTAGCGGCCGATCAGGCCCGCGTGGTAGGAGGTGCCGCAGGCCACGATCACGATGCGCTTGACGCCCGCCAGAATCGCCTCGTCGAGCGCCCCCTCCTCGTCCAGGTCCACACCGTCGCCACGGGCGGTGCGGTCGGAGATCGCCTCCGCGACGGCGTCGGCCTGTTCGTGAATCTCCTTGAGCATGAACGTCTCGTAGCCGCCCTTCTCGGCGGTCTCCTCGTCCCAGTCGACCGTCTGCACCGGGCGCTCTATCTCGCGTCCGTCGGGCGTCGTGATGGTGACCCCCTCGGGTCGCAACACGACGATCTCGCCGTTTTCCACGTACTGAACCCGCCGGGTCTGCGCCAAGAAGGCCGGCACGGCGGAGGCCACGAACTGCTCCCCCTCGCCGCGGCCGACGATCAGAGGGCACTCCTTGCGCGCGCCGACGAGCACCTCCGGCTCGTCAAGGCTCATCGCGACGAACGCGTAGTGGCCCTCGAGCTCCGCGTATGCAGCTCGCACCGCGTCGGCCAGATCGCCGTCGTAGCGATCGGCGATCAGGTGCGCGATCACCTCGGCGTCGGTCTCGGAGGTAAAGACGCTGCCTTGGGAGATCAGCCGCTCCTTCAGCGCCATGTAGTTCTCGACGATCCCGTTCACCACTACGTGCACCCGGTCTGCGCTGTCGTAGTGTGGATGCGCGTTCTCCTCGCTGACCCGCCCGTGGGTGGCCCAACGCGTATGGCCGATGCCGGTGGTGGGGATCGCGCTAGGCTCCGCAGCGCCGTTCTCGCCGGAAGAGACAACCGCGACCGCCACGGCGGACCCGGCAGGATGCTGCAGATCGCCCGTCGACCCACCGGCTTGGGAGTCCGCAACCGAGGAGTCGAAGTCCGAGCCACGTGCGAGCGGCGGGACACCGTCCCCCAGGGCATCCAGCTTCAGCCGCAGCGCGCTCAGGTTGCCAACGGCGCGTACCGCCTCGATCCGATCGCCGGCGATGACCGAGATGCCCGCCGAGTCATAGCCGCGGTACTCGAGCTTCGTGAGACCCGCGAGCAGCAGCTCGCGGACGGGGCGCCTCCCGACGTAACCGACGATGCCGCACATACAGCGAAGATACCAGCGGGCCATCGACCCACGTGGGAGCTCACCTGCGAGCCCGACGAACAGCTACCCGAGCTCGCGCTCGACGAGCGCGACCAGGCGAGCACAGACCCCCTCGGCCTCTTCGTCGGTGGGCGCCTCGACCATCACGCGGACGAGCGGCTCGGTGCCGCTCGGGCGGACGAGCACGCGTCCGCGCCCGGCCAGCGCCTCGTCGGCCGCCCGCACCGCCTCGCCCACGCCCGCCGCCTGCTCCAGCGCTCCGCGGTCGCGCACGCGAACGTTCACGAGCCGCTGAGGCAGCTTCGTCATCGCATCGCGCTCGGAGAGGTCCCTTCCCCCCAGCGCCTCCAGGGTAAGCAGGGCGCCGGCGATGCCATCCCCCGTCCGGTTGAAGCCCATCTCGATGATGTGCCCCGACTGCTCGCCGCCGAGCGCCCAACCACTCGCGCGCAGCTCCTCCAGCACGTAGCGATCCCCGACGCTCGTCGTCGCCACCGTCACGCCCGCCCGCTCCATCGCCGAATGGAAGCCGTAATTGGTCATCACCGTCACCGCCACGCCGTTTCCGCTGAGACGCCCGCAGTCGCGCAGGTGCAGAGCCGCCAGGGCCATCAGCTCGTCTCCGTCGACCACGGCTCCCTGGCGGTCCACCGCGAGCACGCGGTCCCCGTCGCCGTCGAAGGCAAAGCCGATCGCGTGACCGCCCGCGCGGACCTGCTCGGCCAGCGCGTTGACGTGCGTGGAGCCGCACCCGGCGTTGATGTTGCGCCCATCCGGCGCATCGGCCACGACCGTCACCTGGGCGCCGAGGCGCCGGAAGATCTCGGGTGCCACGCGGTAGGTGGCGCCGTTGGCGCAGTCCAGCATCACATCCAGGCCGTGCAGGTCAAGCTCGGAGAAACGGGTGTGGAGTTCGCGCAGGTAGTCCTCCCCCGCACCTCTCAGCTCGCGCACGTGCCCGATCATGCGCCGGCCCTCCTCGCCGGCGCCTGCGACCGCGACAGGCTCGCCGGCCTCGATCTCCCGCTCGATCGCCAGCTCGTCCTCATCGGAGAGCTTGTACCCGTCGCCGCCGAAGAACTTGATCCCGTTGTCCTGGTAGGGATTGTGCGATGCCGAGAGCACGGCTGCGAGATCGAAGCCGTAGCGCCTCAGCAGCAGGGGCGCCGCCGGGGTCGGCAGTACGCCGCCCAGTAGCGCATCGCCTCCGACCGCGCTGACCCCGGCGGCGACCGCCGCCTGGAGCATCTCGCCCGACTCGCGGGTGTCCCGGATGATCAAGACCTGCGGGCGCTCCACGCCCGCCCGGCGGCTCGCGGCCCGCCCCAGCGCGAAGGCCAGCTCGGCGGTCAGGAACTCGCCGGCGACGCCGCGGACGCCGTCGGTCCCGAAAAGCTTGCGGACCATACCCCCCCTTGTGCCCCAGGGCCTAACGCTTGGAGAACTGCGGGCGCTTGCGCGCCTTCTTCAGCCCGGCCTTCTTGCGCTCCTTCGCGCGCGAATCGCGGGTGAGGAACCCCCTGCGCTTGAGCTCCCCGCGCAGATTCGGGTCCGCCTCGAGCAGCGCGCGCGACACGCCGTGCCGTAGTGCCCCGGCCTGGGCTGAGATGCCTCCGCCGTGCAGCCGGGCCACGACGTCCATGCGCTCCTGATAGCCCACGGTCTCGAGTGGCTGGCGGATGTTCCGCTGGAGCGTCACCCTCGGGAAGTGCTCCTCGAGCAGCCGCCCGTTCACCAGATATGTGCCCGTGCCGGGACGCAAGGTCACCCGGGCGATCGCCGTCTTGCGCTTGCCCGTTGCTCGGTAGCGCGCGCCCGCGGCCAAATCGATGGCGGCCGTGGCGATCGGCTCGGTGAGGACCTCCTCGTCCACAGCCTGTCCGTCCTCGGCGGTCTGCTCGACCTGCTCGACCTCATCCTCGACCGCATAGGGGTCGGCGTAGTCCTGATCGCGCCCGAGCGGGTCGACGCCCTCCGGGACGATGTCCACTTCGAGGTGGGCCCCCGGGACCGACGGCTTGACGCGGGGAGCCGGTCTCTCCTCCTCCACATCCGCATCGGGCTGCTCGCTCGCGGTCTCGGCGGCAGCCTCGGCGGCCTCCTGGAGGGCCTCCAGCGGAGCGTCCTCGACGACCGATGCGATCTCCTCAGCCTCCCCGGTGGGCACGGCCTGCCCGGGGTGAGGCCCGCGGGCCACCTCCGCCGGGCGCTCGGCCACGTCGGGCCGCTCGGCGGCCTCCTGGAGCGCCTCGAGCGGCGCGTCCTCGGCCGCTCCGGCTATCTCGCTCGCCTGCTCGGTCGGGACGGCATGCCCGCCGGCGACCTCTGTGCCGGCCGGCGGCGCGGACTCGGCCGGCGGCGCGGACTGCTCCGCGCCCGCCTCAGGCGTCTCCTGGGCGGGCGTCTCGGCCGTGGGCGTGTCGGCCGCGGGCGCCTCCGGCGCGGCGGAGTCCTCTGGGGGCGTCTCGGGTGTCTTTTTCTCGGCCATGATTACGCCTCGATCTCGAGTGGCTGTGGCTTCTGGGCGGTGTGCGGGTGCTCGGGCCCGGCGTAGATCTTGAGCTTCGTGATCTGCTTGCGTGCGAGCCGATTGCGCGGCATCATGCCCTTCACGGCGAGTCTGATGATCTCCTCGGGCCGCCGGGCCATCATTTCCTCGAAGGTACGCGAGCGCGCTCCCCCGGGGTACCCCGAGTGGCGGAAGTAGCGCTTGTCCTTGCGCTTGTTGCCGGTCACGTGGATCTTCTCGGCGTTCACCACGACAACGAAGTCGCCGGTGTCGATGTGGGGCGTGTACTCCGGCTTGCGCTTCCCCCTCAATAGATCGGCGATCTGCGTGGCGAGCCGGCCGAGCGTCTTGCCGTTGGCGTCCACCACGAGCCAGTTGCGCTCGCGGTCGGTTGGCTTGGCTACGTACGTTTTCATCGAGGTCGTGACGTGAAAAAGGCCACGCGTAAACGCGCGGCGGAGTGGACATCATAGGCGAAGTCGTGCCCGCTCGCGGCGCCGAGTCACTCCCACTCGATCGTGCCGGGAGGCTTGGACGTGATGTCCAGCACCACCCGGTTGACCGCAGGCAGCTCGTTGATCATGCGCGAGGCGATCGTCTCGAGCAGGTCGTAGGGCAGCCTCGCCCAGTCGGCTGTCATCGCGTCGTCGCTCGTGACCGCCCGCACAACCACGACGTAGCCGTAAGTGCGCCCGTCGCCCTGCACCCCTACCGTGCGCACATCGGGAAGCACGCAGAACGACTGCCAGAGCTCCCGGTAGAGCCCGGCCCGGCGAATCTCCTGTTGCAGGATGTGGTCGGCCTCGCGCAGGACGTCCAGACGCTCCTTGGTGGCTTCTCCCCCCACGATCCTGATCGCCAGACCTGGACCCGGAAAGGGCTGGCGCCAGACGAGGCGATCGGGAAGGCCGAGCTCGGCGCCGACCGCCCGCACCTCGTCCTTGAACAGCGCCCTCAGGGGCTCGACGAGCTCGAACTGGAGGTCATCGGGCAGGCCGCCCACGTTGTGGTGGGACTTGATGGTCGCCGCTCCGGTCCCGCCGCCGGACTCGATCACATCGGAGTACAGCGTGCCCTGCACCAGATACTGCGGACCCTCGCCACCGTGATCCCCTGCGAGCTTCGCCGCCTCCTCCTCGAACACCCTGATGAACTCCGCCCCGATGGTCCTGCGCTTGGTCTCGGGGTCGGTCACCCCTTTGAGCTTTAGGAGGAATCGCCGCTCCGCGTCGACTGCCACGAGGGGGACCTTGAACGTGTCGCGGAATGCCTCGACGACCTGCTCGCCCTCGCCCTTCCTCATGAGCCCGTGGTCGACGAACACGCAAGTCAGCTGATCCCCGACCGCGCGATGGACGAGCAGCGCGGCGACCGAGGAGTCAACGCCGCCCGATAGTCCGCAGATCACCTTGCTGTCGCCGACCTGCTCGCGGATCCGCCGTATCTGCTCCTCCACGATCGACGCCGCCGACCAGGTCCGGGCGCAGCCGCACACCTCGGTGAGGAACCGCGTAAGGATCTCCTGGCCATACGGCGTATGCACGACCTCAGGGTGGAACTGGATGCCGTACACGCCTCGCTCGGGGTCCTCCACCGCCGCAACCGGCGACCCGGTGGAGGACGCGAGCGCGATGAAACCGGGGGGCGGCTCGAACACTGCATCCCGGTGCGACATCCAGCACGTCTGCTCGATCGGCATCCCTCTGAGAAGCACCCCCGGGTCGACGACGTGCAGGTCCGAGCGGCCGAACTCCCCGACGTCGGCCTGCTCGACCTTGCCGCCGAGCTCGTGCACCAGCAGCTGCATGCCGTAGCAGATGCCCAGAACCGGGACTCCGAGCTCCAACAGGCCGGGGTCGAGCCGCGGAGCGCCCTTCTCGTAGACCGACGCCGGGCCGCCCGACAGGATGATCCCGCGAGGTTTCCGGCGCGCCAGCTCCTCCAGCGGGACGTGATGGGACAACAGCTCGCTGAACACCCCGCAGTCGCGCACCCTGCGGGCGATCAGCTGCGAATACTGCCCGCCGTAGTCGAGTACGACGACCTCCTCGGCTACTGCGGGCGTCTCGGCTACTGCGGGCGTCGTGCTCCGCTGCTCGGCGACGGCCTCGGGCGCCGTGGCAGCCGTCTCACCCATTGACGAGGGCGGCAGCCTTCCCGTTGGTGCCGCCCATGCCGACGCCCTGGTCGCGCTGCAGCGCCTTGCCCTCGGTCTGGAGCGCCGGCGCAATGACCACCTCGGCCCGGTTGAACTCGGCGAGATCCTTGTACCCACAGGTCGCCATCGACGTGCGAAGCCCGCCGAAGAGGTTGAACGTGCCATCGTTCTCCCGCGCCGGGCCGACGAGGATCTCCTCGAGCGTGCCGTTCTGCGTGGTCGCCACGCGGGCGCCGCGCGGAAGGGTCGGATGGAAGGTGGCCATCCCCCAATGGAAGCCACGGCCCGGTGCCTCGTAGGCGCGCGCGAGTGGAGAGCCGATCATCACCGCATCCGCACCGAGCGCGATCGCCTTGGAGACGTCTCCCCCGTTTCGCATCCCGCCATCGGCGATCACCTGGCAATACTCACCGGTCTCGAGCATGTGCGTGGATCGGGCGTGGGCCACGTCGGCGATCGCCGTGGCCTGTGGCACGCCGATCCCGAGCACGCCGCGCGTGGTGCAGGCCGCCCCCGGTCCCACCCCTACGAGGACTCCCGCGGCGCCCGTGCGCATCAGGTGCAGCCCCGTGTGGTAGGAGGCACAGCCGCCGACGACCACGGGCACGTCGAGCGTCGGTATGAACTCCTTCAGGTTCAGGGGCTCCGAGACCGTGGAGACGTGCTCTCCCGAAACCACGGTCCCCTGGATCACGAGCACGTCCAGTCCAGCTTCCATGGCGATCTCGTGGTATTGGAGGACGCGCTGGGGCGTGAGCGAGGCGGCCACCACGACCTTCTGCTCCTTGATCTCGCGTATGCGCTGCGCGATCAACTCGGGCTTGACCGGCTCACGGTAGATCTCCTGCATCTCGCGCGTCGCGACCTCCTTCGGCAGCGCGGCGATCCGCTCCAGCTGCTCCTCGGCGTCCTCGTAGCGGGTGAAGATGCCCTCGAGGTTGAGCACGGCCAGACCACCCAGGCCACCGATGATGGCCGCGGTGCGCGGCGAGACGACCCCGTCCATCGCTGAGGCGAGTAGCGGCAGCTCGAACTGATAGGGCCCGAGCTTCCAGGAGATGTCGATGTCGTCGGGGTCGCGCGTGCGCCTCGACGGGACGATCGCGATGTCGTCGAATCCGTATGCCTGGCGGGCCTTCTTGCCGCGCCCGATCTCTACCTCCATTGCCGGATCCTCGCATGCCGTGCAGACGGCAGATCGCTGTCCGCAGCGGGGCGAAGAGCCGGCCCGCAGGACCTCGCCCCCGCCGTTGCAGGGACCTTGTGAGCGGCGGCGCGGGGAACCTCGTGAGAGACGACAGCCAAGGGATCTGAGCATAGCAACGGCCATGACCGGTCGAACGCGTTGGCTATGCTCGACGGACTCGAGCGATGTGCCCGACCCCGACCGATGTCCCGTCAGCCGCGGAAGCTCCACGGGCAGTGGAAATCCGACGAGCGACGGGACCCGCCGCGTGCTGGAACCTCTAGGAGCGACGGAACGCCGATGAAAGACGCAACAACCACACGCTATGACCATCAGGCGGTCGAGACCGCCCGGCAGGCCGCTTGGCGCGCGCGGCAGGCCTTCAGGACGCCCGCGCTCGTCGAGGAGCAGCCCCATCTCTACGTCAAGCCGTCCGCCCCGTTCACGTCGGGGAACATCCACATCGGGCATGTCCGCAGCTACTCGATCGGCGACGCCTACGCGCGCTTCCGGCGGGCGCGCGGCGACGCGGTGCTGTTCGCCTTCGGCTTCGACGCCTTCGGCCTGCCGGCCGAGCTCGGAGCGATCGCCAGCGGGCAGTCGCCGACCGACTGGGTGAACCGCTGCGCCGAGCAGATGACCGGCCAGCTCGAGCGTCTCGGCACGTCATTCGACTGGGAGCGCTCGTTCATGAGCTCGGACCCGGGCATGTACCGCTGGTCGCAGTGGCTGTTCCTCACGCTGCTGGAGGCGGGGCTCATCTATCGCGGCTCGGGGAACGTGGACTGGTGCGACAACTGCGCCACGACGCTCGCCTCGATCCAGGTGGAGCAGGGGGGCACGTGCTGGCGCTGCCACGGCCCGGTCAGGCTGATCCTGCGCCCCCAGTGGTACCTGCGCATAAGCACCTACCTGGAGGAGAACGACCGGCGCCTGCACGATCTCGAGAACTGGGACAGCACGTCGCTGGCCTCCCAGCAGTACGTGCTGGGTCGCGTGGACGGCGTCGAGATCGACCTGCGGGCACCGGACGACGAGCGGCTCACCGTCTTTACGCCCTACCCGGACGCCCTCGCGGCGGCGCGCTTCGTGCTCGTATCACCGCGCCATCCAGATGCAGACCGATGGGCCTCGGCCCCAGCGGTTCAGGACGAGCTCGAGCAGATGCGCTCGGGTGGGTGGGAGCGCAGCGCCCGCGAGGCCGAGACGATCCCGGTGATCGACACCGGACGTGTGCTGCTCGGCCACGGCGGCCGGTCGCTGCCCGTCCTCGTCTCCCCCGTCGTGGACTCCCGCTTCGGCGTGACAGCGGTCCTGGGGATCCCCGAGCACGACCGCACCGACGAGGTAATCGCGCGGCGGCTCGGAATCGACGGTGCGCGACTCCGAGACGGCCCTAGCGAGCAGCCGGGCGCAGCCGCCGACGGCGCCGTGGATGAGAGCGCGATGAGCACCCGCCCGGCACTCCGCTACCGGGCGTTCGACTTCGCGATCTCGCGCCAGCGCTCGTGGGGAACGCCCATCCCGATCGTCTACTGCGAGAAGTGCGGCACGGTGCCGGTCTCCCGCGAGCAGCTGCCGGTGCTGTTGCCGCTGGACATCACTCCGACAGGCACCGGCAACCCGCTCGCCGAGTCGCCGCAGTTCGTGCAGACGAGCTGCCCAGGCTGCGGCGGCCCCGCGCGTCGCGAGACCGACACGCTCGACTGCCACTTCGACGCGCTCTGGCTGTGGATCCCCGCCTGCGTGCCCGCGGAGGCGCGCAACGAGACGCTTGAGGACATCTTCGCGTTGCCCGACCTGCGCCACTGGCTGCCCTCGGAGCGGTTGGTGGCGGGCTCGGACAGCGGCAACTTCGTGTTCGACCAGCGGATCGTCACCAAGGCGCTGCGCGACATCGGCTACCTTCCGTTCCTGACCGACGGGGAGCCTTTCGCAGGGTGCCTGTTTCACGAGATGGTCATCCGCGACGGGCGCAAGATGAGCAAGCATCTGGGCAACGTCGTGGACCCGGACGAGCTGATCGAGCGGTTCGGCGCGGACACCGTGCGATTGGCCGTGCTCTACGCCGCGCGCCCGCAGCGCACGCTCAACTGGGACGACTCGGCGGTGCTCCGCTGCCATCGGTTCCTGACCCAGGTGTGGGAGTTCTCGCTGGCAAGGGCCGAGCGCAGGCCGGCCCCTGAGGGAGACCAGGTCAAGGACACCAGCGAGCACCTCAGGCGAAAGCTCGCGAAATGGTGCGAGACGGCGGTCGAGAAGGTCACCGAGGAGATGGAGAGCCTCGAGATGCACAGCGCAGTGCGCAACGTGATGCGCCTGTTCGACCGAATCAAGGACTTCGAGAAACGCGTGGTTGCCCGCCAGGGCAAGCTGAGCCCAGCAGACAGCGATGCGCTGATCGACGCGCTGACGCTGCTCGTCCAGCTGCTCGGGCCCTTCACCCCGCACCTCGCCGAGGAGCTGTGGATCGCCTTCGGCCACGACGAGCACGGCGCGCAAACGCCGTGGCCTGGCGTATCGTTTCAGGTGCCCGCATGAGCCCATACACCGCACAGAGCCCTTCCGAGAGGCCTCCGAAGCGGACGCGCTCGTGCGCAACGGGCCTCGCCTGCCACCGCTGCGAGAGCCACTTCCCGCTCGAGGAGTCGGTGTTCGCGTGCCCGGAGTGCGGGAAGGGCCTGGACATCGAGTACGACTACGAGCTCGCCGCCCGCCGCTTCCAGGAGGTCCCGCAGGCGCAACGGCCGATGAACATATGGCGCTTCGAGGAGCTCCTGCCGATCGTCGACGGCTTCGCCCAGTCGCGTGTCGGCCGGTTCGCAGGATGCACGCCCTTGATCCGCGCCGACCGGCTGGGCGCCGAGCTGGGGCTCGGCAAGCTTTATCTGAAGGACGACTCCACCTCGCGGCCCAGCCTCTCCTACAAGGACCGCGTCGTGGCGATGTCGGTGGCCCGCCTGTTGGAGCTCGGCAAGGACGAGATCGGTTGTGTCTCGACCGGCAATGTCGGAACGGCCGTGGCGTCCTACGCTGCCAAGGCGGGGGTCGCCGCATACGTCTTCTACCCCAACCGTCTCGAGGACATGAAGGCACGGGCATGCCGCGCACTCGGCGCGGAGGTCTGCCAGGTGGAGGGCAACTACGACGAAGTCAACCACCGCTGCCGCGAAGTGGCGGCCGCGACGGGCATGGAGTTCGCGAACATCACGCTGCGACCCTTCTACGCGGAGGGCGCGAAGTCGGACGCCTTCGAGATCGTCGAGCAGCTCGACTGGCAGGCCCCCGATCACATCGTCACGGCGGCGGCCGGCGGCACGCTCTCCTCGCGCGTGCACAAGGGCCTCGGCGAGCTGCAGCTCCTGGGACTCGCCGAGACCGACTCCACGCGCATCCACATCGCCCAGCCAAGCGGCTGCAACCCGATTGCCAGCGCGATCCTTGCCGACGAGGCCGAGATCGTGGCGGTCACGCCGGAGACCGCGGCACACTCCCTGGCGATCGGCGCACCCGGTGACGGCTACCTGGTGATCGACGCCGTCCGTAAACGAGGCGGGACCGCCGCGTTCGCGAGCGACCCGGAGATCTTCGCCGGCATCGACCTGCTTGCCGCCACCGAGGGCCTGTTGACCGAGCCGGCCGGCGGAACGACGATCGCGGTCCTTGAGAAACTCGCGGCCAGCGGTCGACTTGCCCCGGACGAGACGGTCGTGGCGATCATCACCGGCAACGGCCTGAAGACGCTCGACGACCATCCAGCGAAGCCGTGGCCGGCGAAGATCGACTGCGAGCTCGACGCGATGCTCGCCGCCCTCGGCGAGCTCAAGCGCGGCGGCTCGCCCGTGGATGGGGCGCGCGAGCAACTGCACGCGTAGCGCCCCAGCACGCCTCGGCGCGAACAGCGAGCCGATAGTGAGTACAGTAAGGCCCATGGATGCGAAGAGGCGCTCCGATCCGCTCGTCGAGCTCGCCGCCCGCCGGCGCGAAGAGCGTATGGCCGTGGAGGAGGCAGGCGGAGGCCAGTCCGAGGGATTCGAGCTTGCCGAGCAGGAACTGATCGAGCATGCCTCCCATGGCGACGAGCAGACGCCCGCACGGATCATCGTGGACGCGGGCCCGCAGGAAGAGCCGGCGGCCTCGGTGTATGGCGAGGCCGACGAGGAGCACCAGCCCGACTGAGGCGTGCGCCGGACCGTCCGCGCGTGGTCAGCCCCGCGTGCGTCGGCCTTTCGCCTTGCCCGTCGGTGAGACGGTGAGCAGCACGGCCATGCTGGGCCTGATCTCGGTCGTGATCACTCCGTGCCTGTCGGGCGTGTAGGGCAGCCTTGGGGGCTGACTGAAGGAGCCGTCTCGCGCGACCGCTCGGCCTCCCAGTCGCACCCCCGAGAGCGCCGCAGGCGAGGGGGCGGTGAGTGACAGGACGCTCGCGCCCCGAAAGCCGGTTCCCACCCCGACGCGCAAGGTCACGGCGCGCGCTCCCGGCGGGTCGTCGTCGACGACCACGAAGTGAAGCCTCCCGTCAGCGGCCGCGAGCGCGGCGACCTTGAGGTTGGGCCGGCCGCGTGAGCTGGCGATCGCATGAAGCGGGCGGTCGCCGATCAGCGCCTTGGCGAGCAACAGCGCATACCACTCCGGGCGCGCAACCAGGGCGCCCGTGGCCAGGGCTTCGGGCGTCGGCGCGCACACCGGCGTGTAGCCGGCGCAGTTGGCTGGATTGCCCTGCAGGTTGATCCCGGCCACGCCCATGCTCATGGCCTGCGGCAGATAGCCGGCTGCCCACAATGCCGATGCAAACGTGTTGCTGATACCCGACATCCCGCCGCACGAGACCGTGTTTGCCTCGTCGAGGCGAAACGGGATTTCGCTCGCCTGGGCGATCGACATGTAAAGGCGCAGCGAGCCGGCCTCCTTGCGATGGATCAGCGGGCTGAGCAGCCGGGCGATCGACGGGGCGGGGACCTGTTCGCAGCCGAGCGGATAGTGATGGCCCGTCAACTGAGCGGGGCGCTGGGTGATCACCTCGCCCAGCCCCCAGCTTTCAAACGCGCCCGCCCCCGACACGTCCGGGCCGGCCAGCGCGATGCCGGGCGCGGCCGCTTCGATCGCCGAGCGGTATGCCGCCACCTCGGCGTTGTATTGCACGACGGTCCATGGTTCTGCGCGCAGGCCGTGCTGTGCGAACGCGTTCGGCTCGTTGCCCAGCTCGATCCCCTGAAGCCATCCCCCCATCGCGGCCCTCGCCGCCGCCACCTCGCGCGCTGCCGCCGCCGGGTCGTAGTGGGCGAGGCCGATCGTGAGCACGACGTGCCATCCGCTCCCGGCCGCCAGGGTGCCGATCCCGCGAAGATCTTGCGCATCGAGGACGCTCGACGCCCAGGCCGGGCGGGGTGTCGCTTCATCTGTCCAGGCGACCCGCGTGTCGGCAGACCCGCCTCCGAAGCGGAGCACGCCGGGGCCGAGCGAGCGCAGCAGCGTGACGAGGTCACCCGCTTCGGCGTAGCCGGCCATCTGGTGCAGGCTCGACAGCTCAAACGAGAGCCCGAGGAAGTCCTGCGGAACCGGCGCCCCAGGGTGGGTCCGATCGACCGACACCGACACGGGGATCGACCTGAGATGCGCAGCTCGAGCGACGCCGACCGAAGCGAACACGAGGGTCAGCGCCGCACACAGCCAGGCACCCAGAGCGGCGCACACACGGAACATCACGGTCGGGCTGACACCGCCAGCACGCTGTTCCCCGCGATCTTCAGCGTGACACGGCCACGGATTGCCGGGAGTGTGTGCGCTCGCAGGCCCGCACCCGCAGCGCTCAGCGCCTCGGTGTGCACGCCGTGCACGGCGCGCAGGACAAAGCTCTGCGCTCGTGCTTCCTCGTTGTCGAGAATGAGCCGTACCGCCCCTCCGCCGCCCACCGAAGTCCTGATGAGTCCTCGCACAGCGGGAACCGTAGTCAGCGAGGAGCCGACCGGTAGCCACCGGTTGAGTGCAGCGAGGGCGCTCTCAAGGGGCCGGTCGATGACCTCGTTGCCACGTACCATGAATGGGTCGTAGGGATCACCGCTGAAGTGGAAGCGCACCTCCCGGAAGCCGGTGTTCAAGGCGCTCAGAACGAAGCGCACGGCCCAAACTGCCGCCGCCGGGCTGTTCGAAACCCCCGCCTTGCCCCCGCACGAGGCAGAGTTGGCCTCAGAGATGATCGCCGGCACCCCTGCTGCGTTTGCGTCCGCTACGACCCACGACAGGCGGCGAGGAGCCCCGGCCGCCCGCGCCGAGAGCAGCCCCCCGACTGTGACTGCGCGTGGGCTGCCGCAAGCAGTCAGCGGATACGCATGGACGGCCACGGTCCGCTCGTGGAGCTGGCCGAGAACTCGTGGCAGCTCGTGTCGCCAGTGCCCGGGCACGGCCAGATCCGGCCCGAGCAGGGGCGCGCCGGCGACCGCCTGTTTCAGATAGGCGGCCACTTGCAGATACAGATTCACTGCGACGCCTTCTTCACCCCTTTGCGGCTTGGCGAGCGATGAGTAATTGGGCAGGTAGTAGAGGTCGGGCTCGTTCCCGAGCGAGAAGTCAAGCCCATTGGTGGCCGCGCTCCGCGCACCGGCGACGATCTGCGCCGCCCAGGAAAGCGTGCCGGTCTTCGCGTTGATGCCAACGGTGAGAGGATCCCTGGCAGCGTTCAGCAGGCAATGCAGCTGACCCCAGAAGCCGGCCGGCAGGGCGTATGAAGTTATCGCCTGCCAGGAGGACGACGGAGCTGTCAGCGCTTCGCTGGGCACAGTGAAGTCCTGACTCTGCCCGGCCAGGGCGATCGGTGGGGATCCGAGCCGCAGCAACTCCGATATCACGGCCTGGGGAGGGCACGTGCTCGTGCCGAGGTCCCGCGCCATCACCGGGTACTCCAGCGACAGGCCAACGGGCGGCATCGTGACCTGGCGACGCACGGCGCCGGCGGCCCCGCGCCCCAGCGCGGGATCCTGCGGGAAGACGGCCGTGGAGGGTCGCGCCCCGAGCAGATCGGAATGAGGCGTCGCGGCCAGAGCGCCGCGAGGGCGCAGGGCGACTCCGGTGAACAGCGGGCCCAGCGCAGCAGTCATCACGAGCGGAATGAGAATGGCGGGCTTGCGAAGCATCAACGGAGCCTACGACTTGTTGGCGACCCGACGTGCGGTCGAGACTGTCGGAAGCAAAGGAGAGGCACTACTCAGATCGAGTGGGCCCGTTCCGGTTCGCCCGGCGGGTCTATCTCTCGCAGTCAGGCAAGATGCACACTCTACGAGTGCGCCATCCGCTCGATTGCCAGCGCCGCCCGCTCGATCGCGGCGGTCTGGAAGAGAAACGGCGTGGCGTTGGGCACGTCGTGGAGGGGCGCCTCGAGAGACTCGGAGCCCGCCGTGGCGTTGAGTGCATAGCGCACCGGTATCTCGTGGCAGATCACGAGGACGACCTCACAGCGGCTCAGGGCGAGGCTCGCGAACGCCCGCGCATAGCGTGCCGCTGTCTGATCGAGACTCTCGCCGCCGGGAAACGGATCGCGGCGAGAGTGCGCCTGCTTCCAAGCCCGGTAGTCCGCGTAGGTCCAGCCCTCGAGGCGCCCAACGTCGACGTCATCCAGCAAGGGCTCCTCGCGAAGAGGTACCTCGCGACCTTCGAGCACGATCGCCGCCGTCTGACGCGTTCGCTCAAAGCGCGTATGGACGCACAGATCGATCGGTAGCTGCGCCAGCTGGAGTTGAAGACGACGGGCCTGCTGTACTCCCTCCTCGGTCAAGTCGACGTGCAACTCGGGATCGCCGTTGACGCGTTCTTCGAGATTGAGCGTCGACTGCGCGTGCCGGGCAAGAATGAATAGGGGCATCACTGATCCAGTCTGGAAGCACGACCATAGGGCTCGCCGAGACCCAGGACCATGCAATGAATAGGGAGCGGCGGCGGTCAGCCAGCAATTGCGCTCAAGCCACGGTCTTGGGCCATAAGGCGTCCAAACGTTACTCAAGGCCAGAGCCACCGGCCAGGACCGGCTACAGATGCCGCTCACACTTGGCGAGAACCGCTCCGAGATCTTCCCACGATGCCCAGCGACGCTATCGGGGGCGAAAGACCTCCACGGGCTCGGCGGCCCCTCTCTGCCTCACCAGCCGGCCCCCGGGACGAGCAACATCCCGCTGATCCGATCTGCCGCCGCTAGCCCGCCCTGCCGGCTCTGAGCTTTGGTTGCTGGGCGCCTGAGGTAATTCGAACGACGCCCCACACGAGCCCGAGCCGCTCGAGACTGTCGATCAGCCATCCCCCCTGGGTCCAGTTGCCAGCGGGTGAGGCCGCCTCGCGTCTGCCGACCGTTACTGTCGGCAGACGCGAAGTGCTCTAGACAGCTTGGACGTTGACCGCCTTGGGGCCCTTGTCGCCGGCCTCTGAGTCGTAGTTGACCTTCGCGCCCTCGGCGAGTGAGCGATAACCCTCGCCGATGATCGCGCTGTGATGGACGAACAAGTCCTTGGACTGGTCATCAGGCGTTATGAACCCGAATCCCTTGTCGTCGCTGAACCACTTCACGGTTCCTGTAGCCATTGTTTCCTCCGGCGTCGATGCGTGCTGCGAACGCGGAGATGCTATGAGCAAGGCTACGAGCGCGGGCACTGCGTTGTTGGGCGAATCGCCCAACCTGATAGACGAACGGTAGCAGGGACTGGCACGACCACAGGCAGTCGGCGAGCCCACGCGCGGAGATCGCGTTCGCGCCGGCGGCACGACTGGCGCCCCCTGGCGGGAACGACAGAGCCCTTCCACACCCCGCTCGCGCGGCGACGGAGTTGCCGCGCCCTCTCAGTGCTGGGGGTGCAGTCGCTCGATCTCGCGCTGCACGTCGGACTCGGTGATCGGCGCTCGAAAATAGACATCCCAGGCGTTCAACAACAGTCCGATCGCCCACAAGCCGGTGACCCAGGCCGGCCAGGGATAGCCGGCGCCAGTCGCTGCCCAGACCGCCCACAGCGCGACGTTGATCACGAGGTAGGCGACCAGGTGACCTTGCAGGTCGCGCCGCTTCCTCAGGCGGAGCATAGCCTGCTCGCGCTCGGTGGTCGGCTCCTCAAGCTCGTCTGCAGTCATGATCCTGAGCTTCCCTTTGGAGGCGTCTGGCTTCATCGGTGGAAATCCGTCGGCGGGCGGTGACTTCTACGGATTTCATCCCGGCTCAAGACCGCGCCGCGCGGTGGCGCTTCGTGGAGAGGAGTGTCCTGACCGATCTCCTCGGAGACGTCGCGCCGCCACCTGCGCGACTCCGGCGCCGACGCCGCTGGCTGAAGGCCTGGCCGGCCGCTGTTGCGCGCCCGGCGCTCAGGGACAGACCTGCGCCACGACCGTCCCGCTGCCCGCATGGAAGAGGCTTGGCCTGTAGCCAGGGTCGGTCTTCACGACGACCACCTTCACCGTGTTGCCATGGAACGCCCAGTTGGAGAACTTGATCGAGCTGGACACCACAACGGCCATCAAGGATGGGACCGCCTTGGGGGGCTCGAAGCTGTCGTCCAGACCGCTCGTCCAGCTATCGCCACACTGGGGCGGGTTGTTGGGAGTGTGCGCGGCGAAGCCCGGGAAGAAAGCCGATCCACCGCTGAGAGAGTTGAAGAACGGCCACGAAGCGCCCCAGAAAAGGACCTTGGCACCCACCGTCGCGTTCTTGTCGCCGATCACGAACGATCCGTGGCCAAGCAGCCCGATCGAGAGCACCTGCACGCTCGAGGAACCGCTGCTTTCCGTGTGCAACGAGTCACCGCTGTAGGCCGCGGTAGTCGTGTCCGATCGCACGGGACTGGAGCTAGTCGCGCTCGGCGTGTAGGCGAGCTGGCAGCTGGCCGTGCTGCTGCTCACGGGCACCAGCGTGCAGTTCGCCGCGCCGAAGGTGCCCGGGCCGTTGCTGGTGAAGGCGACCGTGCCGGTCGGCGCCGTCGGGCTTGCCGCGGTGTCGGTGACTGTCGCCGTGCATGCGGTTGCTGCGCCGGCCACCACACTCGCCGGCGCGCAGCTGACGCCGGTGGTGGTCGCGTGCACGAGCGGCAACGGCCCCACGGCGATGCCTATCGGGTGGGTACCCGCGACGGCTGCCGGGGTCTTGGGGGACAGCGCACCCGTCAGCGGGTCTATGTCGTACTGCAGGATTTCTTCGCCGAACGTGAGCGTCACGTAGGCGCTCTTGCCATCCGGGGTTAGGGCGATGTTCGAGGGCTGGGTGGATGTCGCCACAGACGCAGGGGTCTTGGGCGACAACCTGCCCGTCCCCGGGTCGATGTCGTACTGCAGGACCGACGGTTCGACGCCGCTCTCGTTCGTGACGTAGGCGCTCCTGCCGTCCGGGCTCACGACGATGGGCGTCGTGTCGCCGGTGCCACTGGCCGTGCCCGAGGCGACGGACGCCGGCGTCTTCGGCGACAGCGCTCCGGTGATCGGATCGATGTCGTACTGCGAGACGGTGCCGGCGTTTTTGACGTAGGCACTCTTTCCGTCAGGCGTCACAGCGACACCCGCCGAGCCGGAGCCCGCAGCGACTGTCGCGGGTGCCTTCGGAGAGAGCGCCCCCGTGGTCGGATTGATGTCGTACTGAGAGACGGTTTCTTCTTTGTAGTTGGCGACGTAGGCGCTCTTGCCGGTGGGAGTCACCGCGACGTCCAGCGGCTCACTACCGGTGGCGACCGTCGCGGGAGCCTTCGGCGAGAGCGCACCCGTGATGGGATTGATGTCGTACTGAGAGACGGTGTTTTCGTTCAGGTTGGTGACGTAGGCGCTCTTGCCGTCGGGGCTCACGGCGAGGCCGTCGTGCCCCGGACCCGCCCCCGTGGCCACGGTTGCCGGCGTCTTCGCAGACAGCAGACCGGTGCCCGGGTCGATGTCGTACTGCGAAACGGTGCTTTCGCCCGAGTTGGTGACGTATGCGCTCTTGCCGTCGGGGGTCACCGCGACGGCCCAGGCGCCGGTGCCGGCCCCAATGCTCGCGGGACTCAACGGCGAGAGCAGACCTCCGCTGAGAATCGCGAACTGCGAGACGTCGTTGGCACTGGAGTTGCCGGTGTAGACGCTCCCTGTTGCCTGGGCGCCAGCCGGGAACGCCCAGAATGCGAGCGGCATCAGCCACAGCGCCGTGGCCTGCGCTCCGCGGAAGACCGCAGTCCGGCTCCGGAACTTCGACAGGCCACCGCCGTCGGGCCGGCCACCAGCGCGAGCCATGCACGACACTTGTGTTCCCCCACCTACGCGCAGCATCCCTGCCCCTTGCTCGTTGAAGGCGTGCCAGCAAATACTACTCAGCGGGCTCCAGCGCCGCTTCGCGCTAGCCCTTGGGACGCGTCCATCTCGTGAGTCAGGAGCTCGAGGAGCGTAGCGCTCACTCTCTGCGCGAGCGGGAGTGGGGCGACGCCATGCACCTGGTCGCATTGGCGACGGACCTGCGCGGCATCGCCATACTGGCGGTCGTCGATGATCGCCGAGCGCCTCACTGCGCAGTTGCTCGCAGGAAAGCCGGCGCGCGATCCAGTTGCCGTTGCCGAGCGGCTCGTGGCGGTCCAGGGGCAGGACGCGCGCGGAACACGGCTGGCGATCCGCTCACGGACGACGGGCCTCTCCGTCGCCGACGTCGATCGCGCGCTGAGCGAGGAGCGCACGCTCGTGATCACCTGGCTGAACCGCGGCACGCTGCACCTCGTGCGCAGCGAGGATTACCCCTGGTTGCATGCGCTGACAGCACCCGGCCGGTTTACGGGCAACGCGCGGAGACTGGCTCACGAGGGCGTCCCGCCGGACGCCGCCGAGCGTGCCGTGAAGGTCATCGAGCATTCCCTCGCCGAGGAGGGTCCGCTCACACGCCAGCAGTTGGGCGAGCGGATCGCCGCGGCAGGTGTGCGGACGGAAGGCCAAGCGCTCGTCCACCTGCTGGGGCTCGTCTCCTATCGCGGCCTGGCTGTGCGGGGGCCGATGATCGGCAGCCAACACGCCTATGCGCTTGTGCGCGACTGGCTGGGCGAGCAGCCTCGGGTGGATCGTGAGCTGGCCCTGGGAGAACTCGCCCGCCGCTACCTGCTTGGACACGGCCCGGCCGACGAGCGTGATCTGGCAAGGTGGTCCGGGCTCCCACTGCGCGAGGTCCGTGCCGGACTGCGCGCGATCGCACCCCGACTCACAGAGCGCCAAGACGGGCTCCTCGACCTGGCTGGCCGCCGAACCCCAGCCGCGTTACCGCCACCACGACTACTCGGCGCCTTCGATCCCCTCCTGTTGGGCTGGTGCTCACGCGAGGCAATCCTCGGCACACACCGGGCCGTCATCACCGTCAATGGCATCTTTCGCCCCTTCGCGCTCGTCCGTGGCCACGCTGTCGCTACGTGGACCATGCCCGACGGGGAGGTGGTGCTGGAGCCGTTCGCCCACCTCGCCCCCGAGGACAGGGATGCGCTGGCCTTGGACGCCAATGACGTCGTGCGCTACCTCGCCGGCGAGTAGCGATCGGCGCACTACCGCATACGCAACCAAGGAGGCGTGTTGACGGCCGAGGTCATCGGCACGCTCGCATTCGCGGGACAAGCGGAAGTGTCGCGATGTCGACACGACGACTCGAGCGCAACTGCCGGGCCGCCCCCGTGATGGAACACCGCCTCGGCGGCCTTCGGCGTCTCAACGAACTAAGACGCCAGCGCCAGCGGCGTCTCACCCGCCTCCGTGAGACCGACGTATTCGCGCCATTGAGGCTTTGCCAGATGCGCCTGCACAACGCCGATCCGCCGCTCGACAAAACCAGCCTCGCAGTAGGCGAGATACATCTGCCAGAGCCTTCGAAAGCGCTCGTCGTAGCCGAGATCTTCCAGCCGCGTGCCGGCGGCCTCAAAGTTGGCGCGCCAGCGCCGCAGCGTCTCGGCGTAATGTGGCGTGAGGTCCTTGAGTCCAACGGTTCGCAGGTCGGTGTGCCGGGCGACGCAGCGTGCGATCACCTCGAGCGAGGGCAGGCAGCCGTTGGGAAAGATGTGCGTTCGAATGAAGCTCCGCGAGGCCTTCTCCACCGCGTAGGCGCGGTCATCGATGACGATCGCCTGCAGCAGCATGCTCCCGTCCTCAGCGACAAGGTTCGAGCAGCGCGCGAAGAACGTGTCGAAATCGCGCCACCCGACCGCCTCGATCATCTCGATCGAGACGAGCTTGTCGTAGCTCCCGCGCAGATCGCGATAGTCCTCGCACAGCACCGTGACTCGATCGGCGACCCCGGCCGCCCGCACCTGTGCTTGGGCGTACTCGTACTGCTCGCGCGAGATCGTGGTGGTTGTGACCCGACAGCCCCGCGTGCTCGCGGCGTGCACGGCAAAGCCGCCCCATCCCGTGCCGATCTCCAGCACGTGGTGGTCGGACCGGAGGTCCAGCTGCTGGCACACCAGCTCGAGCTTGGCTCTCGAGGCCTCCGCAAGCGTCATCCCTCGGCGCGGGAAGTACGCGGAGGAGTACATCATCGTCTCGTCGAGCATCAGCGCGAAGAACTCGTTCCCGAGGTCGTAGTGCGCCGCGATGCTGCGGCGACTGCGCACGCGTGTGTTGCGTGCCCGGATGCCGCGCACCGTCTGGAGCGGTATCCGCGCCGGCGCAAGACGGCGACGCCACTCGTCCAGGCCTGTGATGTTGCGTGCCGCCACCCGCACGACTGCGGTCAGATCGGGGGACGACCACAGCCCATCCATGTAGGCCTCGGCCATCCCGCGACTTCCGTGTAGCAGCATGGGCCAGAACCGTGGCGAGCGAACCTCCACCGTCGCCTGCGGGCTGCCGTGACCCAGTGTGAGCCGCTGCTGGCCCTCGACGATTGTCAGCCGGCCTTCGCGGAGATGTGCCAGCAGGCCCAGCACGACGCGCCGTGCCACACGCTGCCCGGCCGTCACGCCGGCACCTGCGGACGGGGATGAAGTGGCACACCCTTGAGCTTCAGCGCAAGCGCATGGCCGTAGATGAGCGCCAGCACGCGCAACGTTGCGGCCGGGTAACGCGCCGTGATGCGGAGGAGACGGCCGCGGGTGAACGGTGCACGACGCAGCGCCAGCGTCGCGTCGAAGGCAGGTCGCTCGCGCTCGTGGCTCTCGATGTGAACCGACAGCGTCGGGCCGGGCGCGGCGACACGCCATAGGTAGCGCTGCTCCATCGCCATGAACGGGGACACGTGCAGCTTCTTCTCAAAGCTCCCCGTGAGAACGGGTCCTTCATCCGTTCTCGCGAGTACGTAGGCGTGGCGCTCTCCCCACGGCGTGCTGGTCACCTCTGCCACGACCGCCTCGAGTTGGTCCTGGGGCGTGAAGCAGTAGTAGAAGCTGACGGGATTGAAGCAGTGCCCGAACGTGCGCAGCTGCGTGAGCAGGCGGATAGGCCCCGTCGGCAGCCAGCCCGTCCTGCGCTCCACCTGCATGCGCACCGCATCTGCGAGCCCAACGGAGGGATCGCCGAGGTAGTCGCATCGGCGGAAGCAAATGAGGCCCGGTCGGTCGGCGACAAGCCGTCCGCCGAGCAGGCCATCGAGCTCCTCCAGGTCGAGGTACGCGAGCGCCACGCGGTGGCTGAACTCGTGGTGGCGAACCGCAAAGCGCCGGTGGCGGATCGTGCCCTCGTAGATCGCGCTGGCTTTCACGCCCCCACCGCCTCCATTCGCCGGGCGCCGATCTCGCGCACGACCCGCAGCGCGCTCTTGGCGCCGTCCTCGTGGAAGCCCCATCCCCAGTAGGCGCCGCAGTAGTGCGTGCGATTGCGTCCGCTGATCTCGTGGTGGCGTGACTGCGCCGCGACGCCCGCGGGCGTGTAGACAGGGTGCCCATACTGGATCGTGCGAATGATCCGCTCTGGGTCGATGGCGGCGGTGCGGTTGAGGGTGACGCAAAACTCGCGGTCGGCCCGCAGTGACTGCAAGCGGTTCATGTGGTAGGTCACCGTGCAGCGTCCCGCCACGCCTGCGTCGAGATGGTAGTTCCAGCTCGCCCACGCGCGCCGGCGCCGCGGGAGCAGCGAGCGATCGGTATGCAGCACCGCCTCGTTGCTCTGGTAGGGAATCGCACCAAGCAGCTCGCGCTCGCGCTCGCTGGGGTCGCCCAGCAGGGCGAGGGCTTGGTCTGAGTGCGTCGCGATCACCACCGCGTCGAAGCGCTCTGGCTCACATTCGCGGGATGACACAGCGACGTGGTCCGGATGGCGAGTGATCTCCGTCACCGGTGTCGAGAGCCTGAGACGGTCGCGCCAGGGTCGTGTGAGCGCCTCGACATATCTGCTCGACCCTCCGGTGATCGTTCGCCAACGCGGACGCTCACGGAATCCGAGCATTCCGTGGTTGTCGAAGAACTCGACCAGGAAGCGCGCGGGAAACGACCACATCTGCGCCGGATCTGCGGACCACACCGCCGCCGCCTGGGGCACTATCAGCCGTTCCACGAAGGCACGCGAATACCCCCCGACAGCTAGCCACTCGCGCAGCGACGGATCCTTCTCGGAGGCGAGCAGCTCGCGAGCGTCGCGGTTGAAGCGGACGAGATCCGCGATCATCCGGTGAAATGAGGGCCTGACCATCTGGCCGCGGCTCGCGAACAGCCCGTTTGGCGATGCCCCGTTGTACTCGAAGTCGCCCCCGTCGCTCACCCCGAAGCTCATCAGGGAGGCTTGCGTCTCCACGTCGAGCTCGTCCAGCAGCCGTTCGAAGTTCGGGTAGTTGCGGTCGTTGAAGACGATGAAGCCCGTGTCGAGGTCATAGACCCCGGCCTCGGTCTCGACGCGCACCGTGTTGGCGTGCCCGCCGGCCCGATCGCTCGCCTCGAACAGAACGACATCGTGCTCGGAGTGCAGCCTGTGCGCGCACACGAGCCCGGAGACTCCTGCGCCGATGATCGCGACCCTCATGCCCAACCTATACGGGTCGCAGCGCACCGCAGATCAGCGGCGATCAACAGATCCCAGCGCTGGGCGCGCGCAACCTGCCGTCGCCCTGCTCCCTTGATGGCCTTAGGCGTCATCCGGGTTCAGTGTACAGCCTTTGTAGAGATTCGGTAGAAGTTCGGTAGACTCCAGTTGTGACCGACGGTCCACGACTCCGTATTGGCGAGCTCAGCAGACGCGTTGGTGTGAGCCCCGAACTGCTGCGCGCCTGGGAGACGCGCTACGGGCTCTTGCGCCCTGACCGCACCGCAGGCGGGCTTCGTCTCTTCTCCGAGGAGGACGAGCGGCGCGTGCATCTCATGCGCAAGCACATCGCCGCCGGGCTGTCCGCCTCGGAGGCCGCCCGACTCGCCAGGGCGGGCGAGGAATCGGCCTCGCGCGAGGGTTCGGCGAGCTTCGCCGAGATCCAGACGGCGCTCGCGCACGGCATCGAGGCGCTCGACGAGCCAATGGCCCAGTCGGCGCTCGACCAGCTGTTCAGAGCCTTCGCGCTCCCATACGCGCTCTCGGAGGTGATCCTCCCGTTTCTGCACCAGCTCGGTGAGCGTTGGGCGGCAGCGGAAACGAGCATCGCCCACGAGCGCTTCGCGAGCAACGTGCTCGGCGGGCGGCTGCGCGCGCTGACTCAGGGCTGGGGGAACGGCGTGGGCCCGCGCGCCGTGCTCGCGTGTCCGCCCGGCGAGCGACACGAGTTTGGCCTGCTCTGCTTCGGGCTCGCCCTGAGGGAGCAGGGCTGGCGGATCACCTACCTCGGCGCAGACACGCCTCTGTGCGAGATCACCGACGCCCTTGGGGAGCTCTTGCCGACCATGGTGGTGATCTCCGCGATCAGCCAGCAGCGGTTTCTCGACGCCAGCGAGGAAATCAGCGTTCTCGGGAGTCGCGTGCGCGTGTGCATAGGCGGCGCAGGCGCCACCTCGGCGCTCGCTCAAGCGATGCGCGTTGAGTTGCTAGGAGGAGATGCGATTGGCGAGGCGGCCCGCGTTGCAGCGTGAGCGGCCCGCGTGCGGTCTGGAGCCCCTAGTTCAGCGGTGGGACACGCTTGTCCTCGGCGAGTGCCTGGCGCAGCGTGGCCTCGAACGGGGCGGGTTCTATGTCAAAGAGCCGGCGGGCGGAGTCGTCGGTCACGACCGTCTCGGTGCTGAGCCCCTCGATCAGTGGGCGCGCGACACCCGCGTCGACCGGTGTAACCAGACCGATCCAGAGCGAGGACAGCCACGGTGTCAGGAACGGGACCGGGATCTTCGGGCGCGGACGCTTGCCGAGGGTGCGCGCCATCACGTCGAGCATTTCACCGTAGGTGAGAACGTCCGGGCCTCCGATCTGCAGCTCACGGCTAGTCGAGGCCTCGAGGTGAGGCGCCTGCGAGAGGTAGCTCAGGACGTCATCGATTCCGATCGGCTGGGTTCTGGTCGCGAGCCAGGCGGGAGCGATCATCGCGGGCAGACGCTCGACCAGGTATCGCAAGGTGCGATAGGACTCGCTTTCGCTGCCGACGACCATCCCGGCGCGGAAGTAGGTCAGCGGCGGGCCGTGCGCCTCGAGCTGTCTGGCGGTCTCGTGGCGGCTTCGCAGGTGCTCGGAGCGAGGAT
>CAWERP010000007.1:0-155728 GCA_963811445.1 uncultured Solirubrobacterales bacterium
CCCCTGGGCTCCGGCTACGAGCGTATCGACCCGATCATGCCGCACCGTCCGTTCGTGCCCGCAGGCGCCCCGGGCGAGCTGCGGCTCGACGCGAAGATGTCTGACGTCATCCCCGACTACCCCTACTGAAGACGCGACGAAAGGAGAGGACGATGACCAAGCTGGCAATCGACGCGTTCCGCACGATAGGAACAGGCGGCGCGATCCCCGATGACTCCGTCGGCCTGTACTACCTGGACGACCGCAAGCTACGGATCTCGATCGCCCGGGTCGACGGGCGCCTTTACGCCTTCGACGACCTCTGCACCTGCGCCGATCAAGCCTGCCCGCTGTCTGGAGGGCTTCTCACCGGGACGACGATCATGTGCCAATGCCACGGCTCCAGATTCGACATCAGTAGCGGAGCCGTGGTCCTCGGCCCAGCAAACGAGCCACTCAACGTGTACGAGGTCCGGGAGGTTGATGGCGACCTTCAGATCCGCGTGTGAAACACCAGGCACTTCCTCGTTGTCGACCCATACGAAAGGAGAACCATGACTGACGCAACTGACACCCGCGCCCGCGCGACCGTGGTGCTGGTGCACGGAGCATTTGCCGACGGCTCGAGCTGGAGCGGCGTGATCGAGCGACTGCAGGCAGAAGGTGTACCTGTCTCCGCGCCGGCGAACCCGCTCCGCGGGCTCATGGCTGACTCCGCGTACTTGGCGAGTGTGCTCGAGGAGATCTCGGCCCCCGTCGTCCTTGTCGGCCACTCCTACGGCGGCGCCGTGATCTCCGATGCCGCAGCGAAAGTGACGAACGTCGTCGGGCTCGTATTCGTCGCGGCGTTCGCTCCCGATGAAGGTGAGAGCCTGGGCGAGGTCTCAGCAACCTCGAAGGACTCCATCCTGGGCAGCGCGCAAGTCCCCCATCGCCGCCCGTCGCCGCACGGCGGTGAGCCCGTCGTTGAGTTCTCGATCGACCCGGCCAAGCTCCACGACGCATTCGCGGCCGATCTGCCGTCCGACCACGCGGAGTTGCTGGCCGCGACTCAGCGGCCGGTCGCCGAAGCAGCATTCTCCGACCGCGCAGGCGCACCCGCGTGGAAGGACCTGCCGTCGTGGGCGGTCGTCGCGACGTCCGATAGGGCCGCGGGCGCCGACGTCGTGCGTTCGATGGCGGAACGGGCGGGCGCGACGATCACCGAGATCGAGGGCTCGCACGTGATCATGATCTCGCAGCCCGAGAAGGTGGCGGACGTGATCCTGGACGCTGTCGCCGCCACAACCTCTGAGCGAGTCACCGCGTGAGCGCCGTTGCCGCAACGTCGTTCGGTCAGGTCACGCAGATTGATGCCGGTGTCCTGAGCGTCGGATACGCCGACGCCGGCCCCGCCGACGGCCTGCCGTCATCCTTCTGCACGGGTGGCCGTACGACATTCACAGCTACGTGGACGTCGCGCCGGCTGCTGCGTCGGCGGTTACCGAGTGATCGTCCCCTACCTGCGCGGGTACGGGACGACGCGCTTTCTGTCCGAGGCGACGCGCTCCGAAACGGCCAGCAGGCCGCGCTGGCTGCGGACACCGTCGCTCTCATGGATGCCCTCGCGATCGACAAGGCGATTGTCGCCGGTTTCGATTGGGGCGCTCGGACCGCCAACGTCGTTGCCGCGCTGTGGCCGGAACGGTGTCAGGCGATGGTCTCGGTGAGCGGCTATCTGATTGGCAGCCAGGAGGCGAACAAGAGTCCGCTGCCCCCGCGGGCCGAGCTTCACTGGTGGTACCAGTACTACTTCGCCACGGACCGCGGTCGCGCCGGCTACGACAAATACCGCAACGAGTTTGCGAAGCTCATTTGGCAGACGGCGTCGCCGAAGTGGCATTTCGACGACGCGACATTCGAGCGCATCCGCAGAAGGCCCTCGACAATCCCGATCACGTCAGGCGTCGTGATCCACAACTACCGATGGAGGCTCGGCTGGCTGAAGGCGAGTCGAAGTACGACGAACTTCGAAAGGCGGCTTGCGGCAGGTCCTGTGATCACCGTGCCCACGATCACGCTCGAAGGCGACGCCAACGGTGCGCCGCATCCGGAACCGAGCGCCTACGCGGCGAAGTTCTCGCGGCACTATTCGCACCGGACGATCGAGGGCGGCGTCGGGCACAACCTTCCCCAAGAGGCCCCGGCGGCGTTCGCCGACGCCGTCCTGGACGTCGGTGGTGTGCGGTGAACTCGTCGCCGGCCGTGGGCAAAGTGATCCCAGAGCGCACCCCGTGGAGGTCGACATGAGCACCGACGGCACGACGATCCAGACGTACTCGACGAGCGAGAACAGGCGGATCTCCGCCTCCGACGGCGTTTCCTACGCTTACCGGGAAGTCGGTGACGCCCAAGCGACGCTCGTTCTGCTCCAGCATTTCCGGGGGAACCTCGACAACTGGGATCCGGCTCTGATCGACGCGCTCGCATCGGACCGGCGGGTCGTGACGTTCGACAACGCCGGCGTCGGCGGATCGAGCGGGGCGACACCTGACACGGTCGAGGCGATGGCCCGCAACGCGACGGCGTTTCTTGAAGCGATGGACCTCCAGGAGGTCGACATCCTCGGCTTCTCGATAGGCAGCTTCGTCGCTCAGGAGATCGCGCTGGTACGGCCCGCGGCCGTGCGACGACTCGTGCTCGCATCCTCCGCGCCTCAAGGCGCCGCCGGGATGCACGGATGGAGCCCGGACGTGATCGGCGCCGTGGGCGGGCAAAAGCCGAATCCCGAGGGCTACCTCGACGTGTTCTACACGCGATTGTCCCGCAGCCGCCAAGCTGGTCAGGAGTCACTGAAGCGGATGTTCTCCCGCAGTGAAGGCCGCGACGAGGCGACGACGTGGCAAACGCGCCAGGCGCAGTACGACGCGGTATGCGCCTGGGGGGTGCCGAATCACGCGCTCCTCCAGAGGGTCACCACCATCGAAGCGCCCACGTTCATCGCCAATGGCGACAGTGATCCGATGATCAGGCCGCGCTACTCCCATCTGCTCGCCGGCCTCGTGCCCGGCGCCAATGTGAAGATCTACCCGGACTCTGCACACGGGTTCCTCTTCCAGCATCACGAGGAGTTTGCATCCGACGTTCTGGGATTTTTGGACGATCCGCGGTGAGCGCGGAGCTTCAAATGTCATCCACGGCGAGAGAGCGGCCTGCAACAGCGAGCGATCCGTTGGGGTTGGAGACACTCGTCGTCGAACAGGACGCCGGCGTCCTGTTCGCCGACATCGCAGCTCCCCCTATGAACCTGCTGGGCCCCGACCTTGTCCGGGACCTAGTCGCGCTGATCAAGGCGGCGGAGGCCAACGAGGCCCTGCACGTCCTCGTCTTCCGCAGCGCCGACCCCCGCTACTTCATCTCGCACGTTGACGTAACCAGGATCAAGGAGTACCGCGCCGAGGCGGCGAAGCTCACCGGTGAGGCCTCGATCGCGCTGCTGTTCCGTCACCTGAGCGCCAGTCGCCTCGTCAGCATCGCCCAGATCGAAGGGCGTGCTCGTGCCGCCGGCAGCGAGTTCGTGATGGCGTGCGACATGAGCTTCGCAGCCCGCGAGACCGCGATCTTCGCGCAGTTCGAGCCGGCCTTCGGCACGCTGCCGGGCGGCGGTGCGGTTCAGCATCTCACGCGCCTTATGGGCCGGGGCCGTGCTCTTGAGGTGATGCTGGGCGCCGAAGACTTCGATGCAGACCTCGCCGAGCGCTACGGCTGGATCAACCGCTCGCTGCCGGCGGCAGAGCTGGACGGCTTCGTCTCCTCGCTCGCCCGACGAATAGCTGCGTTCCCCGCCGCCGGGCACATCAATGTCAAGCGGCGGGTCAACGCGATCGCGCTCGCTCCCGTCGAAGACTTCCGCCGCGACTCGGACATGTTCGGAGCGGAGGTGAGCGACCCCGAGGCGCAGAGCCGAATCCAGGCCGCGATCAAACGCGGCTTCCAGACGCCGGAGGCGGAGCTCGCGATCGGGCCGCTGCTTGGCGACGGACCCGCCAATGAACGTGACGAAGCATCGAGATGCCCGTCTTCACGGCCCAGCAGAGACCGAAAGGAGTTGCCTATGAGCACCTCGCCGTCAACATTGATCAGGCCGCAGTTCCAGACGATTGACGGTCTGCGGATCCGCTACGCCGACAGCGGCGGCTCTCACGAGCGAACGATCCTGCTCACCAGTCCATGGCCGGAGAGCATCTATGCGTTCGCCGGGATGTGGGACGAGCTCGCTGAGCATGCCCGGCTTTACGCTGTCGACCTTCCCGGGTTTGGCGCCTCGGAAGGCCGGCCGGATGTGATGTCTCCGCGGGCGATGGGCGAATTCCTGGCGCAGCTCGTTGCCGAGGTCGACCTGGGTGTGCCAGATGTCGTTGCCCCCGACGTTGGCACCTCGGCCGCGCTGTTCGCTGCGGCCGCACATCCGAAGCGGTTCGCGAGCGTAATCGTCGGCACCGGTGGAGCTGCCGTCCCGCTGCAGCTCGGCGAGCCGCTGGCGTCGTGGGTGCTCGATCCGGACCTCGACAAGTACCGCAGGATCGACGCGCGCGACATCGTCAACGCCGCGATGGAGACGGTCGCAGGTGGCGTAGACGAGGAGGTTCGCGCGGACTACCTGGAGTGCTACGAGGGCGACCGCTTCGTCGAATCGATGAGCTACGCCCGCCGGTATCCCGAGCAGCTGCCCGAACTGGCCGAGTTGCTTCCGCGGATCGAGACGCCGGTCACCGTCATCAACGGCCGCCACGACCGCGTTGTTCCGCTCGCGAACGCCGAGTTTCTCGTACGGCGACTACCGAACAGCCGGCTCGTGATCATCGACAAGGGCCACTTCATCTGGGAGGAGGCACCGGCCGAGTACGCCTCGGCGGTTATCGAGACGATCACGACCTCGGCGATCTGCAGCGAAGCCGCCCAGAACGCCTCGACTTGACGCCTTCACATCCATCCAAGCAAAGGAGCAGTGGCAATGAGCACGATCACTACCCAAGATGATGTCGGGCGACAGACGGGCAGCGACCAGACCGCGATTCGCCCCTTCCACGCTAGCGTTCCGGACGAGGCCCTGGAGGACCTTCGCCGCCGCATCGCCGCAACGCGCTGGCCCTCCACGGAGCTCGTCGACGATCGCTCGCAGGGTGTGCAACTGGCGACGATCCAGGCGCTCGCCCGCTACTGGACCTCGGACTACGACTGGCGGGCGTGCGAGGCGAGACTGAACGCGCTGCCGCAGTTCAAGACCGAGATCGACGGGGTAGACATCCACTTCATCCATGTGCGCTCGCCGCACGAGGACGCGCTGCCGCTGATCATGACGCACGGCTGGCCCGGCTCTGTGATCGAGATGCTCGAGACCGTCGGCCCGCTGACTGACCCGACCGCGCACGGCGGACGCGCCGAGGACGCGTTCCACCTGGTACTGCCGTCCGTGCCCGGTTACGCCTTCTCCGCCGAGCCGACCGAGGTCGGCTGGGACCTGTTCCGGACCGCGCGGGCCTGGGCCGAGCTGATGCGCCGTCTCGGCTATACCAGCTACGTCGCCCAGGGCGGCGACGTGGGCGCCGGCGTCACCGACGCGATGAGCCGCCAGGCGCCCCGGGGCCTGATCGGCGTCCACACGAACCTGCTCGTGCCTGCGCTGAACAACCCCGCGGCCCTGCCGGCGGACGCGGAGCAGGAGAAGGCGGCGCTCGCCGCGATCAAGACCTTCCAGACGAGCGGCGACGGTTACTTCGTGGAGCAGTCCACCAGGCCCCAGACCATCGGCTACGCGCTGCTGGACTCGCCCGTCGCACTCGCGGCGTGGATGGTGGACCACGACACGGACGCCTACTACAAGATCGCGAGCGCCTTCATCGACGACAAGCCGTCGGGCAACCTCACCCGCGACCACATCCTCGACAACGTCACGACCTACTGGCTGACCGGCACCGGCGCTTCGGCAGCGCGATCGTACTGGGAGGCCTACGGGCCAGACGCGCCTGCTTCCGGCCAGAAGCCTCTGCCGGCATCGTCGATCCCGTTCGGCTTCACGACGTTCCCGGGCGAGATCTGGCGGACGCCGCGCAGCTGGGTCGAGGCGTCGTACCCGAACGTCGTCTACTTCAACGAGGTCGACAAGGGTGGCCACTTCGCCGCGTGGGAGGAGCCCGAGCTCTTCAGCAAGGAGATGCGCGCGGCGTTCAAGTCGCTGCGCTAGTAGACCCAATGAGCGGGCGTGCACGCCGTGTGTGCCCGCTCATTCGTCCAGTCGGGCGTATTCCACAAGCACCCGAAAGATTCGTCTTAAGGAGGCAGCACCAGTGGAACGCAAGTGGTGGACCCTGCTCGCCAGTTGCATCGCAACGTTCATGCTGCTGCTCGACGTGACGATCGTCAACGTCGCGCTGCCGTCGATCGAGCGCAGCCTCGGCGCCAACTTCAGCGACCTCCAGTGGGTGATCGACGCCTACGCGCTGACCCTCGCGGGCGCGCTCCTGGCGGCTGGGTCACTGGCCGACAAGGTCGGCCGCAGGCTCGTCTTCATGCTCGGGCTGGCGATCTTCACCGCGTCGTCGCTGGCGTGCGGTCTGGCACCCGACCCGCTCTTCCTGCAAGTGTCGCGCGCGGCGCAGGGGATCGGCGGGGCGATGATGTTCGGTACCGCGCTGGCGCTGATCGCGCAGGAGTTCCAGGGTCGTGAGCGCGGGACCGCGCTCGGCATCTGGGGCGGGACCACGGCCTTGGCGGTTGCGACCGGGCCGCTCGTGGGCGGCGCGCTCGTGGACGGGCTGTCGTGGCGCTGGGTCTTCCTCGTGAACGTGCCCATCGGCCTGGCCGCGCTCGTGGTCGCGCGGCTGCGGTTGCGCGAGTCGCGCAACCCTGCCGCCTCGGGCGTCGACCTCCGCGGCGTGGCGCTGCTGTGCCCCGCCCTCTTCCTGCTCGTCTACGCGCTGATTCGCGGCAACGATGAGGGCTGGGGGAGCGCCCTTATCGTCAGCTGCTTCGCGGCCTCCGCACTGCTGCTCGCACTGTTCGTCGTGGTGGAGCGCCACACCTCCGACCCGTTGCTCGACCTCTCGCTGTTCCGCAAGCCGGCCTTCACGGGCGTGACGATCTGCGGCTTCACGCTTTCGGCGTCGATCTTCTCGATGTTCCTTTACATCACGCTCTTTTTCCAGAACGTTCTGGGGTTCTCGCCTTTCGAGGCGGGGCTACGGTCGCTGCCGGTCACGCTGCCGATACTGTTCGTCGCGCCACTGAGCGGCCGGCTGACTGCGCGCGTGCCGGTGCGGCTGCTGCTCGGGACGGGGCTCGCGTTCGTGTCGCTTGGGCTGCTGCTGATGGGGAACCTGTCCGACTCGTCGGGGTGGACCGCCCTGGTGCCCGGCCAAATCCTGGCCGGCATCGGGATAGGCCTCGCCACCCCCGGGCTGGCCTCGACTGCCGTCGGCGTGGTCAGCCCGCAGCTGAGCGGTATGGCGTCGGGCGCGAGCAACACTGCTCGTCAGCTCGGGATCGCCACCGGGATCGCCGGCCTCGGCTCGATCTTCCAGACGAAGATCGAGTCGACGCTCACCCCGCTGGTCGCCGGCATGCCCGCGTCGTCGCGTGTACACGAGCTTGCGCGGGCTGTGGCGTCGGGCGGGACCGGGCGCGCATTGCGCGCGGTACCGCCTGCCGACCGCGACAAGGTGGCGCACGCCGCACACCACGCGTTCGTGACGGGCTTCAACACGATCGCGCTCGTGAGCGTCGCTGTGGCAGCGGCCGGGTCAGTGGCAGGGTACGTGCTGGTGCGTTCGCGGGACTTCGTGGGCAGCGGCGCCGCGGCGGCTGCTCCGCCGGAGCCACAGAGATCGTCGACCAGCCCGACGGGCGGCACGCCCCCACGCGCTCGCACCGTCGGCTCGACACGGTCGTCCGTGTGAGCGGAGGCGTCGTGTGTGTCGTTGCAGCCGAGAACGAGAACTTGCGCTCCCGGGCGACGAGGCGGTGATCACCGCCGAAGAGTCGTGTCGCCGCTGGAACGCGAGTGACGAGGAAGCTAAGCCGGGGCGACCGCACCCTGACTGCTGCTTCGCTATGGCGAAGGAGGCGTCTCGGGCGAGTTGCCGAGACTGCCCTTCGTCGTCCCAAGCGGGCACGAGATCGGCGGCAACGATGGCTCCCGCTCGCCGAGCAAAGGCAGTTTTCCTGAGCGAAGGGGCGGGGTCTACGCGAGCGTGTCGATCCAGCGTTCCAGGCGGCGCGTTTGGCGGGTCATGATTTGCGGGTCGTGGAAGGTGTTGGCAAGAAGCGTGGCGCCCTGTACGCCGGCGAGGAGGGTGATGGCAAGCTCGCGCGCGTCCGCGTGGCCCATTTCACGGAACTGGGCTTCGGCCCAGTCGATCGGCAGCGCAAGTACCTCTGCGGCGTCGCGGGCGAGTCCGTCGCCCTGCTTGTTTAGCTCCGAACACAGGGTGCCCATCGGACACCCGTTCTCGGCCACGAGCTCGCGCGCGTCTGTCCAGGAGCGGATGAGCCCTCTGAGACGGGCGGCCGCCGTCGGCTGCTGCTCAAGTGTGTGCAGCAGCTCCCGGAAGCTCTCCGTGCGCTGGTCGATGACCGCGCGGACAAGGTCGTCTCTGGTCTTGAAGTAGTAGTAGACGTTGCCCGTCGGCACATCGGCGGCTTGCGCGATCTCCGCGAGCGTCGTTGCGTCGACACCCTGGCGATGGATCAACTCGGCAGCGCTCGCCACCAGCCGTTCGCGCTTGCCGGGTCGATCGTGGACGGGTGAGTCAGTCATCTCACTAGTATAGCCTAGTCGGTGTGCTAAGTTAGTACGCTCACTTACTCGCTGGTATTTCGGAGGTATTCGCCATGGCAGCCAACGCACCCCCACCGTCGTTCCTCGCGACCCGACGCGGCAAGCTCACCCTCGCGCTGCTGTGCGCGATCGCTTTCCTCGATTTCGTCGACACCTCGATCGTGATCGTCGCGTTGCCGTCGATCCGCCGCGACCTGCATTTCTCGGTTCAGAACCTGCAATGGGTGCTCAGCGGCTATCTGCTGACCTACGGTGGCTTCATGCTGCTCGGCGGCCGCGCCGCCGACTTGCTCGGGCGCCGCCGCGTGCTCGTGGCCGGTACATCGCTGTTCGCTCTCTCCTCTCTGACGGCCGGACTAGCGGGCAGCGAGGGCATGCTGGTCGCAGCCCGGCTGGCGCAGGGTCTCGGTGCCGCGATGACGATCCCGGCGGCGCTATCGATACTGACCACGACGTTCAGCGAGGGAACCGACCGGCACACCGCGCTCGGCGCCTGGGGTGCCATGGCCGGGGTCGCCTCCGCCCTCGGCGTCTTCCTCGGTGGCGTGCTCTCCGGGGGACCCGGCTGGCGCTGGGTGTTCTTCGTCAACCTCCCGATGTGCGCACTCGTGCTCGTCGGCGCCTTCCGCCTGCTCAGCGGCGCACGAACTCCCGCGCGCCTGAAGAACTTCGATGCCGTCGGCGCCGTGCTGCTGACCGGCGGGATGCTCACACTGGTGTACGCGCTCGTGAACGCGCCCGATACCGGCTGGGACACGACCAAAACGATCGCCGAGCTGCTCGGCGCCGGCGTTCTACTCGCGGCGTTCGCGCTCAACGAGCTGCGAGTCCGCAATCCGCTGTTCCCATTCTCGCTGCTGCGAATCAACGGTCTCGCCGCAGCCGACGCCACGCAAGTCATCGCGATGGCCGGCTTCTTCTCGATGTTCTTCTTCGTCAGTCTTTACATGCAGAACGTGCTCGGCTACTCGCCGATCCAATCGGGGTCCGCATTCGTTCCGACGGCCTTCGGTGTCGCCATCGCGGCCGGCATCTCCTCCCAGCTGCTCCCGCGCACAGGCACCCGGCCGCTCATCGTCCTCGGAGCGCTGGTCGGCGCCGTCGGCGTCTATTGGCTCTCGCGAATCCCCGTCCATGGAACCTTCCTCTCAGACCTTCTCCCTCCATTGGTGATCATGTCGTTCGGCCTGGGCGCCCTGTTCGTCGGCGTACAGACCGCCGCTAACGCCGGCGTTCCGTCCGATCAGGCCGGACTCGCTGCCTCGCTCATCACCGCCTCGCAAACCGTCGGCGGCGCTCTCGGAATCGCGATCTTCTCCGCGATCGCCACCTCGAGGACAACCCACCTCCTCGCCGCTCACGCGTCCCCCTCCGAAGCGCTCACCTCGGGCTTTCACCGAGCGCTGCTCGCCGCGAGCATCTTCCTGGTAGCGGCAGCTGTGATCGCGCTACGCGCCACCAGCACCACGGGCGAGGCCAAGCCCGACGTCGAGGCCGACAGTGTCACGCTCGCTGTCGACCAACTGCCCGTCTCAGATCTCGCCTGATCGAAGTTGGCTCGCCCGTGGCGCGCTCTACTCGGCTTCGGCGCTGCGAGCCCCCTCAACGGCCGCCACAGCAAGCATGGCTCAGGTTTTCGCGAATGGCTTTATGCAACAGCCACGAAGACCGAGCGCGACCAGGGCGTCTGGCTCGCTCCTGGTTTGCGTGTTAAGCAGGCGTCTTCAGTAAAGCGGGTCCTATGGGCCGGAGCGATTGCTCACCAATCTGATTTCGTACCGATTTTCGTACCAACCTGAGCAGATCTGGTGCAACCTAGGGGGCCCTGATCTGGCTCTGCAGAGCCAAAATAATCTGTGCGCACCCCTATCGATACAGCTCATAACCCGAAGGTCGCGGGTTCGAATCCCGCCCCCGCTATGCGAGAAAGCCCCGCAAATCGCGGGGTTTTCTTGTGTCCAGGGCCATTCTTGCTCTTGCGCCGTTGTTCCAATTGTTGCTCCAATCTGAGCGCTGCCGGCTGTCGCGACTGGCCCAACCTCTGAATACCGGGCCTTTTCTCGCCGAACCGGACCCAACCAGAGCTCGCTGTGCTCCGAGCTTCGGGGTCGAAAACCCGAAGGTTGCGCGACGGCTCTGGCGACCTGGTCGCGACCGCATTCGCAGGCGAAGCGCAAGCCAGCGGTGTCGAGCAAGAAGGCGCTTGCGTAGGCTGCAGCTCGGACCCTGCTACGCCCAGGGCTGGCATGCCCGCCAGCGCACAAGCGCGATACTCGCGTATGTCTTAGCGGTCTGGACCAACCGAGCCGCAGACCGACAGGGAGGAATGTGACCGGGATGAGCACCGATCAGGAGACCGACGGCGCGACGCGGGTGGCCTACATCCTCGGCGTGCCGCTGGCCGAGAACGTTGTGCGCCAGTGGCCGCAGATGGGCGAGATCGTGCGCACGAGCAAGCTCGTCGCCGATGTAGAGGGCAACTTCCCCGAGCTCACGTTGGAGGTCGGCAGGCGCCTGCAACTCGCTGACGTCATCGTGGTCGAGTGGACCTGCAACTACGGCGACGGGCGTCTCTACCGGAACGTGACGATCGGGGAGTTGAAGGACGGACAAGCCGTTCGTGTCACCGACTACTGGGGAGAGCCAACCACAACACCCGAATGGCGCCAACCGCTGACCGACCGACTCGACATGCCTGGAGACGATCGTATTTGGCCGGACAACGACCAACTCGGCCACTACTAAGAAGCGAGGTATCCGCAGCAATCCGCCGAGCAACTTCTGCCGGGTTGCGCGTTGCTCCGGTGTATGTTCACCGTCCACCGAACGCGAGGAGGTTCCCCATGTATATGCGTGTCGTGAGGTTCGCCGACGTGAGCGCCGAGCGGATGGAGGGGATGCTGGCGCGCATCAAGGAGGCCGGAGGGCCACCTCCCGACGTGCCCGCGACAGGCTTGACGGTGCTCTTCGACGAGGCGAAGGGCACTGCCGTGGTCCTCCAGCACTTCGTAACGGCGGAGGACATGGAAGCAGGCGCGAAGGTGATGACCGCGATGGCCGCGTCCGAGACGCCGGGTGCCCGCGCCTCCGTGGACATGTGTGAGCTAAAGCTCGAACTAGAGGCCTGACGCGCCTCGGCAGGCTGCGCAGCGCCGTAGCCGTCATTTCGGAGCGGACCGCTATACCGGCGTTTGATCGGTACCCGACACGTCCAGACTGCCGCTTTGTGCCAGCATTGCGAGCGCCAGCCAGCCCGCGCGTCACGCTTGTGATCTGGACGAAGCGGGGTGCGTCGGCTGAGGGCAGCGAGACGCCTGTCACTGTCATCTTCCTTGTGGCTGGGCCGGTGCCGATGCGCGCCAGTGCGCGGGGTTCTCGATGAGTGCGCGCGGGCGGCGGGGTCTGGACCGGTAGACGCGTGCGCCAACGCGCAAGGCCCGGCGCTGTAGCTTGCTCCGCCGGCGCGTGATGAGCGTCTGTAGGCTTGCCTGCTCGGTGCCGTCGGGTGAGGCAGTCCCCCGCTGCCGGACACGCTCAGCGAGCACCGCAAGATCGTTGTCGTTGCCGACCCCGAGCTCGTCTGAGCCCTACCGAAAGGACCAACGCGCCCGATGCCGATCCCCGACTCCATCTCTGACTTCATCGACGCTCAAGCCAAGCGCTCGCCTGTGTCGTACGAGGACCTGCGCGTTGTCATCTTCAATGGCACAACTAAGCGCTCTCCCGAGCCGAGCCACACGGATGGATTGCTCGCAATCCCGCTCAGAGTGTTCTCCACGCTCGGTGTGCGCTGCGACGAGGTGCGCACCGTAGACCGGACGATCCCCCCAGGCCTTTGGCCCGACATGCGCGAGCACGGCTATGACGAGGATGAGTTCCCCGACATCTATCGCTCGCTCGTGGAGCCCGCCGACATACTCCTACTGGCCGGGCCGATATGGCTGGGCGATCAGAGCTCGCAGACGCGCACGATCATCGAGCGCCTGTACGCGTACTCCAGCGAGATCAACGACCGCGGCCAGTGGGCGTACTACGGCAAGGTCGGAGGCGTGCTGACCACCGGCAACGAGGACGGCGGCAAGCACGTCAGCGCCCAGGTCCTGTACGCGCTGCAGCACATCGGCCTGGCCATACCGCCGCAGTCCGACAGCTACTGGGTCGGCGAGGCTGGCCCGGGCCCGTCCTACCTCGACGAGGAAGGCGGTGGACAGCACAACGCCTGGACGACCCGCAACACCGTGTTCATGACCTGGAACATGCTGCACCTGGCACGGATGCTCAAGGACGGCGGCGGGATACCGGCCTACGGCAACTCCACCCGCGACTGGAACCTCGAGCAGAGCGAGCACCCAAACCCCGAGTACCGCTGAGCCTGGCGGATCGATGAATGCGCCGGGGCATGATGCGGCCGAGGCACCGGCGCCGGTGCCGACACTCGCGACGCTGGCGCTGACGGCCGCGCGCCAACATGATCCGACCGCCCACTTGCTTGCGAAAACGGAGCGGCCGTCCGCAAAGGGAGCGGCGCTACCTGGGGCCGCTCAGTAGTTGGCGGCGCATATGCGCCGCAGGTCCGAAGCGTGTATCGGCGGGCTCGCCGGGAACGAATCCCACGGCTTCATAGAACGCAAAGTTACGGGGATGCGCAACGACAGTCATCTCCCGGTGTCCGGTGGAAACGGCGCGAGCCACCGCATCCTCAACGAGCGACCGGCCCACGCCCAGGCGCATGAAGTCCGGGTCAACGAAGAGATCGTCCAGCACGCAAGCACCCGATCTCGTATCAACGACTACGGAGAACCCGACCAGTGCCCTGCTTGCCCGACCGCTACGCGTACCCGGCCTTCGGCGATGGCCTCGGACGGGACCCCGGGGCCACGCCCAGCACCGGCAGGCGCTCGCCGGCGTCGGCCTCCTTCAGCCCGCCGGTGCGGCGCGCCTTGTGTCCGCGCAGCGTCGTCAGTTGCCTGGCCGCTGCGGTGCTGGTTTCGAGGCCGACCGCCTTGATCAGCCCCGGCGCGCCGTCGGCGACGATCAGCATCGGCGCTCCCAGACCGCGGGCGATCAGGTCGCGCCCCAGGCAGAGCCAGTCCTCGTGGGACTCGCGCATCCCCAGCATCACCGACAAAAGCACGCGTTCGCCCTCCTCGGTGACCCCCACGCGACCAGCACGCCCTCCTTGGGCCCATCGGGCCGGACCGACAGGAAGACCGCGTCCACGAACAGCGCCGCCAGGCGGACCTCATAGAGGTCGCGGCGCTTGAACTGCCCAAAGCGCTCCCTGAGCTCCTCACAGATCCGCGACGCGGTCGACTTCGAGAGCTTCCCCAGCCCGGCCTTCCCGCACAACGACTCGATGTCGCGCATCGACAGGCCGCGCACAAACGCGCCGATCACCATCGCCTTCAGCGGCTCGGTACGCAGCAACTTGGTCCCTCTCGGGAAGAGCTTTGAGACGAACGGCTCAGCGGCTTCGCGGACCTGCGGGATCCCCACCTCGAGCTCCCCCTCGCCGGTCTGCATCCGGCACGGGCGAAAGCCGTTGCGCAGCCCCCGCTGACGCAGCCCCCGCTGATAATCCGAGCGCCGCTCATAGCGCGCCCGGCCCAGCCACGCGTCGAACTCATCCTCCACAGCCCGCTGAATGATCAACCGGGCACCGAGTTTCGCCGAGCCCAGACAGCGACTCCCGCGGGTTCTCACCGACTCCCACGGCGAGCAGCTCATCGATCTGATCTTCTATCTCCGCCGACGGCGGTACGGGACGTCTCACGGCGTAGGCCTCCTTCTTCGTCTTTGCTGGACTTGAGGGAACCTACGCCGTCACGTTGACGGCTCCGGGGCTATTTACAGCACTTCTGAGACGCGACCTGCCCCTGGGGAGACAGCCCCTTTCGCCGCGAAGGGGGAAGTCATCTACCAGCAGGCAGATGATCTTGCCGTTGGTCTCGTTGACCGGTTGCCGAGACCGTCAATCGTCGGTGCATCGCCCGGGTCCCTCGGGTCGCCCTGCGGGAGCTCGGTGCCGCGCGGCTGTGGCGCAACGAGCTGCCCAGCTCGCTCAGTGGTTACTCACCTTGACATTGCATTTGGCGCCGTGCAGCCTCTTGCACACGACGAGAAAGCCCGGGCGGGGCTTGTTGTGGGCGTCGGTCAGCCCGGCATCGAAGCGAGCTTTGGCCGTCCCGCCAGTCCAAGCGTAGATGTACAGGCGCCTAATGCGCGACTGTGAGCCGGCCACGTTGAACATGTATCCGAGCACCTTCGCCGCGCGCTTCAGGCCGGAGCCACGCCGGTTGGGGAAGGCGCCCCCGAACTGCACGATCCCACCGGTCTCCGTCAGCCACACCTGACCGCCCAGCGCCCGCCCGAGTGCGCGCGTGCGCCAGCTCTGCAGGCGGTTGACGTCCGCGTAGTTGTGCAGCCCCCAGATCTTTGGCATGACGGTCCGTAGTCTGCCGATCTCGCGCTTGAATTCGGAGATGTAGCGGAGGGTCGGCGAGATGTTGTTCTGATCGAGCACGTCCAGCCCGACGACAGTGCAGCCCCTGCAGACACGGATCAGCGCCTGGTAGTACCTGGCTGCAGCCCCCGCCGATGGGCTCGCGAGCGCGCGCGGGATGTTGCCGCGATTGGCCTCGTTCCAGGACTGATACTGCCGGACGTGCGGAAAGAGCTTCACGAATTTCTGCACATCGTGTTTGTAGGTGGCGACGCTGGGCATCTTCGTGGGCGTGTACTGGGAGTGGTAGAAGGCGACCAGCACCTGGATGTGCTGCGCTTCCGCCGCCTTGATCCAGGCGCGGGCCAGATCGAGCGAGTAGGGGCGCACGGCCGCGTCGTACGGGGCGATGTAGCGGGCGATCTTCGTGTGCAGCTGGCGCCACAACGGATCCTTGAACATCTTCGGCTGCTGGTCACCGATTCCCGTCAGGTAGGACGCCGCGGCGTGCGCGCCGGCCGAGTTGTGTGCTGTCGCAGCTGCCCGGCCGATCGCGCTGGGGGCGAGCGCCACGGCCGACAGCAGCGACACGGTGGCGATCGGGAGTAGGCGGCGAAGACGTCTCATACAGCGCTCAACAGGCTCCGGGTCTCAGGGTTGCGGGCTTCCAGCAGTCTGACGAGCGTCCCGACGCAATCGAGTTCTGGGAGGAAGGCTCACGACCGCATGCATGATCGGCTCCTTTACGAGCGTTCCGACGATGGCTGGCGGCTCACTCGTCTCGCTCCTTGAGGCCCTGCGTCGGCGATGGGGCGCCGGCCGTGCAGTTCGTGCACGGCCGGCTCGCGGAGCTCACGCCCAGCGGATAGGAAAGTCGTCACCTGAGCAAGTCGCTCTGCTTGCGCTCACGCCTCCGCGTCCATAACTGGCCGCGGTCCGCTACTTCTTGGGACATGGCGCCTTGGTTGTGACGGTCGCAGTTTCGCCGGTTTGGAAGGTCAGTTGCGCCTTCAGCGGGAAGCCGCCCTTCGGGCATTGGCCCTTCTTCGGCATAGTGCCGTAGTAGACCGTCTTCTTGCCCTTCTTGTAAGCGGCGCCGACCACGAGGTTGATCGATTCGGTCGACACGGGCGGCGCTTCGGGCAGCGTGTAGATCAACTTGACTTCGCTCGTGAGCTGGGGCCCGTAGGGCTTCTTCGCGGTGATGTAGTGCCCTGTTCCGGCGATCAGCTGGGCCGAGATCGGCGCTTCCGCGTTGGTGTAGAACTGCAGACCGCCGCCGGGGGCGAAGAACGCCTGGATCGTCGCGAGCTCCTTGACCGTTTCGGAGCCGATCTTCTGCGCAACGTTCGCACTGCCGAGCGGGCTCGCCTGGGACTTCTTCGGGCAGCCCTTCGGACCGACGTTTTCAAGAGTCGCCGGCGGGCAGGTGACGAACCCCTTCGAGTTGATCTTGGAGCCGTACGGCAGGTAGAAGTTGATGTGCGTCAGCGGTGACGGCACGCCACCGATCCCTTCGGTCCCCGAGATCCTGATATGGGCTTCCACGGCGGCGCCCGCGCCATAGATGTTGCCTGTGCCCGGGAACCCCTTGATGGGGACGGCCTTGGCTTTCAGCGTGACCTTGGGCGCTGCCGAAGCGGCAACCGGGAGCCCTAGGACGGCAAGGCCGAGCAAGGCCAGAAAAATGGATGCTCTGCGCATCAGGTCTTCTCCTCTGTCGATGGACAGGGCCGCCTCGATGCGGGTAGGTCCGTCGCGGCTGGTCCTTTCAACCTGGAACACGCGAACGGGTGGCAAGTTGCACTGCGCTGCGAATGCTCGACCAAGCCGAGGAGACCGCCAGCACCTGGGGGCTCGTCACCCGCGAATACCGGGCTGCGCCCTGCTGGTTTCGCGGCTAAGCGGTCGTCAATACAGAGCGGGCCCAACAGTGTCGCTTCGGACGACAAACACTCGTCCGAGCACCGGCTCTCGAGACTACTGCTTCGCCATGGACTGAGCGAGCGAGTTTCGGGCCAGACCTCCTTCGAGGACCCCCGAACCAGGACAGGCCCTGCTTGAAGACGGCGTTTCCGTCGCTTTGGACGAAACGGCCCGTGAGGTCAGCGGGAGGCAGGTCTTGCCCGGCGAGGGCCTGCGCGAGAGAGCACAAACGGCCGATAACGGCCCTATGTCGAGCGTACTCCTTTTTCGGTCGCTAAACGGACCGATCTTCTTGTGACGGCTCATAGCCCTCATGACGGAGCGTGAAGTCGTCGCCATCGGGGACTCACAAGTGCCGGCTGGCGGTCGGCGTATCGCGCGGCGACGTCCGTCTACTCGTCGCGCCCGTGCGGTCCCTTGCCTGCTCGGCGCGGGCGGCCGAACAGCGCTCGTGCGCGTTCGACGACCACGTCGGGGAGCTCCTCGGCGATGAAGTGCCCCGAGTCCTCGCGAAGCTCGACATCCATCTGATCTGCGTGTGATCGCCACTGGCCGAGTGCGCGGTGGTCGATCGCCAAGTCGCGGGTTCCATGGAGCAGTAGCGTAGGCACCTTCAGCCGGCGGTCGGTGAACTGCCCCCGCAGAAAGGCAGGGAGCTCGCGAAGCAGGAAGGTGCGATAGAGCGCGGCCGAGGCCCTGGCGCGCGCGCGCGAGTCGAGCACCTCGGTGAATGCGTCCAGCTCCGCCTCGGTCCAAGCCTGGTGCACCGCGCCCGCCGTGATGAGCCGTCGCACGAACGGAGTGCGCCGGATGACGTACGGGCCGAGTCCCGGGGTCGCGATCAGGAGCTGGTACCAGAGGCGGGCCGTCACCGCCACAGCCCGAGGCGAGGGCGGTTCGGGCCAGGGCGTGTAGATGTTCAGCGCCAGGTAGTGATCGAAGCGCTCTGGATGCTCGAGGCACATGATGAAGCCGATCCATGCGCCCCAATCGTGCGCGACCAGGTCGACCCGCTCGAGCTTGATCGCGTCAAGGAGGCCGATGATGTCCCGGGCCAGCGTGGCCTTGTCGTACCTCCCGGGCGGAGCGTCGCTCCAGCCGAAGCCGCGCAGGTCCGGGCAGATCACGTGGTGATCGGTGGCCAACCCGGGCACCACCTTACGCCAGGCGTACCAGTGCTGTGGCCAGCCGTGGAGCAGCAGCACAGGGGGTCCCGAGCCGGCCTCGGCGACGTGCATGGTGATCGCACCGACCTCGATCGTGCGGTGAGTCATGCCCGCCACGGCCGGCAGCTCGACCTGATTGCCGCTCACGCGTGAGTTTCCTGTGCGCAGGAGGCTCGGCCGAGGGCTCCCGTCGGCCGCGCGCGGAGAGCTCGGCGGTAGCGCAGTTCGCGCAGCGCCAGGCCCGAGAGCTCCACGACCTGGGAGTTCATCCTGCGTAACTCGCTCCTCACGCGTCCTCCCAACAGGACGTTCCGTGTGACCCTCGTGGGTCGGATGTACAACCGCAGTGGCGGATTCCTGGCCACTGGGCCGATGCGTCGGATTCAGGCCTCGAGCAGCATACGCTCAGATGAGCGCCAACGTGATCATCTCCTACGACGGCAGCGCGAACGACGACGACGCGCTCGCGCTCGGCAAGCTGCTCACGCGGGACGCGGGCAAGTTGGCGCTCGCCTACGTCCGTCACGCATCGGAGTTCGATCCGAGCCGCGAGGCGCTTGCGAAGCACGACGCCGAACGCCGTCTCGAGCAAGGCGCCATCCGGCTGGGCGATCCGGGGATACCCCGCCGCGTCGTCTCGAGCGCGTCCACCGGGGAGGGGCTTGAAGAGCTGGCCGAGGCGGAGGGAGCGTCGATCATCGTCTTCGGATCGGACTACCGAACGCCGCCCGGCCACGCGGAACCCTCAACCTCGGCTCAGCGGCTGCTCGAGATCGGCATGATCGGGATCGCCGTCGCCGCGGCGGGCCTGCGGGCCGAGCCCGACGCCACCGTCGAATCCATCGCGGTGCTCCCCGTCGAGGGGGACGATGCAGCGCAGCAAACAGCCGACGCGCTCGCCGCCATGCTCGGCGCGCGAATCGTCGCGGTTGGGACGGCACCCGCCGACCTGATCGTCGTCGGATCTCAGCCGGGCGCGCCGAAGGGCCGTATCGCATTGAGCGGCTCTGCGAGATCGATGCTTGATGCCTCGCGCGGCTCGGTCCTCGTCGTGCCAAGCGGCAAGCCGCTTAGGTTCTGATTCGCGATCGGGGCGGCTCGTTCATTGCTCAGTGCTCGCCCGGTAGGAACATGTGAGGGAGCCGTTCTGCTCGGGTCGGCTCTCAGTGGCCGGTCGGCTGGTGCTCGGTGTCTTCTGCATCAGCCAGGGCCCAGCCGATGCGCTCGATCAACTGAGAGACGAAATGATCGCTGGCCAGGTCGTCGGCGGCGATGCGCTCGTCGAGCATCACTCCGGCGTGGGGCATGTCCGTCGGTTCGGTGGTGATGAAGATACGGGGCATGGTGTCTCTTCCCTTGCGCTCATGGATGGTCGGGGGCGTGCCGCGCTTGCGCTGAAGCGCGATCTCGTCGGCTGTGGTCCATCGCTGCCATGGTTGCGCGCGGGGATCGCGGGCGCATTGGACGCCGGTCGGAAATCGAACCCCGCCGCGCCGACAGCAGGTCCAACGGCGGGCCTCTACAGTTTCACGATGACCGCTGGGAAGGACCGCGGATTCGGCGTTCTTCTCGACATCGATGGAGTCCTTTATGTCGGCGACGAGCCGATCGAGGGAGCGCATCAGGCCTTCTCGGAGTTGCGCGAGTTGAGCGCGGACCTGCGGCTGCTCACCAACACCACGTCGCGATCCCGGCGGACGGTCCGCGAGCACCTACTCGGGATGGGGTTCGACGTCTCCCTCGAGGAGGTGCTCACCCCCGCGGCGATGGCCGAGCGCTACTGCCGCGAGCGCGGGTACGGGTCGGTGAGCGTGTTCGTGAGCGAGGGCCTTAGCGAGGATCTCGCCACGCTCGAGAGCGCCAGCCTGGGAGCGCGCACGGACGCGGTGGTGCTCGGCGACCTCGGCGACGGGTTCACGCCCGAGATCCTCAACCGCATCTTCCGCACGCTGATGGACGGAGCCGAGCTCGTGGCGCTGCAGCACAACCGCTACTGGCGCCGAGCCGACGGCCTGGCCCTCGACGTGGGCGCCTACGCCGCGGCGCTCGAGTACGCGAGCGGACGCGAGGCTGTGACCGTCGGCAAGCCCGCCCGGGCGTTCTTCCTGGCCGCCATGGCCGACATGGCGCTGGAGCGCGGCGTCATGGTCGGCGACGACGTCGAGGCGGACGTCGGCGGGGCGATGGCGGCGGGCCTGCTCGGGATCCTGGTAAGGACCGGCAAGTACCGGCAGGACGCCCTGACGGCACGCGTGACGCCGACGGCGATCGTGGACTCGATCAAGGACGTCCCGGGGCTGCTCGCCCGCATCGGCCTCTGATGCACGACACCCCCCCGATCTTGACCCCACACCCCGATCCGGCGTGAGACCGGCGCTCGCCGACCGCAGGGAGGTGCTTTTTCACCACGCTTCCCGGTCGCGCCCGGCCCGCCGCACGGGGCTCAGCGCTGGCAGCCCGGACACCAGAAGGTCAGGCGATTATCCTCCCATTGACCCCGTTGGCGGATGATCGAGCCGCACCGCGGACACGGCAACCCGGCACGCCTGTAGACAGCGCGGGGACGAGCGCTGAGGCCTACGCGGGCAGACTCCCGCATGCGCTCGCGCGCCAGGTCCACCAGGCTGACCGCCTCCTCCTCGCTCACCGCCGCCAGTGGGCGCCATGGGTCGATCCCGGCCGCAAAGCACAACTCCGCCTTCCATACGTTGCCGATCCCCGCCACCGTGCGCTGGTCGAGCAGCACATCTCCGATTGGACGAGCAGGGTCGTTTGATCTCAGGCGACCAAGGAAGCGCTCCATGTCGAAGCGCTCGCCGAGCACGTCCTGTCCCAGCGCGGCAATGCGCGGGTCAGAGCGCACGCGAGACTCGCTCATAAGCTCGAGCACCGGCCCGTCGAACTCGACGACATCCCGCCCATCGCTCCGTAGCACGAGCCACGCTCGGCTGATCGCGCGCCTCCAGCCCATGCCCGGGCCGTAGACGGCCCACAGGCCTGTCATGCGCAGATGAGAATGCAGCGTGAGGTCCCCCTCGAAACGCAGGAACAGGTGCTTGCCGTGGGCGTCCACGGAGCTCACCGAGCGCCCGCCGAGTCGCCTCGGCCAGGAAGCGGCTCGATGACGTGGATGCGGGGTCAGGATCTCGTTGGGAACACGCCCCTGCAGCACCGCCCGGATACGACCTGCCACGTGGTGGATCGTGTCGCCCTCTGACATCGCCGAGGGTCAGCCGGTGACCGCCCAGGTGCCCCAGGCGGTACCCGATTCCGCGGGCGCGCCCTGGATGAACACGAGCGCTCCGAACCGATCGGCACCGGAGCCCCCGCCTTCTTGGCCGGGGTCAAGCAGGCCCAGCCCGGCGACGTGCGTTTCCCGTGCCACGTAGACGCACAGGTTGCCCGACGCCGCCTGCGGGTTTGCGGCCGTTCCGGGGCATGCGGCCGTGGACGGTTTTCCCATGCCGACGACGGTGCTCGCGGGCACTCCGCCCAGCGGGATGTTGAAGCTGATGGGGCTGTAGGAGATGGATTTGGCGGCGACACCCGCTCCCCAGGTGCCGTCCTCGGTCTTCCCGCCCGGAAGCGTGCTCGTAAAGCCGGTCAGACCGGCTGCTCCGTTTTTGCCGTTTTTGCCATTTTTCCCGTTCGTCCCATTTTTCCCGTTGAGCCCGTTCTTGCCCGGGGCACCTTCGCTGCTGAGCGAGATCTTCTTCTCACCCTTCCTGCACTTGGATCGCCTACAGACTATGCGGATCGCGCCGCTCTTCTTCGACACGCAGGCGTAATACGTCGCGGCCTGGGCGCTCGGAGCCACGCCGAGCGCAGCCAGTAGGGCTCCGACCGCAGCGACGCCGGCTCCGCTTCTGCAGGTGGGCTTGACCATGCCTTTGGCTCCTTGCTCGAGGTTGCACGCGGGACGGTTTCTCTGTTCGGAGCAGAACCTAGCCGACGGCAGCGCCGGCGCGCGAAGGTTCGTCGACACACCCGGGCGGTGTCCTGTGAGCGCAGGCTTGCCGCTCCAGCGAGCGCCCCGAGGTTGGTGCGCAAGGCTCCGCGGTGCTCCTCGCGGGTGGCCGCCTACCGCGCCCGGTCGACTACCCGCGTGGTCACCTGCGCGTTCCTGCCTGCCTGTTCCTCGCCAAGCCAGGACAGGAGTGCTGCGGTTGAGAAGCGCCATTCGTCGCCGATCCTGCGGCCCGGCAGTTCGCCTCGCTGCGCCGCTCCCTGAAGCGCCTGCTCGTCGACGCGAAGTAGCGAAGCAGCTTCGCCGAGGGTCAGGACGTCAGGAGGGTCTTCTCGCAGGGCAACACGTCCGACGGCCAGACCTTCGTCCGTGAGGTGATCGCGCACGGCATCTTCGACAAGTTGGCGCTTGCTCTTGCCCGAGACCGATACGGCCTTCTCCAAGCGGCGATTCGGGTCGGCTGACAGTCGCACGTACAGCGGAGTGGGTTCGCTGACCATATCGTCATGATATCGCGCGATATCATCGATCGCCGTAGTCGGCACTTCGCCCGCTGCGACCCCGCCACGGGCGTATCGCCTACTAGAGTCCCGGCATGTTCGACCTCGGCGCGTACCTCGCGCGTCTCGGGTTGCAGAAGGGCTCGAGCCTCGCTGAAGTGCACAGGGCGCACGTCACGACGATCCCGTTCGAGAACCTCGATCCGATGCGTCGCGTGCCCGTGTCGCTGGCCCCCGAGGATCTCGCGCGCAAGCTCGTGGCCGAGCGCCGGGGCGGTTACTGCTTCGAGCAGAACCTCCTGCTGAAGGCCGGGCTCGAAGCGCTCGGTGCGGAGGTCGATCTGTTTCTCGCGCGCGTGCGCGTCGGCGCGGAACCCGGCGTCGTGCGCCCGCGCAGCCACCTCGTCCTGGGCGTCCGGATGGAGGGAAGCAGCTGGCACGCCGACGTCGGCTTCGGCCTCGGCAGCCTGCTCGAGCCGCTGCCGCTCGGGCCCGGTGGGGCGCATGAGCAGTCGGGCTGGCGCTTTCGCGTCGTCGAGGAGGGGTCCGAGCTCGTGCTCCAGACGGCGCAGGGGGATGAGTGGATCGACCTGTACGGGTTCGTCCCGCAGCCGGTTCCGCTCATCGACCTCGAGACGAGCAACTGGTGGACCTCGACGCATCCGCGCTCGCCCTTCGTGACCGGACTGGTCGTGGGCCTGCAGGCAGACGACGGGACGCGAACGGTGTTGAGCGACTGGAACGAGCTCGCGCTCACGGAGCAGAAGCCCACCGGCTCCAGCGTGACGCCCGTCACGTGGGACGCCGTGCCGGAGCTGCTCGCCACCCGCTTCGGGCTCGAAGGCTTCGCGCTCGCTGACGAGGGCCGACTCGTTCTCGCAACGGGTCGATAACGCCGGGCCGCGACAAGAGCCGGCGGGCGGCACTACCCGATCCCTGCCTGCTTGCTCAGCGCGTTCAGCTATGAGAGGCGCGAATCCATGCGCTCCACGGCGGCGCCGAGCTCGCGCATGCTGACGTTCAGCGCTCGCGCGATCTGGCGCACCGTCACCCATCGCGGGCTCGACTGCCCGAGCTCGATACGGGCGAGCGAGCCGGCCGCGATGGAGGAGCGGTAGGCGAGGGCCTCCTGGGATTCGTCGCGTTCTTCGCGCATCTCGCGAAGCACGGCGGCTAGGGCTTCGTCGGGTCCGGGGCGCTGGCGCACGCAGGGGCCATCGTACCCGGTTCGTGCTCAGCATCGACTGGCTCGCGGGGCCTCGGCAGGCTCGATCCATGCACCCGCAGCGGCTCGCCGCCGAGGGTGGGCCGCAGGTAGGGTGTTCGCACGTTGCCGGCCCCGTTCGTACACGAGCTCCGCGTGCGCTACGGCGAGTGCGACCCGCAGGGGATCGTCTTCAACGCGAACTACCTTCTCTACTTCGACGTCGCCTTCACCGAGCTCTGGCGGGCGGCGGTCGGCCCGTGGCAGGACATGGTCGAGCGCGGTGTCGACGCGGTTGTCGCCGAAGCCAACCTCGTCTACCGCGCGCCGGCCCGCTTCGACGACGAGCTACAGCTTCACGCACGGATCACCCGCATTGGCGCGACCGCGATCACGACCGAGATCGACGTTCTGCGCAGCCAGGAGCTGCTCGTTGCGGGGAAGCTTCGCCACGTGTGCGTGTCCACGGACACGTGGAACAGGATCGATCTGCCCGATTGGGTTCGCCGAGGGCTTCAGCGCTATGCGCTCGAGGGCTCGGGAGAGCGGTGATTCTCAGCCCCGACCCGGTACCCGATCGTGGACTCGGCGAGCGGGCGGCATCAACGTGAAGGCGCCAGTGCAGCAGCGCTCAGCCGGTCTTCGTGGGAGTCAGGACCATCACCGGGATCAGCCGATCGGTCTTCTGCTGGTATTCGGCGAACTGCGGAGTGCGTTCAGCCTGCATGCGGTAGAGGCGGTCCCGCTTCTCGCCGGTCGCCTCGCTGGCAACGACGTCGATCGTGTGGGTCCCGACCTCGACCGTGACGTTGGGGTGGGCCTTCAGGTTGTGGTACTAGTCGGGATTCGTCGGCGCTCCGCCCTTCGAGGCGAACACGACGTAGCGTCCTTCGTCCGCCTGATAGGCGAGCGGGTTGATGCGGCTCTTTCCGGACTTCGCACCAGTGTGGTGCAGCAGCAGCAGTGGCAATCCTCGAACATCCCGCCGACGCGTCCCTGGTTGGCGTGGAACTCCTCGATGATCTGGGCGTTGAAGTCGGCCGGCGACGTGGACATCGTGCTGCTCCTCGGGTGGGTGGGAAGGGCAGGTTGCTGCTAGCTGAAGTCTAGGAAGGCTTTCCGAGTATTCGCGCTCGCTGTCGGGTGCGGACAGCCGACTGTTTTGAGCGCCGGGGCGCGTCAGACTCTGGCGCTGCTTGCCCAGGCGACGGTCCACGGTCACGCGACCGCGTTCACATGGGCCGCGGGGATCTTCTTCCTCGGCTCGATCGTCGCCGCAACGCCGTTCCGTTCCGGGGTGCGCTTGCCGCGAGCCCTCGGCCGAGCCGGTGCTCGCGCACTGAACCGTCCGGGCCGGCGTCAGCCCCGACCGAACGCCTGCTGCTCCTCCATCGTCCGCTCAGCCGTGGGTAGAGCCTCCAGCCGCTCGTCGGGAATCGGCTCGCCGCTCTCGATGGAGAGTCCGTAGCTACCCGCCGCGAGACGCCGCTCGGCACGCTCGACAGCGGCGAGCTGCTCGGCCAGGTCCTCGGCCAGGCCTTCGTCGAGCTCCCTCTGGTAGAGCTCCTCCGAGCCTCGTTCGCCCGGTTCGCCCTGAGTGGCGGCCGCCTCGCGGTCCACCTCGTCGAGGCTCGCGATCGCCTGCTCGATCCGCTCGCGCTCGCGTGCGAGCAGCTGGCGGGTGCGATCGGGATCCATGCGATCAGCCTACATGCCTCAGGTTCGGGTATGCGTCCAGCGCGGCGCCTGGCCCCCCGCACCTCGCAGCGGGACTGTCGCGCCAAGGCGCCCGGGGCCTATCCGTCGTCGCGCGCGCAGCGAAAGCCGAGGTTTCCCGTCGAGCTGTCGGGCGTGTTCGAGCTGCGCGATGCCACACGGTAGCGGTCGCAATAGGAGCGGTGGCACAGGTAGGAGCCGCCGCGCATCACCTTGGCCGATCCGGTTGGTGGACCGACCGGGTCGGTCCTTGACGCCGTGACGTGCCAGCTTGGATGAAACCAGTCGGCGCACCATTCCCACACGTTGCCGGCGACGTTGTGCAGGCCGTGACCGTTGGATGAGAACGCGTCGACGGGCGCGGTTCCTACATAGCCGTCGGTGCCCTGGTTGCTCGTCGGAAATCTGCCCTGCCAGATGTTGCAGCGGTGCTCGCCGCCCGGGCACAGCTCATCACCCCACGCATACCGCTTCTGCACGAGGCCCCCGCGGGCGGCGTACTCCCACTCGGCCTCCGTCGGAAGCCGAAGCCCGGCCCATTCGCAGAAGGCGAGCGCGTCGTTGTGTGAAACGTGGATGACCGGGTGGTCCGTGCGCCGTGCAAGAGAGGATCCTGGTCCCTCGGGGTGACGCCAGTCGGCGCCGAACACCTGGCGCCACCATGGGGCCTCGGCGACCGCGGCCGTGCTCGGAAAGTCGTCTGGCAGGAGGCCCGCGAACACGAACGACCAGCCGAAGCGCTCCGCCTCGGTGCCGTAGCCGGTCTCCTCGACGAACTCCGCGAAACGGGAATTTGATACCGCGAGCCGGTCGATCCAGAACGGCGAAAGCTCGACCTCGCGCACCGGTCCCTCGCCGTCGGCCGGGAAGCCCGCGGCGTCCCCTGTGCCCATCAGGAAGCTGTTCCCGCCGAGCCTGACCATGTCCGCTGTTCTAACCCCCGCGCTGGGGAGCGGGCACGCCGCCGCTGCGGTGGAGCCTCCCGGCCGCGAGGGCCCGCAGCAGGCGCCGGAGCCGTGAGCGTGCGTCGGCGACGGTCGTGCGGCGGGCATCCGCCCAAGCGTACCCCCTCCGTGCGGCACCGATACTGTGGGGCCATGGTGGCGTGTGGCTGAGGGCCTGTCGCCGGCCGAGGTCGGCCAGGAGATCGGCGTGCACAAGAAGCACGGGACGGCCGGGCACGGGTCAAGCGACGCCCGTGACCGGATGCTGTCGATCATCGAGGCGGTGCTGCTGTCGCTGGTCGCCGTGCTTGCGGCGTGGTCGGGGTATGCAGCGGCCAAGTGGACGACGGAGTCCTCTGTGTCGCTGGCAAAGGCTGCCGCAGCGCGCACCAAGTCGAGTCGCGACGAGCTCGAGGCCACCCAGATCCGCACCCTGGACTCGGTCTCGTTCAACGCGTGGTTCACCGCGTTCGCGGCGCAGAACCGCGCCGCCGAACGGCTCGCCCAGAATCGCTTCCGCCCGGGCTACAAGCCCGCATTCTTCGCGTGGATCGCGACGGATCCCGCGCACAACCCAAAGGCGCCTCCCGGCCCGGCCTACATGCCGCAGTACGTGATCCCCCAAGAAGCCACGGCCGCCGCCTATAGCCACGAGGCTGATCGCGCCTTCGCGCGAGGACAGAGCGCGGGTGCCACGGCGGACAAGTACGTGCGCGACACGGTGTTCCTGGCCACCGTCCTGTTCCTGGTCGGGATCAGCGGGCACTTGTTGCTCGCGGCGCGCTACGCCGTGATCAGCGTGGGCGTCCTTCTGCTGATCTTCGCGGTCGTTCAGCTTCTCGCCTTGCCGGGGCCACCGGCCTGAGCCGCGCGGGCCGGCACGTCAGGCGGGCTCGTGGGAGCCCGCCGCCGGCGCACCCGGGAAGTTCGCGTCGAACAGGCCCTCGACGGCGTCCGCGGAGGTGGGTTCACCCATGAAGGCCCCCTGGGCCATCGCGCAGCCCATCGTGCGCAGGGCGCTCAGCTGCTCGTGGGTCTGGATGCCCGTGGCGACCACCGGCAGCGAGAGGTCATGCCCGACGATCAGGATCGCCTGGAGCAACCAGCTGCGGTAGTCCTCGTCGTCTGAGGTCGCCAGAGAGCCTCTGTCCACCTTCAGGAGGTCCAGCGGCAGCCGCTTGAGGTCGGCGTGGTGGGCGTACCCGCTGCCGAAGTCGTCGACCGCCACGCGCACGCCCAGCTGCTTCAGCTCCTGCAGGCGCTCGGCGGCCGTGGCGACGTCACGCATCACCGTGGCCTCGGCGACCTCGAGCGTCAGCAGCGAGGGCTCGAGCCCCGATTGCTGGAGCGCTCGCCGGACGTCAGTGGTGAACCCGTCTCGATTCAGCTGGTTGGTGGACACCTTCACCGAGACGCCGATCGCGTGGCCTTCCACGTTCCACGCCGCCGCCCGGCCGCAGGCCTCCTCGAGCGCCCAGCGGCCCATTGGCACGATCAGGCCCGTTTCCTCGGACAGCGGGATGAAGTCATCGGGCAGGAGAACGCCCTGCGTGGGGTGCTGCCAGCGGATCAGCGCCTCGAGACACGCCACCCTCTGAGTTGCGAGGTCGTAGATCGGCTGGTAGAGCAGGAAGAACTGCTTCTCCTGCAGCGCGGTGTTCAGCTCGACCTCGAGCACCCCGCGACCCTCGATCACCGAGCGCATGTTTGCGTTGAACAGCGTGTAGCGGTCACGGCCCGCAGCCTGCGCCGCGTGCAGCGCCAGCTTCGCGTCGCGCAGTAGGTCTTCGGCCGTCGCGTAGCGGCCATAGGCGATCCCGATGCTCGCGGTCAGCGCGAAGCTCGGCCCGAAGCCCTCGAGCTCCAGGGGCTTGTGCAGAGCCTCGATCACGCGTCGGGCCACGGAGTCGAAGCGCACCCCGCGTGCCGCCGATTCGACGAGCACGACGAACTCGTCCCCGCCGAGACGGCCGACGGTGTCGTGCGCTCGCACCACGCTCTGAAGCCGTTCGGTGACGATCTTCAGGAGCTGATCCCCGGCAGTCCGCCCGAGCTTCTCGTTGACGTCTTTGAACCAGTCGATGTCGATGAACAGCGCGCCTACGAGCAAGCCCGACTGGCGCCCGGCGCGCGCCAGCATGCGCTCGGCACGGTCCAGCATGAGCGCGCGGTTGGGAAGCCCGGTCAGGCGGTCGTACAGTTCGTCGTTGGGCCGCTTGGCAGTCTGGCGCGCCGGCGCCGGCCCGCGGCCCGCGCCGAGGACGAAGACGAGCAGGCCGAGCACGACGCTGAGGAGGCATCCGGCGATCAGCAGAGCCAGCGCGTCTCCGTCCGTGAGCACGTTGGCGCTCGGCGCCGGGGGTCCGAAGATCCTGGCCGTCCAGTTGCTGTGGAGATTGACCACCGCGCTCTGCGCGCCGGCCTGCGGGGTGCCGCTCGCCGCGACCACGCTCGAGGAGCCGGCCTTCCCGCGCAGGCGGACCGCGTACTGCGGGTTGCCGCGCAGAGCCTGCTCGAGCACGACCCCAGGCAGGAGCACCTCGCGCAGCCACCCCACGAACGCTCCGCTGCGCCCGGCGAAGCTCGGCGGAGGCGCAGCGCCTCTGTAGACGGGCGTCATCACCGCCAACCCTGGGGTGCGTCCCACCGAAGCGGGCGCGTAGACGCTCGAAGCCGAGTTGCGAGAAGCCAGAAGCCCCGGTGTGACCCTGCAGTAGTCAAGGCCGGTCGGGGGGTGGCTGTACCGATTGCGCGCAAGTTCCACAGACGTCAGGCATTGGTAGGGGGGCCCGGCGGGGACCGCTCGGAGAGCGCGACTACCGGTCAGCGGCGAGCGCAGGGCGAACGGTGACGCCGGCGCCGGCGCGGGACGGCCCGCGAGCCGCGCCTGGAACGCCGCGAGTTCGGGCGCCCGCACGAGCGTCACGAACCCGAGTCTCTCGAGCTCGGGATAGCGACGAAGCGTCTGTGCCCATTTCACCCAGGCGTCGAATTCCCTGGCCGACGCCTTCGGATTGCCCGCGAACAACGTGCTGGCGCCGATGGCGAGGTCTTCCTCGTGCTGAATCGACAGCTTGAGAGCCGAGGCTATTGCGGCCGAGCTCCGAGGAAACGCCTGACGCGCGTTCGTGGCATTCGAGCGCGCGACAGTGCGGGCCGCGAGCAGCGAGCCAACAACCCCCAATGCGACGCACAGCACCGCCACCACCGCCCACATTCCTCTGCCGCCGGAGGCGAGGCGCTTGACGGGCGCGAGCTTCTCGCTGCGCGATTGCGGTGCCGACGCCGGCGCCACGTCGCCTGGTTTGGGGGTTCCGTTATCTGACATTGCAACCTCTGCTGCCCCCAAGCATGCGTACATGCCTCCGCCAACCTGATCGAGCACGTGTGCCTGGATCTGTCTGCATCGCGCCCCATATCGACGGATGGCCGATCGGGCCTTACCGCTGCACGAAGGCGTGCCTTTTTGGTTCTGACGCCTCCTGGCCGAGCTCTCTCCCGCCCCTTACCGCCGCGGGCTCCGGCGAGCCGCTCGTGCTGCCGCACGGCTCCCTGGGCACCTGGTGGCCGGCCCACGGGCGACCCGATGGGCGCGCCTAGAATGCCGGGCGTGAGCGAGCACGGACGTGCGGCGGGACTCGCGTACCGGGCGGCCGGAGACCCCACGGACCCGGTAGTCGTGCTCGTCCACGGCTACCCCGAGTCCTCCTACATGTGGCGTCATCTGCTGCCCGTCCTCGCAGATGGCGGCTGGCGTGCGCTCGCTCCCGACCTCGCGGGGTACGGCGACTCCGAGCCGGATCCGCCAGGCACGTGGGAGCGTCACCTCGAAGCCCTCGGGCGTTTCGTCAGCGAGCTCGCGTCCGAGCACGCCCGCGTCGCGCTCGTCACGCACGACTGGGGCGTGATGATCGGGCTGCGCTGGGCGTGTGAGAACCCGCACGCGGTGGGCGCGCTCGTGATCTCCGACGGTGGGTTCTTCGCCGACCGGCGCTGGCACGATCTGGCGAACGCGTTGCGAACGCCCGAGCAGGGGGAGCGCCTCATCCGCTCCTACACGCGCGAGGGCTTCTTCGCCGCGATGAAGGCCACCTCGAGCGGGATGACCGACGAGGCGCTCGAGGAGTACTGGAAGGGGTTCGCCGACGAGACGCGCCGCCTCGCGCATCTCGAGCTCTACCGCTCGGGCGACTTCGAGAAGCTCGCTCCGTATGACGGTCGCCTGGCGGAGCTCGGCGTGCCCACGCTGATCGTGTGGGGCGAGCAGGATCGGTTCTCGGGTGTCAAGCTCGCGGATCGCTTCCACAAGGAGATACCCGGCTCTCAGTTGGTGATGTTCAAGGATGCAGGGCACTTCGTGTGGGATGACGAGCCCGAGCGCACCGCCCGCGCGGTCGCGGACTTCCTGAAGAGGGCCCGCGAGGGCTGGTCCGGCGTGCGGCCGGCCTAGTCGGGTGGCCGGGACGCCTCGGCCTCTGACTCGGCCAGGCGCTTGAGGTTCAGCATCTGGCGGCGCATCATGATCAGGTCGCCCCACGGAAGTAGCTCGCGGCCCAGGCGGCGCAGGGGGGTGCCGGAGGGTTGGCGCAGGAGCACCTTCACCACAAGCCGGCAGTGTCGCGGTCGCGGGCAGGCGATGAGGTAGGTCACGGCCACCATGCCGAAGAGCCGGCTGCTCCGCCTCATCAGAACCGTGATCTGCCGGTCGAGCTCGAACTCGACGAGCTCGAAGATCGTCATCACCGTCTGCCCGGTGGACAGGCGCTCGAGGTCCGGCGTCAGATGGCGCGGGCTGCGACGCCCCCGATTGTCGATCCAGTCATAGCTGTAGGGAGCGGCCCGCAGCTGGCACAGCCAGCGGAACAGGACTCCCGCGGGCGCCGCGACATCGACGGCGCGGAAGTACGCGTCCTCGGCGTCGGGCAGATGGCGGTCGCAGGGGAACGGCTGCGAGCGATCTCGTGCAGTGGTCCCCCACGTGTATGCGGGTCCTGTTCGCACCGTCTAGGGCCCCTCAGCGAGCTTGCGCAGCAGGGCGTGAAGGGTGCGGCGCTCCGCGGCGCAGAGCGCCGTCAACAGCTTGCGCCGCGGCTGGGTCATCACGGGCTCCGCGGCGACCATGGTCATCACGTCGAGGGGGTCAGCTCGCCTTGAACCTCGCGGCCTCCTGTGAGCCGCCCGTCGTGTCACCGGGACTGTAGGAGTGGGCACCGGCGCCGGCGAGCCTTCCCCCGTCGACGATCAGGTATTCATCGCGGATCGGGCGAGAGTCAAACCAGCACTCCAGGATCTCGCGCGCTCCCGCGGCATAGCGGGCCTGTGCCGACAGGCTCGTGCCGGACACGTGCGGGGTCATGCCGTGATGGGGCATCGATCGCCATGGGTGGTCGGCGGGGGCGGGCTGTGGGAACCACACGTCGCCCGCGTAACCCGCGAGCTGACCCGACTGACTCGCGCGCGCGACCGCGTCGCGGTCGCAGATCTTGCCGCGCGCGGTGTTGATGAGATAGGAACCGCGCTTCATCTGGGCGATCAGCGTCTCGTCGAACAGGTTCTCGGTCTCGGGATGCAGCGGGGCGTTGATCGTGACGACGTCGCACACGCTCACCAGTGACTCAACCGTGGGGTGGAAGGTCGCGCCCAGCTCCTGCTCGACCTCGGCCGGCAGGCGGTGGCGATCGGTGTAGTGCAGGCCGACCTCGAAGGGCTTGAGCCGTCGCAGCACCGCCGAGCCGATGCGCCCCGCGGCGACGCTTCCGACCTGCATGCCCTCCAGGTCGTAGGACCGCGAGACGCAGTCGGCGATGTTCCAGCCGCCCTTGACGACCCACTCATACGAGGGGATGTAGTTGCGTACGAGCGCGAGGATCATCATCACCACGTGCTCGGCCACGCTGATGCTGTTGGAGTAGGTCACCTCCGCGACCGTGAGCCCGTGCTCGATCGCCGCCTGCAGGTCGACGTGGTCTGAGCCGATCCCCGCCGTCAGCGCCAGCTTGAGCTTGGGGGCGCGCGCGATCCGCTCGGCCGTGAGGTAGGCCGGCCAGAACGGCTGGGAGATCACGATCTCCGCCTCCGGCAGCTCGCGCTCGAACACCGAGTCGGGCCCATCCTTGTCGGAGGTCACGATCAGGCGGTGCCCCCGGTCCTCCAGGAACCTGCGCAGCCCGAGCTCGCCCGAGACGCTTCCGAGCAGTTCGCCCGGGTTGAAATCGATTCGCTCGGGCGTCGGCGTCGTCTGGCCGTCGTAGTAGCGCTCGATCTTCGGAACCTCGTCGCGGGCGTAGCCGGACGGATAACCGTCCACGGGGTCGTCGTAGAGAACACAGAGGATGGTCGACATCGGCGTGGTCCTTTCCCTCGAGGTTCGCCCGTCCAACGCCCAGGCAGCCGACACCGCGCCGGCCCGGAGATCATCGAGGGTGGGATCGTCCGCTGTCAATGACCGCCACGAAACGTCACCGAATCGCTCACGTCACCGAATCGCTCACCGTCGTGGAGCAACGCGTGATATTGTTAACTCAATGGTGAACAGTACAAGCCTCGATCGGACGTTCGCCGCCTGCTCGCACCCGATACGCCGGGGTATTCTCGAACGGCTGACGGAGGGCGAGCTCAGCGTGGGGGATGCCACGCGGGATTTCGGCGTGTCCAAGCCCGCGATCAGCAAGCATCTGAAGGTGCTCGAGGAGGCCGGCGCGATCGTGCGCGTCGTCGATGGGCGCACCCACCGGCTGCGGATCCCCGAGCGCTCCTTCGACGACGCCTACGCGTGGATGACGCGCCAGCGCGAGCTGTGGGAGCGCAAGCTCGACACGATCGAGCGCTACCTGCGCGAGCAACGCGAGACCAACGAGAGACCAAGCCAAGAAGGGAGCTGACGTGAGCGACACGAATATCGAGATGGCGACGCTTCGCCTGGAGCGTTCGTTCGACGCCCCGGTCGAGGATGTCTTCGACGCGTGGACCAACCCCGAGGTGCTCAGGCGCTGGTGGTCTGCCGGCCCGAGGTGGCGAACTCCGGTCGCGGAGGTCGATCTGCGGGCCGGGGGTGGCTACCGGCTGTCCATGGAAGACCCTGACGCGGGCGCCCGCTACACCGTGTGCGGCGAGTACATCGAGGTGCGGCGCCCGGAGCGACTCGTCTACAGCTGGTCCTGGGAGGACGGCGGCGGTCAGACGGGCCACGTGAGCACCGTCGCGGTCGACTTTCTCGAGGACGGCCAGCGAACGACCGTCGTTCTCGAGCACTCCAATCTCGAGTCAGCGGACTCTCGCGAAAAACACCGCGTCGGCTGGGAAGGATGTCTCGAGAACCTGCAGGCCCGGATCTTCACACAGGCGACGCAGCGGATCTGACAGAAGTCACGACAGACCTGACGCACCCGAAGAGCATCACCCAATTGGGCATTCCAACGGACAAGGAGAACGACTATGGCGAAGTTCGTGCTGGTCTACAAGGGCGGAGCGATGGCTGAGACCGACGCCGAGCGCGAGGCGGCGATGGCCGCCTGGGGGAGCTGGTTCGGGACCCTCGGTGCGGCGATCGTTGACCCGGGCAACCCCTTCGGCGGCTCAACCGCCGTATCGGCCAACGGGAGCGGGGGCGCGGCTTCCTCCGGGCTCACCGGCTACACGGTGCTCACCGCGGACAGCCTCGCCGGGGCGGCCGAGCTCGCGAAGGGCTGTCCGGTCCTGGGCAACGGTGGCAGCGTCGAGGTGTATGAGACCATCGATGTGATGTAGGCGCGCGCCTGACCCTCCGGGTCCGGTGGGGCCGGCGGCAGCGGCGGCGAGCGAGTGGCGCCGCCGGTCTGCCGCCGTCGCCGGCCGGTCGCCGCGTCGCCGGCCGCGGCGCCCATCGAGGTCCGCCGGCCAGCCCGGGCCGGTCGCGATCAGGGCTCGGCCGTCACCAGCAGGTGGTCCTCGCCGACCCGTACGGTGTCCCCCGCATGGAGCTGGCGGCCGCGACGGGTCTCGCGCTCGTCGTTGATCCACACCGGTTGCTCTGTGAGCAACGCCTTGACCTCGCTGCCGCTGTCGACGATGCCCGCGAGCTTCAACAGCTGCCCCAGCCTGATCGTGGCGCCCCGGATGGCTATCTCGCGGGCCATCTCAAGCTGTCACCGGGCTCATCGGGAGCCCGGTCAGCCCGCTGCGCGCTCGCAGGAGCATGCCGCCCAGCTCTGGGCGGATCGGATTGTCCGCCGTGGTGAGCAGCACGTCGCGCATGTCAGGCCCGCCGAAGGAGAGGCTCGAGACGAACTGCGCCGGCAGTTCCGCGATCTCATCGAGCCGGCCGTCAGGCAGGAAGCGAGCAACCCCGCCGCCCTGGCCGAGCGCGACCCAGACGCCTCCGGCCGCGTCGAGCGCGAGTCCATCTGCCGAGCCGCGGGGCACTCGGCAGAACTCCCGCACTCGGCCTCTGTCCGGCACGAGCGCCAGCACGCACGCGCGTGCGTAGTCGGAGATGTAGATCGTGCGTCCGTCGGGGGCGACGCCGATGCCGTTCGGCCAGATGACCTGATCGGTGAGCACCTCCACATCACCCCCCGCGCCGACCCTCACGAGCGCGCCGTTGCGCTCAGGCTCGCCGGACAGCGGCCGGTAGCGCAGCACGCCCGCCAGCAGGTCGCCCTGGAGGGTCGCGCCGAGGTCGTTGAACCCGCGTATCGTCTCGCCGTGCAGCTGCGTGAGCTGAGCCTCGCCCAGTAGCTCGCGCTGGGCTCCCTCGGGCAGGATGTGAAGCAGGCTGCGTCCGCTGATCACCCAGCCGCCGTCGGCGTGGGCGACGGCGCCGCCGATGCCGCGGCGCTTGGGCAGGAGCTCTTTCGGCGCGCCCTCGGCGGGGCACGCCCACAGGCCGCCCGCGATGACATCGCTGTAGACCATCTCGCCATCCGGGCCCAGTCGAGGCGCCTCCAGCAGCCCGTGCGGGCGGTTCAGCACGCCGGCGACCGGCGCCACGTCGAAGAGCAGCGTCATCGCCCCGCCCGCGGTCGTGCTAGTGGTCGGTCCACCAGTCCTGCACGAGGATCCCGTCGCCACCCTCGGGACGATCGGCGCCGACGGCGATGACCTCCATGCCCTCCGGGCCGGCCTCGAACGCGCGGACAACCTCCGGCGAGACGCGAACGATGTCCCACGGGCGGAGCTCGACGACCTGCTTGTCGAGTCTCATCCTGCCGGACCCGCCGATCACGATGTAGGCCTCCTCCTGCTCGCGGTGGCTGTGCCCGGTCGACGAGCGAAAGCCGGCGCCGTAGCGGAAGTAGCTGACGCCGAGGTGCTCGGAGTTCAGGTACTTGCGCGCGAACCGCGCCTCCAGTTCGGGCGAGCGCTCGCCGGCCGAATCCTCCACCTCCATCAGGTTCTTGACGGTGAAGCCGCTCATGAAGCGCAGTCTACGCGCGCCTCGCGGCGCGGCAGTTCGCAGCATTCCGTCGGCTACGCGCCGGTGACGAGCGCGAGCGTGAAGCCGTCGTAGCCCTTCAGCCCGACGGTCTGGATGGTCGTCGCGCTCACGCGCGACTCGGCCTTGAGCAGCTCATGAAAGCGGCGGGCTCCCTCGACGACCGGATCGTCGCTGTCCGGATCGATAACGGCGCCGTCACGGATGACGTTGTCCGCGACGATCAGCGTCCCCGGATGGGAGTGCTCGAGCGCCCAGGCGAAGTAGTCGGGGGTGCTCTGCTTGTCGGCGTCGATGAAGACCAGGTCAAACGGGCCGCGATCCTCGGCGGTCAGCTCGGCGAGCGTGTCCAGAGCCCGTCCGAGGCGCAGCTCGACGAGGGCGCTAAGACCCGCGCGCTCGATGTTCGCGCTCGCCAGCTCGGCGTAGCTCGGGTTGGCCTCCAGGGTGATCAGATGACCCCCGGGCGCAAGCGCCCGTGCCAGCCAGATCGTGCTGTATCCGCCGAGCGTCCCCAGCTCGAGAATGGAGCTCGCCCCGATCGACCGAGCGAGCAGATGCAGAAGCTTTCCCTGAGGGGGCGAGACGGCGATCGCGGGCAGACCGGCCGCGGCGCTCGCCTTCAAGGTCTCCTCAAGCGCCTGGTCGGGCGCCACGAGCGAGCTCGTGATGTAGCTGTCAACGGCTGTCCAGCGTTCCTGGCCCATCGTCTCCGCCTCCTCTTGAGAGCCCGCATCGGGCCGGGGTCGGGTTGAATCTAGCGACCCTTCGCTGCATCGGCGGTCCACGATGGCCCGGGCGCCGGCGGTCAACGTGGCCTGCCCTTCGGTCGATCGCGCGCTGCGATACGCTCGCGATTATGGGCGAACGCACGAAGTACGCACCGGGCACCTTCTGCTGGACCGACCTCACGACGACCGACCAGCCGGCGGCGAAGGCCTTCTACTGCGGCCTGTTCGCCTGGGAGGCGGAGGACATGCCCGCGGGCGAGGGCGTCTCCTACTCGATGATGCGCCTGGGCGGAAAAGCTGTCGCGGCGATCTCCCCGCAGCCGCAGATGCAACGCGACGCGGGCGTCCCGCCCCTCTGGAACTCATACGTCTCGGTGCTCGATGCCGATGCGGCCGTCGAGCGGGCCAAGGAGCTCGGAGGGACGGCGCACGCGCCGGCCTTCGACGTTCTTCAGGCGGGCAGGATGGCCGTCATCCAGGACCCGCAGGGGGCGTACTTCATGGTCTGGCAGCCGCGCGAGCATTTCGGAGCGGCGCTCGTGAACGCGCCCGGTGCGCTCGTCTGGAACGAGCTGGCCTCACCCGACCTCGAGGGCTCGGCCGCGTTCTACAGCGGTCTGTTCGGCTGGACGGCCGCGCCGTTCGAGTCGAGTCCCGAACCGTATCTGTCGATCAAGAACGGGGACGCCAACAACGGCGGCATGCGCGAGCCGAGCGCGCCCGGCGGGCCGCCGCACTGGCTCGTGTACTTCGGCGCGCAGGACATCGACGCCGCGATCGCCAAGGTCGATGAGCTCGGCGGCACGATGATCGCCGGCCCGATCGACATCCAGATCGCGAAATTCGCGATCGCGCGGGATCCCCAGGGCGCGATCTTCGCGCTCTATGCCGGTCAGCTTGAGCCCTAGACCGGGCGCCTGCTCACGCTGGGGAGGAGTTGTTCCGGCGCTCGGCCGCGTCCGCGCCGGTTGCAGTCGTCATGATCGCCGCCCCGCCGCCGCCGAGCATGCGGCGCACCAGGCCGGGGGTAAGGACCCTGAGAGCGGACGCAAGCGAGTACGGTCGCGGCACGTAGCGTTCGGGGCGGCGGCGGATGCCGACGCTGAAGATCGCCTCGGCCGCGCTCTCCGGCGTCGAGACCATCCAGCGCGTCCACGGCGTGGCGGTGAGCTCCGCCGCGGGGAACCCCTCGGTCGCGATGAACCCCGGGAGGACCAGCCCGACGTGCACTCCGTTCGCGCGCTCCTCGGCCCACAGCGAGTCCGACCAGGCCGCGAGAGCCGCCTTCGACGCGCTGTAGGCCCCCGTTCCGGGACGCGCCACCCGGGCGGCGGTGGAGGCGACGTTCACGATCGCGCTCGGCGCCGAGGCGCGCAGCAGGGGCAGCAGCGCCTCGGTCAGCCGCAGCTGCGCGTCGAAGTTCAGGGCCATCGTGCGCCTGACGTTCTCATAGCCACCGTCGCCGAACCGCGCCCGCCAGGCCGCGCCCGCGTTGTTGACCAGCAAATCCAGCCGCCCGTGGCGCTCGGCGACGTGCTGGTGGATGCGCGCAGGGGCGTCCTCCTCGAGCAGGTCGACGCCGACCCAGCTCGCGCGCTCTGCACCCAGCGCCGCCGCCAGCGCGCGCAGTCGCTCCTCGCGGCGTGCCACGAGCACGAGCGATGCAGCCGGGTCCCGGGCCAGGCGGCGGGCCGTCGCCTGGCCGATGCCGCTCGAGGCGCCGGTGACGAGCATGACGCGTTCGCGCGGGGGTTGTGCCGGTACGTTGACGAAGTCCCCGTTCATGAGGCGCTCGTTCTGATGGTGGGCCGCCCCCGAGTCGGGGGATCGCCGGTTAGCCTTTCAGATCGGAGCTCGTATGGACTCGAACGCGCACAGCGACGCCGCGGGCGTCGCCTCTCACGAGCAGGGATCTGCCGAGCCGCCCGAGCAGACGGTGGTCAAGCGCCGGGCGCTCGAGCTATTCCGGGGCCTGCCGGGGCGATACGACCGGCTCTCGGCGGCGCTCAGCTTCGGACAGGACCCGCGCTGGCGGCGGGCGCTGGTCGGCGAGGTCGCGCCGTTCGGGGTCGAGCGGGTGCTCGACGTCGCGACGGGCACGGGCATGGTTGCGGCGGAGCTGCTCGCGCGCAGCGACTGCCTCGTCGTCGGGATCGACCAGAGCCCGGAGATGCTGTCCGCCGCGCGCGCGCGCTTCGCGGGCTCGCCGCGCGTTGAGCTGGTCGAGGGGCAGGCCGAGGCATTGCCGTTCGCGGATGCGAGCTTCGACGCGCTCACATTCACCTACCTGCTGCGCTACGTCGACGATCCACGCTCGACGATGCGCGAGCTCGCCCGGGTGGTCCGGCCCGGCGGGCGGGTCGCCTCGCTCGAGTTCGGCGTCCCGCCCCGCGCGGCGGCGCGCGCGGCCTGGCGGTTCTATACGGCGGTCGGCCTGCCGGTGCTCGGACGGATCGCCTCGCGGGAGTGGGGCGAGGTGGGGCGATTCCTCGGCCCGAGCATCACTGGCTTCTACGAACGCCACCCGCTCGAGCGGATCGTCGAGTACTGGCGGGACGCCGGGCTCGAAGGCGTCACGGTGAAGCGGATGAGCCTCGGTGGCGGCATCGTGATGTCGGCGACGAGGTCCGGCGATCAGGCGTCGTCCAGCGACGCCGCCGGAGCCTGAGAGGAGCGATGCCGCCAGCCACAGAGCGCGCGGCGGTCACGACGGAGCGCGCGGCGAACACGACGGGGCGTCCGGCGTTCTACGCGATGGGCGGCGGCCGCCTGGGGGAGCTGCTCACGCTGTTGCATCCGCCCTACACGGCGTGGCACCTGAGCTACTTCGCCATCGGGGCGGCGACCGCGCCGCACCTCTACGCCGATCGCCTGTTGTGGGGCCTCGCCGCGTTCGGGCTGGCGGTCGGGGTGGCCGCGCACGCGCTCGACGAGCTCTACGACCGGCCACTCGGCACGAGCCTGTCCGATCGGATGCTGATCGGCCTCGCGGCAACGAGCCTGCTCGGCGCGCTTGCGATCGGCGTCGCAGGTGTTCTCACGGTCACCGCCGGGCTCGCGCCGCTGGTGCTCGCTGGCGGGCTCTTCCTGCCGGCCTACAACCTCGAGTTGGTCGGCGGACGCTTTCACAGCGATCTTTGGTTCGCCCTCGGCTGGGGCGCTTTTCCTGCTTTCACCGGCTACTTCGTGATGGCCGGGAAGATCGCGCTCCCGGGGCTGTTGATCGCCTGTGGCTGCCTGGTCATGAGCGTGGCCCAGCGGCGCCTCTCCTCTCCCGCGCGCGAGCTGCGCCGTCGGACGCGCTCGATCAGCGGCGTGCGAACGCTGACCGATGGCAACTCCGAGCCGCTCTCGGTGTCGGCCCTGCTCGCTCCGCTGGACGGTGCGCTCGCGGCGCTCTCGCTGGCGATGGTGCTCACGGCATGTGCCCTCGTGGCGGCGCGACTATAGGACTCCCGCCAGGTTGGCTCGTCTCGGCACAGATGACGCCCTAGGATAGGCTCGATGCCCGAACCGCCCCCCAGCGAGCCCGATCGCGCGGGCCTCAAGCAGACCGGCGCACATCCGCCGATGCCACGCGACAAGGGAGGCTGGCAGGTGGCTCCCGCCCCCGACGGGCGGGGGATGCCCGAGGAGGCCCCGAGCCACCCACCCGCCCACCGCAGGCCGGGCTTTCTGTGGTTCGTGCTCATCCTGATAGCGGTCAACTGGCTGTCGGTGCTGCTGTTCGCGCCCTCCAACGGCGAGCCCCGGGTGACGGTCCCGTTCAACCCGTTCTTCCTCTCAGAGCTTCAGGCCGGGCAGATCAAGGCGATCTCGACGAAGGGCGACAGCGTCCAGGGCACCTTCACGACGAAGCTGCGCTACCCGCCAAGCGACAAGAAGGCGACTCCCACGACGAAGTTCGCCACCGAGATCCCGAGCTTCTGGAACGGCTCGGAGCTCTCGGCCCAGCTGAAGGAAAAGGGGGTGCAGATCAACGCGAAGTCCACGAGCACGAGCAAATCGGTGCTCGCCGAGCTGTTGCTCGGCTTCGGTCCGACGCTTCTGATCGTCGGCCTGTTCGTGCTGCTCGCGAAACGTGCCGCGAGGGCCGGCGGGGCGATGGGCGCGCTCGGGAACTTCGGGCGCTCCCAGGCGCGGCGTGTGGACCCGGAGAAGATCCGCGTCACGTTCGACGACATCGCCGGGATCGACGAGGCCAAGTCCGAGCTGTCGGAGATCGTCGATTTCCTGCGCACTCCCGAGCGCTACGGGCGCCTCGGCGGGCGCATGCCCCACGGGGTGCTGCTCTCGGGCGCTCCGGGCACCGGCAAGACGCTTCTGGCGCGGGCGGTCGCCGGCGAGGCGCATGCCGCCTTCTTCTCGATCTCCGCCTCGGAGTTCATCGAGGCGATAGTCGGTGTGGGCGCCTCGCGCGTGCGCGACCTCTTCGCGAAGGCCAAGGAGGCGGCGCCCGCGATCATCTTCATCGACGAGCTCGACGCGATCGGGCGCTCGCGCCAGGGATCGGTGTCGGTGACCGGCGCCAACGACGAGCGTGAGCAGACGCTCGATCAGATCCTCACCGAACTCGACGGCTTCGAGCCCGCCGAGGCGGTGGTGGTGCTCGCCGCGACCAACCGTCCCGACGTCCTTGACTCGGCCCTCTTGAGACCGGGGCGCTTCGACCGGCGGGTGACAGTACAGGCGCCCGACCGCACGGGACGCAAGCAGATCCTCGAAGTGCACACGCGCTCGATCCCGCTCGATCCGAGCGTCGACCTTGACGCGCTCGCGGCCTCGACGCCCGGCATGGTGGGCGCGGACCTTGCGAACCTCGCCAACGAGGCCGCCCTGCTCGCCGCCCGGCGCGGGCACGAGCAGGTGGAGATGACCGACTTCACCGACTCCCTGGAGAAGATCATGCTCGGCGCGCCGCGCGGCATCCTCTTGTCCCCGGCGGACCGCGAGCGCACCGCCTACCACGAGGCCGGCCACGCCCTCGTGGGGATGCTGACGAGCGGCGCGGACCCTGTTCGCAAGGTCTCGATCATCCCCCGGGGGATGGCCCTCGGAGTGACCCTCTCAACGCCCGACTCAGACCGCGTCTCCTACTCGCGCGAGGACCTGCAGGCCAAGATCCGAGTGGCCCTCGGCGGTCGCGTGGCCGAGGAGGTCGTCTACGGGACGATCACCTCCGGAGCCGAGGCAGACATCCAGCAGCTCACCCAGATCGCGCGCCACATGGTCGGGCGCTGGGGCATGAGCGAGGCCATCGGGCCGGTCGCCGTGATTCAGTCCGACGGCCAGGGGCCGCTGTTACCCGGCATCAGCGAGACCTCGCAGGCCACCCAGAGGCTCGTCGACGAGGAGGTGCACAGGCTCGTCGAAGGCGCGCACGAGGAGGTCACCCACCTGCTGGTCGACCATCGCGAGCAGCTTGAGAGCCTCGCGCAGGCCCTGTTGAAGGCCGAGACGCTCGACGCGCTTGACGCCTATGCGGCGGCCGGGGTGCCGGCGCACGTGGAAGAGGCGGGCGTCGCACGGTGATGGCGCCCATCTCTCACCGGCCGGGCCGGGCGCGCGGGACGCCCGTTGCAAACTGACCCGCCTCGCCGCGCCGCGGGGTAGACTCGAAGGATCGGGATCCCTGGAGCGAAGCCGCAATGAGCACTAGAGTGAGCGCATCCCCGGTAGGTCGTCGCCGTTCCGTGCCGATCGTGGTGGCGGTCAGCGTCGGGGTCCTCGCTGTGCTGGTGGCAGGCATGTACCTGTACGACCATTCGCGGCGCGACCTGATCGCCAACGGCGTGAAGGTCGATGGGGTGAGCGTGGGCGGCCTGCGCGAAGCGGCGGCGCGCACGAAGGTCCAGCACGAGCTGATCGCCCGCCTGAACCGACCGGTCACGGTGAGCGTCGCGGGGCACAGGTGGACGCTCAGCCCCCGCGAAGCGCGACTCTCTGTTGACACGTCCGGCATGGTGGCCGAGGCCGTGAGCGCCGGGCGGGAAGGGTCAATCGTGACCCGGACCGTGCGCGGACTGTTCGGGGGGAGCGTCAACCGGGACATCCCGCTCCTTGTCAGCTACTCCCACCAGTCCGTGCGCGCGCTCGTGGCGAGGGTGCGTGCGGGCGTCGATCGGGCGCCTCGCGACGCAACGGTCGCACCGAGCGCGAGCGGGCTGAACACGGTACCGGCCCGGGTCGGGGTCAAGGTCGACAGCGCGGCGCTCGGCGGGCGCATCGAGCAGGCGCTGACGGGCGGCGCCCCTGCTACGACGGTCGCCGTCCCGACGTACACGATCAAACCGGCGGTGAGCACCGCCAAGGTGGCGGCGCGCTACCCGGCGTACATCGTCATCAGCCGCGCGAGCTTCTCGCTGCGCTTCTACGACCACCTGAAACTCGCGAAAACCTACGAAATCGCGGTCGGCATGCAGGGCCTCGAAACGCCACCGGGCCTCTACCACATCCAGTGGGAGCAGGAAAACCCTCCCTGGTATGTGCCGAACAAAGCATGGGCGGGCGCGCTCGCCGGCACGGTCGTCCCGCCCGGCCCGGCGGACCCGCTGAAGGCGCGCTTCATGTCGTTCTCTGGGGGGGCGGGCATCCACGGGATCGACCCCAGCGAGTACGGCACGATCGGCCACGACGCGTCCCACGGCTGCGTGCGCATGCGGATCCCCGACGTGATCTCCCTCTACAGTCGAACGCCGGTGGGCACGCCCGTCTACATCAGCTGAGCGATCGCCTAGCGCTCGATCAGCTGGCGTTCGCGGTATTCCTGGTTCTGGCGGCGCTCGCCGCGGACCTGTATGGCGATGATCACCACGATCACCATGACGATCAGCTGGATTCCCCCGAACGTGGCGGCCAGGCCGATCGTCTTGCCGGTGGCTTCGCTGGCGGCGAGGAGCATCGCGGGCAGCCTAGCAACAGGGCAGGCTCCCGTGTCGTAGCCTACGGGTGACCGCCCGCCGATGAGCGATCGGTTGCGCGGTCGCCGCCGGAGCCGGTGATCACGCGCTGGAGAGGTGCCGGAGCGGTTGAACGGGCGCGACTGGAAATCGCGTAACGGGGGAAACCTCGTTCGAGGGTTCGAATCCCTCCCTCTCCGTTTCCGGGTCTGGCGCTGTCGCGAGTGCGATCAAGCACTCGTTCGACGGCCAACTCGAACTGGGGGCTGAATCCTCGACGTCGGCGAGGTTCTTCGGCGTGTAGGAGCTCGACATCTGCCTGCCTCCTTCTCGTCTCGGTGGGGCGGCACGACTTGTGATCGCCTTTGCGGGGTGGCCGGCTTGCCTTATCATCCGGGCATCCGCCGGCGGAGGGCTTGGCGGTGAGACGGCCAATTCGGGAAGGGGGGCGGGCAAGGATGCTTGGAAGGGCCAGGAACCGCGCATCTCGCATGAGGCGCTCCCTGGTGGCCTCGCGAACGGCGCGGCGGCTCGCGCCGCTGGTGGTGCTGCTCGTCTCGCTCACCGTGGTCGCGCTGGCGTTTGCCGCGCAGGCGGGTACCGAAGGCATCACGAACTCGGGCGATGACCTGCGCGACGGCTGGTATCCCGAACAGACCTCGCTCACCCCGCAGCTCGTGAGCGGCGGGACATTCGGGCAGCTGTGGTCGGCGACGGTCGAAGGCCAGGTGTACGCGCAGCCGCTGCTCGCCAACGGCATCTTGCTCGTGGCGACCCAGAGCAACAAGGTCTACGGCCTGGATCCGGCGACGGGGGCGTTGCGCTGGCCGGCGCCGCTGAACCTCGGTGTGCCGTGGAACTCCGGCGACATCGGCTGCGCGGACACGACGCCGACCATGGGCGTGACGGCGACCCCCGTGATCGATCCGTTGGTGAGCGTGAACGATCTGGTCGCGGTCTTGCCAACTTCGACTTCCCCGTAGTTCAAGCCCACCGGGCCCGGCCCCGCGACCGGCGTTTGGCTGATCAACGGCGACGACTCTACCGGCTTGCACGAAGTGAAGTTCAGCGGAACCGGTCAAGAAACGGCGACCTTCGGCAAGACCACCGTCGGCGCCCTGGCGGACTACTTCGGCCTGGAACGCAAGCGCGTGAACCGCTTTGCGCTGCCGGCCCCCGGCTCGGTCAGCAAGCTGAGCGTCTACCTCGAATCCGCCGGGACCGCGGGCCAGCAGGTGCTCAAGGGCCTGATCTACGCCGACTCAAGCGGCGCGCCCGGCGCGCTCTTGGGGGTCTCCGAACAGCTGACCTTCACGAGCACGAGCGCGCCCGGCTGGTATGGCCTCGTCTTCTCCTCGCCGGTGAAACTCGCGGCGGGCAGCTACTGGATCGGCGTCATCACCGGCGCCACGGGCCACGTCGCCGGCTTCCGCTACGACACCGTCGCCGGATCGCGCGACTACAACCTCAACAACTACCTCTCCGGACCCACCAACCCGTTCGGCAGCGTCACCACCGACGCCGAGCAGACCTCGATATACGCGACCTACACGCCAGGCTAGCGGCGCGAGCCGCACGCGCGAGTCAGGCGGGCTGCTCGACGGGCTCGCGCCCGGGAGTCGGGACCGGCGCCTCGGCCCGGTCGATGGCGAGGTGCGGGAGGCGTCGCTCGAGCCACGCGGGCAGCGCCCAGGTGCGTCTGCCGAGCAGCTCCAGCACGGACGGGAGCAGCAGGCTGCGCACGACGAACGCGTCGAGGAACACCGCGACGGCGAGGCTCACCCCGAACAGCTTGAGCACGCGCTGGTCGCCCAGGGCGAATGACGCAAAGACGCAGATCATGATTGTTGCTGCCGCGGTGATGACCCGCCCGGTGGAGGCGAGCCCGCGGGTGACCGCTTCGGAGGCGTCGCCTCGGCGGGTCCACTCCTCATGGATGCGCGAGACGAGAAAGACCTCGTAGTCCATCGACAAGCCGAAGACGATCGCGAACAGCATCACGGGAATGAACGCCTCGATCGGCCCGCCCTTGACGTTGAAGAAGCTTCCGAGCCACCCCCACTGGAAGATGGCCACGACCACGCCGAGGGATGCCCCGATCGACAGCAGGTTCATGAAGGCCGCCTGCAGCGGGATCACCAGCGAGCGGAAGACGAGCAGCAGCAGCAGCGCAGACAGCGCGACGACGATTCCGATGAACAGGGGAAGCTTGCTCGCGAGCACGCTCGTGAAGTCGATGGTCGTGGCCTGCTGTCCGCCGACCAGGATGCTCGCCCCGGTGTTCCGGGCGACAGGCGGCAGGATGCTCTTGCGCAGGTTGCTCACGAGTTCGTTCGTCGCAAGGGCTTGCGGCGCTGAGCTCGGGTAGACGTCGAACACGGCGGTCCGCCCGTTCGGGCTCAGGCGGCCCGGCGACACCGAGGCCACGTCGGCGGCGCCGCGCAGGGAGGCGGCGATCTCCGCCAGCGCTCCCGGGTCGCCCGTGCGAGGCAGCGAGGCGACGACCTGGAGCGGGCCGTTGAACCCGCGCCCGAAGCCCTTGGCGAGCAGGTCATAGGAGTGGCGTGTCGTGGAGCTGGGCGGGTTGTTGCCCGCGTCGCTGTTGCCCAGGCGAAGCGCGAGGGCCGGGGCGGCGAGCGCCAGCATGATCGCCAGCCCCACCAAGGCTCCGGTCCACGGGTGGCGCTGGATCACCTTCGACCAGCGCGCCCACCCGCCGTGCGCCTCGCGCGCTGCCGTCGCCTCGCCGCTCTTGCGGGCGCGTCGAGAGGGACGGGCGATCCGGTCGCCGAACCGCGAGAGCACCGCCGGCAGGACGGTGAGCGCGGCGAGCATCGTCATCAGCACGGCCAGAGCGGATGCGACCGCCATGCCGTAGAGAAAGCTCACGCCGAGGGCGAACTGTCCGAGCAGGGCGATGATCACCGTGATCCCGGCGAACAGGACCGCCCGTCCGGCTGTGTCCATCGCTTCGGCGATGGACCTCTGGAGATCCATCCCCGCCCGGTAGTTCTGCCTGAAGCGGGTGATCAGAAACAGGGCGTAGTCGATGCCGACGCCGAGGCCGATCATCGCGGCGAGCTGGGTGGAGAAGTCTGGCGTCGTGATCACCTGGGAGGCCAGACCGGCCAGGCCGATCGCCGTGCCGAGGCCCAGCAGCGCGGTCAGGATCGGCAGCCCCATCGCGAGAACCGAGCCGAAGGTCACGAGCAGCACGATCATCGCGGCGATGAGCCCGACGGCGGTGGCCGTGCCGAGGGATGTTCGTTCGGCCTGCTCGATCGCCTGACCCCCGAGCTGGACTTCGAGCTGGGCGGACCGAGCGCTCTCTGCGAGCGAGATCACGTGTTCCACGGCTGCCTTGGGCAGGACGTTGGCGCGCTGGTCGAAGCTCAGTGTCGCGAATGCGATCCGGCCGTCGCGCGAGATCGCGCGCGCGCCGGCGGGGGAGTAGGGGCTGACCACGCCACTGACATGGGGCAGGGCGGCGATCCGCGTCAGCAATGGCGCCACCCGCGCCCGTGTGGCGGGTGCGTTGATGGTGCCGGTCGGAACGCGGAAGACGATCTGGTCGGAATCGCCGGACTGTGCGGGGAAATCACGCTTGAGGAGGTCCACCGCGCGCTGGGAGTCGGTGCCCTTCAGCGAGAAGCTGTTGCCGAAGTTGGTGCCGACAGCGCCGGAGGCAGCGTTGGCGCCGATCAGCAGGACGACCCATCCGAGCAGGACCACGCGCCTGTGGGCGGCCGACCAACCGCCGACGCGCGCAACGATGCCCCGCCTGTCCCGATCTTCGGTGGAGCTCATTTCGGACCTCCTCGTCACGGTATATTGTTGAGAAGAGAACTATTCATTTTACAAATAGTTCGTAGATCGAAGTACGCTAGCAGATCGAACATGGCCGTCAAGAACAAGCCCAGACCCGAGCTCACGCCGAGACCCGGGAGTCAGACGAGCGTCGAGGAGGACGTCGCGGAGTTCGCATCGCTGCTGAGCACGACGCTGCGCGATCTGAGGAGCGCGGGCCCGCCGCCGGCGGGGATCCGCGACGCGATCGAACGTCCGCCGCTCGGCAAGAGGCACATGCCGGCGCTCCTGGCGGTCGCGGCCGCAGGACCGATCAGCGTCAGCGACCTCGCCAAGCGTCTCGGTCTGTTGCTTTCGAGCACGAGCACCATCGTTGGACAGCTGAGCCGAGCAGGACTGCTCGAGCGATCCGAGGACGACGAGGACCGCAGGCGCACGATCGTGCGCCTGCACGAGGAGTACCGCGTGGCGATGGAGGCGTGGCTGGACATGGCAATGGAGCCGGTGCGCAGCGCCCTGGAACAACTCTCGCCACAGGCCCGCTCTCACTTCATGGAAGGCTGGCGGATCCTTCAGAAGGAGGCAGCCAGGCGCGGAACCTCCGAGGGCTCGGGCGATTGCACGCCCGAGCCGTAGGCGTCCGCGCGCGTTGTCTCGGCGGGCCGTCAGCTATTGCTCGTCGCAGTCGGCCGGCGGGCCTGCGCGAAGGTGACCAGTCGCCCGCGGTCCTCGTCCCAGAGCTTCAGCCGGACGGCGCGCATTCCATCCATCAGTGAGAGCGTGGGCACCTGGTCGAAGATCGCGTTCTCGTCGTGCGCCCGCTGCAGGTTGTAGTTGGGGATGCGCGCGTTCAGATGGTGCACGTGGTGCAGGCCGATGTTCCCGGAGAAGAACTGCAGGACCTTCGGCAGTTTCAAGTAGGAACTGCCGCGCAGCGCCGCGTCGGCGTAGCTCCAGTTTCCGGTGTCCTCCCAGTAGGCGTCCTCGAACTGGTGCTGAACGTAGAACAGCCATATGCCCGCTGCCCCGGCGAGCATTACCGTCGGTGCCTGAATCAACAGGAAGCCGCGCCAGCCGAGCAGCCAGCACAGCGAGCCGATCAGCACCGCCAGGGCTATGTTGGTGCCGATCACGCTGCGTCGCATGCGCGGGCGCGCGTCGCGGGCGACCACGCGGGGCCCCACGAGGAGCGCCGCGATAGGCCCGATTCCGAACATCACCAGCGGGTTGCGCATGAGGCGGTATGCGAGGCGCGCTTTGGACGGCATCGCCTCGTACTCGCCCACAGTCAAAGTGCGGACGTCCCCGCCGCCGCGCCGGTTGAGGTCGCCCGAGGTGGCGTGGTGGATGGCGTGATCGTGTCGCCAGCGCAGGAACGGCGAGTAGACGAACAGCCCAAGGACGGTGCCCAGCCATTGGTTGGCTCGCTTGGATCGCAGGAACGAGCCGTGTGAGCAGTCGTGGAAGAGGATGAACGTCCGCACCAGGAAGCCGGCGGCGGGGATGGCAAGGGCGAGTACCAAAAGGTAGGAGACTCCCAGGGCCAGGTACATCGCGGCGGACAGCGCCAGGTAGGGGACAACCGAGGTTCCGAGGTCGACCAGGCTGCGACCGAAGCGGGGCTCGGCATATGGATCAAGGGCTTCGCGCCAGAAGGGTCGCTCGGGGGAGCGCCTTTCAGCGAGCGCGGGCAGGGTCTTTGCTCGAGCAACGCGACGGTCGGATTCCCGATCGCCATCGAGGCTCCGCTGGGTGGAGCTCTGCAAGGTTTGACTCTCTTTCCGGTCCCCGGGCGGCCGTGAGGAGCAGGGATCCCGAGTTCATGAAACGTTCGACGGGTAAGTCATCATCGCACGCTTTTCGGTCGAGCATGAGACCCCGACGGTAGACTGCGCAACTCTGCGCCCGTAGCTCAGCTGGATAGAGCGTCGGTCTACGGAACCGAAGGTCAGAGGTTCGAATCCTCTCGGGCGCGTCTGGGAAGGCCCCCGTTTGCGGGGCTTTCCGGCGTCAGGGGCTAGTCAGGAACGGCGCGGGGGCGGGGCCAGAGCGGTGCTTGCCCCCCTCTTACAGACTCGATGCGAACGCCGAGCCGCACGTTCAGGACGCGATGCGAATGCCGAGCCGCCCGTTCAGGCTTGCAGACTGCTGGCGGCTCAGTATCGCAGCGTGGCGGCGATGCCCCCGAAGGGACCCAGCTCGGGGCGATCCCGCAATGGGAGGATCTCGGCGGACTGGCTCACGGCCGATTGGACGGCGTCCCCGAGGATGTTCGCGCGAGGTTCCAGCGGAGCGCCGTCGAGGGGACAGCTCTCGCGGGCAGCGCCCATCCAGCCGCAGCGGGGGCAGAGGACCCCGGACGGTTGCAGATCCGCCTGGTAGAGGAGAGTGCTGACGCGCCGCTCAACCAGCGCACCCAGGACTTCCTCGAGTCCGGCTGCCGCCCGCTCGCCGCCGTTGCGGCCGTGATGCTCGCGAAGCTCCGCGAGCGCGGCGTCCTCGTGCGCGCGGTGCTCCTCGGCGAGCACGGCTTCCGTTGCGCCCACGACACCCTCGATGCCGACGTCGCCGACGTCGAGCGAGAGGCGCTCGCCGTGCAGCAGCGCGCGCACGTCGGGGTGCAGCTCCTCCACCATGCGCGGCCAAAGCTGCTCGGTGCAGGCGATTAGCAGGCGGTCGTAGGGCGCCACCTGAAGCAGCCGGTGAAGCGTGCCCGCGACGTGGCGCAGGTGGGCCTTGACGTCTTCGCGCTGGGCGCGCTGGAAGCGCGCCTGCGACCAGCCGCCCTGACCTTGGCGCCCGGGGACGGGGTCGCCGAAGGAAAGCACCTCATGCAGCCGCTCGGCCGAGCCGCGCAGGACGCGCGCGAAGCGCTCGTCCACGAGGGCCACACACACGCGCCCCACAGGCCCCGACTCGGTCAGCGGCGCGATGAACGGGGCGTCTGAGATCACGAACGCGCTCGTCACAGGATGGGGCAGTCGCAGCATCCGCGAGCGCCCGAGCGGCTCGCACAGAAAGAGGGCGAGCGCGCGGGCGCCCTTAGCCCACGACTGCTCTTCGAGCAGGCCGCGGGCGTGCTCCAGGGCGGCACGCAGCGCCTGGCGCTCGGTGTGCGAGCGCTCGCCGGACTCGATCTCGCGGTGCGCGCCATCCAGCAGCGAGCCGATCTCGCTGGCGCGTGCAGGGGCGGTTGCGAGCCGATGCGGGTCGAGGTCGAGATACAGGCTGAGAACCGTCTCCTCCTCGGCTCTCGTCTGCACCAGGCTTCTGAGCGTCTCCTCGGTGAGGTCGTTGACCGCGCTCATCAACATGAAACCTACCCCGACCGAGCCGCGAACGTCGCTTGAGTCGATGGGGGCCGGCTGCGAGGTAATTGCGCGCCCCTCGGCGAGGTGAGGAAACCAACCGTCAGCGGGCTCGCTCCGATCAGTCGAAGCGCGGCCACCGCCGGCAGGCCGTCAGACGAGAGCAAGAGCGCCCCGCAGGAAGAGACGGGACGCCCCTCGCTCGCTCAATCAATCGCTGAGGGAGGAACTGGATAGGAAAACCCCCCAATGACCCCCAGTGGAAGCAGCCAAACGGATCAATCCACGCGACACATCGGTATTCGGCCACACGCGCTCTCGGTAGAAGGACGCAGAGCTACACCAACAAATGCGCCGAGCGCGCGATCGTGCCGATCGCGCGCAGCGGCGTGACACTCGCGCGGGCTCAGGTCAGGTCGGACACGGCCGCCTGGTAGACGCCGATCGCGGCCTGCAAACCGTCGCCGAGCGCCGCGTCGATAACGCCGACATTCTGCACGACGAGTGCGGCCCGCGTGGCGAGTCGTTCGAACTCGTCCTCCGCGCGCAGCGCCGTGATCTGCGCCTCGCTCCCCCGGACCAGAATGAAGCCCCCGAGGTCGCCGCCATGGGGGCCGAGAAACACGGCCTCCTGGCTCTCGATGCGGCCGTCCTGCTCGGCCTTCCCGTAGTACGCCAAGGCTTCGGCGAACACCTCCAGCCCCTTCGCCTCGCGCCCGGTTATGGGTTCGCCCCACCCAAAGAAGAGTCCTGCTTCTGCCATGACACACCTCCCGCTCGTTTCAGACAGAGCGTGAGATGCCCGATCACATTGCCACGGACCGCCCCACGTCCCATCCTTGTTGGGCCGACCCTACTGCGGATCTTGCGGCCGCGTCAGCCCGGGCCTCCGCTCATTGCGTGTCTGCGTGCGCAATGCTTGGCGCGAGGGTGCCCGGCCTTTCGGCTGCCACCTCGCTCTGTGGGCACGCTTGGCCGGCCAGCCAGTACTATCGCGTCAGCATCCTGCGCGGCGATCAAAGGAGTCCTCATGGCAACGATGCGGCGCGATATCAAGAGCCTCGAAATCACGGAGGGCGAGCTCTGGCTCGACGGCCCGCCGCACGAGGTCTTCAAGCAGCTCCGCAGCGAGTGTCCGATCCACTGGACGGAGCACCTTGAACTCTTTCCCGACGAGGCGGGGTTCTGGTCGGTGACGACCGCCGATGACATCCACACCGTCAGTCGCGACTGGCAGACCTACTCCTCTGAACGTGGCGGCGTGTTGGCGGCGGAGGGCGGCTTCCCACTGGAGCTGGCGCAGGCGATGTTCATCGGGATGGACCCGCCCAAGCACGACCGTCTGAAGGCTCTGTTCCAGGCCGGCTTCACGCCAAGGCGGATCGCCGCCCACGAGGATGCGATCAGGGCGATCGCGATAAAGGTCCTGGACGGCCTGGTGGAACAGGACACGTGCGACCTCGTCAGCGACGTCGCCCAGCCGGTGGTCTCGCGCGTAATCGGGAGCTTCATGGGGATCTCCGAGGAGGACGACGCGATGTGGGCAAAACTCATGAACTCCACGCTCGGTGCGGGCGATCCGGATCTGAATCCGGATGGCGTGCAGGGTGCGGTGGAGAAAGACATCCCCGAGGTTTTCGAGCGCTGTCGGAGCCTGATCGCTGAACGCCAGGAACGCCCGACCGACGACCTGACGAGCGTGCTTGTGCATGCCGAAGTCGACGGGCAGAGGCTTGAGGAACACGAGATCGTCATGGGCTTCTTCCTGCTGATGGCAGCAGGCAACGACAGCACCAAGGCGACCTACTGCAGCGGCATGCGGGCGTTGATGGAAGACCGTGATCAACTGCAGCTACTGCTGGATGACCCCTCGCTCATCCCGGCGGCCGTGGAGGAGTCGCTGCGGATGTTTCCCGCGTTCGCTCATTTCCGCCGCACGGCCACCCGCGACACCGAGTTGCACGGTCAGAAGATCCGCGAGGGAGAGAAGGTGGTGATGTGGTACGTCTCCTCCAACCGCGATGAGACCCGCTATGAGGATCCCGATCGCTTCGACCTGAGGCGTAACCCCGAGCACCAGGCCTTCGGCGCGGGTGGTCGCCACTTCTGCCTCGGGACCGCTCTCGCGCGTTTGGAGCTGAAGGTGATGATCGAGGAGACGCTCAGACGCTTTCCCAAGATCGAGATCGCGGACTCGCCGGTCTTCGTGGAATCACTGTTCCTCAACCAGCTGAAGGCATTGCCGGTCCGCCTTCAGCCGTAGCCTCGCGGTCTCGCCTGCCGGGTTCAGCCTGAGCCGGCTTTGTGGCGCATGAGCCCGTTTGTTCGAGTATTGCCACGTAGGCCTCAGGAAGGGCACGGTGCTCCGCGGCAGCGATGAGGCGGATCAGGTACTGGCGAGAGGGAGGGACTTCGGTTGGCTCCTTCAAGACGACGGTGTAGATGATCACGTCATGCTCGGACCCGTCCGGTGAGAGCCTCACGCGCTTTTGCTCGCGCGCGTATGCCCAGCCGCGGCCCTCTTTGCTGTCGAGTGCATCGAGATCCTCCTCGTCCAGCTCGTACAACGCGCCCCATACCTCGTGGCCCGGGGCTGGCAGTACGTCGGCGACCCCGGTGCCGCTCCTGATCGAGCGACGCGTGAACGCGAGCCGATGCGCCTCCAGGCAGGCCGGACCGAGGTAGCGAGAGGACGGACAATGGTCGCGAATCACCCCCTCATCCATGTTGCTTCCGTAGGCGAAGTACAAGGGGCGCATCCTCAACAGATCATGCCGCAGTTCCCCTCGCGCCCGCTCTATCCATGGGGCCGGTATCAGCTCACCGGCGCGGCCCGGAGCCCGTCCGGAGCGAGCGTCCGCGGTCGGAAATCGGCCGCTCTCACGGGTGCTGCCCGATCCGCGACCGAGGGCCAGCGAGCTTGCGATACTTTCAGCCATGCCTGCCCATCCCCTCCGTTTCAGCCCGTGGGCCCTGCGCCTGTCGGATTCTGAGCGTGAGCGCGCGCTGGGGGCGCTGAAGGCGCACTATGCGGAGGGTCGTCTGAGCACCGAAGAGCTCGAGGCGCGCGTCGAGGACGTCTATCGCTCGCGAACCCGAAGCGAGGCGGCTACCCATCTACGCGATTTGCCGCTCCAGGGCGTGCGCCGGCTGATCGTCAGCTGGGCGGAGCGCGTCCGGCGCGCCGTGCTGAGATTGCACCTGCTCAGCTACGCCACCGTCACTGCGTCCGTTGTGGGCATATGGGCGCTCACCGGTCAGGGCGTCTTCTGGCCAGCATGGATCTTGATACCCAGCACGGCGCTGCTCGGTTGGCATGTGATCGCCTCGCGGAGGCTCGCCCGAGCGCTGGCGCGGCGCCGCTCCTAACCGGTCGCAACGGTGCCGGCGGCCCGCTGGGGCAGCCAAGGTCCGGACGACCTACACGCGGCGAGGATGATCGGGCGTTCGGTTGCGCATGGCGTGCGGGCGCGCGCAGCACCTACTGGGCGACGGGCCGGGCTGCAGGAGCGGTGCAGTTCGTCCAGATCTTCCATGAGGCGTTCTGGGTGAGCAGACGGTAGCCGCGCCGTTCCAGCGAGCGGGCCAGGAAGCGGTGCGTTTCGAAGAGGGCGGCGGCGGTCGCGTTGTTGGGCAGGACCATCGCGCCGCGGGTGGGGATGCCGGCATCCTGGGTGGTGAGCGTGCGAGGGCGCTCACCGACGTCGTAGGCGAGGATCGGGACAACGCGATAAGACGTCGCAACCGGTTCACACGCTCGCAACTCGGCGCGCACGCTTGCTGGGCGGGTGAGATTGGCCAGGTCGGCGATGATCGCCGACTCATTGTGGAAGGTGGTGCGGTCGGTGGCGAGCGCCCGGAGTTGTTGCGGGATGCCCGCGATCACGAAGCCCGCTGCCGCCACGCCGGCGAGCATCCACACGTGGCGCATGGGCGAGCGCGGCAAGCCCCACCATCCGGCGACCAGGTAGCCGAAGAAGATCGCAAGCAGGGCGCTGGTGGGCAGCGCATAGCGTTCGTCGAGCGGAAGCTGGGCGGCCCCGATGACCGCGAAGGTGAGCACGGTCAACGCGAGCATGAGGAGCAGAACGCGCGGGAGCCGGCGCACGAACAGCTCGAGTGTGACGCCGGCGAGCGCGGCGATCAGAGCGGGCGTCCCGAGGTATTCGGTGAGCGCCGTTCGCAGGGCCCCCGGGGCGCGCGTCAGGCCGGTGGGTCGCCGGGCGGCGAGCGTCGCTTCGTGAGTGTAGGTCAGCGAGTAGAGCGGGTTGTGCGTCATCGCCAGATCGCCGGCCATCCACAGCGCCGGCGCGCTGAGGGCGATCGCGCCGAGGCGCAGCTTGCGCCCGCGCGGCTGGCCCCGCACCACCCACGCCCAGTACAGACCCGACAGCAGCCACGCCTCGGGGCGCCACAGCCCGGCGAGCGAAAGCAGCACGAGAGGCGCCACTCCGCGCTTCGGCCGGGACAGCTCGCACGCGAGCGCAGCGAGCATCGCGGCGAGGCTCGGCACATCCGACGGTGTGGCCTGGCCGAGTGCGGCGTACAGGAACTGCTCGGAGAGGAACAAGGCGGCCACCGCGGCCACCCCCACCCCGCGCCAGGCCGCGACGGCGCCGATACGGTAGATCGCCACCCCCGCGACCCCGATCGAGGCGAGCAGGAGCGCGCGCATTGCGTCGAGCGCCGAGGATCCGAAGAGCGCGGCCAATGCGCCCGAGACGATCGAGAGCGGGTGGGGGGTAGAAGCCCCGCTCACCTGCACGTCAGGCACGAGCCCGTGAATGAGGTCCGATCCCCAGTCCAGCGTGAAGGAGACGTCATAGAGGTTAAGAGGAAGCCGTCCCAGCGAAAGCCCGACAAGGCCGGCCAGCGCGGCCGCGCCGAGCGCAGACCAGAGGACGCCCAGGCGGAAGCGACCCCGCCTGGGGGCCCGGCTCGGTCCGGCCGCCGCAGCCTGCGGGAACCGACCCGGCGATGGGAGCATCCTCATCGCTGGCATGGCACGCAGTCTAGGATCGGCTCACCGGCGCTGCGCCGGAGCCGGCCCGAGCCCATCCCTGCCCGTGGACGTCGGGTCGCCATCCCAGAGCCACCTGCCTGCAAACCTGTCCGGCGTTGCCTCGCCCAAGCCAGGTTCGCCACCTTTCCGGACCACTAGAATGACCGCATGCTCGACGCCAAGCTCGTAGTCGAGTGGGAGGCGCTTCAGCAGCTCTACGTCGAGTGGGACACGCTTGCGGCGTCGAACACGCTGCCGCGTATGGCGCCCGGATGGCTGCTGGCATGGTGGCGACATCTTGCGCCGGAGCACGCGCTCTTGCGGGCGGTCGAAATCCGCGACGGCACCGAGTTGGTGGGTCTTGCACCGTTCTTCGTCATGCCACCGGCGCGCGGCCGTCCGGTCACCTATCGCCTGCTCGACGGTGGGGCTCCGCTCGCGCCACTGGCGCTGGCGGGACTCGAGGGTCACGTCGCGCAAGCGACCTGTGAGGCGCTCAGCCAGGCGGACCCCCGCCCGGATCTGATTGAACTCCAGGGCACACGGCCGGCCTCACGCTGGCACGTCGCCATGTGTGATGGCTGGCCTGGGCGCATGAGGCCGATCTCCCGCGTGTACAGGGCCCAGGCCTGTCCGATGGTGTGGCTGGACGATATGTCGGTCGAGTCTTGGCTCGCTGGGCGCAGCAGCAAGTTTCGCTCGTCGATGCGTCGCTTGAGAAGGCGCTTCGAGGAGGAGGGAGGCAGCTGGCGAATGAGCACCGAGGCCACGCTGGGGCGCGACATCGAGATCTTCCAGCGGCTGCACGCGGCTCGCTGGGACGGGCGCGGCTACTCGACGATGGTGGCCGACGCGGAGCGGATGGAGGCCATGCTCAACGACGCCGGCAGCACGTTGATCGGAGACGAGCGCTTCCGCCTTTGGATGATGGAGATTGACGGAGAGCCGATCGGGGCGGACCTCTACCTTGCCGGCGGCGGGGTCGTGGTGGGCATCAACGGCGGCTGGGACGAGCGATGGAAACGACTGAGCCCACCGCTCTTGGCGACGATGCATACGATCGAAGACTCCATCAATCGGGAGGAGCGACGGCTGGATCTGGGACCCGGAGAGGGGTCGCACAAGATGCGGTTCGCGAACGACGAAAGCCCGGTCGCGTCGAGCTTGTTGATACTGCCCGGCCGCCACCTGCCGCAGACCTTTGCATTGACGGCGTCCACGCTCGCGGGCAGCGCGGTTCGCAGCCATGCCAAGCGCGTCTTGAAGCCCGAGCATGTGGCTGACCTGCGCAAGTTGCACCGCGGAGCGCGCCGGCTGGCGGTCACCGCCTCGACAGCGTGCAAAGAAGGAATCTCGGACATCAGCGCTGCCACCGACGCGCCGCTGCGCTCGTCGTTGCGATTCACCGCAGCCGCCGCAGCGGTGACCGCCGCCGCGGCTCACGTGACCGTCATGGAGGACCACCTTGACGGGGCGCCCTACCTGGGTGTGCTCTTCATCCTGCTGAGCTGTGCCTGCCTGCTCCTTGCTGCCCTGTTGATCCGGCGCGACACGCCCAGGGTATGGCGGTCCCTCGCCGGCGTCTGTGCGCTCGCGATCGGGGCGCTGGTGTGGAGTCGCGCGGTCGGCCTGCCGCAGCTCACAGATGACGTGGGGCGATGGACCGAGCCGCTGGCGATCGTCGCCGCCAGCGCGGAGGCGATCGTCGTTGCGCTCGGCGGGCTCGCTCTCGGCAGGCGGGCGGTCGGAGCGCGGTTCGTGCATCGCGCCCTGCCGGTGGGCATGGGCGCGACCGTCTTGGCTTGCGGCCTGGCAGCAACGGTCGTCGCTGCTGCTCATGATCACACCAACTCGCAAAGCCGAGTGCGTCCGCTGGTACGGCACGAACACGCGCCCCGAGGTCGATCTGAAGATGCCCCGTCGGGCGTGCGTGTCGCGCTGGCTTATGCGCCACGAACCGAGCTTGAGCCAGTGCGCGCAAACCGCTGAGAGCGCACGGCTGTCAAAGTCCCATCGCGCGCACGATGACCCTGTCCATCACGCGGGTCGGCAGAAGTCGCGTGAGGGCGAGACGCATCTTCGCGTCGCGTCCCACGACGTAGCGGGTCTTGGGTCGGGTCGCAGTGAGGGCGTGCTCCACGGCCCGCGCAACCTCGAGCGGGGGTACGCCCGAGCGCTCACCCTGGGCGATGAACTTCGATATCGCCGTGATCCCGGCGCCATAGAGCTGCATTGCTTCGGCCGGCATGCTCGTGGCCGCCTGATCGGCGCTGGCGCGGCCCTTCTCCCAGATCGGCGTGACGACCGCTCCCGGCTCGACGGCTGCGACCTGGACGCCGAACCGGCGAAGCTCGAGGCGTAGCGCGTCGGTGACCGCCTCGAGCGCGAACTTGGACGCGTTATAGGGCCCAAGGAATGGGCTGGCCAGACGACCGCCGATCGAGGTCATGTTCACGATTCGACCCCGCGCCTTGCGCAGCGCCGGCAGGGCCGCCTGGGTGACGGCGACCTGGCCGATGAAGTTGACCTCGAGCTGGCGGCGCCATTCGTCGATCCCGACGAACTCGAGCGGTCCGCCCACCGACACGCCGGCGTTGTTGACGAGTCCGGCCAAGCCGGCCGGTGCAGCTTGATCGACGGTCCGCATCGCGGCGGCGATCGACTCGCTCTCGGTGACGTCGAGCATCAGCGGCTGTGTGCGCCCGGATCCGGCGCCACGCAGCGAGTCGGCGTCCGACTGCTTGCGCACGCCGGCAAAGATGGTGAAGCCGAGGCTGTCGAGGTGCTCGGCGCAGGCCCGCCCGATGCCTGTCGATGCGCCACTGATCAGGATGGCGCCTCGATTCGGGTTGTGAGGCACAGCCGCGCGATCCTAACACGGCACCGCTCTCGCAGCCCGCAGGCCGCGAGCCGCGGGCCGCGGGCCGAGAACGCCCCTCGGTCGGTTCGTCAGCGCCGTCATCTGCGGCGGCGAGACTAGACTCCCCGGCCATGGTTGAGCCAGTCGGGACCGTGCTCGTCACCGGCGGAACAGGATTCCTCGGCGGATGGTGCACCGCCGAACTCCTGCGTCGCGGATACGCGGTGCGCACGACCGTCCGCGACCTGCGCCGGGCGGATGACCTGAGAGCCTCGCTCGCCGATGCCGGCGTCGAGGCCGGCGACCGCATGTCGATCGTTGCCGCCGACCTCAACGCCGACGAGGGATGGGCGGGTGCCGTGGCAGGGTGCGACTACGTGCTCCACGTCGCCTCGCCCTTCCCACCGGCGCAGCCGAAGGATCCGGACGAGCTCATAGTTCCAGCCCGCGACGGGGCGCTGCGCGTGCTCGGCGCGAGCCTTCAGGCCGGCGTGCGGCGCGTCGTGTTGACCTCCTCGGTCGCCGCCGTTCGTCACGGGCGCGCTCCGTCTGCAGACGCCCCCTACGACGAGAAGGACTGGACCGACCCGGACGACCTGCGACGCACGCCATACACCCGCTCCAAGACGATCGCCGAGCGCGCCGCCTGGGACCACGTCCGGGCAGCCGGCGCCGAGAGCCGACTGGCGAGCGTGAACCCGGGCGCGATCATCGGTCCCGTGCTCAGCGACGATCGCTCCTACTCGCTGCAGGTGATCGAACGCCTCCTCAACGGAATGCCGGCGATACCGCGGCTCGGCTTCACGTTCGTCGACGTCCGGGATGTCGCGGACCTCCACATCCGCGCGATGACCGCCCCTGCGGCGGGCGGCGAGCGCTTCCTGGCTGTCGACCGCTTCCTTTGGATGCAGGACGTCGGCCGGATCCTCCGCGAGCGCCTCGGCCCCGCGGCCGCCAAGGTTCCGACCCGCGTGGCGCCTGATCTCCTCATCCGCGCGATGGCACTCTTCGACCCGAGCGTCCGCACGATCGTGGGCGATCTGGGAGAGTCGCCCACCTACAGCGCGGACAAGGCGAGGACCACCCTCGGCTGGAAGCCGCGCCCGATCGAGGACTCGATCGCGGACACCGCCCAGAGCCTGGTCGAGCGCGGCCTGGCCGGTCCTGGCCGCTGACGCTCTTCGTCGTGGCTCCCACCGGCACGCGGCTCCATCGGACGACCGCTCTGCGGGACGTGGCAGAGCGGCTGGGCCGGCCGCGCGCCGAACCCTAAGCGCGCTCGTCGGGGTGCGTCTCGTTTTCTGCGACGGTCCTTGAGGGAAGTGCGAGCAGCGCGAGCAGCGCGCCCGCCAGCGCGACGACGGCTGCGACCGAGAGCCCCAGGTCCATGCCGCTGATGAACGCGGAGCGCGCGAAGTTGGCGAGCAGCTCGCCGGTCGCTCCACCCAGGTGTCCGGCGACGCCGAGTGCACCGCCGAGGGATCCAAAGATGGTCTGTTCGATCGCGTGGGGGATGTGGTAGGGCGCGAGCGTGGTCGTCATCCTGTGCTGATAGCGCCCGGAGAGCAGGCTCCCGACGACGGCCACGCCGAGGGCGCCGCCGATCTGCACGAAGGCTCCGTTCGTGCCCGAGCCGACGCCCGTGTGCTCGCTTGGCAGCGAGGTCATGACAGCCCCCACTCCCGCGGGAAAGACGAGCCCCGCGCCGATGCCGAGCATCGTCATGCCTATCACCGTTTCGCCGTACGTGGTGGTGATCGAGGCAGCGGAGATCAACCACAGCCCGGCGGCAACCACCAGCAGGCCCATCGCGACGGTCAGCTTCGCGCCGAGCCGGCGGACGAGCAGCGATGAGAGTGGAGCTACCACGGCGATCGCGCCGGCGGCAGGGAGAACCCGGACGCCGGCCTGCAGGGGCGTATAGCCGAGCTGGAACTGAAGAAACTGGGTCAGCACGAACAGCGCGCCCATCAGCCCGAACATCAACAGGCCGTTGCACACGACCGCCGCGGAGAAGCTCCTGTTCGCGAAGAACCGCAGATCCAGCATCGGGTGGGAGCTTGCGCGCTCCCATGCCACGAATGCGCAAAGCACCGCCAGGCCGGCGACGCCCGCTCCGAGAACGAGCGTCGAGGTCCAGCCGTTGACGGGCGCTTCGATGATCGCCCACAGAACCAGCCCGAGGCCGGCGATCGACAGCACCGAGCCGCCCGGGTCGGGGCGCGCGGCGGCGGGATCCTTCGAGTCGGTCACCAGCGGGATGGCGCACGCGAAGCCCAGCGCCGCTATCGGCACGTTGATCAGGAACACCGAGCCCCACCAGAAATGGGCGAGCAGGAGGCCGCCCACAATGGGCCCGAGGGCGAGTCCTGCCCCGCTCGTGCCCGACCAGAAGCCCAGCGCGCGCTGGCGCTCGGCGCGGTCGCTGAAGGTGTTCGTGATGATCGACAGTGTTGAGGGCATGATCAGCGCCGCACCGATGCCCATGCTCGCCCGCGCGGCGATCAGCATGCTCACCGTCCCGGAGAACGCGGCCCACATTGAGCCGGCCGCGAACGCCGCAAGACCGATGAGAAACGTCCGCTTGCGCCCGATCCGGTCCGCCAGGCTCCCCGCCACGAGCATCAACCCTCCGAAGACCAGCACGTAGGCGTCGACGATCCACTGCAGGTCGCTCGTGGTGGCGTGCAGCTTCTCCACCAGCGTGGGCAGCGCCACGTTGAGGACCGTGTTGTCCAGTGAGATGATCAGCAGCGGGACGCACAGGACCGCGAGCGCCCCCCAGCGGTGCGCGGGCGCACCGGGCTGCGGTGGACACTGCGATCCGGCGAAGCTCTGAGAGTCGGCCACTGCACGTCCGACGTCGAAGCGCGCTTGTGCCATGGCGCCAGCATCGCGCGCGGCCGCGTCCGGCTCATCGGTGTTAGACCCGCCTCGGCGTGCGGCAACCTACGGACGCCGCCCTGTCGAGGGTCCGCGTTCAGCTGAGTCTCTTCCGGAGCCGATGCCACACGCGGGACGGCGATGAAGCGCGCCGCGTATGCGCCGCGCGCTCGGGCCCGCCCTCACGCAGGTGTTCATGCACGAGGCGCACGACTGTTGCGCCTTCGCCGACCGCCGAGGCGACGCGCTTGATCGAACCCTGTCGCAGGTCGCCCGCCGCGAATACCCCAGGCATGCTGGTCTCGAGCGTCGATGGTTCACGGTTGTGCTCCCAGTGGACTCCGGTCTGGTCGAGAAGGTCGCGACCGGTGATCAGGTAACCCTGCGCGTCGCGCGCGATTTCCTCTGGAAGCCACTGGCTGTGCGGCTCGCCGCCGATCATCACGAACAGCGCAGACGCGGGCACCACCTCAACGGTTTCGTTTGCGCGGTCGGCGAGCTTGATGCATTCGAGCGACCGATCGCCGGCGCCGTCGACCACCTCCGTGCGGTGCCGAACGAAGACGTTCGGCGTCGACTCGATGGCGCGTACCAAATAGCTCGACATCGACTTCGCGAGGCTGTCGCCCCGAACGAGCAGGGTGACCGCGCGAGCGTACTTGCCGACGTGCAACGCTGCCTGTCCGGCCGAGTTTCCGGCGCCGACGATGAACACGTCCTGGTCCTGCATGGCGCGGCTCTCGCTGGCGGCCGCGCCATAGAAGACGCCTGAGCCCACTAGTGCCTCGAGTCGGGGCACGCCGAGCCGCCGCCACTCGATTCCGGTCGCGATCAGGACCGCGCCCGCGCGCAGCTCGGTCCCGTCGAGCATGCGAACGACTCGATGCTCACCGCGCTTTTCGAGTGCGACGGCTTGCTGCGCGAAGACGATATGCGCTCCCATCAACCAGGCTTGCTCGCACGTTCGCTGCATTAGAGCGCCGCCGTTAATACCGTGGGGGAAGCCGGGATAATTCCGGATCATCGGGCTCGTGCCGGCTTGGCCGCCCGAGAGAGCCCGGTCGAGCATCACCGTGTCGAGCCCCTCCGAGGCCGCATAGACGGCCGCCGTCAGGCCCGCTGGTCCGGCGCCGACGATGGCGAGCTCGCACGTGTCGACGTCGTTCGTGACGCTGACGCCGATGGCGCGGGCGAGATCGGGGAGGCTCGGATCGATCGTGACCTGGCCGTCGTGACGAATCACCACAGGCACGCGCGTCGCGTCAAGCCCGGCCTCATCCAGCAGGCGCCGACCGGCGTCACTCTCGATCGGATAGAAGCCAAACGGCAGGCTGAACCGGGTCATCACGTCGCGCAACTGCGGCACTCTGCTGTCACCCTCCTCGGCAACGATCCGCAAGAGCTCGAAGTTCGACTTCTGCTCCGTCTCCCACGACGAGAGGTACTCGGTAATCGCCCCGTACATCATCTCGTCGTCCGACCACGGCCGCACGATGTGAAAATCGGCGCGCCCGAGCGTTATGGCCTGCACTACGGGACTGGTGGATGAGTAGTCGCGATCAACCAGCAGCACGCGCTTGGCTCGTGGGTGCAGCTCGTGCGCACGCACAAGGAGGTCAGACGCAGCATCGTCGACGAGAAGCAGCGCTACCGGCTGCTCGGCGGCTGCCATCTCTTCCAGGGCGGCAAGCGCAACCTGCAGCGAGGTCTCGCCCCTGACCTCGAAGTCGTTGCCGAACCGCCCCGACAGGTCTGAGAGCATCACCTGGAGCGACCGCGGGTCTTGATCGACCACGAAGACCACCGGCAGGGCCACCGACCGCGCGTAGTTGTCGAGCTTCGCTGCGGCCGCCGCGCCAGCTGGAGCGGCGGCCGCAGCGATCACCTCGTGGTCTTCCCTCAGCACCGAGCTAGTCCCCGTCCGGCTCGATGTTCTGGTTCAGGCGGAACACGTTGGTTGGGTCGTACTCGCGCTTGAGTGCCACGAGGCGCGCGTAGGTCTCGGCGCCGTACGACGACCGCGCGGCGTCTGAATCACCGAGGAAGTTGACGTATGCGCGTCCGGTCGACGCGTCCGCGGCAGCATCTACCACGGCCCGTGCCCACGCCGTGTGTGCCGCCGTGTCGTCGGGGTCCTGCCAACCGGTCACGGCGTTTACCACGAAAGGCATCGAGCGCTCCGAGAACGCGGTCTCGCCCTCGAGCACGCGAGCCACAGCGCCCCCCATCTGGTGCACGTGGATCTCACACTGTGGACCTGGCGCGGAAACGTGCTGCGCACATAGCCGCTCGATCAGCTCGTCGTCGAAGCGCGCGAGGTTGGTCGACTTGAAATAGGCCCTGATCCCCTTCGGCCAGAGGGGGTCGATCAGCGACTGCATGGCCGTGTACGGCATAGGCCCGAGCAGGTCAGCGACCGGCTCGGCTGCCGAGCGGAACGCCCGTACCTGAGTCGCGGCCTCGTCCATCGCCCCGGCCGAGACCACGAGCAGGGCGATCACCTTCTTGCCATGCCACTCCTCGGGGATCACGGGCAACGGCGGGGCCGTCGTCAGGTTGAGCGCCGCGGTGATGTCGTCCGAAACGCCGGGCGCCCACTCGCGGAAGAGTCGCATCAGATCTGCGTCATGCTCGGCCGCGTAGAAGATCGGGCCGGCATACACGACTGGCCCGAGTGGATGCAGCTCGAATTCGAACTGCGTGACGATGCCGAAGTTGCCGCCGCCGCCGCGCAAGCCCCACAGCAGATCGCTGTTCTCATGCTCGCTCGCGTGCACGAGCCGGCCGTCGGCCGTCACGACATCGGCTCCAACGAGGTTGTCACAGGCGAGACCGTGCTTGCGCATCAGCCAGCCGATGCCGCCGCCGAGCGTGAAGCCGGCGACACCGGTGGTCGACACCAGCCCGCCGGTGGTCGCGAGCGCGTGCGCCTGCGTCTCGTGGTCCACATCGCCCCAGACGGCACCCGGGCCGACCTGGGCGCGCCGTGCGGCTGGATCAACGCGGACCGAGCGCATCGCCGACAGGTCGATCACGATGCCCTCATCGCAGGTCGAGAACCCTGCAATGCTGTGGCCGCCGCCCCGGACCGCGATCGTGAGGTCGTTGCTGCGCGCGAAGCCGACCGCCGCGATGACATCCGCGGCTCCGCTGCAACCGACGATCAGCGCCGGGCGCCTGCTGTCAAAGGCTCCGTTCCAGATTCGGCACGCCTCGGCGTAGCCATCGTCATCAGGCCGCAGGACCCGCCCGTGGATCGCCTCGCGCAGCTCCTGCACCGTTGCGTCCCCGAGGATCGGGGTGATTGTTCCTGTTGCAGTCATGATTGCCTCCGTTTTGTCTTGGCCGTGGGAGTAGTCGTACTCCTCGCGACTTTGCGTGGCCTTTGCCGATCCTTGGCGAGACCTTGCGTGCGCCTTCGCATGGCCGCGACGCCGGCCTCATCGCCGCGGGCGGAGTAGTGCTGCAGGGCCTGCTCGGACAACGCTGCCGCGCGGGCGGTCTCGCCCTGCAGCTGAGCGACCTCGGCGAGCATTGCGGCGGTGACGGCGATCCAACCTTGGCGCTCGGTCTCCGCGACGACCGCGCGTGCTTCCTGGAGGGCCGCATCGGCATCGCCGAGCCGCTCGCGCGCTAGCGCGAGGTCAGCCGTTCGCCATAGCGAGTTCACCAACCCCCAACGATCGCCGGCGCGCCGGAACAGGTCCCGCGCCTCGGCCAGCGGTTGTTCCGCCAGGCCATAGTCACCGCTGAGGGTGTCGACGAGGCCGAGACCCGACAGCACCATCCCGACTCCGCGTCGGTCGCTCATACCCCTGCGCAACTCGAGCGCGCGCTCGAGGCACGCGCGCGCCACGGACGGCGAACCCTGGGCGAGCTCGAGGTATGCGCGCCGCACGAGCACGTCGGCCTGGCCGCGCTCGTCGTTCGTCCGAGCGAAGCGCTCGGCGGCCTCGTCGAGCAATGCTCCGGCGCGCTCCGGCTGGCCGCGCATGCGTGCGATTGCCGCCTGGTTGGCGAGCACGTAGGCGACCGCGGCGTCACACGAGATCTCGACGAACGGCTTCAGCGTCTCCTCGAAGACGATCCTCAGGCCGGCCTGCCCATCGGAGTCGCCGAAGCGCATCTCGGAGATGTTCAGCGGCGACTGGATCCGCTCCGGGGAGTCGACGAGCGGGCGTAGCGACATGGCGCTCTCGATCAGCAGCGCCTCGGCACCGGCGAGATCGCCGAGGAGCCAGCGAGCCACCCCCAGGGAATAGACCGAGACGGCTTGCGATGCGGTGAATCCCTCACGTCCGGCCAGCTCGCGTGCCGATTCGAACGAGGCCATCGCGCTCCACCCGTCGTCGTAGCAGACGGCGAACTCCCCGAGCCGCTGCAGTGCGCACCATTGTGCCCGCGTGTCGAGGAGATCGCTGGCGATCTCGTAGCTCTCGCTCGCATGAGTCGCACCGCACGCCAGGGTTCCGGCGCGGAGGTCGATGGCTGACGCCGCGAGCAGTGCGCTCGCGCGTAGCTCGGTGTGCTCGGGAGCTGCCGCGAGGGCCTCGCTGAAGCGCCGGTGTGCCTCTTGGAGGTCGATCCGACGCAGCCAGAATGGAGAGAGCGCCACGCAATAGCGAAGCGCCTCGCGGCTATCGTGCGCGAGCAGAACGTCGTGTGCACGACGGAGATTCGCCGCCTCGCGGTCCAGCCGCGCGGAGTCGCCTTCGCGCTCGACGGTCGCCAACGCCCAGCGCGCGTGGCGCTTGGCGACAGCGGCGCCCCCGCCTGCCGCCTCGAGCCGCGCCGCGGCATACAGTCGCACCGTCTCCAACAGCCGATAGCGGCGCTCGCGCCCGACACCCTCGGCACTGACAAGGGATTTCTCGACGAGTCGGGCCAGCACGTCCGCCACCGCGGCGGCCTCGAGTCGATCGCCCGCGCAGATCGTCTCGGCGGCGGCGAGGTCGAAGCCACCGGCGAACACCGCAAGGCGCTGGAGCAACAGCTTCTCGTCGCCCTCGAGCAGATCATGGCTCCATTGGAGGGTCGCCTCCAGCGTCTGCTGGCGGGTCGGCGCGACGCGACCGCCGCTGCGCAGCAGGCGGAAGCGGTCATCGAGACGCTCGGCGAGCGCTGCCGTGCCAAGCGCTCCGAGCCGAGCGGCGGCGAGCTCGAGCGCGAGCGGCAGGCCATCGAGGCGGAAGCAGATCCGCGCAACATCGGCCGCGCTCTCGGCGTCGATCGCAAACTCGGGGACAGCGGCCGTAGCGCGATCGCTCAGCAACCGTACGGACTCGTAGCGCATCAGCTCGATCGGAGATACCGGTTGCTCGGGGTCTGGGATCGTCATCGACGGCACGCGAAAGACGACCTCGCCCGCCACGCGCAGCGGCTCACGGCTTGTCGCGAGGATCGTCAGGTTCGGCGCGGCCCGCAGCAACGCGTCGGCCAGCCCCGCGCTCTCGAGGAGGACGTGCTCGCAGTTGTCGAGCACCAGTAGCGATGCTCGCGGCGAGAGGAAGTCGACGATCCCGTCGAGGGCCGAGCGCCCGGGCAGCGCTACAACGTCGAGCGCCGCCGCGACCGCAGACGCCACCATGTGCCCATCGCTGACCGCGGCCAGCTCGACGAGTGCCGCGCCGTTGGCATACGAGCGCTCAGCTTCGCGCGCCAGCTCGAGCGCAAGTCGTGTCTTGCCGGTGCCGCCCGTGCCGGCGAGCGTCAGCAGCTGCGTCCGCTCCAGCAGGGCAAGAAGCTCCCGAAGCTCATGGTCTCGGCCGACGAATGAGCTCGCCTGCGACGGCAGACCGGACAGTCGATCCTCAGAGCCCAACGCGTCGAGCTGTGCGTCGAGCTCGGCGCGCAGCTCGACGAGCTCCTCGCGGCGCGGGTTGGCCCAGTCGTCGTAACGATTCTCCGGAAGCAGCTCGCCGGCGTAGAGCGACCGGGCGGCACGAACAGCGGTGGGTGAGCCGGCCCGGCGCGCGTGAGCCGCTGCGCGCTCGAATTCGTCGACGTCCACACGCGCATGAAGCGTCAGCTGCTCGTCACGCAGCGAGATCGCGTCAGCTCCGAGAGCACGCCGCGCCGCGTGAACCACCTGGTGGAGATTGTTCGCCGCTGCCGCCGGATCACGTTCGGGCCACAGCGCATCCATGAGCTGCTCGCGGTGCAGGCGATGATCCGGCGCGAGCGCCAGGAGCTTGACGAGCTCGCGGCCCTTGCGCAGCCGCCACGCCGTATCGGCCACCGGTTTGCCGCCCGCAGTGGCGCCGAACCCACCGAGCAGCTTGATCGCGACATCACCCGACGATCGTGGGTTATCACCGGTCCTGGGCTTCGAGCGTCGACCCCCCAATCATCTGTCCGCGTCGACGGCGGCGCCGGCGCGGAGCCGACAACGAACATTAGCGACTCCACGACTCGACGACACGGTTCCCCGCGCTGTGATCCCAGTTGCCTTCGTTGGTTCCCTTGTTCAGGTCGCCCCGGCTCGTGGGGATTTCGTCATCAGGGCCCTGGCTCGGCGCTCGTCGCGTCCGCGCTGACTGCCCGAGCGCACTGGCCGCGAAGGCTCGACGTCGGTCACTTCACCCACGCCGACCTTGGGCGCTAGGCGCGCTCGTGGCGGTCGAAGTACCCCGCCCGGGAGCCGAGCCGCCGGTGGCGTCCGAGGCCGGCCGCGCTCGCGCGCTGCTCGGCTGCTCGCGGGCTCACCCAGTGCGGGTCGCCGAGCAGCTCGCCGTTGACAATTCGCCCGGCGGGCGTGAGGACGCGGGCCATCTCGTGCCAGGCGGCATCCTGGTCGGGTATCTCTCCGAGGGCCGTGACGAGCACGACCGCGTCGAACGTCCCGTCGGGATAGGGCAGACGCTGCGCGTCGGCGCAGGTCGGCGTGATGTTCACCACGCCGCGCTCGCGCGCGCGACGCATCGTGTCGTCGAGCATCGGCTGCTGGATGTCGAGGATGTCGAGCCGGCCGTCCGCGCCGATCCAATCCGCCAGCTCCAGCGTGTAGTAGCCGGTGCCCGGGCCGATCTCGAGGATCCGCTCGCCGAGCCGCGGTTCGAGGATCTCGCGCAGCCGCGTGCGGGTGATGAGCGGGTGCGGGGGCTCGAGCCAGAAGCGCTGGGAGTACGGGCACGCCGACGGATGTCGGCGCCACCAGAGCATCGCGCCGGCGAGCGAAGCTGCGCCCAGCAGGCCGGCGAGGCGAGCGACGCGACGAGGCCCTTGATCGGTGACCGACATGACCGCAACGCTACCGGTACTCCGCCGGTCGCCGCGACTCGGCGGCAGCCGTCAAACGTCCGTCGAGTCGCCGGCACACGAGCAGCCGGCCCGCGTATGAGGCCTCCTTCAGGACGACCAGCTCGACCCGGGCGAAGTGCTCGCGCACGGCGTCGGATCAGCCGTCCGGGAAGGGGGCGATCGGGACGCCGTGGTCGCGCTCGCGCATCCCCAGCTCGTATGCAGCGCCGTGCGCCGTGCGGAGGGCTCGCGTCGCTCCTGCGCCCGGCAGCTTCACGGTCAGCTCCAGCGAGGCGATCGAGCAGTTGATCACGTCGTGCTCGCCCTTCGCCGGATCGGCATAGCGCCAGCCGGCCGCCGACCCGGGCGGGACCTCGACGCGGGCTTCCAGCGCGAGACCGCCCTGGCCGCTGAGCCGCAGCAGGCACCCCTGCGGCGTCTCGGCGACGCGCAGCCCACGCGCGGCGAGCCCGCCGACCCGGTGACGGCGACCGTCGAGCGAGAGGGCCCCGTTCGCCACCCAGGGCGTCATGCGCCCTGCAAGCTTCACGCGTCCGAGCGCGACGTCGAGCCACGCATCGGGCGCCTCGTCGAAGCCGACCCCGTGCAGCCAGATCCATCGCTCGGCGTGCTCGGAGCCCCAGTTGTGGCCGACCATCCCGCGCCAGCCGTCCAGCTCGATCGCGTCGCGGCCGGCCAGCTCGAGCGTGCCGTCGAACCTCGCCGCGGGTGCGGGACTCGTGAGCTTCGTGCGCGGCAGCGGCGCGCGGTACAGCCACTCTCGAGGGAGGTGGCGCAGTTCGGGCTCCTGCGAGGCGAACCGCAGCTGCCAGCGTGCCGCCCCGCAGCTTCCCCGCGCCTCGCCGGGGCTCAGAACGGCGCCCTCGCCGTGCGCGCCGCTCGAGCTCTCCTGACCGCGGACGTCACCCACCGCGATCCATCCGCCCGGTGGGACCTCGAGCTCGTCGGTGGTCAGCTTGTGCATGTACGGGGGGCCCTCGCGGGCGTCGAACACGGTGCACCACACCGACCCCCGCGGGTGGCGGCCCGGGCGCTTGTGGACGGTATGGCGAATCCACGCCCCCAGCGGCTCCTGCGGCGAGACGGCGCGCAGGTAGAACGACTCGTACATCCCGGCTCGCAGCGGCGTACTCGGGTAAATCGCGCGGGCCGGCATCGCGCCGATGCTAGCCCTTCGCTCGAATCCTGGAAGGATCCCCGCATGAAGCGAGACCCGCTCGTCCAGCTGCCCTTCCCGTTCGCGATGCCTGCGAGCCCTCCCAACGCGCGCTTCGTGATGGGGATCGACGGTGGCGCCACCAAGACTGTCGCGGCGGTCCTCGACCTCGACGGCCGGGTGCTGCACCTCGCGCAGCGGGGACCGAGCAACGAGGACGCCGTCGGCGCGGAGAGCGCCGTCCGGGCCCTGCTCGAGGCCGCCGACGAGGCGATCGAGCGGGCGGGCATCGCGCAGGGGGAGCTCGGCGCGGCGGTGCTCGCCGTGGCAGGCATCGACACCAGCGCGATCGCAAAGCAGTTGCGCTCAGCCCGCAACGAGGCGTGGATCGTCGTCAACGACGTGGTGGGAGCATGGGCCACGGCCACCGGAGCCCGGCCCGGGATAGGCGCGATCTCCGGCACGGGTTCGAACGTCCTCGGCTTGGGCGCCGACGGGCGAGTCTGGCGGGTGGGCGGCTGGGGCCATCTGCTCGGGGACGAGGGCAGCGGCTACTGGCTCGGCATCGAGTCGATCAAGGCCGCCCTGCGCGACCGCGAGGCCTCCGGCCCCGAGACCGCGCTGACCGCTGCCGCCCCGGCGTTCTTCGACCTGCCGAGCGTCGAGGCGCTCGCCGCGTTCGTCTACGCCAAGCCGCTCTCCAAGCGCGAGATCGCCGCGTTCGCCACGCAGACCGAGCTCCTCGCGGTGCGCGGAGACGGTGTCGCGCGCGAGCTGTATGAGCGGGGGGCCAGGGAGCTGGCCGGCCAGGTCGCCGCGGTCGTTCGCCAGACCGGCCTGCAGGGGGTCTTCCCGGTGGGGCTGATCGGCGGTTCCTTCCGGGCCGGCGCGGTATTCGTCGAGCCGCTCACCGCGGCGATCCACGAGTTCGCACCCGAGGCCGACGTGTTCGTCGTGGAGATGCCCCCGATCGCCGGCACGCTGCTGCTTGCCGCCCGCGCCGCCGGCCGCGCCGATGCCATCGAGCCCGATGAGCTCGCGCGGCTGATCGACGCCCCCCTGGAGAAGGCCCCCTGAGCCGCCGGCGCCGGCGCGCTAGGCGACGGCGCGCAGCCGGGCCTCGATCTCCGGCCTGTGTCCGATGCCATCGGCGCCGACGGCGCCTATGCGAACGGCCGCCGCCGCGTTCGCGAAACAGGCCGCCTCCCCGGCGGGCTGACCCTCGGCGATGGCCATGAAGAACGCGGCGGCGAACACATCCCCGGCTCCTATGTCATCGCGGAAGTCCTCGATCGCGGGCACCGGGACCCAGGCGGTCGCCGCGGCGCGCTGATGGATGGCCGTGGGAGCGGCCGCGTTCGTCACCGCCACGACGGCGCCCGCCGGGTCCGCGACGAGCCATGCGCAGCTCGGGCGCTCGGCCTCTGAGATCACGATCGCATCCCAGCGCTCGGGCAGCTGGGCGGGCTCGAGCGCGACGTGGCCGACCTTCCCGCCGTCTCGCTCCCACGCCCTCACGAGCCCCTGCGGCGTGAGCCCGACCAGATCGGAGCGGCCGCTCCAGCGGCGCGGAGTCTCGCGCGCGACGGGCGCCAGATGCAAGATCTCCGTGTCCACCTCCAGGTTCTCGGCGATCGGGCCGGCCCATGCCAGCACCCGCTGCGCGCGTTGGGCGCCGACGGCCGAGGTCTGGAGCGTGGTCGTCTCCTGGGCCGGGAGGATCACGAGCTCGAACTCGCTGCGATAGGGCTCGAGGAGCTCCTCGATCTCCCGCGCCGCGCCCTGCGTGATGATGAGCGCGCGCCGGCCCAGCCGGGACGCCTGTAGGGCGCTGTAGAACGCGCTGCCGCCGGGGCGGCGGGTTCCGTCGGCCAGGACGTCGGCGGTCACGTGCCCGACCGTCGTGTAGTCGAAGGGCATCTCGAACTACGCCCGCTCCGCGGATCTTGTGAGACGATGGCTCAAGCTTTGCCCGGTGGGCGCGGAGCGGTGAACGTCACCTACGTGCGTATACCAAATCGAATGGCCTCCCCGACTGTTCCGGCAGCTGACGCTCGATGACCGATCGCTCCGCTCACAGGCGAAGGCCTGACGTTCGTCTCGGCGCCCTGCTGGTGCTCCTCGCGGTGGCGGCCCTCGCCCCTTGCGCGCGAGCGGCGCAGGCTGCGTCGGTCTACCCGGCGGGCGCCTCGCGCCCGGCGATCCCGGCGCGGCGGTTCGAGTTCGCCCGCCAGTCCAGCTCGCCGCGCCCTGCCCGGCACCCGCAGGCCCCCAAGAAGAAGGCTCGCAAGCCCGCGCTGCGCGGCAATCCGGCGCGGGCGCAGGTCGCCTTCCGGGCGATGCAGAAGTACTACTACCTGCAGGGCTCCGGGCTGTACGTCGGGGAACCGTTCTCCTATCTGTGGCCGTTCTCGCAGGCGTTCGCGGCGACCGTGAGCATGGCCAACGTCCCGGTCCTCGCGGCCTCGTTCGCGCCGGAAATCCACGCGCGGCTGGTCGGCCTGCGCACCTACCTGGACGTCTCCAACTCGGGCGCGCCGGAAGGGTCGTTCACCAGCACGCTGCCCGCGTTCGACGGCACCGTGGCCCCGCCGGCCGGCCCGGGCGGCGCCAAGTACTACGACGACAACGAGTGGGTGGGGATCGAGCTCGCGCGCCTCTACAGGATCACTCACAACGTCTCTGAGCTCGGCACGGCGAAGGGGATCATGGCGTTCGAGATGGCCGGCTGGCAGTCCGATCCGGAACTCGCGTGCCCGGGCGGCATCCCCTTCTCGAATGGTGCCGAAAACACCGATCGCAACACCGTCACCAACGCGCCCGCGGCCGAGCTCGGGGTGCAGCTCTACCGCATCACCGGCAACGTCCAGTACCTGCAGTTCGCCGAGATGGCCTACGAATGGGTGCGTCGCTGCCTGCTTGCGCCCAGCGGCCTGTACGCCGACCACATCCGCCAGCATGGCGTGGTGGACCCGACGCTGTGGAGTTACAACCAGGGAACGATGATCGGCGCCGGCACGCTGCTCTACCAGGCCACCGGCAACGGCGCCTATCTCTACCAGGCCCGCGCCACGGCGCGGGCGGCACTCGCGTACTTCACCCCGGAACGGCTGAGGTCGGAGATCCCCTTCTTCCCGTCTGTCTACTTCCGCAACATGCTCTACCTGGACTCCGTGACCCACGACCCGCCGGGGCCGAAGCTCGCCCAGGCCTACGTCGACTACGCCTGGCAGCACCTGCGCCTGAGCAACGGTCTGTTCGTCTCCGGCTCGCCCCCCACCGCGCAGCTGCTCGTGCAGTCCTCGATCGCGCAGATCTACGCGCTGCTGTCCTCGTCGGCTAGGACGTACTTCTGATTCGTGCGCCGGACGTGTAGGCTCGTTCGCGTGCCGGACACGACCAACCTCACAACCGCCGAGGGGCTCGACACGCTCAACGCCGAGCTGGCCGCGCTCGAGGGAGAGGGGCGCAGGGAGATCGCCGATCGCATCAAGACCGCGCGCGAATGGGGCGACCTGAAGGAGAACAGCGAGTATCACGACGCCAAGAACGAGCAGGCCCACCTCGAGACGAAGATCGCAAGGCTGCGGGAGAAGATCGCGGCCGCCGTCGTCGTGACCGAGGCGCCGGCCGGCGCCGGCGGGACCGTCGGCCTGGGCTCGACGGTGCTCGTCAGCGACCAGGACGGGGCCGAGCACACCTGGCGGATCGTGAGCTCGCACGACGCCGTGCCCGCGGACGGTCGCCTGTCGGCCGAATCGCCCGTCGCCCAGGCCCTTCTCGGGCGGGGCCCGGGAGAGCTCGTCTCGGTCTCGCTTCCCAAGGGCAAGCGCAGGCTGACGATCGTCAGCGTCGGCTGACGGCTCGAGCCGGGGGCGGCTGCGCGTCGAGCCCTAGGCTCGCGCCTGCCTGGCGTAGGCCTCGCCCACGCGACGCACGAACTTTCCCGGCCTGCGCCGATACAGACGCTTTCCCTTGCGCAGCGCCACCCGACGCAGGCGCTTGCGGCGGCGCGCGATCAACTTCAGGAGGGTTCTTCGCGTCTTCTTGTCGAGCACGACTCGATCGTGCTGTGAGCTCGGGCGGCCGCCTCGCTTTCCGGCGCCGCGTCGCTTGCCGGTCGCGCGCACGCGCTCGGCGAGCACGACCAGGTCGTGCTCCTCGCCGAGCAGTTCTCCCAGCTCATCGGCGCGCCGGGCGACCCGGCGCAGCGGCGGCGCGTTCTTGCGGCCCCCCGACCGCTCTCGTCCGCGCTTGCCGGGGCCACGGCCCGACTTCTCTCGCTCGTCGGGGTCGATCCTGTCGAGCATTTCCGCTGCGTAGCGCAGATCCTTGACGCGTTTGCGCCATTCGTGCATCGCGCGAGCGGTGCCGCCCCTGCCGCGCGCCGCGCGTCGCAGCCGCCTGCGCCCCTGCCTGTAGATCCGCCGCAGGCCGGGCTCGACCGCCTCGAATCCGTCCCGGCGCGAAGGGGTCCATTCGGCCAATCCACCGCGCGCGGCGCGCAGATCGGCCAGCACTTCGGCCCGGGTGGCGGTGTCCTTGGAGGCGCTCACGGTCTCGCGCGTGCGCTCGGCCACGAGCGCGCTGCGAAGCTCCGGGAGACTCCTTCGGCGCCCGAGCTCTCTGGGATGACGCGCGCAGAGGCGGTCGAGCGTGTCGACGATCACCTCCGCGTCGCGCGCTCCCGCCAGGCGCATGCCTGCGCCGCGCAGCAGGGCGTTCTCGCGCGCGCACGCGCTGGGCCCGAGCTCGTCCTCGAGGAGCCTCGTCAGCGCACGCAGACGCTTCAGCGACTTGCGCGTCTCGTGCACCGCGTGCTCGGTGAGCAATCCGCCCCAGTCGGCCTCGAGCAGCTCGATCGCCAGGTCGAACTGGCCGAGGGCCATTCGCCTCAGTCCCTCCCCGGGGCGCTCGCCGGGAAGCAGCGCGAACTGGCGGGCGCGCGCAGTGCGCGCCCTGGCGGAGCGGCGGTCGCGCTCGGCCTTCGCCAGCGCGACACCCACGCCGACGGCCACCGTCGCGGCCAGGGTCGCCGCGACCGACGCGACAATGGAGCCATGCCGAGTCTTCCGCCCGCCCCATGGTGGACGGTGCGCCGCGCGGCGAACCGCAAGCCTGCGACGTATCGCTGTCCGATCTGTGGTCATCATCTCACCGCCCTGCGCGAGCATATGCTCATCGCCCCCGAAGGCGACTCTCGCCGCCGGCGCCATGCCCACACCGAGTGCGTATTGTCCGCGCGTGCCCGCGGTCAGCTGGTGCTCCGCGACGAGTGGCTGCGCGAGCAGCCGCGCCCGCCGTCGTTGTGGAGGAGGCTTCTGCGACGCGGCTGAAGCCGTAGGCCAGGAGGCCTCCCGAGGGTGGCGAATACCATGCAGGCGATGAGAGCTGGTGTGCTGTGGGCGATCGTGCTGGCCCTCGGAGTGTCGGGAGGCGGGCTGCTGGGCGGTTGCGGCTCGGCGACGAAGACCGTGTCGGTCGCCGGAGCACCGCCGGCGCCTGCCACCACCGCGACCGGCGCGGGCAGCTCGTCCACCGCCTCGGCCCCTGCGAGCTCGACGCCGGCGCCCACGACGACGAGCGGGGGCACGTCGCAGACGACCACGCGCAGCGCACCGGAGCCGGCGTTCACCAACCAGGGGGCGCGCGCCGCGGGGTTGAGCGCCGCGATGGCCGTGCTGCGGGCAAGGGGATTCACCGCGAACGGCACGGCCGACTATCACCCCAACCAGACCCTGCGGGTGCTCGTGGGCACCCGCACTGGCTCGGGCGACGGCTACGGTCAGCAGGCGTTCTTCTTCGTGAACGGGCGCTACATCGGCACCGACACCAGCCAGCCGAGCGCGAAGCTGCGGGTGATCGGCCAGAGCGACACGGAAGTCACGCTCGAGTATCCGCTCTACCGCAAGAACGACCCGCTCTGCTGTCCGGGCGCCGGGGTGGCGCGCGTGCGGTTCCAGCTGAACAACGGCAGGCTCAGCCCGCTGGACCCGATCCCGCCGGCGAGCTCGCAGTCCGGCGTGAGCCGCTACTGACGCTTGACAAGCTTATTAGTGGCTGCTAAGTTCCTTCCTAGTTAGTACTCACTAAGCAAGGAGGGTCAGATGGGCAGCTCGCGCAGGAACGGCTGGACCCTTGGAATCGTGTCGGTGGCACTGTTCATGGTCGTGCTCGACAACCTCGTGGTCAGCGTCGCGCTGCCCACGATCCACAGCGACCTCGGCGCTTCGATCCAGTCGCTCGAGTGGACGGTGAACGCCTACGTGCTCGCCTACGCGGTGCTGCTGCTCACCGGGGCAGCGCTCGGCGACCGGTTCGGGCGAAAGCGGATGTTCCTCGCAGGGCTCGCGCTGTTCACGGCCGCATCGGCCGCCGCCGCGCTTGCACCCACGACGAACCTGCTGATCGCCGCGCGCGCGCTCCAGGGAACAGGAGCTGCGATCGTCACGCCGCTCACGCTGACCCTGCTCGCGGAGGCCTTCCCGAAGGAGAGGCGCGGCATGGCGATCGGCGTGTGGTCGGGGATCAGCGGCATCGCGGTCGCCGTCGGCCCGCTCGTCGGGGGCGCCGTCGTGCAGGGGATCTCCTGGCATTGGATCTTCTGGATCAACGTCCCCATCGGCCTTGTCCTCGGTCCGCTCGCGATGCGTTACCTGTCGGAGAGCCGCGGCCCCTACGGGACTCTCGATCTGCCGGGCCTGGTGCTCGCCTCGACGGGCGCGTTCGGGATCGTGTTCGGCCTGGTCCGCGCGCAGTCGCTCGGCTGGACGAGCAGCTCGATCCTCGTCTCCCTGATCGGCGGCGCCGTGCTGCTCGGCGGCTTCGTGGCATGGGAGCTTCGCGCCCGGGAGCCGATGCTGCCGATGTCCTTCTTTAAGAGGCGCTCCTTTGCGGTCACCAACGTGGCCTCGCTGAGCATGTACTTCGGCATGTTCGGCTCGATCTTCTTCCTCTCGCAGTACATGCAGAACGTGCTCGGCAACACGCCGCTGCAGGCCGGCTTGAAGCTGCTCGTGTGGACCGGCGCCTCGATGGTCGTCGCCCCGCTCGCCGGCGTGTTCTCCGAGCGGCTCGGCAGCCGCCCGTTCATGGTCGCCGGGCTGTCCCTGCAGGCGGGTGCGCTCGGGTGGCTCGCGCTGCTCGTCTCAACGCATATGTCCTACTCGCAGATGATCATTCCCTTCGTGATGGCAGGCGCGGGGATGGCGCTCGTGTTCGCTCCGTCGGCCAACGCCGTCCTCTCCTCCGTGCGCACCTCCCAGGCAGGCCAGGCGTCCGGCGCGAACAACGCCATACGCGAGGTCGGCGGGGTGCTCGGCGTCGCCGTGCTCGCCTCGGTGTTCACCGGGGCCGGCGGCTACGGCTCCCCGCAGTCTTTCGTCAACGGCCTGATACCCGCCATGTGGGTGGGCGCGACGGTGCTGGCCGTGGGGGCGCTCGTCGTGCTGCTGTTCCCGTTCCGGACTGCCTCCGCCGCGGAGGTTCAGAGCGGCGCGGGCGAGGGGGCCGGCGCGCAGGTGGCCGAGGTGCGAGTTCCGTCGGGCCCGCGGGTTCTCGGCGACGGGCGGCCCAGGGTGCCCGTCGAGGCCGGCGAGGGCGCGGTCGCGCTTGCAGGGGAGCCGGTGTGAGGAGCACCTCCGAGAAGCCGCGCCGGCGGGTTCCGGCGGCCGAGCGGCGCGAGGAGCTGATCGAGGCGGCCGTCCACGAGTTCGCGCGGGGCGGGCTGCACGGCACCGCGGTCGACCGCATCGCGCGTCGGGTGGGCGTCGCGCAGCCCTACGTGTTCAGCCTCTTTCCCACCAAGCGCGACCTGTTCCTCGCCGCCGTGGAACGAGGCTTCGAGCGGGTCGCCGCCACCTTCCGCCGCGCTGCCGCGAGCTACCTCGAGGGGACCGCGCCGGCCGACTGCGAGGACGCGATGGAGGCGATGGGGCGCGCCTACAAGGAGCTGCTCGTCAGCGATCGCGACTACCTGATGCTCCAGCATCAGTCCTACGCCGCGTGTGACGACGAGGTCGTGCGCGAGCGCGTGCGACGCGGCTACGCCGAGCTCGTCGAGCTGGCCGGCGAGCTCTCCGGCGCCGAGCCCGAGCGCCTGGATGATTTCTTCCGCCACGGCATGGCGCTGAACGTCGCGGCCGCGATGGGCGTGGAGGACCTGTCGGCGGGCTGCGAGTGGGTGCGCGCGGCGCTGAGCCGAGGCACCGGGCGCTAGGATCGCGCTGAGCGATGTCCGCAGGCGCAGAGACTCCGGGGTCAGGTCGGCAGAAGCCCGAACGCCGCGGTCGGCGCGAGCGGGCGCGCGTGGCGACGTCGATCGTGCTGACGGTCCTGATCACGCTGTTCGCCGTGCTGAACTTCAACGAGGTGAGGGTGAACTGGATCTTCGGGACGAGCACGGCGCCGCTGACGATCGTGATCGTGATCTCGCTGCTCGTCGGGATCGTGCTCACCTACATCGCCGACCGCCGGGGTGGCAAGCGTCGCGGATCCGGCTAGATCGAGCGCGGATCAGTGGTGCAGCAGCACCTTGATGGCGATGATCGCGAGCCCCATCGCCAGGCCCACGCTCACCTCGAGGGCGAGCTCGCCGGGCGTCGCATCCGAGCGGATGGCGGCCGCGAGCTCGAACCCGACGAGGCTCGCCACCGCGCTCCACAGCGCCACCGTGACGGCCGCTTCCTGAGATGCTCCCGCGGCCCACGCGATACCCAGCGCGACAAGCGGTATCGCCGCGCCCTGCACGATCGCCCATTCGCTCTTGAGCGCGCGCCACAACATGCCCGGGGTGAGTCGCCCGGGCGCGGCCAGCCGCCGGCCGAGGACGTCCGCGTAGGCGTGCGCCAGCCAGTAGACGGCGACCGCGAGCAGCGCCGAGGCGATCGTGTCGACGTGGGTCTCGTGGAATCCACCCTCGGCGGCCAGCAGCGCTCCGACCACCACGATCCCGTACACGACCCGTGTCGGGTTCTCGGTCGGGACGATCCGATCGGCCACTCGGTGGATCCAGTCGCGTTGCGGGGCGCCCGAAGGCTCGGCCACCGGGTCCTCGAGGCTGGGGTGGGCCGGCGGCGTCACTTGCCGGCCATGGCGGCTGGGATCGGGGCGCTGGGCACATGGCGAGGATGCCATACGCCCCGCCGGCACGCGATCGCTAGATTCGCACTGTGGAGACGAAGAGCCGGCTGGACATGACCCTTCTCCCGGGAGCTCGGAGGCTGCTGGCGGTGCACGCGAGGGAGCTGCCCCAGAGGGACGACCTGTGCGGCGCGTTCTGCGCCGCCCTGGCGCTCCGCGCCGCGGGCATCGAGGAGTACGGAGGGGGGCCCATCGACCAGGATGCCGTGGCTCTGGCCGCGGGGAGCATCGTGTCGGCGCTCGGCGACGCCGGGCACCTGCCCGCCGGCGAGCAGGGCAGGCGCGACTACCGCCTGACGCTGCCCTTCGTGGATGACGCTGCGGTGTCCGGGACGACCGCGGCGGGGGTCGTGCGCGCCGTGGGGGAGATCTCCGGCGGGCGGTTGGCGGCGATCCCATACAGCGGACCGTGGACGCCCGGCACGCTCGGCGGGCTGTTCGACGTCGCGGCGGCGGCGCCCCATCCTGTCGCGCTCGTGGCCAACCTCGCGACCCGCCATCTGTGGGGCGCCCACGCGCGGGTCGATCAGCTGCTCGACTACCTGCTCGATGGCGCACAGGACGGCCCGGCGCCCGACTGGGACGTCGGGCACTTCGTGTGCGTGATCGGTCGCCTTCGAGGCCCGGGCGGCGACCTCTACGGCGTGGCCGACACCTACCCCTCGCTCGGCAGCGCCGGCCTGCACCTGCAGCCGCGGGAGCGCCTGGCGGCGGCGGTCGAGCGCCGCGACATGCCCGCGGGGGGCATGATCGTCGTCGCGTCCGCCGAGGACGCTCCCGCCGTGCGCTCGGGCGCCGGCTCGCTCGGCCTGACGGAGGGTCCGTGGGACAACGGCACCCCCGCGCCGGAGACGGAGATCTCGCGGTGAGCCCGGCCGACCTTGTCTCGCTCGTGTGCTGCGACCTCGGCGCGATCGTGCGCGGCCGCTCGGTGCTGGCAGCGGAACTCGCCGCGCGGCTCGACGCCGGCGTCGGCTGGGTGCCCGCGAACCTCTCGCTCACGCCGCTCGGTCCGCTCGCCGAGTCCAGCCCGTTCGGCTCGACGGGAGACCTGCGCCTGCTGCCGGACCCCGACACCCAGGTCCGCGTCGAGGCGGACGCGAGCGCGGGCGCTCTGGAGTTCGTGCTGTGCGACATCGTTGAGACCGACGGCCAGCCGTGGGAGTGCTGCCCGCGTCACTTCCTGCGGGAGGCTCTGCGCGAGCTGCACGACGAGCTCGGATTGCGCGTGATGGCGAGCTTCGAGCACGAGTTCCAGCTCGTGCTGGGCCCCCCGCTGCCGCCGCCCTTCTCGCTGCGGGCACAGCGGCGCGCCGGGTCGTTCCCCGGAGAGGTGATGGGCGCGCTGGCCGAGGCGGGCGTGGAGCCATTGCTGTTCCTCCCCGAGTTCGCCGCACACCAGTTCGAGATCCCGGTCGAGCCCGCCGGGGGGCTTGCCTCGGCGGATCGGAGCGTCGTGTTCAGGGAGGTCGTCCACGATGTCGCCCGCCGGCTGGATGTGCGCGCGAGCTTCGCGCCGCTGCTGGACCCCGCCGGCCCGGGCAACGGCGTGCACATCCATCTCAGCCTGCTCGACGACGCCGGGCGCCCGGCGCTGTATGACGCCGCCCGTCCCGCGAACCTCAGCGAGCTCGGCAGGCGCTTCGCTGCCGGGATCCTGCTCCACGCGGGGGCCCTGAGCGCGCTGACCGCCCCGAGCCCTCCTTCGGCGGCGCGCCTTGCGCCCCACCACTGGAGCGCGGGCGCGGTCTGCCTGGCGGATCGCAACCGCGAGGCGCTGCTGCGCATCCCGCCGCTCGTGTCGCTGGCGGGCGCCGACCCGGCGGAGCAGCTGCGACTCGAGTATCGGGGCGCCGACGCGACCGCCAACCCCTATCTCGCGCTCGGCGCGATCGTGCGCGCCGGCCTCGACGGCGTGCGCTCGCGGCTGCCGGAGCCGCCAATCCTCGACCGGGACCCGGCTCTCCTCGACGAGGCCGAGGCGGTGCGGCACGGCGTCGGCGGGCTGCCCGCGTCGCTCGAGGACTCCCTGCACGCCCTGGCGCAGGACGAGGGCGTTCGCGCGTGGATGAGGCCAATGCTCTACGAGGCCTACGTGGGCGTCAAGCGCGCCGAGCTCGACGCGGTCGCACAGCTGGACCTCAGCGAAACGTGTGAGCGCTATGCCGCCATCTACTGACGAGTTGCTCGGCCGGCTGCTGTCGGGCATCGAGCGCGAGCTTCCCGATGCGGTTGCGCTGCGCCATCGCCTGCACGCGCGACCGGAGCTCGCACATGCCGAGGAGCACACGGCCTCGACCGTCGAGGCCGAGCTGCCGGTGGCCTGTGAGACGGTCGCCGGCACCGGGCGGCTCGCCCGCGTCGGTCCGGCATCGGGCCCGCCCGTCGCGGTGCGGGCGGAGCTCGACGGCCTGCCGATCGAGGAGCGAACCGACGCTTCCTTCCGCGCGGCCGACGGCGTCATGCACGCGTGCGGGCACGACGTTCACATGGCCGCGCTCGTCGCCCTGACCCGCGCGGCGCATGCGCTCGGAGACGCTCTGCCGGTTGCGCTCCTCGCGCTCTTTCAGCCGAGCGAGGAGGCCTACCCCTCGGGGGCCGAGCAGCTGGCGCGCGACGAGCTGCCGGCCATCGCGCCCGCCGCGGTGGTTGCGGCGCACGTCCATCCCGAACTGCCGTGGGGCGCGGTTGCGCTCGACCCCGGCCCGGTCAACGCTTCCTGCGACTACGTCGAGATCCTCGTCGAGGGGCACCCGTCGCACGGTGCCTATCCCCATCGCGGGCGCGATCCGATCCTCGCGATCGCCCACGTGGTGGTCGCGCTGCACGCGCAAGTCGCACGCCGGATCGATCCCCACAGCCCGGCCGTGCTGACGGTTGGCGTGCTCGAGGGCGGGGACGCCGAGAACGTGATCCCCAAGAGCGCACGAGCGGGGGCCGCCCTGCGCGCCCACCGGCCCGAGGACCGCCTCGAGCTGCGGCGCATGGTCGAGGAGGTCGCACAGGGGATCGCGGCCGCCCACGGCTGTAGCAGCCGCGTCACCCTGCTGCCCGGCGAGCCGCCGCTGGAGAACGACCCGGGCATCGTTTCGCGCGCGCGGGAGCTGCTCGCGGCCGCGGGCCTCGTGCCGGCCGCGGAGTGGCGTTCGAGCGGCTCGGACGACTTCTCCTTCTTCGGCGCCCTCGCGCCGATCGCCATGGGCTTCGTCGGGCTCGATGGTGCCGAGGGCTTCGACACGCGGCCGCTCCACCACCCGGAGATGCTGCCCCCCGACAGCGCCGTCGGGGCGGTCGCGCGCGCCCAGGCCGTCCTCTACGTAGCCGCGGCATCATCGACCCGATCGCCACGAACAGCGACCAGATGAACGTGATCGTCGCGTGACTGGTGTTCGGAGCAACTGAGACGCGCACCAGGCGCGGCCCGCTACAGTCAGCCCGTAGGCCCGGCGGCCGATCGGCGGTGTCGCCGCCAGGCAGCCGCAAACGGAAATGCGCTTCAGTCCCGATTCACAGACCCCCAGATCGGATCACCGCCGCGCGAGCGGGGCAGGGTTGCGTGCGTCGGTTTTGGTTCCGCTCGTGCTTGTCATGACGGCGCATGTTGCTGGCGATGCCCGGGAGCGCGCTGGCGGCTGCGCCGATCGTCGACACCGAAAGCGCATCATCGCTCGCGCAGACCACGGCGACGCTGAACGCGACGGTGAACCCCGACGGTGGGGAAGTTACCAAATGCAAATTCGAATACGGCCCGACGGATCTCCTACGGATCGACCGCGCCGTGCTCCTCCCTGCCGCCGCGGTCGGGGACCAGCCCGGTCGCGGTGTCGGCGGCGCTCACCGGCCTGCCCGCGAACACCGACCTACCACTTCAGGATCGTCGGCGACGAATAGCGCGAGCGAGCACAGGCAAAGGCTCAGACGCAACGTTCAAAACGCTGCCCAACGCCCCGGCGGTCGAGACGAAAGCGGCGTCATCGGTCACCCAGACCACGGCGACGCTGAACGCGACGGTGAACCCGAACGGCGGGGAAGTCACGAATGCAAATTCGAATACGGCACGACGACCGCCTACAGATCGACGCCCGTGCCGTGCTCGCTCGACAACCGGGGTCCGGGACCAGTCCGGTCCCGGTGTCGGCGGCGCTCAGCGGCCTGACCCCGAACACCGACCTACCACTTCAGGATCTCGGCGACGAACGCCGGCGGCGACCGATCAAAGGCTCCGACGAAACGTTCAAAACGCTGCCCGCCCCAACGGTCGTCACCGAACAAGCGTCGCCGGTCACGCAGACCACGGCGACCCTGAACGCGACCGTGAACCCCAACGGCGTGGAAGTCACCGAATGCAAGTTCGAATACGGCACGACGACCGCCTACGGATCGACCGCGCCGTGCGCACTGCCGTCGCCCGGCCGGGCATCAGCCCCGGTCGCGGTGTCCGCGGCGGTCACTGGTCTTCACCGCGAACACCACCTACCACTTCAGGATCGTCGCGACCAACGTCGGTGGCGCGCACGTCACAGGCTCCGACGAAACGTTCAAAACGCTGCCCAACGCACCGGCGGTCGTGACCGAAGGCGGCGTCGGGAGTCACGCAGACGACGGCGACCCTGAACGCGACCGTGAACCCCGAAGGCGGGACGGTCAGCGACTGCAAATTCGAATACGGCACGACGAACGCCTACGGATCGATCGCGCCGTGCCGCCCGAAACTACCCGGGGTCGGGCACCAGCCCGGTCGCCGTGTCCGCCACGCTCGAAGGCGCTCGCGCCGAGCACGACCTACCACTTCAGGATCTCGGCGACCAACGCGGGCGGTACCAGCAAAGGCCCAGACGAAACGTTCAAAACGCCTCCCGCGGGTTCCGGTGAAGCCCCGATTGTCGTCGGGCCGGGACCTTTGAACCTCGTGCCGCCGCCCCCGACCGGCCTTCCCGCTCCGGTGCTTGGTCGCATCGCCAACCTGGCCTATGTCACCGGCCGGGTGTCGGTGCGCCTGCCGGGAACTCCGAGATTCGTCTCTCTGTCGGGCGCACGCCAGATCCCGTTCCGGACCATCATCGACGCGACGCACGGCGAGGTGAGCATCACGACGGCGACCCCGGGCGGCGGCACGCAGTCCGGCCAGTTCTTCGACGGGCAGTTCATGCTCACGCAGGCGGGCAACGGAACGGTGCTCGCGACGCTCACCGGCGGCGACTTCTCGGTCTGCCGGCGCTCGCGCGCTAGCTCGAGGCGTGCGACGGCCACGCACCTCGCGCGCAGGCTGTGGGCGATGGCCAGCGGGAGCTTTTCGACGAGGGGCAACTACGCGGCGGGAGCCGTGCGGGGCGCCCAGTGGCTGACCGAGGACATGTGCCAGAGCACGCTCGTCCTCGCCACGCGCGAACGAGTGGAAGTCAGCGATCTCGTGCGTCACCGCCGCATCCTGGTGCGGGCCGGACAGATCTACATCGCCAAGGCGCACTGACGCTCGCCGACCCGGCCGTCGAGCGGGCTCGGGCGGCGGCTGCATCAACTCCTGCACTCCATCCGGGGGCTGTTCTAGCGTGGGCGAACAGATGTTCGATGACCGCAGCGCCTACCGATGGCTCGACGAGCTCAACCCCGAGCAGCGGGCCGCCGCCACGCATTCCGGCGGACCGCTGCTGATCCTCGCCGGGGCCGGTACGGGCAAGACCACGACGTTGTGCGCCCGCGTGGCGTGGCTGCTCAGCGAGGGCGTGCCGGCCGATCGGATCCTGTTGCTCACGTTCACCCGGCGAGCCGCGCGTGAGATGGTCGAGCGCGCGCGCGTCCTCGTCGAGCGGGCGGCGCCGCACGCGGGCCTCGTGGTGGGCGGCACCTTCCATTCGGTCGGCCACCGGATGGTCCGCCTCCACGCCTCTTCGGTCGGCCTGGATCCCGGCTTCGGCGTACTCGACGCCGGCGACGCGGCGGACCTGCTCGACTTCGTGCGCCAGGAGCAGGGTCATGCGGCGAGCCGCCGGCGGTTCCCGCGCGCCCAGACCATGCTCGACATCTACTCGCGCGCCGTGAACGCCCAGACGCCGCTGGCGGAGGTCCTGGCCGAGTCGTTTCCCTGGTGCGCGGAGCATCGCGACGCGCTTGCGGAGACCTTCCGCGCATACGGCGCGCGCAAGCGCGCCCTCGGGCTGGTCGATCTCGACGACCTGCTCGTGTATTGGCGCGCGCTGGCCGCCGATGAGCTGATCGGACCGCGCATGGGGGGCGCCTTCGATCACGTCCTGGTGGACGAGTACCAGGACGTCAACGGCCTGCAGGTGGACATCGTGCGGAGCCTGCGCCGGTCAAAGCCGGAGCTGACCGTCGTCGGCGACGACTTCCAGGCGATCTACGGATTCCGCGCGGGCAGCGCCCGCCACATCCTCGACTTTCCCGAGCAGTTCCCGGACGCCCACACGGCCAGGCTCGAGCGCAACTACCGCTCGTGCGGGCCCATCCTCGACGTTGCGAACGCGGTCTCCGAGCAGGACCTGTCGGGGTTCCCCAAGCGGCTGTGGACCGAGCGCGAGGGTGGCCGGCAGCCCGAGCTCGTGTTTGCGCGTGACGAGGGCGAGCAGGCAGGCGAGGTGTGCGATCGCGTGATCGCGGCGCGCGAGGAGGGGATGGATCTGCGCAGGCAGGCGGTGCTGTTCCGCACCGGCCATGACTCCGACCTGTTGGAGCTCGAACTGACGCGTCGCGGCATCCCGTTCGTCAAGTACGGCGGACTGCGCTTTCTGGATGCGGCTCACGTGAAGGATCTGATCGCCCTCCTGCGGCTCGTCGACAATCCGGCCGACGAGGTGAGCTGGTTTCGCCTGCTTCAGCTGCTCGACGGCGTCGGGCCGATCCGTGCGCGTCGCGTGCTCGACGCGTTGCGCTCGCCCGAAGGCGGCCCGCCCGACCTGAACCGCTGGCCGGTCGCCGCCGCCCATGTTCCCGAGAGCTCGCTGCAGCACGCGGGCGCGGTGATCGAAGCGCTCGCGGCCGCGGGCTCGGACGCGACTGCCACGGCCGGTGCCCAGGTCGAGCGATGCTGTGGGGCGCTGGCGCCGCTGATCCGCCTGCGCTATCCCGACGGGGCGGTGCGCGCCTCCGATCTCGATCAGCTCGCCGCCGCTGCTCGCGGCGCCGAGGACGTTCGTCACTTCGTGTCCGAGCTCGTGCTCGATCCGCCCTCCTCGAGCGCCGATCTGGCCGGGCCACCGCACCTCGACGAGGACTACCTGGTGCTCAGCACGGTTCATTCCGCCAAGGGTCTGGAATGGGACGCCGTTCACCTGATCGGGGCCTACGACGGTAACTTCCCGGCCGACATGAGCACCGCGACAGAGGAGGGGGTGGCCGAGGAGCGGCGCCTGTTCTACGTCGCGCTGACCCGAGCGTGTCGCAGGCTCTGCGTCTATGTACCGTTTCGCTACTACCACCGCCCGCGGGGCGGCGACGATGCTCACGGGTACGGCCAGGCCTCGCGCTTTCTGACCGACCGCGTGCAGCGACTCTTCACGGTCACTCGCACCGCCGAGGCACCGAGGTCTCCCGGCGAACACGCGCTTGCACGGCGCCGCATCGACGTCTCGGTGGACGCCCTCTTCGGCTGACGCGCCTTGCCGGGCGCGGTGAGCCGTGCGCGCCGTCTTGCGTCCACCGCCACCATCATTCGTCCAGAGAAGGGGGTAACTCGACAGAAACCTGCTCAAGGGCCCGATCCTGGCGGCGAAACGCTTGTGTATTGCGCCGGTGTGAAGACGATCGCATGTCTGAGAACGAGACCCACAGCCAAATCGCGGGCTTTCGGGCCAGGATGGCTTCGCGGGCGACCTCGCGGATAGCGGGCCGGCGGCCCTTCAAACGGGGCACCCAGGTCGGCACGAGCGTCTGGGTTATGGTCACGATCCTGCTCGTGCTGGGCGGGACCATCGCGTCGGTGCTGGGAGCGCGCGCAGTGGCCCGCACGGAGGCAGACAAGTCGCGGCTGGCCTTCCATCTGACCTCGGCCGAGATCGCCTCGACGCTCAAGCTCGCGATCCAGCACGAGGAAGACCTCGTCATCAGCACGAGCGCCTACGTCACGCGCAACCCGAATGGATCCGCGGCGGACTTCGACAGGTGGGCGGAATCCGCCCGGGCGATGCAGCGCTACCCCGAGCTTCTGAACATTGGCCTCGTGGCGCTGGTGCCCGCGTCGCACCTGAAGGCGTTCGAGGCGCACCTCGCCGCCGATCCGGTGCGACCGCTCGGACCTGACACCGTGGGCCCGCGGGGCCCGCTGCAAATCCTCCCCCCGGGCAACCGCCCCTACTACTGCTTCGCCGTGGCCGGGCTTGCGAGGAATGCGGCGACCTACATACCGGCAGGCCTGGACTACTGTGCGCTCGCTCCGGCGCTCGTCCCAGGTCGCGACTCGGGGTTGGCCAGCTACGCGCCGTTCGTGAACGGGACCACCACGTTGGGAGTGTCGACGCCGGTCTACCGCGGGGGAGTGGTGCCCCCGACGGTGCCCGCCCGCCGGCATGCGTTCATGGGGTGGCTGGGCGAGTTGCTGGTGCCCAACGTGGTGCTGGAAAGAGCACTCGAGGGTCACCCGAACCTGGCCGTCACGTTCCGCTACACGGCGCCGTACTCGCACGTCGCGTTCACCAGCGGCAAGGCGCCCTCTCATCCCCAGACGACGATGATCGATCTCCACAACGGCTGGACCGTGCAGACCTTCGGAGCGCCGGTCGCTACCGGGGTGTTCCACAACGGCCACGCCCTCACCCTGCTGATCGGCGGGACCATGTTGAGCCTGCTGCTCGGCCTGCTCGTGCTGGTCCTTGGAAGCAGCCGCAGGCGCGCGCTCTCGCTCGTGCACGAGAAGACGCGCGAGCTCTCCCATCAGGCGCTGCACGACATGCTCACCGGGCTGCCGAACCGCGCGCTCGTGCTCGACCGGGCCGAACAGCTGCTCGCGCGGACCGCACGCCAGCCGGACCGGGTGGCGGGCGCGCTGTTCATCGACATCGACGGCTTCAAGCACGTCAACGACAACCTCGGGCACGCGGCCGGAGACCAGCTCCTGCGCACCGTCGGGCAGCGGCTGCAGGGCGCCGTGCGCGGACAGGACACCGTCGGTCGTCTCGGCGGAGACGAGTTCGTCGTGCTCGTCGAATCGACCGCCGACGAGGCGACCCTCGACATCCTGGCCGACCGGCTCACAGAGGTCCTGCGCGAGCCTGTCGAACTCGACGATGGCCGCAAGATCTTCTCTGTGACCGCCAGCATCGGGGTGGCCGTGGGACAGCATGTTTCACCGGATGCCCTGTTGCGCGACGCCGACCTTGCCCTGTATGCCGCCAAGGCGGCCGGCAAGGACCGCTACGCGCTGTTCGAGGCCAGCATGTACGCCGGCGTGGAAGGCCGCCGCGAACTTGAGGCCGACCTGAGCACGGCGCTGCAGGAGGATCAGTTCTTCCTGCTCTATCAGCCGATCATCGACATGCCGAGCCGGGAGGCGGTGGGCGTCGAGGCGCTCATCCGCTGGCGCCATCCGACGCGCGGCACCGTGCATCCGGACAGCTTCATCCCGCTCGCCGAGGAGTCCGGGTTGATCGTGCCGATCGGCCGGTGGGTGCTCGAGGAGGCCTGCCGCCAGGCGGCGCAGTGGGCTGCGGCGGGACTCGAGATCGGCATGTCGGTCAACGTCTCGGCACAGCAGCTCGGACGAAAGGGGTTCGACGAGGATGTTCGCCGGGCGCTCGCGCAGTCGGGGATCGCCGCGTCGTCGCTGACGCTCGAGATCACCGAGAGCACGCTGATGAGCAACGTGGCTGCGGCGTGCGAGCACCTGGAAACCATCAAGGCTCTCGGCGTGCGCCTGGCGATCGACGACTTCGGAACCGGATACGCGTCGCTGTCGAATTTGCAGCGCGTGCCGGTGGATGTCCTGAAGATCGACATGAGCTTCGTCGCGGCGCTGAACGACGGCGGCCAGAGCCGCGAGCTGCTGCAGGCGATCCTGGGCGTGGCGCAGGCCCTCTCCCTGACAGTGGTCGCCGAGGGCGTCGAAAACGAGGGCCAGCTGACGGCGCTGGAGGAAATGGGCTGCCAGATGGCTCAGGGCTTCCTGCTGGAGCGGCCCAGCCCGGCGGCGGACGTCCTCAGCATCCTGTCTTCGCGGGCCGGACGCGACGTGGGCTCGCAGGCTCTGTGAGGGCCGAGGGGCTGTAGGAATCCGGCGGGCCAGAGCCGGGTCGGTGAGGGCCTATGCCGCGGCGGCGGCGAGGCTCGCCATGTCGATCCCGATCACCTTCAGGCGCCGGCTGAGCGCGTTGAAGGCGAACGTGTTGGTGTCCTCCATCGAGTAGTCGAGGATTTCGTAGTTTTCGGGATCGGCGCCAGGCGGCACCAGCACTCCGGAGGCCATGGGGATCAGCTCGGCCAGCCGCTCGATCATCCGCTGCTTGAGCGCCGGGTCCCGGGCCTTCTCGCGCAGGAACCAGGTCCCGTAGGCGACATGGCGGTGCTCGTCCTTGGAGATCAGCTTGAAGCCCTCCACCCAGCCGGGAAGGATCCCGTGACGCTCCATGTACTCCGTCAGGAACCACTGCCCCGTCAGCGCGAGCGTGCCCTCGATGATCATGTGGTAGAGGGTCACGAAGTCGACCTTGGCCTCGATGTCGCGGGGGTTCTCGACGAGGCGCTGACCCCAGTCCACGAGCACGCCGTCGAACATCTCGATGAATGCCGGGTTGAGGTCGTCGCGCGCCTGCGCCAGGCGGTCCTCGAAGGTTCCGTCGATGCCGAGGACCTGCTCGTAGAAGCGGTTGAAATGCTGCGCGTGGCGCGCCTCGTCGACCTGCTGGGTGGTCAGGAACGCCTCCTCGCTCTGGCTCTCGTAGGCCATCACGAGGCCCGAGAACTGCGTGGTCACACGCTCCTCGCCGATGAAGAAGGACGACAGGTTCCACGCGAGGCTCTGGCGCAGCTCCTGATCGAGGCCCGCCCAGTCGAGCTTGTCCTGTGTGAAGTCGATCGCGTGCGACTGCCAGTTCTGGCGCTCCCACAGCTGGTAGAGCTGTTCAGGGCCCATCAGCTCGATCGAAGGGAGCTTGGACTCGTCGGTGATGGTGCCTACGTCTCCCTGACTGGTGAGCTCGAGCAAGTTGGGCATGCTGGATCGAACCTCCTGGACGGCGATCTGGACTGAGATATCCAACGCGAGCCAGCGAACCATACAGCGACCGACAATCGCCACGTCGCTCGCCGCGGGGTCGCTTTGTGGCAGGCTCTGCGCCGTGCGCGACGCCCTGATCTGCGAGCCGCTCAGAACCGCCGTCGGTGGGTTTGGCGGCGTCTTCCGGGACGTGCCGCCCACCATGTTGGCAGCCACCGTGATCGAAGAGCTCGTGCGGCGCACCTCGCTGCCGGTCGCCGAGATCGACGACGTGCTGCTCGGTCAGTGTTATCCGAACGGCGAGGCGCCGGCGATCGGCCGGGTGGCGGCGCTCGACGCGGGCCTGCCCGTCGAGGTGCCGGGCCTCCAGCTCGACCGCCGCTGCGGCTCGGGCCTGCAGGCGGTCATGCTCGGCTGCATGCAGGTGCAGACCGGCGTCTCCGATCTGGTTCTCGCCGGCGGGGCCGAGAGCATGAGCCAGGCCGAGTTCTACGCGATGGGTCTGCGCTGGGGCATCAAGGGCGGGGGCGTGACGCTCGAGGATCGCCTCGCGCGCCCGCGGGTGACCGCGGGCGGGAGCCACCACCCCGTGCCTGGTGGCATGCTCGAGACCGCCGAGAACGTCCGCCGCCAGTATGCGATCTCGCGCTCCGAGCAGGACGAGTTCGCTCTGCGCTCCCACCACCGGGCGCTCGCCGCGCAGCAGAGCGGCGTCTTCGCGCAGGAGATCGTCCCCGTGGTCGTCAAGGAGCGAGGGCAGGAGAAGCTGATCGACCGCGACGAGCACCCGCGGGCTGACACCACGCTCGAGCGGCTCGCGGCCCTGCGCCCGCTGATGGCGCGCACCGACCCCGAGGCGACCGTCACCGCGGGGAACGCGAGCGGTCAGAACGACGGCGCGGCAGTGTGCATCGTCACCCACCCGGAGAAGGCCGCCGAGCTCGGCCTCACACCGCTCGCCCGCCTCGTGGCCTGGGGGGTCGCGGGCGTGCCGCCGGAGACGATGGGCATCGGCCCGTTACCGGCGACGCGACGGGCGTTGCAGCGCGCCGGGCTGGCAATGGAGGACATGGCCCTCATCGAGCTCAACGAGGCGTTCGCGTCACAGGCGCTCGCTGTCCTCGGCGAGTGGGATCTGCCCGACGGCCTGGAGCGCGTCAACGTGCACGGGTCGGGCATCTCGCTGGGCCATCCCGTGGGAGCGACGGGGGCACGGATCCTGTCCACCCTGCTGCGCGAGTTGCGCCGTCGCGGCGGGCGCTACGGGCTGGAGACGATGTGCATCGGGGGCGGTCAGGGGATGGCTGCCATCTTCGAGGACGTCGAAGCGGCGGCCGGCTAATGGTCCCCCGGTACGTTCGTCAGGCGATCGCGGGCGCCTCGGGCAGCCGGGTCAGCGCGGCGTCCATCTCCTGCTCTGAGAACTCGAGGTCCTCCAGCTGACCGGCCAGATAGGCGTCGTAGGCCGACAGGTCGAAGTGACCGTGGCCGCACAGGCCGAACAGGATCACGCGCTCCTCACCGGCCTCGCGCGCCGCCCCGGCCTCCTCGATGACCGCGCGGATGGCGTGCGCCGGCTCGGGTGCCGGGATGATGCCCTCGCTGCGCGCGAAGCGCACGGCGGCCTGGAATGTCTCGTTCTGGTGGTAGGCGCGCGCCTCGATCGCGCCCGCCCGCACGAGCCCGCAGAGCATCGGCGCGTCGCCGTGGTAACGCAGGCCGCCGGCGTGAACCGGCGCCGGCACGAAGTCGTGCCCGAGGGTGAACATCGCCATCAGCGGCGTCAGTCCGGCGGTGTCGCCGAAGTCGTAGCGGTAGACCCCGCGCGTGAGCGTCGGGCAGGCGGTTGGCTCGGCCGCCAGAAAGCGCATCTCGGACTCTCCTCGGAGCACCTGCCGCAGGAACGGGAATGCCAGCCCGGCGAAGTTCGAGCCGCCCCCGACGCAACCGATTACCACGTCCGGCTGCTCGCCGGCCATCTCCATCTGCGCGAGCGCCTCTTGGCCGATCACGGTCTGGTGCAGCAGCACGTGGTTCAGGACCGAGCCCAGCGCGTAGTTGGTGTCCTCGCGGGAGGCCGCGACCTCGACCGCCTCTGAGATCGCGATCCCCAGAGACCCCGTCGGGTTGGCCTGCTGTGCTCGCCCGGAGTCCGTCAGCGAGCTCGGCGAGCGGTGGACCGTCGCGCCCCATGTCTGCATCATCGAGCGCCGGTATGGCTTCTGGTCATAGGAGGACCCGACCATGAAGACCTCGCACTCCATCCCGAACAGCGCACAGGCGAATGCCAGCGAAGAGCCCCACTGTCCGGCCCCGGTCTCGGTCGTCAGGCGCTTGATGCCCGCACGGGCGTTCTCGTAGGCCTGCGGCACGGCCGTGTTCGGCTTGTGCGAGCCGGATGGCGAGACCCCCTCGTACTTGTAGTAGATGTGGGCCGGAGTGTCGAGCTCGCGCTCGAGGCGCCGGGCGCGGAACAGCGGTGTCGGACGCCACAGCTTGTATGCGTCGCGCACCTCGTCGGGAATCGGCACGAGAGCCTCGGTGGAGACCTCCTGTTCGATCAGCCCCATCGGGAAGATCGGCGTGAGGTCGGGCGGGCCGGCCGGCTGCAGCGTCTGGGGGTTCAGCGGCGGCAGGGGCTCGCCGGGCAATTCCCCGAGCAGGTTGACCCAGTGGGTGGGGATGTCGCGCTCGCCCAACAGGAACTTCACGGGATCGTCGTTCATGGTCTCTCCTAGGGGGTCGCCGCGCTGGACAGCCTACAGCGATCCTCGGGGCGGCTGCCGGTAGGCTCGTCTCGACACGAGGCGAGGAGAAGACATGAGCGAAGTGGTGCAGAAAGCGATCGAGGACGGCGTGGCCGTGCTCACCCTGAACCGCCCCGAGCGGCTGAACGCGTGGACCCCTGAGATGGGGCGGGTCTATTTCGCGGCGCTCGATGAGTGTGCCGCCTCCGAGGAGATCCGCGTGGTCGTGGTGACCGGCGCGGGCAGAGGCTTCTGCGCCGGCGCGGACATGCAGGACCTGCAGGCGCTCGGCGATGGCTCCGGGGAGGCGGGCTCGGCGGCCTACGATCCGCGGCCGCAGACCTTCCCGCTGTCCCTCCCCAAGCCGATCCTCGCCGCGATCAACGGCCCGTGCGCCGGGATCGGTCTCGTGCTGGCGCTGATGTGCGACGTCCGATTCGCCGCCGCACAGGCCAAGCTGACCACGGCGTTCGCGCGCCGTGGGCTCGTGGCTGAGCATGGCATCTCCTGGATGCTTCCGCGCCTCGTGGGCCCGGCCCGCGCGCTCGATTTGCTGCTCTCCGGTCGCGTCGTGCTCGGCGAGGAGGCGGCCAGGCTGGGTCTAGTCAACCGCGCGCTGGAGCCCGAGGAGCTGCTCGCCGAGACGATGTCCTACGCGCGCGAGCTGGCCGTCAACTGCTCGCCCGCGAGCATGGCGACGATGAAGCGACAGGTGTACGCCGACCTCCAGCGCGAGCTGCCCGATGCGCTCGCCGAGGCCGACCGGCTGATGGTGGAGTCCTTCAGCGCTCCGGACTTCAGCGAGGGCGTGGCGAGCTTCCTCGAGCGCCGCGACGCGAGGTTCGCCCCGGTCGCGGGCTAGCTGCCCGCCTCGAGCAGCCGCACGCGCGCTCCGCCGGCCTGCAGCTCCGTGCGCCCGTTGCGCAGCTCGGGAGGCAGCTCCACGTCGATCTCGACCAGCCCTTCGGAGGCCTCGTCCTCGGCGGCGACGAATCGAACCTCCGCGCCGTCGAGGCCGAGCGTCGACTGGCGCTCGCCGCTCGTGCGCACCCCGAGCACCTGCCCCCAGCGCTGCGCGACGCCAGCCGGGTCGCCGACCGCGACGGTGATGCCGGCCAGCCGGCCGCGGGCGCCGCTGCCGGTCCGTTCGGTCCACTCCGGTCCGCCCCAGCGCCAGCTGCCGTACGGCCGTGATTGGTCGAGCGAGACGATCGCCCCGCGCATGTCGGCCGGGTGCAGGTGGGTGCCGGAGATGTCGGGGAGGTCGATCTGCCACACGACGCGCGCGCCCAGCTGATCCGCGCGGGCCCTCGCGCCCTCGAGGTCCTCGAGATCGAAGATCACCATGTAGCCGCCGTCCCCGCCGTGGCGCGCGAGGTAGCGTCCGGCCGCGGTGTCCGGCTGCGTCGGGGAGACCACCTCCAGGAAGCAGTCGCCCAGCGCGAACACCGTGTTCTCGAGCCCGAACGCGCCGACGCCCGGGTCGCGGAACGGCTCGCCCAGGGAAAGGCCGGCTCGCAGCGCCGATGCGACAGGCTCGAGCTCGCCGGCCACGAGCACCGCCTGGCGCAGTCGCACCTTTGGTTGATCCCCGCTCACGCCCGGCGAAGCCTACCGGCCCTGGGTCCTCTCCTACCGGTCAGAGGTCCTCTACTTCCCGGGGCTTGTGGCGAGCGGCGCGTCGCCCGCGCTCGACGGCGCTGTGTCGCCGCTCTGCGCAGGCACGATGTCATCCGGGAGATCGCCCGCCGGGCAGTCCTGCCACGGGAAGGCCCGGCGCGCGTGGCGCACCCTGTAGCTGAGCGCGCCGTGGGCGTTCATCGCGTGCCAGGCCACGTGGGTCGTCAGCGTCATCTTCGGGATCCAGAAGCGATCGGCGATCGCCTCGAGGGGCGCGGGGGCCCGGAGCTCCACGTCGGCCGCCACGTGACCCTCGCCGTCCTCGAGCGTCAGCCGGGCCAGGATCGTGCCGTCGCGATCGCAGATCTGCGACTCGCCGAGCATCTGCGTGCGCCAGGGGATCGACGGGCCCAGCGGGGTTTCCCCGAGGACCGGGCCGACGTGTGCCGCGTGAGCGACAGGTGCGCCCGTCAGCCGCGCGACCTGGCCGGGCAGCTCGCGAGCCTGGCGACGCCAGATCGCGTGCTCGCGATGCGCCCACCAGCGGAGCGGTGCCGGCCAGTTGAGCGGCATCGACGGCCAGCACATGCCGCCCAGCACGAGCTGGACCCCGCGGGCGCGCACGCGGGAAGCGCTCCGGTAGCGGGCCCACTCCCAGCCGGACATCAGGCCCACGTCGCAGCCGAGCGTTCCGCACCGCGCCACCCCGTTGTCGTCGCCGCCGAGGTAGAAGTTCTGCTCCCACGCGGTGGGGATGTCCTTGTCGTGCAGGTGCAAGGCGCCGTCCGGCTCGGCGAGCACGAACGTCCCGTAGGCGTTCGCCCCGCGCACGGCCACGAAACCGCCCGCGAGCACGCAGCCGAGCTCGCGGGAGAGGGTGGTGAGCATCTGCAGGGGCTGGCCGTCCACGGGCCGTGGCGTGCCGCGCAGGACCTTGGCGTACACGTTCGGCGTGGTGAATCCCTCCGGGACGACGACCACCTCGGCGGCGTGCTCGCGATGCGCGTCGCGGATCAGGTCCTCCACGCGCGCGAGGTTTCGCTCGACCGCACCGAGCTCGAGCGCCGGCTGGACCACGGCGATCCGCGTCATGCCGAGACCTCATCGCCCACCGGGGCGATCGGGCGCGCCGGCTCATCCGGCGACGCGCCCGGCGCCGGCGCCGGCGCGACGCTGACCCTCGGCGCGGTCGTCGGCGGGGCCGGCCACCGAGCGCCGGGATGCTCCGAGCCGCTGATCGGGCGGGTCGAGCGGAAACGGTCCGCGCGCCGCTCGAGACGGATCTCGAGCTCGGTTCGCAGGTCCCCCAGGGCACGGACGACAGTTTCCGCGCGTCGGCGCTCCCCGCGCCGGAGGGCCGCGAGCGACGCTCGCCCGAGACGTTTCAGCGGCGCGATCTGCTGCGGGGTCCGGGCGCGGCCGAACAGGTCGCCGAGGTCCGGGGCGGATGTCCGGCCGGCGTCGCGCAGCAGCTCGCAGAGCGCCGGGGACGGGCGCTCCACGCGCGTGTCGGCGTTGGCGAAGTGGTAGGCGGGCAGGCACTCGCGGTCCCGAGCGGCCTCCCAGCTGCGGGTCGCGCGGTCGATGGCGAGGGGGTCCTCGAGCACCGGCAGGACCGACTCGGCCAGGGTGCGACCGGCGAACATCGCGTCTCGCATCCCCTGGCCCGTGACGGGGTCCTTGAAGTGCCCGGCATCCCCCGCGAGCGCCCAGCCGGGGCCGGAGGAGGCCCGGAAGAAGGCCGGCGTGTCGCCGGTGGAGCGCAGCTTCGATCCGGGCGCGGCGCCGGCGACGCGGGCGTCCAGACCCGGATGCTGGCCGAGCTTGCGCAGCCAGTAGCCCTCCGGGTCCCGTCGGGCCTCGCCCGCCTCGTCGCGGTGGCCCATCAGGAGGACCAGGAGCTTGCCCGCGGGAGTGGTGGGGAAGGCGAAGGCGAACGAGTCGCCCTCACGCCACTGGCTGTAGGTCTCGGCATGGACTGTGTCCGCGAGCGGGTCCTCGAGGTAGCGGAACACGAGGCCGCGGCCGTTGCGCGACATCCTGTAGGGCCTCCACGCGCCGACGAGCGAGGCCACGGTCGATCGCCGCCCGTCTGCGCCGACGAGCAGCGTGGTGGCCACCTCGGCCTCGACGCCCTCGGCGTCGCGGTAGCGCACGGCCGCGACGCGCCCTGCGCGCCAGCGCAGCGCCTCCACCGTGCAGCGCTCGCGAACCTCGACGCCCTGCTCGCGCGCGGCCTGCACGAGTTGCACGTCCTGCAGGTCGCGCGGCACGCACACCCCGTAGTCGATCCCATCGGGTGCGGGTCGCAGCCGCTCGCGGCAGACGATCCCTTCGGCCTGCACGCTGACGAAGCGGACCCGTGACGGATTCAGGGCGAGGATCCTCGGCAGCGCGCCGAGCTTGGCGAGCTCGCTCGTGCCGGCCGGCATCAGGACGTGGGTCGACAGCTGGTCGGAGGGGAAGCGCATCCTGTCCAGCACGAGGACCCTCCTGCCGGCGCGAGCCAGCGGCGCCGCCACCGCGCATCCGGTCAGGCGGGCACCGACGACGACGACATCGACGCGCTCCATGTCCGATTCCCCTCCTGTCTGCCGATGCGGCCCCGCCGTGGAGTCTGACTGATCGGGGCACGCGGGGCAAGCGGAGGTCTCCGCCGGAGCACCCGTGAAACGGCCCCAGAAACGCCCGAAGCCCGGACTGTGCCGGGCTTCCTAGTGTTCCTCACGGCCTCCTACCCTCGGGCGGCAGCGGTTTGGGGGTTTACAAGCCGTTGCCTCTGAAGCTTATCGCGCACAAAGCGGGCCGCCCACCAAGAAAAGGGCGCAAATTCCGTGCCCTCTGACCCTCCAGGGGCTCCCTTTGGCGGGTTTCGGCGACCGACGGTGAAGCCGGCCACCGGCCGGTGAAGCCCGGCCACCGGCCGGTGCAGCCGCGCGAGGGGCGGCCTCCGGGAGGTCCCCGGCGTGGGTCCCACACTGATCTGTGCCGGTGCGGCCACGGGGGATGTCGCCCGGGGATATCGTTGCCGCCCATGCCCGAGCGTCGTATAGCCGCGAACGGAATCGAGCTGCAGGTGCTGGACGAGGGCGGGGGCCCGCTGGTCGTGCTCTGTCACGGGTTCCCCGAGCTCGCCTTCTCCTGGCGCAGGCAGTTGCCCGCGCTCACGGCTGCGGGCTTTCGCGTGGTGGCTCCGGACATGCGCGGGTACGGGCGCAGCTCGGCTCCCACCGAGCTCGAGGCCTACGATGTGGTGACCCTGAGCGAGGATCTTTGCGGGCTGCTCGACGCCCTCGGCGAGGAGTCCGCCGTGTTCGTCGGCCACGACTGGGGCGCGAGCCTCGTCTGGCAGCTCGCCGTCCTTCACCCCGCCCGCGTCCGGGCGGTGGCCGGCCTGAGCGTTCCCTTCGTGCCCCGGGCACCGGCGCCGCCGCTGCCCATCATGCGTCGGCATCTCGGCGAGGACTTCTACATCGTGTGGTTCCAGGAGCCCGGCGTGGCCGACGCGGCGCTCGCCCGCGACGTGCGCCGGACGATCACCACCTCTCGGCAGTGGACTGCGCAGTGGGCCGCCGAAGATCGTCCACCCCCAAAGCATCCTTCGTGGCTGTCCGAGCAGGAGCTCGCGGTCTATGTCGAGGCATTCGAGCGGACTGGGTTCACGGGGGGCTTGAACTGGTACCGCAACATCGATCGCAACTGGGAGCTCACAGCCCCGGTCGCCGAGCGCCGCGTGGAGCAGCCCGCCCTGTTCCTCACCGGCGAGCGCGACCCGGTCGCCCGCTTCATGCCCGCGGCGGCGATGCGCGGCTGGGTGACCGACCTGCGCGCCGAGGTAGTCGTGCCCGGGGCGGGGCACTGGGTGCAGCAGCAGGCGCCCGAGGCGGTGAACGCGGCGCTGCTCGAGTTCCTCGCCGACTTGTGAGCGAAGGGGGGAAGCTCGCCGAGGTTGCGAGCGGTCATGAATTGTGCTTTGCTCCCGGTCACGTTTACGGGGGCGAGCGTTGCCGCGTCGCACACCGGGCTCCACGGAGCCCGCAGCCCCGAATCGTCTTTCAGTGGGAGGGTCTGCGCGGGTGAGCGGGGGGCCGGCAACGTGAAGCGCGACGGCGCCGTAGCGTCGCTCGAGAGCGTTCGCGCCGGCCTCGCCGAGCGATTGCGAGCACGGCGCTCAGAGCTCGAGGACACGATCTTCGTGCGTTTCCAGAAGAGCGGCTATGACCCGGCCCTCGGCGAGGACGCCGAGTACGTCGCGGGCGCGCGCGCCGCGGTCGCCGAGGCGGTGGACTACGGCTTCATGGCGATCGAGCACGGGGAGGAGTGGCTGAGCGCGATCCCCCCGGCGGCGGTCGCCCAGGCGCGCCGCGCGGCACGCAATGGCGTGAGCCTCGACAGGGTGCTCCTGCGATACAACGCCGGCCACGCGCTGCTCGAGGACTTCGTCATGCAGGAGGCCGAGCATGGCGACTTCAGCAGCCACCGGACCGCGCTGCGCGAGGTGCTGAGGACGCACGGGGCTCTGCTGGATCATTTCACCGCGTCGATAGCCACCGAGTACCAGCAGGAGGCCGAGCGCGCGGCGCACTCGCCGGAGCTGCGGCGCGCCGAGCGCGTGCAGAAGCTGCTCGCCGGCGCCCCCGTCGACGCCGGTGATCTGGGCTATGAGCTCGACGCCGAGCACCTCGCTGTGATCGCGATGGGCGCGAAGGCGGGGGAGACCGTGCGGAGCATGGCGGCCGGGCTCGGCTGTCAGCTGCTGAGCGTGTCGCGCAGCGAGGAGACCGTCTGGGCGTGGTTCGGCAGTCGGCGCAGGCTCGCGAGGGCAGATCTCGAGCGTCTTCTGCCGGCCAAGGCGTCGGCGGGCGTGTCCCTGGCCGTCGGGGGGCCGGAGCCGGGGATCGACGGGTGGCGCCTCGCGCACCGTCAGGCGCAGGCGGCCATGCTGGTCGCGCTGCGCAGGCCGCAGAGGCTGACGATGTATGCCGACGTCGCGCTGCTCGCAGCCGTGCTCAGAGACCGCGAGATGGCGCGTTCGCTGGTCGAGATCCATCTGTCGCCGCTCGAGGACCAGAAGGACGGCGCGGTGGCACGCCAGACGCTGCGCGCCTACTTTGCGGCCGGGTGCAATGCGGCGACTGCCGCGGCGGCGCTCGGGGTGGACCGGCACACGGTCGAACGCCGCCTGCATACGATCGAGACAAGGCTTGGCCGACTGCTTCACACATGCCACGCCGAGCTGGAAGTGGCGTTGCGCATCGAGGAGCTCGAAGAAGCCGATGGCTCGGGGAGCGCGTTGCCCGCACGGTGAGCTCCTCCCGGCCGGCGCCCCGCGGCCGCGAGTTACGGTTGGGACAATGTGGCGCGTTTTCGAGAATGGCCTGCGCCACATTGGTGCACCATAGGCCGTCCCTCAGCTGATACCCCTTCGGTTAACTCAATCGGGGTCCCTCACATACAGGGATTGGGGGCGATAATGGTGTTCCATGTGCAGTTCTTGACGGTTCGCGTCGCGTGCAGTGTGACGAAGAGCCGGGGCCGTAATGTCATCTATTCTCCGGCGACGCCACGAAGGGAGCGCGCTCGCCACGGCCGGGCGGCTGACGGCCACGGTTCACCCAGGTCGTTCGGGACGGGGGTGGCGTCATGAGTCCTTTCGTATCCCGCCGGGCGCCGCGGGTGGGCGAGCGGGTCGAGCTGGCGCGTTACACCGTGTACGGCGGTCGGCGCATCCTCTACGGCCAGCGGATCGACGGCGTCGTGCGTGTCACCGACCGACCGCTCGATGGCGTTGGCCGCTCATATCTGGTCGACTGCGGCCTTGAGTGCGACGGGTACTCCGCATTGAAGGCGCTGGTCGCGGATTACACCCGTCAGGCTCGCACGCTCGACGAGGTTCCGATGGCGGCGAGCCTCGTCCGGCGCACGCTGGCAGAGGAAGCGGCCTGAGGTCTTACTCGCCGGCAGGGGCGTTGTCACCTAATTGCGTTCATCGAGGTGGAGGTGGGAGATGTCTCCCAGGATTGCCTACGTCGAGAAGCTCAGAAGGATTGCGAGCAGGGAAAAAGGCATGCGGCGAGCCTTCCTGCTGGCCAGGGCGCGCGAGGCCGAAGCGGAAAGCGATGTGCAGTTCTGCAAGAAGATGCGGGTAAGGGAGATGGCCGAGCGCGCGGAGATGGCCGGGCGGGACGACGACGGCCAGGTGCGGGTAAGGGAGATGGCCGAGCGGGTCCACGACGGCCAGATGCGGGGAGGGGAGGTGGCCGAGCGGGCCGATGACGGCCAATTCCAAGGAGCGGGGCCCGTCGAGATGACGTCTCGCCGGCGCTTGCATCATGCGATAGGCTCGCGCTCGGCCGGCAATCGAGCGAAGGAGTAGGGCAATGGACGAAAGCGTCTATCGGGTAACCGAGGTGATCGGGGTGAGCAGCGAGTCGTGGGAGGCGGCGGCTGGGAATGCGATCGAGGTTGCCGCAAAGAGTCTGCGCGACCTGCGGATCGCCGAGGTCGTCCGCCAGGACGTCACGATCGAGAACGGGCGGGTCACTAGCTATCGCGTGCGCCTGAACGTGTCCTTCAAGTACGACTCCGGCGACTGACTGCAACAGGCCGGGCGGCGGGGCCGGCAGCGCGCCGGGGAACGACAGCTACGCGGCGACAGGCTCCGGGGTCGCGCCGGCCGGTCGGGCCTCGGCGAACTGCATCGTGCCATCCTCGATCGCCCCGAGCTTGAGCGTCAGTATGTCCAGGGCGTAGTTCTGGTAGAGCCGCCAGGGCGCCCGTGATCCCTGCTTGGGGAACTCGTCGATCGAGCGCAGCACATAGCTCGAGGAGAAATCGATGAACGGTTCCTCGGTGACCGAGGGGTCGCGGTTCTGCGGCGTGCACTGCCCGTATCCGCGCGCGTCCATGTGGTTGAGCAGCCGGCAGACGTACCCGCAGGTGAGGTCGCACTTGAGCGTCCACGACGCGTTCGTGTAGCCGAAAGTCATCGCCATGTTCGGCACACCGCTGAGCATCATCCCCTTGTAGCCCATTGTCTGTGACAGATCGATCTGCCGGCCGTCGACCGTCAGCTGCACGCCCCCGAGTGCGAGCAGGTTCAGGCCCGTCGCCGTCACTATCAGATCTGCCTCGATCTCCTCGCCGGAGACGAGCCGCAGGCCCTGCTCGGTGAAGGTCTCGATCTGATCGGTCACCACCGATACGCGTCCGTCGCAGATCGCGGTGAAGAGATCGCCGTCGGGCACCAGGCAAACGCGCTGGTCCCACGGGCCGTAGCGGGGGTTGAAATGGGTGTCTATGTCGTACCCGGGAGGAAGCCGCTTCGCTACGCCCTTCTGCATCAGGGACTTGACCATGCTCGGCCTGCGCCGGCTGAGCTGGAAGCTCAACATCGTGAGCAGCACGTTCTTCCAGCGCATGATCGGGTACGCGGCGCGTGCCGGCAGCGCACGGCGCAGGAGCTTTGCGATCGGGTCTTCGGAGGGCAACGAGACGAGGTAGCTGGGCGAGCGCTGCAGCATCGTGACGTGCTCGGCGCTCTCGGCCATCGCGGGGATGAGCGTGACAGCGGTCGCGCCGCTGCCGATCACCACCACGCGCTTGCCGGCGTAGTCGATGTCGTCGGTCCAATGCTGCGGGTGCACGATCCGTCCGGCAAAGCGCTCGGTGCCCTCGAACTCCGGCGTGTAGCCCTCGTCGTATCGGTAATAGCCGCTGCACATCAACAGGAAGGCGCAGCTCAGGCGGACGGTCTCTTCCGTGTCCCCGCGCGTCGCCTCGACCGTCCAACGACCGTCCGCAGTCGACCACTCGGCGCTCACGACGCGATGGTTGAAGCGGATCCTCTCATCGATGCCGTAGTCCTTCGCCGTCTGGCGGACGTAGGTGAGGATCGACGGCCCGTCCGCGAGCGACTTGGCGTCCTCCCAAGGACGGAACGAGTAGCCGAGCGTGTACATGTCGGAGTCCGAGCGAATGCCGGGGTATCTGAACAGGTCCCAGGTCCCCCCGATGCTCTCGCGAGCCTCGAGAACTGCGTAGGTCTTGTCCGGACAGCTGCTCTGCAGGTGGTAGCCGGCACCGATCCCCGACAGGCCGGCCCCGACGATCAGCACGTCGAAATGCTCGAGGCTCATCCCATCGAGCGTAGCCCAACGGCGAGCACCACGCTCTTATGCAACCCCTACAAACACCTACACCCGCCGTTAGCCTCGGCCCGCATGATGGTCGACACCCTCCCCCCAACCCTCCCAAGGAGGTTTCGACCACGATGCAAGTCTCAAGAATGCTGCGAGCCACGATGATCGCCGGAGTGCTCGCCACCGGCGGCGCGGCGGCCGGGATCGCCGGTGCTGCGGCGGCGCCGAGCAGCTCGACGTCCACCACGCCGAGCAGTTCGACGTCCACGGCGCCCACGACCTCGACGTCGACAACGCCGTCGAACAAGACGCCCGCGCCGAACTCCACTGCGCCCAAATCAAACGCGCCCACGAAACACCACTGCCCGAACATGGGGTCCGGCTCTGGGCCCGGTTCTGCCGGAAGCTCCTACACCCGCCCTGGATCCGGCACGGGCTCCGGTGCCGCCTACCCGGGTCCTGGTGCCGCATACCCGGGGCCCGGCCCGGGTGCGACCTACCAGTGACCGACGGCCGCCCGAGCCCGCCGATAGGACGGCGGGCTCGGGCCGGCCCCGCCGCCGGCGAGCTCCGGCGTCCGTCCGCCTCCGCCCGCTGGACCTCGGCCGGCCCGGCCGGGCGCACCCGCTCCTGCGCGATCAGGCGCAGGACCGTCTCGCGGTTGATCCGCGACCACCTGCTGCGTGCCCCTCGCGGCGTGAACCGCTGCAGGAAGTAGCGCTCGTCGCACGCCGCGCGCGGCTCGTCGTGGCGACCCCTGGTACGGTGCGGCCGTGAGCGAACTCGGACCGTCCTCCCCGGCACTCGAGCTGGCGGGCGCACTTCGCCGTCGCGAGCTTTCGGCCGTCGAGCTGCTCGATGCCTGCCTCGACGTCGTCGATCGGCGCAACCCGGAGATCAATGCCGTGATCTGGCGGGACGACGAGGCCGCGCGCGCCGCGGCACAGCAGGCAGATCGTCGCCTGGCCGAGGGCGACGAGGCCCCGTTTCTCGGGGTTCCGCTGCCGATCAAGGATCTGACGCCGGTGGCCGGCTGGCCGGTGACCTACGGCTCGAACGGAGCAGGCGACGAGCCCAGCGAGCAGAGCGAGCTGGTCGTCGATGCCCTCGTAGCCGCGGGCTTCGTGCTGTGCGGGCGCACCAACACGCCGGAGTTCGGGCTGGTCACGGTGGCCGAGAACAGCCGCTACGGCGTTACCCGCAACCCGTGGGATCCCGAGCTTTCCCCGGGGGGCTCGAGCGGGGGCGCGGGTGCGGCTGTCGCGGCGGGCATGTTCCCGATCGCTCACGGCAACGACGGCGGCGGATCGATTCGCATCCCCGCCTCATACTGCGGCCTGGTCGGGCTGAAGCCCAGCCGAGGTCGCGTGCCGCGGCTCGCGCAGGGCTGGCTCGGCAGCGTCGTCGAGGGCGTCCTCGCACGCACGGTCGCGGACTCGGCCGCGGCCCTTGACGCGATCTGCGGCCCCGATCGGCTCGCCTGGTACAACGCGCCCGCTCCGGCTCGCGCGTTTGCACAGGAGGTGGATGCGCCGGCCGGGAGGCTGCGGATCGGCCTGATGGCAAGCGCGCCGCTCGGCATCCCCACCGACGAGTCCTGCACGGCCGCCGCACAGGCCGCCGCCCGCTCCCTGCAGGCGCTCGGCCATCACGTTGAGGAGGTCGAGGTTCCCACGACCTCCGAAGAGCTCATCCCGCCGTTCATCGTGCTCACACAAGGCGGACTGGCCGACTACGAGGGCATCTACTGGAACAGGGTCGAGCCCCACATCGCCCATCAGCGCAAGCTGAGCGATGAGGTCTCGGCGTTCGAGTACGGCGTGGCCGCGCGGACGCTCGAGCGCCTCAGCCGCGAGCAGCTCATCCGCTGGGGTCGCGATTTCGACGTGCTGCTCACGCCGACCTCAGCGATCCTGCCGCCCGTCGCCGGCTCGATCCTCGCGGCCGCGCACGCCGCGCCCGAGGAGCCCGTGATGGAGGTGATCGCGAGCGTCTCCTTCACGGCCTTCGGAAACGTCACGGGTCTGCCCGCGGTGAGCCTCCCGGTGCACTGGACCGACGACGGCGTGCCGGTCGGCGCCCAGCTCGTCGGTGGGCCGTGGGACGAGGCGACCCTCATTCGCCTGGGCTCCCAGCTCGAGCAGGCCCTGCCGTGGTCCGGGCGCCGCCCGGCGCTCGCGGTCGATTCACGCTAGTCAGTCCGGGCGCTCACCCGGCGTGAGCGCTCACAGAAGTATCTGCGTGCACACGAAGTTGGCCGCGAGCCGCTCGCCGCGCGAGACCCGGACCTGCCAGACGTGCGTGCGCGAGCCGATGTGCAGCGGCTCGCCGATCGCGGTCAGCTCGTCGCCCTCGGTGGCCGACGCGAGCACGTTGATCTTCAGCTCGACCGTCGTGAAGCCGCGTCCGTCGGGCAGGTGGCGCAGCGTGCCCCAGGCGGCGACCGTGTCCGCGAAGGCGACCCACGCGCCCCCGTGCACGTAGCCCATCGGGTGCAGGTGACGCTTGTCCACACGCAGGCGTCCGCGCACGTGCCGGTCGGTGATCTCGGTCAGCTCGACTCCGAGATTGCCCGGAAACGTGCCGGCCAGGCGTTGCGCGCTCAGCTCCGGGGTGATGGCCTGATTGGTCCCCTCCATGGGCCGGGAGTCTGCCATCTGCGAGCGGGACACGACCGGCCGGTGCGCCCGCCCGGGACGGGTCGTCGATCCTCGCGGCGCCGGGCGGGCGGTGGACGTTAAGTGAGCCGGCGATGATCTTTTGCCCCGGGGCCGGTCTTCTCAGCAGATGGCTGCGCCGCGGAGGACGATCGCCTGCGACGTGGGGGAGCTCGCCCACCCCGACGCCGGCACGATCGAGAGGCTCGCGCGCCTGGCCCTCGCGGCTCGCCGGCTCGGGTTCGCGATCCGGCTGCATGGCGCGTCCGAGGAGCTGGCGGAGCTGCTCGAGTTCGCCGGGCTGAGCGAGGTGCTAGGCGTCGAGCCGCGAGGGCAGACCGAAGAGGGGGAAGAGCGAGTCGGTGTCCAGGAAGAACGTCAACTCGACGATCTGTCCCTCTGAGACCTCGAGGACCTGGAGGGCCCACGGTTCGTAACCGCCCTCGGGGCTCGGCTTGTACTGACCGAAAGCCGGTGACCCGTTGGCCGGGGCGACTGGGAGCACCCGCGAGCCGCGGCAGCCGATCCCCGGGCCGAGCCACCACTCGAAGATGTGATCGCGACCCGCCAGCCACAGATCGTATGGCGGCATCGACTGTTTCGCGTCCTCCTGGATGAGGGAGGTCAGCGCGCCGATGTCGTAGCGCTCGAACGCCTCGACGTAGCGCGTGAGGAGCTCGCGATCCGCTCGCTCAAGCCGCGCGGGCGGATCGGTCGTCGTTGCGCTGCTCGCGGCGAGCGTGGATCGGGCGCGCTGCAGGGCGCTGTTGACGGACGCGACGCTCATGTGCAGGAGCTCTGCAACCTCCTTGGCCTTCCAGCGGAGCACCTCGCAGAGGATCAGCGCCGCCCGCTGGCGAGGCGGAAGGTGCTGAAGCGCGGCGACGAAGGCGAGGCGGATCGTGTCTCGAGCGACGGCCACCTCCGCCGGGTCCGGCTCCGGCGCGACGAGGCTGTCGGGGATCGGCTGGATCCACGTCGCCTCGGACAGCGTGCTCAGGTTGGCGGCGTCGGGGCTGCGGGCGGGGCCGAGGTCCATCGGACGCGCGCGGCGCTCCCTGCCCTTGAGCATGTCCAGGCACACGTTCGTCGCGATGCGGTAGAGCCAGGAGCGCAGCGCCGCACGGCCCTCGAAGCGCTCGAAGCCGCGCCAGGCCCGGATGAACGTCTCCTGGACGGCGTCCTCGGCTTCGAACGGCGACGCGAGCATCCGGTAGCAGTACGCCGTCAGCTCCGCGCGATGCTGCTCGAGTCGGTCCTCCAACTCGTTGGCCGCGGGCTTGACCGAGAGCGACAGATCCTGCACGGCCTTGATCCTAGCTTCGGCACTCGCGCCGCGTGCGCAGAAGGACTACGCTAGCCGCCTGCCCCGACCCCTGAGAGGATCGCCAATCCCCGGACCATAGGAGTGACTGCGATGAGCACACAGATGACCATCGACAGCGACGAGCTCTTCATCGGGGGTGAGTGGACCGAGCCACGGGGCTCGCAGCGGATATCGGTCTTCGCGGCGAGTACAGAGGAGCTCGTCGGGTCGGTGCCGGAGGGCACCAACGCCGACATCGACGCGGCGGTGAACGCGGCACGCGCGGCGTTCGACGACGCGAGCGGCTGGTCGTCATGGTCGGTCGAGGACCGCGCGCAGGCGCTGGAGCGGTTCGCCGGCGCGCTGGAAAGCCACGGCGAGGAGGCCGCGCGCCGCGTCTCGTTGCAGAACGGCATGCCGATCTCCTTCGCGCTTCAGGTGGAGGCGGTCTTCCCCGCGGTGCTAGCCCGCTACTACGCGGGGTTGATCCGCCAGACACCTCTGCAGGAGGACCGCCAGGGACTGCTCGGCGGGACCGTGCACGTGGTCTCAAAGCCGGTCGGCGTGGTCGGGGCGATCGTGCCGTGGAACTACCCGCAGACCCTCGCCCTGTTCAAGCTCGCGCCGCTGCTTGCGGCGGGTTGCACGGTCGTGATGAAGCCGAGCCCGGAGACTGTGCTCGACAGCCTGATCCTCGCCGAGGCGATCATCGAGGCCGGGCTGCCGCCCGGAGTCGTGAACATCGTGCCCGGCGGCCGCGAGGTCGGGGCATACCTGGTCGAGCATCCGAACGTGGACAAGATCGCGTTCACCGGCTCGAGCGCGTCCGGTCGCACTATCGCGCGCCGCTGCGGGGAGCTGCTGCGTCCGGTCACGCTGGAGCTCGGCGGCAAGTCCGCCGCGATCGTCCTCGACGACGCCGACTTCTCCAACGCCACCGAGGCGTTGTTCGCCGCGACCCTCGCGAACAACGGCCAGACGTGCAACATCGGCACGCGGGTGCTCGCACCGCGCTCGCACTACGACGAGGTCCTCGAAGTGTTCAGCGGCCTCGCAGGCGCCCTTCAGGTCGGCGATTCGCTTGATCCCGCGACGCAGATCGGTCCGCTTGCGAGCGCACGCCAGCGCGAGCGCGTCGAGGGCTACATCGAGAAGGGCCGCGCCGAGGGCGCGCGGGTCGTCGCAGGAGGCGGTCGTCCCGCGGAGCTCGACCGCGGCTGGTTCGTTGAGCCGACGATCTTCGCCGACGTGGACAACAGCCACACGATCGCGCGCGAGGAGATCTTCGGGCCGGTGCTCGCGGTGATCCCCTACGAGGGTGTCGATCAGGCCGTTGCGATCGCCAACGATTCTGAATTCGGGCTCGGCGGCAGCGTGTGGACGGCCGATCACGAGCGCGCGGAAGCCGTCGCGAGGCGCGTCCAGACGGGCTCGATCGGGATCAACCACTACATGCTCGACCCGGTCGGACCGTTCGGCGGCGTGAAGGCGAGCGGCCTCGGTCGCGAGCTGGGCCCCGAGGGCCTCGCGGCCTATCTGCAGACGCAGTCGATCTATGAGGCGGCGCCCGCACCGGAGGAGCCGGCGCCCTGACCGCCTCTCGGGCAACCCTGCCCGTGATCATGAGCGTCAACAGGCAGGATGTGCCGTGCCCGTACGTCAAGGGCTCGTCCGCGGCTCGGCTCCGAATGCGTTAAACTCGCGGCTTGCGGGTCGATCGTTAACACATTTCTCGCCGGAGTGGGCACGCCGCCGCGCCGTGCAGGAAGGTTCCGTCCAGTGAGAACGTTCTCATTCGGGCGTTAGGACATACTTACTTGCACCAAGGAGGGTTCGCACAGTGTCAAACGCCGCGACGACGGACGTTCGGGCACAATCAAGCGGACGAGCAGTAAGCCGCACGGGAAAAGGAGATCCGACGTGGTTGAGCCCAGCAGCCCCAGGAACAGGCGACCGATGAAGCGGCTCTGGTTGGGAATCGCGATCGCGGCCGTCGTGGTGTCGGGCGTCGTCGTTCTGGCGGCCGGCGGTGCGACCGCGCCGACGGTGATCCAGCCGGACTCAGCGACCGCTGCTCGGGGGCTGCGCCCGGCCAAGCTGAAGCCTCCGAAGATCTCCGGGACAGCCCGGGCCGGGGTGCGCCTGCGCGCCCTGCACGGCAGCTGGTCGCACAAGCCGAGGTCCTACAAATACGCCTGGCTGCGCTGCAACGCCCGCGGGGCACGCTGCGCGGCGATCCGGCGGGCCACCGCCTCGTCCTACCTGCTCGGCAGTCGCGACGTCGGAAGGACGCTGCGGGTGTCGGTCGTCGCCTCGAATTCCGCAGGTCGCTCAAAGCCCGCGATCTCGGCGCGCACCGGGGTCGTCCGAGCCGCCGCGCTCGTCCCCGTCGCTCCTGCGCCTCAGACCGGCGTCCAGCACCTCGAGTACGTCTTCACCGACGGCTCCAAAGGCGTCATCTCGGTCTACGACATGGACCAGGGCCACGCTCTCGTCAAGACGATCAGCCTGCCTCAGATCAACGCGGGGGTCAGGGGCGTTACCGTCTCCCCGGGCAAGCACCTGCTGTTCGTCTCCTACGGCGGCGATGGCGGAGGCAATGGGCACGGGCTCGGTGGTGGCCTACGACCTGGTCGCAGAAAAAGTCGTGTGGACGGTCCACCTGAGCACCGGGATCGACTCCGGCGCGGTGAGCCCCGACGGCACGCGCCTCTACATGCCCTCGGGGGAGAACGAATCCGGCGGCGTGTGGAACATCCTCGACACCTCGAACGGCGCTGTGATCGGGACGATCCAGGGAGGCGCCGGTCCTCACAACACCGATCGTGTCGGCCAACGGGCGCTACGTCTACATGGGTGGCCGCAACCACAACTACCTGGAGGTCTACGACACGACCACCGGCCAGGTCCGGAGCATCGGCCCCTTGCAGAGCGGCGTGCGTCCGTTCACAGTCAACGGGTCGAACACGCTCGCCTTCACGACCGCAACCGAATTCGACGGCTTCCAGGTCTCGAGCATCACGAGCGGGAAAGTGCTCTTCACGGTCTCCTTCGCGGCGTTCCCCTCCGGATTCCCCTTCTCGACGGCCAGCCACGGCATCTCGCTCTCACCTGACGGGAAGCAGGTGTACGTGATCGATGCGGTGAACAGGCAGGTTCGCGTCTATGACGTCTCAGGGGTCTCCCAAGGCGTCGCTCCCACCCCGCTCGCGTCGTTCCGGTGGCGGGTCTGAGCGGGAATGAGAGCCCTGCGGGTATGACTGCGCCAGGACGGTTGGGTCCAGCACTCCCTCGACGGTCGCTTCGTCTACGTCGGGAGATTCGGGCGCGGTCATCGACACCGCCACGCGGAAAGTCCTCACCGTCCTGCCCACGCTCGCGAACACGAGAAAGTCCCTGGAGATCGACTGGGCCAACGGGGTCCCGATCGCCACCAGCGGACGGACGGGCGTAGGTCACGTGGGCTGACACGGCAGGCCTGACGGACGGGCGAAGGTCACACGGGCTGAGACGGCGCGCCTGACGGACGGACGTCGGCTCCGAGCGCGTCCATCCCAAGCTCGAGCATCCGCCGCCACGCCCCGGGCTGAAGCTGGCCGGCGGCGCGAGTCGCGGCGAACAGCAGCCGCAGGTCGAGCGTCGTGGCGTCCGGACGCAGCCGGCCCTCCGCGCGCGCCGCGACCAGCAGGCGCTCGAGGGCGGCTGTCGTCCTCGCGTGCGCCTGCTGCACCGCCGGGTGCTCGGAGACGGTCGCCATCGCCTCCGCGAGGACGTCGTCGGCGGCCTGGCGCTCGGCGAGCGTCCACAGAAGGCCGGTGAGCGCCGACCATGCGCCGGCGGGGCTCGCGAGCGCCGCCTCGGCGCCCGCCCGGGCGTCGTCGAGCCGCTCGACGACGAGCGCGGCGAGCAGGTCTCGCTTGGACGGGAACTGGCGGTAGACGCTGCCGACGCTCGCCCCGGCGGCGGCCGCGATCACGGGCATCGGCGCATCGAGGCCGTCCCGTGCGAAGACCTCTCCCGCGGTGCGCAGCAGCCTGCGGCGCTTCTCGCCGGCGGTGAGCCGGGCCCAACCGGTGGCCGGCCCGCCGGCCACCTGAGACGGAATGCTCATTCCGCTACTGTAGTGGGCTGTGCTCGCGGAACCTCCGTTCCGCCTGTGTGACCGCTCCCGCACGCATGAGCTCGACGACCGCAGACCGCACGCATCCGACACTCATCCTCGCCGTCCTCTCCCTCGGCGGGCTGGCCTACGCGATGCTCAGCTCCTCGGTGGTGCCCGCGCTGCCGACGATGCAGCGCGCGCTCGGTGCCAGCGAGACGGAAATCACGTGGCTGCTCACGGCCTACCTGCTCTCGGCGTCGGTGGGGACCGCGATCATCGGCCGTCTCGGGGACATCCACGGCAAGGAGAGGGTGCTGCTGTGGACGCTCGTGGTCCTCGCCGCCGGCACCCTTCTGGCCGCGGTGTCGAGCTCCCTGGGAGTGATCGTCCTCGCCCGGTTCATCCAGGGGGCGAGCGGCGGGATCTTCCCGCTCGCGTTCGGCATCGTGCGCGACGAGTTCCCGCGCGAGCGGGTCGCGGGCAGCATCGGCCTGCTCTCGGCGATCCTCGGCGCGGGCGCCGGCGTGGGGATCGTGCTCTCGGGGGTGATCGTCGAGCACCTCAACTATCACTGGCTCTTCTGGATTCCCCTCGTCGCGACCGTGGTCGCCGCGCTCGCCACGTGGAGGTTCATCCCCGAGTCTCCGGTGCGCGCCCCGGGCCGGATCAACTGGCTGGCCGCCGGCCTGATGACGATCGGCATCTCGACCGTGCTGCTCGCGATCAGCAAGGCCACGACCTGGGGCTGGGGATCGCCGAAGACGATCGGCCTGGCGCTTCTCGGCGTAGCCGTCTCGATGATCTGGATAGCGGTTGAGGTTCGCAGTCGCAACCCGCTGATCGACATGACGATGATGCGCATCCGGGGCGTGTGGACGACGAACCTCGCGGCCTTCCTGCTGGGCGCCGGGATGTATGCGTCGTTCATAGTCTTTCCCCAGATCGCCCAGCTGTCGACGAGCACCGGCTTCGGCTTCGGCGCTTCGGTGCTCGTGTCCGGGCTCTATCTGCTGCCCTCGACGGTCGGGATGGTGGTCCTCGGCCTGTATGCCGGGCGGATATCCGCCCGGTTCGGCTCGCGCAGCGCGCTGCTGGCGGGAATCGTCTTCACCACCGCCGCGTTCCTGCTGCTCGGCGTCGCGCACAGTCACCCGTACGACCTGCTGATCGCCGCCACACTGCTCGGCGTGGGGATGGGCCTTGCGTTCGCCGCCCTGGGCAACCTGATCGTGCAGGCGGTCTCGAGCCAGCAGACGGGGGTTGCCAGCGGCATGAACACGGTCATGCGAACGCTCGGCGGCGCGCTCGGCGGACAGCTCTCGGCAAGCTTCATCGCGGCGAACACGGTCAACGGGGAGCCCACCGTCACCGGCTTCACCGAGACGTTCCTGATGGCCACGGGCTTTCTGGTCGTCTGCTTTTTCGCGGCCCTGCTGGTGCCCAAGCGGAGAGCCGCGGCCCTGCCGGCTCAGGGCGGCCACGGCGAGGCGCTGGTCGAGCAGCCTGCGGCCGAGGCGGCGCGCGCGTGATGGAGCGGCCTCGCCGTCCTCAGCCGATCACGAGATACGCGATCGCGATCAGCCCGACCACCACGATCACCGCGCGCAGGGCGCCCGGCGGCAGGCGACGCCCATAACGGGCGCCGAGCTGGGCGCCGGCGATCGAGCCCACCGCGATGATCGCGGCGGGTGCCCAGGCGACGTCCGCTGCGAATATGAAGATCAAGCCCGCGACGCCGTTCACGAGCCCGGCGAGGACGTTCTTCAGGCCGTTCGTCCGCTGCAGGTCCTGTGCGAGCGCGGCGCCGAGGATCGCCAGCAGCATGATGCCCTGCGCGGCCCCGAAGTAGCCGCCGTACACCCCCGTCAGGTACACCGCCAGCGGGAGCAGGACGCCGCGGCTGTGGTCGAGGTGGATCTCCCGTCTGAGAAGCCACCGCGCGATGCGGGGCTGCATCACCGTCAGCACGAGGGCGAGGGCGATGAACACGGGCACGATCGCCTCGAAGGCCGCGGCCGGGAGGACGAGCAGGGCCACGGCACCGGTGATGCCGCCGGCGAGCGACATCGCTCCGAGCCTCACGGCGCGGCGCGTCTGCCCGGCGAGCTCGCGCCTGTAGCCGACCGCGCCTGACACCGAGCCTGGCACCAGCCCGATCGTGTTCGACACGTTCGCGGTGACCGGCGAGTAACCGAACGCCAGGAGCACGGGAAAGGTGATCAGCGTGCCGCTCCCGACCAGGGTGTTGATCGCGCCCGCGGCCATTCCCGCCAGGGCGATCGAGACGAACTCGCCGGCGCCCATCTAGCGCCTGCCGGAGCGCGTTGCGGGCATTCAGGCCAGGAAGGAGACGATCGATGAGGTGAAGAGAGGGTCTGCCACGGCGCCCGCATGGTCACCGGCCACGTAGCGCAGCTCGGCGCCGGGTATCGCGCGGGCAAGTACCTGCGGCCTGTCGGCCAGCGGGTCCTCGGTGCCGGCCAGCAGGAGCGTGCGGGCGCTGATGCCCTGAAGATCGACCCCACCGCGGTAGACCGCTCTGGCCTGAGCGACGAGCGCCTCGCGGTCGGCGCCGAGCGCGTCGGCAAGGGCACGAAACATGGACGCCCCTGAGCCGTTCACGGCTGACGGATCGTCGGCGCTCAGCGCCTCGACAATCGACTCGTTGGAGATCGAGCGTCGATCAACCCCGCCGCACTCGACCACCGCGGAGCCGACCCCGCCGACGACGAGCCGGCGCACCCCTTCTGCGGAGCTCGCGTAGAGGAGGGCCACGACCGCGCCCATCGAGTATCCGACGAGGTCTATCTCCGCCTCTCCCGTCTCGCGCACGAGCAGGGCGAGATCGCGGGCCATGCGGTCCTCGCCGTAGCTCGCCCCGTCGTGGGGCTTGCCGGAGCGACCGTGGCCGCGTGCGTCCGGTGCGATCACCCGCCGCCCGGCCGACACCAGCGCCCTGACGACACCGGGCGCCACCCAGTTCGTGTCCGCATCCACGACGAAGCCGTGGTGCAGGACCACGAGCGGGCCGGAGGTATCCTCGCCGCCCCACTGCTGGTAGGCGATCTCGACGCCATCGAACGTCCTGAAGCTCTTCATCGCCGCATCGACTCCATCGTCGCATCCTCGTCGCCGAGGCGCCCCCGACGATCGACGAGTGGCGCCCAGCGCCTGGATCTGCCTGGGGAGCTGCTGAGCCGACCACCAGGCGGCCGGAATCGGCGAAGCGGACGAACCTTTGTCAGCTCGCGTTTGACACGGGCTGGCGGACCACGGTCTTCAGCTTCTCTGGAGCGGAGCGCCTCGGGTCACCGAGGTAGATCTCGTGATGCTTGCCGCGTAATGTCCGTCCGCTTTCGGCGATGAACTCATGCAGCCGTTCGATCGTGGGGCCCTCGGCGGAGTAGGGGCCGATGTGCATGACCTGCGCGGCTGGTCCCTCGCGGAAGCGCTCGAGACGTAGCTTCGCGGCCGCCGGCAGCGACTTCTTGGCGGTGGCGCTTGCGAGCGCGTCCTCGAGCCGATCCTGCGTGACCTCGTCGGGCTGCATGATCATCGCGGTCCAGTCCCAGTCGGACTTCTTCTGGCTCGTGAAGTCCGACATGTCGGGCGCCCACCACAGTCCCTCGAGTGGCATCACGCCGTAGTCAAAGCCGTCGCCGGCGCGCTTGATGGCGAACTTCAGCGAGTAGGAGACCGTGTACAGCGCTTCGACCGCCTGCCTGTACTCCGCTGCGGTGTTGGGGTCCCCGTGCCCGTCCACCATCAGGAAGGCCAGCTCGGGCACATCGACGAAGCTCGGGTCACGCCCCGCTTTGTAGAGCTCCTTGTACTCGCGCTTGAAGTCGACTTTCGTCGCCGCCATGGCACGTCCCTCCGCTTGCGTGACGTTTTCGCGCAGCGTACGGCTCTCTCCGGAGCAGGGCGTCCGTATGTTCCCGCCGCCGCGAACGTACTTCGCCCCGCGCCACGCGACGGGCGCGGATGCGTCCTGAGGGGAGTGAGCATCAGCACGGACACGGGACCCGCACCGGCCGATGTGGGATCATCGGACCGTGAGCGCCTCCGCGCAATCCGCCGTCCGTCTCGTCACAGTCGATGATCTCGGCGACTCGCGCGTCACGGTTATTGAGGGCACGGCGCACGGCGACCTGGCGGTGGGCATGAGCGGGGGCAAGCCGTTTGCGACGTCCAACCGTTGCCGCCATCTCTTCGCCTCGCTCGGTCAGGGACGCGTGACCGACGAGGGGTGCCTCGAGTGCCCGCGGCATGGCGCGCTGTACGACGTGGGCAGCGGGAAGATGGTGCGGGGGCCTCAGGGCGCGTTCAAGCCGCTGGCCGGCGCCGTCAAGGCGACGGCGGGCGCTCGCTCGCTGAAGACCTTCCCGGTCGAGGTCCGTGACGGCGCGATCTGGCTGGTCGGCTGACTCGTCCCGGCGCGTGGAGCGCGCCATGCCGGCCGGTCGCAGCTGAAAGGATGTCGGCGTGGCCTCCACGCAAGACGCAGACCTCCGGCTCAAGCTGGGCGCGCGCGAGAGCGAGCAGCGCATCCTGAAGGCTCAGCGGCGGCTGCTCGCGCTCCGGCTGCAGCTCGGGGGGTTGATCGGCGAGGCCGAGCTGGGGCCACCGTTGTGTGTCGTGTTCGAGGGCTGGGATGCGGCCGGGAAGGGCGGCAGCATCCGGCGGCTGGTCAGCCCATTGGATCCGCGGCACGTGCGCGTGACGCAGTTCGCGGCTCCCACCGCCGACGAGGGGCGCCACCACTTCCTGCATCGATTTTCTGCGGCGATGCCGGGTTGGGGAGGGATGGCCGTGCTCGACCGCTCCTGGTACGGACGAGTGCTGGTGGAGCGCGTCGAGAGCCTTGCCAGCGAGACGGAGTGGCGAAGGGCCTATCCGCAGATCGTGGAGTGGGAGTCGGGGCTCGCGACGGAGGGAACGGTCTTCGTCAAGCTGTGGCTGCAGATCTCCGAGGACGAGCAGCTGCGCCGGTTCCGCTCACGCGAGCGCGACCCGCTGAAGCGCTGGAAGCTGACCGGAGAGGACTGGCGCAATCTCTCGCATCGAGCCGAGTACGAGGAAGCGGTGGAGGACATGCTCGCCGCCACCGACCACCCTGCGGCACCGTGGCATGTGATCGCCGCCGAGTCAAAGCCCTACGCGCGCGTGAAGGCGCTGGAGGTCGTGATCTCCACGATCGAGGATGCGTTCCGCGCGCTCGGACGCAACCCCATCGAGGCCGAGGCCTCGCTGTAGGTACTTTGCCGCCCGCCGCCTGTGGGGGACAGCGGATTCGCGGCCACATGGCCGACAGGAGACTGGGGCAATGTCGAGCTCTCAGAGCGGGTCGGGTGCCGTGACGCTCGCGGATGAGTTCCTGCCCACCTACGACGTGTCGGACGCCGTGGCGGTGGTGGTCGAGGCCGACGTTGACGTCACATGGCGGGCGTTGCTGGAAGCGGACCTGATCGAGGTCGGCCGGCGAAAGCCGCTGGTCGGGGCGCTCGGAGCGCTGCGCATGCTCCCCGAGCTCGCCGCGCAGATCCTCCACGGCGAGCGACCCTCGGCTCCTGAGCGGATGACGCTGCACGACATCGCGCACACCCCGCTCGGAGAGGGTGGCTGGGCGTTGCTCGGCGAGCGGACGTCCGAGGAGATAGCGCTCGGACTGGTGGGCAAGTTCTGGCGGCCGATCATCGAGTTCGCCCCGGTGGACGCAGGCCACTTCGCGGACTTCGCCGAGGCGGGCTACGCCAAGACCGTGTACTCGCTGTCGGTGAGCGCTCTCGGGGACGGGCAGACGCTTCTGTCGGGGTTGATGCGTACGGCGACCACCGACGAGCACGCCCGCCGCTGGTTTCGCCGTTACTGGACCTTCGGCGTCGGCTCGGGTGCGCACGTGCTCGTCGAGGGCCTGCTCGACATGGTGCGCGAGGACTCCGAGGCGGGCGCGGGGGGCTGAGGTGTCTGACGACCGGCTCAGGGCCCGCGCCGTCGCTCAGCCGCGAAGGGCGCGCAGGGCATTGAGGATCACGGCGAGGTCGATGACCTCCTGGAAGAGGGCACCCGCGACCGGCGGCAGGTAACCGAAGGCCGCAACGGCCATCGCCGCGAAGCTCAGACCCATGCCCGCGAGCACGCTCTGGCGGGCGATGTAAAGCGCACGGCGGCCGATGTGGACCGCGTCGGCGATCCGGTCCACCCGGTCGACGGTGATCACGGCGTCGGCCGTCTGCGAGGAGACGGTTGCGCCGGCCGCTCCCATTGCGATGCCGGCGTCGGCGAGCGCCAGCGCGGGCGCGTCGTTGACGCCGTCGCCGACCATGATCACAGGGCGCAGATCGGGGTCGGCGCGCAGACGGCGGACCACCTCGAGCTTCTCCTCCGGGCTCTGCTCGGCGTAGACCCGATCGACATGTAGCTCGCGACCGATCCGCTCCGCTACGGAACGCCGATCTCCGGACACCATCGCCACGTGCCGAACGCCCTCGGCGCGCAGTCGCTCGACGATCCGATCGGCATCCGGGCGCAGCTCGTCGGCCATCACGATGACGCCGCTCAGGTGCCCGTCGACGCCGACGAGCACGTGCGCCTCCCCGGAGCCACGGCCGCTCATGACGGCGGCGGAGGCGACCTCGTCGGCCGGGATGCCGGCGGCGCGCACGAACATGCGGCTGCCCACCGCCACGACGCGATCGCCGACCCTGGCTTCTATGCCCTGGCCGGGCTCCTCGCGCACATTCCTCGCCTCGCTGAGCGTGAGGTCGGCCTCGACGGCCGCGCGGACGAGGGCCTCGCCGAGCACGTGCGCCGACATCCGGTCGACGGACGCCGCGAGCTGCAGGAGCTCCCCGGCCTTCATGCCGTCGCGGGCGAGGATGTCGCGAACGTCCGGCGTGCCGACCGTGAGGGTCCCGGTCTTGTCGAACAGGACCGTACGCGCCTGTCCGAGCGTCTCGATCGCTCCGGTGCCCTTGACGATCACTCCTGCGCGCGCCGCCCGAGAGAGTCCCGAGACGAGCGCGATGGGCGCGGCCAGGATCAACGGGCACGGCGTGGCCACGACCATGACGGCCAGCGCGCGAACGGCGTCGCCACTGAGGGCCCAGGCCGCGCCTGCCACGAGCAGCGACGCGGGAAGGAAGAACCCGGCGTAACGATCGGCCATGCGCACGAACGGCGCCCGGTGCGCCTGGGCCTGCTCCACCAGCCGCACGAGCGCCGCATAGGCGCTCTCGACCGCCGGCCGGTCCGCTCGCACGTCGAACGGCGAGCCGGCGTTCGAGGTTCCGCTCAGCACGGGCATGCCGCTGGCGATCGTCACCGGCAGCGGCTCCCCGCTGAGCGCGCTCGTATCGACGACGGCCTCACCGTCGACGACGGTGCCGTCGACCGGCACGACCTCCCCACTGCGCACGATGACGATGTCGCCCACCTGCACCTGCTCGACGGGCACCTGCTCCAGGCGGCCGCCGACGCGGCGCTGGGCGACCTTGGGGGCGCGCTGCACCAGCGCGGTCAGCTCTCGGCGTGCTCGGGTCGAGGCCACATCCTCGATCGCCGCCCCGCCCGAGAACATCAGGCCGACAAGCAGCCCGGCGAGCTCTTCGCCGAGCAGCAGCGAGCCGACCATCGCTATCAGCGCGATCGTATCGACGCCCATGTGGCGATCGACGACGACCGTGCGCACGACCTCGCAGGCCAGCTCGACCGCCAGCAGGATCACCGCGGCCCGCCAGACCTGGTCTCCCAGAGTGCCCGCGCCGGCGAGATACAGCGCTCCGCCGACCACGAGCGCCAGCAATGCGAATACGGCAAGGATGCGGGCGCGATGCTCGACGAGCCACTCCAAGGGGCGACCGCGGCGATCGCCGCCCGCGGCCTGCCCTGCGTCGCTCGGCGCAGGGGATGCGCGAACCGAACTCATGAGATCCATCGTTGCGCGCCGTGCCCGCCGACGCATCCGTAGCTTCGGCGCACGCCGCCCCGGAGAAGCCCGCAAACGCCCGGTGGCCTCGGCTCCCACATCGTGGTCGAGCCGGTCGACGCCGCGGTGGCACCGCCCGCTAGTCTCGGGGCCGATACCCGGTCATTCCGCGAACGCCGACTCGGCGGCGTCGAAAGGAGCTAAGAGGCACATGGAGCACGAGCACACCCAGCATGTCGCCGCTCCCCCGGATCGCGTGTACGCGGCGCTCGCAGACGTCGGCAATCTGCCGCGTTACGTCCCACAGGTGACGGCAGCCCGGCGGGGCGACGGCGATGCGGTCACGATCGAGGCGCGCTACGAGGGCCACACCCAGCAGGGAGAGGGCTGGTTCCGGGCCGACGAGTCGGCTCGACGCATCGAATGGGGCGCCCACGGCGGCCACTATCACGGCTGGCTTCAGATAAGTCCGGACGATGAGGGCTCGCGGCTCACGTTGTTCCTGGCAACCGCCCATGGCGACGCGCCCGACAGCGAGGTGATGGGCACACTCGACGCGATCAGGCGACTCGTGGAGGCGGACGTTTGATGCCGGGTCGGACGCAGTGACGGGGGATCTCGCGAACGAGGTGGATGTCGCGGTCGTGGGGGCCGGGCTCGCCGGCCTCGTTGCCGCCCGTGACGTGATCGCGGCGGGGCGCAGCGCCGTCGTTCTGGAGGCGCGCGAGCGCGTCGGCGGCAGGCTGCTGAACCGCGACATCGGCGGCGGGAAGGTCGTCGAGGTCGGCGGTCAGTGGGCCGGCCCCACACAGCACCGGGTTCTTGCCCTCGCGCGCGAACTCGGCGTGGACACGTTCCCCACCTTCGCCGACGGCGAGAACCTTGTCGAGCTCAACGGCCAGGTCCGACGCTACCGCGGCTCGATCCCGCGGATCAACCCCGCCGTGCTCGCCGACATCGGCCAGGCGCAGTTCCGCTTGGACCGGATGGCCCGCAGCGTGCCACCGGAGGCGCCGTGGCGAGCCCCGCGGGCCGAGCAGTGGGACGGACAGACGATGTGGTCGTGGATCAGGCGCAACACGGTGACCCATGCCGCCCGCGCGCTCTTCCAACTCGCGGTCGAGGCCGTATGGGCCGCGCATCCCGCTGACGTGTCGCTGCTGCACGTGCTCTTCTACACCCGGGCGGCCGGCGGCTTCGACGATCTCATCGGCACCGAGGGCGGAGCCCAGCAGGATCGGTTCTTCGGGGGCTCCCAGGAGCTCGCGCTGCGGCTCGCCGGGCGCCTCGGCGACGCCGTCGGCCTGCATGCGCCGGTGCGCAAGATCGAGCATCACGATGAGGGTGTGCGGGTTGTCTCGGATCGCGCCACCGTGAGCGCGCGGGCCGTGGTGGTCGCGATCCCGCCGACGCTCTGCGCGCGCATCTCCTACAACCCGCCGCTGCCCGCGCTGCGAGACCAGCTCACCCAGCGGATGGCCCAGGGAAGCGTGATCAAGTGCATGGCCATGTACGACGAGCCGTTCTGGAGGGCGGAGGGCCTCAGCGGACAGGTGACAAGCGCGGACGGGCCCGTCAAGGTGATGTTCGACAACTCGCCGCCGGACGGCTCGCCCGGCGTCCTGCTCGGCTTCCTCGAGGGGCGGCAGGCGCGGGAGCTCGAGCAGTGGGCTCCGGCGGCCAGGCGAGAGGCGGTCATTGGCTGCTTCGCGCGGCTGTTCGGATCACGTGCGGCGCGTCCGGAGGGCTATGTCGAGCAGGTCTGGGCAGCTGAGGAGTGGACACGCGGCTGCTACGGGTGCCTGCTCCCGCCCGGAGGATGGGTGTCCTTCGGCTCGGCGCTGCGCCCCCCGATCGGGCGCATTCACTGGGCGGGCGCAGAGACGGCGACGACCTGGAACGGATACATGGACGGCGCAGTGCGCTCGGGCGAGTCAGCGGCGAGCGCCGCGCTCGCCGCGCTCGACGGATGAGCGCCGGCTACGCACCGGATCTTCACTCGATTCGCCACGACGTAGCTTCGCTGTCCGAGCGCACACGATCCTCCGCCCGGGCGGGCGAGCGCGCGAGCGCGGAGTGGCTGCTGCGCAGGCTGGGCGAGCTAGGGATCGCCGAGGCGCAGATCGAGCCGTATCGCTATCAGGCGACGTACGCGCTCGCGCACGGACTTCACAACGCGGCGGGCATGGGCGCGAGCGCGCTCGGCGGGCCACGTGGGGCGGTCCTCGCCGCCGCGACCATGTGCTCCTACGAGATGGAGGTGAGCGGCGCCGGGCAGTGGCTTCGCCGCCTGCTGCCGGGCGGGGAGGGAGCGAACGTGATCGCGCGGGTTCCGGCGGCAGGACGCCGGCGGGCGACGCTCGTTCTCGTCGCCCACCACGATGCCGCCAACACGGGCCTCATCTGGAGTGAAGCGGCGGTGAAAGCCGGTGGTGCGCGCCATATGCGCCGCCGCCGCATCGACCCGTTCATGGCGCCGATGGAGCTCTCGCTGTGTCTGGCCGGCGTGGGCTCGCTGCTGGGGCGAAAGGGTCGCGCGGCACGTGTACTCGCTGCCGGCGTCCTCGGGCTCGGGTGCCTGGCCGACGCCGACGTCGCGCGCAGCGAGACGGTGCCCGGCGCCTGCGACAACGCGAGCGGCGTGGCGGTCTGCCTCGATCTGCTGCGCGTGCTCGCGGTCGAGCCACTGCCCGAGACCGACGTGCTGGTGGCCTTCACGGGATCCGAGGAGGCCGGAATGGGTGGAATGTCGGCCTTCCTCGATCGACACGGGGCGTCGCTTCAGCGACAGCAGGCCTTCGTGCTCGGCCTCGACACGCTGGGGGCGGGCACGCCGATCGTCTGCAGCGCCGAGGGCGCCATGCGCGCGCAGCGCTACCACGAGCGGGACATCGCTCTCGTCGAGGAGGGCGCGGCGATCGCCGCCGTGCCCTCGCCTCAGCGCTGGCGGATCGGCGCGTGGACCGATCCGGTCCTCGCCCTCCATCGCGGCCTGCCGTGCGCCTCGCTTCTCTCGATGGGCCCCGGCTACTTCCCCAACTACCACCACCCGACCGACACGGTCGAGCGAGTCCGCTGGGCCTGCGTGATGGCCTGCGCGAGGATCGCCGCCGGGACCGTCGAGGCGTTTGAGCGGCGCGTCGCCGCGGGGTCCTGGCCCTGAGCCGCCGGCCGCTCGCCGCACGAACCGGCGGCCTCGGCCTCAGCCGTCTTCGCTACCCGTGTCCCAGCACGGGGTGAGGCAGATAGGGCTCCTCCAACCGCGAGAGCTCCTGCTCGCCGAGCGTCAACTGCTCGGCGGCAAGTGCGTCCTGCAGGTGGCCGGGCTTGGTCGCTCCGACGATCGGCGCGGTCACGGCCGGCTTGTGCAGCAGCCATGCCAGGGCCACCTGCGCGGGCGGCACGTCGCGCTCGCCCGCGACCTCGGCCGCGCGCTCGACCACGTCGAAGTCGGTCGGCTGGTCGTAGAGATAGTCGGCGAACGGGTCGTCGCCGGCGCGCGTGGTCAGCCTGGCGCCCTCGCGCGTGCGGTTGCCCGCGAGCATGCCGCGGGCGAGCGGACTCCAGGGGATCAGGCCAACGCCCTGGTCGATGCACTGGGGGATCATCTCGCGCTCCTCCTCGCGATAGACGAGGTTGTAGTGGTTCTGCATCGAGACGAAGCGCGTCCAGCCGTTGCGCTCCGCGACGCGCTGGGCCTTGGCGAACTGCCAGGCGAACATGCTGCTGGCGCCGATGTAACGCGCCTTGCCCGCGCGCACGACGTCATGCAGGGCCTCCATCGTCTCCTCGATCGGGGTGCGGTTGTCCCAGCGATGGATCTGGTAGAGGTCGACGTAGTCCATCCCAAGGCGCTTCAGCGACGCGTCGATCGCGCTGAGAACGTGCTTGCGAGATAGGCCGCCGCCGTTCTCGCCAGGGGTCATCGGCATGAACACCTTGGTGGCGAGCACGATCTCCTCGCGCGTGAGGAGCTTGCCGAGCAGGCGACCGGTCGCGATCTCGCTCGCACCGCCGGAGTAGGTGTCGGCGGTGTCGAAGAAGTTGACGCCGCCCTCGACGGCGGTCCGCACGATCGGCTCCGCGGCGTCCTCGCCGAGCACCCAGGATTTGTCGCTGTCGTTGCCGAAGCTCATCATGCCCAGGCAGATGCGCGAGACCCGCAGGCCCGTCGCACCGAGATTCACATACTGCATGGCGTCACCTCCCGGTGTCTGTTGCGGACGGTCGCCCGTCGTGCGTGACGACCGCAGGAACGGCATGAGCTCTCCAGCGAGATCACCTACTCCTGCACGCCGGCAGCTTGGAGCGCCTCGGACCAGGAGAAGTACATCATGGCGCGAACGACCTTGCCGTCGCGCATGTAGAGGACGGCGCCTACCGGCGCCTCGACCCACGCACCGCCATCCTTGATGCGACCGCGCTGGTGAAAGAGTCCGACCACGCAGTCGCCGGCGTCTACCGTTTCAGCTGACGGTGATCGCGCCGGCCAACCGCGCCGCGGACTCGGGGTCATGAGAGGGCAGGTAGACCGTGGGGTGCTGCGCGCAGTGGGCGAGAATCCTCTCCAGCGTCGCTACGTGCGTCTGGGGGTCAGGCGCCACAGCGTCGGCGCGACGCGCGTGCAGCTGCTCGAGCGTGTCGGTGGCGTCGCCGGCCAGCATCACGTGGCGGCCGGAGTCGTCGACGCAGATGACCGAGACGTGGCCGGGAGTGTGCCCTGGTGTTTCCACGGCGACGATGCGCCCGTCGTCGCTGAGCGCACGGCTGCGCCGGAACGAGCCGAAGGCCCCTCCGTCGAGCGAGAACGGCTGCGGGGCGAACCCGGGCGGCAGGGGCTGGCGCAGGATGCGGCGCATCAACCGCGGGAGGGCCGTCCCCGCGAACCGCAGCTCGGCCTCGTTGATCCGGGCGGGGGCGCGCACGTGGACCAGCCCGTCGACGTGGTCGCCGTGATGGTGGGTGAGAACGACCTCCGAGACGTCGTCAAGCGACAGGCCGGCCGCCGCCAGGGCTGCCGGGAGCTCCTGCTGGGGCGCCACCTCGAAACGGGCGAACGGAATGTCCCGGGCTTCCGCAGTCTCACCGCTGTCTACGAGCAGCAGGCGCCCGTCGTGCTCGATCGCCCAGCAGTGGATCGGCACCGGGTCCGACCAGGGGCCGGGCAGGAACAGGTCCAGCTGCCGCCGCGCGCCCTGGCTGGGGTAAAGGAACGCGTGCTTCAGGCGCACCGACCCGGTCGTGAGGGCGTGGATTCGCATATGTGGGCGACCTTACCTCGCTTTCGGGCACGAGGGGCTTCAGAAAGAGCTCTGACCGAGTCAAGCGACCACTGCCGAGCAGCAGCGCGATGTCCGCACTTCGGGATTGGACTGCTCGTCAGGCGCAGAGGGCGAGCTCTTGCGCCCGAGGGTCGGCGACGAGCGCCCGCGCTTCACGGTCGGCGCTGTGTGAGGGACAGCGCACGCCACCGACGACACCGCCGTCCCTGAGGCCGTAGGCAAGCCAAACGCCATTCCGCCAGGCGACGCGAAAGCACCGATCCGAGCGCACACCGCCCCGCTCGAGCTCGCGATGCCACGCCGCGGTGACGACGGCCTCGGGAATGTGCGAGAGGCACGAAACGCCGGTTGGGGGAGCGCCGGTCCACACACATCGCAGCGACTCTCTCTGGAAGCGGGCCAGCTGTGCGCCTGCGCTTCCGGTTCTGCCCGAAAAGGAGGACGTGTTGACTGCTCCATCGGCACCTATCGGGCATTCCATGTCGTTCTTTTCGGACGACAGGCCGTCCTAAGTTCAATTCCTCGAGCTATCTGGACGGCTGTCCGAGCTGGTGGGAGCGACTAATCTGCAGCTCCTTGCCTGCTTAGAAGGGCGCGAGCAACCCGCCGGCGCCGTTAGAGACCCGTCGCATGCGGAATACTTGCGCCACGATGCCCCAGGAGAACTTGGACCTGGTCCAGCGCTTCTTTGACGCCTGGAGCCAGAGCGATCTGAAAGCGTTTCTGAGCTTCGTCGATGCAGATGCCGAGTTCGACTACTCCGAGTTGGATCGTCCCTACCGGGGGATCTACAGGGGCCATGAGCAGATCGAAACCTTCTACCACGAAGCGAGCGATCCCTGGCGCGAAGCGCAGTTCGAGATCGAGGAACCGCTCGCCGTCGGGGACCACGTCGTCGTGGGCGTGACGCGCACGGCGAGGGCTGTCGGTCTCGAGGTACAGGCCAGCGCCACGATCCTCATCACGGTGCGCGAAGGCAAGATCGTGGGCTTCAAGCCGTTTCCAAGCAGGTCCGACGCGTTGAGAGCTGCCGGGCTGGAGTAGGGGATGTTCGCGGAGAACGGGCTGTTTCCGTGGGCCGCCTGTCGAGGGAGTGCGAGGAGGCCGTCGATCTCGGCGTTCGGTGTGTGGCTCACACGGGCGCCAGCCGGTTCAGGTCGTAGTTGAACCCGGCGGCACGCAACTTCAGCAGCAGGTTGGACTTCCAGGCACCGGCCAGATCAAGGCGCACATAGGCGATGCCCTCGACGTCGCATGGCAATTCCACCCCATCCTCGTAGAGCACGCAGACGCAATGCGGGGTGAGCGCGGCCACGAGGAAGCCCATCTCAAACACGACGCTCTGGCAGGCGCGCGGTGAGAAGAACGGCTCTTGATCGGAATCGACCAGGGGCGCGCCGACATCGTCGGCAGTGAGCAGGACGACCGCGAAGCTCGACCCTGCCCCAGGCTGCCCGAACTGCTCGACCACCGTCCCGTGGCCGCTCGCTCGCTCGCTCAGGACGATGACCGCGTGTGAGCCCGCGTGCTCGAGCACGTTGACCACGGCCTGCTTCCACCTGTAGTTCCTTCCGTGTACGAGGAAGACTCGCCTCATCCCGCCTGGCCCAGGGCCGTCAGAGGTCGTGGCCGGCCTCGAGGACCCCGACCCGTCGGCCAACCGCTGCTCGAGCTCGGCGCTCCCAGTGGGTGCCGGCGTAAGCTCCGAGCCCACAAGTAGCTCTTGCTCAGGCTCGGAGCCCTCAGTGGGCCGTTGCTCAGCCTCAACGCGATCCTGCAGCGAGATCAGGACGCCGATCGCCGCCCGCAGGCAGTCCAAGTCGCGTTCGAACTCCACCTGCCACTTGCCGTCACCCGGGCTGAAGGACGCGGCGTTCGTGAATTCGTCGGCCTCGTCTGATCCCTGGTAGATGCGGCCAAGGGCCTGCGTGGTCAGCGCGACCCACTCCTCCCGGGCCACCTTCCAGCTGTTGTAGTCACCGGGTTCGCCGATGATGCGCGCGCGCTGCAGGAGGGCTTGCCCGTGTCCGACCTGCTCGGCAAGCAGCTCTGCGGCTAGTGGGTGGGCAACCTGGAGCACGGGGGGCGCTTACCTCCGGCGCCGGTAGGTGGTGAGACGCGCGAGGGGCGTCGTGGTCACCGGCGCGACGGTGTATCGCGAATCGAGCACGACCTGTGGAAGTAGTTGCGCTCGCTGCATCGGCTTTGCCCCCACACCTATCGGCAGGTCCGACCGACGGCCTTCGTGGGCTGGGGTGTGGGTAGACGGGCGTTGATCGAAACCTGCGCATACGCCGAAGGTCGTCGGGCGCGCGCTCGGGCCGACCACGCACTCCTGCGGGCGTTCTGGAAGCCGACCGAAGTAAGATCGGCGCAAGTAGCGCCGATCAGCGTCAGGAGATTACGATGACCACCCCGCAGCTCGTCACAGGCGTCGATTTCGTCGGGATCCCGACGCGCGATCTCGAGGCGGCGGTCGAGTTCTACGGCTCGACGCTCGGCCTGCGGCGGTCGGTCTACATGAAGGAGCGCAACTATGCCGAGTTCGAGACCGACAACCTGACGCTCAGCGTCTTTGACGCCGAGCAGTTCGGTCTCGCGCACAGGGTCAACCCGAACGCGATGGCACTGCATGTCGACGACGTCGCGCAAGCGCGGGCGGCGCTCGAGGAGCGGGGCGTCGAGTTCGCGGGGGAGATCCTCGACACGGGCGTCTGCCACATGGCGTTCTTCGCCGATCCCGACGGGAACGCGCTGATGCTGCATCACCGCTATGCCCCGCGCGTCACGGAAGCCTGACACCCCGGGGTCGTCCGTCAGCTGACGTGATCGCGCCGGCCAGCCGCCGCGGAGTGCGGGTAGCGGCCGGCGAGGCCTCGATCCGACTAACCGCGGGGGAGCGCCGTGACGGGAGCCTCCGACGCGAGAGCTCGCTCGACGGGCGGAGCCAGCGCAGCGAACATCGCCCGCGTCGCGCCCGCGATCTCAAGGAGCGCCTCCCGGCAGGCGCGGCTGATGCCGGCGGCGCTGAGGAAGCCGTGGATCAAGCCCGGGAACCGACGCGTCATGGCCGGGGTCCCCGCCGCGCGCAGCGCCTCGGCGTACGTCTCGCCCTCGTCGCGCAGCGGATCGAAGGCAGCAGTGACCACGAGCGCCGGCGCGAGCCCCGTGAGGTCTTTGGCGAGCAGCGGCGACGCGCGGGGGTCGTTCCTATGCGCCCGGCCTGGTCCGAGGTAGAGAAGCTCGAACCAATCCATGTGCGCGCGGGTGAGGAAGAAGCCCTCGCCGAACAGCTCGCGCGAGCGACGCGTGCCGGTGAAGTCCGTCGCCGGATAGATCAGGAGCTGGAGCACCGGGGCGGGCCCACCGTCGCGCGCGGCGAGCTGGGAGACGACGGCGGCCAGGTTGCCGCCGGCGCTGTCTCCGCCGACGCCGATCCTGCGCGGGTCGGCGCCCAGCAGGGTCGCATTTGCGAATGCCCAGCCCAACGCCGCCCGCGCGTCCTCGACGGCCGCCGGGAATGGGTTCTCCGGGGCGAGCCGGTAGTCGACGGCGAGGATGTGCGCCCCGCTGTGGCGACAGAGCAGGCGGCAGACTCCGTCGTGCGTGTCGAGGTCCCCGAAGACGAAGCCGCCGCCGTGGAGGAAGACGAGCAGCGGGTGCGGGCCGCCCGGCTCCTCGGGCGCAGGCGCATAGTGGCGCGCACGCAGCGGTACGGGCGCGTCGATCTCCAGGTCGCGCACGGCGCCGACGGCCTGCGGCGGGCCGGCGCAGACGGCGGCTATGCGCCGCCGCGCGCGTCGCGCCTCGGCAGGCGAGACCGTCTCCAGCGAGTCGCCGCGTCGCTCGAGCAGCGCCAGCGCGAGTTGCATGTCCGGCGCGAGCGTGTCGCCTTCGATCCGCACCGGCGGCTTGCCGGACATACGCACCTGGACGCCGGGCGGGAGCGCCATGAGGGCCCGGGCGACACGGTGCATGAGATGCCCAGGCCGGGTGGCGGGTGAGTCGGCGCGGCTCATCGCGCGATGCTACCTTCGCCGGCCGGCGGGTGCCAACCCTTGCTCCTCGGACTCCACTTCGGACGCTCCGGCGAAAAACCAGGTCGCGCGGTTCGCGATCCTCGGCGAAGGCGGGCTGTCGCCGCTCACCCCGCTGCTGCAATACATGGCGGTGATCGGTCGCTCGAGTGTTACCTCATCACCGCTGAGCGCCCGGCTCGCGGGCGGACGGAAGGACCAAATTCACATATGCCTTAAACCGGGCGCTCGAAAGTGTCGAAAACTCTATGACGGCGGCGAGGCAAACGCGGGGCGCATTATCTCGGTGGCGGGTGGTCCCGAAAGTACGACACAAGTTGCCCGATTCGGGCGGGTCGATCGCACCTTGAGTGACGGGTATGTGGGCGTTTCGGGCATTGCCTACATCGTTCGGCCAGGACCTCTAGCCACTAGCGGTTCACCGGTGTAATCCTTGGGTGAAACGTGAACCCCGACGCAGACTCACCAACGGGGGACTTGCCGAGTAAGGGAGCTGTCACATGCAAACGCTATCCCCACAATACGAACCAGGCCGCCACGACGACCAGCTGCTCATCGCGCGCACCATACCCGCCGACCCATATACGACATGGCTCGAACAGCGCGAAGCGGAACGCCGCTCCGCCGCCGTTGATCCCCCCAGGTTCACCCGACGCTGGCCGAAGAGCACCGCGGCATACCGTGCCGGCGGGGTCCCTTCGTCCGACGGCCGATAGCTCGCGGCTAACGCGCTCGACGGTTGCGCCGGGCCACCTCAGCCTTGCCGGTCGAGGTCAGCTGCGCACGCCCTTGACGCGCCGACCGTTCTCGAGATAGACGCAGTGCTTGTGGCCGACGGCCGCCATGACCCGACGCCGCACAGGGCCGCTGAGCAGCAACTTGGCGTCGGGCAGCTCGGCGAGGCGGTGCTGGTCGATCTCGGCGCCGTCGATGGTGATCGCCGCCAGCTGCTCGTCGGGCAACACGCCGCAGTCGAACAGGAAGCGCACCCCGCCGGGCCGCCCGGGCCGCGGTTGCAGGAAGTCGACGCAGACCAGCCGGCCACGCTCGATCCGAAGGCCGCACTCCTCGAACGTCTCGCGTCGGCATCCCTGCCACGGCGACTCGCCGGTCTCCTCGATCTGGCCGCCGGGGATCGTCCATCCGCTCTTGTAGGTGGGTCTCAAGATCAGCAGCCTGCCGCCCTTGTCGAAGATCAGGGCGCCGGCCGAGGCTGGGATCCGTGGGATCGCCCAGAGCGACTCGGCACCGGCGGGATCGGCCATGACGGGATGATCGCCGAAGCTGACCCATGTGGCGACCGCTTCGCGGCAGATCTGATGACATGCAAGTCGTGCGCATCTCGCCCGAGCGCCAACGCACGAAGTGGATAGCGGCGCAGTAGCTCCGATCGAGGTTCTCGCCGGCCGTGATGGCTTCGCACGCCCCTTGGCCGACGTCGCCTGACGAGCTGTGCCGCCAGCAGCGCCAGCTAGCCGAGGCGCGACCGCCGGGGTGGCACCCGCCGGCGCACCCCTATGCGATCGGCGGGTGTTTCGTCTGCTTTGCGCGCGGTGCGCTGTCCTACGACGCGCGCGGTGAGGTCGGCTGGGCTGGAGCAGCGCGCGTCGTGGATGGGCGGATCGTCGAGAGCGCTGTGGTCAGCGACCGCGTCGACACCGCGTATGAGCCCGGGCTCCTCGCGTTGCGCGAGGGCCGATTGCTGGAGGCCGCGATTCGAGCGCTGACGCTCCTCCCCGACGTGCTGCTGGTCAACGCCACGGCGCGCGATCACCCACGCGCGGCCGGGCTGGCCCTCCACCTCGGCGCGATCCTCCGGCTGCCGACCGTTGGCGTCACCCACAGACCCCTGCTGGCCGCCGGCGCCTGGCCGCCGGACGAGCCAGGCGCGCGCAGTCCACTGGTGCTGGGCGGACAGACGGTCGGCTGCTGGCTGCGGACGCGTCAGCGCGCGCGGCCGTTGGCGGTACACCCGGCCTGGCGGACCGACCTCGACACCGCCTGCGCCGTCGTGCTTGCCGCCGTGCGGCGCGCGCGAGCGCCCGAGCCCCTGCGGGAGGCACGCCGCGTCGCCCGACGCGCTCGTGCGGGGGCGTAGGTCCCGGGGTACTGGGGCGAGCGCCAGACAGCACGCGAATAGGCAGCTCGGTAGGGTCGGCCGCGAGTGATGGCGCCGATCGGCAGAGGATCGGGCCAGTCACCAACGGACGCATTGCGACGGGGGGCCTGCTGTGAAGGTCGACGTATTCGGGTACATCTCCACGATCGATGAGGCGGGCACCGCGGCCCAGGCGGCCGAGCGCAGCGGCTTTGACGGCTGGTGGGCGCCGGAGACCCACGCGGACGCGTTTCTGTCCTGTGCGATCGCCGCCGAGCGCACCGATGCCATCGAGCTGGGCACGGGCATCGCCGTCGCGTTCGCGCGCAATCCGATGACGGTTGCGCTGCAGGCCAACGACCTGCAGGCGCTCTCCGGCGGGCGGTTCCTTCTCGGTCTCGGCTCTCAGATCAAGCCGCACATCACGCGGCGCTACTCGATGCCGTGGTCGCACCCCGCTGCGCGCATGCGCGAGTTCATTCTTGCGATCCGCGCCATCTGGGAGACGTGGGCCACGGACGCCCCGCTGGACTTTCAGGGCGAGTTCTACTCGCACACGCTCATGACGCCGTTCTTCAACCCGGGTCCCAACCCGCACGGCAACCCGAAGATCGTGCTGGCGGCGGTGGGCCCGCTCATGACAGAGGCCGCCGGCGAGGTCGCCGACGGGCTGCTGTGCCACGGCTTCTGCACGGAGCGCTATCTGCGCGAGGTGACGATGCCTGCGCTGGAGCGCGGCGCCGCCAAGAGCGGGCGCGATATGCGGGACCTCGAAATCACCGCACCCGGGTTCATCGTGGCGCGCGACGGCGAGGAGGAGATCGCCGCCGGCGTCGACTTCGTCCGCCAGCAGATCGGCTTCTACGGCTCCACGCCTGCCTACCGCCCCGTGCTCGAGGCCCACGGCTGGGGGGAGCTGCAGGGCGAGCTTCACGCTCTGACCAAGCGCGGCGCCTGGGGCGATCTCGCCGAGGTGGTCGACGAGGATGTCCTAGGAGCGTTCGCCGTGATCGGCACGCCAGAGGAGGCCGCCGCGGAGGTCCGGCGGCGCTACGGCGACCTCGCTACACGCGTGACCCTGCCGCTGTCCGAGGACATCGAACCGGCTCGCCGCCGCTCGCTGCTTGACTCGCTGCGCACCCCGGCGTCCGGCGCCACCGTCTGACGCACCGCCGGGACCGAGTTGGATGCGTGATCGCAGGCGCGTACTGGCGGCTGCCGAGACCCTTAGCGCGCCTCGTCGCGCCGCGCATAGAGCTCATCCACGCGCGACATGCCCTTTGGCGGCAACATCGCCCCGACGATCCAGACCAGCGGGATGAAGAATCCGACGATGAACAAGACCAAATGTTTGTTCTGGAACGTCCTGACGCCGAGAAAGATCAGCAGAAAGATGTAGAGGATGCCTAGTCCGACGTATAGCAAGAGATGCTCCCGTCCTGGTAGGGGTCAGGGCACCTTAGACCGTCCACTCGTCGGCGGGCCTGTGGCGCTCTTGCGCGTGGCGAAGGCCCAGCGCACTCTGCACCGGCGCCCGGAACCGCGCGAGGCGACTGAAGACCAGTTCCGTTGTCCAGGAAGGGGTCGCGACGGACGCGACGGGGCGCCTCATGACAGGTCGCCAAACGGTGGGTCTTCGCCGTCGGTGGAGGACCACGGAGACGACCACGGGCTTTGCGTCGAGCTGAAGCCGACCGAGTCCGGTCGTGAGACCATGGGCGAATGCGACCCCAGGACCGCCGCGGCGCGGCGGCTGACGATCTCGCGCTCAAAGGCGCCGGCGAGGGACCGATCGAGATCGTCGAATATGAGCCTTCCTGGCCAGCCTTCTACGTCGCAGAGCGTGAACGGCTGGCCCCGCTGCTACCTGGCATAGAGATCCACCACATCGGCTCCACCGCCGTTCACGGGCTTGCGGCCAAGCCCGTGATCGACATGATCGCGCTCGTCGACGACCTCGAGGCGAAGATCGCCGCCGTCGTGCAACGAGCCGGCTACCAGCTGCCCGCACGGTTCAACGCGAACCTGGTGCATCGTCGCTTCCTGTGCTATCCGTCGGACTCCTACCGCACGCATCATCTGCACCTCGTCGATGCGCGCGACGACCTGGATCGGTGCCTGCGCTTTCGGGACATTCTCCGAGGGAATCCCAAGCTCGCTGCCGAATATGCCGCGCTGAAGCGAGCGCTCGCCGCACGCTACCGCGAGGACCGTGAGGGATACACCAAGGCCAAGACCGCGTTCATCGAGGGCGCCGACTCAGCGGCCGGGGCCTCCGGCCAGTCCGCTTCGCGATGAGCGGCCGACAGCGAGCCCTGAAGGCCCAACCGAGCGGAACACTCCGTACATCTCGATTTCGTTGTCAGTAGGGTCTTCCGGCGCAGTCTCGGCCGGAGTCCCAAGCACCCGACGGGCCCGCTCTCCCAGAACTTCGACATGCCCGCGAAGAACGCCGATCCGCTCGACGACCCGCTGCTCTACATCGGGGTCGCCGACGCCACCGAGCGCTTGGCCCGGCGCAAGCTTCTGCGCTACTGCCGCAGGCACGGCGCGAGCATCGAGCAGTTGCGCGAGGCGGTGCGCGAAGACAGGCTCGCGACGCTGCCGCTCGAGTTCGCCCTGACCAGTGGCCGGCGCTACACGCTCACCGCGATCTCGCGCGAGTCCGGCGTCCCCGCGCCCTACCTGCGGGCAATGCTGCTCGCGCTCGGGCATCCGAACCCCAAGCCGCGGGAGCGCAGGTACTCCGAGGAGGACCTGCGAGCGGCGCGCGCGTTCGCGGTCTTCCTCGCCGCCGGATTGCCGCGTGAGGAGCTGCTGGAGGTCGCGCGCGTGGTTGGACAGTCGATGGCGCAGGCGGCTGCCGCGATCCGCCTGTTCATCGGCAACGCCCTGATCCAGCCCGGCGACAGCGAGCATGAGCTGAGCATGCGTTACGTGGCGGCCGTCGAGCAGCTAGCCCCGCAGCTCATGCCGGTGCTGGAGCACCAGTTGCGAATCCACCTGCGTGAGCAGGCCACGCGAGACGTGATCGGGCGCACCGAGCGCGAAGCCGGAGCTCTCAGCAACACGCGCGAAGTCGGGGTCTGCTTCGCTGACCTCTCGGGCTTTACCAGGCTCGGGGAGCGCGTCCCCGTCGAGCAGGTCGGGGCGCTCGGCGCGCGCATGGCGGAGCTCTGCATGGAGGTTGCCCGGCCGCCGGTCGAACTGGTCAAGACGATCGGCGACGGGGGGATGTTCGTATGTGCCGATGTCGACGCCCTGCTCGACGCTGCATGCGCGCTCGCCCAGAGCGTCGAGCAGGAGGGCGAGCAGCTCCCGGCGATGCGCGCCGGCGTCGCCTTCGGGCCGGCCGTGGTGCGTATCGGCGACTGGTTCGGCGCGACCGTCAACCGCGCCAGTCACATCGTCGACATCGCCAAGCCCCGGACTATCGTCGCCGATGGCGCCGCCCGCGAGCACTCGACGCGCCCGCTCGCATGGAAGCGCACGCGGCACAGGAGCCTCAGGGGCATCGTCGGACGGAGCCCGCCGCTCTACCGGCTCGACCTGCCCGCTGGCGAAAGGTCCTGAGCGGCCGGCGAAGGCGCACGTGCGGGCGCCAGACTCCCGGACGTGGGGAAGTACGGACCCGGCGCGCGGGGGAACTCCGATGTCGCCGCGTGTCTCGCGCGCTAAGTTCCATCTCCAGGTCACGCGAGCGGGAGTCAGAGGCCGTGGGTGAGCAGCTCAGCATGCTGGACACGATGTTCCTCGAGCTTGAGCAGTTCGATGAGACCGCGCACATGCATATCGGCGCGGCGCTCATCTTCGATCCGCTTCCCGGCGGCGGGACGCCCGACATCACCGAGTTCCGCGACTACATGCGCGAGCGGGTGGGAATCCTGCCGCGCTATGCCCAGCAGCTCTCTGATCCGCACGCGGGTCCGCTCACGTGGCTGACGTGGGAGCCTGCCAAGGCGTTCGACCCTGATGCCCACTTGCATCACGCGACGCTGCCGGCGCCGGGCGGCGAGGTCGAGCTGCACGAGTGGCTAGGAGACTTCTGGTCGCACCGCCTGGACCGCCACCGGCCGCTGTGGGAGATGACGCTACTTGACGGGCTGCAGAAGGGGCGCTGGGCGCTGGTTACCAAGACGCACCACTGCCTCGTAGATGGCGTCGGCTCGGTTGATATCGGGTACGTCCTGCTCGACGCCTCCCCGGAGGCTCTGCCGACGCCCTCGCAGCCACTGCCGGGCAGTAACGGGGAAGTCACAGAGCACGGCAATGGCCGGTTCTGGCTCTCGCCCGGCTTGGTCTTGCGCGGGGCGCGAGCCGGCGTCGGCGCGGCGCTACACCCGCGCGAATCACTCGATCGCGTGCGAGCGGCCGTCGAGCTGATCGTGCGCGAGGAGGTGATCGGGGCGCCGCAGTCGAGCCTGAACGGGCCGATGAGCGGCATGCGTCATTTTGCCACCGTGCGCCTGGACCTCGCCGACGTCAAGGCGATAAAGACGCGCCTTGGTGGCACGGTCAACGACGTCGTGCTCGCGCTCTGCGCGGGCGGGCTGCGACACCTGCTGCTCTCCCGCGGTGACGTGCTGCCTGGGGACAACCTGCGGGCGCAGGTGCCGGTGAACATCCGGTCAGAGGACCAGGAGCATGCGCTCGGCAATGAGCTGACGTCGTTGTTCGTCGAGCTGCCGGTGAGCGAGGCGGACCCCACCGCGCGCTACCGTCGCGTCGTCGAGCGCACGGAGGCGCTCAAGGCCGGCTCGCAACGCGCCGGGGGCAAGACGATCGTGGACCTGGCTGACATGGGGCCGCCGCTCGCCGGCGCACTGCTCGCGCGGTCGATGTTCGGTGGCACCCGGATGTTCAACCTGACGATCACGAACGTCCCCGGGTCCCAGCAGCGGTTGTACGCGTTCGGCGCCCCGCTCGTGGAGGTCCTCCCGCTCGTACCGCTGTTCGCCGGACACACTGTCGGCATCGCGGTCGTCTCCTACGCCGGCCAGATGGTCTTCGGCCTCAACGCCGACCGCATGGCAGCGCCCGACGTGGGGGTGCTCGCGGAGGGCATCAAGCGCTCGTTTTCAGAGCTCTGCCCGCCCGAGGCCAAGCGACCGCGGCGCCGGCCGGCGGTCGGAGCCGGGTAGACGCGGCCCGCGGCTCTGGCCATTGGGGGCGCTTCGCTCCGCGCCACGCCTCCATTCGCGATCAGCGGTAGAGCGCGTCAAGCACGTCCGCGTAGCGCTCGTTCATCACAGCTCGCTTCACCTTGAGCGTGGGGGTGAGCTCGCCGGACTCCGCGGAGAGGTCGTGGTCGAGGATCGTGAACTTCTTGATCTGCTCGACCTGTGCGTACTTGGCATTTGCGCGATCGAGCTCGGCCCGGATCAGCGCTTGTACGTCATCGTCGCGCGCCAGCGCCGCCAGGTCGTCCTCCTTGCCGCGCTCGCGTGCCCACGCTCGGATCTCCTCCTCGTCCAGGGTGATGAGCGCAACCGGGAAGGGACGCCGGTCGCCGTGCATCATCGCCTGCGAGATGAACCGCGACTGCTTGAGGTCGTTCTCCAGATTCGCCGGGGTGAGGTTCTTACCCCCCGCCGTGATGATGATGTCCTTCTTGCGGCCGCTGATCTTGAGGAAGCCCTCGTCGTCGAGCTCCCCGATGTCGCCGGTTCGCAGCCAGCCGTCCACTAGCGCCTCGGCGGTCGCCTCGGGGTTGCGCCAGTACTCGCGAAAGACGTTGGGTCCACGCACAAGGATCTCGCCGTCCTCGGGCGCGATCCGAAGCTCGACTCCCGGCATCGCACGGCCCACCGTGCCGAACTTGAGATCGTCGAGCGTGTTGACGGTACCCACGGCGGTGGTCTCGGTCATGCCCCAACCCTCGAGTACGGGCACTCCCGCCGCATAGAAGAACTCGAGGATCTCCGGCGCGATAGGCGCGGCGCCGCTGACAGCCTGGCGCACGCGACCGCCGAACAGCTCGCGCACTCCTTTGAACATCTGCGCATCAGCCTCATCGAAGGTGCGCTGCATCTCCTCCGGCACCTCCTCGCCGCGGTGCTGGCGCCGGCGCACCTCGACCCCGAGCTTGACTGCCTGCTGGAACTGCTTGCGCTGCTCCGGGGAGGCCTGCTCGAGCTTGGCGGTCGCGATCGCGTAGAGCTTCTCGAAGATCCGCGGCACCGATGGGACGTAAGTCGGCGCGGACGCCATGAGTTCGGGAATCACGTTCTTGGTGTCGCCCCCGAAGTACACGACCGCCGTGCCCTGGTCGATCGAGCCGAGCACGGTGGTCAGCGCGAAGCTGTGAGCCAGCGGGAGATACAGGTAGGTGACGTCATCAGGGTTCACGAATCCGAGCTCCTCGACCATCGCTCCGACCGACATCGCGTTGCGGTGGGTGAGCACGCAGCCCTTCGGCGGCCCTGTGGTACCCGACGTGTAGATGATCGTATAGGCGTCGTCGTCCTGGACGGCCCGTTGACGGCGGCGCAGCTCCGCGCGGTCACCGCTTTCGCGGCCGCGCGCGCGCAGGCCGTCGAGGTCAAGGGCCACGATGCCGTCCTGCATCGCGATCGTGTGCTCGAGCTCGGGCAACCGCTCGCGCACCTGCTCGATCTTCTCGAGCTGACCCGCGTCCTCGACCACCACCGCCCTTGCCCCGGAGTTTCCGGCTACCCACTCGCACTCCTCGGGCGAACTGGTGGGGTAGATAGGCACCACAACGCCGCCTGCGGCCGAGATCGCGAAGCTGATGAAGCTCCACTCGGGTCGCGTGTTGGCAAGGATGCAGACGTGCTCGCCCGGCTCGATCCCGACCTCAAGCAAGCCGAGGGCAAGCTCCTCGACTATCGCGCCGAACTCAGCGTAGCTGCGCTCCAGCCACTCCCCATCCCGCTTGAAGCGCACGGCCGGGCGGGCGCCGTAGCGCTCCGCGGAGCGCGACGCCAGTTCGGCCACCGTGCGTGCCGTCGTGGGCTGCTTGACCACATCCAAGAAGGTACTCCTCGACCGCCGGCCTGGGACGGACGCGCGTCGAGACGGAAGCTCACTCCCGGCGGCTCAGCACGCGCTCGAGCAGTTCCACGTACTGGCCGAGGTGCCGCGGGCCGAGGAACAGGTCCCGTACGCGCGTCTGCGCCGCTGCGCCGATGCGCTCCGCGCGGTGGGGGTCATCCAAGAGCTCGCCCACGCGCCCGCCGAACGCTTGCAGGTCGCGGGGCTCCACCAAGAAGCCGGTGCGCCCGTCCTCGATCTGCTCGCGGATGCCGCCGATCGCCGAGGCGACGACCGGGCGGCCCTTCCACATCGCCTCTGAGACGGTGAGGCCGAAGCCCTCCGCCAGGCTCTTCTGCGCGATGACGTCGGCGCGCCGCTGCAGCGCGTTGACGATCACCGCGTTCTCGTCGGCATCGGCCATCGGCAGCAGGGCGAGGTGCACGCGACGCCGGATCCGGCGAGGCAGCTGCGACCAGGCCGCCTCGACCTCTGAGAACACCTCTTGGCCCTCGGGGTCGTCCGCGACCGCCGTCACGTCAGGGCCCGCTAGCAGCAGGTGCGGCTCGTCGCTCGTGCGGACGTGCTCGGCGAACGCCGCGAGCACGCCCAGCGGGTCCTTCAGGCGGTCCCAGCGCGAGACCTGCGCGAGCAGCGGGACGCCGAGCCAGAGTTGCGCCTCCTCGATGACACGCGCCTTGGCCTCCACGCGGCCGACGGTGCCGTCGAGCCGCTCGAACACCGCCCTCGGATAGTGGTGGTGGCGGTCGGCGGCCAGCCCGGCGGCGCGCAGCACGGCGATCACGCTGGTGAACGCCATCGCGTGGTTCTTTGGCGAGAAGACGTCGATCGACGGCGCGATCACCGTCAGCTTGGCGGGATCGAGCCCCTCCCAGAAGTAGTCCGGGTGCGAGAACACGTAGGCATCGGCGCGCTTGACGTAGGGGATCAGGAACCGCCAGGCCTCGCGCGCGAGATCGTTCGGCGGGTCGATGCCGACGTGCGCTCGCCAGATCACAGGCACACCCGTGTCGAGCAACCGCGGGATCATGCCGGCTGTCTGCGGATCGTGCAGCAGCACGACGTCGGAGGGGCGGACGCGCTCTGCCAGCAACTCGGCGTTCTCGACGCAGCAGCGCTCGTAGGCGGCGCGCTCGGCCTCGCCCAGCGGGCCGCCGTCGCCGTCGTGTCCGTGCAGTCGGTTGTGCAGGCGCTTCGTGATTCGAAAGAACTCACCGTCGCCCCCGATCACCATCCAGCGTGCGTCACTCCCACCGCCTCGCGTGTAGCCGATCAGCGAGCGCAGCATCTCGGCGACGCCCCCGCCGGTGGCGGTCGAGTTGACGTTCCAGAGCGTCCGCGAGTCGAGCAGCTCGCGCCCGCGGGTGAGCGTGTGTTCGAAGGCCGCAAGCGCGTCGGGGGCGAGCACACTGCGCAGGCGCTCGGGGTCCAGCGGAGTGACGGCGACGTCGTCAAGCCCCATGGCGCGAGCATAGTCCAGTGCCACCGGCTGACCTTTGCCGGGGTGTCGACGTCACGGCCCGGCGGCCGAGGGCTGCGCTCACTCGACGACCTTCCCGACGATCCATGCCTGGGGAACAGGCCCCCAAAAGCGACTGTCGTCGGAGTGTTGGCGATCGTCGCCCATCAGGAACCACTCGCCGGCTGGAACCTCGATCGCAGTAGGGAGGTCGCATGCCGCGCCACCGTCGCACACTGTTGCAAACGGTTCGTACTGCAGCACCCGGTTTCGAATCACCGACCCATTGGTCACGGCGATCGTGTCGCCGGGCGCCGCGACGACGCGCTTGATGAAGATCTGGTCACTCTCAGCGGGCGTTGATTGCGGGCAGACCTCGCTCGTCGTGTACGCCACGCCGCACACGGGGGTCCCGCCGGTGGCGCCGGCGGGCGCATGGAAGGCGACGATGTCCCCAATGTGCGGTGCGTGCGACGCGTAGGCAGAGGTGTCGACGTGGACGACTTGCCCGGTGAGGAGCGTCGGCTCCATCGATCCGGAAGTAACGCGATACACCGGGACAGGCGCACGATTGAGCTCGGACCCAATGGCCACCACGGCGAGCGCGATCGCCAGCACGAGCCCCAGGTAGCTGGCCCTGTACGCGCGCCGAGCGTGCGGGGCAGTCTGGCCGTCCGCCCAGCGGATTTGTCCATCAGCAGAGGGGATTCGTCCATCAGCAGAGGTGTACCCTGTCTCAGCCACAGTTCACTATTCGTCCGGCCGCCGCGGATCCCACACGAAATCGCCCGCGGCTCGACCGTTGGACTGCCGCCACCAGCGCTCACGCCTCGATCGTCAAGTCTTCCGGTCGAGACTCGACGATGAGCGGCACCCGCCGCTGCGCCAATCGGCCTTGATGGCGCTCTTCCTGCCTGCCGCGGCAGGCGACTTACACCGGTCTGCCGGCGTACCCCGCGCGTAGCAGTTCCACGAGCTCGGCAACCATCGGTATGCGCGGGTTCGTGCGCACACTCGGGTCCATGAACGCGGCGCGGGCAAGGTCGGGCAGCGCGGCCTCGAACTCGTCCTGCGGCACGCCAGCCTCAGCGAGCGAGCGCGGAATCTCGACCGCGTCGAGCAACTCGTCCACGCGCTCAAAGAGCCGCGCCCGCCGTTCCTCCTCGCCCTTCCCGTAGAGGCCGAAGACGTATGCGATCTGGGCGTACTTCTCGGGCGCGACGTAGGTCGTGTAGCTCGGGGCCGGCATGAACTTGCTCGGCAGCGCCGCGTTGTAGCGAAGAACGTGCGGAAGGAATATGCCGTTCGCTCGACCGTGAGCCACACCAAAGCGCGCTCCGACGGCGTGGGCCAGCGCATGGCAGACGCCCACGAACGCGTTCGAGAACGCGAGCCCTGCGATCGTCGCCGCGTTTGCCATCGCCGTGCGTGCCTCCAGATCGCTGCCTTCGGCGTAGGCGCGCGGGAGGTTGTGGAGGATCATGTTGATCGCCTGCATCGCGAAGGCGTCGGTAAAGGGGGAGGCGAAGATCGAGACACCCGCCTCGAGGGCGTGGGTGAGCGCGTCGACGCCGCTGTCGGCGGTCACCTGCGGCGGCATCGAGGCGGTCAGGTTCGGCTCAACGATCGCTATGTCGGGAACGAGCGAGTAGTCAACGAGCGTCACCTTGCGCTCGCCCACGGTGATCACGGCCGCCGGCGAGACCTCCGATCCGGTGCCGGCAGTCGTCGGGACCGCTACCAGCCTCACCCGATGCTCGGTATCGGGATAGTGCGCGACCCGCTTGCGGGCATCGAGGAACGGCAGCGCCAACTCGCGCATCTGCAGCTCGGGGCTCTCGTAGAAGAGCCTCATTCCCTTCGCGGCGTCCATCACCGAGCCGCCCCCGATCGCCACGATCGTGTCGGGCTCGATGCGCCTCAGCACCTCAACGCCGGCGCGCACCTGCGCCTCGGGCGGCTCGGGCTCGACGTCGGCGAACACGTGCACGGCGGCATCCCCGAGGTGGCGCCGAACCTCGTCGACCATTCCGATCTCCTCGCAGCGCGCATCCGTGACGACGAGCGCCTGCTTGACGTGCACCTGGCCTAGGCTCTCGAGCGAGCCCGGGTTGAAGTAGGTGTCGGAGGGCACCCTGAACCACTGTGGCGGCGCCTGGCGATGCGAGACGGCCTTGATGTTGAGGAGGTTGCGGTAGTTGATGTTGTCGGTCGTGTGCGAACCGCCCCACGTGCCGCAGCCGAGCGAGAACGTCGGCGTCATCGCGTTATAGATGCCACCAAGCGCGCCAACCGCCGTCGGCGCGTTCACCAGGATCCGGCCGGTCCGTATCACCTGCGCGAAGCGATCTGACACGTCGTGGTCGCGCGCGTAGACCGCGGAGGTGTGGCCAAGGCCACCGTGCTCGGTCACGAGCACGCAAGCCTCGATCGCGTGCTCGACCGAGGGCGAGCGGACCACGCCGAGCACAGGCATGAGCTTCTCCTGCAGCAGCGGATGGGCAGCCAGAGCGTCGAGGTCAGACGGCAGCGGGGCGAGCAGGATCTTCGCGTCGGTGCGCACCTCGAAGCCAGCGAGGCGACTCAGATTCAGGCACGACTGACCGAGCGCCGCCAGCTCGATCGCGCCGTCGTCGGCGACGAGATGCTCGCACAGCCGCGCGACCTCTCCATCGGTCAGCACCTGCGCCCCCATTCGCTCGAACTCGGCGAGCAGCTCGTCGTAGACCGGGTCGTCCACTACGCAGGTCTGCTCCGCGGGGCAGATGACCGACGCGTCGAAGGTCTTCGAGATCAGCATGTCGACCACTGCCATGCTCAGGTCGGCGCTTCGGTGCACGTAGACCGGCGCGTTCCCCGAGCCGACGCCAAGGCAGGGCTTGCCGGCCTCGTTCGTTGCCTGGACCGCCTTCGGGCCGCCGGTCGTCCAGATGAAGTCAACACCGGGATGGTGGAAGAGATACTGGGAGACGTCGAGCGTCGGGTCGGGGATGACCTGGAGAGCGTGCCGCGGCAACCCCGCCTCTTCGCCCGCGGCCTGGAGGATCTCAACCGCGCGCGTCGCGCAGCGCGCCGCTCGCGCCGAAGGCCGGAAGACCATGGCGTTGCGCGTCTTCGCGCCGACGATCGCCTTGAACAGCGCCGTCGAGGTTGGGTTCGTGATCGGCAGCAGCGCCAGCACCACGCCAATCGGCTCGGCTACGTACTCGATGTGACGCTGGGGATCCTCGTCGACGACCCCGACGGTGCGCTTGTCCTTGAGGTAGTCGAAGAGGAACTCGGTGGCGATGTAGTTCTTTACGACCTTGTCCTCAAAGACTCCGAAACCGGTCTCCTCCATCGCCAGCTCGGCCAGTTCGACAGCGCTCTCGAGGCCCGCCACGACCATCGCCCAGACGATGCGATCGACGGCTTCCTGGTCGAGCGCCCGGCAGGCCTTCGCCGCGGCCTGAGCTCGCTCCACAAAGCCATCAAGCCTTCGGGCTTGCTCGTCATCAACCTCGCCAATTGGCTGGATCTCGGTCGTCGATGTCACCGGATATGAGCCCTCTTTCGCTCAGGGCAACTGGGCCCTCTTTCGCGGGCCCTCTTTCGAACGCTAACCATGTGCTGGCGCGACCGCGACCGTGCGGGGCCGCGGTTCGGGTCCGGGGAAACTACGACTTGCGTCAGAGCACGCCCGCTGGTTCAGGCCTGCCTTGAGGAAGCTGCTCGAACTGCGGCTGCGCTTTCGTGCTGCGCGGCTGCGTGCGAAGCCAGCGCCGGACTCGGACCGGAGGCCCCTTGCTTCAATCGGATGGGGTCACGACCGAGATGACGCGCGCATTGGTCGGTAGGCCCAGGCTTGGCACGGCCTCCGTCCACCGCCAGGGCCCGCCGTTATGACGTTGCGCTCCTTGTGCGGATGGGGGCTGCGCCGTATCGTCCCAACCCTGTGCCGGCCAAGGAACTCGTCAGGATTCTCTCGATCGACGGTGGGGGCATCCGGGGCATCATCCCGGCTCTGGTGCTCGCCGAGATCGAGCGCGTCACAGAACACCCGACGTGCGAGCTGTTTGACCTGATCGCGGGGACCTCGACTGGAGGCATCATCGCGCTCGGAGTGACCGTGCCCGGCAAAGAGGAGGCGCCGAGTGGGGACAAATATCCACGCTGGAGCGCGAATGAGCTCGCCGACCTCTACGCCACCGAGGGACCGAAGATATTCCACCGTTCACTCGTGCGCACAGTCGAGACCGTCGACGGCCTCCTTGTGGAGAAGTACGCGGCGACCGGCCTCGAATCGGCGCTGGAGCGTTACATGGGCGATGCGATGCTCTCGCAGGCTCTTACCGACGTGCTGATCCCTTCGTACGACATCCAGAAGCACGAACCCTTCTTCTTCAAGAGCTTCCACCCGCGGCCACGCGCCGCAGGCAGCCTTCGCAAAGGCGCGATTTCGCCTCCTCAGCCCACGTCGGACTACCCGATGACGGCGGTGGCACGCGCGACCTCGGCCGCTCCGACCTACTTCGAGCCAGAGGACGTCGTTTCGCCGGTGGCGGGCGAGTCGGCCTCCGACTACGTGCTGGTGGATGGCGGCACGTTCGCCAACAACCCAGCCATGTGCGCCTACGCTGAGGCTGCGCGCAATCACCCCGGCGCGGAGGTGCTCATAGTCTCGCTTGGCACCGGTCGCCTCACGGAGTCGATCTCTTTCAAACAGGCCAAGAACTGGGGCCTTGCCCAATGGGCCCATCCGCTGCTGGGAGTGATCATGGATGGCTCGAGCACCACAATCGACTACCAACTCGACGAGCTCCTCGGCTTCGACCAGGGACACTTCCGGTTCCAGGCCCAGCTCGAAGGTGTCAGCGACAGCCTCGACGACGCGAGCGCCTCCAACATCGCCGGTCTGCGCGAACTCGCCAAAGCCTCGATTCAGCGCGACGCGGCCAGACTTAGCGAAGTCTGCGCGCGGCTGACCTCCAACTAGCTACATAGCCCTGCACGGTAGCTCGATCGCCTCGAGTCCCTAAGCCGCTGGACTGCGGGCGACCAATGGACCCCCGTTCAAAGCGCCCCGAGCTCGGGGATGACCTGCTCGCCGACGATCCGGACCTGCTCTCTCAAATCGGGTAAGCCCTCGACCTCCATCCCGGCCCAAGCCTTCAAGGTGAACGGATCTGCGAACGACACCAGGGCGTGGCTGAGGCCCGGGGGAGCATAGGTTTCCGTCAGCCACCGCACCCAGTCATCCGGGGTACCGGCCAGCATGATCCGATCGGCAACCTCCTGCGGAGTCGCTTCAAGCGCGCCTTGAACGTTGCCCGCTGCGAAGGCCTCGCTAACCGGCGTAACTTGATCTGGCTCGATCCCATGCCGTTCGAGGAGCGCCGGCGGCATCGACGGGATGTAGAACGCTGCCAGGATTCGCCCCGCGCGGCGGGCCACCTCGCCGTCAGGTGCGATCGCCCCGAGCAGGGAGTCGCCGAGATCGAGGCCATCAGGGCTTCGGCGGGCGCGCTCCACTCCTGCCCGAAAGTGCTTCACCGCGTAGCCCAGCGCCTCGGGTGAGTACGCGCAGGCCGTGTGCAGGCCGTCGGCGATCTCGCCGGCCAGCTCCATCGACTTGGGGCCCCCCATCGCGCCGATCTTCAGCGGCAGGTGCTCCTGCACGGGCCGGGCCGCAGTCGTGACTCCGGAGTAGTTGTAGAAATCGCCCTTGAAGTCGATCGAACCCTCATCGAGCACGAGGCGCATGACGTGGTGGGCCTCGCGCAAGCGAGCGATCGGTCGTGTCCCGCGCCACTCGACTCCGTATTGCTCGAGCATCGCGATGTTGCCGATCCCGAACACGACCTCGGCCCGACCGTCGCTTAGCTCGTCGAGCGTGGCTGCGAGCTGAGCGACGTAGGTCGGCTCCCGCATGTAGATCGGCGCGACGCAGGGGCCGAGTCGGATCCGCTCGGTGCGTGCGGCCAGGGCGGCCAATAGCAGCCACGCATCCTTGTGGTAGATCTCGTCGGCGCTGTAGCACGCGTGGTAGCCAAGCCTGTCGGCTAGCGCAGCCGCATCAAGCAGCTCCTGCGCCGGCTGCCCGGGCAGCATTTGTAAGCTGAGGAGCATGCGGGATCAGCCTAACTCCTGTGGTTCGAGCCGAGTAGTGCCACGTCCCGCCCGAGCGCATCGGCAGCGTCGATTACCTGCTGGACGCGGCGGATGTTCGACGCGAAGCCGGTCACGATGATCCGGCTCGAGCAGCGCGGGAGGACGGAAATCGCGGTGCCCTGAAGGCTGCTAGGTTTGCCGCGATGTCAAGCGACGCCACGCGGGTCGACGAGGCCATCCCCGTGGGGAAGGTCGTGCCGCCCGGTATCGCCGGTAGCGACACGCAGGGGAGTTGACCATCTCCGACGCCGTGCTTGCGAGCTGGAGCGAAGCGAAGGCCAAGCAGGCGCTCCTTGACTTCGTCGACAGCGTGAGCGTGGACGGCCCGGACTTCGTTGAGCCGGCGGACCGGATCGCGACGTTCGACTACGACGGCACTCTGTGGTGCGAGAAGCCGACTTACGTGCAGGCGGACTTCTTCCTCAGGCGCATGAGGGAGATGATCGAGGCGGAACCCGCGCTGGCGAGAGAGCAGCCGTACAGGGCGGTCGCCGAGAACGACCAGGACTTTCTCTCGCACCTGCTCGATCACGCCGCCGAGCTCGCCAAGGGTGTCACCGAGGCCTATGCGGGCATCACCACCGAGGCGTTTGAGCAGGCTGTGGAGAAGTTCGTTGCGAGCGTGAACCATCCGACGCTCGGCGTGCCATACACGAGCGTCGGTTACCAGCCGATGCGCGAGTTGATCGAACTCTTGGAAGACCGCCAGTTCACGATCTACATCTGCTCGGGAGGGGGGCGCGACTTCGTTCGTGTGGTCAGCGAGCAGATGTTTGGCATCCCTCGCGAGCGCGTGATCGGATCGGGGACGACGCTTGAGTATCGCGACGGCGAGGTCTACCGCACCAAGGGCGTCGAAGAGCCGTTCGACGAACACGGGGGCAAGCCCGTTCACATCTGGACTCGCACGGGCCGAAAGCCGCTCTTGGCCGCAGGCAACGCCAATGGCGATATAGCGATGCTCGAGATCGCCCGCTTCAGCCTGCTCGTCAACCACGACGACGCCGAGCGGGAGTACGCCTACACCGAACGCGCCGAGAACGCGATGGCCGAGGCATCCCAGCGAGGATGGACGATCGTCAGCATGAAAGACGACTGGAACACCGTCTTCTGAGGGGTGAGCAGGATCAGCGACCTGACCGCCATCGACATCCTGATCAACGCCAACCGCATTGGACCTCACGGCTGGCGGCTACGGGCGATGATCGTGATGCTCTGGCGCAGCGGGCTTCGCGCCACAGAAGCTCCTAGATCTGAGATGCTCAACCGTGGCCCTGTCTTCATGGAACGGGGGCTCCGAGGGAGCATCCAGACGCGAATGAACCGAGCACGGCACCTGATCCCCCTGGCCGTCGTCGCGTGGCTCCTCGCAGGGGCCGCCCCGGCAGCGGCGAGCACCGGCTGCACCGTGCACAGGGGCGCGCTGAGCGGTGTCCGTCATTCGCGCGTCATTCGCATCTCCGGGCAGGTCGTGATCTACCGCACGCGCGGGCCCGCAGCCGACAGCATCTGGGCCTGCCGCCGCAGGAGCCGCGGGTCGGTTCTCGTGGGCCGCGACGACAGCCACCAGTCCGCCGAATCCGAGTATGGGGCTACGAGCACGATCGGCGGCTTCCAGGTGGCGGGGGACTGGCTTCTCGCCGTCCAGGAGACAGGGGCCGACGAAGTGATGGCGTGCACGAAGTATGCCGCCGAGCCCTGCCCCGGTCCGACGGAGTCAGTGGTGGTGGTCAACGTGACCGCTCGGGCCCGAGGACAGGCGACGAGCATCCTCACCCGCGGACCGGACGCAAGCGGCAAGCCGTCCGCGCTCGAATTCCACCGGGCGCTGATCTCCCCCGCCGGGGTCCTGGCCTGGCTACAGACGGGGCCCTCCCGGCCACCCTCAGTTCCGCAACAATCGACCCAGCTGCTGTTCGCCTGTGTCGCTCACCCCGTGCTCCGATCCGTGGAGTGCCATGCCGAACTACTCGCCCAGGGCGAAATATCCGCTGATTCGCTGCGGCTCTCGGCCCGCACCCTCGGCTGGAGCATCGGCGGGATACCGCATACGGCGACCATCGAATAGCCCCACCCGAGAACGGGACTCCTGCTCCGCGTCTACCGCCACGGGATGCGCCGCGACGAGGCTCCTCAGACCTTCAGATGGCCTCTGCTCGCGGGAAGGAGTAGCGTGGCGATTGGTTTTGGCGGACGCCGGGAGGTCGATCTGAGATGACGGCTCTCGGTGCACGCGGGACCCGCCCTGAGCCGCGCCCAGCCGCGGACCCTACTCAAAGCACTTGACCAAAGCCAAGAACGAGGAGTTCACATGAGTGACAGACCGGTCTTCATCTACGCCGCGACCTACGCCGACCTCGCCGGCGCCGAAGCGGACTATGACGCCCTTCTTGACTTGCACGCGGCGAAGCTCGTAGGCACGTACGACGTCGCGCTGGTCAATAAGGACCTCGACGGCAAGGTCCACGTCATGAAGCACGAGAAGCCGACCCAGCACGGCGCCTGGGGAGGTATCGCCGTCGGAGCGGCGGTCGGGATTCTGGCTGCGCCGGCGGTTGTCCCCGCGGCGCTGGTCGGCGGCGTCATCGGCGGCCTCGGCGGACACTTCAAAAGGGGCATCCCAAGAGACGCGGCCAAGGAACTCGGGGACCTGCTCGAAGCGGGAGAGGCAACGCTATTCGTGATCGGGGAGTCGCGTCTCGAAGAAGAGCTCGACAAGGCTCTGACGCGCGCCGAAAAGTCGATCGAGAAGGAAATCGACGTCGACGCCAAGGAGTTCAAGAAGGAACTTGACGAGGCAGAGAAGGAGTACGCCGCGAGCTAGCGGAAAACCTCAAGCTGCTCGACGTGCTCGGCTCGCCGGGAACCTACAACCACTACCCGACGGGCTGGGCGATGGCATTCAACACCCCCGTGCAAGCTTTTCAAGCGTCACACCTGGGAGGGCGGCGTTGCGGACCCGATGGCTCTCGCGATGATGAAGCGCGACTGAGATTCATGATCTTCTTCAGAGACAGATCCAGCTGGAGTGAGATGGGCTGCCGGAGAGGGGCGTAGCGCACCCGATGGCGGAGCAGCTCCGCCGCGGTCCGAGCACCACGCGCCGAGTGACCGGGTTCGCCGCGCGCGCGGCGATCATGCTGGTACTCGACGCGCTGTTGCTGTGGGGGCTCTCGGAGATCGTTAGTGGCATCTCGGTGCCCTCGTTCGGCGCCGCCCTCCTGACGGCCACCGTGATCGCGTTGCTGAACGCGATCCTGTGGCCCGTGATCACGCGTCTTGCGCTGCCCTTCACGCTGCTCACGCTCGGCCTGGGCTCGCTCGTGCTGAACGCCCTGGTGATCGAGCTGGCGTTCAAGCTGGTCGACAACAAGTCGCCGAGCTTTGGTGCGGCCGTGCTCGTGGCGGCTGTGCTCGCGGTCGCGGGGATGCTGATCGCGCCGCTGCTCGACTTCGACGGCGACGCCTATCACCTTCGCGTCGTGCGCCGGCGCGTGCGCCGTGGGAGGGCGGGCAACGAGACTGATGTCCCGGGCGTCGTACTGTTCGAGTTCGACGGCCTCGGCGAGGACGTGCTGCGCGAGGCAGTGGGGAATGGCTACGCACCCACGATCGCGCGCTGGCTGGAGCAGGGGTCACACCGCGTCGTGGGTTGGGAATGCGACCTTTCCTCGCAGACCGGGGCCAGCCAGGCGGGGCTGTTGCTGGGCAGCAACTGGGACATGCCGGCGTTTCGCTGGTATGAGAAGGAGAGCGGCCGCACGCTTGTGTCCAACCATCCGCCCGACGCGGCCGAGATCGAGCGACGCCATTCGAGCGGCGGTGGGTTGCTGGCCGCCGGCGGCACCAGTCGCGGCAACATGTTCTCCGGCGACGCGCCGCGCTGCTCCGCCACGATGAGCATGATCCGTGATCGCAAGCGCTCTCGCTCGGGGGACTTCTTTGCCTACTTCGCCGACCCCTACGGCTTCATACGCACGATCGCGCTGTCGCTGGCCGACATCGCCGAAGAGCGTCTGGCGGCGCGCCGGCAGAAGCGCAGTGGCGCCGAGCATGTAAAGCGAACAGGCGTCTACCCCCTCGTGCGCGCGGCGATCGCGGTCGTCATGCGCGACATGACGGTCGCGACGCTGATGGCCGACATCGTCGAGGGCATCCCGGTGACCTACGCGACCTTTGTCGGCTATGACGAGGTAGCGCACCACTCGGGCATTCGCGAGCCGGACGCGCTCAAAGTTCTGCGCCGCCACGACCGACAGCTCGCCCGGCTCGAGCGTGCGATCGAGCAGGCGCCGCGGCCGTATCACCTGGTCGCGCTGTCCGACCACGGCCAGACGCAGGGCCGCCCCTTCCGCCAGCGTTACGGCCACACCCTTGAGGAGGTCGTAAAGGGGGCGCTCGCGAGCGGCGACGTGCGCGCGCCTATGGCCGTTGAGGAGTCGTGGGGCGACCTGGGGGCCGTGCTCGCCGACGCCCGCGAGGACGAAAGCGCAGGCGGCCACATACTGCGCCGCGCAACGCGCGGGCGGGCGATGGAGGGAACCGTCGCGCTCGGACCCAACCGCGATGCCCTCAGCGAGCGCACGGAGGCGAGCGAGAGCGACGTCGTCGTGATGGTCTCGGGCCCGCTGGGGCTCGTGTACCTCACGGCCAGCCCCGAGCGGCTCACGCTCGAGCAGATAGCCGTGGCGCATCCTCAGTTGGTTCCCGAGCTGGCCGAGCATCCCGGCGTCGGCTTCGTGCTCGTGCGCTCAGAGACTCAGGGACCCCTCGTGATCGGCGCCGCCGGCCGGCGGCGCCTCACCGACGACAGCGTCGAGGGGGAGGACCCGCTCGCTGCATTCGGCCCGACCGCGGCCGATCACCTGCGCCGCCACGACAGCTTCCCGCACTGCCCGGACCTGCTGGTCAACAGCGCCTATGACCCCCACAGGGACGAGGTCGGGCCCTTCGAGGAGTTCATGGGCTCACACGGAGGTCTCGGCGGCCCGCAGATGAACCCGGTCGCCGTGGTTCCCACGTCGTGGAGCGAGCCCGCCGCGCCGATCGTCGGCGACGAGGCGATGCACCGCATGCTCCGCTCCTGGCTCGCCGAGACGGGCCTGCAGTTGCATCCCGCAGGCAGCGGTTCCGGGTCGCCCACAAGCACCGGTTGACGCAGTGGATTGGGGCCTTGCCACTGTCGGTCTCACGCTGCTGCTGCTCGCGGCGGTCTCGCGGCGGCTGGTGGGCACCCCGGTCACGCCGGCGATGGTGGTGGTTGCCATCGGCGTTCTCGCGGGCCCTCTGGTGCTCGACGACCTCACGGTGGGACCGACCAGTTCGACGGTGCGGAGGCTGGCCGAAGCCACGCTCGCGGTGGTGCTGTTCTCGGATTCCTCGCGGATAGGTCTTAGGGCCCTGCGGCGCGAAGCCTCCATTCCCGTGCGCCTGCTTGGCATTGGCCTGCCGCTCACGATCGCGCTGGGCACGCTGGTCGCCCTCGTCCTGTTCGGATCGTTCTCGCTGAGCGAGGCTTTGATCCTTGGCGTGATCCTCGCGCCGACCGACGCCGGGCTGGGTAGCGCGGTCGTTACCGACCCGAGGCTGCCCCAGCGTGTCCGCCAGTCGCTCAATGTCGAGAGCGGCCTGAACGACGGGATCTGCGTTCCGCTGCTGTTGATCGTTCTGGCGACTGCCTCAGGCGCCGGTGGCGCAGCCCACCCGGCGCAGGTGATCGGCGAAGAGATCGGCTACGGGCTCATCGGCGGGGTCCTCGCGGGTGCGCTCGCCGCTTGGATCGTTGTCGCCGCGGGGGCAAGACGCCTGATCGACGACGCCTGGCGGCAGATCATCCCCGTGGCCGCGGCCGTGCTCGCGTTCGGGATCGCGGAGGCTCTCGGCGGGTCCGGCTTCATCGCCGCGTTCACCGCGGGCGCACTGTTCGGCCTGCTCGCACACCGCGCCGCCGAAGGGATCATGCCGTTCACAGAGGAGACCGGAGCGCTGCTGGACGCCGTCACATTCCTGGTCTTCGGTGCCGTGCTGCTCGGCCCCGCGCTCGAGCACGTCAGCTGGCAGGTCGCCGTCTACGCCGTGCTGAGCCTGACGATAGTGCGGATGCTGCCCGTGGCGATCTCCCTGTGGGGTTCTCACGCGCGTGCCCCGACGGTGGCGTTCATAGGCTGGTTCGGTCCACGCGGACTCGCGTCGATCGTGTTCGCGGTGATCGTCGAGGACACACACCGGGCTCACGGCGACACGCTGCTCACGGCGACCTACCTGACTGTCGGTTTGTCGGTCCTTCTCCACGGCCTCTCGGCGGCGCCGCTGGTGAGTCGCTACGCCGCCTGGTATCGAGGCGCAGCGAGCGAACGCCTGCCTGCGATGGAGAGTGAACCGGCACACGAGCACAGGCCGCGGGGACCGGCCACGGTGTTGGTCAGCCGAGCACCCGGCACGTCGAGCCTTCGATGAGTTCGTTGCGCAGTCGCTCGGTGATGCAGGGCGCCGCACCCGCTGAGCCTGAACCGACGACGGTTGCGACGCGCCGCGAGCGCGTCAGCTCGCGTTGAGCACGGCTATCCCGCCCAACAGCAGCACGCCGAAGACGATGGCGGCCACAAGCAGGCTTCCCGCCGCAAGCCAGACTACGAAGAACACGATCCATGCGACGACCAGGAAACCCGCGGAGAGTTCGCGCTTGGATCTCCCTCGTGCCGGTTTCGAGCTCTCTTGCGCCTGGTTCTTGCGTGGGTCGCCGTACCGCTTCTTGCCGCTCATTCGCGGGCCGCTCGATCCTGGGTCGTCATCCTCCATGCTGTATACAGCAAGCGGGTCGCAAGGACAGCCCCCGGGTTCGAGAGCCCCCGACTCGAGTCGAAGACCCCAGCCGTTGTCGGAATGCGGCAGTCAGCGCCGGCGACCGCCAGCCCTGCGAATGCGGCGCTAAGGGGATCCCCCGGCCTGACGGTCAGCCCGGGGCAGACCGGGCCGCTCGCCGCGACTCAGCGTCCTCCCTGTCCGACAGCGTCAGGAGCAGGGCTCCCACGCCCCCCACGCCGAAGAAGAGGACGATCGCGCCGATTGCGCCGCGGAGCAGATAGCGGCCCAACAGGCCAAGGACGGACGGTCCGATGGCAATCCGTGCATTGCGCCCGGCGGCGTAGGGGCTCGACGTGGTGATCACATACCGGCCGGGATGGGGAGTGTCGAACGTGCCGACAGCTCGGCCATGGTAGGACCCCAGGCTGTACGTGAACGACCCTCCATAGCCTGAGATCGGCAGCACCTTCTGCGGCCCGGCGCCGGGCCGAACCGAAACGCTCAGTCCCCGCACCTCGACAGCTTCCGGCACGGCGATGGTGTCTTCGTAATAGATCACGTAATGGCGCTGTTCGAGGCTGAGGACGCCTCTCCCCGGGACATGCACCGTCTGAAACCCGCCCAGGGCATTGACAGCCGCCACCACTGCCAGGGCTATGCACGCAACGCTCCCCAGCAGCCCGAGTGCCAGACTCGCGAAACCGCCGACCCTCAGAAGCACCACCTGCCGGCGGCGATCAACCGGGCTGGCCACACTCTCCATTGACGATCGACCCTATCAGCGGCCGAGCGGTCGGCCGACGAGCTCGCGACGTCGGCCTCGGCTACTCGATTACGACGATGACTGCCACCCATCGCGGGAGCGCGGGCGGCTCAACAGCGAGACGACGATTGCGACGAACACTCGCAGCAGGGCGAATGCGCTCAAAGCCGCGATGAGGATTGCTGCCGCGAGCAGGACGAACATTGTGACCGCCAGCAGGACGAAGCCGCCGGCGAACAGCAGAAAGAGGACGAACAGCAGCGCAAGCATCGGCCCGGAGTCTACGCCGGTATGTGCTGGCTGTTGCCGCTCAAGACGAGTGAGGGCGACCATGAGCGTTGACCTTAACTTCAATCTGGATAACTTCCGCGCAATCGAGCATCTTCTTGGCAAAGCTGCCCCGGCAACGCTTACTGAACGTTCACGGTACGCGATATACCCGTGTCGCCCGGGCGTGCGTCGCGGCTGGCCGAGACGGTTGTTGCGTAGCCGGTGAACTCCACATACGAACCCGAGCGTCTCTTGCGTCCTTGCCTGGGTGTGCGCGCATCATGGGTATGAAGCTCTGACGTCGCAGACGACAAGCCCGGGTAGGGAGTTGACCCCCACGCCGTGAGTGATGCGTCTAGAGGCGCGCGAGGTGTGAATGTGTGGACGGGCCGCTGCTGAGCGAGCGGGTAGTCAGAGTCTGATTTATCTGATATTATGTGAGATGTGTCTCGCATGACAGCCACAGAAGCAGCGCGGAGCTTCTCCGAGGTCTTGAACCGTGTCACCGCCGGCGAGGAGATCGAGCTGACCCGCAGCGGCGCGCCGGTCGCCGTCATCGGTCCCCCTCGAGCCCGTCTGGTCTCGGCTCAACGTTTCCGCGACCTGCTTGCGGGTGCGCCGAGCCCCGACGCGGACTTCGCTGAGGACCTGCGCGGTGTTCGCGAGAGCACCGGGCCGCCCGGAGATCCGTGGCCGTCCTGATCGACACCGATCTGCTGATCGACCTCGAGAAGGGCGACGCCGCAATCGAGAACCTACTCGGCGAGGAGGAGCGCGCGATCAGCGTGATCACCGTCAGCGAGCTCCTCCATGGAGTCCTTCGTGCTCACGGCGCGACGCGCGCACGCCGGCAAGCTTTCGTCGAGCACCTCCTGGCCGGTCTTCAGGCGATCCCCGTCACTGAGCCCGTCGCGCGTGTCCACGCCGATATCTGGTCGCAACTCGCCGACCGCGGCGAGCCGATTGGGGCCCACGACCTCTGGATCGCCGCCACAGCGATCGCACACGGACTCGGCATCGCGACCCGCAACAACTCCCATTTCGACCGCATACGCGGCCTGCGCGTCATCACAGCACCCTCCTGAGCAACAAGCGCGCGCCAGAGCGCTCTCCTCGGATCGCGGACTTGTCACCGATCTGCATACGGGCGGCGCGGGGAATGTTGCCGGTCATCCGCAGTCCGTTCGATCGGCTCTGGGTTGCCGAGCCGCTCGTCTCCGCCGTTGCAACCCCCTGCGCAACGAGACGGCATGGCCGTCGTCCTTGAGCCCTTCCCTTATCGGGATGGGGTCGCGACCGACATGAAGCCCCGTTCGCTCGGAGATTGTTGAGAGCCCAGCTCCGGACTCGAACCGGAGACCCCTTCCTGATCGAGGAAGCGGTCAGGATGAGGGCATCGCGTTGCCAAGAAGCTGATCCCGAGGCCGCCCACGCCGGACGACGGGCAGCACGGGCGCCTGCTGCCCGATTCCGCCCTGGGAGAGTCCAGCGTGCGTCCATCCGGCGCGACCCCCATTGCGTAGAGCAGACGCGTGGTTGTCGTCTTCGCTGACGGCTCGTATGCTCGTCTAAGTCGCGCCGCCGGCCATGACTCGTTCGCCGCACGTGTCGATTGGGGACAAAGACAATGCGACAGCAGGTACAGCTACTCCGACAGCTCGTGCTCGACTCGCGGTACGTGGTCGATGAGGCGATCCTGGCCGAGGCGATCATCGCGCGCGCTACGGCACGCCGCCTCGTCGCCGGCGTTGCGTTTCGAAACGAGGTTCGTAATCCTCAGGTGCGCTCGTTCCGCCCCAGCCGGCGGGCCCGGTCGTTCCGGCGGTGCAACGTCGCAAGGTCACATGACGGGGTCGCGTTTCGAAGCGAGGTTCGTGGTCCTCAGGTGCGCTCGTTCCGTCCCAGCCGACACGCCCAGTCGTTCCGACCGTGCAGCGCGGCCATGTCAGGGGACGGTGGCGGCGCGCTCACGCAGGGGGCGGTGTACGAGCGCCCAGCGGCGGACCAGGTGGTAACGGACGATCCCGGCACTAGTCACCGTGCTGTGCGTTGAAGCCCACGAGACCGGCGAGCGCTAGCCCGCTCTGCAAGCCGACCTGGCGCACGAACGCTCCTGCCTTGGGGTCCTTGCTTCCAGCCGGCCTACGCGTATCGGCCAAGGTCGTCCCGCTGGCGGGGGCATGCGTACTTGGCCCCGTTCGAGCAGGTAGCGACCACGGATGTGTGAGCGCCGCTCGAGTTGAAGGCTGTTGGTTGGAATGGAGCGCATAGAGCAACAGACGACCGGACGCCCTGCCGAGCGACCTGCTTGTGCCAGTGGAGTGGATCTCAACGCGCGCTTCCCGGGCAAGTACGTGAGCCTGACCAGCTTCAAGCGCGACGGGAGCGCTGTGTCAACCCCAGTGTGGTTTGTGATCGAGGACGGACGCCTGCTGGTCAACACTGACCCACAATCCTTCAAGGCCAAGCGGATCCGCCGCAATGCAGCAGTGACGATCGCGCCGTCCACTGCGGGCGGCCGGCCGCGCGGAGACCCAATGCCTGCACGCGCCGAGCTCCTGCCCGAGAATGAACTGGAGCGCGTCAAGCACCTGATGGCACGCAAGTACCGGATTGACCGTGTCCTCATCTTGCCGATCTACCGAGCTGTGCAGCGGCTGCGAGGCGCTCGTGCTGGGACGGGCGAGGTGGCGATCGCCATCACCCCGAGTTCGCACCTGCCTTCGCGCGAGGAGGATGGTTCAATCCCCACATGAGCGCGAAGAACACACAAGCCGCGGCGCGCGTCGGTGACTGGCTTGAGACTCGGGGCATCCACGGTGAGCCCGCCCGTCGGGGGGAGATCGTTGAGATCCTCGGCGAGCCCGGGCATGAGCACTACAAGGTGCACTGGGACGAGCAGCACGAGTCGATCGTGTACCCCGCCGACGGCGTACAGATCATCCACAAGAAGGGCCACTAACCACCCGCCGGCGCGCTCCGCGCCGCTCGCCGCCGCGATCCGCCTGGGGTTCATGTTGCATCGAGGTACTAAGCTGCCGCGACGTGGCCAGAACGTACCGCCTTGGCGCG